>NZ_PUJW01000010.1 GCF_011189575.1 Photorhabdus cinerea
TTGAATATTATGAATACGAGATGGGGACATTTCGTTTTGAAAGCTCGGTATCACAAGCCGCTCCTCAATAATAAAATAGAACGAAAGACATGAGTGTCATGTCATCACAAATTTCAGAAATGAAAAATCGGAACCCGCTATTTCCGAACAGGCCATTAGCCGGGCATAAAATAAGAGAAACCGACAAGGTGCGTTCAAACAAATATTCAAATTGACCAAACGAGTCATTTCTTAACCAAGGCGATTTTCTAAACAGTTTGACATAAAATCAAGCTATTTTTTGCCATAAAGCACTTTTTGTTTAATCTAAATCGGATATAAAAACCAAAGAACTCAATATAGGGTACACAATATATAAACCTAACTTAAACGATGCGGCATTTGTTAAACAAAAGAGTTGCATTTATTTTCACAAAATGGCAGGGATAGAAAATTCTATTATGTCAGGACAGTTCAGTGATGATGTAAATATCATTACCTTTATCTTACAATGAGCTATTTTATAACAACGAATAAGACGCATTATCTTCATACTGACAATCGATAATAAAATAAAGGTAAAAAAAGAATGATTATCAATTAGGTTAAGAAAATAAGAATAAATGCGCTTATACAAGTTAAAACAGGACATAAATAGTTTTATTATCAGGAGGTCAACCGCCCAAGAATAAGGCTAAATAAATCAATCAGAATATTATTACAATATCGACTAAGTTGATCCCCTATTTTATCGGTGACCTCCCGCTGTAATTATTTTCACAGCATCGTGAGGGATAAATCAGTACAGCAATCCACACAGGTTCGAGCTGCTAGCAGCAGGAACCCGGCACCTGAGCAATCAGATTGTCACCTACCCTCGCCTGAGTCACCAAGTACGAGGGGGGGGTGGATGTCAAACTCAACGTTATGTAGGTTGATCACAAACTCAAGGCTAACAAACCCGCTCTTCCACTGAATCTATTCAATTATCACCCAACAATTTACTAAATTTGTTAGCTTTCTTGCAGATTTAGTTGATTAATTTGCACAACCTGCCTTTCCTGCACATCATGTAAGTTATTGTGTTTATGATTAATAACAAAAATTATGATTAGAATTGCACTTATTGACGACCACGTAGTTGTCCGTTCCGGCTTTGCCCAATTACTGGCTCTTGAAAATGATCTTGAAATTACCGGGCAATATAGCAGCGCCAACGAAGCCTGGCTGGATTTACTCAGGAATCCTATTGATGTTGCAGTGATGGATATCGCGATGCCGGATGAAAGTGGTTTGCACTTGCTGACCCGGTTACGGCAAAAACGGCCCGATTTCCGTACCATTATTCTCAGTATTTATGACACCACGGCATTTGTACAAAGTGCGCTGGATGCCGGTGCCTGCGGCTATCTCACCAAACGATGTGGCCCGGAAGAGTTGGTGCAGGCAGTACGCTCCGTCCATAAAGGCGGTTGCTATCTGTGTGCTGATGCGCTGAAAGCACTGCGTCAGACACCACAAGATATTAAAGCGCTGCAAGTTCTGACCCTCAGAGAACGAGAAATATTTGATCTGCTTATCAATGGCATCAATGTTAAAACTATCGCAGAGCAACTCAGCCTCAGCCCCAAAACCGTTCATGTTCATCGGGCCAACATTCTTGGCAAATTACAGTGCGATAGCACTATCGATCTGGTTCATTACGCCCTGCAACACCAGATTCTAACGGGGAACCCATGAGCGTTGGACTACGATTTAGCCTGTTATCACTGTTTTTGCTGATTTTCTATTCACTGAGCTGGCTTGCTCTGTGGACCATCAGTTTCTACCTGAATGATAACGGGCAACAAGCCACATTGCTTCTGCCACAAGGATTACGGCTGGCACTGTTTATTCTACTGGGCCGTCGCTACCTGCCAACCTTATTAGTCACTGAGGTTATCATCTTACTATGGCTCGGCAGCGAACAGCTTATTACTGACAATATCATGCTGTTATCGCCATTTCTCAGCCTGATACCCACTTTTATGGTCCAGCGGATCTGGTGGCGCTATACCTTGTATTGGCAACGGCTCTCTATTCTGTTGGCAGGCATCGCCACCAACAGTGTATTACAGGCAGCCTGTTTGGGATTGACTCTGACCGCCGGAACCAACCACTTATTTCTTACCTCACTAACGGGTGGTGTTTTGCTGTCACCTTTTGTTTATCTGATCTATGAATATCTGCGTCAGCAACAGTTGAGAAATATGCTGGATTCTGACTATTCTGATCCACAGTTACGCACTTCCCTGCTGATGTGGTGCTGCCTGTTCTGCTTGCTAGGGCTGAGTGCCCAGATCTTTATATCACCAGAAATTGAGAGTCTTTTGGTAATACTGATATTTATCCCCAATGTATTTATGGCCTATCGTTATGGCTGGCAAGGTGGCGTACTGGCTGCTTTATTGGGCAGTCTGATGATCACATCAGCCCGGCAATTCAACGGGGCTTTTGACGATTTAGGTGAACTGGAAATGTTCCTGACCATTCAAGCGCTATTGGGAATCGGGCTTGGGATAGCTATCAGCCGTCAGCAGCAACTCGCCGAAAACCTGCAACGCTATCGTGAACGACTGGAGCAGGAGCTAACCGCCCGCCATATCCTGATGAAGAAGCTAGTTCATACAGAAGAGGATGTCTGTAAAAGTATTGCCCGCGAGTTACATGATGAAATTGGTCAGAATATTACTGCCATTCAGATTCAGGCAACGTTAGTAAAACGGACTGCCACTTCCCCAGCAACAGAAATGATCGCAGAGCAGATCAATCATCTGGCTCAACAAATTCATCAATCCACCCGTCAATTACTGCGCCAATTGCGACCTCCGGTTCTGGAAGAGATGTCTTTAGAAAAAGCACTCCACCATCTGATCAATGAATTCGCATTCAAACAGCAGGATATTGATTGCCAGTTGAATTACCTGCTCACCCAAAATCCAGCGAATGAAACGGTGGTTTTTACCCTTTATCGTCTGGTTCAGGAATTGCTGAACAATATCAGTAAACATGCTAACGCTAGCCGAATCAATATTACGTTGCGACAACGCAGAGATGTGATTGAACTCAGAATCAGTGATAACGGAATCGGTATCACTGAAGATAAAAGGAAAAGCGGCTTTGGTCTTCAAGGCATTGAAGAACGTATCCGGGCGCTAGGCGGAGACTGGCAGTTAAGCAATGATAACGGCACACGCATAATTGTTAACCTGCCCACAAATTCTGATGAAAATTAGACGTAACTAAGAATTATTCTTAGTTACCTAAAACCTTACCCCATCCATTTTCATTAATTTTTCTTTACATTCTCTTTTCATGGAGGAATCGCCCATGCCAGCCACCAGCCAGGAACAGATCTCACAACACTATCGCTACTGGCGTAGCCGTTTGCTGATTTCCATGATCATTGGCTATGCCGCATTTTATCTGACGCGAAAAAGCTTCAATTTTGTCATGCCAGTTATGCAGCTGGAATTAGGGCTAGATAAAGGAGATATCGGCTGGATAACCAGTCTGTTTTATCTGGCTTATGGCGGCTCAAAATTTGTTTCCGGTGTATTTCATGATCGCACCGGCTATCGCTGGTTTATGGGTGCTGGATTAATGATGACAGGCGCATTGAACATTATGTTCGCTTTTTGCTCATCATTTTCTGCCCTACTGATCATCTGGACACTGAACGGCTTCTTTCAGGGCTGGGGATGGCCCCCTTGTGCAAGGTTACTGACACACTGGTACTCCCGCAATGAACGAGGTTTTTGGTGGGGATGCTGGAATATCTCCATCAATATTGTCGGCATTACAATCCCGATGCTGTCAGCTTTTCTGGCAACAACTTACAGCTGGCAGGCTGCTTTGATGATGCCTGGAGTTATCGGTATTTTACTGGGTATCTGGCTCTGCTATCAGCTATGTGACAGACCACAGCAACAAGGTTTACCCAGTATAGGGCGCTGGCGACAGGATTTACTGGAACTTCGGCACGAACAGCTATCGCCGCCCATGCCGATGATGCAGATACTGCGGGATACGATTCTAATTAACAAAACTATCTGGCTGTTGGGGTTCTCCTACATTCTGGTCTACCTCATCAGAATGGCGATTAATGACTGGGGGAATCTGTGGTTGTCAGAAACACATGGCGCTAATCTGCTCAGTGCCAATGCAACACTTTCACTGTTTGAACTCGGTGGTTTGGTAGGAGCGCTCTTCTCTGGTTGTGGATCGGATTTACTGTTCCGTGGTCAGCGCGCTCCAATGATTCTTCTATTCGCACTGGGGCTATTTATCTCTGTCACCGCATTGTGGCTAACCCCCATTCATCACTATGCACTATTAGCAGTCTGTTTTTTCAGCATCGGTTTTTTTGTTTTTGGCCCGCAAATGCTGATTGGGTTGGCAGCCACAGAATATTGCCATAAACAAGCCGCCGGCACGGTCACTGGTTATTTGGGATTGTACGCCTATTTGGGCGCTGCAATGGCAGGCTGGCCATTGAGCCAGGTGGTTGCACACTACGGTTGGTCAGGAATATTTGCTCTGCTCACCGTCGCATCTGCCATGATGGGTTTGCTATTAATGCCTCTGTTAATGGCAGACGTTAGTAAAAGGGAACATATGGCAGGGATAACATCGCCATTTTCCAATGATAAGAAGGTCTGAATAAAAAGGACAAAATAATGAAACTGAAACCTCTCTCTACACTCGTCGCAGCGGGTCTGGTCATTGCTGCATTTACCAGCAATGCTCAGGCCGCTGGCCGTTTGATCGTTTATTGCAGTGCAACTAACGCCTTATGCGAAGCTGAAACCAGAGCATTCGGTGAAAAATACAATGTAAAAACAACTTTTGTCCGCAATGGTTCAGGTAGCACCCTGGCAAAAATTGAGGCAGAAAAGCGTAATCCACAGGCTGACGTTTGGTATGGCGGTACGCTTGACCCACATTCTCAGGCGGGTGAGATGGATCTGCTAGCCGCCTATAAATCCCCTAATCTGACACAAATCATGCCGCAGTTTCGCGATCCCGCCAAACGTAAAGGCAACTACACCTCCGCAGTTTACGTCGGTATTCTTGGCTATGGCGTCAATACCGAACGCCTGAAAGAGAAAAAGATCCCGATCCCAACCTGCTGGAAAGATCTGACCAAACCGATATATAAAGGTGAAATTCAAATTGCTGACCCTCAAAGCTCAGGCACGGCTTACACCGCACTGGCAACTTTTGTCCAGTTATGGGGCAAAGATCAGGCATTTGATTACTTGAAAAAACTGAACACCAACATCTCTCAGTACACTAAATCCGGTGTCGCCCCGGCGCGGAACGCAGCCCGGGGTGAATCCACCATTGGCATCGGTTTCCTGCATGATTACTCATTGGAAGTCGAAAATGGCGCACCACTGAAACTTATCGCACCATGTGAAAGTACAGGTTATGAAATCGGTGGTGTCAGCATCATCAAAAATGCCCGCAATATGGACAACGCTAAGCTGTTCGTTGACTGGGTACTATCCAAAGAAGCACAGGAACTTAGCTGGAAGAAAGGTAAAGCCTATCAAATCCTGACCAATACCACAGCGAAAGCTTCTCCTTTGGCACTTAAATTGTCCGATCTAAAATTGATCAATTACGACATGGACAAATTCGGCGCCAGTGATGTGCGTAAAGAGCTAATCACCAAATGGGTGACAGAAGTGAAAATGGCTAAATAAGGTCAATCAAGGGCGGATCACTCCGCCCTTAGAAACTATCCATCAGGCTTATTCGATTTTTCCACATTAATAACGCCTGCAGGGATAAATTCTTACTGCTGCTATCTCACGATAATAATAAAAAAGAGGGAAATTATGTTTCACACTTTTATTTTGCCTATCAGACAGAAGCGGGATGCTGTGTTCTGGTGGATTGCCTTGGCGTGGTTGTCTTTCGCCCTTTTACCATCATGGAGCCTGGACTACGGCCTCTTCGATTCTACTCAAGATGAAATTCTCTCCTCCTATGGCTGGAACGGATTAAACTTTAGCTTACTGTGGTTCCTGTTACCATCAGTACTACTACTGCGTCCACTGACACCAGCAAACTGTAATCAGCGTAACCGCCACTATTTTGATGCGGGTTATGCCTTATTATGTGCTTTGTTGGTCATTATCAGTGCGGCCCTTATCGGACGTGGACTAGGCTACTCTACAATTATCCTGTTTATCTCACTGGGCGCGATTATCACTCTGGCCCTGACTCGCCTTGAATGGCTAGGGGGGGACAGTTTTGTCATTGGCTCACTGGTCACCGTTGTTGCCCTGATCGGCGTATTTATCCTTTATCCCAGTATCGCCATTTTTATTCCGATGTTTACCGATGATGCCGGTCAGTTTGCTCCGTTCGCTTTTATATCGATATTGGGGCAGCCACATATTATTCAGGTTATCACTAACTCTATTTTGCTCTCTGTGTCCGTTGCTATAGGCTGTACTTTCTTCGGTCTGGTGCTGGCAATTTACACCTCCAGAATTGCCCGCCGCTCCGCCATTATTGGCCGGGTATTCTCTATTTTGCCCATCGTAACACCGCCATTTGTTGTCGGTTTAGGCGTCACATTGATGATGGGCCGCTCCGGTTACATTACTGAGTTTATGGCAACCTGGTTCGGCCTGACCAACACCAATTGGCTGTATGGTTTTACCGGTATCTGGTTGGCCCAGGTACTGGCTTTTACGCCAATGGCATTTATGATCCTTGATGGTGCCATCAAAACCATCCATCCCTCGCAGGAAGAAGCCTCCTATACTCTGCGCGCCAATCGTTATCAGACTTTCTTTAATGTATTCATACCACTGCTGAAACCCGCACTGGCGAACGCTTTCCTAATTGTGATTGTTCAATCACTGGCAGATTTCAGTAACCCACTGGTACTGGGTGGTAGTTTTGATGTACTGGCGACTCAAATTTATTTCTATATCACCGGCTCTCAACTTGACTATCAAGCTGCCAGTACTCTCGGTGCTTCGCTTCTGGTTTTCTCTCTGCTGATATTCTGCGTCCAGTATATGTGGATTGGTAAACGCTCCTATGTCACGGTTTCTGGCAAATCCTATCGTGGTGATGTACAACCGTTGCCAAATTCGCTGGTTTGGGGTGTCTGTACCATCCTGTTTATCTGGGTTGTATCCAACATTCTGTTATACGGCAGCATCTTCTACGGCAGTTTCACCGTCAACTGGGGAGTGGATTACACCCTGACTTTGGACAACTTTATCAAGCTGTTCGGTCAAGGGATGCATGACGGCGCATGGCCTTCATTGCTGGATACCCTACTCTACGCCGGTATCGCCGCCCCCATCACTGCGATCCTCGGTCTGCTGATCGCTTATATTGTCGTGAGGCAGGAATTTCGTGGTAAGAAAACTATCGAATTCACCACTATGCTGTGCTTTGCCGTACCGGGTACAGTTGCAGGGGTTTCCTACATTCTGGCCTTCAATGATTCACCTTTTTATCTCACCGGAACCGCAGCTATTGTCATCATCTCCATGACTATGCGAAACGTACCGGTAGGTATCCGCGCAGGTATTGCCGGTCTTGGACAGATTGACAAATCATTGGATGAAGCCTCGCTGAGCCTGCGAGCCGGCTCGATGAGAACTATTTTCCACATTTTGTTGCCGTTACTGCGCCCAGCAATTCTGTCTGCACTGATTTACAGCTTTGTCCGTGCCATTACCACCGTCAGCGCTATTGTATTCTTAGTCACACCTGATACCCGTGTAGCAACCGCTTATATTCTGAACCGGGTGGAAGATGGTGAATATGGGGTTGCTATCGCTTATGGCTCTATCCTGATTGTGGTCATGCTGGCCATTATTTTCCTATTTGACTATTTGATTGGTGAAGCTCGGGTTTCCCGTTCTAAAGCCAAAAATGCACAGTAATCACGGAGTAAGGACATGACACACCAAAATTTTGTCGAACTGAAAAATGTAACTAAACGGTTCGGTAGCAACACCGTGATCGATAATCTGGATCTATCTATCCCACAAGGACATATGGTCACACTGTTGGGGCCATCTGGTTGCGGTAAAACCACCGTATTACGTTTAGTTGCCGGGCTGGAAAAACCCAGCGAAGGCAAGATTTTCATTGATGGTGAAGATGTTACAGATCGCTCTATTCAGCAACGAGATATCTGTATGGTATTCCAGTCCTACGCCCTGTTTCCGCATATGTCGCTGGGAGAAAATATTGGCTACGGTTTAAAAATGCTGGGGAGACCTAAAGCGGAGATACGCGAGCGAGTTAAGGAAGCTCTGGAACTGGTCGATCTGGGTGGTTTTGAAGATCGTTATGTCGATCAAATCTCCGGCGGACAACAACAACGTATTGCCCTCGCTCGCGCCTTAATCCTTAAGCCCAAAGTACTGCTTTTCGATGAACCACTGAGTAACCTTGATGCTAACTTACGCCGCAATATGCGCGAGAAAATCCGCGAATTGCAGCAACAATTTAACATCACCTCGCTATATGTTACTCATGATCAAAGTGAAGCATTTGCGGTCTCCGATACCGTGTTGGTGATGAATAAAGGCAAAATCATGCAAATTGGCGCACCACAAACGCTATATCGCCAGCCAGCATCTGAGTTTATGGCGAGTTTCATGGGAGATGCCAATATCTTTCCTGCTACTTTGGGCGCTGATTATGTAGAAATTTTCCATTATCGCCTGCCACGACCAGAAAACTTCACCAGTAACCAGCAAGCCGTAACTGTAGGCGTCAGGCCAGAAGCTGTGACTCTAAGTCATCACGGACATGCAAGCCAGCTCTGCACCATCAGCCATGTGGCTTACATGGGGCCACAATATGAAGTGACTGTAGACTGGCAAGATCAAACTTTGCTACTACAAATCAATGCCACCCAATTGCAACCTAATGTTGGTGATAATTATTATCTGGAAATTCATCCATTTGGGATGTTTATTTTGGCAGAGAAAAGTAACCGTTAATTTAATTGCAAAAAATCCTGACTTTTAGATCAGGAGGCCGCCATACGGCGGCCTGGGATGGGGAGCCTAGTTATGCATGCGCTGGCAGACGATTGGAACAGTGAAAGAATGTGTGGTTGTTCTGATCGCTCACACGACACGGTTTGAAGATGGTACGAAGGTTATTCGTATTATCAAATGTACGAAAAGCAGAACGTAATGAGAGGAAACGTTATGAACATGGTTAGATACAACCGAAGCGAACTGCCGCCTCTGACTGAAAAATAGGAATCTGAACTTAAAGCACTGTCCAGCAAACTTGATAATGATATTGATTATAGTGACATCGCACGGCTGAATGAAGATTTCTGGAAGAAAGCTGCACGGGGGACGGTTCTATCGTCCGGTAAAAACACAGGCATCAGTCAGGATTGATGTTGATGTATTAGCTTGGCTTAAAGAACCAGTGTTCATAATTTTCTTTGCTAGTATTAATCGTATTATTAACCTTGGCAGACCTGATTAAATAAAATGGAGTGAAGCTCGTGGAATGGGTGATTGGTGGAATAATTTTATTGATGATTCTTGGCGCGATCTTTAAGCCAAGTAGATGTGATGTTTGTAACACTGACTTCAAAAGAAAATAGCAGGGAGCGCTGACATAATACCCAGCGTAGCCGGATTATGCTCTTGACCTGCCAGCTTCAAACTGACCATAGGTAATGTATATCCCATCGCTAATCCTACGAGAGATGCACCTAATACAATTGATATTATATATGGTTTTGTCGTTTTGAAGCTGGCTTGCATTTATTTTATCCGTTATAAGGTTCAACCAAATACTGATATATATCACGCTGCGGCAATGTACTTCCACTAATTCGATTTCCTTCATACCAAAGGCACGACGCTGCCGGTCCCTGGCCACCATATGGAAGATAACCGTGTTCTTCCCGATGTAAGTCAGTATTATTAAGAATGCTATCTGGCAAATGAAAACGTTCACTTAATTGATTATGAATATAGTCACTTGTACCAAACAAAGAGATATACATCGCATTAGCAGCATACAAAGGATCAGAAAAATAATCAGTCAATTCTTGATCATGATAATATCTTTGTAAGAAAAAGACAGGAGCAAAAAACTCTTTATAATTGCCACCTAACGATAACGCCTTCTCGAAAATAGTGGGTTTTATCATGCCATTTATAGGATTGACTTCTCCTCCATATGTACAATATGGCCTGTTATCTTTAAATACCGATGCAATTTTTACACTGTGATCAATATCGCTATTGGGACCAACTATATTTTTATAATTGCTATAAGGTCCAACTTTATCTTCAATATTTTTCAAATCAGAGACTAATCGTTCCCTGAATAGATCGTATATATCATTGTGCACTAATATGGTGTTTGGACCAGCACAATCCTGCCCTTGATTATAAAGAACAACTCGCTTCGCACTTTCAACTGCCAGATCAATGTCTGCATCTCTTGAGATAATCAGAGGGTTATGGCCAGCGCCATTAAGGATAAATAATGTGTTTTTCCTAAAATGCTTACGTACTTTGATGGCATTCTCTGGTGTACCTGTAAAGATTACAGCATCCGTTATTTTTACTCGCTGACTTAAAAATAACTCTTTGTCTTCATAAGAAATAGATAATGCTGGAGAAAACTCAGATAAATTAAGAATCTCCGCAAATTTCTTATAATGCATATGCATTGCTGTAGGCGGGCGTATACATACGTTTTCTGCCATCAGCGAGGGTATAAAACCAAAGCACACAGATGCGTAAATAGGTTGGTTAAGAGGAAGAAACGATGTAACACCATAAATTTTCTTTTGGAAATATTTACTGTTTTTCTCAATATTACTTAAGACATCTACTGAGCGAAGAATTTCATCCTCGGTCACGTTTTTACACTGATAACCGGAGAGCGCATTCACCAAAGCTTCACAATTCTTCTGTAAAGCAGAGGAAAGTTCGTCACATTTTTTTTTGATTTCGCTGAAATCAATATTACCGTATAACTTAGTCATATGTATTTGACTCTCCTCGATTATATCTTTTATTAACATATCTTTCTGAGCCATATTATTTTTACTAGTCACTATATTTTTATATGGATTTTCAAAATGAGTTAAAATATTCTCCATACAATTTAAATCTAACCATGTTTTAATTCGTGGGCCTTCTATATCGCCAAATAACCCTCTATAAAGCAGCGACCATATTTGAGATAATTCATTATCCGGAAAATATTCTTCATACATCTTAGTTATAAGCCGGAAAAGTTGTTCTTTAGATGATATTTCTCCGGAGCTTATCAAGTCAGAAATGGCTGAAAAATATTTTTCCTCTTTAATATTTCTTAACCCTTCATTTGTATTGCTACGCGTCCTTATGTAATAGTTATAACTTATTTCTAATTCCTGATCTGAAATCGACTCTCCCTGTTTTTTATATAGATTCAGGAAATTTCCAGCTGCGAACTTACTCGCCGGTTTTGATGCGCATAATATTCTTGCTATCTTCGAAAAAGACAATCTTTTCCTGTCTTTTTTCGCAATATTCACTTGATCATTTAAGAGTGGCGCCTGTTCTACATAAAATTTATAAGATTTCTGTGGCTCTTTTGATAAGTAAATTCGGATTGCATCCCGTGTAAGCAGATTACGAACATCATCCAGAGAAAAGCCATTCCCTTTTGATTTTGATATTTTTTTACCTGAAACATCAAGAAAAAGCCCATACTTGTAAAAACGTGGACCCGGTCTGTCTAATGCAGCCGCGATCTCACGAACAATGGATGCAGAGGCTAGCAGATCTTCACCATGCATTTCAAAATGAATATTTCTGGAAAGAATGCGCATCCCCCAGTCTGCTTTCCACTGTAGTTTAGACTTACCATTCAGTACTGAAATAGTTTGCTCTTGATCCAATATTTCATTTTTATAGAGTTCCCGAATTTCTACTCCGTATTCATAACCGGGTTTATTAACAACTTCATCACCCGGTATGTAATAGGTAATTTCGCCAGATTCTGAGTTTACTCCTGTCACAACAATATGCTCAAGTACTGCCCCAGTCTTTTCAGAAATGGGCATTATCATACTATATGTTCTTTGTCTTAAAGACCCTGTAGACTCCTTGCATATCTGATTTATCACCGGAAAATGTTGGAGAAACAATTTAATTTCATCATTGTAATCTCCATTTCGATAAGCTAACGAGTTTCTTACCAGTTGACAATCTATTTCATATTCTGCGGCAAGCTTCATTAATTGGTATTCAGCCATTTCAGAAAATGACTGGAAGTTCCCGAAAGGATCTGGCACCTGGCTTACCGGTCGGCCTAAATAGGGAGTTAATTTTTCAGGATTTGGAACATTCAAAGGAATTTTTCTAAAAGGGTCCAAATCATCTGAAACGAGATAAAAGTTAACTGTTCTGCCGGCTTTCTCCAATTCAGTTTGTATAAGATTGGCCCGAAGAATTTCACAAAGGGTGCCTATATGTGGAAGTCCTGTTGGTCCAAAACCAGCTTCAATATTGATTGATTCTCCAGACGGTATAGCCTGATTAATTTTGAATGCTTCCTCGACATACCATTTCACTTACGATTACCTCTTTCATAACATGATGCTTATTTAGGGTTAATGGTGATAAATACGGTAGTGCTGCCAGGTTGACAGGAAACCACTAATAATCCTGATAGAAAAACTATTTAAGATGTTAAATTATTCTGTTTTTTGTGTAAGCCACTAACCTTATATATTACTTTTAAAAAGCAAACAATTAACGTTAGTTAATTAATTTAATCAACTATAACTATCAGTTAAATTCACTCTAAACTCCTTCCACTGCCACCAGAGTAACAAGTGATGAAGTTTAATAATGCCCTTTTTAGGAAAAAACAAAATTAATGTAATTGTTGTTTCTGGTCAAGCAGTACTCATAATTTTTTTATATTTTTTCTCCCTTTCTTTATAAATTATTTTGATTAACATGTTTGTACTAAATCCTTTTCACCAAAAATGCTAATAGATTTGCATAGGTGAAATAAATAAGCTATGGAAAGTAATGCAATGAGGTGACTGAAAGTGAATTTTTATCTTTAATAACAAAGAAAATATTCAATATTCATTAAATATTTTTATACTCTTCATCTTTCAAGTTGCTGCTTTGTTGGCTGCTTTCACTTACCCCAGCCACATCGTTATCTATGCTCCTGGGGATGCGTTCATTTGCCGCCGCGCTGCAATTTGAAATCTATTGGGTATATCCAGAATAGAATCCTGACAGTGTATTGAAAGCCATAAAGACATCACAAGACAAAAATAACAAGCCAAACTTCAAAAAGTAGAAAGAATTAGGCAAGCCGGAAACGCTAACGCACAATATTAAATGATAACCTCCTTTATTGGGCCTACATTCTGTACGATTGAATAATAAAATTTTTTTTCACGGAAATATCAAAATATGAAACTTTTATCGCGTCTGAGATTATCTTGCCAATAAAGCGCAATAATGTGCAATATCCACATTCCCTCCACTAACAATGATCCCAATGTTTTGCCCTTGCAATTGCTGACTTATTTGACGTACAGCAGCAAAACTCAAGCACCCTGTTGGCTCAACAATCATCTTCATTCTTTCTGCATAAAAACGCATTGTCTCCACCAACTCCTCATCAGAAACAGTGAAAATATCATCAATATTTTTTCGGATAATTTCGTAAGTATATTGTCCAATATGCTGAGTTTGCGCACCATCAGCAATCGTTTTAGGTGTATCAATATGAATAATTTTCCCCTGACGAAATGACTGCTGGGCATCATTACCCGCTTCCGGCTCTACACCATAAATTTTACATCCGGGAGATAAATAACGGGCAGCAAGTGCACTCCCTGAAAGCAAACCACCACCACCGAGACAGACAAACAACGCATCCAGCTCACCAACTTCTTCAAACAACTCTTTTGCTGCAGTTCCTTGCCCGGCAATAATATGCGGATGATCATAAGGAGGAATTAGGGTCAGCCCCTGATTTTCTGATAATTCACGGCCAATCTGTTCACGATCATTCACATAACGATCATAAAAAATCACTTTACCACCATAGCCTTTAGTCGCATCCACCTTAGCGGCTGGTGCATCGTGCGGCATGATGATTGTGGCTGGAATATTCAATATACGGGCTGATAACGCATTAAAAGCACCACGAAATTTAAACGCCCCCATTCGCTGGTAGTTTTCACATTTAAAAAATAACCTGGCTCCTGTCATTTCATCCGCAGTACGGGAAGTCAGGACTGGAGTACGGTAAACATAGTTTTCTATACGCCTGGCGGCGGCAACCACATCATCGTATACAGGGATATTTTGCATAGGAATCACCATCAGTTAAATGAAATTATAGACAAAATATCCACTATAAAATAATTCGTCAATAATAAGGCGTTGTTACTCAACGATTTATCATGAATAACTATAATTCAGAGTCTCTGTGCGCCTGATTAATAATGGCTTTTGCCATCCATTTAGTGATTTCAATAACTTTTGCATCATCCATATGCCAGATATCTTTCATCACTAAAAAAACTTCGGAACCATAAATCAGGGAAAAAGAACGAATGACGTTTTCCAGAGTGTCCGGTGGAAAATGCCCTTTTAATGGTTCAACAACCATCGAAAGGATCTCTTTACGGTGCCCACGAACCAGTTTCTTTTCCTGTTTATCCTCAGATGAACGCCCCTGAGCCCATTGCTGTAATGAAACTAAAAGAGCAGCTCTCAATGCACCTTCATGTTGGAACATCCGGGGATAGGCAAAATCCAATAATTCAATAATCCGCTCCTCAGTATTTTCACTGGAAGGCTTCCAGGTGAGGATCGGCCCAAGGCTAGCACTAACGATTGCATCAATTAAATCGCTTTGCGTCGGAAAATAGCGGTATGCCGTTGCTCTGGAAACCCCTGTATATATTGCCAATTCGGAAACTGAAGGTATCGCTCTCTGCTCAAAAAGTTCCAATGCAGCATTTATCAGCAATGTATAAGTTTTTTTCCGAGTACCAGTAAAATGAGGTTTAGTATTCGAGTCCATCATTGCCACAACTCTTTCACAATAAGATTCTCTATATAAGCGTATGGTTAAAATATTTTTTCGACATCATCACTCTACTTAATTACCTACAAAACGCCCAAATTGATTCAATTTATTTACAAATAAAATGAGATGATAGTCTCAATTTGATGATATAACAGTGATACTCAAGTCTCATATTGACTATAATCTATCCATAAGTTAGTAGTCAGCACTAGGGGAAGCATTCATAATTATAATGAAAAATAACCAGGGCTATGTTTATATTACCACCATTTTTGATACCAAGAGTGCAGAAATCCTCTACGTCAGGGATCTGATAGAAAAAACTGGCCTTGCCGTTCGCACTGTGGACTTGACTACTAAACCTAGCCCACTGGAAAGAGGTGCGGATATTACTTCACTAACAGTAGCAGAGCATCATCCACAAGGCAAAGAAGCCGTTTTCTGTGGTGATCGGGGTAAAGCAATTTCCGCAATGGCAATCGCCTTTAAAACTTTTTTATCAAGACAAACTGATATTTTAGCTATTCTGGGGCTAGGGGGTTCTGGCGGGACAGCACTGATCACACCCGCCATGCAGTCTTTACCTGTAGGTATACCAAAACTTATGGTTTCTACCATGGCTTCCGGTAATGTTTCTGGGTATGTTGGAGTTAGTGATATCGCTATGCTGTATTCAGTCACTGATGTATCTGGCCTTAACCGCATCTCTCGTCAGGTATTAAAGAATGCGGCCAACCAAATTGCTGGCGCAGTTTATTTTCATGAAGAGTGCAATATCGAAGATAAGCCTGCTATTGGCCTGACAATGTTTGGTGTGACAACACCTTGTATACAGTTGCTGACCAAAGAGCTGGAACAGCAATATGACTGTTTGGTTTTCCATGCAACCGGCAGCGGTGGCAAAACCATGGAAAAACTGGCCGAAAGTCGCTTGCTTAACAGTCTGCTTGATATAACCACAACTGAAGTCTGTGACTATTTATTTGGCGGTATTCTGGCCTGTGATGTTGACCGTTTGAGTGCAATAGCCCGCACAAAAACACCTTATATTGGTTCTTGCGGGGCGTTGGATATGGTGAATTTCGGCCATCCGAATACTATTCCGGGACACTATAAAAACAGGCAATTTTACCGCCATAATCCCCATGTAACATTAATGCGCACCACACCAGAAGAGAATTATCAAATGGGGATTTGGATTGCTGAAAAACTTAATCAGTGCGAAGGAAAAGTGAAATTTATTATTCCTGAAGGTGGTTTTTCTGCTCTGGATATTGAAAATGGACCATTCTGGAACCCTGAAGCGACTCAAGCATTCATCAACGCTTTTGAGTCTACATTTATAGAAATGGAAAATAGACAACTGATTAAAAGTTCTCATCACGTGAATTCATCTGAATTTTGCCAACAAGTGATCAGCGAATATCAGCAAATGATGAATTCAGTTGTATAGAAAGTTCAAAATCAAAACAGGAGGAAAACTTAATGAACCAGAACACTGGCGATAATGCCAGTACAGAAGCAGTATTGACACTGAAAGATTATGTACAACTAATTAATGACTAGGCAAAAAGTTGCCCAAATAGGGCATTCTGATGCTATTGTTCTATTAGCCGCGACTTCTACGGTACGTCTGTCGAGTAATCGCACTAAAAGAGTAAAAGTAACCAAATATTCGTGTTCCAAAGGGAAGCCACAAGAACTTCCTGTTAATAACTGAGCCGTAACATGTTGGAAGTTAACAAACTAAATTAAAACATAAATATACCTGCTTTGTTTTCTTCCTTTCGGAGCATATTTCCGTCAACACCAGGCTCCTGCGGCCCCCACCGCAGGAGTTTTTTTATGGATATACGGGCAATTAAAACTTGATAAGATATGGATAGTGGCATTCAATACACCAAACAACAGAATCAAAACTTAGGAATAGCGTATGGCTCAAAACGAACCTTATTGGAATCGTATGGTTCCAGAACTTACCGTTACTAATTTTTCTCTATCTCTGGATTTTTACCAAAGAATTCTCAGCTTCCAGTTACTTATTCGTCGAGATAAACCAAACTTTGCATATTTAGAATTAGGCGAAGCACAACTCATGCTTGAAGCACTACATGATGATGGCTGGAACATAGCCCCATTAAATTATCCCCTAGGAAGAGGTGTGAATTTTCAGATTGAAGTCGATGATTTGACTCCTTTATTGAACAGCTTAAAAGCTAATTCGATAAAACTATACCGAGAAGTTAAAGATAATCATTATTATATTAATGAAGTAATTGCATGCCAACGAGAATTTTTGGTGCAAGATCCTGATGGCTATCTGCTACGATTCAGTCAATTTATAGAAAATATAATGACATATTGAACATAATATTCTGTTATACCGGATAATCTCCTCACTTTTTCCAATATATAATATTTCGCTTCGTTCTCAATGAGAATTTAGGGGGAGAATTCCGCAGTTTTGTTAAAACAACCCAATTTAGTATCATCGGATTACAAACAATCAGCCAAATAATCAAATACCCCAAGAGTGACACCAGGGAATGAATTGGCGACAGCCAAGTTAGAACATAGGGTCAAAATAGATTCAGTGCCGAACTGTTCAGACTACCATTTAATGACAGAACCAAAGCATTAATATTCGCTCTATTTTCTGTCATTTCAATAAAATCCTGCCGTCCTGTTATCAACTCTACATTTTCTTATTAAATATTTTCATATTTAGCGATAATCATGTCTCTTGCGTATAATGTAATTATTTTATCTTCTGTGCCAGATTCGATGATATCAACAGGTGAAAAAAAGGCGCCTTTTAACCAAATATTTTTTCTTAGCCAAAGAAGAGTCTCTTCATAGTTTAAATTACCTATTTTTTTATGTATCTGTGATGCATATATATAACCGAGCATATAGCATGGGAAATAACCAAAAAAACCGGCTGCCCAATGGATATCCTGCATACATCCATTTTTATGATCTTTCCCTGAACTTATACCTAATAATTTAAGAGAAAGTTCATCCCATAATTCAGGTATATCATTAACCGCTATATTTTTATTAATCAAATCTTTCTCAATTAAATAACGCAGATAAATATGCTGCAAGTAATGTATTTCATCTGTATTTATCCTGGTTTCATTAGGTTTTAATTTCAGCAAGTGTTTTCTTATACTGCCAGCTGATATATTTAGTCCGTATTTCACTGTTTTTTTTGATAAATAATTAATAAAAGAATCAGAATAACCATAACACATTTCAAAGAATAAACTCTGACTTTCATGTATTCCAATAGAACAAGGATAAGATACAGGCATGCCTAAAAATTCATTAGGAAGATTCCTTTCATATAAAGAATGTCCAAATTCATGTAAAGAAGCATAGATTCCACCCATAAAATTAGAATCTGAATATCTATTCGTGATTCTTATATCATCTCTGGTTCCACCACAAAAAGGATGAGCGCTGACATCTAATCTCCCTCTGGAAAAATCAAATCCTAGTTCAGAAAGCATCTCTTTATTTATCTTTATTTGCGTTCTAATTGGAATTTTCTGATTTATATTCCTATTTAATGAGTTTGATTTAAACCGTTCTGTTAAACCAGGTAGCCATATCTGAATCTCTTCAAAAAGATTATCTAACATATCCGTCTTCATCATTGGCTCATACTCATTCAATAATGATTCATAGGGGCTGACACCTGAAGCTTCAGATAAAATATTGGCTTTCTCTCTTACTAATTCAACTAATTGTGTCAAATCTTTTGAAAACCCCTGCCAATTATTTATTTCTTTATTTTTAACCCATGAATATTCACACTGACAGGTAACCTTCTTTATCTCCTTTACTAATGAAATAGGAAGTAGTCGTTTTTGTTCAATTTCTTTTTTAGCCGAGAGAAGAGCCATTATTGTGATATTATCCAGACTATTATCTAAGAGTGATTTTTCTACGGCATCAAAAATAGCTTGTGATGTCTTTTTTTCATGAATAATTAATTCTGCCTCTGAAAGCGCTTCTGCCCTTGCTAAGAAGCTATTCTCAGGCATCATAGTAGTTTGATCCCAATAACATATATCCATCAAATGTTCGATATTATATATTGAACGATAGTATTCTTTTATATCAGACAATTCCTTCATTTCTTTCTCCCTATAAATGCTATTATGACACTGGAAAATATAAACAACATGCCAATAAACATATTGCTAGTTATTGATTCATTTAGAAAATAATAAGATATCAACACACTAAATATAGGCGATATAAGTGCAGAATAAGCGGTTAACTCTGCTCCACCACGTTCTATCATGTAAAACCATAAAATATAGACAAGAACACCACTCGCTATCCCCATATATAGAATAGGTATAAAAATATGGGTAACTGCCTGAAAAAACTCACCATTAAAGTTAAATATATTAAGGTTTGTAGATAAAAATGGCGTTATAATTATCATTAATAAAAATGAAACAATATTTTGATATAAAACCTTGGAAAATATATCTAACTGAGTAGGTATTTTTTCTGATAAAAAGGTTCCTAATGCCCATACGAAGGCACTGACTAATATGACACACTCACCAAAGCTTATTTCTTTTAAGGATATGAATATCAAAACTCCGGATATACAAAGTATAGACACAGTAATTGATCTAAAACTGATCCTTTTGCTACTTATCATTGTCAGAAAAGAGGTAATAGCAGGCATTGTGTATATAAGCACAGATGCTTTCACAGAATCTGTATATTTTAGTGATATGTTATTTAAAACAGGCACCAAGAAAACATTTAAAATACCCAGTGGTATACAAAATAACAGATCATAAAAACTCGGTTTATTTTTATATAAAATCAAAACCAGAAAGATTAATATTAATACGGATGTAATCGTTGAGTAAAAACGAAAAGGCCATACCCCAATTTGCTCAATAGCTATTTTTGAAATAGGGAATCCGCCTCCCCATAACATTGCTATTAGGATTGCGGAAGAAAGTACTTTTTTATTTCTAGTCATATCTAACCACCAAAGCCATTCTCCTTTTTTTACTCTCAGCGGTCACCATAGATACAAAATGAGGTATTTCCTTTTCACTGGTATCGAAAATCAATGTCGTCAAATTATATGGAACTAACGTATCCGTGATAAATTTACGCTCATTATCCAGAATAACCGTTAATCCTCCATGGTTTGGATTCCAATTATCAGTCAAATTTATTACTATGCCAAAACTTTCTCCCGGGTCACAATGCGTCGTTAAAAAATCTCCTTTATCAAATCTGTTTAAATATAATAAAGCCATTTTCTTTATCTCTCTGCCTGTTATTGATGTAAGAAATGACTTAAATTTTTCGCTATCTACTATGTTTTTTATCTCAGAAAAATAGGTTATTCTTTCACTCCTGTCATTATCAGGAAGTCGCCTGAAAGAGAATGAAAAAATACCATTGTTATAATCTTCAATTGAAATTGATTTTTCCCTTTCAATTTCCTCTATACTATTCTCACTCAAATAAAAATCATACTCTCCATACCTATTCTTTATAATATAAGACCACTCACTGTCACTAATTGAATTAAAATTATCTGAAAAAAAAGCAAACTCAGGAAAAAATTCATCTATTAGAAAACTCACATAGCCTTTATTCTTAAATGCTGAGTGCAGATCTTTAATTTTCATCAAATATGTGCTCCTCTCTGGTTTTAAAATCTCTAAGCGAGATATAAAGCTTTTTACCGACAAGAGCAGGTTCGTCATATCCCGTGATTATTTTTACTACCTGATCAGCAACCAACCCAGACATTGCAGCTAATGATGGTGCACTTTGCCACGCATTAACCTTTCTGTTACCGTCTAAGAATTGTTGTTTCATCCTCGCCTCCTGGAATTTCTTTACATCACTATTTTCACTATAAAATTGCTTTTTAATGCTTTTCTTGGCATCAAAATAAGTCTTCTCTTGCCCATTATTTAAATAAATTGGCCCAACGGATATTTCGAAAGGATCACCTCCCAGTTCTATGACGGGTATATTTTTATTACAAGCCAATTCATGAACTATTCCTTCAACCGTATTTTTCCTGAAATAACCCAGGCTGGCCCATGCAAGTAAGACCAAATCAACACCATCCAACATCTCTTTAAGTCTATTTTCATCTGTTGTAGCAAACTCAAAATATTTTTCTACATTCGTGTATTTATTGTGCCTTTTTATCCCTTCCTCAGCAGCATCGACTTTATTTTTTCCAATATCATCAAAAGTATAAAGAACTTGCCTGTTCAGGTTAGATAATTCAACATCATCACCATCAACAATTCTTAATGTTCCCACACCTGCTAATGCCAATTGTAATGAACACCACGTTCCCCATCCTCCCATACCAAGAACTAAAACTCTGCTTTTTTTTAATTTTTCTTGATATTTTATCGAATTTATATTTTCGTTATCTATTAAAGAATATTGAAGAAGTTGCCTATCGTATAATTCAATTTCTTGAGATGTAAGGACATCGGAAAATATTGCATTATCTTCCACAAGCCCAAATGAATTTAATTTTTCAATAAAATTAACGATTTCATTCTCATTTATTTCATACCCCATATGTGAAATTTCTTTTATTATTCTTGGGATCGTATGAAAACCATCAAGTTTAGATAAAACAACTTTCACCCATTCTGGCGGATTTTTAATTATTCGAGATTTTTTAGGTATTTCACCAATACAAATATCACCATCATCGGAAAGGATGATGTGATGAGAGCGCTTAATTAACGGCTTAGTAATTCTCATATTCATTTCCCACAAAAGCCGCCTAACGGCGGCTTTTGTCTAGTTCTTATTCAAGTTCAATAGATTCTTCTTCAGTGTACATAGCTTTTTCTTCACTGATAGAAGAGATACGTTCTTCGAGTTCTACGAAAGACATTTCTTGATTCATGGTATATACCTCAATTAGATTATTACGTTATGTTTCCCAGAGTTAACCATTTAATTACAATTAGCTAACAAATAAATTAATAATATAAAAATAATTAAAGTCAAGAATTTTTCTTAAACTCTAGAAAAAATATTAAGTCATGATAGTTTCTTTTCAAAAAAACATGATAATTTATAATTAGTTATCTAACACTTAACTCTTTAAATTATCCTAATAATTACAAATGCCAATCATCATGATGGTAAATAGTTTTTCATCTAACATAATCTTATTAAATAAGCTATTCCCATTTAATATTAAAAACAAGATATTAATAATCGAAATATATCTCCTTATGACTTCAATACAGAAATAATAAATCGCTTTATAGCTTTTTTAAAATATATCTGAAACTTACTGCCTATCCTATTAGGTATTTTTTATTTACCCTTCTTTATCATCAAAGATAATCGAACTGGCCGCAACAATTACGCTGATTTTAGGATTGACTTAGTTTAAAAAAACACCCTTAAATACCATTCGAATAAAATTTAATAAAACGGTCAAACATAACAACATCAAAAGAGATAACAAGATAATAATTCAATCGCAGATTGAATAAATCCATCTGACATACATATCCCCAAACATTATAAATTGATTAAAAAAATTATATAAATGATATTTTATAATGAAAAAATTCGACTTCTCTATTAATTGAGACATTCATTTAAGTATTTAACACTATAATATGGAACTAAATATTCAACTATCATCTGACTTAAATCTCCTTGCAAGTAAATAGTGGCGGTATCTCAATCATAAGTATACACATCAGCAAACTGTTTTATGGCTACAAACACATTATCTTTATTCCCTCACTGTTAACCATTGAATAAACCATGTAGAATAGATGAATATTTTCTGAGTACGCCGCATCTCAAGAAACAATTAATTTTACCTTTTTCAATCAGCAGGTTTTTCAAATGCATCAAACCGATGTTACTGAGCGTTCGCTCTTTTCATTAAGCTGGCCGATTTTTATTGATATTCTTCTCCATCTGGTCACTTTATTAATTAACACCTACATGGTGAGCCATGTTTCTACTTCTTACCTAGCCGCTATGGCAGTCGGTAATCAAGTATTTGACCTGTTTATCACTATCTTCAATTTTATCAGCGTCGGTTGCAGTGTCGTTATTGCTCAGTACATTGGTGCCGGCAAACGAGATAAAGCAAGTCAGGCGATCCATATTTCTATTGCATTTAACTTTTTACTTGGGTTCAGTTGTGCACTGATTACTATCTTCTTCGGCTATAAGATCTTGCATATCATGAACATGCCAGAGCATCTAATGAAAGATGGTTTTAGCTATCTGCACATTCTGGGTATTTGTCTGATCCCTGAAGCGATCTCGATTATTCTGGCAGCTTGTCTGCGCGTTTATGGGAAATCCAAAGCAGCAATGTATGTCACGTTAATTGCTAACTTGCTGACTATACTGGGTAATATGATTGTCCTGTATGGCTTCTTCGGGTTGCCTAAATATGGTCTGGAAGGTGTCGCCTGGTCTACGGTTTTTGGCCGGATTGTTGCTGTAATCCTGTTATTCTGTCTGCTCAGTTACGGCCTGCGGATTAAATTTACGCTGTCGGGTTTCCTGCTCTGGTCAAAGGGTATGTTGGGCAAAATCTTACATATCGGTTTACCCGCTGCGGGGGAAAACGTAGTGTGGATCTTACAATATATGGCTGCCATAGCCTTTATTGGCTTGATGGGTGAAACCGCACTGGCAGCCCAAACGCTCTACTTCCAGCTATCGCTGTTTGTTATGTTGTTTGGTATCTCCATCAGCATTGGTAATGAAATCATGGTCGGCCATCTGGTCGGTGCCAAACGGTTTGAAGACGCTTATATTCGTGGCTTCAACAGCCTGAAAATTGGCTGTATCGTGACCGTTGGTGTTGTCACCGCTTTCTGGCTGTTCAGAATACCGATCTTGCATTTTCTAACGCAAGACAAATCCATTATCAAACTTTTATTGCCATTATTCTTACTGTCTGTATTTATGGAACCTATCCGTACTGCAAATATCGTTATGGTGAACGCATTGCGCGCATCCGGTGATGCCCGTTTCCCGTTATATACTGCCATGTTCTTTATGTGGTGTGTTGCTATTCCGGTGGGATATTTTCTTGGGATCAAGATGGAAATGGGTATTTTAGGTATTTGGATCGGTTTCTTCTGTGATGAATGGCTCCGTGGGCTCATTAATACATGGCGTTGGAAATCTAAGAAATGGCAAACCAAACGATTAGATATTTAATCAATAATCACTAATCATCAAAAAACAATAAAAAAATAATGGTGATAAGAAGCAGGATGTTGCTAACTGCTCATTATCACCATTCATACATTTAATTAGCGGTTAAATGCTTTTCTTTACCGTAATGTTCAGAATGTGGTCCATAGAGTAGACCTCGGTTACCACCCGCTGTCAGTAGGCGATAACTTGTAATACCCGCAATTTCATGACCTTTATCTGTAATGGTATTCGCGATTTGTGAAATTACCGCTGACACTAATATTCCAACAAGACTACTATTTGAATTGTTTTGATTTTCAGTCGATGAAGCGACAGCCCGGCCACTCCACAGTTGCTTGCCACTACGCAGGTCCACCAACCTGGCTGAAGCGGTTACCCGGGTATCACTGTTAATAATCTGATATTGCGTACCGTATTCTTCAATATCCAGATAGAGCGCTGAATCTGCACCAAAAATTTCATGCAGTTTTTTATAACTGATATTTTGAGCATCCTGCCCCACTGTCACGCCATTTTGCTGCAATGTTTCTTCCACAACAGCAACCGGTAAAACATAGTAGCCAGATTCTGCCAGTGGATAAGTCACTTGAGAAATCAGGCTGTGTCCTGCCTTAACTTCCAGAGATTTATTTACCGCCGGCAACACCAGAATGGATTTTGGTTTGCTCTCTTTAAATGCAGTGTAATCATAAGGGACAGATTTACTACACCCTGTTAGCACAAATGCAGCCAATAAACTTAACGCCACAAGAATACGGTTCATTGCATAGGTCCTTTATTTTTACTTAATAAGAAGTCCATAAACGGCGCTGATTCAGGAAACAATTTTTTCTCTGCTTCAAACTGATGAAACGCGTCCGAAACACGACCGGTCTTGCTATAGAGCAGCCCCATCTGCGCATGCAACCCAGGTGGTACAGGTTTAGCTTTCGCTTTTGCTTTTTCAATCACTTGCTGCAAAGCCTGGAGCTGCTCCTCAAATCCCATCTTATCCTGCTGATAATACTGATAAATTGTAGGTTCGTATTGACCCCACTCATAAATCGTTTTTGGTTGATTGACACAACCCGCCAGGACCGTCGCTGCCAGTAATAAGCCCGCTTTTTTCATTAATACCATGAGAATATATCCCTATATTTCTTAGTTAGATGGCTTCCATGCACCGGTTTCAATACTTTCAACCAAGCGGTTCACCGCTTCACGAATTGCCAGATCCAGCACTTTACCATTTAGCGTAGAATCATAGCTGGCAGTACCACCGAAACCGATAATTTCACGGTTGGATAATTTATATTCACCTGCACCCGCTACAGAGAAAACTACTTCGGAAGTTTCCACATTAACCACATTCAGCATGACTTTTGAATAAGCCACTTGGGATTTACCCCGTCCGAGCAGGCCCCATAACTGATGATCACCAACTTCTTTGCGGCCAAATTCAGTCACATCGCCGGTAATAACGTAGTTAGCCCCTTTCAGCTTCTGCGACTTGCCTTGTAAGCCCGCTTCAGCTCTCAATTCCGCCATATTGGTACGTTCCAGAACCGTAAAGCGTCCGGTCTGCTGTAAATGCGTGATTAAAATCGTTTTAGATTGATTACCCAGACGATCAACGCCATCAGAAAAAATCCCGTTTTGATAACTGGAACGATTTTCAAACTTACCAATAGCTATTGGGCTACGAACGCCTTGATATACCGTGTTATAAGAATTAACTTTCTGTACCTGAACGGTATTGGAAGATTCAGTTGCACATCCGGTTAATATTGCTGAAGCCAAACAAATTGAAGATAAAACCAATTTACCTTGCATAAAAACCTATTCCTGCATAAAAAATTATTCGTTTACCTGCCTGATCTCAACGATAAGATGCAAAAACTGGCAGATAACATTTCCACTAAAATTCGTTTACATCAGAAATTATTATGAATAAGCCTGTGTTATGTGACCAGCACTTTATGCCAAAACAGTAAAAAAACATCTGTTATATCACATCCGTATTAATTACTTTTATTCACCTAGTGTATAAAGTCACATTAACTTAAATTGGCATTTAAATATTTCATCAATGTTTATATCGTTAATTAAAATTTTCGCATCCAATGCCATAAGTATCTGTTTATTAATGAATAAATATCATTCAAAAATAACCAGTTAATTAAGTCAAACACGTAAAAAAGCATTTTTCAACATGTAATAACATAATCGAGACAAATATGAATAAAGGAAAATCGTTATCCAATTTGATTTCACTATCTCCACTTATGAAAAATCGCCAGAGGCTTAGAATTTTTTTAAACTTCCTTTCTCTCCGCCGTCTAATACATTATTTTTGCTAGTTACCCGGCTACCTCTTGCATAGATTGCTTCACGAATTCCGCAAATGGCTTTGCATTCTTTCCTACCGAGGCCGATTCCAATGCCGATAGATACTGAGTTCTATTTTTAAGCTTAATCACCGTCCAGGGGTATCCACCGATTACCAGCAAGAAATTCATTAAGAATCTGGCAGTACGGCCATTACCATCAGGGAACGGGTGAATATAACCCAGAAAAAGATGGCCCAAGATAGCCTTTACCACAAAATACTCTTCATTCGCGATCAACTCTTTCAGTGCTTCCATACAGTCCATCAGCTGCTCACTGGCTGGCGGTACATGCATTGAAGTACGGATATAGATCGGTCCTTTGCGGAATCCTGCTAAATCCAATCTGTTGATAATTCCAGCATCCACACAGGGGTTAAACAATGCCGTGAACCAGTCAGTCAAGCCAACATCGACCAGATAGCGGATGTCCAGGCTCTCTCTATCCCCATGAGCCTCACGTAGCAGCTCCTTAACCTTATTAAACGCATCATAATAACCTCTGGCAGCCAGTGCGTCCTTTTGCTCCTTATCCCTTTGAATTGTATCTGGCGACCAGTCACCATGAGATAAACGCTCAATTAACTCTGGCGTAACCTTATAACCTTCAATAGATAACGAGTTGTAGGCATCACTCACGTAGAGACTGCTCATCATCGCATGTATCTCTTCGATTGAGCGTTCAAAGAAGTCAAAACGGGGTGGGAAGTCATCAAACACTTCAATGACGTCCTGTCTCATCTCCTGCCACAAAATCCGCACACGAACTGCGCCTGGAGATTCTCCTCGACTAGCACCTACAATTATCGGAGCATGGTCAAATGGGTTAACCCGCTTAACGCCTTCAAAACCGGCCCCCTCCATGATGGTTTGTAATTTCCGGCTTTCGGCTTTCATCTTTAACTGTTCATAAGCGCCAATTAACCGGTTTCCCGATGCAAGGTTCTTGGTGGTCAGCAACGCCTCTGAAAGCAAACTCAGATCAGCATTTTGGAGAGCCAACTGAATATTTAAGGGGTTAGCTCTGAAGGTTTGTGGACCAGTTTCAACTAGTGCACTTTCCAATGAATGAGCATTAATACCATTCACCTTGACAGTCTTACAGGGCATTTTTCCCTTGATGATCATCATGCTCATGTTATTAGTCAAGTTAAGCACGCGCGGCGTCGTATCTGTGGTGTAGACAATCACTTGGTTTGGTAAGGCGTTGTTTGCCGTATGTAAGTCGAGAGAAGCTTCTGGACTCAGCCAATAATCATCCCCGAAGATGCTTTCAACGTACTGCCCTACAAACGACCAGATGGATTCATACCAAAGTACTGAATCGCCAACTTTTTCAGTCGTGAGGTCCGCATCGAGGAGATACCATCCCCTGATAATTTGCTTGAAATAGCCTTTCTTGACGAGAAGAGTACGTTGCTTATCAGTGATTGATTTGGAGCTGAGCACATTGCCTACAGCTGCATCACTCGCAGCTTTCAGGGCTTCTGCTAACCTTTCGTTTCCAGTTTTTGCCATATTTCCCCCGTCAGATAATCAATAATTAGTTTTTATGAGAATGCAAAATTAGTTTTTACGCGATTATATTTATAGCTTTTACGCTCTTGCATTTCTAGCTTTTATGAACTTGCATTTCTATCTGTTGCGACAACCTCAAGTAAACAAAGGATTTATTGAGTATACGGGTAACCGAACTGATGAAAGTATCCGATCAGAATTTGCAAAGGATGTGCGCTGAACGCGAGCTTCCGATCAAGAGATAGAATAGATAAGAAATCGGGGGCTATTTTGCCATTTCATATCAATCAGTCAGCTTATTAATATCTATCCTGAACGAAATCAACGAATAATTTTGAATATTACAAATACGGGCACAAATAAATTATCGCGGTTTAATTTCTGCCAAATCAAATATTAATTAAGGAAAAATTAATCCGATGCAAATATATCACCATCTTATTATCAATTATTCCATAACATAATAATAAAAAAATTTTAATATCATTTTTGATTTTGAAACAAAATTACCCATATTTAGCAACAAAATACTCTTTATGATAATATGGATAATAATAACCTCAGGTAGTTTATAACTCATCAATGCAGTGGGTTCTCCTGATACCCAGGAATGTTTTGAATGAAAAACGAGCCGGGCTATGAAAACAATTTCGCCTTATTCCTCAAGGTGTTATTGCATCAAAAGTAAAGCAATGTCGTCATTCAAAAAATAAAGGAGAAGACCGATGCAGGTCAGCAGAAGAAGTTTCTTCAAGATCTGCGCAGGTGGTATGGCGGGAACAACAGCCGCCGCGCTGGGATTTGCTCCATCCATTGCGCTGGCTGAAACTCGCCAGTACAAACTACTGCGCTCACGTGAAATTCGTAATAACTGCACTTATTGCTCTGTTGGCTGTGGCATTCTAATGTACAGCCTGGGTGATGGTGCAAAAAACGCCAAAGAAAGCATTTTTCACATCGAAGGTGATCCGGATCACCCCGTCAGCCGTGGCTCTCTGTGTCCGAAAGGTGCCGGGGTGCTTGACTATATTCGCAGTAAAAACCGCCTGCAATACCCTGAATACCGTGCTCCAGGTTCTGATAAATGGCAACGTATCAGTTGGGATGAAGCCATTGAACAAATTGCTCGTCTGATGAAAGATGACCGTGACGCCAATTTTGTTGAGAAAAACGAAAATAATGTCACCGTCAACCGCTGGCTGACAACCGGTATGCTCTGCTCCTCTGCCGCCAGCAATGAAACCGGTATTCTCGATCAGAAATTCACCCGCGCGATGGGCATGATCGCCATTGATTGTCAGGCACGTCTTTGCCATGGCCCGACGGTATCTGCGCTAGCGCCAACATTTGGCCGTGGTGCCATGACCAATAACTGGGTCGATATTAAAAACGCTAATGTTGTCCTGATCATGGGCGGAAACGCGGCTGAAGCGCATCCAGTCGGGTTCAAGTGGGTTATTGAAGCTAAAATTAAAAACAACGCCCAAGTGATTGTGGTTGATCCACGTTTCAATCGCAGCGCTGCGGTAGCGGATTTCTACGCGCCAATTCGTGCCGGTTCAGATACCGCTTTCTTACTGGGCATGATCCGCTATTTGATAGAGAATAATGCTATCCAATCTGAGTATGTTAAAGCTTACACCAACGCCGGTTTAATCGTTCGTCAAGATTATCAATTCGAAGATGGCCTATTCAGTGGCTTTGATCAAGCCACCAAAAGCTATGACAAATCCTCATGGCATTACGAAACCGATGAGCAAGGCTATGCAAAACGAGATGACACACTGTCTCATCCACGCTGTGTATGGAACTTACTAAGAAATCACGTTGAACGTTATACCCCAGAACAGGTTTCCAGCCTATGTGGGACTTCAAAAAAAGATTTCCTCTACATCTGTTCCCAACTGGCAAGTACCGCAGTCACCAACCGTACCGCAACCATTCTCTACGCACTCGGCTGGACTCACCATACTGGCGGTGCTCAAATTATCCGCGCAGCTGCTATGGTGCAATTACTGTTAGGTAACGTGGGCATGCCGGGCGGCGGTGTTAACGCATTACGTGGTCACTCCAATATTCAGGGCTACAGTGACCTTGGTTTATTGTCTCTTAACTTGCCCGGCTATCTGCCTTTACCAAATGAAAAACAGGAGAATCTCACAACCTATCTGGCGCAAACAACGCCGAAAACCATTGTGCCAAACCAAGTTAATTACTGGAAAAATACACCGAATTTCTTTATCAGTTTGTTGAAAAGCTTCTGGGGGGAGCACGCCACAGCAGAAAATGACTGGGGTTATGACTGGCTGCCAAAATGGGACAGAAGCTACGATATCATGACACAAGCTGAGTTAATGGCTCAGGGTAAAATGAATGGCTACATTGTCCAAGGCTTTAACCCGCTAGCGGCATTTCCGGATAAAAACAAGTCCAGTAAGGCACTATCAAAACTGAAATATCTGGTAGTGATCGATCCGTTGGTCACGGAGTCATCTAACTTCTGGCAGAATCACGGCGAAATGAATGATGTCAATCCGGCTGATATTCAGACCGAAGTTTTCCGTCTGCCCTCCTCCTGTTTTGCAGAAGAAAACGGATCAATTGCTAACTCAGGTCGCTGGCTACAATGGCACTGGGCAGGAGCACAACCACCGGGAGAAGCGCTGCACGACGGTAAAATTCTTGGCAAGTTGTTGCTACGTCTGCGTGAATTTTACCAAGCAGAAGGTGGCGCTTACCCTGAACCTATCATGAATCTGTCATGGGATTATCAAGATCCTGAAGATCCAAAACCAGAAGAAGTTGCCCGTGAAGCCAATGGTAAAACCTTAGCCGATATTAAAGATGAAAACGGCAATATCATGCTGAAAAAAGGCCAGCAACTTTCCAGTTTCTCTCAACTAAAAAATGATGGCACCACAGCCAGCTTCTGCTGGGTCTACACTGGTTGCTGGACCGAAGAAGGCAACCAAATGGCACGCCGCGATAATTCAGATCCCTCCGGGCTGGGTTGTACTCCGGGTTGGGCCTGGGCATGGCCGCAAAACCGCAGAGTGCTCTACAATCGTGCATCGGTTGATCCACAAGGCAAACCGTGGGACCCAAACCGTCAGTTAATCAAATGGGATGGTAATAAATGGAGTGGCTTTGACGTTGTTGATTACAGCAATGCCGCACCGGGAACTCATGTCGGCCCGTTTATCATGCATCCAGAAGGGGTCGCTCGTTTATTCTCCATTGACAAAATGGCTGATGGCCCTTTTCCTGAACATTACGAACCCATTGAATCACCTATCGGCACAAATCCACTTCATCCAAATGTTATCTCTAACCCAGTTGCGCGGATCTTTGATTCTGATGTCGCTTATATGGGAGAAGCCAATGAATTTCCTTATGTTGCAACTACTTATTCCATTACCGAATTGTTCCGTCACTGGACAAAACATGCCCAGCTTAATGCCGTAGTTCAGCCAGAACAGTTTATTGAAATCGGTGAAAAGCTGGCGGCAGAAAAAGGCATTATTCAGGGTGATGAAGTCAAAGTGTCTTCCAAACGCGGTTTTATCAAAGCCAAAGCCGTTGTCACCAAGCGAATTCAGCAACTGACCATTAACGGTAAGCCAGTTGAAACCATTGGTATTCCTTGCCACTGGGGTTTTGCCGGGGCAACCCGCAAAGGTTTTCTAGCCAATACGCTTACACCTTCCGTGGGTGATGCCAATGCACATACACCGGAATACAAAGCGTTTTTAGTGAATGTGGAAAAGGTATAACAGGAGCGAAAATTAACCATGCAATCTCAAGACATTATTCGTAAATCCGCCACCCATTCCTTTACTCCGGCCCCTCGTGTCCGCGATCATCAGGAACAAGTGGCAAAACTGATCGATGTCACCACCTGCATTGGCTGTAAAGCCTGTCAGGTGGCCTGTTCAGAATGGAACGATATCCGTGATGAAGTGGGTTTTAACGTCGGTGTTTATGATAATCCTACTGATCTGACGGCTAAATCCTGGACCGTGATGCGCTTCTCCGAAGTAGAAGAACACGGCAAACTGGAATGGCTGATCCGTAAAGATGGCTGTATGCACTGCGCTGATCCGGGTTGTTTAAAAGCCTGCCCGTCAGAAGGTGCTATTATTCAATATGCTAACGGCATTGTGGATTTCCAATCAGAGCACTGTATTGGCTGTGGTTATTGTATCGCAGGCTGTCCGTTCAACGTGCCGCGAATCAATAAAGAGGATAACCGAGCGTACAAATGTACCTTATGTGTTGACCGGGTTGGTGTTGGTCAGGAACCTGCCTGTGTGAAAACCTGTCCAACTGGGGCCATCCATTTTGGCACTAAAGAAGATATGAAAAATCTGGCGTCCGAACGGGTTACTGAGTTGAAAGGTCGTGGTTATCAAAATGCAGGTTTATACGATCCTGCTGGCGTTGGTGGAACGCATGTGATGTATGTTTTACATCATGCAGATAAACCACAGCTTTATCACGGCCTGCCTGATAATCCAACCATCAGCCCAACCGTGACTTTCTGGAAAGGAATCTGGAAACCACTGGCCGCCGTGGGTTTTGCCGCCACCTTCGCCGCCAGCATTTTCCACTATGTTGGTATTGGCCCAAACCGCACCAGCGAAGAAGACGAAGAACGTGCTCGTCAGGATGATGAAGTGTCTGAGAAATACACTCATGGGGAGGAACAGAGATGAAAAAGAGGCAGAATGTTATTCTCCGCCACTCACCCATTGAGCGAGTGAATCACTGGGCGGTAGTGCTCTGTTTTCTATTTACTGGGATCAGTGGGTTAGGATTCTTTTTCCCATCTTTTAACTGGTTGATGAATATCTTCGGTACGCCCCAGTTAGCTCGGATACTGCATCCGTTCATCGGCTCAGTCATGTTTTTCTTATTTACCTTTATGTTTTTCAGATACTTCAAACATAACTTTATCGACAAAGAGGATATTGTTTGGCTGAAAAACATCCATAAAGTCCTAAGAAACCAAGAAGCCGGTGATATCGGTCAGTACAATCTGGGTCAGAAAGGGATCTACTGGTCTATTAGCATCTGCCTAATCTTACTGGCAATTAGCGGAGTGATTATCTGGCGTCCCTACTTTACTGATTTCTTCTCTATCCCGGTGATCCGGCTTGCGCTTCTGGTACACTCTCTGGCTGGCGTTGGCCTGATCCTGCTTATTCTGATACATGCCTATGCTGCGTTTTGGGTGAAAGGCTCTATCAGGGCAATGGTTGAAGGCTGGGTAACTCGCGGCTGGGCGAAAAAACATCATCCTCGCTGGTATAGAGAAATCCGTCAGAAAGAACAACAGGAAGAGAAAAATCCTTAACGCATGTTCCTGCTGAATTTACCTGAACCATGCTATTTGAATAACCAATAGCGATATTCCAGCATGGTTCTTTTATCTGTAAAGAAAAAGGTAGTGAAAAGCTTCAATATTTTACATTTAATCAATATAAATAATTATTTTATTCTGTTATATTCCTGTCTCGCCTATTTAATGTAATAACTTCACCATTATTCTTTTACAATTGCTTGTTTTTTTCACTTAAATTTTCCTTTTCGCTGTTTATCAGACAATGAAAAGAAATGAAAATCAATTAATTACAGTACTTCACTATGCAATATATGCTATTAAAAAACGATTTCTATTTTCCGCACATAGCTGGTCAATTACTCTGTAAAGGTAAAATTATTTCCATCTATCTTCTTAACAATGCCAAATAAGAAAGAGATTTATCTGCATAGTGGACTACCATCCATATATAATGAAAAACCTGCAAAAAATAAGGTTGCTGCATCACATCGTGCAGCATCTCTTCCCCATAACACCTACATTTTTAACGGAAATAATAAGCGAGAGCCATTATGGAAACGGCAAAAAATAATCATGCCATTATCTCAGATTCTCCCGCAGCAAAGCGGGCAAACATGACCGAAAGTGAATGGCGAACAGCCATCAAGTTCGACAATATTGATGTTGGCTGGGTCATTATGAGCATCGGTATGGCAATTGGTGCAGGTATTGTGTTCCTGCCAGTTCAAGTCGGTTTGATGGGATTATGGGTTTTCCTGTTGTCATCAGTGATTGGTTATCCGGCAATGTATCTGTTCCAACGGCTGTTTATCAATACGCTGGCGGAATCCCCTGAATGTAAAGATTATCCTAGTGTTATCAGTGGTTATCTCGGTAAAAACTGGGGTATTCTGCTAGGCGCACTCTACTTCGTGATGTTGGTGATTTGGATGTTCGTTTACTCAACAGCCATCACCAATGACAGCGCTTCCTATCTACAGACTTTTGGTGTCACGGAAGGTTTGTTGTCTGACAACCCACTCTACGGGCTGGTATTGATTTGTATTCTGGTCGCACTCTCATCCCTTGGTGAACGACTGCTGTTCAAATTATCCAGCGTTATGGTGCTGTCCAAACTATTTGTAGTCGCGGCGTTGGGCTTATCCATGATCGGTATGTGGCACTTATATAATGTCGGCGCGCTGCCACCGCCAGGAACGCTGATAAAACAGGCGATCATTACACTGCCATTTACCCTGACTTCCATTCTGTTTATTCAGACCTTAAGCCCAATGGTTATCTCTTACCGCCATCACGAGAAAAATCATGAAGTCGCCCGTTACAAGGCATTAAGAGCGATGAATATCGCCTTTGGCGTCCTGTTCTGTACGGTCTTCTTCTATGCAGTTTCATTCACCTTAGCAATGGGACATGATGAAGCCGTTCAAGCTTATGAGCAAAATATCTCCGCTCTGGCGATTGCCGCAAAATTCCTCCCCGGTGGCTGGGTAACGGTTATCAGTGTCTTATTGAACATCTTTGCGGTGATGACCGCCTTCTTTGGTGTCTACCTTGGTTTCCGCGAAGCGACCCAAGGCATCGTTATGAATATTCTGGCACGTCTCATGCCGACAGAAAAAATCAATGAAAACTGGGTACAAAAAGGCATCATGGTTTTCGCTATTCTGCTGGCTTGGGGAGCAATCATCCTCAATGCACCGGTACTGAGTTTTACCTCCATCTGTAGCCCAATCTTCGGTATGGTCGGTTGCTTGATCCCGGCTTATTTGGTCTACAAAGTGCCAATGTTGCATAAATATAAAGGTGTTTCTCTGATCCTGATTATTTTCACCGGATTCCTATTATGCATCTCACCATTGCTGGCATTTTCCTGAATTGAAATAAAGATATTGATTAAGCAAAGCGCAGTCTGATAACAAGCTGCGCTTTCTAAACTTAACCCATTATTGAATTTTCATATTTATATTTCAGTTAAAAATAAGGATCAATCCTAAATTGGTTTGATTGCGATTATTTAACTTCCTGTCGATATTTTCAGCGCCTTATGCCATAGGGCTTGAAAGATAACGGGTATAACTAATACTTTACGTGATGAGTATTTTATCAATACGGAAGCATCTGTATTTTAAAGATGCATCTATCATCAGGAATTAAAATATCCGCAAAGCCGTTATAAAGGAAATTTAGATAAATGCATAAAAATATCATTTATCCAAAAAACCTTTATAAACTAAAAACGCTCTAATTTTATCGTGGAATTTTAGCAATATTAAACCAACACATAAAATAACAACCATTGTCACATTAAAGATTATCAACCTGTTAATTGATGAAAAAATAAAGAAAGAAAAACAGAAGAAAAAAATAGAAACGCCAATAAAAAAACCAATAATTGTCTCTATAAATTCAAAAATTAAGTTAATAAGATACTTCATTTTTTCATTCACCTACGTTCTCGATAAATCTTTCAGTTATATCATTAATCGTACACACACTGACAGCCTTACAAGAAGCCAAGGAACTAGAAATAAAAGCAGAGCATCGTTATCACTCCGTAGAAGCCATACTCAAGGGACTGAATGATAAGCAATAAAGATAATATTAATAGATAAGAACGAACTATTTATTTCCAGAGATGACATCGCTAATTAATAAATAAACCATGAAAGTGACCGCTCCATCGGTCACGCAACTCAGCCGTAAACCCGTTTATATATCCTTCTATTTAAGCCGTAATTAATTAACAACCAAATTTACCCAATGTTGCTTCCGCAATCGGGATATATTGGTCTGTTAATTTATTAATATTAATCTTGGTTACAGGGGAACAACAATCAAGGAAAAACCAGTTTATCGGTGTATCCAATATTGAAGCTATCTGCACCAAATGGGACAAATTAATTCGGTTTATCCCCCTCTCATAACGTGAGAGTTGTTGTTGGCTAATACCAATTTGTCCCGCCAATTTTACTGCGGTCATACCTAATTCTTTCCTTCTTTTCTGAATACGCTTCCCTACTAATAGATGATCTTGTTTCATTTTCAACCTAGCCTTTAGCTTAAAAAAACACCCCATTTATGGCATTGCCAAAATAATTGCTCCTGATCCTGAGAATGGTCCGGCTTCCACTCTGCCGTTTTTCTGTAAAATCGATTTCACTGTAACGGGTACATTTCCTCCAGCCGGTACAAAAATAGGAACACCTTGTTCGCCTTTTCGGTCATTTAATAATAATTGAGCTTTCAAGCTCCCATCACCTCTCAAAGGTACAACTCCCCTATCTGGCCCAGTCGCGGTCACGACAATATTCATATCCCGATTACAAGTGACATTGATATTTTCAGATCTGGTTGCACCTTCCAATTTTGCTTCATCAATGTTGCCGTAGTTAAGTTCAACTGATCCTTCGCTGACCTGACAAAAACCAATCGGCGGGGGTGCAATACCACATAAAGAACCAGGCAACAGCCCTCCCCTAAAACCATTGCGATCTGTTTCATAAAATAGCCCGACACATTCTTGGTGAGACTGAATCGCCGGACCAACATGTTTTGCAATCCCAGTGATCGGAAAACTTGTTTGTTTCAATATCTCCTTCTGAACTTGTTTCATTGTCCGGTATCTTTCTACACGAATATTGAATAGCCTAAATGGTTGCCCTGAATAACCATTTACATTATGACGATGGTTAATCGATATCCAACAGGCAGAATAGCCATAACAAGGATTTGGCGTAAAATCGTCTTCTTCATCCCAGCGTTCAATGACAAAGGTATAATATGCATTCGTCGGAATACCTTCAGATTTAGTGATATACGAAAATATTGACGCCACAGCCTCTGATGAGAACAGCGATAAAAGCACCAAACAAACAGGGAATAACTTTTTCATTTAAGTTACCTAATAATAGTGCAATTAGTCATAATCCAGATTAAACGTTGCAACAGCATGAAATGCACCACGCTTAATCGTCTGATTGGCGATTGCCGCCGGTTCAGCCTGCACATACGCTTTCAATACAATCAAGGTTTCACCCTCTTTTAGCGGATATGTATCCCCTTCTTTATTCAGCAGCAACCGTTTGCCTTCAGCCGTTTCCATACCAATAGCAATCCCGGAAGCCTGACTACCCGCTCCTAACGCTAATAGACCCGGTAATTGTGTATTCTCTGTGCCACTGAATGTCAGCTTAATAGATTTCCCTACACTGATATCGCATCCAGATAGCCTTAGCTGAAAAGGCTCGCTATTAGTCCGGCCATGCTGGTACAAGTATTTTTCGGCAATGGTTCCAAAATCGAGTTTGATGTCTTCGTCACCCGCTTGAATCGTGCAAGGTTCTTCAACTAATGCACCATAAAAACGCATATTATCCTCCGCCTGTACCACCTGATTGCAGTAGACCGTGGTAGCAATAACCATAAAACCAACACGCAACACGAATAACTTAAAATATTTCATTGGGTTCCCTTTCACTGGTATTCCGCCAGTAATGTCGCCGTTACTTCAAACTCCCCTTCCGGCAATGTACTTCCCGGCCTTTTCACGGGTACAGCCTGTATTACCGGCTGTTTCTGTGATGTAACTGGAATTCGCTTGTTAAGCGTGAATGCTTTGCCATCCAAAGTCAGACGGATGCCCAAATTAGTGATATTGGTTTTCAAGGCGGCATCATCAAATGAGGTTTGTGGTCCAATCACGGTCAATCCTAAACTCCAGCCGGAGGTATTAGGCACACATACCAATTGATAATTCACTGGCTGGGTATAATTCACCCCATCCACCTTATGTATTCCAACATTGTGACCAAAATAAACATCAATCATATTGCCGTCATTAATAACGCAAGGGGGTGGTTCAAGTAATGTGCCGTGAAACCACATATTATCTGCTGCCTGCCCCGGCATTACACTGATCAAACCCAGGCAAACAGTCCAAAAAGCACGATAAATCAAGTGATTCATCCGTATCTCCTGTTCACTGGTACTCAACCATCATCGTGGCTCCAGCGCCAAAACTGCCGCCTTTCAATACCGCAGTCATCTCTTTTACTGGCACCGCATGGAGTTCAGGAAAATTGGGATAAGTGAATTTCATCCAGTCATTCACGGGTAATTTCCGTCCGTTATGAATAACAGCAACCCCAAGCCCAGCATGATTAGTTTTTAATGCTGTCCGATCAAAACTGGCAGTGTTGCCCGATATCATCATTTTCATGGCATTGGCCGGCATCTTTTCGCACGTCACCGTGTATTTAACTGGCTTCATGTAATTGACCCCATCAATCTGGGTAATCATCACTTCACCAAAATCCACATCAATGGTATTACCATTATTAATCTCACAAGGTGGGGGAGCGATAACAACCCCATAAATGTTGACCGGTGTTTTACCTGAAGGATCGTTTATCGGTATTGCCGCTACATTTATCCTTTTTGTCGGTAAATCAGCCAGAGCACTGACACTTAGCAAACCACCAAGCAGTAATATGCTCAGTTTTTTGTGCCGGCAATACGGTCTTTTTATTAGCGGGGACCTAATCATAATTCACCCTGAAATCGACAACTGCCCGGTATTGCCCGGTTCCCAGAGCTCTCGGCGTCCGTACCGGCGTCACGTAATATTCCAGACTATCCTGTCCCACCGCGACAAAATGCGGACGCCCTCGTTCCCCCAACCGGATATCATTATTCTCAGTATCCGTTATCTGTAACCCCAGCCCGGAAATCCCCATCACTCGTACCAGATGAGGATAATCCCGATCCGCTGGTGCCACAAAACTCACCGTCACCACCGGCTGCAAATGACTCCACGTCAGATTACCTGTCCGTGTATCACGTACTGCTCCTTTAGTCCTCAGACAGTCACGGAACTTCAATGTAAATGGTATCGATGTGCCTTTATCCCCTGGTCGGCGTAAATCACTATTCGGCGTCATCCCCAGATTCACTTCCTGCCATTCAGAGGTCATCTCCAGATGACATGCTGCCTCAGTCAGCATACCAAACACATGTAATTCACCATGGTGACCATTTAGATCCACTGCCCGCTTATCCACCGCTTGACTCACCGTCACGGGTATCAGCAGAATTGCCAACACCAGCACACAGCCAGTCCGTGTTATATTCATGGTCTCTCCCTCGCTTCGCCCATCACGACGAACGCTTAGCCACCTGACAATGGTCCCCTGCACAACTAAAAGTCAGTTGTGGTCGGCCTCCATAATCATTGATATACGTTAACACTGGCGCACTCCCCAGTGCCCTCGCACTACCGCTCAACACCGCACTGCTTTTGGGTGCCACCATCAATGGCTGAAAACCTGTCACAGTCTGTCCCTTAAGTTGGTTCGACGCATCCACTACGGTGATGTAATACGGTGTCGGGTTATTTACCTGATACTGGTCACCCTGCCGCGTTAGTGTCATTTTCTCCTGCCATGGGTTACCCAGATCGACGCGGTTAGCAAAAATCGCTTTTGGTCGGTAGAACAGTTTTATCCGGGTTTGCAACGCAATCTGTAATGTGTTCGGTTTCTTGCTACGTGGCGGAATCTCACGCAGGTTAAAATAGAACAGACTCTCCCGATCCTGTGGTAACTGCACCGTTGTTGGCAATGACTGTATTTTCACCTGGCTCCTCGCTCCCGGTTCAACCCGCTGTACTGGCGGTGTCACCACTAACGGACCATTGATTTTGTTGCCCTGTTCATCCTCTATCCAACCCTGAGCCAAATACGGCAACTCCTTGTTCTGGTTGCTGATGTCCATACTGGTGGATTTGTCCTCACCATTGAACACTATCCTGGTACGATCCAGCGCAATGGCTGCCATTGCTTCACTGACCACTGATAGACTCAGAGCCGCGATCGTTGCTGCATTTATCATGTTCTTCAATTTCATGCTCAAGTACTCATTCTCAGAATATGTCATTTCAGAATTAGTTAAGGGTCGCCGCCATCAGTTCTGACGACGACGACACGGTATTCGTACTGTGGTCGTTATTACTGCTGGTCAACTGGCACAGCAGCAACAACGAAGCCATCTCTTCTACTGCCGGTAACTTATGTGGCAACTCAATCACACACTGCACTTCACCATCCCAACGCACATCCAGCTTCTCACCCGGATTTATCCCGCTCAGGTAGGTACTCCCACCATCATTGACGATACCAATTTCCCGTTTATCCTTATTCAGCACTGTCGCACCAAACGGTGGCGTACTCCCATCTGACAGACGGATCAATCCCATTGCCTTCTCCCCAGATATCACCTGGAATTTACGGTAACCAATTGCGCCTTCCGTCAGTGTTGCCTGTTGTACTGAACGTATTGCCTCCACATTGTCGGGCAGTTTGTTCAAATCAATGCTCGCACTGTTGCGGTAGTAGTTATTCACGTCAGGAATCACCGCCTTACCGAACATATTGGTATGGGCTATCGCGCCAAAACCTTTCACCGGTACACCCCCCACACCCTCAGTATCCACCATTAAGCGAGTCGTCCCCGGCATATTGATGCGGTGCAGTGCCGCTCCTTCCGTTGTAGCGGTCACTCCTCCCTGAACAGAAAGTGCTGCCGTGGTGTAACGTCCATCCTGATAACTCGCACTTGTCGTCAATTGGGCGCGGTCACCGTAATGAGTGAAGTAACCGTTAGCCGCCGCCTTGCCGTCAATACTGGTACCGGCCGCTAAACGATAGTTATTGTTCTCATTAATCCGCCCGTAATAACCAACTGTGTTGGAATTACCTCTCCGATTGACCATTGCGTTATAGCTGATAGTTCCTGAATGTCCCCACGGCAAGGACAACGTCAAATACATGCCATCGTCATTCTTACCTTCATATTTATTACGATAAGCCGACAGATTCAGGTTAATATTCTTAAAGGTTCCAATATCAAAATAACGCGATACAGATAAGTTATAGCGATCATTATTCGGCCGATTCCAGTAAGTCTGATGGCTGTAGTTCAGGTAGGTGCTGATATCCAAAGTCGTGAACTGTTTATTCAGCATGATGTTATAAAGTTCTTTTCCACTCTCTGCATCACCATCGTGATAACGGCGATCCAGATATTGACTCATGCTCATGAAATCACGCTCCGAGAAGCGATAACCAGCAAAAGTCACCTGGCTGTCATACTCCTCAAAACGTTTGGAATAACTCAGGCGATAAGACCCTCCTATCAGGGTTTGATCCTCATCCGGTAAATGAGCACGGGATTCGGTGACGTCAAAGGAAAGTGCACCGAAGGCCATCAGATCACGCCCTAGCCCCAGCGACAATGCGTTATAATCTCCAGCACCCAATATCCCGCCATAGAGTGACCAACCGTTATTTATCCCCCAGGAGAACTCCCCGACACCAAAACCTTTGCCCTCACTGTGATGCTTCCAATTGGTCGGCTTACCCGCTGCCAGTTTGTACTGCACACGGCCAGGACGGGTCAGGTAAGGAATACTTGCGGTATCAATTTGAAACTCTTGTACACCACCATCCTGCTCTTCCACTCGCACATCCAGTTTGCCACTGACCGCATCATTAATATCCTGAATACGGAATGGACCCGGCGCAACCTGAGTCTCATACAACACCCGCCCTTGTTGACGAATGGTTACTTTAGCATTCGTTTTCGCCACACCTGTCACCTCCGGCGCATAACCCCGAAGATTCGGTGGCAACATATTGTCATCAGTTACCAAACTCACCCCGGTAAAACGGAAGCTGTCAAAGATACCTGAATTGAGATAATCCTCACCCAGCATCAGCTTGGCCTGCAAATGGGGTATCGCCCGGTACATGTAGTAACGGCTCCAGTCCCAATTCTTCTCTGTGCTACCTGCCCGGCCAGTGACGTGGTTATATTGTGCCTGCCAGTCCGCCCGTAGACGCCATGCCCCAAGGTTTATTCCGGTTGTACCATTGGCGCTAACATTCTGATTTTTGTTTCCCTTAGCCAGTTTGGATACTTGGGCGTTGACGTTGTAATCAAACAACATCCCCAATATTCCCTCATCCCAACGCGACGGCGGGTCCCAATCTGGCGAGCTATATTCAAGATAAGCCTGCGGTACGCTCAGATATAACGTATCGCTGCCCAAATCTCCACGCACCACCATGCCGGGTAGCGTTTTAACCTCCAGACATTGTTCGTTATTCCACCAAGTGATCTTTGATTCCCATTCCGCCCGCAGCCCCAGTTGTTTCACCAAATCAGGCGATAGACATGCCACACTTCCCCTCAGATCATCTGGTGGGGCCATAAAAGTCACCGGCATCTCCGACAATTCACTTTTATTCAGACGTACCATCATCTGGTAATCCCCTGGCATGATATAACCAGCACGGGAAAATTCTTTTAAGTCAATTCGCGAACGATCCTGAACATCTAATACATCCGTATTAAATTCAATTTCTTCTTCCGCATACGCAACATGCGTACCCATCAAAGCGAACAATACCAAAACAGTAAGAGATTTCAGGACATACCGAACCGAGACCACCCTGTCATATTCAGCGGTCAAATCCAAAAACAAAGCCATAACATTCTCTGATCGGTGATTAGTAATAATCCAGCCTGAACCGAACGGTGGTTCGATACTGCCCCGCCTGCAATAACTGGTGATTACCCACCAAACGCATCGCGTAATTAAGAGTCATGTGCCCTTCCTGTAAAACTCCAACCGGTAGTGGGGTTCCGGGATAAGCCTGATTGCCCTGTATGTCAGTAATTTGCAACGCTACACCTTGTGTCACACCGTATAACAGGAAATTGTTGCCATCCGGCACACCATCAAACGTCACCTGAAAGTGGCGCAAATCCGGTTTACCCGATGTAGCAGGGGTAAGTACACAGTTAATCAAACGGATGGAAAAGGGACGCTCCGGCCCCTGTCCGTCACGTATCACCCGGTTTACAGGAATAGTGACCAACTCAATCGTCTGGTCACGACTACCTGCGTCAATAGCACAGGCCGTATCAATGATGGCTCCTTGCATGCTAACGCGGCCATACCCTTGTGTTCCTCGTGGAGCAGTCACTTCAACAGCACCAACAATGCAGGAAAACATTAGCAGGCAGGGCACCATAACAACGGCAACATATCGGCTCATGATATTCCTCCAGCTAAACCCAATACCTTTGATTAGGAAACGCCTACTCCCTTAAACGTTTCCATGCATGAAAAGAGTTATTGGTAAGCCAGTTGGAAATTGGCAATGCCAGTGAATTCACCCGGAACAATTGCATCAGGTGTTGTATCGCCCTGAAGATAAGCAGCAAAGTTTAGATCATTATTACCATCATGCAGCGCTACAGCTGGAGAAGGCGTACCCAGTTTGATCTTATTACCACCCGCATCAGTAATCGCAATGCCGGCACCTTTAGCAGTCCCTTCGATACCCAACAGACCATCACCGCCAACTATATTGGATTTGGCACCAACAAATGTCGTTGTCACTGTACTTATCGTGTCGGTAGTACAGTTCTCTAAAGAAATTTTGAATAACTTAGAGGGAGAACGGCCACCGTTTTTCAAAGATGCGTTAGAAATAGCGCCCATTGGTACAACCTGATCAACCGTTTCCGGTGTGATAGAACAAGGTGCATCAATGATAGAACCAGTAAAAGTCACAGTTCCATGACCTTGACTAGGGTTAGCTGCGTTAACAGAACCCGCAGCTAAAGCCACACCCAATCCCAGAGCCATAACCAATTTATTCAATTTCATGTAAGTTAATTCCTTGAATTTAAGGATAAAACACCCATAACCATAAAAAAATAGCAGTGCAGGATTTCAACTCCATGCACCAGATATCCAGCGCAAAATAGGGTTTCAAAATCTCGGATTAATATTTTTTAAAACCAAACAAAATGCACCAAACTGTTTTATTTGGTTAAAAATACTAAACATTAATAATAATTAAAAATAATTATCCAAAATTTAATTAAATTTTGAATTTATAATCTGAGTCATTAACTAATATCTGATTGAATTCAGATGAACCAACTATTTTTTTACAATCAATAAATCATAAAATATGAAAAATAGTAAAAAATACTGAAAAAACTATCTATATTATAAATAGTTAAATATTGGCAATCTGGCATTACACAAAATTTGACTTAAGAGGTGGTTTTGTAGGAACATATTTACAGTTTGGTGCATTCTGTTTAGTTTCTTTTTATTACCCAATAGTTTCCAAATATATAATTACAAAGCTTACAAGCTGATATTTTCTATTACAAAATGACTATTTATGACTATCTGAAAACGGTATTTATAGATTTTGTCCAAAATAAATAGAATTACCAGCCAATAATTTTATAAAAGTTCTATCAACTGATATATTCCGGTAGATTAATATTATTTTCTACCCATAACTATCTGCTCAAATTTCACAGGAACTATTTTCATGAAGAAGCGTAAATTCTTAACCAGACATGAAATTGATGCGATTTTAGAAAAAGCACGTCAGGGTCGTCATGCTGAACGGGATTACTGCATGTTACTCATGTGCTTCATTCATGGGTTTAGAGTCAGTGAGCTATGCAATCTAACACTATCCGATCTTGATCTTAGCTCGGAAATTATTCATGTCAGGCGATTAAAAGGGGGATTATCAACAACACACCCATTAGTACCCGAAGAACTTAATGCATTAAATCAATGGCTTAATATCAGAAAGAGCTGGCGAGAATCAGATACATCGTGGGTCTTTTTATCACAAAAATCAGGCGCTATTTCACGCCAACAAGTTTATGGTTTATTAAAGCGCTATGGCAGGCAAGCATTAATCAGTATTTCACCTCATCCACATATGTTAAGACATGCCTGCGGTTATGCTCTCGCTGATCTGGGAAGGGATACACGCCTTATTCAAGATTATCTCGGTCACCGCAATATATCCCATACCGTTATTTATACAGCAAGCAATGTAAAACGGTTCTCCAGAATATGGGAAGTTCCTGCAAAAAGGCTACTCGATTAAAATATCTATTTTGATAAAAGACATTGTAATATAAGCGGTTATTCATCTTAAAACCCCAAAATATCATTTAATTATTAAAAATCCTCGTCCATACATTGATGAGGATTTTTCTATTTTCCAAGATGATTATTAACATTATGAATGTGCTATTTTTATTTCTTATAAATAATTTTAAAATAAATTTTTTGGAAATTAATAGATGATGTCATTAAATAAAAATGTGTATTTAGCATATATATAATTAAATTAATAATCAATCTACATTCTCTCCGGGCGTGGATAGATCGTTGGTCGCAATAATGACAGTCACTACAAGCAACTAAAGGGAATGTGCATTTTCTCGCCCTGAGTATGGATATTGGCTAAGTACTGAGATAACAAGAAAAAACAGCACAAGTGGATTAGTTATTAAAAAACATGGGAGATTATAAGGGAATTTACTCTCCCTGAATTTTCTTCAGGGAGAAGATGCTCTTATTCCATTCAATTTCACCGAGCAGTCAAATAATTAATGATAAAACTATCACTATCATGACTATTAAAAGTGATTTATAAATAGACTAATGAGTCTTTTTCGATGAGAATTGTACATCTAGGAAATCCTCACCTAATTTATCATAATTTTTCACTTCACCTTTAAATGTAATAATATTATCTTGCCCACTACATTTCTCATTAGAAAGCATATTACAATCACCAGGAATATTCTTTTCTTTTATTCCAAGCCATTGAGAAAATAACGTCAAAAAATGTAACCCACTTCTCTGTTCCGTTATTTCTTCACGGTGATGGTAATCGCTGCCGGTGATAAAAAATGGCACCTGAAAACTCTGTTTGTTTCTATCATTATGCGTCAGATTTTCCTGTTCTGTCCCTTTATCGATATAAGAAAGCCCGTGATCTGAAAAATACATCATAGTCCATTTAGAATGATGATTAGCCTCTGACGCAATTTCAGAGAGAAGACTATCTGTATTAACGATACTTTTTACATAACAGGAAATTTCTTCTGACTGCAAAAACAGATCATATTTCCCATTCGTTCTGACACACGCTTGAGGATGAGAACCCATCAAATGAATAACAATAAATTTTTTCTTTTTCTCTGACGTTAACGCTTTTTTTATATAAGGCATTAACTTATCATCAGGTAAATAACGCCGGTCATCAGAACTTCCACTTTTAAGGAAATTAAAGCTATCTGCCTGTTGCCCAATTAAAGCAACCGGAGAGTCAAAAGCACTCTTTATACCCTGGTTAGATATCCAATAGGTATAAAAACCCGCTTTCTTTGCCAGCGTTATGATACTGTTGTTTAAATCGATGCTATTGTCGTTTCTTAAAGCAAGTGAATTCGTTAAAGATAGCTGAGTCGATGCCGCTGAAGAGATATAATCTGTAAATATTTTAGCATTGGCTTTATTCAGCCACGGCGTATTATTATAAGGGAAACCATATGTACTCATAAAATCTTTTCTGACGCTTTCCCCAATTACCATGATATATGTTTCATATTTATTTTCTTCTACCACAGGCTGCCAAGAGTCTTTCTGTTTTATTATTTCAGAAAACCTGACCCTTTCTGAATTAACCTCATTATAGCTCTCAACTATATCACTAAAAAACCTAACTTCCGGTAATCCAGATGCTAATAGATTAAAATCCGGATCGAAATCAGACTGGATATATCCTCTTACTGGTGACCAGAAAGCTGACAAAATAAAAAACAGGGAAAGAAATCCTATATAACTCTTCTTCAATGTTACTTTTACCTTTAAAGATAAAAGCATTAAAATAATGGTTACTAATACTACTAAATATGTAAACAAAGGCAGCCCACTGATAAATTCAATAGTCTCATTTTTATTAGTATATATTAAAGACCCTATTGAATTTATATCAGGATAACCATAAGTCAATCCTACTGGAGAATAAACCACTCCAATTAATCCAATAGCAAATATAAAGGTATAATATATTAAATAGCTAAAATTGGATAACAATATTAAGATTGAAAAAGCACTGAATACATATATAAATTTTAACTGATAGCCAAGGCTTAAATGAGCCAGCGTAATAAAACCAAATAGGCACATTAAAATGAAAGTTTCTCGAATTTTCTTACTCAACGGCATATTAACTCGTTTCCTTAATCTACGGAGAAAACACTAAAGCATTAATGATTATATCTTATCAAGATGGGTTATTTTGCAAAATGAGAATACCTTTAGCTAATTAACCATTACCCTGCATGAGATCAATTCCACTCATATCTTTATTCAAAAAATCATGTTCAAAATTTCATCTATTCTTTAGATAACCTTAAGCAAGGTCACTCAGACTTCTACACGAAAAGGTTAAACGAACACATAAAAACACCTTACAAATCTACCTATAATTTTGTTAATGATTACCCTAAATAGGATATAAAATTTACAATGATTAATCTTCAATATTTGGTAAACAGGATGTAAATGATATGCATTTTTTTATTAATAGCAAGAACATTGGGATATTCTAGTCCCGATCATGAAAGCCGAAATGAATACCCGATTAATCATGCCACTCGCTATCAAAGGAAAAGCAAAGTAATTCACAGATTACAAAGTTAATACCAATATTAACTATAGTAAGAAATACGTCATTCTTTAAAGTATGCTTTATCTACTTTGGTGAAATGAAGAGAGAAAAATTGTAACCCAGTGATAAACAAAAGGAACCAAAAAGACCCTTAGCTCCTTTTATCACATCATTAGTCACTAAAAGACCGAAACAATAGCCGAATTCCAATATATCGCACTTTTCTACTTATAAAACTGCCTGTACGGCAGTACAATTTTCCCAGATAAATAGCCATTTGCGGGTTGGTTTCTAAGCTGCCTGTACGGCAGTGCAACGTTAGATATTAACGTTAACCCGCTGATTATTAAAGAGCTATAGTAATAAAAAGTGAAAAAACCTTTTTTAAAAGCAACGATTAATTTTATATATAAATCAAAATGTTATATTAACTATCTGATAGTAAACCAAGATGACCATCTTTCCTGGCTGATGACAATAACAACTGGAATATCTCTCCTTTCTACGACATTATATATAGCCCACCGCGCTATAATGAACATATGACAGCCTTCAACGGCTGCGGCTCAAAAATAACAAAAAAATAATGGAATTAATGGCAGGTCAAGCCGGATTATCTGGGGCAAAAGCAATTATCAATATAGCTACTGAAATTTATGACATCGCCAAAGACTTTCATAAGGAAGCTAAACATGTCGGTATTCCTACAGTTTTAACTAAAAAGATTCAACGAAATATTGACAACAGATGGAACACGTTGAAAGAATCATTCCGAAACCCTTAGGAGATAAGTAATGAACGAGAAATTCTATCAGTTAAAAATTACCCTCATAGATTCACAACCCGCTATCTGGCGACGATTTGTCGTTCCTGCCTCGATCCCGCTCGACAGACTGCATGATGCGATACAAATCGTTATGGGATGGCAAGATAGCCACTTACATGAATTTCGTATTGGCAAACAACGGCTAACGGAAATGCCAGAAGAGCCATCTGATGGAAAGGAAGAAGGTTTATATCGCCTGATGGATTTAATTAAACAAAAAGGCAGAACGTTTAGCTATATTTATGATTTTGGCGATAATTGGGAGCATGAAATTATCTTAGAAAACAGTAATTATCCTGAGAATAATCTTCCTCTTCCTATCTATTGTCTGGATGGCGCACGCGCCTGCCCTCTTGAAGATACCGGAGGTGTTTATGGATATGAGAATTTAATTGAAATACTTAATGATCCTTCCCACGAGGAATATGAAGAAACACTGCAATGGGTAAGTGAATTACTTGATTTGTCTGAAAGTGGGCATTTCAACCCTGAGCTATTCTCACCAGACTATATTAATGCCTTTTTAGCACTTTATTATCGTTGGTCACGCGATCGTAACCAACCCTTGTGGGACTGAAAAATTTCAGATGAATTACTATTACGGACCTTGGTGCTTGATTTAAGCGGCTTTTTCTCATGGAGCAGATAATATATTGAGTGCAGTTTCGCTAGTGTTCCAAATTAACCCCTGGCAAACTGCACAGGTCTTTGCACTAGGCGGGATCTAACTCATTTTACGTGGTTAATTTGGTTGTGAAAAAACCAAATAAAACTCAAAAAACACACTTTGATTCTATTGATAACGAAGTATTGAAAGGAAAAAACTATCAAAGAACAGTTTTTGATTGTTTTTAGTACAAAGTAGAATCCTACCCTGTACTTTACATGACAATCATACCTTCCATAACAACTTAATCTCGGTATTCAGGAACAGATAATTCCATATCATGCCCGCTCCCTTTATCAGCTTAAAAAAATATATCACCTTATTATTGCATGATGAAAATCTGATATATGCAAAATTTTATTTGTCATTGTCTAATCTTTACCAAGAGAAATTCTCTCAGCTCTTCTGTCATGTTAGGGCGAATACTCTCCAAAATAGGTTTCAATTACTCCTCTGAAGGATCAGTGGCAAACAAATGACCTCTGCCGCTCAGAGCATCAGCAATAGGAACACTAAAAAACCAGAGCCTGAACCCATTTCAAGAATAATATCATTCCGGTGTGGATTTAAATATTCAAACATCAATATACTCAAATCGCAAAATCCACCAAGAAAATAACTATTCAAAATAGATAGTTTTTAGCACCCGCCTTTAATTGGCAAGCAGCAAAAATACCATCTAAAGATATATGTTAGAACCAGAAACCATTTCTCTATTAGATAATTTCTCCTATTTTAATTATCTGATTTAATTCAATGATAATATTATTAAATAACAATATATTTTGAACATTAAATAAAATGGTTTTCTAAGATATTAGAAAATGGGGTTGAACAAAATAGTTTATAGTCTTTAAATACCCATTCTTTACAATTTTATATTAAACATCAATCATAGATACCTTCTACTTTATTCAAGTTATTAGGCAAGGTCTTTCAAATTAAATGTCAGGCTAATCCCTAACAAGTTTTATCCATACGAAGTCAGAAGGAAAGCAAACTACAACCGTCCAGTGATATGATATATAGGCAATAATATGCATAAAAAAATCCGATGATAAATCATCACCGGATTTTGATCTTTTCGTGGAGACAGTCATGAATGTATCGCCATTAAGCAACACACCTATCCCCTTTTAATTGATTATTTAACTACCCGTAAAGCAGGGCGTCCTCTTGTCGGTTTTGGTGGCTCATCATCAGGTGAAGTTCCACTATCACCTTCAGCATCACTAGGGGTATCAGTAACGAGTACCAAGTTATCTGTCGCAGATGCAGAGGTACCAATCTCATCGTTATAAGCTGCTTCAGGCTCAAACATCATTCCCGCCCCATTTTCACGGCTATAAATAGCAATAACCGCCGCCATCGGTACATAAACCTGACGAGGAACACCGCCAAAACGGGCATTGAAGCGCACTTCATCATTAGCTAATTCAAGATTACCAACAGCTCTCGGTGCTATATTCAGCACAATCTGCCCATTACGAGCATATTCCATTGGCACATTAACTCCACGTAAAGTCACGTCTACAACCAGATATGGAGTCATATTATTATCTAGTAGCCACTCGTAATGAGCACGTAACAAATAAGGGCGACGGGGAGACATTCGAGACAACTCCATAAAATCAATTCCTGGATTGCAGGCGCATTTCGCGTTCAACTTCTGTTAATGAAGCCAAGAATGCATCACGTTCAAAAACACGCTGCATATAAACCTGTAAATCTTTAGTGCCAGAACTTGGCAAATCTATACCTAGTACAGGTAAACGCCACAATAAAGGGGCAAGATAGCAGTCAACCAAACTGAATTCTTCACTCATAAAGAATGGCATTTCTTTAAATATTGGCGCCACTGCTAGCAATTCTTCTGCTAATCGTTTACGAGCAGCATTAACTTCCTGAGAATTACCTTTCTCAATAGTGTGCATCAAGGAATACCAGTCTCTTTCAATACGGTGCATCATCAAACGGCTGGAGCCACGGGCAACCGGATACACTGGCATTAATGGTGGGTGAGGAAAACGCTCGTCCAGATATTCCATAATGATGCGGGAATCATACAGCGTCAGCTCACGATCAACCAAAGTAGGAACTGTCTGATAAGGATTCAGATCGATAAGGTCCTGTGGCAGATTACCTTCCTCAACCTGCTCAACTTCAACACTGACACCTTTCTCCGCCAGCACAATTCGCACTTGATGGCTAAAAATGTCGGCCGGGCCTGAAAACAGAGTCATCACCGAACGTTTGTTGGCAGCGACAGCCATGAAAACCTCCAAGTTTATCTAAAAAAAGAACGAATAGCCCCACTCTATTAACGACTATTCCTGCTCATTCATGCTCACCCTTTATGTTTCTGCGCCGCAACTGTAGATACGGAATGCACTACTCAACACAATTATCATCGTTCAGGATAGTAGGCAGATAAATGGATGAGGCAAAAGTTGGCACTAGTCTACCAGATTTTGTACATTTTGGGGGAAGTGTATGGATAATATTAAGTAAAAAAACCCGCCATAAAGACGGGTTTGAACATTAACTCATTGCCATAAAGGCCAAAAATTAACGTTTGGAGAACTGTGGACGGCGACGTGCTTTACGCAGACCCACTTTCTTACGTTCAACTTCACGAGCATCGCGAGTAACGAAGCCAGCTTTACGAAGATCAGAACGCAGAGTTTCGTCGTATGCCATCAGTGCACGGGTGATGCCGTGACGGATTGCACCCGCCTGACCAGAAATACCACCACCTTTAACAGTGATGTACAGATCCAGTTTGTTCAACATATCAACCAGCTCTAGTGGCTGACGAACAACCATGCGCGCTGTCTCGCGGCCGAAGTAAACTTCGAGGCTGCGTTTGTTGATTACGATGTTACCGCTACCCGGCTTAATGAAGACGCGTGCGGAAGAGCTTTTGCGGCGACCAGTGCCGTAGTATTGATTTTCAGCCATTGCCTATGATCCCGATTAAATGTCCAGAACTTGCGGTTGCTGTGCCGCATGGTTGTGCTCGCTACCTGCGTAAACTTTCAGCTTACGGTACATTGCACGGCCCAGTGGCCCTTTTGGCAGCATGCCTTTAACCGCGATTTCAATTACACGCTCAGGACGGCGGGCAATCATCTCTTCAAAGGTCGCTTGCTTGATACCACCGATGTAACCAGTGTGATGATAATAAATTTTATCAGAACGCTTGTTGCCAGTTACAGCAACTTTTTCTGCGTTAACGATGATGATGTAATCACCTGTATCAACGTGCGGAGTGTATTCCGCTTTATGCTTGCCGCGTAGACGACGAGCCACTTCAGTTGCAAGACGGCCTAAAGTTTTGCCATCTGCGTCAACAACATACCAGTCGCGTTTTACGGTTTCTGGTTTAGCTGTAAAAGTTTTCATTAAAGCTTACCCAATAAATAAGTTACACGTTGGTGAACACTCAAGGTTCAGAAACTGCCGAGGTTCACACGACTCTTGTCCAGCAAACCTACCCCTTCGAATAGCCTATGCCGGCACTATGCAAGTTTTTTGGGAAAAAAAACGTTGCTGTAACGTGGGGTCGCGAGATTATAGAGAAGTCATAAATAAAAATCGACCCCAATTTAAATATTTAAAATCAGCTTTCATTCCGTACCCCCGTATACGGGGTAAACATAGGATTAAGGCAAATGAGGTAATTTCAGATATTCTTCACTTTGCATTTCCTGTAAACGGGACAAGCAACGCTGGTATTCGAAAGTTAGCAAAACACCCTGGTAAATCTGCTCCATCGGCACCTGAGCATTGATGATAAGTTTTACCCGACGTTCATAGAATTCATCAACGAGAGCAAGAAAACGACGGGCTGCGTTTTCATTACCGGACAGGATTACCGGAACCTGATATAACAAAACAGTGTGATAAAGTTTTGATAAAACAATATAATCCATCTGGCTACGCGCATCTTCACACAACACTTTGAATCCAATTGCCAGTACACCATCCGCGCTACGAATTGCTGGCATTTGCCGGTGGTTAATTTCCAGCACGGGTGCTTGTTCACTGTTTTTACCCACTAGACGGATAAATATTTGATCCATAGCCCGTTCGTTATCTTCATTTAACGGCGTAAAATAGAGATGAGCCTGTGTTAAAGTGCGCAGCCGGTAATCAATACCCGCATCTACATTCATTACATCACAATATTTTTTAATCTGTTCAATAGCCGGTAAGAAACGAGCCCGCTGTAATCCATTGCGATAAAGCCCATCAGGATGAATATTGGATGTCGCAACCAACGTGATCCCTCTTAAAAACAGAGCTTCCAATAATGTTCCAAGAATCATGGCATCAGTAATATCGGAAACGAAAAATTCATCAAAACAGAGTACGTCTGTTTCTGTTTTAAAACCATCAGCCACAATATTCAGAGGATTTTCATGTCCCTGTAATTCTTTTAGTTCTTCATGCACTCTCAACATAAAACGATGAAAATGCAACCGCAGTTTCCTCTTACCAGGTAAACTCTGATAAAACATATCCATTAGCCAGGTTTTTCCCCTGCCAACGCCCCCCCACATATAAAGACCTTGAACGGGTGTGCAAATTGTTGGAATCTGTTTCCCTAATAACTTACTCAGACGCCCTTTCAGACCTTGTCGCTTGGTTGGATTACCGGAAAAAGCATTAGCCAGAGCATAGTGAATGACATCCAATTGAGCAACGGCCAGACGCTGGACATCGTCTGGTTGGTATTCACCCTCAGCAAGGGCTTTTTGATAGAATGATGAAGGGGTAATCGATGATGACATGACAATAACAATCCTTAAAAAAATAATCGCCCGTTTTTTGTCGTTTTTATGATTCAGATTGACCTTATTACCGGATCAATTGTCTACAATAGGGTCAAAATAAGATCTACAAACAATATGTAAATCATGATCAATATTCCACTCTGACTAGATTAACGGTTATAGTGACGATAATTAAGTGAAACATTCTGCTGAACAACGATGTTGATGAAGGAGTAGCTATGACTTGGGAGTATGCACTGATTGGATTGGTAGTTGGTTTTGTTATCGGGGCGCTAGTAATGCGCTTTGGTAATACTAAGCTGCGCCAGCAGGAAGCCTTACAAACTGAACTGGAGAATAATAAATCAGAACTGGAAGAATATCGTAAAGAATTAGTCAGCCATTTTGCCCACAGTGCAGAATTACTCGACAATATGGCCCGCGATTATCGCCAGTTGTATCAACATATGGTTAAAAGTTCTCATGAACTGATGCCTAATATGCCAGTACAAGAAAACCCATTTAGTTATCGACTGACTGAATCAGAAGCAGATAATGATCAAGCTCCGGTTAAAATGCCACCAAGAGATTACTCTGATGGCGCTTCCGGTTTATTCCGTCCAATTAATGAAAAAAACCAGTAACTACCTCCGCTGTGGCGTATTGTATGCCACAGTGGAAACTCCAAATGCCAAATCTATTACCCACTTGCAAAAAGTTTTGTTTTTTTATTCCTCAATCATGTAAATCCCTGTAAAAAAATGTACGAACTCTGTTTACCAGATGAACTTTACTTAATAATTAAGAGTCATAGAGTAATCGCGGCAACTTACCCAAATTAACTTATTTAGAGCTTGTCTTAATAGGTGTAATTGTTGCAAGCCGTTCTTATGAATGAACAGCGAACACGGACAGCGCGGAAAAACCGAAGTGTACACGTAGTACGTGAGGATGACTCGCTTCACTCACCCTTCGGTCCGCGCTAAAGTGCGTTCAAAAGCTAAAGCTTTTGTCTGAGCACTGCCCAGATTCACTCGGTTATTACAAAGAAGGGCAAATAAAATAGCCCTATTGGGATAGGCAGTTAGCCTTCTGGCTTAGATATACAAGAGAACCAAATTAAATGAAAAGAAAAAACTTATTCCTCAGTGCGTTAGCAATCAGTATCGGGTTGTCTGTCATGGCTGTTCCTGCCGTCAGTAACGCTGCTTTACCCTCTGTTATCGCTGGTCAGGAGTTGCCAAGCCTCGCACCGATGCTTGAGAAAGTACTGCCTGCCGTCGTCAGTGTGCATGTTTCCGGTACGCAGGTACAACAGGACCAGAGTATACCTGAAGAGTTCAGGTTCTTCTTCGGTCCAAATTTGCCAATGGGCCGTGAAAGTACCCGCCCATTTCAAGGGCTTGGCTCAGGTGTCATCATTGACACTGCTAAAGGTTATATATTAACCAATAATCATGTTATTGATAATGCAGATAAAATCCGTGTGCAATTGAACGATGGACGTGAATATGAAGCCAGATTGTTAGGCCGCGATCCTCAGACGGATATTGCCTTGCTGCAACTGAAAGATGCTAAGAATTTAACTGCAATTACCATGGCCGATTCCGATAAACTCCGAGTGGGTGATTTTGCTGTCGCAGTCGGTAATCCATTCGGCCTTGGTCAAACCGCGACTTCAGGAATTATCTCTGCGTTAGGACGTAGCGGCCTGAACCTGGAAGGACTAGAGAATTTCATCCAAACTGATGCGTCTATTAACCGTGGTAATTCCGGTGGTGCACTGGTTAATTTGAATGGCGAATTGATTGGTATCAACACCGCAATTCTGGCCCCAGGCGGTGGTAACATTGGTATCGGCTTTGCTATCCCAAGTAATATGGTAAAAACCCTAAGTGAGCAACTTATCGCTCATGGTGAAGTCAAACGCGGTATTCTTGGTATTAAAGGTACCGAAATGAATTCCGATATCGCCAAGGCATTTAATATTGATGCTCAGCGCGGCGCATTTGTCAGTGAAGTATTGCCAAAATCCTCAGCGGCGAAAGCGGGTATTAAATCCGGCGATATCCTGGTTTCCGTTGATGGTAAGAAGATCAATAGCTTTGCTGAGCTGAAGGCAAAAATTGGCACGACTGTACCAGGTAAAGAAATTAAAATTGGCCTATTACGTAAAGGTAAACCAATGGAAGTTTCTGTTATTCTAGAAAACAGTGAAGGCCAAACAACCAAAGCAGGAAACCTGACTCTTGCCCTGCAAGGTGCAACCCTGAGCAATGGTGAAGTAAAAGGTACTTACGGTGTGAAAATCGATAGTGTCATGCAAAATTCACCTGCTGCAATGTCTGGTTTACAGAAAAATGATCTGATTGTTGGGATTAATAATGAACGCGTACAGAATATTAATGAGCTACGCAAAGTCATTGATGCTAAACCTCCAGTAATAGCGCTGAATATTCTTCGCGGTGAAGAAAGTATCTATCTGTTATTGAGAAATTAATACTTTTAGGCTGAAAAATTCGATCTAGTTCCAGCATAAGACACAGCGTAATGTTGTGTCTTATGCCGCTGACAAACCCATTTAAAAAATGGGGGGTATTTTCGCATCATCGAAAATTTCAGATAACATGTTGGCGGTTGATTAGCTTTCTCTAATACAAATTAACCTATTCTTATTTATCTTTTTTCTTGAGGTACATAAGCATTAACAAAACCAATTTTTCATTTTTATTGATAGCTTTATGAGGAGCAGGATTTAATCTATTACTAAAAGTCATTATTTTAACTTCCGGTTTTAATCGACATAAAGTTTTAACAGTTTTTACCCTCTGCAAAAAATCCTTAATCATTTCGGTTTGACCTTTAATGATTAAAGTTTTTATCAACGATATGCTTGCCATTTTTCCAGATTTTAAAACTACACTGATAGACCATAAACGGCTTTTCTTAGCGGCTATTTATCACATTCAGACATGATTTAAACTGAGCCAGTCGGGATCTACGGGGTAAATAAAAAGCACTAAACCATAAAGGTTAAAGGCCGTAAAAACCGCGTTAAAACCCATATGAATGATAGAAAAATACGATGCAAAGGTATTTAATCACCATGTAAACTACCAGTACAAAGTTTCTCGTTTTATCATTGATGAAAACTCAACAGTGATAATCGAAGCACTAAAAGCCAGTAATCCGAAATACAGTGTAATGCTATATCTGTTAATTTCTATGTTATCCTGCAATGACTCACTAACTCACTCTGAATAATACTCATGATTGCCAAATTGCTACGTTCTGCTTTTTTAGGATTACTTGTAGCTGTAATTTTGCTGCTTACCGTTCCATCACTGCGCCCTACCGGGTTGATATCTGCAATCACCAGCAACAGTAATGACGAAGTTCCATTCAGTTTTAATAAAGGTGTCCGCCGAGCAGCGCCGGCTGTGGTTAACGTCTACAGCAGCAATATGGGGAGTTTTTCTCATCAAGGCCGGGAAAATCATACCCTTGGTTCTGGCGTTATCATGAGTGATAGAGGCTACATTCTTACTAATAAACACGTCATCAATAACGCAGGACAAATTATTGTTGCACTACAAAACGGCCATTTTTATGAAGCCCTGATTGTAGGTTCTGACAGCCTAACAGATCTTGCAGTCTTGAAAATTGATGCCGAAAACCTGCCTGTCATTACCATCAATCCAAATAGAGTGGCCCACGTAGGAGATGTCGTTCTAGCTATTGGTAACCCTTACAATCTGGGGCAAACCATCACCCAAGGGATTATCAGTGCTACCGGCCGCGTTGGATTAAGCCCTACCCGACGCCAAAACTTTCTCCAAACCGATGCTTCTATTAATCAGGGTAACTCTGGCGGCGCATTGATTAATACCCTTGGTGAACTAGTGGGTATCAATACATTATCATTCGATAAAAGTGAAAATGGTGAAACCCCAGAAGGGCTGGGTTTTGCTATTCCCACTGAACTCGCCACCAAGATTATGCAGAAACTTATCCGTGACGGACGGGTTATCCGGGGTTTTATTGGCATAACGTCACAGGAGCTTCCACATATTCGCTCTTCTAACGGCAATATCAATCAGATTCAGGGACTACGGGTATTTCAGGTTACCCTGAATGGACCCGCGCAAAAAGCCGGTATTAAAGTAGGTGATATTATTACCAGTGTAAATAACAAACCGGCTATTTCAGCTGTTGAAACAATGGATCAAGTAGCTGAAATTCGTCCCGGTAGTGTCGTTCCTGTCACTTTACTGCGTAATGGGAAATTGTTATCACTGCGAGTAACTATTGAAGAATATGGTGAATAGTGATTGCTCCCCACCTTATAGAACGTGGGGAATATGTAGCCCTGTCTGATGAAACGTAATGGTATCCGAAAGGTGCTCAATCCTGTTCATCAAGCATATCGGAAACTATGAATGCCATGCATTCTCCCACTTGCTTCCAGTCGTCATGAAGAGAAAATTTTTTGGCCAGTACAGACAGGTGCTAAGCTGTGACAAACTGACGCCCAGTATGAATGGAAAGCGTCAGTTGCCGCGGGAATTTACCGGGCATGATGCTAATTGACGGGCATGGTCACTAACTGCCCAACAGAACCGCGATCGGCCATTTCCAGGATCTGACTGTAATACAAAAACGGGAAGTGCTCATAAGATGGCTGGTTCATATAAACCAGCAACTCCACCCGACCATCAACCCAGACAGTATCTTTCCAGCCATAATCCTGCGGTTGTGGTGTCGCCCCATTGTTGCTAATAACCTTAAACTGTACACCCTCAATATGAAACGGTTGTGGGGAGAATGCATTCACGATCCAGCGCTCCCATGTCCCTTGTTGGCTAGTAATATCTACCCGGTTCATATCCCACAACACACCGTTAATTCCCGGTGTATTATCATCAAGATAAATTTCCCGGTTACGGATTGCGTTGGAAACCTGCATAGAATCATTGACCAAACGGGATGGTAGCTCATCGGTCACCAAAGATAACAAACCTGTCGCTTTAATGGTCAGAACAGTACTAGAAATCAACATAGTGGATGGTTCAAACAACCCAAGCAGCCGGTCAAGTACACCTGCTGATTCGCCGGCTGTAACAGAAACCTCATCCCCTTTGGACATATCAATCAATACTTCCCGCCGCTCGCCCGGTGCAATGGACATTTGTTGAATAGATACGGGTGAAGGTAACAATCCCAAATCAGTACCTATCATATAGAAAGGACGACCATCACTAATTTGTAACTGATATCGGCGAGCATTGGATGCATTCAGTAAACGCAAACGAATCCAACCACGAGATACTTCAATAAAAGGATTCTGTACACCATTAACCAACAAAGTATTACCAATAAATCCACCAGCAGCTGGCCGATATTCAGGAGCACCAAAGTTATCCAGCCGTTTATCCTGGAGAATAACCGGAAAATCATTAACACCATAATGTTTTGGCAGTGGCAAATTACGGCTGGTTTCATCTTCCACCAGCCACATCCCAGCCAGGCCGTTATAAACATGTGGCGCCATCCGGTTAGGCATATTGGCATGATACCAACAAGTTGCCGCCTGCTGACGGATAGGCAACACAGGCGACCAGTCGGCTCCCGGGGAAATCTGACGAGCAACGCCACCAGTCAGAGTACCCGGTAATTGCAATCCACTGACCGTCATCGAAACCGGTTCTGCCAACCGATTACTGTATATCAGTTTCACATCATCATTTTTATGCACCCGTACAGTCGGACCAAGATATTGGCCATTAATCCCCCACACACTGGTTTTATATTGTCCATCAAAAGACCAGTGCGCTTTTTGTAAAGTCAGAAATAGTGGTTGTCCACCACGGGACTCCAATAAAGGAGGAACCGGCAAAGCAGTTTGCTGATTTTTGCTGGCCCGAACCATAAAAGGAGCAGCTCCGATACACATTGCCAAGCCTGATGCCTGAATAAATTGGCGCCGACTAAATGACATATTTTCTCCGCGACAAACATAATTGAATTCCAAGTGTTATGTAGCTCATTTTGCCATCACTCACCATGGAAGCTAATAACTCATTATTGAAGTTATTAAAGTTTATTGTCCTTTTGATTGCGCTTAACAAAAGCATTATTTATCAAACGCTCATCATATCGCGAACACGAAACGAATTCTAAAACTATCTGAATGCATTACACAAATCTGTCCCAGTAAGCAAATCGTTATACCTGCCGGGATTTTTACCCGTCGATGAGCTAACTGGCAATACTTTTCAAAGTTGACGAACCGGATTGAATCTCTGTTGTCGTTTTTATGTTTGAATACCGAGGAGCTTGCTGACAAGGATTCATCGAAACACCATTTCCAAGCGCCATGTAAATCTTTCAGTTTCTGCTGGAGATTATCTGCGTATGCCCCGCCATCTAGGATCTCTTCTTCCATTAGGTTATCCTTCTGTTCAATTCAAAAACAGAGGGGAATTTCTCACCGGTTTCAAGCAGGAGTTTCGTCTCGCCCAACCCATAATTAAAGTAGAGTTCCCAATTAATGAAATCGCCGTCCGCCCCACAAGAGTAATTTATTTACTAAATATAAAATATTATTAATATTTCAAGCCAGCAATGCTGGCTTTCTTTTTAGAATAGATGTAATACTAATTTAAATCAGATTTTTTTGCTTTAACGTTATTTTTGTTGCTTCATTTAAATCATATTTATATAAATCCTCCTTCATCACCCAAGCATAAATTTCAAAATAATCATTAATGATTATTTTGGTATTTTTAGCACGGCAATTAAAAATAAGGAACATCAGGGAAGTCTCTTTTCAGGATTCTCATTTCAGAGAGAAATAAATATTCATCTATTTCCAATTTTTCACGTTTCTCTTTTCCTACACCTAACGGACAAAACTGGTAAAATCGCCAAGACTGTACGTTATAAGGTAATCTATTAACCCAAGAAATGATATCATGGAGTTTACCGATATTTGAGTTGGAAACAACCGTGGTAAGTTTGATATTTATTTTATTATTAACACTAGAAAGCCACTTTAATATATTCTTAACAACATGATGCTGATTACTCATTTTCTCACTGCGAATATCGATATTAACTTCTTTATCTACACCATCAATAGGGATACCAACCCAATCAAGAATATCATTTAGTTGTGCATGATCCATGGAAAAACGATGGCCAACAGTAGAAAGATAAGTGAGAAAACCTTTCCTTTTCGCATATTTTATTAACTCGATATAATCTTTTCTGCTGGTTGGTTCTCCTCCGGTAAATCCCATTTTCCTGAATCCTATCTGATACATTTTATCTATCACAGATAAAATTTCGATAGTTGTGTTATCTAGAATCCCTGGATTCCTAAAACAGAGATCACAACCAAGATTACAATGTGACGTTATTCGAAAATCTAATAGTAATTATTCAGGCTTGTAAATAGGTCCATCCTTTTTCATGAAAAATACCAATAAGACATTAACCAATTAGTACCATAATTTATATGGTCATTATGTGTGATAAATCAAATTTCTGGCGGTAATAAACCCGAGAACAAGAAGTTGAAATTAAAAGATTGCGATTATTGGAAATGATAGATTTCAACAGACAACAGCCGATACAGAGATGACAAGGCTTCCACTTACTTATTGCTCTTTAATGCTGCGTTTGACTTCCATAGGCTCCAGTCGGAATTTGTAGGCTTTCCGGATGGATAAGCATATTAATTCAGTGCGTCGTATTCCCGCACTATTACAGACCACATGGTGATTTTCAATGCAGAAATATAATATCAACCTCCCAGACATGCCGCCTTTCTTCTGCATGTTCACCTTGTTTTTATGACGAAATATTCCCCTCCCGCCTTATGTCGGCGGGAGTACCCTTTCGAAGGAAAAGATGGCAAACCAAATAACCTATTATGGGTACTTATTCTGTTCCTTCATTATCTCTAATTCCTTATCCAGCTCTTCTATTTTAGCCTTCATCACCTGATGGCAATACTCTGCTAATTCACGCACTTGCTCTTTGGTATATCCAGAGGTATCAATTGGTGGCAGCATTTCAACAATGACAGTACCATTATTCCAGCGATTCAGCTTAATATTGCCATTAGCAATGGAAGAGACACAGACAGGGACAACAGGAACTCCCGCAGAGATAGCAGCATGGAAAGCACCAGTTTTAAATGGCAGTAAACCCCGGCCACGGCTGCGTGTTCCTTCCGGGAACATCCAGACAGAAATACGGCGTTTTTGAATCTGTTCCACCACTTGGGTAATAGTACTGTGCGCTTTAGCACGATTAGCACGATCAATCAGAATATTACCTGTCAGCCAATATAGCTGACCAAAAAAGGGGATCAGCACCAGGCTTTTTTTACCCACCGTCACGGTGCTCGGTTGGACCGCATTAGACATGGTTATCATGTCATAGTTGTTTTGGTGGTTGCCAATATAGATACTCGGCCCATAATTCCTGGCTTCGGCAGGAATACGCTCAATTATTTTGATGCCAAATACTTTCGACAATCGACCAAACATATGACCAAATACCATGACATGGTGCGGATGACGCGGCCTGAATAAACAGTAAATACCACCCGATACACACACCAAAATCGAAAACAAAATAACAATAATGCCACGAATAATCGCTAACATAGCCGCCTCTTGTTTAACGAGCCTCACCCAGCCCGTTAAGGTTTTATTTAATCCAAATTTAGAGCCCATCCCAATCAAGCTATTTTATTTGCCATTCTTTAGTCATAAAGGGCAATAATCAAACTGCCTGTAACAATAACGCCTATTGGGATAAAACGTTAAGCAGAAGGTGGTGTATCAACCTGAACTCGCTCAATACGTTGCAACCCACGAGGTAGGGATGTTCCCTTACGACCACGTTCTGCACGAAATTTCTGAAGATCTTCAGAGCGCAATATCAGTTTACGTTTACCAAAGTAAAGTGTAATAGACGATTGTGGTGGTAATATAAACAACCAGCTCAACAACTCATCTCCTGAAGCCGCCTGAACAGAAATTATTTTATTCCCTTTCCCTTTCGAAAGCTGGGGTAGATCTGCAACCGGGAACATTAACATGCGGCCTGCGCTGGTAATTGCCAGCAGCATATCATCCTGCTGGTTATTTATTTCCAGCGGCGCCATAACGTTGGCATTTTCTGGCAATGTAATCAGTGCCTTACCTGCCCGGTTTTTAGCAACCAAATCACTAAAAGTACAGATAAAACCGTAACCGGCATCAGATGCCATCAGAAACTTCTGCTCATCAGGTGCCATTAATACATGTTCTACCGTTGCTCCTGCCGGCAGAGTCAGTTTCCCCGTGAGTGGCTCTCCCTGACCTCTGGCAGAAGGTAGATCCCGTGGATCAAGAGAATAACTACGGCCTGTCGTATCAATAAAGACAACCGGCTGATTGCTTTTACCACGAGCTGCGCCACGGAAGCTGTCTCCTGCTTTGTAATTCAGCCCAGCTGGATCGATATCATGGCCTTTCGCACTGCGCACCCAGCCCATTTCTGACAGTACAATTGTCACTGGCTCAGAAGGCGTGATGTCATGCTCACTCATCGCCTTGGCTTCATCACGTTCTCTCATTGGAGAACGACGCTCATCACCGTAAGTTGCCGCATCAGCAATGATCTCTTTCTTCAGCAATGTGTTTAACTTACGTTCAGAACCCAAAATTGCCTGTAATTTATCACGCTCTTTTGCCAGTTCGTTCTGCTCGCCGCGGATTTTCATCTCTTCCAGTTTAGCTAAGTGACGCAATTTCAGTTCAAGAATAGCTTCTGTCTGAGTCTCACTTAAACCAAAACGCGCCATTAACACCGGTTTTGGCTCATCCTCATTACGGATAATATTAATGACTTCATCAATATTGAGGAATGCGATCAATAAGCCTTCCAGCACATGTAAACGCTTAAGAACTTTTGCCAAACGATGATTCAAGCGCTTACGAACGGTTTCCCGGCGGAATACCAACCATTCGGACAGGATCTCGACTAAACCTTTCACTGTCGGACGGTTATTCAATCCGATCATATTCAGGTTGACGCGATAACTCTTTTCTAGATCTGTTGTAGCAAACAGATGGTTCATTACCTGTTCCAAATCAACCCGGTTTGTACGAGGGACAATGACCAGACGAGTTGGGTTTTCATGATCAGATTCATCACGTAAATCATCAACCATTGGCAACTTTTTAGCGCGCATCTGGCTGGCGATCTGTTCCAATATTTTAGCCCCAGAAACCTGATGCGGTAGCGCAGTGATGACCACATTGCCATCCTCTTTTGACCAAACAGCACGCATCCGTACCGAACCACGGCCATTTTTATAAATCTTGCGAATATCTTCGTGGGAAGTGATGATCTCTGCTTCAGTAGGATAATCAGGACCTTTGACATGTTCCATCAACTCATCAAGGGTACTTTGTGGTTTATCCAACAGCGTTACTAGTGCATCAGCCACTTCACGGGCGTTATGAGGCGGAATATCTGTTGCCATACCCACCGCGATACCAGTCGTACCATTGAGCAGAATGTTTGGCAGACGCGCCGGCAGCATTTTCGGTTCCTGCAACGTACCATCAAAGTTTGGTACCCAGTCAACGGTGCCGTGGCCTAACTCAGTCAGCAGCAATTCTGCATATTTGGACAAACGAGACTCGGTATAACGCATCGCTGCAAAAGATTTAGGATCATCCGGCGCCCCCCAGTTCCCTTGTCCATCCACCAGTGGATAACGGTAAGAGAATGGCTGCGCCATCAGCACCATAGCTTCATAACAGGCACCGTCACCATGCGGATGGTATTTACCCAGCACATCCCCCACAGTACGAGCGGACTTCTTAAATTTGGCGGTATTGTTCAGCCCCAGCTCTGACATGGCATAAACAATACGTCGCTGAACCGGTTTCAAACCGTCACCGATAAAAGGCAGCGCCCTGTCCATGATGACGTACATGGAGTAATTTAGGTAGGCGGTTTCAGTAAATGAGCGAAGCGGCAAACGCTCCACACCATCATGAGTTATCTCACTCATTCATCATTTCCTCAGAATCTTTTTTGACTATCCCTGTCGGAATTACACTTCAATTTCCACAGTATCACCCTTCTCTTGCAGCCAATTACGGCGATCTTCTGAACGCTTCTTCGCCAGAAGCATGTCCATCATAGAGACGGTTTCCTGGTAGTTTTCATCATCAATAGTCAACTGCACCAGACGACGGGTATTTGGGTCTAATGTCGTTTCACGCAATTGTAGTGGGTTCATCTCCCCCAATCCTTTAAAACGCTGCACGTTAGGTTTACCCCGTTTGCGGCTCAGGCGATCCAGCACCGCACTCTTTTCTTCTTCATCCAGTGCGTAATACACTTCTTTGCCCAGATCGATACGATATAAAGGTGGCATCGCCATATAAACATGGCCATTTTTAACCAATGTTGGAAAGTGACGAACAAACAGCGCACACAGCAGTGTTGCAATATGCAAACCATCTGAGTCTGCATCCGCCAGAATACAGATTTTACCATAACGTAACTGGCTGAGATCGCTACTATCCGGGTCGATGCCAATAGCGACTGAGATATCATGGACTTCCTGTGATGCCAATACTTCATCAGAAGAGACTTCCCAGGTATTTAGGATTTTCCCTTTCAGTGGCATGATAGCTTGATATTCACGATCGCGAGCCTGTTTTGCAGAACCACCCGCAGAATCCCCTTCCACCAGAAACAGTTCAGTGAAATTCAGATCCTGTGATGTACAATCAGCCAATTTTCCTGGCAATGCAGGGCCGCTGGTTAGTTTTTTACGCACAACCTTTTTCGCTGCGCGCATTCTGCGCTGTGCACTGGCGATTGCCAATTCAGCCAATTGTTCTGCTTCCTGAACATTCTGGTTTAACCACAAACTGAAAGCATCTTTGACAACACCAGAAACAAAGGCCGCAGATTGGCGAGAAGATAGACGTTCTTTAGTCTGACCAGCGAATTGCGGGTCCTGCATTTTTACAGACAGAACATAAGCACAACGGTCCCAAATATCATCAGCGGAAAGTTTCACTCCGCGCGGCAGGATATTGCGGAATTCACAAAATTCACGCATGGCATCCAGTAACCCCTGGCGCAACCCATTTACATGGGTACCACCCTGCATAGTCGGGATCAGGTTGACATAACTTTCAGTCAGCAGTTCTCCCCCTTCCGGCAACCAGAGCAGCGCCCAGTCAACCGCTTCAGTTTCACCACTGAAAGTACCGACAAAAGGGGCTACCGGTAATGTTATCAGGCCATTAACAGCAGCCATCAGGTAGTCAGTCAGACCATCGGCATAACACCATTTTTGTTCGGTATCGTTGATTTTGTCCTTAAAAACAATTTCTACTCCCGGACACAAAACCGCTTTTGCTTTCAACAAATGGGTCAGACGGGAAGCAGAGAAACGTGGGCTGTCAAAGAAACTTTCATCAGGCCAAAAGTGAACACTGGTACCCGTGTTACGTTTACCACAACTGCCGATCACCGCCAATTCCTGCACTTTATCGCCATTCTCAAACGCTATCTGATAAACCTGACTACTACGGCGGACGTTGACTTCAATCCGTTTGGACAAAGCGTTAACAACAGAGATCCCCACACCGTGAAGACCACCGGAAAACTGATAGTTTTTATTGGAAAATTTACCACCGGCATGTAAGCGGCTCAGGATCAGTTCAACTGCTGAAACCCCTTCTTCCGGATGAATATCAACCGGCATACCACGGCCATCATCAATGACCTCCAGTGACTGATCGCTGTGAAGGATCACCTCAATATGTTTAGCGTGCCCAGCCAAAGCTTCATCCACGCTGTTATCGATCACTTCCTGAGCCAAATGGTTCGGACGGGTTGTATCAGTGTACATTCCCGGACGACGGCGAACCGGCTCCAGGCCACTGAGGACTTCAATGGCATCTGCGTTGTAACTAGATTGAGTCATGTTGTAATTCTGTTGGTTGCTTCGTGATTAAAGGGCTAATCAGTTTTGTATACTGTTGATAATACCAGTCGTTTAAACATTTTTGGCAAGTTTTTTCTCGCCATCACTGGAAAACCCAAGAAAATTGATAATTTGCGGGAAATAGTGTTCAAACCCGATAAAGGCGTGATTACCACCAGATTCAATAGTTTGCTTGCATAATACGAGATAGGCAACGGCCTGACGGTAATCCAACACCTCATCCCCAGTTTGCTGCAATAACCAGATAAGATCCGGTGATTCCAGCGGTTCAATATGCATAACTTTGAGGTCATGTATATGGCACGGTTCCAAAGTATACCGTTGTTTAGTATAGGGGTTAATATTTTCCCCAAGATAATTCCACAATAGCTCAAACGGGCGAACGGCTGGATTGACAACAACAGCTGGTAAGCTGAAACATTGTGAAAGCCATATTGCCAGGTAACCACCGAGGGAAGAACCCACAATACCCAAATCATCCCCGGCATGTTCCATCACCAGATTTTCCAGCAATTCAGCCGCGTCTTCAGGATAAGGAGGCAACTGAGGCACCAGCATTTCGATTTCGGGATGATGACGATGCAGCCACTCTTTCAAGGCGTTTGCTTTTACCGATTGTGGAGAACTATTAAAACCATGCAGATAAAGTAATATTGACATCAGGCAGTGCCCCTCGATTGTGCGTGAACGCCGCAGGTCACTATGCTCCTGTGCAACAAGACGCAAACCGTGAAGCTTGGCAGACCAAATAAGCAGAGAGTAACACAGCAGCATGAGGAGACAAACACAACCTAATACCCGTCCGACTCTAAATCAGGACAAAATTCATTGCTCTCCAGTCTGTAGACCTGAGTTGTCAAACCAAATTCGCCTTTATCGTTAACAGATAGCTCAAGATAACGCCATCCCGGAGCAACAGTATCAAGCATAAAATTAGTACAGTGTGGCTTGAACTGCACGCATGTTGATGGTGTTGCCATCATGCGAATACTATTCCAATCAATATCAAGCTCCTGATGTATATGCCCACACAGCATTGCCTTAACCCGCGAATACCCTCGCAAATATTGCGCCAGAATATGTGAGTTACGCAAACTATGCTGATCCAACCAAGTACAACCTGATGGCAATGGATGATGATGAAGCAGGATCACAGTATAACGTTCAGGATACTCATCCAGACACTTTTTCATCCACTCAAGCTGATATTCCGACAACTCTCCGTGAGGAACTCCCTGCACTTGACTGTCAAGCATGAGAAGCTGCCAGTATTTACCGGCCAAAATCTGTTTTGATGGAGAGATGCCCGCAGCCGCCAATGCATCCACCATAGCGGGTTGATAATCATGATTACCTGGTAACCAGACACAAGGTGCCGGCAAACGGGCAATACCATCAGCAAAATGCTGATAGGCTTTCAGCGTCTGATCCTGAGCCAAATCACCCGTAGCAACGATCAAATCAATATCAGTATCTTGTGCGAGAATGGCATCCAGTACCGAGTGATAGCTACGATAAGTATTAATACCCAACAAAGTATCTTCTTTGCCAGCAAAAAGATGCGTATCTGTTATTTGCAATATTTTGGCTGTGGTTCCCTCTACCACAGGCAATTCAAACAGGCTTTCCAAATGGTTTCCTTGTCCTATAAGTCATTGGCGAACATCATAACTCGTTTTAACACAAGAGATCTGCTGACTGGAACACACTTCCCTTTTTTAGGTTAAAAATTAGGAATTATCTGAATTCCACTCTCTTTTTAACTTTTCATGGTGCAATGCCAGCCATTGTATTGCAATAACTGAAGCGGCATTATCAATAATTCCCGCTTCCATCCACTGATAAGCCTGTTCACGGCTGACCACATGCACCCGGATATCTTCATGTTCCCCCGATAATCCATGAATACCGGTAGCCGTCGTCGCATCCACTTCACCGACCATCACAGAAATACGTTCAGTTGTTCCACCTGGGCTGGAGAGATAACTCAATACAGGTTTACAGCGTTTGACTTCAATTCCTGCCTCTTCTATCGCTTCACGACGCACCACATGCTCGACATCTTCACCGTTTTCAATCATACCGGCAACAATTTCCAACAGCCATGGTGTTGCTTTAGTCTCTATTGCCGGAATTCGTATCTGTTCTATCAGTACAACCTCATCACGGAGTGGATCATAAGGTAACAGAGCACCAGCATGCCCACGTTCAAAAACTTCGCGGCTGACCTCTTCACTCCAGCCGCCAGCAAACAGACGATGACGGAAGCGGTAATTGGTTAATTTAAAGAACCCTTTGTACAAGCTTTTTTTCGCTATAATTTCCACATCCTGTTTATTCAGCATAACTGGCATAGATGGTTTTTTATTCATGAAATTCTCCTGATATACTTCCTTATTTGCTAGCCACTAAATGATATTAATCAAGCAGAGTTAAAAAATTCACCTTTTGGTGGTGTAAAGTTAAGCTAAATTAAGGCAATATGGCACAAATGGCTACCTTCGACTGATAGCATACTCTGCTAGAATCAGTGATATTTCGTTTTTCATCAAGGCAACAAGCAAAATAGCTGCACAACAAGGAATGCAAATGAAGAAACTGCTCTCCCTTTTAATCGCTATGAGCCTAGCGGGATTTAGCTCAGTCAGTCAGGCTGAAGATCTTTTGCAGGTTTATAAGCAAGCAAAAGAAAGTAACCCTGAGCTACGTAAATCAATGGCTGAACGTAATGCAGCTTTTGAAAAAATTAATGAATCCCGTAGTCCATTATTACCTCAACTGGGATTAAATACGGGATATACCTATAACAGCGGTTACCGCGATAAACGTGACACAGAAAGCAATACATTGAGTGCGACACTTAAGTTGACTCAAACCATTTTTGATATGTCTAAATGGCGCCAGTTGAACTTACAAGAAAAAACGGCGGGTATTGCTGATGTTACCTACCAAAGCAGTGAACAAAAACTGATTCTGGATAGTGCAACAGCTTACTTCAAGGTACTACGTACTATTGATTCCCTCTCTTATATTGAAGCTCAGAAAGCGGCAATTTACCGTCAGTTGGATCAAACCACTCAACGTTTTAATGTCGGTCTGGTCGCCATTACTGATGTCCAAAACGCCCGTGCTAACTACGATAGAGTATTGGCTGATGAAGTTGTCGGTCGTAATGAGTTGGACAATGCATTGGAGGCACTGCGTCAAGTAACTGGTACTTATTACCCTCAGTTAGCCTCGCTGAATATTGATCGTTTCAAAACACAAAAACCAGAAGCGGTGGATATTCTGCTAAAGGAGGCAGAAAAACGTAACCTCAGCCTGCTATCAGCTCGTTTAGGCCAAGATCTGGCTCGTGAGAAAATCAAAGTGGAGCAATCCGGTCATATGCCAACCATTGAGCTAGGCGCCTCTACCGGCGTTTCAAACAGCCAATTTCATGGCGCAAACAGAGCAAAAAATGACTATAGCGGCGAAAACAGCGTTGGTCTGACACTCAGCCTACCAATTTACAGCGGTGGAGCAACCAGTTCCCGCGTTGAGCAGGCACAATACGGTTTTGTCAGCGCCAGCGAACAACTAGAAAACATCTATCGTAATGTTGTACAGGTTGTCCGTTCCTCTTTTAACAACATATCTGCCTCTATCAGTAGTATCAACGCCTTCAAGCAAGTCGTTGTTTCTGCACAAAGCTCACTGGATGCAATGGAAGCAGGTTATCAGGTCGGTACTCGTACTATTGTTGATGTGTTGGATGCAACGACAAAATTATATGATGCCAAGCAAAAGCTATCCAATGCTCGCTATGATTATCTGATTAATCAACTGAATATTCAGCATGCCCTTGGTACGCTAAATGAGAATGACTTAGCAGCCCTGAATAATACGTTGGGTAAACAGATCTCAACCTCAGCCAACAATATTGTTCAAGAAACGGTAGCACCAGTAACATCTGGCCGTAACTGATTCAGTCATTCATCTTTAATAATAAACGGCCCGCCATCAAGCGGGCTGTTTTTTCTCAACAACGACAATTTTCTCTGAAAGAAAATCCGATATTTATCTCAATACAAATCCTATATAAATCAGAAAAAACCTTCGAATGGATTCCAGCTCTGGCTATTCACTATTTCTTTCAGATAATAGGCATAGTTAGCAGTCATGCTCCATATTGCCGCGAAAGCACAATTAACCCCTGTGCTAACAGCAAAAGAGAGTTCAATACATAACACTTTCAATGCTCCCCAATATCATCATCACGACAACAGCAATTCCAAGTAAAGCCAGATTTTTCCGCCATAAACCTAAAACAAAAAAGTAAATGAAACCAAAAAAGAAGGCGATAAAATTCATATTTAACAGAATACGACGCATAGGTGATTCTGCTTTCATGGCAGCTTTATGCTCAGGAGACTTAGGAGCACCATGCTGTTCAAAGAATGCAAAACGCGTCTGCCATTTTTCTGAATATTGATTTTTATCCATACTACTTCATTCCTTAATTAAAATAGAAAATACAACACAAACATTACAATAATATTTTATTATTAATTTAAAATTATATTCTAGTAATTACCTGCTGGAGTTATCACAGAGGATACTACAATTAGTAGATTCATTTACATAATAATCTTACTCGTCCAATTACCCTTAATTTACCAGAAATTATACCGATAAGATTAATACCACAAAATATCAATGACAGCACTGAATTTCAAAATTAGCCTATCTATTTCACTATATTAATAGCCAAATTAAACGAAATACCCAATAATCAATATCCAGGCCCCCCCTTTATCAGGCAAAAAATAAGGCTATCAATCGAAGGTTTATGCTTTAATTTTGTTCATCTTTCCCCTATCCTTAAGACTATTTCATTAAAGAATCACAGACACCTAAAATCTGGATATACGACTATGACAATAAAGCGAACCAAAAACATTAACCACGGCGCATTCCGTAAAGCCTGGCGCAGTTATCGCCTGGCTCCTGTGGCAATAGCTGTCAGTGCAGTTTTCATGTTATCTGCCTGTGAACAGAGTGATGAAACCGTCTCTCTTTACATGAATGCAGATGATTGTTCCCAAGCAAACCCATCACAAAGTGAGCAATGTACCCTGACTTACAATAATGCTTTGAAGGAGGCAGAAAAAACAGCACCTAAATATGCGACCAAAGAAGACTGTATTGCTGAATTTGGTGAAGCACAATGTACTCAAGCTCCAGCACAAGCGGGTCCCGGCACAACCACCAATGGTGAAGCACAGGCTCAGCCGCAACAGAGTGGCAGCTTCTGGATGCCTTTGATGGCAGGTTACATGATGGGACGTCTGATGGGCGGCGGTGCAGCAGCACCATCACAACCACTGTTTAGCTCCAAATCCGCAGCCAGCCCGGCAAACGGTAAATTTGTTGATGCGACAGGAAAAAGCTATGGCCCTGCAACCGCAGGAGGTCGCACCATGACAGTTCCTAAAACCGCGATGGCACCAAAACCAGCCACAACGACAACCATCACTCGTGGCGGCTTCGGTGATTCTGTTGCCAAACAGTCAACAATGCAACGTAGTTCCTCTTCTAGTTCTACTTCCCGTTCAATGGGAGGCTAATCACGGATGAAACGCATTGCTATTACCGAGCGCCCGGATTGGCGCGAAAAGGCGGCAGAATATGGCTTTAATTTTCACACCATGTATGACGAACCATATTGGTGTGAAGATGCTTATTACCAATTTTCTCTCTCCCAAATTGAAGAAATCGAGAATGCCACTGCCGAACTGCATCAGATGTGTTTGCAGGTGGTAGAAAAAGTCGTCGATAGTGAAGAATTACTGGCTAAGTTTCAGATCCCAAAACATTGCTGGGATTTTGTCCGCAGCTCCTGGATTACCAGCCAACCGTCACTCTATTCCCGATTAGATTTAGCTTACGACGGCAAAAGCCCAGCAAAGCTGCTGGAAAATAATGCGGATACACCCACTTCGTTGTATGAGTCCGCCTTTTTCCAATGGATCTGGTTGGAAGATCAGATGAATGCCGAGCTGCTACCAGCGAACGCCGATCAATTCAACAGTATGCAAGAACAATTAATTGAGCGCTTTGCTCAATTACGTGATGAACATGGTTTTGGCTTACTGCATATGACCTGTTGTCAAGATACGGAAGAAGATCGCGGTACCATTCAGTATCTACAGGATTGTGCACTGGAAGCGGGTGTACCGACTGAATTCCTGTTTATTGAAGATATCGGTCTGGGCGAGAAAGGCCAGTTTACTGATCTGAAAGACCAAGTGATCAGCAATCTATTCAAACTCTATCCTTGGGAATTGATGTTCCGTGAGATTTTCGCCACCAAACTGGAAGATGCTGGCGTCCGCTGGCTGGAACCGGCCTGGAAGAGCATTATCTCCAACAAAGCATTATTGCCAATGTTGTGGAAGATGTTCCCTAATCATCCAAACCTACTGCCCGCTTATTTTGCTGATGATAACTATCCTGCAATGGACAGCTATGTTATTAAACCGCTGTTTTCACGGGAAGGAGCTAATATCCGTATCATTGAAAATGGTAAAGAAATTGCCAGTGTTGATGGCCCTTACGGTAAAGAAGGGATGATCGTACAGCAATTCCATACACTACCAAAATTCGGTGACAGTTATACGCTAATTGGTAGCTGGCTGATAAACGATCAGCCTTGTGGTATTGGTTTGCGTGAAGACCGTGAATTGATAACGCAAGATTTATCCCGCTTCTACCCGCATATTATTCTGGATTAATACCCAGCCGGGAGGAATTAAGGAAGATAGTAAAACACCGAAAATTCCTCCCTTAAACATCCAATTCATAAGAAGAAAAAGGTTTAATTATATTCAGATAATAAGGGAGATTTTTCTTATATGGGAAAGCATTATTAGGATATTTATCCGATTTAGGGAAAACCCAAGGTCTTAGCTCTCTATTTCTCCCGTAATACGCACATCTGCCAACTTACGTCAACTCTCATCCCCATGCTAAGAACTGACTCAAAATCAAAAATATATTACGGGTTCTGGTACAAAGCATAAATTATTAATAATGAAATTCTGGATTCAGTCATGGTTGTAGCCCTTTCCGCAGACAACATGGCGATAACCTCGCCACAGAAAATCCGAACTAAAGGGCAAAAAGCCTTCACCGAATACAGTAACCAAAAAAGTGATTATTCAACCAACCTGCACAGACAACATACTCAGCGAACCGGATTCGATGCCATCGATGGGAATGGAAACCGCCTCTTTTCTATCCCATGCTCCCATAACATACAGCAATGGTAAAAAATGTTCAGGAGATGGATTGGATAACAGGCCGTCTTCTCTGTCCAATGCATGAATCAAAGGATAAGGCTGTTCATAGCTGGTAAGGTTATCACACACATAGTGGTTAAATGCTTCTGCCCAAGGATACGGTTCCGCATTATGCTCTTGCCGCTTCATAGCATGAAGATTGTGCACAACATTACCACTACCCAGAATCAAAACTCCTTCATCTCGCAAAGCAGCCAACTTTTTTCCTAATTCATAGTGATATGTCGCAGGTTTAGCATCATCTATACTGAGTTGAACTACAGGAATATTTGCCTGAGGATACATCTTAATCAGAATGCCCCAAGTCCCGTGATCCAATCCCCATTGATGACGATCTGCATAAACTTCCACAGGTTCCAGCATTTCCTGTACTAAAGCGGCCAATTCTGGTGATCCCTTAGCCGGGTACTGAGTTTCATGCAGTTCTTGTGGAAAACCACGAAAATCATGGATAGTCTTCGGCTGAGTCATGGCAGTTACAGCTGTGCCATTGGTATACCAATGCGCAGAAATCGCCAAAATAGCTCTAGGTACTGGCAGTCTTTCGCCAAGTTCACGCCACACATTGGTATAGCGATTTTCTTCCAGTACATTCATTGGACTGCCATGACCAACAAACAGTGCCGGCATTCTGGAAATATTCATAACGACCTCTCAAACAAATATAGGTAATTTTAATACTTGCAGACAGGTTACGCTTTTAAGATGGGTAAAACAGCGTGCCAAAAGTGATGAAGTTATTCAAAAAAACTGAAAACCACAGCTTAGATAAACTGTGGTTCTGAAAAATATACGCGGTTATAACTGATATTTCATCTGGTTATCGAACAATCATACTTCAGCAAGCTTTCTGATCCATTGATTGACGATAAGCGACCAAATCTTCAATAGTTACCACTGGCATATTATGCAGTTTCGCAAATTGCACCACTTCAGGGGTACGAGCCATTGAACCATCATCATTAGTCAATTCACACAACACACCTACTGGTTTGAAACCGGCTAAGCTGACTAAATCAACTGTCGCTTCAGTATGCCCCTGACGAGCTAAAACACCGCCCGGCTGAGCGCACAGCGGGAAAACATGCCCTGGACGATTCAAATCACTGGGTTTCGCATTATCTGCAATCGCTGCACGAACAGTCGTGATACGGTCAGCCGCAGACACCCCCGTTGTCACCCCTTGGGCCGCCTCAATGGTTACAGTGAAAGCAGTCTGGAACGGGCTGGAGTTATTTTCCACCATCATTGGCAATTGCAATTGCTGACGGCGTTCTTCTGTCAGGCACAAACAAACAATCCCACTACCATGACGAATAGTGAGTGCCATTTGCTCTATCGTCATGGTCTCGGCCGCAAAAATAATGTCACCTTCATTTTCACGATCTTCATTATCCAGCACCATCACACCCCGGCCATCACGTAAAGCGTCAATAGCGCATTCAATACGTTCTAATGATGTGCCGTATTCAGAAAGTAGCGTCTGATTCATGGTAAAAAACCTCATTAATATTTTATGGATTACCAGAATCAGGGCAGTCTTGAGGAGTTCTCGCCATGGACACACCATAACATGATGAAATGCCATAGCCGAAACAACAGACGAGCACAAAGCCCGACAGATGCCGTTATTCTCTCCCATCCGGACTATAACCGTCGGCTCCAGAATTGCACTGGATCTGCTGACCTCCGCCTTATCATAAAAAGATAACTACAAACGGAGCGCTCGCGGGCTTCACCATGGCCCCCAAAAGATAGCCTAGTGTTACCGCCGGTGGGGACTTTCACCCCGCCCTGAGATAAGCCAACGAACTATAACGCTAATATTTACCGGGAGCAATCAACAAAATCAGATGTGAAACCTCACTCACAATGGCTTGTGGTTTTGCCATCTGGTATTACACTATTCAGAAATTATCTATGTCATCAAAAGGACGTATCATGCTTGATCCCAAAAAAATTGAACAAATTGCCCGCCAGATCCAAGATTCCCTACCAAAAGGAGTAAAAGAGTTTGGGGGCGATATAGAGAAAAAATTGCGGATGATTTTGCAATCTCAGCTTGGCAAACTTGATTTAGTTAGCCGTGAAGAATTTGATATTCAAACTCAGGTTCTATTGCGTACTCGTGAAAAATTAACTGCAATGGAACAACGTTTAAGTGAACTTGAAGCGAAACTGGAAGATAAAAATGCACTATCCGCTGATAACGCGGAAAAAAAAGAGTAGCGTACATAATAAATATTTATAATTTAAGGTAAACTCACCACTTATATTAGACTCGCCTCTTGTGTAATTACCATTCCATTAAAAGGTGACTGTTAAAGCGGTCACCGAATTTAAATAGAAATGCTCACCAAGTATATCGCCAGTTCAAATACTCCTGATTAATATTTTAAGGTCTTAATATCCCTGAGAAGGTTTACGGCAATAAAATAATTATCTCTATTTCTGCCCATTGATAGCTATCAATTAGAAATTTTATGTGATTAACTTCACACTTTTATCGCATTCATATTATCAATATCATAATTTTGTTGTCCTAAAAATAAGAAGGGAAAAATCTTCACTATTAATCTCGATTTTACCGAATAGAGGTTGTTTATATTCCCTTAAATGCCAGGAATTATTTCCCATTTTCATTTTTCACCGTAAGAACAAGCTGGAAATATCTTTATATTCAGAGCCAATAAGATAAAACACCAGTTTAATAACACGAAAAAGAGTTTAACAATATGGATGGATTAGTCTTCACCTGCCAGATTGGCGAATTATCCCAAACCACTTTTCAGGTATCGAAGTTTGAATTACACGAAGAGCTGTCACAGCTTTATTGCCTGACGTTAACTGTAGTGAGTTCGCATAATGATATCCCATTGAATGAACAATTGGGGACTGCCGCATCGTTGACCATTACCCGTGATGCGTATCACCGATAACCGTACTGAAGAGCAGAAACAGTACGATGAAGCGTGGCGAAAAAACTATCAACCCGGTTCACAACACTATAAGAATCCGATACCACTGGCCCCTTTGCCACCCGGTTCTTCTCCCGATGATGAAGTTTTACCCGTCCCTCCCAAAGAGGGTATACCAGGGACAATCCCACAACCTCTGACTAAAAATCTCCCGCTTGTCAGTACCTCTCCCTGGTCTTTCTTACCCAGCTATGAAGACTGGGTTGTCCTCGGGCAGGAAGTAGCTAGCCTGACAGAACAAGGTCTGGATTATATCCGCAACAGTACCCGTGAACTCCTTGCTCAGTTTGGAGCATGGTTCAGTGAAGCTAGTAAGTGGGCATGTAACGAGATTATTGACCCGATAACCCATCAAGCCAGCTACGTTTTTTCCTGGGTCAGTGAACAAACAGGGAAAATCGTGACCTGGACTGAGAATGAGATAAAAGCCCAGTGGCAGACCGTGCAACAGGGCATGGATATCACTCTGGAAGAACTAAAAAAATATCAGCTGGATGCAAATATTGAAAAAAGTCGGTGAAGAAATGCTGGAAGTGGTTTTGATTATTGCCGACGTTGCCGTTGTTATCCTCGTCACCGTTGCCGTCGCTGCCGCGCTGATTGCACTTGGTGGAAATTTTGACCGCTGCGGCGGCAGTTAGCACCGCGGCGTTAGCTGCCATTCTAACAATATTGGCGAGTGTGACATTCACTACCGCTTCATAATGATTTAAGGAGAGAATATGGAGACTTTTGATTACTTTTCTCGGTTGAAATCGCAACTGACCGCATTTACCTTCCTCAATGGCGATGGGTTGACTATTTCCCGTCTGGGTCTCTCGATTACCACGACTATTTTCCCTTAGAGTACCAGCTAGCCCTGCGTTATCCTGCTCTGCAAGTAAACTCAGCAGTGCACACAGCTAAATTACAGTATGGTCATTCCATCCGGGGGATGAACTGGATCACCCTGCTGTCCAAACGCTTTGTAGGACGACTAGGTGGAGAATCCTGGATACGTAAAACGCTGGCTCGCTACACAGATGTGGTGATTAGTTCTTACTCCAATGGCCTGATGATACGGGCGGGTCAATACCCAGATCTGACACCGCTACCGGGCAGCGTCCCGGAGAGTTATTTTGCCATTAATCAACTGATACGCCCGATACGAGTGATCCCTCGTGAAGGTCATTCTCTCCATTTTTACGGTGCCGACCATTTTGATGATATTTCCACTCTGGCCTGGTATGCCCGTTATGACCGTGAACCTCTGCATGTCACCCCACTCCGGGCTGGTAATCCAGCACTGGTCAGCGGATTCTGGCAGGCAGACGGCACGACAGGGAAGCAATATTTCTTTGCTCAGGGAGCCATTGCTTTTGATATTGAAGGCGCAAAGTCAGGGACAACGATGTGGAATCTGATACGGGAAGCGGAAAATATAATGGAGTAAACGATGAGAAGTGTAGTAGAAGGAAAGAAAATTATACTTAAAGGTGATATCACCACAACCGGAGGAAAAGTTTTAAATGGCTCCGGTTTGGTAAACCAACAACAATCAGTTGCCTGTAAAGGCGACCCGATGTTTTGCCCTGCTTGCCAACAAACAGGCGCTATTGCAGAAGGCTCCAATTTATTCAATATACAAGGAATACCTGTTGCACTGGAAGGGCACCTTGTTAATTGTGGTTACCCAACCGGAGCCTGCCGATTAAAGGCGCGAGCATAAATATTAAATGCCAAAGCCCTTAATTGAATACTCACAAAACTATGCCGCTGGAGTATTCTATTTTTCACTCCAATCGGCATACTCTTACCAGTACCTTATTTCTCAGCAAATTCTATTAAAGAATCATTCACTGCTTTTTAATCGCTTTAATGATATTGGTCGTTGAAATACCGTCCTCAAAGTTCAACACTTTGACTTCACCACCAGCCGCCCAAACCTCTTCACTACCAGCAATCTCTTCAGGTTTATAATCACCGCCTTTAACCAATACATCTGGCAAAACACCAACAATCAAACGGCGCGGCGTATCTTCTTCAAACGGAACGACCCAATCCACGGCTCCCAACGCAGATAACACTATCATACGTTGTTCCAGTGGATTGACAGGACGACTTTCCCCTTTCAAGCGTTTAGTTGATGCATCACTGTTAACGGCAACAATTAGCCGATCACCCAACTTACGGGCATTTTCCAGATAAGAGACATGACCTGCGTGCAAAATGTCAAAACAACCATTGGTCATCACGATTCTTTCTCCGCGCTGACGAGCATCAGCAACCGCCTGTTTAAGCTGAAATTCAGTCATAACACCGAAACCGGTTTCAGCACGGCCACGGACAGCATTCTCCAATTCAATTGGCGAAACCGTTGAAGTTCCCAGTTTGCCAACCACAACGCCCGCAGCCGCATTCGCCAGGAAACAAGCCTCATTCAGTGGTCTTCCCGCTGCAATCGCAGTTGCCAGCACACCAATAACCGTATCGCCAGCACCAGTAACATCAAACACTTCTTGCGCCTGAGTCGGCAAATGCAACGGTGGTTGATCAACGCTCAGCAAACTCATTCCTTGCTCAGAACGTGTGATCAGTAATGCCTGAAGATCCAGATCCTTAACCAGTTTAGTGCCCTTCTCAACCAGTTCATCGTCATCTTTGCAGTAACCCACTACGGCTTCAAATTCGGACAAATTTGGCGTTAGCAACGTTGCTCCACGATAGCGTTCAAAATCATTACCCTTTGGATCAATTAACACCGGAACTTTGGCAGCGTTTGCCAGTTTGATCATGCTCTGAACTTGACTCAACGCACCTTTAGCATAGTCAGACAGAACCACCGCTCCAATATGGGGTAACGCCTGTTCAATACGTTCAAGCATCGGCTGCGCATCGACGTTACCGAAACTTTCTTCGAAATCCAGACGGATTAATTGCTGATTACGGGAAAGTACCCTCAGCTTAGTAATTGTCGGATGTGTTGGCACAGCAACAAAATCACAGCACACCTTAACACTGCTCAATTTTTCATTCAGTGCACGCGCTGCGTCGTCAATCCCAGTCAACCCTACCAGATGTGAATTCGCCCCAAGAGCAGCAATATTCATAGCAACGTTGGCCGCCCCTCCCGGACGTTCCTCAATGGTATTTACTTTTACTACAGGCACTGGCGCTTCCGGTGAAATCCGGCTGGTTGGCCCATACCAATAGCGGTCTAACATTACATCACCGACAACCAAAACGCCGGCACGATGAAAATCCGGGAGTGTTACTTTCATCTCTTGCTCCAAATATCAGATATTAACTGGTGCCAAATATTACCATAAGCCCAGAAAATGCCAGTAAAATCCGCACACAAAACCGGTATCACCCGTTATTGCTCACCCAACCACTGTTGCCAGCTATAACGTACTTGTTCCTGTTGCCGGTTGAAACAATCAACTGATATCTGGCTGGAAAGCTCCTGCAACGCCAGATGATGCAATTCATCACGCATGGAAACATAAGCCTGAGTCAATAAGGCTGCTTCATCCTCATCCATAATTCCATCAGCTGCCATCAATTCGAAAATTCGAACATTATCTGACCAACACGTCAATCGTTCATTCTCAGATGCGTAGCGTAGTACCAGATACTGAGCAATAAATTCAATATCCGTGATCCCGCCCGGATCAGCTTTAATATCAAATCGATCTGAATGGCCACTGCCTAAATGCTTATGCATCTTCTCTCGCATTTCCCTGACCTGCTGACGTAACAAAGCCGGTTCTCGTCGCGTACATAACGTCTGGTGACGTATTCGTTCAAAATCCTGATGCAATCTTTCATCACCAAATACCATACGAGCGCGTACTAATGCCTGATGTTCCCAAGTCCATGCTTCATTTTGTTGATAATCAGCAAACGCTTCGATGGTACTGACCAACATTCCTGACTCTCCAGAAGGCCGCAAACGGACATCCACATCATACAAAACACCGGAAGAAGTTCGAGCACTAAACAGGTGCATGATTCGTTGAGCAAAACGCAAATAAAATTGCCGGGCATCAATTGACCGATCGCCATCGGTCATCACATCCATCGGGCAATCAAGTAGGAAAACTAAATCAAGATCAGAACTGTAACCCAGTTCCCAACCACCGAGTTTGCCATAACCAATCACAGCAAACCCTAACCCTTTACGCTGGCTCAGATGTGATGGAACACCATAGCGCTTTACCATTTGGCTCCATGCCTGTTGAACCACGGCTTCAATAATCGCCTCTGCCAAATAAGTCAAATGATCACTCACTTTCATCACTGGCAGCACATCAGTGATATCTTCCGCAGCAATCCTCAGCAATTGCGCCTGTTTAAACTGACGGAGAGCCTCTAACTGTTGTTCTTCATCATCTTCGGGTATTCGCAACAAATATTGCCGCAGCTCATCTCTATAAGCATTCAGTGGCAACGGTTTATACAGAAATTGTGGATCAAGTAATTCATCCAGTAACAATGGATGGCAGGAAAGCTGAGTAGCAATCATCGGTGAAGCTGCACACAGCCGGATAACATGTGTCAATACGGCTTCCGATTGCAGCATTAATTCCAGATAAGTTGTACGGCTGACAATACTGAGTAACAGAGGAATAATCCGATCCAGTACCGTATTGGCATCTTGCCGTAAACAAATTTTTGCCAACAAACGCGGCATTAGATGATCAAGTACGTCGCGCCCGCGAGGGCCAATGGTTCTTTTACCCACATCATGACGGTATATAGAAATGATGTGTAATATCTGCTGTGCAACCAATTCATCCAAATGCGGAGCAAGAACGACTAATTCTTCTTTTTCAAGATGCTCCAGCCACAGACTCTTAAATGGCACATGACAGGGTTCTTCTTCACCATTATCACTATCATCACCAATTAATTGCGTAAAAATAACCCGAACGGCTCCCATCTTGCTGTTTAATTCAATAATCAAATCGTCCCAGCTTTCAAATTTCATACCCCATGCCAGTCGTGAACGATTCAGTTCATCTTCTGGCAGAGTCTGTGTTTGCTGATCATTGATTGACTGTAAAAGATTTTCCAACCGCCGTAAAAAGAGGTAACTCCCAGTGAGTTGTTTAATCTGTAATGGCTGTAAAAGCTCCAGCTTTTCGATTACTTGCAGAGTAGGTAACAGCGCCTGAGATTGCAGGCACAATTCACGACCACCACGAATAAGTTGAAATACCTGAGCGATAAATTCAATTTCACGAATGCCGCCCGCACCCAGTTTGATATTCTCTTTCAAACCACGGCGACGAACTTCTCGTTCAATCATCCCTTTCATATTTCTCAGGGATTGAATCACACTGAAATCGATATAACGGCGAAAAATAAATGGCCTCAGCATCCGGCGTAGTTCTTCACAATATGATTCACTGCCGGCCCTCATAATGCGCGCTTTAACCATTGCATAACGTTCCCAGTCACGCCCCTGCTCTTGATAGTAATCCTCCAGCGCAGCGAAACTGAATACCAGCGGACCACTGTCACCAAATGGACGCAAACGCATATCAACCCGATATACAAAACCATCTACGGTTTGCTGATCGAGTACTTTGATAAGACGCTGTCCCAAGCGGGTAAAAAACTGAGAATTATCCATTTCACGGCAGCCACCTCGGGTCATACCGTTTTCAGGATAGACAAAAATCAGATCAATATCGGAAGAGAAATTCAGCTCACCCCCTCCGAGTTTTCCCATACCGAGAATTAACAGTGGTTGTGGTTCACCTTGCTGATTACAAGGCATTCCCCAATCCTGACAACAACGCTGATACAACCAGTCACGGGCAGCAACAATCAGCGTTTCAGCCAATACACTAAGCTGTTGCAAAGTACCCTGAGTGGTACTGCCATGCAACGCTTGTAACCAAGCAATTCTGACCAACATTTTGTTACGGAACTGACGTAAAACCCGCATCAAGGTATTTTCATCTTCTGCTGATGAAAGTAACCGTAGCAGCCATTCAGCATATTGCTGCCACTCCTGAGCATCAGGCGGATTTTGGCGGATTTCAACTAACCATTCAGGGTGAATCTGCAAGTTTTCAGCAACAAAATCACTCAGTGATAACACTACCTGCTCATGCGGAGCAAAAGGTTCAATAGATAAAGCCAATTCCTGGAAATGCTCAGTCACACTCTGTAATTGAGCCAGAAGCGGGGTTGAAAGTGGCAACATAGAGAATTCCTGTTATTCAAGCAGAGAGATTTACCAACCACATAGTCAGCGCCAACTTACATTGCAAATAAACTGAGCTGTAACACAGAGTTTCGGCCCCTGTTTCCACTTCTGATAATTTTTGCTTAATAGTAGTTAATTGATCATCCAACTGCTCCAACCGACCTGCTGGCTTGCTAAGACATTTAATCGTCTGCTGAACCAATGTAAGTACTTGCTTCAAACCATCCCGACTTTCTGATAAGCCTGCTAGCCAGCATTCTTCCTGATCTTGCCAATGGATTAATATTGATGAAAGCACAGATGATAATGGCTGCTGCATGTTAATTTCTGTCGGCACTGGCAGTGAAATTGCCCTTAGTTTTCCCTGTGCTAACTGATAACCCCGGGCAGCTTTACTTTTATTTCCCTGCCGCAAACCGTCTGATTTTGCCAGCTCAAATGCCAGCGCGAATACATCAGCAATGGTTCCTCGTTTCAATTCCAGTTCAAACTCACAGATTGGATCTTTGCCACCTGCTGCGATGATTTCTCCCTGATCGAACACCACTTCAATCTCACTCTGCCCGTAAGTGATTACCCACTTTTCACGCATAAAGTCAGTGCTGAATAAAGCATGCAAGCGGGATTGTAATTCTTCCACATCACAGTTTTCAGGCCAAATATGCGGAGGAAACAGAGTCAGCGCCAGTTCCGGCTTTGCCAATGGCACATCATATTCTGGCCTCTGATGCAATCCACCAATGACTTTACCGGCTGTTTTGATCGTCATTTCATATTGGTCATCAAAACCACGAATACGCAGCCCCATATCAAGACGACGAAGTTGGTTATCTGATGTTTCAAAATAGATATTGGTCAGTTTCTGAGGTGCAAAATAGTGATGAGGAAATAATGATAATTGCTGACGGATAACAGGAATAGCTAGTGGTTTAGCGGTAAGTTTTAATTCAATTTCTACACTCATATCTGCACCATTGATGACAATCTTTGATCATTATCTTACCCCGATTTCACTTTTCTTTGCGACACACGCTATTTTCATCAAGATGTTAATCCAAGAAAGTTGCGTTTGTTACTTATTACGCACAGACTGGTGACTATTCCGAATACGATGATTAAAACTAAAGGAAGTCTTTAGATGTGACTTTCCATCAACCAGCTTCCAATACAAAAATACATTCGAGACAGCTGATTTTTTGTTCTGTTGTTTCTCAAACACCAATTTTATATATGCTATTTGTCCAGTTTAAAACCTTGTTGCTGAATAGCAGAAAGTACTTCCGGGTAATAGATATTTTGGTAATAACTGGCAGTATTCACACTCCAATTGCTACCGTCATTACGATCGATACGGTGCCAGTGCTCCATTAACGTTTTATTATACTGTTCAATCGCTTTCGGTAATACTTCACAATGATAATGCTCTTCGTGGCAGAAACTATTGAGCGACAAACGCGGTTTCTGCTGTGCAGGAACATCAACATAGCCAATCACTAGACCAGCCACTGGGAAAGTGAGTTCCGGCAATTGCAGAAGTTCAATCATCGCTTTTGGATTATTGCGAATACCCCCAATTGGCACGACCCCCAAACCGTGAGAACGAGCTGCGGTCATTAGTGTTCCTAGTGCAATACCAACATCCGTTGAGCCAGAAATTAGACTTTCAATGCTTTGATGCGCGATCTGCTGTTTACCGCTCATCTCTATGCCGAGGCGTGTTTTATGCATATCCAGTACCACGGTAATAAACACCGGAGCTTGGGCAATCCACGTCTGGCCACCAGCTAACTCAGCGATTCTCGATCGGTGATGGGCATCACGGATAACGATTAGTGACACTTGTTGCGAGTTCACCGAAGTTGGTGCGAGATGAGCAGCTTCAATGATGCTGGTAAGAATGTCTTCAGCAATCGGTTTATCAAGATAACTACGTTCACTGCGGTGCGAAGTGAGTAATTCAATTGTCTGATTCATAATAGTTCTGTGAGTAGGTTAACTAAGGCTTACGTAAATATACAATGACGTTATGCGCTATAAGAATATTGCCAGTAAATTAGCACAGCAACACAATGCACGTTCATGTACATGTCTTGTCCATCTTAAAGAATCAAAAATATTACATGATCCTATAAGTTGCCGTCATTATTCATTAGCGGCAAACAACACTGCCAGGTAAAGTAAACATAATATTTCTCTCCTTACCAAGGGCTTACGGCGGACTTTGCTAAGTGAGGAAATTAAAATTTTCTCTTTTCTGAAAGTTATGATAGTAATTGACAGAATGTGCTCTGTTAAACAAACAACCAGTAAGCCCTGTATTCGACCAGTTAGATAGCTTTTCTTTTGGTTTACTGTTTGCTCCAGCAAACTTAACTCTTTACTATCAAATCCTAAACTCACCATAGATAAAGGACAGTTGAAATTACAATGCGAAAACTACCTTTACTTTTTACAACGTTATTGAGCCTGGGTTTTTCACTTACTGCCCACGCTGAAGAAAAACGCTATGTATCCGATGAGTTATCTACCTACACTCACGCAGGTCCGGGTAACAAGTATCGTATTGCCGGCACACTGAATGCTGGTGATGAAGTCACATTAATGAGCATCGACCGAGATAGCAATTACGCTCAAGTAAAGGATGATAAAGGCCGTTCCGTCTGGCTGCCAGTTAACCAGCTCAGTAATAAACCGAGTTTACGGGTCCGTCTTCCTGAAATGGAGCAGGAAATAAAGCTACTCACTGATAAGTTAGCCAATATAGACAATAGCTGGAATCAACGTACTGCCGATATGCAGCAAAAAGTTGCAAGCAGCAGTGACATTATTACTGGGCTAAAAAAAGAAAATGAACAGCTGAAAAATAAACTGATTGTGGCAGAAAAAAAACTCGATGTTGCAAATCTGCAACTTGATGACAAACAACGTAATATCATTCTGCAATGGTTTATGTATGGCGGCGGTGTTGCAGGTGCTGGCTTAATTTTAGGATTGTTATTGCCACATATGCTCCCGCGTCGTAAACGCAATGACCGTTGGATGAATTAATAAGGAATATTTAGGTGAGAATCTATCTGGTTGGCGGTGCAGTACGTGACCACCTGCTAAACCTTCCTGTGAAAGAACGGGATTGGGTTGTTGTTGGCGGAACACCGGAAGAGCTGTTATCTCAAGGATATCAGCAAGTTGGTAAAGATTTCCCCGTATTCCTACATCCCAAAACTCATGAAGAATATGCACTGGCGCGTACTGAGAGAAAATCTGGCTTGGGATATACAGGTTTTACCTGTTATGCCGCGCCAGATGTCACCCTAGAAGACGATTTGCTGCGCCGTGATCTAACAATTAATGCGATTACTCAAACGCCCGATGGCGAATTTATCGATCCTTATCATGGCATTGATGACTTAAATAATCGTATCTTGCGCCATGTTTCTGACGCTTTTTCTGAAGATCCACTAAGGGTATTACGAGTAGCCCGTTTTGCTGCACGTTTCGCACATTTAGGGTTTACTATTGCACCAGAAACACAAACCTTAATGTCAAATATGACAACCAACGAAGAGTTATCAATACTCACACCGGAGCGTGTCTGGAAAGAGACAGAAAAAGCCCTTTCTACTCATTCACCGCAAGTTTTCTTTCAGATTTTACGTGACTGCGGCGTGCTGGCTGTACTGTTTCCTGAAATTGATAATTTGTTTGGTGTTCCGGCTCCAGAAAAATGGCACCCTGAGATTGATACCGGTATTCATACGTTGATGGTGCTAAAAGTTGCGGCAGAGCTGACAAATGAAGTGGATAGCCGTTTTGCTGCGCTATGTCATGATCTCGGTAAAGGACTGACACCACCAGAACAGTGGCCTCATCATTACGGGCATGGTCCAGTAGGCGTTAGGTTAGTGGATCAGTTGTGCCAACGTCTACGTGTTCCTAATTCTGCCCGTGATTTGGCAAAACTGGTCGCTCAGTATCATGATTTGGTACATACCGTTGATCAATTACGGCCAAAAACATTACTTAGGTTATTTGATTCTGTTGATGCATGGCGTAAACCTCAACGCATAGAGCAGTTAATTATTACCAGTAAAGCAGATGCACGGGGCCGTACCGGTTTTGAAAATACCCCCTATCCTCAAGGTAATTATCTGCGGCAAGCATTTAAGGTTGCCAGCCAAGTTCAGGTGAAAAATATTGTCGCCAGCGGATTGCGTGGTGCTGATATTGGTAATGAGTTACGACGTCAACGTCAGCAAGCACTGGCTGAATGGAAACAACAGCAAAGTTAGCGCCGTTGTTTGGAGGATCGAGATACTCTGTACTTCCCCTAATATCGAACTTTGGATGATATCTGAATTAGATCGATACCAGGGGATATCATTCACTACATAAATACCCAGTAAACGGCGGCAGCTACAATAAAACGGTAGATAGCAAACGGGATAAAAGAAATACGTTTAATCAATGTCAGAAAGGTTTTAATTGCTATCAACGCAACAATAAATGCAGTAACAAAACCGACAGCAAACATTGGGATATCAGAAACAGTCAAAAAATGCAGGCTCTTATAGAGATCCAGCCCACTCGCCCCCATCATCATTGGCACCGCCAGAATAAAGGAGAATTCTGATGCAGTATAACGGTTAACCCCCATCAGCATTCCACCAGAAATTGTCGCTCCTGAGCGGGAGAACCCCGGCCACAATGCCAGACACTGGAAGCAACCAATCATAAAAGCCTGGCGATAAGTAATATCATCCAGCCCTTCTGCCGTCGGTGTCTTAGGTTTCAGGATTTCTGCTGTAATTAACAACACACCACCAATAACCAAGGCATACATAACGCTTTGCGGGTTAAACAGTGACTTGATAGTATCGTGGAAAAGCAACCCAAGAGTCACCGCAGGCAACATTGCCAGGATAATGTGGCTCAATTTCAGTTTGCCGTTGGTTTTACCTTCACGAGGAACTTTACCAAAGTGAATACCAATTAACCCAAACAGGCGACGCCAAAATACAACCACCACGGCAAGAATAGATCCAAGCTGAATAATCACCTCAAATGTCTCAGCTTTATCACCAGTAAACCCCAATAAGTGGCCAACAATAATCATATGGCCGGTAGAGGAAACAGGAAGAAATTCCGTCAGCCCTTCAACAACACCAAGAATAAATGCATGAAACAAGGTAGAAAGGTCAGTCATATAGAGAAGTCGCACTCCATTAACAAATATCCGAAATGGCAACCTGGAGTAACCCGGTTGCCATTTTCCCATTGTCATTAATCAAATTGACATATTATTAAGCTTGGCAATGCTGCATGCCAAGCTATGGTAAGAATAATGACAACAATATGACAACTGAATTCACTGTTGCTCAAACTATTTTTTTCTTTCAATAATAACACCGACTTGACGAGCCTGTGCCACAGCCCCCGGTTTACTGACTTTTACCCGTATCCATGGTGAATTAAAGCGGTTTAACAGTAGCTCAGCCACCTCTTCAGCCACTCTTTCAACCAGAGCAAAATTCTGATTTTCTACATAGTTGATAACTGCTTCACTAACTTTAGCATAATCCAGACAATGTTCGACATTATCACTGGAAGATGCGCGTTTGTTATTCCATCCCATTTCGATATCGAACACTAACTTCTGCTTAATGGTTTGTTCCCAGTCATAAACGCCAATGGTAGTGATGACAACTAATTCCTCAATAAATACGATATCCATCACGTCACTTTCCTGTTTTTTCAACTTGCCGGATACCACTTCCGACTAAATATGCGTATTATCCATGGTTAAGCTAAGAAAACGACCATTATTATTGGAGAGACATTATGAGTGCTATCGCGCTTGGTATGATTACCTTCGCGTATCTTTGCGGTTCGATCTCCAGCGCAATACTGATCTGCCGTCTGGCTGGGCTACCTGATCCACGTCAGCATGGCTCAGGCAACCCAGGAGCGACAAACGTATTGCGGATTGGTGGCCGCAGTACCGCGGCAATAGTACTGATTTTTGATGTTCTGAAAGGAATGATCCCAGTCTGGCTGGCTTATCAGCTTAATGTATCCCCTTTCTATTTGGGGATTACGGCAATAGCTGCTTGTCTCGGCCACATTTACCCAATCTTTTTCCATTTTAAAGGTGGTAAGGGTGTCGCAACTGCTTTTGGTGCTATTGCGGCCATTGGCTGGGATCTGACGGGTTTGATGACTGGTACCTGGCTGCTGACAGTCTTACTGAGTGGCTATTCCTCTTTAGGTGCAATTGTCAGCGCCCTGATAGCACCTTTCTATGTTTGGTGGTTTAAACCTGAATTTACTTTTCCAGTTGCCATGCTCTGCTGTCTAGTGCTACTGCGTCACCATGATAATATTCAACGCCTTTGGCGCGGCCAGGAAAGCCGTATCTGGAACAAGTTTAAAAAGAAAAAAGAGATGACTGAACAAGAAAAAATCCAGGCAAAGAACGAAGAAGGAAAAGAAGATTAACAACAGATCTGAATAAAAAACCAGTAACTGACTGAATTACTGGTTTTTTATTTTCATTATAAAAGAAAGATTACAACGCAGGTAATTCAGACAAAGGCCAACGTGCTTTAACCGTCACTCCAAGAGAGTCACTCACCCCCCCTTTCAAACGGATCATACCGGCAAGCGCAATCATGGCCCCATTATCTGTACAGAATTCTGGACGTGCATAAAATACTTCCCCCCCCAGCTTGGTCATAACCTCTTCCATTCTAGTGCGCAACGTACGATTAGCACTGACACCACCAGCCATTACCAGCCGTTTGAATCCGGTCTGCTCAAGCGCCCTTTTGCATTTGATCGCTAATGTATCAACTACCGCATCTTCAAAAGCACGAGCAATATCCGCTCTGGTCTGCTCATCATTGCTGTTGTTATAGATAGTATTAGACGCAAAAGTCTTCAGCCCGGAAAAACTGAAATCCAGCCCAGGACGATCGGTCATCGGACGAGGAAACACAAAGCGCCCAAATTCCCCTTTCTGAGCCATATTGGAAAGTAGCGGCCCACCTGGATAATCCAATCCCAATAATTTAGCTGTCTTATCAAATGCCTCACCAGCCGCATCATCTATTGATTCGCCAAGCAACTCATATTTACCGATACCCGTTACGCTAATAAGCTGAGTATGGCCACCAGACACTAACAAAGCCACAAACGGAAACTCAGGACTACTATCTTCCAGCATCGGAGCCAGTAAATGTCCTTCCATATGATGAACTGGAACAGCTGGAACATCCCAGGCAAACGCCAGAGAACGGCCGATAGTCGCCCCTACCAACAATGCACCGACCAGACCAGGACCTGCCGTATAAGCAACTGCATCAATATCTTTACTTGTTAATTTTGCTTCTTTCAAAGCAGCCTGAATTAGGGGAACTGTTTTGCGGATATGGTCACGTGAAGCCAGTTCAGGCACGACACCGCCGTAATCAGCGTGTAGTTTAATTTGACTGTATAATTGATTTGCCAATAAACCGGCTTTATCGTCATAAATTGCGATTCCGGTTTCATCGCAAGACGTTTCTATACCTAAAACTCGCATTACACTACCTATAGTCCACGGAAGAGAGCCAGTTTATCATTAATGACATAATTTGCGCGGTTTACATGCTGACTATTTTTACTGTTTAGTCTATAATCAGCGTCCTACGTGAAGTTCCTGTGTGGTTATCGTCAATATTACAGAACTGATTTGCAAATCTCATTGCAGGTCACTATGTAATGTTGTTTCAATTTGCTGCGGCGCTTTACAAAGCCGTATCCATTGAAGTAAAATTCCGCACCATTTTAAGATGGCTGGCATATCACGCCAGCAAAACCGATTTCTATTGAGGTGAGAGGCACATGCCGGTAATTAAAGTACGTGAAAACGAGCCATTCGACGTAGCACTGCGTCGCTTCAAGCGTTCCTGCGAAAAAGCAGGTGTGTTAGCAGAAGTTCGCCGTCGTGAATTCTATGAAAAACCAACGACTGAACGTAAACGCGCTAAAGCTTCTGCTGTAAAACGTCACGCTAAGAAGCTGGCTCGCGAAAACGCACGCCGCACTCGTCTGTACTAATCCTTGCGGTTCACCCGCACAGTGGTTAAATTTGCAGACAATAGTAGTTGCAGATAAAGGCCGTGCTTTCCAAAAGGAAGCGCGGCTTATTGTCGTTCATCAACAGGCGTAAAAAGGGCTTATGGCTGGACGAATTCCACGCGTATTTATCAATGACTTATTAGCTCGTACCGATATCATCGAGTTGATCGATGTTCGTGTACCACTTAAAAAACAGGGTAAAAATTACCACGCGTGTTGTCCGTTTCATAACGAAAAAACTCCTTCGTTTACTGTTAATGGCAATAAACAGTTTTATCATTGCTTTGGTTGTGGAGCTCATGGCAACGCCATCGACTTTCTGATGAATTACGACAGACTTGAATTTGTTGAATCCATCGAAGAATTGGCAGCCATGCACGGTCTGGAAGTACCTTATGAATCAGGTTCTGGCAGTAGTCAGATAGAACGCCACCAAAGACAAAATCTTTATCAACTGATGGATAAGCTCAACAGCTTCTATCAGCATTCATTAAATACCTCCGCTGCACAACAAGCCCGGCAATATCTGGCTCAGCGCGGGCTTAGTGAAGAAGTTATCCAACGTTTCTCGATTGGTTTCGCTCCCGCTGGTTGGGATAACACCTTGAAACGGTTTGCCCATAGCGCGGAAGAACGTCAACAATTGAATGACGCCGGCATGTTGGTCGCAAATGACAATGGCCGCACTTATGACCGTTTCCGCGAACGAGTGATGTTCCCAATCCGTGACCGCAGAGGGCGCGTGATTGCATTTGGTGGACGAGTTCTGGGAGATGCACTCCCGAAATATCTCAACTCTCCAGAAACTGAAATTTTTCATAAAGGCCGCCAACTATACGGCCTTTACGAAGCACAACAAAATCACAATGAGCTTTCACAGTTATTAGTTGTTGAAGGCTACATGGATGTAGTGGCGTTGGCGCAGTTTGGTATTGATTATGCTGTTGCCTCATTAGGTACTTCGACAACATCGGAACATATTCAGTTACTTTTCCGCGCTACCGATAACATTATCTGTTGTTACGATGGCGATAGAGCCGGGCGTGATGCTGCATGGCGAGCGCTGGAAACGGCACTTCCTTATCTAAATGATGGTAGGCAGTTACGTTTTATGTTTTTGCCTGATGGTGAAGATCCTGATTCACTGGTCCGTAAAGAAGGCCGTAAAGCATTTGAACAAAGAATGGAACAGTCTCATACACTGTCCGAATTTTTATTCGAATCATTATTACCACAGGTTGATTTAAGTAGTCCAGAAGGAAAAACTAAGCTCAGCTCACTTTCTGTACCATTGATCAACCAGATTCCGGGAGAAACTTTACGCCTCTATATGAGGCAAGAACTCGGTAATATGATAGGCATTCCCGATGCAGTACAGTTGGAACGTTTATTACCACAGCGTCTGGAAAACGGGAATAATTATCAGATGCCACAGCTAAAACCGACAACTATGCGTATACTTATAGGACTGTTGGTACAAAACCCACACTTAGCCGCTTTAGTTCCCCCTCTACAGGGAATTATGCAGGCCAAGATTGCAGGCTTACCATTATTTATGGAGCTTGTGGAGGTTTGCCTTACTCAGCCAGGGCTGACAACAGGACAACTGCTAGAGCAATATCGTGATACTAAATTTAGTAAACAACTTGAAAAATTAGCTGCATGGAACGATATACAAGTAGAAGAGATAGCAGAAAATACATTTCGTGACGCATTGGATCACCTCGTCGATTCTGCGTTAGAAGAGCGCTTAGACATTCTTATCGCTAGAGCAAGAACTGAAGGTCTGACACCGGAAGAGCGTGAAGAAGTCCGCTTGATTAATGAGTCCCGTGCCAGAAAGTAGACACTGAATTCACGGCTTAAATGCCGCATTTAGGTAGGGAAAAACCCCTACATTTTGCCACTATAAGTGGGCAGTGGCAATATAATGAAAATGCCCCTAAATGTTATTGTTGGCAGATTAGTTTCGCCGACCGACACCAACCCAAATACTCTGAAGTGTGGATACCGTCTTATGGAGCAAAACCCGCAGTCACAGCTAAAGCTACTTGTCACCCGTGGTAAGGAGCAAGGCTATCTGACCTATGCTGAGGTCAATGACCATCTGCCGGAAGATATCGTCGATTCCGATCAGATCGAAGATATCATCCAGATGATCAATGACATGGGCATTCAGGTAATGGAAGAAGCACCTGATGCCGATGATCTGATGTTAGCAGAAACTACTAACGACACAGATGAAGACGCTGTGGAAGCTGCTGCACAAGTCCTGTCTAGTGTTGAATCTGAAATCGGCCGTACCACCGACCCGGTACGTATGTACATGCGTGAAATGGGTACCGTTGAATTATTGACCCGGGAAGGTGAAATTGACATTGCTAAACGCATTGAAGATGGCATCAATCAGGTACAATGCTCTGTTGCTGAATATCCTGAAGCAATTACCTATTTATTAGAACAGTACGACCGCGTAGAAGCAGGCGAAGCTCGCCTGTCAGATCTAATTACTGGTTTCGTTGACCCGAACGCAGAAGAAGACCTCGCACCTACCGCAACTCACGTTGGTTCTGAGCTCCCACAAGAAGAGCTTGATGACGATGATGATGAAGACGATGAAGACAGCGATGACGATAGTGATGATGACAACAGCATTGATCCGGAATTAGCTCGTCAGAAATTCCAGGAACTGAACGAACAGTATGAAATCACCCGCCAGGAAATTAAGAAAAATGGCCGCAACCATCCAAATACTGCTGCCGAAATCTTAAAACTGTCAGAAGTTTTCAAACAGTTCCGTCTGATACCAAAACAGTTTGACTACTTGGTTAACAACATGCGTTCTATGATGGATCACGTTCGTCTTCAAGAACGCCAAATCATGAAAATGTGTGTTGAGCAGTGCAAAATGCCGAAGAAGAACTTCATCACTTTATTCTCCGGTAATGAAACCAGTGACATCTGGTTCACCGCTGCAAAAGCAATGAACAAGCCATGGTCTGAAAAGTTACTTGAGATTGAGGAAGAAGTACAACGTAGCCTGCAAAGACTTCGCCAGATTGAAGAAGAAACCGGTTTAACTATTGAACAGGTGAAAGATATCAACCGGCGAATGTCCATCGGTGAAGCAAAAGCCCGCCGTGCGAAAAAAGAGATGGTTGAAGCTAACTTACGTCTGGTTATCTCTATCGCCAAAAAATATACCAACCGTGGTCTGCAATTCCTGGATTTAATCCAGGAAGGAAATATCGGTCTGATGAAAGCGGTTGATAAATTTGAATATCGTCGTGGTTACAAGTTCTCAACTTACGCCACATGGTGGATACGTCAGGCAATTACACGTTCTATTGCCGACCAAGCTCGTACCATTCGTATTCCCGTTCACATGATTGAGACAATTAACAAACTCAATCGCATTTCTCGCCAGATGTTGCAAGAAATGGGGCGTGAACCGACACCGGAAGAACTGGCAGAACGCATGTTAATGCCGGAAGACAAGATCCGTAAGGTACTGAAAATTGCCAAAGAACCTATCTCAATGGAAACTCCGATTGGTGATGATGAAGATTCACATCTGGGTGACTTTATTGAAGATACAACGCTGGAATTACCGCTAGATTCTGCGACTTCAGAAAGCCTGCGTTCAGCAACCCACGATGTTCTGGCTGGCCTGACGGCTCGTGAGGCAAAAGTACTGCGGATGCGTTTCGGTATCGATATGAATACTGACCATACTCTGGAAGAAGTTGGTAAACAGTTTGACGTCACCCGTGAACGTATTCGTCAGATCGAAGCAAAAGCACTACGTAAACTGCGTCATCCAAGCCGCTCTGAAGTTCTGCGTAGTTTCCTTGATGAATAATCAGAAATTTTAGTCACGCTGATTGGAAAGCGTCTGTTTCGGCAGACGCTTTTGTTTTTTTACACACAATACCAATGTCAATCGCGATAAAAACTCTGATAATCAAACAATGGAGTAAAACCGAGACGTCGATACAAAGAAGCACCATCAAATGAAGCTTCCAAGTAACAAACTTCCGCACCGTTAATCTTCGCCTCATTTAGAGCATATTTTATCAATGCAGTTGCATATCCTCTTTCCTGCACTTCCACAACCGTACCAATATCATCCAGACGCACCATATTATCCAATATTGATAAAGTTAAAGCACAGACAGGATTGCCGTCTATGTACAGCGCGTAATGTTTTAATTCTTTTCCTGCTTCAATTGCCATCTGATGCCGTTCCTGATATTGCCTAGTGACATTATATTCCTCAGATGCAAAAGCACTCTCAAGCGGAATAGACCAATCCTGTAAAACAGCATCAACACATCGAATATCGTGATTGACGGGTTCACTATGCCACTCAGACATATTTAATTGCATAGCGGTGGTCTCTCCACCAATAACAAGATTGGCTTGCTGGATATCTTGCTGAATACGCTGAACTTCACCCTCAACAAAAACAACACCAAAAGGTAACCCGGTATGTTCTAAGAATTTAATACCTGAACGTAGAGCATCACTTACGTCAACACATCCTTTTTTCACCAACAAAAAATTAAAAATATCCACTTCAATCCCCGTCACATATACCTGCACATACTCGTTTATATGTTGAGAGAATTGACTAATAGACGAGAAAAAGTAGTTTTCTATCTGGTGATAAGAAGAAACAGAAGGAAGATGTTTATTATTCATATAATCACCCATAAAAATACATTGATTATCGTGATCATAATATAATCAACAACACAAAATATCTTATTAAAAATTAAATCGATAACTTATAAAAACGTTAAATTAGCCGTAAAAAAAGCCAATATATATCGTTAACCTCTTTTACTACTTAATAAAAACTTAATTTTGTATACAAAGTGGTCATATAAATTTATAGATCTAGACCGCAAGCAAAACTGTACGTATAATCCCTCCCATCCAACGGCCCCTTAGCTCAGTTGGTTAGAGCAGGCGACTCATAATCGCTTGGTCACTGGTTCAAGTCCAGTAGGGGCCACCAGATTTTAGCTGTGAAATCAGCACATTAGGCCACTCTATGACGAGTGGCTTTTTTGTTTCTGGTAGTCAGTGGCGACAAAATGGCGACAGAGATTTTTTCATAAAGCCATTGCCTGGATGAAAACATACTAGCCAGCTTCAATTTCTGGGCAGGAGTTAGGCTATTTATTAACCTTTTAACATTACAACTCTTTCTACACTCATCCCTGCTTCCTCTTGAAGATAATGTGAGAAACATAGATCAATTTTAAAAGCTTGTTCTGGACACCGAATAGAATTGCAAATTGCTGAGACCTCAATTCTGTGTCTATGCAATTTTTCTGCACTTAGAACATTGGCGGGTTTCTGACAACAAGGGCAAATAATGAACTGACTTAGTGAAATACTCTTCTTCCTGCCTATATAGCTACCGGTCTTTCTAATCGAAGGTAAAACTTCACTAGTAACCCATTTACGAAAACGGTGGGGTAAAGTTCCTTTCTTTACGGCATCACGACAGCGGATTGTCAGAAAATATATTCCTGATTCATTGATAATGTTTACTTTTTGCTTTCCACCAAGGGTGTCACTTAAAGCTACATCCTTTTCATCATCATCAAATTTTGCGATAGCTTCGCGGCTGTTTGTGATTTTCAAGGCATCACATACATCTTGTGCAATAAACCAAAGATTGCCATTTTTAATCAATGTACGTACTTGCTGATTTTCAAAAATGAATGGAGTTACGGATAGACTAGCCATTACTGACTCCTTACTTTTCTTTGAGAATTGGGTTTACCATTTAAGAATATGGTGTCGGGAGGCTCAAAACGGCAGTAAGAAACCGCGGACTTATTCCCCTTGCGGGTGTTGTATTAGTCGCCCTCCCGACATTGAATCAGAGAGATGATAGCCGAATAGCTACCATTAAAAATTAGGCATAAAAAACCCAACACTAACGGGGTTGGTTTTGACCGCTTACTCGAGGTTTTGAGTCCTCATGCGACAAACGATAATGAATTGCTATCAGGAGGTCAACTACAATTTTCCAGGTGCATTAAGATCTAGTCTCCAGTTCGATTTGATCTTGACTATCGTACCATGTACGAATACTATATTTCCATATATAGGCAAGGATGTTTTTTATGGAATATCTGGTTTTTATCGAAACTCCCGTATTTAGTAGGGAACGAGCAGAACTGTTAACCGATGATGAATTTAGGCTATTACAGGAATACTTACTAAAGAATCACGAACAGGGTAGTACCATCAGCGCTACTGGAGGATGTAAAAAGATTCGTTGGCAGCGAGAAAGAGTAGGAAAACGTGGCGGAGTAAGAATTATCTACTATGCCATAACCAAAACTGGAAGGCTCTATCTCCTTTTGATTTACCCTAAAAATAAAAAAGATGACTTAACTCCAAAAGAAAAAGAGGTACTTAAAGCCATCAGTAGCAAATTACAGTAATCGACACCGCGCAGATACGCGGCAATGTTCATACAACAGGAGAGACTATGGACAAAAAACTTTTTAACGATCTGGTTGAAAGCATGAATCAGATGGTAGCAATTGAAAAAGGCGAACTTTCTGTTTCTGATGAAAATATCCATTACCATCGCCTGCCTGATGTAAAAAACTTACGTGAAACCTTTGGCTTAAAACAAAGTGAATTTGCCGAAGCTGTTGGCGTTTCTGCATCTCTAATTCAAAGCTGGGAACAGCACCGCCGTATTCCTTCTGGTGCATCACTGAAACTACTTAAGATGCTTGAACGTAATCCTGAGCTTATTAATGAATTAAGCACACTTTAATACTTTCACTTTCTCCTTGTCGTAATGCAAAAGGAGAAAATAATTTCAGTTCTGTATATCCTGTAAAGCCGCGCTCTATCTGATTTCTATGATAAAGCACGGCTTTCCTTTGTGATTTTATATTTTACGTAAAATATAATTTTTTATTTAATACCAATGCATTGGAATTTTTTCCGTGATCCTCTTTTGATCCAAAGCGTGCAGGCGGGTGCGGTGTAGTGCCGTTTTCGCCATAAGTTCATTTATTTCGTCATAAGCGCAGCGAGGCAAACCGTCACTAAGGTATTTATTTGATTCTTGAGTCAGATAATACAATCAGTTAAAGCAGCACTGCCATCGGCAAAATCCGATGGTCAGGGGGTCGCAGCCTTGAACGAACATCCCACTGGTAAGGTTGTTTTCTTACCAGTGTGCCTGTTATCGCTCTTTCTATGGCGGTTCATTAAGTTCTTCAACATTAGCAAATGCTTTAACGCGCCCCTGGCCTAAAGGAGAATTACTGATTGCTCAGGAAATTGGTGTCACACCTGCTGAGATATGGCCCAGTCGGTATTTTGACGAAAATAAGCAGCCTATCAAACGAACCGTCCGAAATGATTTACCAAACAATTCTGATATTACATAAGTTATTTCTATATCCGAAAAAGTAACGACAACTTTTAAACCACTAAACTAATATAACACTCTGAGTTATTAGTTTTTTATTACACTCACTGCTCATTCTTTAATATCAGGATTGTATTCATAGCTCCATGAAAATGTAAGACAGCCCGCATATTGCGGGCGAGATAATTGTGTTTCAGGCCATCAGAACCCGTAGCACTGATCGATACCGCATTTAAAAAATGCGTCCCAGTGTTATTATGTGTATGACTCACGGTAAGCTACACTAATCTGTTGGCTATTCCCCCATACTACTGGCTCAATAATCGCTTGAACACGAGTTCAAGTCCAGTAAGAATTACCAAATTTAAGCTGTTAGATCAGTATATTAGGCCACTTAAACAAGCGTGGCTTAGTAGGTTGATGAGTGAATAACGCTGCGTGCATCTGGTTGCGTTTTGTGAAAGGATAGAAATTATAAGGCGCAGTGACCTGATCAAAGGCGGTAAATGTTAAAAGCCACCGGGAGGTTACCCCGATGGCCTTAGCTACGTTTCCGTTATCTATTTCAGAAATGCCCGGATCAGCTCTAAAAGCGCAATTAACGCTTTGAGAACGATGATAGCAGTGTCAATAAATGCTTTCACCCGTTTGCTCCAGTTAGGAGCACGACTTAACCAGCCATTGCCTTTACATTGCCTGTCCGGCTGGTTCTCATCAATGTTAGTTGAAGTGGATCGCGCTCCGGCCGAGGCTCTGAATCAGCACCACCTGTATTCAGCCAAGACTTACGAAAATTTGCGTAAGAGATACACAGGCCAAAACGCTCCTCAACTAACAGCCGTTGATTATAGGTTTATTTGGATATGATTCAATGGATTAATAGATAGATAAAAACAAAAAAACCAACTGGTGAAGTTGGTTTTTTGTTTTTATCTTTAAGCAGGACCTCTGTTTTTGTGCTCTTAACCGGGTTGGTAGCCTCGGCTTTAGCGCGATCCACTTCAACTAACATAAGAATTTTAATGCTTAGAACCGGAAATATCAACCTATAACATGATTACAAAACAAACAACATCACCTGGCTAAAAATCAACCAATCACAGGCGAATACTTCTGCTTCAATCCATCCGATTTATAGGCCGTGTTCCTGATGGCGCTGGCGTTCTCCGAGGTACCTGTATTGTGGTGCGTATGCGCGGCTGTCAGTTCAGCCAATTCTTAACCACATCCAGCGTCTCTAACATCAATTGCATAACGTTGATTTGCTGGCTGCCCACCCAAACCACGGGCGCGACGATTTCTTGCCGGGCTCCAGCGATACTCTACTTAATATTACAGCTGTAATTGCTCTGTAAGAAGGCTCTCTTCCCAGCGATGATAGTGACATTGCTGGGCACAATATTGATGCAGTCGTCCCCAGTATGACCAATGTAAGATCTGTTCTATTGTCTCTCCCGCTTTTTCCATCAACCTTGACAGCAGCTTACGTAGCTCCGCTACACTGAGGGGAACCAGGTCTGTTGGTGTTTTTTTCTCCTGTGTCCATAGAGCCGCTAGGACCGCATGGACCAGTAATGACAAGGTAATATGCTGATACCAACTCTACCACCGCCGTACTTCGTAATGATCCAGACCACATTCCCCTTTCGTTTCTTCAAAACCACACTCGATTTCCCAGCGGTAACCCGCAACTTGCATCAGGGTATGGAGGTTTGCCTGCTCTCTCCGCGCATACACCACATAGTAAGCCAGCTCTTGTCTGTTATCCCGGCTGCGCCGAACCAGCAGGTAATGGCCATAACGGAACCAAAGCCCAGTCATACCAACGCTCACCTTTCGCGCCTGTTCCCGCTGACCCTGTTTGCCAATCAGCGGCGATCAGGGTATCGGCAATGCCTTCCGCACTGATGTAGATGATGAAGCCACTTTTTTCCAACACTTGTCTGAAATTAGGCGGGCGTTTTGCGATTACCACAAGCAAGACGATCAATGATGTCAGGGATATCCGATTGATAGTTATTCAGAACCACATTAATGACGAAACCTTTTTCAATGCACAATCAAAATCCATTTCCTCACCAAGACGCCGATGTGCTGCGACATCCAGTGCCTCCCCTATATCCGTAGATGGCTACAACAGCAGTTAGTCCAAAGTCCAGCTGAATGATATTTAGTTGCTGGCCGCTTTTTCAGGAGTAAATTTCCTTATATAATCAAAAATAAATATAGAAAAAGCCCGGTGCAACATACCTCTTTGGTGAATATCAATTTTCCCTGCTAAACCAATAGGATTGTCATATTTATCAACAAGAGTAAGTATTTCATCCTTGCGAATAGTCTTGCTGTAAAGTGATGTTAAGTACATCACCAAAAAAACATTAAAATAAATTAACAATAAAAATATAATCCATATTCTATAAGTGCAAATAAATTTAATTAAAATATATAAAATCAAACTCAACACCATGATATGTATAAAAATAAAATAAAAACCTACTATTTCAGTATAACATAAATAAAGAATGCCAAATAAATTAACAGAAACTATATTAATAAGTTAACTAAACTGCATTAAAAGCGAACATATCTAATATTGCTTACTTACAATCAATACTAACCTGCTCAATTTGTTACAATGGCATCAAGTATCGCACAAGGCTATAGCAACTTTTTTCACATTTCCTGTATACTTTTACAACGAAGAAACATCTCAGAAAACTAAACCAATAATAAACAAATAACAAAAACACTATTATTTCTTAAACACTCATTAAACAACTATTGTTTTTTGCCCCACAAAAACACAAATACAAATTTGTTTAAGTTTTGTTTAACACTTTTAAATGGTATAATGAATCAGTTAACTTGTTTTTTGTTTTCCTCCCGTCTAGCTAGAAAGATAAAGAAATGGAATATATATATCAACCTGCAAGCTCAGGTATTCGACTGTTTACAGATTTAATCGGAAAAAAAATCAGTCCCAGCCCCCATTGGTATTCTGCGCAAAATCGCACCAAGTTTGCTTTGCGTAGCGCTCTGATGCCAATCTCAACACTAAAACTATTAAACCAGATAGTTAATACACCGTTTTATCTGGATATTTTGAAAAAACAGCCATGTTTGCCATCTAAACTACAGCGCCCTTATCTGAGTATTAACTTCAACAGGGGGCAAACATTACGCGCAATAAATGAGCATTATCAACTCTTATTTACCGGGTTAAATAAGTCTATTATTAATAAAATATTTTGTTCCAATGCATATCCATTAGCGGTTATCAATGGTAAAAACGGAACTTACACTATTTTTATAGATTCTATGGACTGTTTTAATAAGGAAGGTGAACTCGCTTTATTTATTAGAACAGAAGATAATAAAACTCTGGCAAAATGTGCCTTTACACTATTGACTATTGCCGGTAAAAAGACACTGTTTATTGGCGGACTACAAGGTTCTAAAGAAGATACAACCCTTGACATTATCCGCCATGCGACAAAAGATTGTTATGGATTATTTCCGAAACGTTTACTGCTTGAATCCGTCTGCCGCTTTGCCGCTTACTTTGGATGTCAGCAAATTCTGGCAGCCAGCAATGATACTCACATCTACAAAAGCCTGCGTTATTGGCATAAAAAGAAAGACAAATTAGTCGCTGACTACGACGCTTTCTGGGAGTCATTGGGTGGAGAAAAGAAAAAAATAAAGATTTCCTCCTACCATTATCCATTGAAAGAAAATCTCTTGAAGATATAGCCAGTAAAAAACGAGCTGAATATCGCCGCCGTTATCAATTACTGGACGAACTGGACAATGAAATGCGGGATTCCCTATCTTCAAATTAAAATTAGAATCAGGCCGTCAACTTTCTTAGGACGGCCTGATCTTAAAATTAATCTTACCTAGGCTTAACCATCTGCCATTCAAGATGAGTTTTAACTGTAGGCCACTCACAACTGATGATGCTGTAAACACAAGTGTCCCTAATACTGCCATCTTTAGATAAAATATGATTACGCAGAATTCCATCGAGTTTTGCCCCCAGCCGTTCTATCGCTTTCCGGCTCTGATGATTAAAAAAATGGGTGCGGAATTCTACTGCAATACAATCCAATTCTTCAAAAGCATATTTCAGTAGCAGATATTTCGCTTCTGTATTGATATGTGTCCGCTGGGCAGAGCTCGCATACCAAGTGGAACCGATTTCCACCCGGCGAGCATTAGGATCAATGCCCATATACGTCGTCATTCCAACTGCTTTACCTGTCCGGTGGTCAACAATAGCAAAAGGCAACATAGCGCCTTCTTCATGTAGAAATAAACAGCGATCAATCTCTTTACTTAGCTCAGCCGGTGCAGGAATGATGGTGTACCACAATTTATGCAGTTCACCCTCTTCAATTACCTGTATAAATTCATCATTCCTCTGGTGTGTCAGAGGTTCTAGAGTAATACCTTTTCCTACCAAAGTTATCCATTCAGTCATTTGCCTTTTCATAATAATCGCTTCTTATCAATAAGATAGAAAACATTATCCTATCCAGTAATTAAAATCGGAATGTGGTTAATATATGAGGAATTCATCTTTCATTAAAGCCAAACGACCACTGACGTGGAACATGATAACTAATACAACCTAGAAAAAAATAACAATTTCAATCTGTCATATTCCTGTTGCATCGTTCAGAAAAAAATATTAGAGCCATAACGGAGCCAGATTTCATGATATCCATCACATTCGTTTAACATTTTTTTCCCAATTAACCTCATTCCGTCTAAATTTGAATCATTATCTCATCCGACCACTTTCCGTTTTACCCGGTGGTTTCGAGCACAATAACAATAATCTGATTATGATTGACAAACACCCGATGGAGATTGCAATGAGCCACTATCCTCACCTGTTTACCCCTTTAGACCTAGGGTTTACCACACTAAAAAACCGTGTTCTTATGGGATCAATGCACACCGGACTGGAAGAGCATCCCGACGGCGCTCAGAGACTTGCTCGTTTTTATGCTGAGCGGGCAGCTGGAGGCGTAGCATTGATTGTCACAGGAGGAATTTCCCCAAATAAACAAGGTATTATAGGAAAAAACGCTGCATTTCTGGCAAATGAAAAAGCCCTTACTCACCATAAAATTATTACAGAAGCGGTTCATCAAGCTGATGGAAAAATTGCAATACAAATTCTACATACTGGCCGTTACAGCTATCAACCACAGCTTGTCGCCCCCTCTGCAATTCAGGCACCGATTAATCCCTTCATGCCTCGTGAAATGACAGAAGAAGATATTCTGCAAACAATTGCAGACTTCGCCCACTGTGCACACCTGGCACAGCAAGCAGGCTATGATGGCGTGGAAATCATGGGCTCTGAGGGGTATCTGATTAACCAGTTTTTGACTACTCGTACCAATCATCGTCAAGACAAATGGGGTGGAAGTTTTGAGAATCGAATGCGCTTAGCTGTGGAGATTGTCAAAGCTGTCCGTCAGGCAACCGGACGAGAGTTTATTCTGATTTACCGACTTTCAATGTTAGATCTAGTAGAAGATGGTTCTAATTGGCAGGAAATCGAGCAATTAGCTGTCGCCATTGAGCAAGCAGGGGCATCTATCATCAATACGGGTATTGGCTGGCATGAAGCACGAATTCCAACTATTGCCACTATGGTTCCTCGTGCTGGGTTTAGTTGGGTAACCAAAAAACTGATGGGGAAAATTTCTATTCCATTGATCACAACAAACAGAATTAATGATCCACAAATTGCAGAACAAGTACTAGCACAAGGTTGTGCGGATATGGTTTCTATGGCACGACCTTTTCTGGCTGATGCTGAATTTGTTCTAAAAGCTCAGCAAGGGCGAGCTGATGAGATTAACGCGTGTATTGGCTGTAATCAGGCGTGTCTGGATCAGATTTTTGTCGGTGAAATAGCCTCTTGCTTGGTTAATCCCCGCGCTTGTTATGAAACAGAAATGGACGCCAAACCTACTACTGCGCCTAAAAAATTGGCGGTTGTCGGTGCCGGACCTGCTGGATTGTCATTTGCAGTGACTGCTGCCAGTCGTGGTCATCACGTTACTTTGTTTGAACGTGACGGGCAGATTGGCGGGCAATTCAATATTGCCAAGCAGATCCCCGGAAAAGAAGAATTTCATGAAACATTACGTTATTTCCAACGCCAGCTAGGAATCCATCATGTTGATGTACGACTGAATCAGACCGCAACGATAGAAACACTCTCTGATTTCGATGAGATCATCATCGCTAGTGGCATTGTACCTCGTCAACTCACTATTGATGGTATTCATCACGAAAAAGTGCTGAGCTACCTGGATGTATTAAGAGACAAGAAAGCTGTCGGTCAACGTGTAGCTATCATTGGCGCAGGAGGAATTGGTTTTGATACCGCAGAATATCTAAGTCAGCCAGAAAAAAGTACCAGCCTTGATAGTACAGCTTTCAGTGAAGAATGGGGTATTGATAAAAATCTGACACATCGTGGAGGATTATCTCCTAAAGGCCCTCAACCAGAGCCCTCCCCCCGAAAAATTTATTTATTACAACGTAAATCCACAAAAGTTGGAGAAGGATTAGGTAAAACAACAGGTTGGATACATAGAACCAGTCTGTATATGCGTGGTGTAAAAATGCTCAACAACATGCAATATCTGAAAATAGATGATCAGGGATTACATATTAGCTGTAATGGAGAACAGAGCTGTCTCGCGGTCGACAACATCGTTATCTGTGCCGGACAAGAGCCACTAAAAGAATTGTATCAGCCGTTACAGCAAGCGGGAAAAACAGTGCACCTTATTGGTGGAGCAGATGTGGCAGCTGAGCTGGATGCCCGACGAGCTATCGATCAGGGAACTCGATTAGGTCTTAAGATTTGATAAAAATGGTCATGTACAAACCGTAAAGATGCAATAGACACTCAAGCCGCGCCATTCCTGGCGCGGACACTTTACTATTCTTACGCATCGTACCTATTACCCGCCAGAAAATTCTGTCAATCAATTACGACGAGTTAGCTGATCCGATGCCAGACGGTCATCCTCTGCCTGACACACAGCAGCGGTGAACAATACATCAGTAGAAGAATTCAAGCCAGTTTCTGCAGAATCCTGCAATACGCCAATAATCAAACCTACTGCCACAACCTGCATAGCAATTTCATTGGAAATGCCGAACATGCTACAGGCCAGAGGGATCAACAATAAGGAACCACCAGCCACACCAGAAGCACCACATGCACAAATTGCTGCCACCACACTTAGCAGCAATGCTGTAAGTAGATCAACCGGCATCCCAAGCGTATTTACCGCCGCTAGAGTTAATACAGTGATAGTTACCGCAGCCCCCTCCATGTTGATCGTTGCCCCCAAAGGGATGGAAACAGAATAAGTATCTTCATGCAAATTCATACGGCGACACATAGCCATATTCACCGGAATATTTGCAGCCGAACTGCGAGTGAAAAATGCAGTTACACCACTTTCGCGCAGGCAAGCAAATACCAGAGGATAAGGATTACGACGAATTTTCCAGTAAACAATCAATGGGTTTACAACAAGTGCCATAACCAACATACAACCCAGTAGTACAACTAGCAGATAGACGTACCCCAACAACGTCTTAAAGCCAGTCTCTGCAATTGTTGAAGACACCAGACCAAAAATACCAATCGGTGCCAAACGAATGACTACCCGAACAACCTGAGTAACTGCTTCAGACATATCATGAATCAGGGACTTAGTTGAATCCGTTGCATGACGCAGTGCGATACCAAGACCAATAGCCCAAGCAAGAATACCGATATAGTTACCATTCAGTAATGCATTAACCGGATTAGCAACAACATTCACCAACATCCCTTTAATCACCTCCATAATGTTTTCAGGAGGAGACATCTGAGCATCATTGATAGCCAATACCAGTTGTAACGGAAACATAAAGCTACCGACCACAGCAACCAATGCAGCGGAAAAAGTACCCAGGATATAGAGGATAAGAATTGGGCGAATATTGGTTTCCTGACCTTCTTTATGGTTAGCAATTGAAGACATCACCAAAACCCATACCAATATCGGTGCTACTGCTTTCAGGGCACCAACGAACAACGTCCCAAGCAAACTGATTGACTTGGCAACCGAAGGTGCCAGCCACGCTAGCAGTATCCCTGCTATTAAACCTACCAAAATTTGTTTAACCAAGCTCCCTTGTGTAAGGTAATGCACGAAGCCACTTTTTTGTTTTTCCATAGTTAACCCATTTTATTAACAGTTCTGTTGAATCTATATTTTTTGTATTTGCTTCCCCAGTATAGGGAAGCCAAGAATGGTGAAAAACAGCAACAGTTAAAATATACAACCCAGCCGGCATTTATTAACAATATACTTATATTTGTGTGATCAAAACGGCAATTTATACATTTATAAAACACAATTATTTGTTTCTATGTTTAACCACTTTTCAACAAGTTAAGACAAAAAACCATATCTCCTTATTCAGAAAGATATGGTTTCCTATTAAAAAATAGTTGCTTGATTACTAGAGCTTTTTAGCTTCGAGCTTATTTACCCAAATATTAATAATCATTGTTACTACCAAAATACCCGCTATAGCTCCTAGAGAAACCACCATAGGAATATGATAAACATCCATTATCAGCATCTTAATACCAATAAATACCAAAATAACTGACAAACCATATTTCAACATTGTGAATTTCTCTGCCACTCCTGCCAATAGGAAATACATTGCACGTAATCCTAAGATAGCGAAAAGGTTAGAAGTTAAAACAATAAAAGGATCTGTGGTGACGGCAAAAATAGCAGGAATACTGTCTACGGCAAAAATAACGTCACTAATTTCAATCAGAATCAAGACCAGGATCAATGGAGTCGCATATAACAAACCGTTTTCTTTAACAAAAAAACGTTCACCATGGAGACTATCAGTCATACGAATATGCAATCTTAACCAACGGACAAAAGGTTTATCTCCTACCGGAGAATCCCCCTCCTTTGCCAACGCCATCTTAGCACCTGTCACCAGCAGAAAGATGCCAAACAGATAGAGTACCCAACTGAATTGAGAAACCAACCAACTCCCCGCAAAGATCATCACAGTACGCAGTACAATTGCGCCTAAAACACCATAAATAAGGACTCGACGTTGCAAATTTGCCGGAATGGCAAAATAACTGAACAACATCAGCCAAACGAATACGTTATCAACAGCAAGTGCCTTTTCCAGCAAATAACCGGTAAGAAAAGCCATTACCTGGCTATTGGCGACGGCTCCCCCCAAAGTTTCTCTGAAATACCACCACAACCCTAATGCAAATAAGAGCGATAAACTTACCCAAATTACACTCCAGACAGCAGCCTGACGAAATGACATTACCTGCTCTTTCTTACGTCCCTGTAAGAATAGATCCAACAACAACATAACTGTAATTAAAACAGCGAAACTTCCCCATAAGATGGAGCTACCCACTGAGTTCATTTTCTTCCTCTCACAAACAAAAACGGCCGAAGTCTCAGAAGACGCCAGCCGTTGCTATATTTCTTTCTCACGTTATGGATATGGATGTATTGCAAGCAACCTCGCCTTCTGGCAAGGTCTCACTTACAACACAGAAAATGTACCACCAGGTATAAATTCAAGGTTGCCCGGCTACCGGATGCTATTGCATCGTAATGACGATAAACCGGCTAAGGAAGTTACTCCCCTTTGCTATGATGAAAAATAAATCAAATTCACACAAGAATCAATCTGCCGTAAAAAAATATTAACGCACAATCAGAAACATTATAAAAATTAAACAAATAAAAAAATTCCATACCTCATATCTGTAAGCAGAAATCAACCATCATTAGATATATATAAATGAATAGAATGACAACAAACTACGAAGAAAACAGGTTAAAACAGTAGAAAAAATAGCAATTAGTTTAAATAAGAAATCTAACAAGCCAATCTCAATAGACCCGTTTATTATTCGATGACAATGAATGTTCAATTGATCACCAAAATTTTCTGTTTAGTCATCCTTGATTTTGTTACAGTGTATCAGGCACGTCATTTTCCTCTTTCAAGGGATTGGAAAGGTATCACAACCGGCCAAATAACTAAAACAGGATATAATTTAATCAGCTTAGCCTCATGCTTTCAGGATGAACGAATAAAGGCATTTTAGGAACACCTGATGGAAATAGTAAAAGAACTTATATATGCACTTTGGCACCAAGATTATGAAACTCTGGCCAACCCATCCCTATTATGGGCCATTTATATCATGTTATTCTTGATTCTATTCCTTGAAAGTGGCCTGCTTCCCGCTGCATTTTTACCTGGAGACAGCCTGCTTATACTGGTTGGAGTGTTAATCGCTAAAGGTACAATGAGTTTCCCTGTAACGATTGCAATCTTGACTGCCGGAGCAAGCTTAGGCTGCTGGATAGGTTACCTTCAAGGAAAATGGTTAGGAAATACCAAGATAGTACAAGGCTGGCTCTCTCACCTTCCAGCCCATTATCACCAAAGAGCTTATAGTCTTTTTCACCGCCACGGCCTGTCTGCTTTGCTTATCGGCCGTTTCCTCGCATTTGTAAGAACCTTATTACCAACACTTGCTGGTCTGACGGGCTTGCAAAATAGTCGTTTCCAGTTTTTTAACTGGCTCAGTGGCCTCCTGTGGGTCGTTATCCTTACCTCTCTGGGCTATGCACTCGGCAAAACCCCCATCTTCCGTCAGTATGAAGATCTGGTAATGAATTTCTTGATATTACTACCACTTGCTTTGCTAATTATTGGTTTTAGCGGTAGTTTGTTTGTTGTATGCCGTAAAAAAGTTTGCCATTCCCCACAAAAAAAGTAGTTAATTCTTAGAAAACACAATACTCCCCTCTGCTGCAGATGATTGTATCGTTTGCAGCAGAATAGTGAAATAACGCTAATGTTTTTCATTCATCTTCTAAAATATAAGCTATATTTAATGATAGCCTTTTCCACCACCAGGAAAAGCAACTAACGTAAGTTAAATATCCATATCTTATACGAGGAGTAGTCTATATGATGCAGAACAAAACTACTGAAGATTTACATGTTGAACTAAAATCACTTGCGGATACACTGGAAGAAGTGATCAAAAATTCCGGTGATAAATCCAAAGTCGAACTGGAAGAACTTCGCGGCAAAGTAGAGGAAGTAATCAAAGATACTCGCTCTAAGCTCGGTAATGCCAGTGATATGATCGTCAAGCAAACAAAAGATATGGCAGTCCGTGCTGATGACTACGTTCACGATAAGCCATGGACAAGCATCGGTATTGGTACAGCCGTCGGTGCCATATTAGGTGTATTATTAGCTAAACGCTAATATGAGTAATTCATCCAAATCTCAAGGCCCCGGTAAAGGGGTCCTTGATATTCTTCAGCGCATTGCCACTATCGTTATCGAGATAGTAGAAACTCGCTTACAACTGATCGTTGTAGAGTTGGAAAAAGAGAAAGCCACTCTGATACAACTGATAGTCATAGCCAGCCTGACACTGCTATTTACCGCTTTCGGGCTGATGTGTCTGCTTGTGATAATTTTTTGGGCCATCGATCCCACCTGGCGCTTTACTGTGTTGGTTAGTACCACTGGAACTTTATTTCTTCTGGCTCTTACTGGCCTCATATGGACTATCAGAAAAGCGCGAAATTCAACATTACTTAGCGCAACGCGAGAGCAATTAAAGATTGATAGAAAAATGCTGGAGGATAACCACAATGAGTAAACCGCGTCAGAAAAGAAAGCTGAAAAAACAGCAACTACTCAACAATATCCAACAGCAACGGCTTGAACTCTCCAACAATACACAACTCTGGAAAAGTATCACCGAACCTTATGACAAAAGCTGGCAAAAGCTTTTGTCATTAAAACCTTATCTGCAACTTGGAGTCAGTGCTATTTCTTTATATGGGCTTCGCCATCCAGTGAAATTTTATCGTTGGTCGCGCTACATCATTCGCGCACTGAAACGGAAATAGCAATAATTTTTCATAATATACCTTGTTGATGATCACTTTGGTTGCTCACATTCAAAAACTTTGTATAAAATTGTTAATAATCCTTGCTTACAACTCACCTCATCTCTCTTTAGTATACATTCCATCCGTTAATGATTAGCAAATTGTATTGTTTCAAGCTGATATAGACTAATCATCAAACAAATCATTGTTATTATTTATCTATCGCCTGGAGTCGTTAATGAAAAAATTTGAAGATAGTGCCTTGCTATTAGCTCGTATTTTAATGCCAATCCTATTTATAGTTGCAGGTTATGGTAAGCTGGGTGACTCCTACACTGGCACTCAACAATATATGGAAGCAATGGGGATTCCTGGTTTTTTATTACCACTGACTATTTTGCTTGAACTAGGTGGTGGCCTGGCAATACTATTTGGCTTCTTAACCCGTACAACAGCATTATTTACCTTTGGTTTCTGTGTTCTGACTTCCCTGCTTTTCCACAGCAATTTTGCTGAAGGTATGAACCAGACTATGTTTCTGAAAAATATGACTATTGGTGGCGGCTACCTGTTACTAGCTATCACAGGTCCAGGTAAATTCAGCCTCGACCGTCTAATGAACAAAAACTGGTGATGTTTTAAGCCATCAAACATAAACTGCCTCCAGGTAACAATAATTCTTCACCAAAACCTGTATTAGGAAGAAACGTGAAAATGGGGTTCCCACAATATTGAGGGGCCCTGCAAACAACGAGAATAAACTATAATGATTATTTTAGAAAATTCTATAAGATGATCAATAATAGAACTTCACACCCATTTCTAATGGGCTAAGAATAAAATAAAAATTGGTTAAAAAATAAAATCCCCAGTTGCAAGATATATAGTTAAAATTCAGAAAAACAAGACATCCATTGCCATTAAATATTGATATTGGATTTATTCCCACCATATTAAAATTTGGTACCAACGAATCCATTCAAATACCAAAATTAAAATACACACCGAGAAATATCCCATATCAAATAAGCGACATATTGAATTACATATATTTTTATTTGATAACTCTCATCAACTTAATTTTGCAATAAATATCTTAGCACACTTATCCACTTACAATAAAAATCATCTTTATCAAAAAATTATTTTATTTTCAAACAAAAGCATATATTCACTAATTCACTATTTTTTACCAGTGTGTATTTAACCACTATTGAATGATGTTAGGTTTATTACTACATTTATGTCCCAAACATGGTGTACCCCATATTTGGGACACATCCAATTACTGGTTTTTAAGAGCTGCTCTTAACGACATGCCTACCTCGTTCTCTAACTGTATATTCCAGTTTCAAGAAATACCTCCTGTTCGGGAGTTAGGATGAATACGCTTTTTATAGCTGCTAAAATTTTCATCACTCACCCCAAACATCCCAAGTTACTCAAAAAATAACGCCGTAATTTTCTACACAGCTTCTATCTTTACCGGCTAGCAAATAACTTAGGGATTTCCCGCAAACACCAAGATTTCGCTTCCCCCATACTGTCTCGTCGCCATGCCATAATAATATTTGCGTCATGACTGTATTCAGAACTAATCACCCGCAAACGACCCGCAGTAATATCTTGTTCCACCATAGGATAAGGCATGGTCGCAACCCCCAATCCAGCTAAGAGAGCACGACGTTTATCTTCCAGAGAACTGACCGTCAAACGCTGTTGCTTATCTAATAACTGAACCGTCAATACCGGACGCTCCCTTGCTGTATCTGCCACAGCAATACCACGGTATTTCACTCGTGTTACATCAGACAAAGGCTCCGGTTCTTGGTGAATAGGATGCTCAGGGCTAGCTACATATACATTGGTAATGCTGTAAAGATGACGCGAGTTAATTTCTGCCGATGCGCGGAAATGCATATCTGGCGCAATAACAATATCCGCCCGCCCAGTTTCCAGTCGCTCCCATGAGCCAGCCAAAACCTCAGTCAACAAAGAGAGCTGGGTGTTCGATTTCTGAGCAAGTTTGCCCACGAGTGGAAACAATGAAGATGCAGGAACCAATGCCTCACAAACGATTGTCAGATGAGTTTCCCAACCCCGCGCTAATGCCTCTGCATCAGCGGTTAATTTATCCGCAGCCTCAAGTAATTGACGCCCACGCTCAAGTAACATACGGCCAACATTGGTGAATTTAGTTCTATGACCCGAACGGTCAAATAGCACCACATCCAACTCATCTTCCAGCTTTTGCATCGTATAGCTAAGTGCAGAAGGAACACGACCAAGTTCATCAGCTGCCGCAGCAAAACTTCCCCGCCGGTCAATCGCATCCATGACCCGTAGAGATTCCAGTGTAAGCGCTCGTTCTTTGCTCATATTTTTCTCAATCAGGAAATTTGAATATGGTGACCAGATTAACTGGCTAACATTTCGCCGTCCAGATAATTACTATTTTAGTGTGTGTTTTTTAAGGTAATCGCTATCATGATTGTAAATAGAGAAGCAAAGCAATGTGGAAAAGCTGACTATGGTTGGCTACAAGCTCGTTATACATTTTCATTTGGCCACTATTTTGATCCAAAATTTTTAGGGTATGGCGCTCTGCGCGTACTTAATCAGGAAACTATTGCACCAAAAGCCGCTTTCCAGCCTAAATCTTATCCACATGTAGATATACTGAATATTATTCTACAAGGAGGAGCAGAATATCGTGACAGCGAAGGCAATCATGTTCGAGCTTACAAGGGAGAATGCTTACTATTCTCTACTCGTCAGGGTATCAGCTACAGTGAACATAATATCAGTGCCAATAAGCCACTAACCCGCTTACAGCTTTGGCTGAATGCCTTCCCTCAACAGGAAAGTTTACCGTTGCAACGGATGGAGTTATCCGAGCAGCCATTAACTATGCTAGCCTCTCCAACCGCAGAAGATGGCAGTATGCAATTACGTCAGCGAGTGTGGGTTAATCATATTTCTCTTAATAAAAATCAATCTCATTATCTGCAATTAAAAGGAAAAAATGCCTATCTGCAATCCCTAAACGGGAATATAAAAATAAAAGGTGATTCGAAGGATAACGCTTTGATTAAATGTGGAGACGGCGCTTTTATTCATGAAGAAAATCGTCTGGCTTTAAAAGCAGATACTGAATTTCAGGGTTTATTAATTGATTTGTCAGACTAAAAAAACGCAAGCCCCATCAGGTAACAACCTAATGGGGCTAAATTTGTGAAGTTGACCGATAAGCCGGGTTCTGTCGTGGACAATCATTCATCTAGGCCAGCACTTGCGCACTGGCTCAAGCAGCCTACCCGGGTTCGATACGGGCCGTACCTGGTGAACCCCTATTTGGCCTTGCTCCGGGTGGAGTTTACCGTGCCACGAACTGTTACCAGTCGCGCGGTGCGCTCTTACCGCACCCTTTCACCCTTACCTGATCCTACATAAGTAGGCCATCGGCGGTTTGCTCTCTGTTGCACTAGTCGTAGGCTTTCACCTCCCAGACGTTATCTGGCACCCTGCCCTATGGAGCCCGGACTTTCCTCCCCTCTATCTATCATCCAAGGGATGATGATAAAGCAGCGACTGTCTAGTCAACTCCGCGGCAGATTATAAGGGGTTTGCCTGACGATGTATAGGCGTTTACTGATTATCTGTCTTGTTTATCAGCAACTGTCATTATCTTCATTTTGTCCCAGAGCATGACGATAAAGTGCATTTTTCTTCACACCATGAATCTCTGCTGCCAATGCAGCCGCTTTTTTCAACGGCAATTCTTGCTGAAGAAGTTCCAGCGTTCTTAATGCTTCTGGAGATAAAGCATCATCAGCGGTTTTTTTATAACCTTCAACAATCAATACCATTTCACCACGGCGGCGGGTTTCATCTTCTTTAATCCATACCAGAAGTTCACTTACCGACATTCCCTGAATTGATTCCCAAGTTTTTGTCAGTTCCCGCGCCAAAACGACATAGCGTTCAGCCCCCCACACTTCAACCATATCTTCTAAACTATCGATCAAACGATGAGTAGATTCATAAAAAATTAAAGTACGTGGCTCCTGTTCCAAAGCCCGTAAAGTATCTTTCCGACTTTTACTCTTAGCGGGCAAAAATCCTTCATAACAGAAACGATCAGATGGCAAACCAGCAGCAGACAATGCAGTTATTGCTGCACAAGGCCCTGGAAGAGGGACAACGTGAATACCTGCTTCACGGCAACGACGAACGACATGATAACCAGGGTCGTTAATCAATGGGGTTCCCGCGTCAGAGACTAATGCAATACTCTTTCCCTGCTGAAGTGTTGTAATTAATTGATCTGCTTTCTGCTGTTCATTATGATCATGAAGTGCGAACATACGCGCATTAATGGCAAAATGTTGAAGCAACAAGCCCGTATGTCGCGTATCTTCGGCCGCAATCAAATCGACATGCTCAAGAACTTCAAGCGCACGCTGAGTAATATCGCCCAAGTTTCCAATGGGGGTTGGCACAACATATAGCGTGGATGTCGTAACCACTGCTCGATTGGGTTGATTCATTGTTTCATCCGAATGACCGATTTAAAATTGAGCATCTTTGAAAAAAACATCGCTGGATACAGTATGCTTTCCTCAATTTTTGTGCGTATCAAAACTGGTTTAGTCTGTTCAGCTATGCTGGCAGTTATGATCATCGCAGGGTGTACCATGCCTGACCAACAAGGGCAACAACCTTCGCAAACTCTGGACAAGGTCAGTACAGAAATCGCCCATTATCAATCCATCATTGATGCTGCCAATGGCGAACCTTCTCTTGATGTCATCCGTGCTTATATCGCTCAGGAACCACTTCTGCAAGATGATACTATTCATCAAAAAAATATTGATGATACCTGGCAGATACTAACCCGCTTTTCTCCGCAAGATAGCAGTGGGTTAGTAATCAACGCTGATGAAAATGTTCTGCAAGGCTGGCTAGACTTACTCAGTACCTATCAGGATAACAAACAGGACTCCGACAAACTACAGGCAGCTATTCGTGACTGGAAAATTCGTTATCCGCAAAACCCGGCAGCACAATCACTTCCAACCCAGTTACAACAGGAAGCCATCCAACCACAAGGTACGAACGCCCGTATTGCACTGTTCCTACCATTAAGTGGTCAAGCGAAAGTATTCGGTGAAGCAATCCGTCAGGGTTTTCTTGATGCTCAAGCAGGTTTACCTAGCCCCTCAATGCCTACAGAGAATCCGGCAAACTTACCTCCTATAGCTAACAGCAATAATGCTCCAGATGAAACGACTCCTGCCAATGCGACGCCAAATGAAGCTACACCTGCTGAATCAGCAATACCAACCGTTCAGTCAACTCCTGCCATAGCAAATACACCAATTAACACGCAACAAGTCAAAATCTATGACACTGCAAGTCAGCCATTAGAAAATCTATTAATGCAGGCTGAACAGGACGGTATGAATTTAGTTGTTGGGCCGCTACTTAAGCCCGACGTAGTTAAACTGGTTCAGATTAATACTCCACTAAACATGCTGGTGTTGAACGAATTAGATAATGCACAACCCCAACCAAATATTTGTTATTTTTCTTTGTCACCAGAAGATGAAGCAAAAAATGCCGCAGAGCATATTTGGCAGCAACAGAAACAGAATCCTCTGATACTGGTTCCTCGCAGTAGCTTCGGTGACAGAATTGCCAAAGCATTCGCGGAGGAATGGCAAAAACAAGGTGGTCATACCGTTCTGCAACAAACCTTCGGCTCTTCTGCCGAACTGAAACAATCAATTAACAGAGGTATTGGTATTCGTCTAACTGGGACAGCGGTTGTTGTTCATGTAGCAAATCAGCCCATACCAACCACTATGGGTAATCAGGAAATCCCTCAGATAAATACAGATGTGGTTTCCACCTCTGATGGTGCAGTAGATGCAGTTTATATTGTTTCCACCTTGGATGAACTGACCCTAATTAAGCCAATGATTGATATGGCAGTCAGTTCCCGCAATAAACCTGCTCTATATGCAAGTTCCCGTAGTAATCAGGCCGGTGCTGGTCCTGATTTCCGTCTGGAAATGGAGGGAGTACAATTTAGCGACATTCCATTAATAGCAGGCGCTAACTTGCCACTGATGCAGCAAGCAGCCGGTAAGTTTGCGAACGATTACTCTCTGATGCGCCTTTACGCTATGGGTATTGATGCTTGGTCATTGGCAAATCAGTTCAGTCAGATTCAACTTCAAAGTGGTTTCCATCTCAATGGTGCTTCCGGTATGCTATCTGTTCAGGAAAATTGCGCAATTTTCCGACAGCTCCCATGGATGCAGTATCATCATGGTCAAATCATTACCATTTAATTTAACAGTTGATTGCCGCTTGTTATCAGGCGGCATTTAAATTTAAGCAATCCATTTCAAGATGAAAATAAAAAAGCCGACAAGTTATTTGCTGGGACGCAACTATGAAACGCAGGCAAAGTTATTTTTACAAAAACAGGGACTATCTTTTATCGCTGCGAATGTGAAAATGCATGGTGGTGAAATTGACCTGATTATGAAAGACAAGCAGACTTGGGTCTTTATTGAAGTCCGCTTTCGTAAACTAGAGCAGCATGGCGATGCGCTATCGACAATCACCCGTAGCAAGCGTAAAAAATTATTACACGCTGCCGCAGTGTGGTTATATCAACGAGGCGAATGTTTTGAAACTACTTCTTGTCGCTTTGATATTTGTGCTATTACTGGTCAAAGATTTGAATGGTTACCAAATGCCTTCAATCAAAATGAGTTCACTCGTTAAAATGATACTGAGTAGGTTATAAACGTGCTGGATAGAATTAAAGTCTGTTTTACGGAAAGTATTCAAACTCAGATTGCAGCTGCGGAAGCATTACCTGATGCTATCTCTCGTGCTGCAATGACGATGGTTGAGTCATTACTAAATGGTAATAAAATCCTTTGCTGTGGTAACGGTGGTTCAGCCGCAACTGCACAGCGGTTTGCTGCCAATATGATCAACCGGTTTGAAACTGAGCGTCCAAGTCTTCCTGCATTATCACTTAACGCAGATAATGTGGTGATAACTGCGATTTTAAGCAGTAAACAACATGATGAAATTTATGCTAAACAGGTTCGAGCACTAGGTCAGCAAGGTGATGTGTTATTAGCTATCTCCACTCATGGTAATAGCCGTGACGTTGTTAAAGCTGTTGAAGCTGCTGTAAACCGCGATATGACGATTGTCGCCCTTACTGGCTATGATGGTGGTGAACTTGCTGGCTTATTAGGGCCGCAGGACGTGGAAATTCGTATTCCATCTCATCGCAGTACCAGAATTCAGGAAGTTCATATGCTAACAGTTAACTGCCTATGTGACTTAATCGACAATACACTCTTTCCCCATCAGGATGACTAAGGAACCAATAATGCGATTTCTCTCCCTATTAACTACGGTTTGTGCCGCTGTAATGTTACAAGGATGTATTAGTGCTGCGGTAATAGGTTCTGCCGCCGTAGCGACTAAAACAGCAACTGATCCCCGTACTATCGGCCAGCAGGTCGATGATGGCACTCTGGAAGCACGTGTGAGTAATGCGCTTAACAAAGACAAACAACTCAAGGAACAAACCCGAATTATTACTACTGCCTATCAAGGGAAAGTTTTGCTGACAGGTCAAAGCTCAGATTCAAGCCTTTCAGACCGTGCTAAACAAATAGCATCACGTGTTAACGGAACGCAGGTTATTTACAATGAAATTCGTCAGGGTAAACCTGTTGAATTGGGTACTGCGTCTAAAGATACTTGGATCACCACCAAGGTGCGTTCAAAAATCCTGGCGAGTGACTCGGTTAAGTCTTCCAACATAAAAGTTGTTACGGAAAACGGTGAAGTCTTTTTGCTGGGAATTCTGACTAAGCAAGAAGGCAATGCCGCAGCAAAAATTGCCAGCGAAACTGACGGTGTAAAACGGGTAACAACTGCATTTACTTATTTAAATTAAGTATGTTACTGGGGTGATAACATAATAAAACTTTCCCCAGAGGTATTGCGCCGCGCCCACCCTTTGGCGCGCGTGCTTTACTCTTTTATCGTCCAACGTCAAACCTAGTGACTTTGCTACCCTTTCCTTAATTATTTTTCATTAACTCATTTTTCTTAAGATAATTCACTCCTCCCAACAGCCTCATTTGCCGCAAAATCCATTGTTGACGCTGTAAAACATAAGCTGAAGGTGCATTAACTTTATAACGGTGTGGATTAGGCAATACTGCTGCGAGTAAGGCTGCTTCTGACGTTGTCAATTTACTAGCCGATTTATGGAAATAGTATCTGGATGCCTCTTCAACACCAAAAATACCCTCACCAAATTCTGCAATATTAAGATAAACAGTTAGAATTCTGCTTTTTGTCCATCCCAACTCAATGGCAAAAGTCATCCCTGCTTCCAATCCTTTCCTCAACCAGCTACGCCCATTCCACAAAAATAAATTTTTAACTGTTTGCTGAGAAATTGTTGAAGCCCCTCGGAGTCTTCCCAGGTCATTCTTATTATGCTCAAATGCCTTTCCGATAGCATCCAAGTCAAATCCCCAATGCTGCGGAAATTTTTGATCTTCCGCAGCAATAACAGCTAATGCGATATTTGGCGATATTTGCTCTTGCTCTATCCAGATAGAACGAGAAACATAAGAAAAATTAAATGATAACCAAGCGTTAATCTGACGCTCAACCATAACCATAGAAAATGGCGCTGGCAAAAATGAAAATGCAACAACAGAAACTATCCATAAGATAATGACTGAAATTACGATTTTTTTAAGCCAGAGCCATAAAAATTGCAAAGAATTTCGCACTCAGTTACTCAGTCATTTCCAATACTTTTCTGACAAGTTTATCAATTCCTTCCTCTGCCTGAGAGATAGATTCAGCAAGCATATAGGCTGGAGTTGTAACAATTTTATTTTCTAAATCAACAACAATATCATTTACCTTACAAACTATATGTATTCCCCCCATTTTCTCTATTTGGGCAACTGTGTCAGGATCATCGCCAATAGTTAATTTCACCGGTTTATTAAGTAGTTTCGGCAACATAACGGGAGCAATGCACATAAATCCCATTGGTTTATGTTGCTGGTGCATAGCTCTCACTAAACTTAATAAATCTTTATTGATTTCGCAGTCAACTTCTTTAATCGCAAAGTCACATAAATTCTTTGCAACACCAAATCCCCCAGGAATGATCAGGGCATCAAACTCATTTGCATTTGCATGTGACAAAGGCTTGATTCTTCCTCTTGAAATACGCGCAGATTCCTGTAAGACATTACGTTTTTCACCAGTTTCTTCACCATTAATATGATTAATAACATGAAGTTGTGGCTCATCAGGAGCCAAAAAGCATGTCTTAACACCTGAACGATCTAAAGAAAGCATTGTTAATACTGATTCATGAATTTCACTACCATCAAATACACCACATCCACTTAAGACAACCGCAACTGATTTCATACCTCACTCCATTTGTAGTAGATTATTGCTTAACCCTTTAGGGGGTCAAACACCAATCTTCATCACAGATTTTAATGAATCTTGTAACAAAAAATCTTATCTTTGCTATGTTGGTACTTGTATGATGTACGGAGAATTCCCCATTTACTCACCCCAACAAAGATGTATTAGATAGGCGTGTAAAAAGTTTTCCCTGGTGTTGGCGCAGTATTCGCGCACCCCAACCTCGGTTGGGGTTATTTTTTTTCTGCTTCTGCCAACCATTCCCCTAAAATTTCTATATCGTTTCTCCATTCTTGTTTTAATTCATCAACCCATTCCTGAACATTGTCCCACCATGCGGGTAAATCCGGTGATTGGATCTGCTGAGCCAGTTGCTGTAAATGACGTAATCCGACCGAACCCGCGGCACCTTTTATCTTATGAGCTTCTTCCGTAATGCCTTTCTGGTCTTTAGCTGTCATATTCGAATCCAAAACAGATAGGTACCCTGGCATCATCTTTTCAAATACATTTAAACTATTGCGAATCAATTGAGGGCCAACAAGTTCGATGTATTGATTAAGCATTTCTGTATCAAGTAAATCTTCATCTTTTTTCATCAATCCCAACTCATCTTCCTTTGGCTTCATACAATATACCGACTGCTCTCCCCAGAATTGTTCAATGGTGGCAGTTAACGCATTGACGGAAAGTGGTTTACTCAGTACCCCATCCATACCTGCATCTAAATATTCTTTTTTATCTTTTAAAACATTAGCAGTCAGCGCAATAAGTGGGGGCAGCTCCTGTTTGGTATAACGCTTACATAATTCACGAGCGATATCTAGTCCGCTCATATCAGGCAGTTGAATATCAAGTAATACCAGATCAAACTCTCCCGGCTGGAACACTTCAAGAGCATCCTTACCATTCATTACTACCTCTACGCTGTTACCCAACTTTTCCAGTACTGAACGAGCAACTATGACATTCAACTCAATATCTTCTACCAACAGGATATGCAAAGCCGGAAGTGGGTAATCTTCTGTATCTTCTTCACATGGAAGGTGCTCTTCCATAGCGGGTGCAATGATAGACAGTGTAAATCGAGAACCTTTTCCCGGCTCACTTTCCACTACAATATCTCCGCCCATACTTTGGGATAAGCGTTTGGATACAGCCAATCCAATACCCGTTCCTGTTGCTGGACAACCACCACTACTGCCTTTCACCTGATAATACATCGCGAAGATCTTCTCCTGCTCATCAAGAGGAATACCAATCCCCGTGTCAGTGACTTCAAAAAGCAGGCGATCTCCTTCTTCATACCAGATTCGAACATTAATCTCGCCTTCTTGGGTGAACTTCACCGCATTACCAATCAGGTTCCATAAAATTTGGCGTAATCGAGTACCATCTGTAAGAATTTTAGCGGGTAATGGCAATGCGGGTTCCATGACAAATCTAATACCTTTTGGCTGCACAAGAAGCCCAGAGAGGTTTTCAAGATCGGACATAAAACCGGTAAAATCAATTGGCTGATTATCAATCTGTACTTTGCGCCGCTCAATTTTATCCATTTCTATAATGTCATTAAAAATATTACCCAGAGTGATAGCACTAACATGAATCGTTTTCAGATAATTATTTTGCTCAGGAGTCAACTCAGTATCGAGCAAGATGCGGCTCAAACCAACAATGCCATTTAAAGGCGTACGGAGCTCATGGCTAATCGTAGAGATAAAAGTCGTCTTATCCCTGCTGGCATTCTCCAAAGCGTCCTGATAGCGCTTACGTTCCGTTATATCGCGCCCAAATCCCATAAGCCCGTGCCTCTTTCCTACCCGATCATAAAAAGGGACTTTCCGCAGTTCAAAACAGGCTTTTCGACCATCGTGATAAACCAGCCATTGCTCATAAGTCAGCGCAACATTATGACGGAATACTTTCTCATCAGTTTCCATCACTTTACGAGCAACCTCTTTGTCATAAACATCATGGGGTGTCAGACCAATAAGTTGTTTCTGACTTTTGCCCGTCAGCAATTCCATGGCCCGATTACAACCAGAGAACTCATTATTTTCATTACGGTAATAGACCAAGTCAGGAGAAGCATCGAGAAAAGATTTCAGTAATACAGATTGCTGTTCCAGTTCAATCTGGGTCTGCTCACGGTGTTTCACCTCTTCTTGTAATTTATCCAACAACATCAGATGCGCCTGCTCTGCTTTTTCTCTTTCTGAGATCTCCTGATTAAGCTTAATAATGTTATCTTTTAATTGCTGATTAAGTTCTCGATCGCGCTGACGCATAACTTCCAGTTTTTCAACTAATCTGGATAATCGTTGTCGGGATTCTTCAAGCTGCTCAACAACAACCGAAAGGAAATAGACAGCCCAGGGAGTAATCAACAGACCAAAGAAGATTGAACGGACTAAATCAATACTTTGTACTCCTCCCTGAAGCAAGAAAGTCACTACCATCTGTACACCCATGGCAAGAACCACCAGCGCAGATGCAAGCAGTAATGAGAAGCGAACTAACCCCAATTTCATCATTAAATCAACATAATATTGGGCCAGGCCCCTGAGCAACTTCATAAAGACTCCTGTTCATATGACCAATCCAGATCATACCGTAAAAAACCGACTACTTCGTTGAAGGAATACAGAAATTGTTGACCCGATAAAACAATAGTATTACGTAATAGTTTAGGTTATAACTTCCCAAACATTATTCTGGCTTTTCATCTTTGCCGGTCTTTTTGCACAATCCAAACATGAATATATAATCATATTGGCCGCCCAAATAAGCATAAAATTCTTTTTTACCATGTTGATAACCACGATAAAGATAAAACTTTATTCTTATAAAGAAATAAATGTATATTAATACTATATAGTTTGAATTTGTCAGACTTTAAATCTGACAAATCAACATTTAACAGTATATATAAAACAGATATCACACTAATATTAGTGAGATAGCTCACATTAAAATTCCAACATGATCTATATCACACAACACTAATATTATTTTTTTTACTTAAAAATCATAAAATTAAATAAAATTTTTACCGATTCTAGTCTTATCCCGGCAATATTTGACCTGATTTACATTTCTCGTTAATTTGGAAAGCCACTGGAAATAATCAGTCAGATCCTCATCTGAACCATAATTATGCAGTGACACAATATTGTTTGTATCACCTGTTTCTAACAAACAAGTGATAGTTGATTAAGGACGCAATTCAGACGCCCGTAAAAACATTAATCTCACAAATTTTTGTGAGTTTCTGTGAGAGTCGGACAGAACCTGGGGAGGTTCACTATGCTATATAACAAATCTCAAGAAAAGGATAACTGTGGTTTTGGACTGATAGCCCATATCGAAGGGGAGCCAAGCCACAAAGTAGTTCGTACCGCTATCCATGCACTGGCACGCATGCAACATCGTGGTGCTATCCTGGCAGATGGTAAAACGGGTGATGGTTGCGGTTTATTACTGCAAAAGCCCGACCGTTTTTTTCGTATGGTCGCACAGGAGCAAGAGTGGCGTTTAGCTCGTAATTACGCAGTCGGTATGTTATTTCTCAGCCAGAACTCTCAGATTGCACAAACCTGCCGGGAAATAGTCGAACAGGAGTTACAAAATGAAACGCTGTCAGTCGTTGGCTGGCGTGAGGTACCGACCAACATTGATATTTTGGGTGAAATAGCCCTTTCAAGCCTCCCCCGTATCGAACAGGTTTTTGTTAATGCTCCTGCTGGCTGGCGCGCACGTGATTTAGAACGCCGTCTCTTCATTGCCCGCCGCCGAATAGAAAAACGCATCAGCGACAGTGACTTTTATGTTTGCAGTTTGTCCAATCTGGTCACTATCTATAAAGGATTATGCATGGCGGCAGATTTGCCCCGCTTCTATCCTGATCTGGCTGATTTACGTCTAGAATCAGCTATTTGCTTGTTTCATCAACGTTTCTCAACCAATACAGTCCCACGCTGGCCACTAGCACAACCTTTCCGCTATCTCGCTCATAATGGTGAAATAAATACGATAAATGGTAACCGCGAGTGGGCACGGGCAAGAGCCTATAAATTCAAAACTCCGCTTATTCCTGATTTACAAACTGCCGCCCCTTTCGTAAACGAAACAGGATCAGACTCCAGCTCACTCGATAATATGCTAGAACTGTTTCTCAATGGTGGAATGGATCTAATCCGTGCTATGCGGCTACTGGTTCCTCCTGCGTGGCAAAATAACCCTGATATGGATGAGGATCTGCGGGCTTTCTTTGATTTCAACTCCATGCACATGGAGCCATGGGATGGTCCTGCCGGTATCGTCATGTCAGATGGCCGCTATGCTGCTTGTAATCTGGATCGTAATGGCCTGCGCCCGGCACGTTATGTCATCACAAAAGATAAACTGATCACCTGTGCTTCTGAAATCGGCATCTGGGATTATCAACCGGATGAAGTAATAGAAAAAGGACGAGTTGGTCCCGGCGAACTCATGGTGATTGACACCCGCCAAGGCCGTATCCTGCATGCAGAAGAGACCGATAATGACCTGAAAAGTCGCCATCCGTATAAAGAATGGATGGATAAAAACGTCAAACGTCTTATCCCATTTGAAGAATTACGCCAAGATCAATCTGGCTACCGGAATCTGGACGATCAATCCCTAGCGGTTTATCACAAGCAATTTGCCTACAGCAATGAAGAATTAGATCAAATTATCCGTGTTCTGGGAGAAAACGGCCAAGAAGCAACAGGTTCAATGGGTGATGATACTCCGTTTGCTGTATTCTCCAGCCGCCCACGAATTATTTATGACTATTTCCGCCAACAATTCGCTCAGGTCACTAACCCACCAATTGATCCGCTGCGTGAAGCACATGTTATGTCTCTCACCACCTGCATAGGGCGTGAGATGAACGTATTTTGTGAAGCTGAAGGACAGGCACACCGACTAAGTTTTAAATCTCCTATTCTGCTCTACTCTGATTTTCATCAATTAACAACTCAGCAGAGTCCACATTATCGCGCAGAACAATTAGACTTAACGTTCAATCCACAGGAAACCAATCTGCAAAATGCCCTGCTTGTACTGTGTGACCTGGCTGAACAATTAGCCAGAGATGGCGCGGTACTACTGATATTATCTGACCGCAATATTACGCCAGATAAATTACCAATACCCGCCCCCATGGCTGTTGGTGCTATTCAGCATCGTCTGGTAGAAAAAAGTTTGCGCTGTGACACCAATCTGATAGTAGAAACAGCCAGTGCCCGTGATCCGCATCATTTCACTGTACTACTAGGATTTGGTGCAACAGCTATCTACCCCTATCTGGCTTACGAATCACTAGCCAAAATGGTCGATAATGGCACGATTAACAAACCTTATGCTGATGTCATGCTCAACTACCGCAATGGCATCAATAAAGGGCTATATAAAATCATGTCGAAAATGGGTATCTCGACTATCGCTTCCTATCGTTGTTCTAAATTGTTTGAAGCCGTCGGCTTACATTCTGAACTCACTGAGTTTTGCTTCAACGGCGTTATCAGCCGGATTGGAGGGGCTAACTTCAGTGATTTTGAGCAGGATCTGAGAAATTTATCCAAACGGGCATGGCTTGCCCGCCAGCCAGTTGATCAGGGAGGATTGCTGAAATATGTTCATAATGGCGAATATCATGCTTATAACCCAGATGTCGTAAGTGCTCTACAATCTGCGGTTCATAGCGGTGAATACAGCGACTACTTGAAATATGCTCGTCTGGTTAATCAGCGACCAATTACGACAATCCGTGATTTGCTGACGATAAAAACAAAAGATGAATCTATATCCATAGATGAAGTGGAATCAGCCGCAGAGCTGTTTAAACGCTTTGATACTGCCGCAATGTCGATTGGTGCATTAAGCCCCGAAGCACACGAAGCTCTGGCTGAAGCAATGAATACACTAGGTGGCTTTTCCAACTCTGGTGAAGGCGGAGAAGATCCCGCGCGTTACGGTACAAAAAAGATTTCCCGTATCAAACAAGTTGCTTCCGGGCGATTTGGCGTGACACCCGCCTATCTGGTCAACGCTGATGTGATTCAAATAAAAGTAGCACAAGGCGCTAAACCTGGGGAAGGAGGGCAGTTACCAGGTGATAAAGTGACACCTTATATTGCAAAATTACGTTATTCCGTACCAGGTATCACACTCATTTCTCCACCACCACATCACGACATTTACTCGATTGAAGATCTCGCTCAGTTGATTTTCGATCTAAAACAGATCAATCCCAAGGCATTGATCTCAGTAAAACTGGTTTCAGAGCCGGGAGTTGGCACAATTGCAACTGGTGTTGCTAAAGCTTATGCCGACTTAATTACTATCGCAGGTTATGATGGCGGTACTGGTGCTAGCCCATTGTCATCGGTGAAATATGCCGGATGCCCGTGGGAATTAGGATTAGTGGAAACCCAACAAGCTCTGGTCGCCAACGGATTACGCCATAAGATCCGCTTACAGGTAGATGGCGGACTGAAAACAGGCGTAGACATTATCAAAGCAGCCATTCTTGGTGCTGAAAGTTTCGGTTTCGGTACCGGACCAATGGTTGCCCTTGGATGCAAATATCTGCGTATCTGCCATCTAAATAACTGCGCAACTGGTGTCGCAACTCAGGATGAGAAATTACGCCGTGACCATTACCATGGATTACCTGATCGGGTCATGAATTATTTCCGTTTTATCGCCCGTGAAACCAGAGAGATCATGGCTGAATTAGGTATCAGAAGTCTGACTGATTTGATAGGCCGAACGGATCTACTTGAAGTATTGGAAGGCGTCTCAGCGAAACAGAGCAAATTAAATCTTGAACCTCTGTTAGCAACAGCGGAACCACATCAGGGCAAGGCGTTATATTGCACTGAAAACAATCCACCATTTGATGATGGAGTTCTGAATAAAAACTTACTGTCTCAAGCCGTCAGTTATATTGAAAACCAAAAAAGTAAAACTTTCTATTTTGATATCCGTAATACCGATCGCTCAGTCGGAGCTTCTCTTTCTGGCTTTATTGCTGATCGATATAGTAATCAAGGGATCGCAGCGGCTCCAATAAAAATTCATTTTAATGGCACTGCGGGTCAGAGTTTTGGTGTCTGGAATGCTGGCGGTCTGGAACTCACACTTATCGGTGATGCCAATGATTATGTCGGTAAAGGCATGGCTGGTGGCCGTATTGTAATACACCCACCCGTGGGATCTGCCTTCAAAAGCCATCAAGCAACCATTATTGGTAACACATGTCTCTACGGTGCAACCGGAGGCAAGCTGTTTGCTGCTGGGCGTGCCGGAGAACGCTTTGCCGTTCGCAATTCAGGTGCGATTACCGTTGTAGAAGGTATTGGAGATAATGGCTGCGAATATATGACGGGCGGTATCGCCTGTATTCTCGGACATACTGGAATAAACTTTGGTGCAGGAATGACCGGCGGCTTTGCTTATGTTCTGGATGAAAATGATGACTTCCGCAAACGAGTTAATCCAGAATTAGTTGAAGTACTGGCAGTAGATACCTTGGCTATCCACGAAGAACATTTGAGAGGGCTTATCACTGAACACGTTCTTTTGACCGGTTCCCAGCGTGGTGAAGATATTCTTGCTAACTGGCAACAGTGGTTGAGTAAATTTGCGCTTGTGAAACCCAAATCCAGTGATGTAAAAGCTCTTCTGGGACATCGCAGTCGTTCTTCCGCAGAATTGCGAATTCAGGCGCAGTAAGGAGTCAAGATGAGTCAGAATGTATATCAATTTATCGATTTACAGCGCGTCGATCCGCCTAAAAAACCGCTGAAGATCCGCAAGATAGAATTTGTAGAAATCTATGAGTCATTTTCAAAAGTCCAGGCACAAACACAGGCAGATCGCTGCCTTTCGTGTGGTAACCCTTATTGCGAATGGAAGTGCCCTGTTCATAACTATATTCCGAATTGGCTCAAACTTGCCAATGAAGGGCGTATCATGGAAGCGGCTGATTTGTCCCATCAGACAAACAGCCTGCCGGAAGTCTGTGGCCGCGTTTGTCCACAGGATCGCCTTTGTGAAGGCGCCTGTACTTTGAATGACGAATTTGGTGCCGTGACTATTGGTAATATTGAACGCTACATCAACGATAAAGCAATTGCTATGGGCTGGAAGCCGGATATGTCACAAGTTCAGCCAACGGGCAAACAAGTTGCTATTATTGGCGCCGGCCCTGCGGGACTAGCTTGTGCTGATGTATTGACTCGCAATGGTGTACAAACCGTCGTTTTTGATCGTCACCCAGAAATAGGCGGGTTACTCACTTTTGGCATACCTGCATTTAAACTAGAAAAAGAGGTGATGCTACGACGCCGTAAAATTTTTTCTGAGATGGGAATTGAGTTCCGGCTCAATACCGAAATAGGTAAAGATATTGCCCTGTCTGAACTGACTGAACAGTTTGATGCTGTATTTCTTGGTGTAGGAACTTATCGGTCGATGCGTGGGGAACTGGTAAACGAAGATGCTAATGGCGTTTATGATGCACTGCCATTCCTAATTGCTAATACCCGGCATCTAATGGGCTATCCCGCCCTGCAATCACAGCCTTTCATAGATATGCGTGGTAAACGGGTTGTGGTCCTCGGTGGTGGCGATACTGCAATGGATTGCGTCAGAACTTCTATTCGCCAAAAAGCGGCTTCTGTTACCTGTGCTTATCGCCGTGACGAAATGAACATGCCGGGCTCCCGCCGCGAAGTGAAAAATGCCAAGGAAGAAGGAGTGGAATTTTTGTTTAACCTGCAACCTATTAGCATTGAAATCAACAGCTCAGGTCAAGTTTGTGGAATAAAAATGGTGCAGACTCAATTAGGTAAACCTGATGAGAATGGACGCCGCCAAGCTGAAATTATCACTGGTTCAGAACATCTACTCGAAGCTGATGCGGTGATTATGGCATTTGGTTTTAGAGCACATACAATGAATTGGCTAAATGACCATCAAGTCACACTAGATAAACAAGGACGTATCGTCGCACCAGAATTTTCTGATATTCCTTTCCAAACCAGTAATCCTCAGATATTTGCTGGCGGAGATGCCGTTCGTGGCTCTGATCTGGTTGTAACAGCGATTGCTGAAGGGCGTAAAGCAGCACAAAGTATTCTCGACTACCTCAATATTTAATCAACACAGGGAGCTTTCCAGCTCCCGTATTTCTATTATCAGTTCAATAAATTAATTAAATTACCCTTCATATATAGAGTAATTATCTTAATGAACATTCCTCACTTACCTGCTATCATATTAAATTATCTGGAAATATTTCTTCTTATTACAATGAATTTTAAATAAAATATTTCAAATGCTGGATTCATATATCACTATACTTACTCAACTATAAATACTGGAAATATTAATGCGAATAATAAAATCTCTTATTTTGTTGTCCCCAATTTTGTTCACCAGTCTTCCGACATTTGCTTTATCACGCCCCTTTACAGCCAATGATATTGCCAGAGAGATTACAAACAGAGGTATTAACTCTGTTGTTGCAGAATTAGGAGAAATAGGGGTCAGGCAAGAAATTACTCACAAAATTACTACTGGTGATAGTAACTGGGTAAAATTGGCCTTCAAATTAACTCAAAGTATGCATCTTGATTTTTCCAGAGAGATACGCTATGCACTCTCCATTGCATTAATTAATAATCCTGTTGATGTCCTTGCTGCCGCAGACAAAGAAAAAAATATATCATTAGCTGATATCTGTACAATCCCACCAGAACTTGAGACCAAAGAGAATAAAATAGAATTTGTAGATAAAGTCAGAAAGAGTTTAGAGTCCGCCAAAGAATCTGAAGCTAAAGGCAGAATTGAAGAATGCTACTGGGAGTTAGAGAAAGCCTACAATGTGGAATTTTAAATAAGTGTGCCCAATATCACTCCACTGTGATCCGTCCCCGTTTATTTCCTGGAAATTGAGAACAAAGTTCCCATCGATCTTCTAACGGTTCTCAATAATTGCCACATATGTCAGCATGAGTGATTATTCAGCATTTCTGACACCAGTGAGTGAGTTAATGATCGATATACCTGAACCACAGTGGTACTCCCGCCCTGAAAATTGCGATCAAGGTGGGAGTGAACGGCCCTTTGTCTTAGGTAATCATTTATTACATGCCTAGCATCACTTCGATTACACCCTAAAAGGGATGGTATTTACTACCACTAATGGTTTATGGGAAAACCACGGTGAACCGGCTGAGAAACTGGATGAGCCAGAAGTAAAGTTACAAGGTTACAAGGTTACAAGGTTACAAGGTTACAAGGTTACAAGGTTACAAGGTTACAAGGTTACAAGGTTACAAGGTTACAAGAAAAGATTATCAATTGGCTAAAAGAGCATCGTCAAGACAAAGGTAACATTAACAACCTTACCATTATTGATTACTTACAGATGCTCAATGAAAACCACAGGGCTGAACCAGAATGAACTTGAGCAGATACGTCACTAACTCACGTGAAAGCCCTTATCGTCATAAAGATTCAGGCGCATACACAAAATATCCAAGAGCGGTACATCATTTGGATGAGTTTGAAATTATATTACTCTGGTATTGGTCTTTCTAATTACTTGCTGTTTCCCATCCAATAAATGCAGCTGTCACAAAATTTCATTAAAAACTGCACTGCCAAAATCTAATCCTTTGGAGTGCAGTTTAAAATTAGCTGGTCAATTTCAGACCAATAATACCAGCAACAATCAGAACGAGGCTCAATACTCTGGCGATGCTCGCAGATTCACCCAACACGATGATGCCAAAAATGGCAGTACCCACTGCGCCTATTCCAGTCCACACTGCATAGGCCGTGCCTACAGGTAACCCCCTCATTGCATAAGCAAGCAGTCCCATACTGAAAGCTATAGCACTGACTGTAACAAGACTTGGTATTAAGCGAGTGAAACCATGCGTGTATTTCAGACCTACCGCCCAGACGATTTCAAATAAACCGGCAATAACAAGAATAAACCAGGACATATCAACGTCCCATAGAGTTGCGGGGTCGTCCCCAAGAAACGGCAGTATACCCAGGTCGTCCTGGATAACCATTAGAAGTGAAAGCAGATTATAATTGCGTAAAATCGCGGTATCAATAGCGCAATTTTACGATGCTCCAGAGATATAAAGCTTACCCCTTACACATTGATCATCAAGTAAGAAAAACCACAGCCTGTTGCCAAAACTGCGGTTTTTACTAAATACCGTTGCCGTCAACGGTTATTTCACACGGGAAACGTATTCACCAGAACGGGTATCTACTTTGATCACTTCGCCGATTTGTACGAACAGAGGTACTTTAACCACAGCGCCAGTACTCAGAGTTGCGGGTTTACCACCTGTACCAGCAGTGTCACCTTTCAAACCTGGATCGGTCTCAGTGATTTCCAATTCAACAAAGTTTGGTGGAGTGACAGAGATAGGCTGACCATTCCACAGCGTCAGGATACATTCCGCCTGTTCAACCAACCATTTCGCGTTCTCACCAACTGCTTTTTCATCAGCAGCTAACTGCTCAAAGGTTTCATTGTTCATAAAATGCCAGAACTCACCATCGTTATACAGGTAAGCCAGGTTCATATCCATCACATCAGCAGATTCTACAGAGTCAGTAGATTTGAAGGTTTTTTCTAACAGTTTACCGGAAATTAGCTTGCGGATACGAACGCGGGCAAATGCCTGGCCTTTACCCGGCTTTACGAATTCACTCTCAAGGATAGCGCACGGCTCGCCATCTAACATGATTTTAAGACCTGAACGGAATTCATTGGTACTATAAGTAGCCATGGAGACCCTCTAATTTAAACAAAATGGCTTAGCCAAAAAATGGCGCACATTATAACCCCAAAGATCGTCATCAGAGAAGACTGGTTGAAACAACTTACAGATGTTATTACTGATCCTGATGAATTATTACAATTATTGTCTTTACATGAGCACCCAGAGTTGGCCAAAGGGAGCCGCGCACGTCGTCTGTTTCCACTACGGGTACCCAGAGCTTTTGCTGCCCGTATGCAAGCAGGCGATCCTAATGATCCGCTATTACTGCAAGTCATAACAGCACCGGAAGAGTTCAACATTGTACCCGGTTTTTCTACCGATCCTTTGGATGAACAACGCAGTGCTGTTCCCGGTTTGTTACATAAATACCGTAACCGCGCATTATTGCTGGTCAAAGGAGGATGCGCGGTTAACTGCCGTTATTGTTTCCGTCGTCATTTCCCATATGAGGATAACAGAGGTAATAAACGCAACTGGCAGCAAGCATTAAATTACATTCAGCAACATCCTGAGCTTGATGAGATCATCTTCTCTGGCGGCGATCCATTAATGGCAAAAGATCACGAATTGGATTGGCTGATCAGCAACCTGGAAAAGATTTCTCATATCAAACGACTGCGTATTCACACCCGTCTACCGGTGGTTATTCCTACTCGGATCACAACTACGCTTTGCAATAGGCTGGCCCAATCGAGATTACAGGTGATCATGGTGACGCACATCAATCATGCCAATGAGATCGATCAATCTTTACGAAACAGCATGATGTTGTTGAAACACGCAGGCATCACGCTACTGAACCAAAGTGTGCTGTTACGTGGTGTCAATAATCATCCTGATACATTGGCTGATTTGAGTAACGCTCTATTTGATGCCGGAATCTTGCCTTATTACATTCATGTACTCGACAAAGTGCAAGGTGCCGCTCACTTTATGGTAAGTGATGAGGAAGCCAGAGGAATTATCCGGGAATTGCTGACAAAAGTTTCAGGTTACCTAGTGCCATGTCTGGCAAGAGAAATCGGTGGAGAATTGAGTAAAACACCATTAGATTTGGGATTAAAGCAAAAGTGACAAAAACTCATGCCCGGGTACTTTTTTACCGGGCATGCCATTCAAATACTGAATGCCATTACTGACATTTATAAACTTGACCAACCATTTTACTGTCTAATGGGGCAAAGCTTGATAATAGACTTTCGCTTGGGCTGGTTACACCATAAATCACATTTCCGCCCATAGCTGCGGCTTTATTACGCAAATCATTAGCTGCACCACGCATTGAGCTGCTTTCATTACTTACGCCAATCCAGTTACTTTGAATACCTGTCACTTCACCTAATAACTGACACTCGCTGCCTGGCTTAGTATCAACAAAACGAATCTGTGAGCCACCGGAAGTTAATTGGTTAGTGGCGGTACATCCTGCTAACAGTAACAATGCTGAAGCACTGAACAAAACTTTAATTCGCATGTTTTCCCTCATTTATTGTTGGAAATTCGACAATTAATCATCAATATACCTTGTTACACACCAATATCGCAAAGCAAATAATTTATAAAGGAATCCTTGCAATGAAATATTCGAGCTAAAAGCTTTTTGTATCAGGACAAATTCAGTAAAAATAGAGAAAAATAGCTAAATAAATAACATGAAAAATTTCAAAATTGATGTTACAAAAAATACACTTATTGAAAATAACATTCTTCCTAAAATTCCCTGTTATATTGTGATAGTTGATACGATTTTTCAGAACTATTTAGCAGATCATCAGATCTATTACATCTATGATGGGAAAGTGGATTAATTATGATAGATGAAATAAGGGTTTTCTCAATTACGATCAACAAAATGGATAATAGAAATAATATTAAAACGACATAAAAATATACTATGATGATAACTAACAGCTTTTTAGATAGTTAGCATAAAAATATTCTTGATTTAACAAACCATTACCTATATATCCACAATAGATGATTATTTTTCTTTCTATAATTATCTGGTAGAAAAAAATGAAAATATCCCCGTAAAGGGAGATAAATATACCACATTTAGCATAAATAAAAATTCCGGAATATATCTATCAATAATCATTCTGAATTCTGATTTACACATAAATATAAAAAAACGGGCAGATTACTCCGCCCGTCTGATATTCATATCGCGTATTGAGGGTTTAATACCGGCGACTGAACGGCTATTACATCATACCGCCCATGCCACCCATACCGCCTGCTCCACCTAAATCAGCTTTGTCATCCTTAGGCAGGTCAGTCACCATACACTCAGTGGTGATCATCAGGCCAGCAATAGATGCTGCGAATTGCAGTGCAGAACGGGTTACTTTGGTTGGGTCCAGAATACCCATTTCGATCATATTGCCATACTGTTCAGTAGTCGCGTTATAACCGTAGTTGCCTTCACCTGCTTTCACATTGTTTGCAACAACTGAAGGTTCTTCGCCTGCGTTGTCAACGATCTGACGCAGAGGTGCTTCCATTGCGCGCATTGCAACACGGATACCTACGTTTTGATCTTGGTTGTCGCCTTTCAGACCAGCAATAGCAGCTGCAACACGAACCAGTGCCACACCACCACCAGCAACCACGCCTTCTTCTACCGCAGCGCGAGTTGCATGCAGGGCATCATCAACACGGGCACGTTTTTCTTTCATTTCAACTTCTGTTGCAGCACCAACTTTAATAACAGCAACACCGCCAGCCAGCTTAGCTACGCGCTCTTGCAGTTTTTCACGATCGTAATCAGAAGTAGATTCTTGGATCTGCTGACGAATCTGAGAAACGCGGCCATCAATTCCAACTTTGTCACCAACACCATCAATAATAGTTGTAGTGTCTTTGTTGATAACAACACGTTTTGCCTGACCCAGATCTTCCAGAGTTGCTTTTTCCAGTTCCAGACCGATCTCTTCAGAGATAACGATACCGCTAGTCAGAACAGCGATATCTTGCAACATAGCCTTGCGGCGGTCACCGAAACCAGGAGCTTTAACCGCTGCAACTTTCACGATGCCACGCATGGTATTAACAACCAGAGTTGCCAATGCTTCACCTTCAACATCTTCAGCAATGATCAGCAGAGGCTTGCTTGCTTTAGCAACACCTTCCAGAACTGGCAACAGTTCACGGATGTTGGAGATTTTTTTATCTACCAGCAGAATAAATGGGTTTTCTAATTCAACAGAACCAGTTTCTGGTTTGTTGATGAAATAAGGAGAGAGGTAACCACGGTCGAACTGCATACCTTCAACGACATCCAGTTCATCTTCCAGGCCAGTACCTTCTTCAACGGTGATTACACCTTCTTTACCGACTTTGTCCATCGCTTCTGCGATCAACTTACCTACAGTTTCGTCGGAATTGGCGGAGATAGTACCTACCTGAGCAATAGCGGTGGAATCTAAGCAAGGTTCAGACAGCTTTTTCAGTTCTTCAACGGCTGCAACCACAGCTTTATCAATACCACGTTTCAGATCCATTGGGTTCATGCCAGCGGCTACGGCTTTCAGACCTTCAGTAACAATAGATTGAGCCAATACAGTTGCAGTCGTTGTACCGTCACCCGCAGCATCATTCGCTTTAGAAGCAACTTCTTTCACCATCTGAGCGCCCATATTTTCGAACTTATCTTCCAGTTCAATTTCACGAGCAACTGAAACGCCATCTTTAGTGATTGCAGGAGCACCAAAAGATTTATCCAGAACAACGTTACGGCCTTTAGGACCCAAGGTTACTTTTACTGCATCAGCAAGAACATTCACACCACGTAGCATCTTAACGCGAGCATCGCTACCAAATTTTACGTCTTTAGCTGCCATTGTTTCTTTCCTTTAAATTCGTTCAGTTAAGAAGATCTAAGCGCAATACTTACGCTTCAACAATTGCCAAAATGTCGCTTTCAGACATGATCAATACTTCTTCGTTATCGATCTTCTCTGACTTAACACCATAACCTTCGTTAAAAATAACGATATCCCCAACTTTCACACTCAGCGCTTTTACGTCACCACTGTCAAGGATGCGGCCATTGCCTACAGCCAAAACTTCGCCACGAGTAGATTTGCCCGCAGCAGCGCCAGTCAGCACAATACCGCCAGCAGATTTTGATTCAACTTCTTTACGCTTGACGATTACACGATCATGCAATGGACGAATATTCATTGATAGCTCTCCTATAAGAAAGTCCATATCAGGTAAGAGGATTGACACTAGTATGCTTTCACGAACCAGTATCATAATAAATTAAATGGGGACTTATTTATGACACTTCAAGGGCAGGCAAGAAAAATATTTTATTCTTTTCTTACCCACAGAAAAAAACCATGTGATTAGAAAAAATACTTTCTTATCAACGAGGTTTATGCTCATCATCATCACGTTTATGGTCGTTCAACGTATGGGAGGGATCATCTTGCTTGCGCTCGTATTCCCCTTCAAAGGTGTTACCGTCCTGTTTGAACCCATTTCTATTATGAGGACGATAGAAATTAATATGTGGCATCAGCTTCATCACCAGCGTTTTCTGAACGGGAGGCAGTAACAACAGCAATCCAAGGAAATCAGTAAAAAAACCAGGCAACAGTAACAGGAAACCGGCCAATACAAGAGACACACTCTTTATCATTTCTGCCGCAGGGCTTTCTCCGGCAACTAATTTCTGCTGGAGCTGAATAAAGTTCTTTACTCCCTGATTACGTACCAAAGAGATACCAACACAGGAAGTAAACAGCACCAGTAACAGAGTTAGTAATACCCCTAATTCAGATGCGACACGCACAAATAAAGTTGACTCAATATAGACAAGTAAAAATATCAGGATAAATGGCAACCAACGCACTTGATTCTCCTTCAATTGATTTGGCTGGAGAGGTTGTATCCTGAATAAATCATATCAACAAGATCCAAGGGACAACCAGATTAGCATTTTTTTTCAGTTTATAGAGATTAATGATTGGGGTCATACCTATCATTTTCAATCCTATGAAGATCTTAGGGATTAGGAATACAATTGTGATTTACATCACATATATAGAATCATGTTCAGCAAATTACCACTATAAAGTGATCCAGATTCAATGCATTTATTGCTAACCAGCATATGATCACGCCAGCAATCTGGTGATGAAGAATTCATATCACAACTATTGCTGTTGGCAACATAATTATTTAACAAACGCATAATTAGACAGTAAAAACGTCATCTAATAAGAAGGTTCTCATGTCAAACAACATTCGTATCGAAGAAGACCTGTTAGGTAAACGAGAAGTCCCTGCTGAAGCCTATTACGGTGTTCATACCTTACGTGCGATTGAAAACTTCTACATCAGTAACAACACTATTAATGATGTACCAGAATTTATCCGTGGCATGGTGATGGTAAAAAAAGCGGCGGCTTTAGCTAACAAAGAATTGCAAACCATCCCCAAAAAAATTGCCGATATCATTGTCAAAGCATGTGATGAAGTGCTCAATGCGGGTAAATGCATGGACCAGTTCCCGGTTGATGTGTTTCAGGGTGGTGCAGGTACTTCACTCAACATGAACACTAACGAGGTTCTGGCAAACATCGGCCTGGAACTGTTAGGCCACAAAAAGGGTGAATATGAATACCTCAACCCAAATGACCATCTGAATAAAAGTCAGTCAACTAACGATGCCTACCCAACCGGTTTTCGTATTGCTGTTTATAACTCGATCCTGAAACTGATTGAGTCTCTTGAACTGCTCATCGCTGGCTTCGATAAAAAAGCCAAAGAATTTGATGACATTCTGAAAATGGGTCGTACCCAGTTGCAGGATGCTGTACCTATGACGCTGGGACAAGAATTCAACGCATTCTCCATCCTGCTGAAAGAAGAAGTTAAAAACCTGAGCCGGACTTCTCAACTGTTGTTAGAAGTTAACCTTGGTGCTACCGCTATCGGTACTGGTCTTAACACTGCACCAGGCTATCAGAAACTGGCAGTTGAAAAACTGGCTGAAGTCTCCGGGCTGCCTTGCATACCCGCTGAAGATCTGATTGAAGCAACCTCTGACTGTGGTGCTTATGTTATGGTCCACGGCGCTCTGAAGCGCCTGGCGGTTAAACTGTCTAAAATTTGTAATGACCTGCGTTTGCTCTCTTCCGGCCCTCGTACTGGCCTGAACGAAATCAACTTGCCAGAATTGCAGGCCGGTTCTTCTATCATGCCAGCAAAAGTTAACCCTGTTATTCCAGAAGTTGTGAATCAAGTTTGCTTTAAAGTCATTGGTAACGATATTTGTGTCACTATGGCATCTGAAGCAGGCCAGTTACAGTTAAACGTGATGGAGCCTGCTATTGGTCAGGCCATGTTTGAATCTATCTCCCTGCTAAGCAATGCCTGCCGTAACCTAGTAAAAAAATGCGTTAGTGGTATTACAGCTAACAAAGAAGTTTGCGAAAACTTCGTATTCAACTCAATCGGTATCGTCACTTATCTGAACCCATTCATCGGTCACCACAATGGTGACATCGTCGGTAAGATCTGTGCTGAAACCGGTAAGAGTGTTCGTGACGTCGTACTAGAACGTGGTTTACTGACTGAAACTGAGTTGGATGATATCTTTTCTGTAGAGAACCTGAAACGCCCTGCTTATAAAGCAAAACGTTTTGACGATTAATTTGTTAAATATAGTAAAAAAATAGTTCTTAGCAATAAGGCACGCAACTCCAACTAGATAGCGTGCCTTTTTACTTCCCTACATATACAAATTATTAATCTAATATTTTCAGTTTCTTAATTATTTCAAAGAGTCAGTATTTTGTTAGCCGTAGAATTGATTATCGTTCTGGTGCTGTCAGTAATTAACGTTAAGCCACGGCACATTCCATTTGATATTATTTCCGTCATTACGGCGGAGGTTCGGCATAACTTTATTTAATTATAAAAAAGACATCTTTTTCATTGCCAATAACAATTTATTTTTTAAATCAAATTGTTTTTTTATTTTCCTAACTAATCAGAATATTATTACTCCAAAAGGTTATATAAAATAAGACAAGTCTGAAAATTAATTTTAATTAAAATATCTATTTTGTAATTTTATTGTTAAATACAAGCAGTTAAATAACAAAATTAAAACATATCAAATCATGCTGTAGTCTGAGGTTATTGCATTAAATAAACATCTATGAGAGTTTATTTATCATTCGATATATACCCTTCATCTTTCAAGTTGCTGCTTTGTTGGCTGCTTTCACTTACCCCAGTCACATCGTTATCTATGCTCCTGGGGAGGCGTTCACTTGCCGCCGCGCTGCAATTTGAAATCTATTGGGTATAATGTGAGTTTTGAATATCACCACTCCTCTTAGTCGAATCCGCCTTACCCATTATTTACGCAGCCATATTAGGAATTATATTAAAAAGTAGTAGCACAACACTACATCCAATATTGGTATCTACACTAGATAACTTTAAAGGCGCTTATAGTATTCCAGGCATGATAGTGATTGGAATAACCCTATCTTCTTTTTGTAAAATGAAAATTGATTGGAAATTTTCTTTTTTTGCGTTGTTATGGAAACACCTTATTTATCCTATTTTTGGGCTATTCTTTTTTCATTATATAGCTAATACTCCCCATGATGTATTGGTTGTTATCACTCTCATGCTGTCCACTCCTATGGCCGGTAATGTAGTCGTTATCGCAAACAATCTAAATGTCCATCCTGAAAAAGCAGCTCTTTCAGTGATGTTAAGCACAGCGCTTGCTATTGTTACTGTGCCCCTTGCAATAGTTATGATTAGCCAGGGAACATAAAAATTACTGATAATAGCAATGGCTGGTAACGACCCAAATTTATTGATAACGATGGATGACCAAATACCAGCCAATAATGCTGTCGTAAATTTCTTCTAATTTTGAAAAGTAAATCATTCTTCAAAGCCATTTCAGGTACATTCATAGATTCAGATTATATCGTGCAATTCATTGTGAGTGTTTCTATAATAATGAGACTAATTTATTGAAACATTTGCGTTAAGGTTGGTAAAAATGCAAGAAAAATTGTGCCAGGACATAGTTTACTAAGTGAAGCTCAGTTAAATTATCTCTTTTCATAGAAAATCTGAAGCAATTAGCGTATAAAGCGAAACGTTTTTATGACTAATAAAATGTTCATAATAATAAATAGGTCTTAATAATTAAGGCACGCAACTCCAACTGGATAGCGTGCCTTTTTACTTCCCTACACACACAAAGTATTAACCTAAAATTTTCAAATTTTTAATTATCTTAAGGAGTAAATATTATGTTAGCCGTAGAATTGATTATCGTTCTGCTGGCCATCTTCCTGGGTGCAAGATTAGGGGGGATCGGCATTGGGTTTGCCGGTGGTCTTGGCGTTCTGGTGCTGTCAGCAATTGGTGTTAAACCAGGGCATATTCCATTTGATGTTATTTCCATCATTATGGCGGTTATCGCCGCAATCTCTGCAATGCAAGTTGCTGGTGGTCTGGATTATCTGGTTCAACAAACCGAAAAACTTCTACGTAAGAATCCAAAGTACATCACTATCCTTGCCCCTATTGTTACCTATTTCCTGACGCTGTTTGCTGGTACAGGTAATATCTCTCTGTCAGCACTGCCTGTTATTGCTGAAGTTGCAAAAGAGCAAGGTATTAAACCATGCCGTCCACTTTCCACCGCGGTTGTGGCAGCCCAAATTGGTATTACCGCCTCTCCCATCTCCGCGGCAGTCGTCTATATGTCTTCTCTGATGGAAGGCCACGGTGTCAGCTATATCCACCTGCTGATGGTTCTGTTACCATCCACTTTCGCTGCTATCGTTTTGATGTCCTTTATTATCTCTTGGGTATTTAATTCCAAACTATCTGATGACCCTGTTTATCTGAAACGCCTGGGAGAAAACCTAGTGACTCTGCGCGGCAGCAAACAGATTGAAATTAAACCAAGGGCTAAAGCTTCCGTTCTGTTGTTCCTGTCAGGTGTTATCGGTGTTGTTATTTACGCTATCGTCAACAGCCCAAGTATTGGCCTGGTTGAAATACCTCTGATGAGTACCACCAGCGCCATTCTGATTATCATGCTGAGTGTAGCAACTATCACTACCATGTTCTGTTCAGTTGATACTGATGCCATTCTCAATTCCAGCACTTTTAAAGCAGGTATGAGCGCATGTATCTGTATTCTGGGTGTTGCATGGCTAGGTGATACTTTTGTACAAGCAAATATTGATTGGATTAAAGACACAGCTGGCGGCTTAATCCAATCTCAGCCTTGGTTATTAGCAGTCATCTTCTTCTTCTGTTCTGCCCTGCTCTATTCCCAAGCAGCAACAGCAAAAGCACTGATGCCGATGGCGCTGGCTCTGAACGTTACACCACTGACCGCAATCGCCTCTTTCTCTGCGGTTTCCGGGTTGTTCATTTTGCCTACTTATCCAACGCTGGTTGCTGCAGTTCAGATGGATGACACCGGAACTACCCGTATCGGCCGTTTCGTATTTAACCATCCGTTCTTTATCCCTGGCACCATTGGGGTCGCTCTGGCGGTTGCCTTCGGCTTCTTGTTCGGCAGTATAATCCTCTAATTTTGCTAATAACAGCTTAATTCAGGGACGTACACCGTCCCTGGAATTTTCCGCTAAAAGATATTTTTTCTCTGCAAGTCTTTAATTATTGTTTTAATCTTAACCAGAACACTTTCTGGTCTGACAGCCATCAGTTATAGTGCTAAATCTGTTTCATTCCATTAGCGATCGTTACCTTATATGATTAAACATACTTTTATGCTGTTTTTGCTATTTTGCAGCACCCTCTTTACACCATTGACAGTCAATGCGTTGTTTGAACAACCGGGGCAAAACCTGTATTTGCCGGCAGATCAAGCCTTCATGTTTGATTTTCAACAAAAAGGCGACAAACTAACATTAAACTGGCAAATCAAACCGGGCTATTACCTTTACCGCAAACAATTTCGTATCGAGCCACAACAAGCCACACTAGGTAAAATCACACTGCCACAAGGTACCGCTCATCAAGATGAATTCTTTGGCGAAACCGAAGTTTATTTCCAGCAATTGACTATCAATGTTCCTATTACAGAAGCAAATGATAAATCCAATATTGTTGTCACTTATCAAGGCTGCGCGGCAGCGGGATACTGCTATCCACCTGAAACCCGTCTTGTTCCATTGAATGCAGTTATTCCATCAGAAACAACCAACGTAATACAAACTGAACCTGTTCAGAAAACACCAGAAAGCACATCAAATGATCAAAAAAATTTACCTTTTTCACCACTTTGGGCCATTTTGATTGGTATCGGTATCGCCTTTACACCTTGTGTACTACCAATGTACCCGTTAATCTCCAGCATTATTCTTGGCAGCCAGCGCCCTAAAAACCTGAAACAGATCTTTTGGTTAGCACTAAGCTATGTTCAAGGAATGGCAATCACTTACACCTTGCTTGGGTTGATTGTAGCGGCAGCGGGTCTACAGTTTCAGGCTGCACTACAACATCCATATGTACTAATAGGTTTGTCAGTATTGTTTATTCTACTGGCACTATCGATGTTCGGCCTTTATTCTCTGCAACTGCCTTCCTCTGTTCAGACCCGCCTGGTCAACTGGAGTAATCAGCAAAAAAGCGGCTCATTCTTCGGTGTCTTCGCGATGGGTGCGTTAGCAGGACTAATTTGTTCTCCTTGTACTACCGCTCCTTTAAGCGCCATTCTGCTCTACATTGCTCAAAGTGGTAATACAGTGGCAGGTGGCATAACCCTTTACCTCTATGCTTTAGGAATGGGATTACCGCTCATTGCTGTCACTATGTTTGGTCATAAACTTCTACCGCGCAGCGGTCCTTGGATGCAGTATGTCAAAGAAGCTTTTGGCTTCATTATTCTTGCGTTGCCTGTTTTCCTATTGGAAAGAGTTATCGGGGATACATGGGGAATACGGTTATGGAGCCTGCTGGCAATCAGCTTCCTGGGATGGGGATTTGCTCTGACACTCAGAAGTCAAAATGGCTGGATCAGAGTCATGCAACTGATATTATTAGTTCTAATGCTGATAGCTAGCCGCCCCTTGCAAGATTGGTTTTGGAATACATCGGTTACACAACAGCCGCAACATAGCCTCAATTTCCACCAGATAAATAATTGGCAAGAATTCGAACATATAATGGCACAAAACAGCCATAAAACCGTTATGCTTGATTTTTATGCTGACTGGTGTGTCGCCTGTAAGGAGTTTGAAAAATATACTTTCAGCGATCCTCAAGTTCAATCACAACTAAGTGATGCCCTACTGTTACAGGCTAATGTCACGCATAACAGCCCGCAACAAAAACAACTATTGGAAACATTTAGTGTACGAGGATTACCCACTATTCTATTTTTTGACTCTCAGGGAAAAGAGATCCCTGATTCACGGATAAACGGCTTTATGAATGCAACCCGCTTTAATGAGCATTTGCAGCATCTACAAAAATGATCTGAAGGAGAACACCGTGCAACGAGAGCAAATTCTTAGTCATGTCTTAACTTTGCTGGAGCAACATGGCTTATCCGCCACCACTGAAACGCTTCTTGGTTCACTTAACATGGACATGGAGTATCTAAAGCAGTTCTGGCCCGATCAGGAAGCACTGATTTATGACTGCCTGCGTTATCACGGCCAACAAATCGAAGTTTGGCAACGACAAATGTTGCTGGATGAAATTCTGACACCAGAGCAAAAACTGCTGGCTCGCTATACAACACTTGATGAAAAAGTAAAAGAGAAACGCTATCCGGGTTGTTTATTTATCACAGCCTGTAGTGCATTTCCTGAACCTGACCACCCTATTCATCAATTAGCTGAATTGCAAAAACAAAGTTCATTCCGTTACACCACCGAGCTACTGTGTCAACTGGATATCGAAGATTGCGAACAAGTTGCCAAACAAATGGAACTCATTCTGGAGGGTTGCCTGAGTAAGCTATTGGTCAAACGGGATATTAATGATATCGCCACAGCAAAACTGCTGGCAGAAGATGTTTTGAATATTGCCCAATGCCGCAAAAACGGCGCATTAAGTTAATAAAAATCAGCCTAAGATGAATAACCACACAAATGCCGGGCAAAAAGGAAGCAATCAACCGACTTTTATCATTTTTTATCAGAAAGACATTGACGACTTAGGCTGAATACGGTTTAATGCGCCCCGTTGCCCGGATAGCTCAGTCGGTAGAGCAGAGGATTGAAAATCCTCGTGTCGGTGGTTCGATTCCGCCTCCGGGCACCAATTCAAAACGCGCTTGTTGGGAGATAAAAACTTAACAGGCGACCAATACAAGGACCTAAATGCATCATTGCAGATAGAGTCTATATCACGTGGATTATGTTAAGTCATTACTCCTTTCTCCGAGCAAAATACTTAGAAGCCTCATCACAATTGCCAAGGCACTCTAAACAAAAATCAATTAATTAACTTAATATCTTATTGTTTATCGACCTATCAGATATACCTGTACCAGAACAACTTACCTCTTGATCAATCCTCCTGATGTATCAAAAATAATCCTTGGGTATTTGCATAAGTTCAAAAAAATTTCCTACCTTGCAACTAATTCCCCCTTGCTTGTCAGTTCAAGATTGAAGACCCGTCACAGGAAGGACTTACACTGTTTAACTGGAGGCAGAGCGATATCCACGCAACGCGCGCTTCCAGGCTAATCGGGCCACGACAAAAAAGAAGACGGCTATTCCTAACGCTCCCATTGCTAAGGGGAGGGTCAGCATGCCCAACAGCGCCATAACAGGATAACTTGTCATTACACCAATAGGGATCAGAAAACTAAAAACTATCCGCCAAGGAAAATCAAATAAATGAATAGGCCAACGTGCAAAACCGAGCAGTGAGGACAGTACATTGGTAAGATTTTGTATTCTTACTAATGCAAAGGAGGCAGCAATAGCCAGTACAAACAGCGCGTAAGCGGTGGCAAGACCACCGAGTGACAAGATGATTGTCATGGTGATGTCAGTAAATGAAGGATGAACATCAAGCTGTATAAAAGCGTAAATAGCCAGACCGAGCCCAAAGAGGAAATCAATACCTTTCCATAACCTGATATCAACCAGTGAGCAGAGAAAAAGCGAATCAATTGGCCGCATCAGAATATAATCAAATAGGCCAGTGCGAATCCCCGCAACAGCAGCCGCAAGACTGGGGGCAATTAAGCCCTCAACGACAGCACATAGCATCATATACCAGCCCATCAATACCAGCATTTGTTCGAACGACCAGCCGGCTACAGTACCGCGTTCGGTAAATAGCACCAAAAGCGGTAATAGCTGTAGTGCCGCCATGATGAGAGAAAGCGCGCCATCAATCAGGAAATCCCAACGGTATTGCATAGATCGCTTCATACTTAAGATAAGCGCCATGCGAATGACAGAAAGAGAATGAATCATTATCCAAAAGCCAAATAACGGCGGACACCTTGCCGCCAAACAAAAAGCGCGGCAGCAAACAGCAAAGCTACCACCATGAACTGCAAGGCTACCCATTGAGCAGCAACAAGCAAGGTATGCTTTCCGGTTAAAATTTCTACCGGCAACGCAATCACAAACCGGAATGGTAGCCAATTGGCGATTCGCCCTGCCCATTCTGGCAAGAAGGCTAACGGAAACATATAACCTGACAGTACACTGCTAGCAGCAACATAAACTTTATGTACAACAAGTGAACGTTCGATCCAGAAGGTCAGGCTTCCAATCAGTAAGTGGATGGTTTGGTTGATAAGAAACCCACCCAATAACGCCAACACTAACAGGACAAGTTGTAGCAAACTGAACGATTGGTTATGTAAACTCATTGTCAACGCTAGTATCAAAATAGGTAAAGCGACGATCAAACTCAACCCCAGTTCCGCAAACGTAATTGCTAAGTAATTGATGAAAGGATGAATTGGGCGCATTAACCAAAATGATAGCTCGCCGAGACGAATATTTTCATTAATTTCCCAGACACTGTTACAACTGGTTAATATGGTGGTGACAAGAACGGCAATATAGTAGAGATTGAAGTCCTCTAATGTGTAGCCTTGAAAAGACCCTTCCTGAGTTACAGAGCGCCAGAATACTAACATGATCAACGGCATGCTTAGTGTTACCAGCCAAAGTAGAAATTCGGCACGAAATGAGAAGGTTTCAAGTAATCGGACTTTTATAAGAGCGAAAATCATGTTAGTGCGCCTCTATTGATCGGTAGATCTGCTTTGAATGGCATGACCAAAAATCTGGCGTAGTATCTCTTCTAGCGGTGGATCTTCTATGGTGAGATCAATCGCTAGTCGCTGCTCAACCAAAAAACGCACCACTTCAGGTACATGATCGCGGTGAATTCGAATCTGGGAGCGATCTCCTGTTTGTAAGATCGAAGTACCGAATCGCGAAAAATCGGGAATTTTCATCTGGCTATTCATTGAAAAAGCGATAATTTTCTCTGGTCGTTGTTTTGCCGTGAAGGTTCGCAGATCGCCGTCGTAGAAAATAGTACCGTGATCAACAATGATGATACGTGAACAGATCACACGGACATCTTCCATATAGTGTGAAGTCAGTAAAATCGTTGCGCCATGACAGCGATTATATTCAGCAACAAAGTCACGCAGGGCAGCTTGCATTGCCACATCAAGACCAATAGTCGGTTCATCTAGAAATAGCACTTTGGGCTGATGAATCAACGAAGCAGCAACTTCACACCTCATACGCTCGCCTAACGAGAGCTGACGGGTAGGCTTGGTCATAATCGAACCCAGCTGTAGTAGTTCGCTCAACTCACCCAGAGCACGCCGATATACAGCTGAAGGAATGCGGAACAGCACCCGAATCATCTCAAAGGTATCAATCGGGGGAAGATCCCAGATCAACTGCCCCTTATTGCCCATAACAAGACCTACACTATGTAAAAATGCTTTTTCACGCAGATGAGGAGAGTAACCCTCTACCGACAATAGGCCATTGCTAGGATGCAGTAACCCACTGAGTAGCTTTATCAATGTGGTCTTGCCTGCACCATTAGGGCCAAGTATTCCCACTCGTTCGCCATCATCTATCTGAAAACTGACTTTTTTTAGCGCGACTACTGTTTCATACTGCCGTCGCCACAGTGAACTTAGCGCTGAATGGAAGCTCTCATCACGCCGATGTACATGGTAGACTCTGGAAACTTCTTCTGCTCGAATCATGTTCAGTCAACTCCAGCAACGTGTCGTGCCACACGCAATGCATTCGCTTGGATGGTGAGAGTGGGATTGAGCCCCCCAGGGAAAGGCATAAAGCTTCCATCCACAACATAAAGATTTTCCAGATCGTGAACTCGACAATTAGGATCTAAAACAGAGCGCGTTGGATCTATGCCACTACGGCAAGTACCATGTAAGTGAGTACTTCCCTCTTCAGAACGTGATCGTTTAGAGTAAATCTGAGTGGCACCAGCTGCCTGTAGGATGGCTACACCGCGATCAGCCATGTAAGCTATGCGTGCCATATCATGCGGTGCAATTCTATAATCGATCATGATTTTTGGCATACCCCAAGCATCGCGATGAGAGGACAGTCGTACACGGTTCTCATACGCTGGGGTGTCTGCAATGATAGTTTCTAGTTCTAATGGTAACTGCTCAGAGAGTTCAGAAGGTGGGGAAAGCGTTCGCGCTTCGTAGATCAACCCCCCCATACCGCTGGGACAACGAGTATCAAGATAGTGATCCAAAATCGCCATCGTGGAAAAAGGACCGCGAAGCCCTACAGGATGCTCACGCATTGTTTCTGTAACAGTAACCATACCGCGTATACGCTGACTGAGCTTCATACATAGCCCACGACCGACTAGATCGTGGCGATTACCAATGCCGCTGGGAGCAAAAGGCGTTACTGATCGCAGCAAAAGGGCTGCACTTTGGATAGCGTTACAGGCAACAAAGAAATAACGTGCTCTCACGTGACGAATGATCCCACTTTCAAGATCCAGACAACGTAGCGCGCTGATCTGTTCTGGCCGTTCCTGCTCCAGCGCCACGCCCCGAATACCGGAAAGTAACGTAAAATTGCGGCTAGTTACCAGATGTTTGATGTAGATATTGATGACATCGCTCTTGGCTCCACTGGGACACTGAAAGTCGATACAGCGTTTTTCCAACGTACAAGTCTTATGGTCAATCGCCATGGGAGTTGGAAAAGGATGATAACCTAATCGTTTTGCTGTTACCGCCATTATGTCGGCAGGCAGTGACATTGGCAGTGCATTACTCCCTGATTTTGCTGGATCAATGTGTGGCCCACCACTGACACGTAACTGTTTCTCCACAATGGCATAATATTTTGCTAGATCTGTTCGGTTAATCGGCCAGATAATATCCAGGCCAATGCCTGATAGCCAAGGACTAGCGTCAAAGTCACAATCGTGATAACGAAAAGAAGCACCGCCATAAAATAGCGTGCCACCACCTACGTTCCTTGTGCTCCACGGCCAACCATGTTCTTCCCAACCGTGTTCACCCCGAACTTCTGCGGCGGGTGAAACACTATCCACTTCTTCTTGCGAGACTTCACGTGCAAGCAAACTCCCCTCTTCGACCATGATGACAGACCAACCACATTCTTGCAGTGCATTAGCCACCATCGCACCACTGGCTCCGCTACCGATCACACAGGCATCTGCCACCAATTCATTGGGGACATTCTGAAATCCATGGAAATGTCGTGTTCCTAACGGCAATCGTGCTTGAATTGACACTTTATTTTCTCCTGATTCTGTTACCACCGCTGTTTGGATTGCCATTTGATAAAAAGGGTTGGCAAGATTTTCGTCTATCAGAAAAACGGGACTTACACACCATGCTAAACACGCTGAGAGCAGTTTGTTTTTATGATATGTAACAATTTGGTATAAGCTGCTCCAACATCGCTCCATGACCAATGAGGTCTGGGAATTGGAGTCAACCTCTCAATACCATCCCCCTTTAGCCAAGCAAGTAGTTCTCTGTTGTCTTCAACAAGATGTGCAGCAAAACGGCGTGTGGCACCCGAATGAACATAGGCTACGACAGGTATACCCAGTTGTACGGCTTCGGCAGAGAGAAAATTGAACGTTTCGTGATAATCACTCAGCACCAGTGCGGCGCTTGTTCCGCCAAAAATGCGTTCATGGTCATGTTCCAAATCGTAACAATCGAAGATCTCATGCCGTTCAGCCAATTTCAGGCTATTAAAATAGTTTCTCGCTTCTTTTCCACGCTTTGACCAGTTGTTAAAGATTACACGCAGGCGTAACCCCTTCGCGAGGCAGGTTTCCACAACAGGAGATAACCTCTCAAAAGCTATTTTACCTGCCAACAATACTATCGGTCCGTTTGGAGAATGATAATCACAGGCAGGTATATGATCGGCGGCCCAAGGTATGTAGTGCCGTTTCGGAAAGCAATATGTCCAAAGTTCATCATGAAAGAAGATATCTGCGGCATATGCCGCTGGGGCAACGGCAATGGCCTGGCAATCTGCTGCATTTGCACCAAGCTGATGTGCACTGCAAGCAGTCAGTTCAGTATGGGAGGCAGTGAAAAAAGATACATCGTGCCAAATCCGGACAGTACGCTGTTTCAACCATGCAGGACCCCGATCGCCAGCACGAAATAGTTCACTCTCCACTAAGGGAAATATTGCAGTGATCTTCTCTGCCGTGATCCGTTTCACCAAATCATCAACTGTTGGGTACTCTTGTGCAGAGTACCACACCACCTCAACACCATGGCGTGGCAGGACTCGGGCAAGGTTCCAATAAGCTGTTTCTATACCTCCCCATTTATAGCGATCGAAATTGTCCGGATATCGTTCTATCAGCACAACATCATGCGACTGTTTTTCAGAAGACATAATCAAAAGCCTCGCTTTGCTGATGTGCCTGATTATTACAACGACGACAGATTTCTGTTGCGTTGCGATCACCACATGCCAGCGCTTCACGCGCTTTACGAAAGGGGATAGAATCCCAAATTTCCATAATTGGCGTGTCAAAAACGTTGCCCATAACCACCTCTTCGCGATTATCTTCATAGCAAAGCACCACATTCCCCGTAATAGTGATGATCAGCATATCCGATGGTGCAAAACAGGGAAGACTTGATACGACGGCTGGCCCGGCAATAACATTACCAGCACGATTGGTTAGCTGTAACTGCTGTGGAATCAGCCAGATTAGATCGGGCTTGGATTGTCCGGGTTTACCATCGTGCTGAGTGACAATGAAACGTTTGATACCATTTTCACGCAACAGTTGATATTTTTCATCGTTCAGATAGTCGCCATTGCTATACAGTATCTGCCTGACCTCCGGGAGTCGTTCAGTCACTCGAGCAACAAATTGCGGCAATTTAGGGTGTAACAGCGGTTCATTATAAAAATGGTAAGAGAGCCGCCCAGTGAAATGAGCCTCTTCTAGTCTGTCGAGAATACGTTCAAATTGCTCTGGTTTCATTCTGTTAGGGGCATCACGTGGTGCTATTACATTAGGACAATACGTACAACGCCGATTGCATCGTGAATTGATTTCAATCTCTACCATGGAGAACATAATGCGTCATCCTTATAGTCTCTGTTTAGTGGCAGGTTGCCCGACTAACTCGCGATAGATATTCTTCAATCGCGGTAGTACAACATCTGGTGCAAAAGCCTCTATTGGGTTCCTGCTGCCATTGCTCCTGCATGTCGCTGATGGCTGCTGAGGCTTTGTCAGAGCACAGTAAACACGGTCAACCAGTTGGTTTACATCTCCTGCGGAAACGAGCAGCTCAGGGGAGATTTGTCCAAGCACCTCGTTAATACCGCCGACGGCGTAGGCTGCCACCGGAGTACCTACGGCGGTTGCTTCAATGGAAACACCACCAAATTCTTCATGCTCTGAGGGCATAACAATGACATGACAGGCAGCAAGTGCTGTTGCCACCAGATCGTTGGGGATGAACCCGGTGATAGTAAACTGTGATTCCAATCCATATTGGGTTACTGCTGCTTCAAGTCGCTGTCGTTGAGGACCATCACCCACGACTAAAAAATGTAGGTTAAGATGGCGCAGACGATGAGCAACGGTGACAAAATGTGACCAACCTTTCTCTTTCGCGATGCGCCCAATAAATCCGACAGTTTTGGCTTTTAGCCCATAACGCTGTCGAAAGGTCTGTACCGCTAACTCACCGGGATGCTGAAACTGCCTGTGATCCACAACATCAGGCACAACTTCTACCCGACGAGCATAAGGTCGTACCGCTGCTGCGGTACGTTCAGTTAGGACTATGGTGGTTGCAGCAACTTGCACTGCTTTGCGTTCCAGATAGCAGGCCAGTTTATGTGTGGCACGATCCCAAACGGACATTGGCTGATAAACTGAAAGCCGTGAGCAATGGATGGTAAGTACTAACGGACAGGACAACAATTTTGGTACCAAGCAAGCAACCAATAGGGCAGGAATCTGCCCATCAAGATGGAGATGAACCAGATCAAAAGATTCCTGCCGTGCTCTCCGGCGGATGACAAGTAAAGTAGCCAGTGCCCAGGATTGGGTCAATCCCTTTAATCCAGTGAGTTCTGAAGGCAATTCAGGTAATTGCAGATAGGTTCGCTCTACGCGTAAATTGGTGTGCAGATTGCGTTGGTGTGGCAAACCTGGGAAACCGATAGTCATCACGTGTTGTTGAACATCTTGTTGAGCCAGCCACATGGCTTGTCGCCAAATCTGGATTTGCATCCCGCCCAAAGAGTCATATTTAGCAGGCCAACTCTTCACATCAGGGTGATGAAAAAAGGGTGTTAACCGCAATACACGCATACACCATCCTCTTTGACTATTTAATCGTACAATGCCATACGATCACGTTGGTTATTAAACTCTTGATGAGAAAGACAGGTACCACAAGGAAAGTTGTTGTACTCTCGTTCTTCCTGCAATCCTTCAATTTCCAGATGGCTGGGAACAGGGGAATAACAATCACACTTAACCATTGAGATATTTTCTCCATCAACGTAGTAGTTGAAGCCATTCAAGATCTGGTCACAAACGAAATCACCGCGTCGTCCATGCTGGTAGATATAATTCCAGCGATCGAAGAAAGCCTTACGTTCTAGAAAAGGGGCTTTATGGAGCTGCTCGTAATTTAAATGTACTGTCAATGGCCGTCCTTTAGTCGCCAACAGAGGCAAAAAATGTAGACGACCAGTAAAGCCGCGTGCATGTAAAGTATCGATGAAATCATTGATTTCTTCGATGGGTTGGCCGTGATACACACATTGCAGCTCAGCAGAAAGGTTAATTGCATGCTCTAAAATGATATCTACTTGTTTTTGCTTTAAACCACGGGCCTGGTTCATTTGTTCAGTATGACCATCAACAGAAATGACCCAGAGCAAACCAGGACGCAGGCAGGAAGGGAAACGAGTACCGTTGGTTAGCACTTCGATAAGATAGCCCTTTTTCTGTACATACTCCGCCAGAAAATCGAGTATTTTCGGATATAGGGTAATTTCCCCATCGGCTTCAACGCGAAAGAGAACATCACGTGGATCAAAGCGATCCATAATTCGTGTTATTGAGCCAATGATAGCCTCAGCATTCACTTTAGCTCGCTTTACTTCACAATAACTGCAACGTAAATTGCAGGATGTTTTTACCACGATATTGCGATAGCGGCGTACCCTATGAGTAAGGGGCGGCCAATCAGAAACCTGCTTAATATAAATTGAATTGGCTATAGTCGGCATAACACCCTCCTAAGAACCTAATTACTCACTTACAGGTCTATATTGATCGGGGTTTATATACTACGAAATCCTCACATATGACTTATTATGCTGTGGTTTCTGTGCTGCGCCCCGCTGAACTCTGCTCGTGACAAATCGTAAACACAGGTTCTAAACAAATTTAAACTGAGTGAAAAATATGCCGGCGCAGCATTGATTCGAGTAAATCAGCGTGCACAGGCGTTAAGGGGTGCCCTTCATGACTCCAAAGAGGCATCCCTAATCCACGTAACAGAATCATCGGAATTTCATTTGGCGTGGTGTGCAGATAACCACGCTTGTTATCTGATTGTAGTACCTTCATTACGGCTTCCAGTGTGGTTCCGATAGGGGCTTTGATTTCTACTCCGTTGAGCTGAAGCAGATGGTAGTGCATATCACGCTCTTCTGCCGTCAACAAACCCAGAGAGTGAGAAACTTCTGCCGCCACGATCATGCCAAGACCAACTGCCTCGCCATGTGTGAGTTTCCCATTACAAATTAGTTCGATTGCGTGTCCTACCGTATGGCCATATTCGAATACGAGGGCATGATGTCTCTCTCGCTTGTCATTGATCATCACTCTTTGTTTAGTCAGAACACCCGCTTGAACTATGCGTGTCAGAGTCAGTTCGTCGTAACGAGATTCAGCATTAAGCGTGTTCGTTAAAAGTGACAAATTTTCCGCTTCCAGAGTCAGCACATTCTTGATAATTTCACATAACCCAGAGCGTAAGTGCTGGGTAGGTAAAGTCAGCAGAAAGGCGGTATCGGCGAAAACCGCTTCCGGTGTGTGAAAACAGCCGATTAGATTTTTGCCTTGCGGCATATTAACCGCTTGTTTAAGTGAGATGACCGAATCGCTCATTGCAAGCAGCGTGGTAGGTATGTGCACTAAGCGAATACCACGAAATAATAGAGCCGCCAGGAGTCCAGCAATGTTGCCTACTACTCCCCCTCCGATAGCAATGACAACACTTTTGCGATCAACCCCAACATTCAGCAACTGGTTTGCCAGGTAATCCAATGTTTTTAGCGACTTATTCGCTTCCCCGTCTGGGATGGGCCAAACCCAGACCCGGGAGCTTACTTTTAACTGTCGTACAAAAGGCTCAACATGGAGTTTGTTAACAGTGTTGTCGGTAATGATGTGCAATGAAGAAGCAGACATTTTGGTTAGATGTTCAACAATTTCTTCAGTGCAATGGCTACCTACCCAGAAAGGATAAGCCACATCTTCGAAACATAAATCGATTTTATGCATGGAGCGAGTATGGTGTTGATGTAACTGTAACCAAGCTAAATCGCTATTTTTCTCAGGCAATAAGGCATTACTCTCCAACGGTAGCTCGGCACTCTGGATTTCAGAATTTTTCATGCTGTTCTACCTATTTTTGGGGTGAAAATAATGTTGATGTAGTAGATGTGTGCGCGTTAAGGGCATTGTTCACGATTGCCGAAAATTCATCGATCTCTATTGACAAAGGCTCGTAGCGCAACCCTCCCAAAGTACAATCAAACAGAGCTTCCAGACGCACTACAAATTCAATAGCATCACGCGGAGGGATCTCCAGTCGTCCGCTCTCGATTAATTCTTCTGCACTATCACCTGTCGTATCGCAGGCGACTTTGATAATCAATTGCCGAATGTAATTCACTGATATTGACATGATTTCTCCCAAAATCTTTCTGCATGACAGACATGTTGATTTGCATTGAAGCACGCTTGCGCTAGGCGTTGCGCATGCATAAGAATTGCATCAATGGTTTCCTGATCGGTTTGGCTGGCGTAGTTATGCAGTGCGGTACACTTATCCGCTAACGTTTGATCTATACTCACTGTTTCTAGTACGTTGAATTCTCGCGCTATCAACTGGTTTGTCAGGATATCCAGTGGAAATTCAGCGGCATAGGGTAGGTCTTCATAAAAGGCAAGTTGCCATTGATTGTTTTGCAGCGAACAAATAACGTCATGAACAATCAGATGGTCGATATGACCACCGATAGCAGCGGGTGCGATAACAATATCAGGGCAAAGATCACCTAATACCTGCTGTAGTACCTCTGATACCGTCGAAATACGCGCGTCGTCATTCAATTGTGCCTGGCGCTCGCCCTTGTCATCATAGCCAGAGAGACTGGAATCTGGGAAACCGAAGGTATGCAGCTTCATCTTAAAATGTTGACAAAAAGCGTGCTCTTCTTTCACCCGTACATCACTGATAACACAGGAGCCAGCATCGCGCAGTGATTTAGGGAGAGCCCATGCACTACGGGTAAATACGGTCACAATTTCTAGTGTACATAAAGGAGCAAGTTGCGCGACCACTCCCCCTATCGAATAAGCGATATCATCCGGATGTGGTGCAATCAAAGCTAAACGCTTACCATACCAGCTATTTATTCCACTCATATCGCACTCCTCTGTAACCAGTGGATAGTTTCGACAGTCGGCATAACATCACTGGCACCATCTATCATGTTGAATGCGGCTTCCATTTGCCGCTCTATCGACACATCTGTCTGGCACAACCCGGAAAAACGATGAGAAAGATCCGAAAACACCTGTTTAAAACGAATTTCCAATTCCGCTAAAACCGTTTCAGTCGCCAAAGAGATTGCCTGATTATCAGAGTGATACAGCAATAGTCCCTGTTTAGCACAAGTCACATAGAAAGCTTCGTCTAGTTCCTGCGTTGCACTGATAAACTGCAATAATGGCCCATCACCCATAACTTTGATCGGCAATTCTGTCTGCGCGATAAGTGCTCGTAGCTTTTCTGCTAACGTTGCTCCACAGGCTATTAACCGCTCATAACCCCGTTCTTCTCTCATATGTTTCAACGTGGCCAAAGCCGCAACAATAGGCAATGTGTCAAAGTAGGCGGTATATGTCATATGCCTGGCCTTTTTCATCATTTCGGCGGTGCCTACTAGGCAAGATAAGCGTTGTCCATTAGATAGCCCTTTGGAAAAAGTATAGAAGTCAGCCTGTTCGCCAGTCACACTCGGTAACGCCGAGCCGGCAACTGAACGATAACCATTTTTAACCTCATCACTGCAAAACAGTACACCATGCTCGCGGGCAAGCCGGATTAAGCTTTGTAGCGTCTCCGGCTTAAAGTGCACATAATCGGGTGAGATCATCACCATTGATACTTCGCCACGATAGCGATCTAACACGTCTGCAAGCAGTTCGGGGACGAAGTAAAAATCGATGATGCCGCTTTCATTCGGTGCTAAAAAACTGGGGGGAGAAGCCCATAAATCGCCCCAACCATGATAACCGGCACTGGCAATGATTTTTTTCCCAGTCATCTTCCGCGCACATTGAACAGCAGCACGACAAGCCTCAGTACCCGTGCTAAAAAAGGCAACCTGACCATTGGATATGCCGCTATCAGCAACGATAATTTCCGAAAGAACTTCAAATAGCTCAGACCAGCAGGTTGAGCATCCCTGTTGATTCTTCAAATTGGAAATTATCGCCTCCGTTACCACTGGATGATGGTGCCCCAAAGTGATGCAGCCCTTACCATTCATAAGGTCAAGATAATCTCGGCCATCGGCCAGCTTAACGATAGCACCGCTTGCAGATAAAGCACGCAAGCCTGGTGCCGGCACACCAACAGCAGAAGCGATTTTTTCAGGTTTATTCATATACACTCCTTGATACGCCTGGCGGTTGCACATTTAGATGCTTCAATAATCAAGTCGTGGTACTGAGCCAAGGTTTGGCATAACCGTGCAAGATCTTCACACAAGCGCACCTTACCGACCTCACTGAACTGGCGCACTTCCCGATAGAAACCTTCAAGTAGCAAAAGTGCAGCAACCGGTAAGGAGGCAAATATCACCTGTGGTTCATTACCCCATTCCTGGCGACTATTGCAGATAAGTTGCAATGTGGTTGGTGACAGCTGATGTACCAGCACAAAAGCAGCTATCTCCAATTCTGGCCAACTTACTCCCCCCCAGTTAGCCTCTTGATGAAAACGGTAGAGATGTCCGTCATTGTCAACTTGCCAATGCCAATCACCAAAAGCATGACTTAAGGAAGAACGTATTGGTCGAATACTGCCAGCAAAGGGAGGAATGTTGAGTGAACAAAGCCAGAAAGGTAAGTCTGGCAACGTGTTTTCGCCGATTCTGCATTGTAAACGTCTCCATGCATTGCTGATGGATATCCCTATCGGAACCAGAGATAGCTGACCAGTAACATTTACCAATGGTGATCGGCTGATAAGCTCTATTATCGCATTGCATTGGGTAAGCCAAGTGGAATAGGCGGTGTTAGTTGCTTCAGCCATCAGATCGCGTAATGGGCGTAACCCGGGCAGGTGTTCAGCAATGTGATAGCCATCAAGAAACCAAGCGTTGCGATGTTTTGTATCGAATTGCTCTGTACGTCTAAATTCAGCAAGTCCATAAACGCTTTCACCGATAAACCTCACGTGCAACAATGGAGTTTCATTCTGATCAGTGACCAACAGTGGTGTTTTCTTAGGATTAATCAGTCTTCGCACATATTTTGCCATTGCTGGAGAATTCCAAGGCAACCAAGCTTCACCCTGACCATATCTTTTTTCCAGTGTTGGGCAGCGGATGAAGATCCGAGCCGCAGTACCAGCACTATTAGGTAGTGCAGAAGCCAGAGTGGAAAGAAAATAGCGGTGATCTTCTTCTAACAATAGTTGCCAGAGTGGACGCTTCTCGCGGGTTATCAGCGGTGATCGCGTAAACACTTTTGACCATGAGCCTGGTGCCTTGATCCTGCTGACGTTACCAATGCTTGCAAACCACACGCTTTCTACTTTAGGAGCCAATTTCTTCACAAGCTCCTCAACCGTACTGCCTGTATCGGGCTGATCGTCAACAATAACAATATCAGGACGCTTTGGCTGGGAGTCACAAAGATGAAACAGGGCCTTCAACTCCGACGGGTGATACTGGCAAGGCGCATTGATTTGCCTTAAAGGGCGTAATGTTAACCATGGAGGTGTAACGCCGCTAACCTGTGACAAACCTGCGACCCAACGCGGCGCAATAAAGCTGCCACCACTGCGGATACCGACAATCACGACAGGACGTCCGCAAAGATGCTCACGCGCAAAGCAAATCGCATCATCTACGCAAACTTCGGTATCGCCTAAATCATAGCCGTAACATTCTGGCAAGGGTACCGCCAAGATACGAGTCAGGAGATCCAACCAAGGTGCGAACTGACCTTGAAGTACAATATCTGTTTGTGAGGTACATACTGTTTCAGTATTGAATTTTTGACCGCAAGCGATAGACAAGGCAGTTAGCGCTGCATGAGTAGCGGAGAGTCTGGCCTGACGACATACCGATAACGACTGTTTGCTAGCTTCAGCGAACAGACTCAGATCGCTCCAAATCTGAGCCAAGGCACAAGCCGATACATAACCATCACCTTGTTGACTACGTTCGGCTGCAACTAAGCCCGCCACCAGAACTGACGGGGTGATCTGTATCTTAACGACTTCTTCAGATTGGTTGATATTGGCATCAAGTTGAAGAGTCATATGCCATCCTCCGTACCTATGGCACGAATAATAGCAATAGAGTCAACCTCAGCCAGTTTAAAACGACCTTTCTCCTCTGCTGCTGTGTGAGTCAAAGCATGTTGAATATGGGTTTCAATTTCCTCAGTTATGCCATAGGGCACCAGTCCGAGCTGTTTGACACATTGTTGACATTGGCTGTCAGAGAGTAAATTAGCATGATAAGCGAGCAGATATTCCTTGCAGCGCTTAAACTTACTTTGCCAACTTGTGACTTCATCGGCAATTGTAGAGGCAGAGTTTGCATTCACCGCGATCTCAGGGACATGGTGTAACACCAAATCGCGCAAAGCTGCATTTTCCGGCACGGCAATCAGTTGTTGCAATGTGGTCGCCAGGTCACGACGATGTAACAGACTTACACCTATTCGCTCAGCAGCAACCGGTGATAACGGCACTTGTACCATTCGCTTCAGTGTCTGTTCCGGCCACATTGCTGCAAGCAGCAATCCCAGTTGTCCTGCTGTGGTATGAAGGACTTCCCACTGGTTTTGGTCAGCTTCTGTTTTCTCCAATTTTTCAGCAATACCATGAAAGCTTTTCCAGGCTCCTTCAAAACCGGCAATGCAGGCGCCAGTGACCTCATCACGTACAGATTGATTCAGGCAAAGGGCTGCCAGCATTGTGGCAAAGGGCAATGAATAGACCGTGATACGTTGAATAGAAAAATCAACCGCTGCCCGGTAATTGACATACGCCCGAAACAGTTCACGCCAGGGAGAATGACCAACCATTTCATACACATGTGAAACTTCATCGTTAGGAACATACGAAAAGTCGTAAGCGGTATCGAACAGCACTCGCAACCAAAGCACCAGCTGATTTAGATCCTCAGCTTGCCAATGTGCCTCATCGGTACGCCGCATACGTAAGAAAAGTGTCCAGGTGCCCAACTGACAAACTCGATTCAGTGATACTTGCCATATAGGTTCCCACTCGACAATACGCAGTGCCAACGCTTCGAATACATGTAAACGACCAATGTCCTCTTCCGGCGCATTCGGTAGTTCAGCAAATTCAACAATCAATTCCTTCTCATTAAAGAGGAAACTGGCCTTATGTACTACAAAGGGGAGTGAAATCTCCAGAATGTTTCGCGTTAACCGCAGCAAACAAGAGCGTGCATCACCAAAGCCATCTGCGATGTTTATCAGTTTGCGTAGAGGTACCGGCAATTCAGAACCAGATTCAGCTCGAAAATGAGCCAGCATCCACTGATGTAAAAGATTGTGTAGTTGATGAGCATTTTCTATAGGAAGTTGATCAGGCGTCATATTGCCGGCAATGGGTATGAAAACTTGCCAGCGTAAGAAGTCGTCGCCCAAACATTCCACCATGTCTTCTTTTAACTCAAGTAAAAAATTGTCTGGCATGGATTGATGACGAGCACGCTCTATCCATCTTAAGAAAGAGAGCAATGCCGCCGCCTCCGTGGCAGAAAGAGTCGACAGTTGGGCAAATGCAATCCAACCACTTAGCAAATCCAGGTAACGCTGATGTGTACTGGGATCACGCCGATCTACCACATCGGTCAATACCGCTTTAAGCACCTGATCATAAGTATCCACTAGGTCAATACGACAGAGTCCCTTCAATGTTGGTAAGTTTGCTTTATGCAGGGTCTCCATTAGATTGGCGGTAGCTTGCAGTAAATCGGCTACTTCGCTGACTCCAGCCAGTGCTGCGGCAGCCTTAAAACGTTTCAGCGGCGTCAAAAAAGCCAGGTAGGCGGCAAATGCTTTGGGTGCACATACCAAGCTAGCCAGCGCAGTTGGTGCTAGTTGGCTGTGGTGTATTACCTCTAATAGAGAGACCGAGGAAATCCCGGATTCTGCTGCACCGATCAGGGAATGTACAATATTTAGCCTATCAGTATTTTCGTAAATGGGCAGAATTTCTGTATCGGCGAGTACATGGAGTATACATTCCAGCAACAGACGCGCATCACCATACGGTGCAATTATCGCAGCATCAACCCATGGAGCTAATCGAATGGATGGCAATTTTCCAATCCATGCTTCGGCTTTGATTAATTGTATAAGTAGGCGCAGATCATTGAGTTGAATGATCCTGTCTGCAAGCGTTGGGATGGCCTTGCATAAGCGCGGTAACGCAGATTGCGGACTGTTTTTGGCAGTGAGAGCACAAAAATAATCTGCTGTTGCGTCAGTTGTCGGCCAATCAGAGGGAATAAACTCCGTGGCTCTCTCGCCTGCCTGTGCGAGAAGCCAACCTGTTAAACTGGGGCTCCGGACAGCATTACCATTTTGTAGCCAAGTGTCTGTTGGGAAAATCGTGCGCTGTTTAAGTGTGGTATAACTTTTTTCCGTCAGCATAGGTAAGCCAGTCAACGCATTTTGCAAAAGATCGGTAATACGCTGAGAAGTAAGCTCCGCTACTGGCAGGGATTCACTGTCGTCAAACACACATTGTACTGAGGCAGACAAATTGACCGATTCGGCTATTTCCGTTTTCAGTTCGATAAGCGGTTTTTGCGCACCAAAATAAGCCAGTTCCCCCATACTATCAATGATCACCCAGGGAACAGCGGGCAGATCCGTTAGCTGGGTAAGAAAAACCGGTAAATTTTGTTGGCGGAACATGATGCCGGCGTGTTCACTAGCCACTCCAGACTCAACGAAGACAGCGGTAAGCGCCGCTTGCACAGACGGAGGAAGACGCAGGTAACGAGACCAGGCATCATCCAATGTCGATGCAGAAAGGAAGCAACCTAAAGAGGGCGTTGAAGGATGCAATAGTGCTGTCACCGGTACTGCTCGCATACAACGCGTCAACTCTGCTCTTACCTCTGTTGTTAACCGTTGAACACGACGTTCAAGCGTGTAACCAGGTGCAGGGCGTACTTGTACTAACCAAAGTTTATCTACGTGCACCTGACGTAATTGTGTGCCATACCACAAGGGAGCGACTAATGTCGGCCAATGATAGGCGACCGAGTTTGCCCTTGAACCGGGTGATTGCGCCGACGCAAAGCCAAAGCCAAAAGCCACTTCTCCGCGGACACCATCAGAGGCGGACAAGGTCAGTCCGGTGGCTGATACCAGACCCTGATCTGTTTCCAATACCCACTCAGTATCTAATGCAATTTCAGAAAAATGTTGATGCAACTGCATGATAATTTTGTACAAACCATGGCATACATCGGCGGTCAGATAAGGCGCCTGTAAGGGTTCCACCTGAGGGAGTATGCCTTCAATCAATCGCTGAACGAAACAGGCGATTGGCTGCGGTTGATAATCAGGATTCATGAGCCGTTGTTGTGCGACAGCCTGAGGTTCAAATCCACTAAAAGTAACAGCTGCAACAGTATCAGCAAAATCTGCTATGCGATGGCAAATTACACTGATATAGCCACCCGCATTGACAAAAATTGCACCATCCTCTAAACCTGCACTACGAACAATCCAGGGGGGCGGGCCACAGACTTCCTCTACTTGTTTAATCCAATCGTGATGCTCTGTAATATGCTTGCTGTAAATAGTGCGCAACAGCGCAACATCAGCATGTGGAGAACCCTCTGTGATAGCAAGCGCTTCATTGGCAGGAAGCGCCACCAAAGGGGGAATAAGAGCCGAGAAATCGACGTGCTGGGCAAGCTGTTGCAATCGTTCAAATTTTGCAGTCATATGTTTTACTTTCTTACCTTAAAGCCAGAATCCCAGGTGAGTCTTCGCGTTGACAAGTACGAGTCGCGACTTTCCTCCCACCTCTTCATTTTCTACAACATGCAACGCGGTATTACTGATGCGTATACGCCAACGCTGCAACATCGCTAATTCAAGCCCCAATAACACAAATATTGCCAGCTCGATAGTGAATGCATGGGAAACAACAACGGTTAATTTTTCCTCGCTACGGTGTCGATGTCGTTCAAGCAAAAAATCGGCCACACGTGCTTGCTGTGCAACTACAGTTTCTACCCCCGGTTTTACTTCTGTTGTGGGTTTGTCCAAACGTTCTTCAAGCATGGCGTCCCATGCCGACAAACTTAATGGCGGTGTTAGTGGTGAGGTAATACGCACTTCCTCCAAACGCTCGTCATGTATCAAAGGTAAACTGTGTCGCATAGCAAGGGGGTTAGCGGTTTGTACAGCTCGACACATTGGACTACAGAATATCTGAGCACCAAGCAGCTCTTGTGGGAAATGATCCGCCAACAATTGTGTCTGTTGCTGACCAACATGGGTCAACGATGAATCAGGCGAAACTGAACTGATCAACATATTATCATTCTGGAGATTGCATGTTGCTTCTGCATGTCGAATGAATACAAAACGATGGCTATGTGTTGAGGTCATATTCGTTTCTAGCCTTCTGATTATTCACAGTTGCTCAACATGGCTAATGACCTTATCCAGTGCGCGCTGTACATCCAGCATGTCTGACTCTTCCGCGAGTAAGAAACGATGCGGTAATGTGATGTGACTGCGAGCAAATGCTTCCGCCATTGGCAAGCTAAAACGCTGCGGTTGAACAGATGCCTGAAAGGCTTCGCCTAATGCGAAACGGCGTCGACTTGCTGGTTGGTACAAATTACATTGATTTAATGATGAGTACATTGGTTTGCACGGTAGACAAAGCTCCGCTGATAGTGCTTCTGCCAGTTTCTCCACAGATGTTTTTGCCAAGACTGCTTCAGGCAAGCCAATTGCATAGTTATAATAGACACGTTCTGTTGTACCAAGTGTAGTTTGCTGAGGTTCACAGCCAATCTGCCGCATCAGCGTATCCAAATATTCAGCATTACGGCGTCGAATAGCATTTTCTGCATCCATCTTCTCTAATTGCGCTAACAGAATCGCTGCGTGAAATTCAGACATACAGTAATTTGAACCCATCAACTCGGCTGTTTCTAATAATTCCATATGATCCAGCGGAGGCGGTACGCTGCTTAGAGTACGTCCATCAGCTCGTAGATGAGCTAATCGGCTTGCAAGCTGCTCATCATGCGTAATTACTGCACCTCCTTCGCCACTTGTCAGCAGTTTGCTGTGTTGCATGCTGAAAGTGCCTGCACTACCAAAGGTACCAACATGTTGACCAGCAAAACGGGCACCATGTGCCTGAGCGCAGTCCTCTATCAGCGGTAAGTTGTTTTGTTCTGCTACACGCCGCAGGGCATGTAGGTCAGCAACAGCCGATCCGAGATGTACAACAGTAATAGCATGACAGCGAGGGGTGATCGCTCTCTCCACGGCACTTGCATCCAAACAACCCGTTAGCGGGTCCACATCAGTTAGCACTGGCACAGCATTAACGCCTAGTACCGCCGATGCTGAGGCGACCCAAGATAATCCCGGCACAATCACTTCATCGCCAGCGCCAACACCAACCGCTTCAAGAGCCATGGTAAGGCTGGCCGTTCCGCACGAAGAGGGAACACAATAGTGAGCACCGGTATAGCGAGCATACGCCTCTGCAAAACGTTGCTCAAAAGAAGGCATTCCACGGTAAGGACCACTTATTGACCAACGTTCACTACCTAAAACAGCAAGTAGGTTATTAACAGTTTGTGGAGAACTTGTAGGCCATCCAGGCCAAGAAACTGTTCGGATGGAAGAACCTCCATGTAGCGCAAGTTTGGACACCATGAGTAATCTCCTTTTTAAATAAGGCGACATTTAATTAAGTCAACTCTTCTGTTATAGGTTATATACCCGTTATCTTTCAAGTTGCCTCTTTGTTGGCTGCACTCACTCACCCCGGTCACAGAGTTATCTATGCTCCCGGGGATTCGCTCCCTTGCCGTCGTGATGCATCTTGAAATCCATAAGGTATAGATAGAAAAAATGACTTGTTATTTCAGATGTGCTAAGGCGAAAAAATCGTAATCTTTGTGAAGCAAAAATGATGTTTATTATGCTCACGCTATACATTTTTTAAAATATACACAACGAACTAATAAATAAAAATTTTAACCTTGTGATGTATATATCATATTAATCATGAAAAAAACTTACCATGAGTTATTGGTCCCTGTTACCAAGAATATTTAGCCAATAAGTTTGGTAAATTTATCTTATAATTTTCTCTAGTAAATGTTGTGTATGAATTCATTTCTAAGGAAATATTTTCTAAACATTATTATGCTCTGGTTGTGTACTGGTACTGCCAATATAGAAAAATCGCTACTAAAGTTATAAACATCTTTCACTTGCGATTATATTTCCGTAGCTTCTTCCTATTAGGAACCGTAAATAAACAGATGAATGGGAGAGTTATATCCATTCTCTACATAACCTTTCATTCCTAATTTTATGGATATAAAAACATTCTCTATATTTAAATTTTTCATCGGCAATAACGTATAAAAAATTTAGGGGCTGTCCCAGATAACGATTCATCAAACCGTGTTTGAAAAGCAACGGTCACTAATTAAATTTCAGCGAATTACCATTTCAATTACAGCAGTTACCCATCAAATTTTGAGAGAACGGGGGACAGTATATTTCCATTTTCCCAAGCCCCCCTAGAAAACAAACAACTAATATGATTAAGTCGCCAGATGCTGTATGAATTGCTCCACCAGAAAACAATTGACCATTGGTGATAACTAACGCTACACCAAATAGACTAATCGTCATCCCGTACACACGGATAAGCTCTGGAAAACGGCGATTCATTATGGCTTCCAGAATATTGGCAGAAATTGGAGTTGTAGCCATTATTAATGCAGCAGTGACAGGGCTGGAGCTTTGCAGGCCAACGAACAAAGCCCCATTGAAGCCGGCGACGCCAATCGTTCCAAGACTAATGAATGCAAGGAGGTTTTGTCTCAGTACCTTACCGTGAATACCGCCTTTAAGGACCATAAAGATAAAAATAGCTAAGACAGCAAAGACAAAACGTTCAACAGATGCAGTCCATGGAGGTAAGCTGCTGAGAGCGAGTTTTGTTGCCTGGAAATTGGAGCCCCAAAAGAAGGTTGCAAATAGAGTCAGAATGACGGCTAGCTGTGGTGTAACTCGCATAACAATGACCTTATTTTTCTAATTGATACCATAATGGAGCATCAAGACGTATATATGATATATGCGCAGTCGAATTTGTACTGAGAACAAAGCATACAGCTTCTGAAACATCTTTTGGTGTCTGCGGTTTGAATCGCTTGGGTGCAGCTATTGACATCCCGTATGTCGAACTGAAGGGGAATTAAACGAGCTGAATCGCTGTTATTATCGTGAGTATTAATTGATGTGATGTCTCCAGCAGCTACAAAATGACCTGCTTGCAGGCGATCCTGAACCAATGAAGACCCAATACCTCTACCAGCACCTGTAATAAATATTTTTCTTTTCTTCATCATAATGGCCTCTCATATCATATTAGACAAGTAGACTTAGCCAAGATGGGGATTGGATGTGTGGTGGCTAACTTATTTCCAATTAACTCATCAATGCTGGTCTCAGAGTAAGCAACAAGTACTTTTGACTACCATTATTTATTGAACAACAATGACAGTCTAAGAATGAAACGATTCGACATTCAATATATGAAGAAATGACCGTTGATATATTAAATATCCCAAAAAACCGTCATGCATTAAACTCGTTTACTTTTATCAAGATAATTGTGGCATATATCAAATATGAAAGATGTAGATAATATTGGAATTCAACTTTCCAAAAATGGAAGCCGGATTGAGCAGTCTCTTGTTTGGGATGATATACGCATATTCTTGGCAGTGGCTCGAACCGGTACCATAAGTAGGGCTGCAAATCTCCTTAAGATAGGAGTTGCAACTGTATCCAGAAGAGTTGAACGACTTGAAGCAACTTTTGGGATGCCATTGTTCCTCCGCCATCAAACTGGTTATCGACTAACAGAAGATGGGACTGAACTTCTGGAAAAAGCGAAAAGTATGGAGATGGCAGCAAATACATTGTTGCTTGAAGCTGATACACGCATGGAAATTTCGGGGAAAGTTCGCATCGCTACCACGGAGACTCTCGCAAACAGTTTAATAATTCCTAGTTTGCCAAGCTTACAGAAAAATTATCCGGATCTAACACTGGAGATCATTACAGATATTCATACTGTCAATTTACATCGTCGCGACGCTGACTTGGCACTTCGCATAATTAGGCCAGAGAGAGGGCATGTAACTATTCGTCAATTAGGTATCTTAGGATTTGGTCTTTATGGAAGTGAAGATTACCTGGCAACTCATTCATCAGGAGCGCTTAGAGGAGAATATGAAAACGATAACTTTATTGGGTGGACAGATGATCAATCTCAACTCTTTACATTCAAATGGGTTGAACAAATACTCAAAGGCCGTCCACTTTCTGTAGCCACAACTTCCCTTTCTGCTCAAATTTCTGCTGTAAAAGCAGGCTTGGGATTGGCAGTACTTCCACATTTTGTAGCCAACGCGGCTGGTCTCATATGTGTTTCAAGTAATTTGGGCATAGATCAACCTTTATGGCTGGTAATTCAAGCAGATTTAGCGCATTCCCTCAGGATAAGAAAAGTTGCAGACTTTCTGGCAGACACAGTGTTTCTAAATAGGGCAAAACTTTCAGGACAAGATGAGACCAAACCTTTCAAGTAATGTAAACTTTATTGACAAGAGCCACTTAGAACAATAAACAGGCTGCTCATTGCAATTTTGTTCATAAAAAATTAATGACAGCCTGACTGACTGCGGTATAGTACGGAATTAAAAATAACAGCGTAAGAAATACCTATACCCAAGAAACTTCAAGATGCAGTTTTTAGCACCTGAAAATGGTCGTTAATTCTAGACATCAGCGATGTCCGCTATATCAGGTAGCGTCGTGGTGAAAAATTTAAATACTTTGTCTCGAAATTCATGTTTATTAGCGAAATAACGGTTATTTCGAACATGTTCATTCATGACCTTCCATAATCGCTCTATCGGGTTTAAATTTGGGCTGTATGGAGGAAGGTAATGTCACTCAATATTGCTAACATAAGCCCAATCCTTCACAAGATGAGCTTTGTTGTAACCCGCATCATCTACAATAAGATGAATTTTTTGATGATAGTTAGGATAATACCTTCTTATTTCATTGAAAAAACGGCAAATGTTGTAATCATTGATGGTTTGATATTCTTGGGCTTGGGCTATCATCACAGAACTCCACCCTTCAGAAGCAAAAAGGATAGCTTTTATTCTATCTCGTACTTGGCCATCAGTTGATGAATTGCTCATTATTATTTGTGATTATTCTCCTTTCAGAGAAGAATAAGTCCACCCGGATGAACCTTCAAAAGTTGCTCCACCGTATCCACTACTTTGAGTGCCTAGCGTACCTGAAGATTTAGCACCAACGCCAAGTGCTCCTTGTGTCTTCCCCGCACCAGACAAGAAATTTTCCAATACCGATATTTTTGTCAGACACACCCAGCGAACAGGTTTCAGCGGGTTTCCTTGATTAAAATAGAAGGAAAACTTTAATTCTTTAATTCTTTAATTCTTTAATTCTTTAATTCTTTAATTCTTTAATTCTTTAATTCTTTAATTCTTTAATTCTTTAATTCTTTAATTCTAAATATTAATGGTAAATTTCGATATATTGACATATATTCTTATATACCTTATCTATGCTACACACTCAATAAAATTTAAATTAACTATTTATTATATGAAAAATAAAAACTTTATTTTTATAATAAAGCTCAATATATATTTATTTTTAACATTATAAATAAAAATCAAATAATATTTCTACAAAGATTAATGCGTAATTATTTAAAACAACCATTATCCGCACTAATCCATTAACATAAAACCTATTTAATCAAATGGTAACATTAAACCGAATAAAAGATTATTCAATAAAAACAAAAATTCAATTAAATACCAAATTAATCACTAATTAATTAAAAATAAGAACAAGCCTGCAATAATAAAACAACATTTCATATTAATTAATCCTTTATAAAAACCATAAATTTATCTTATATATATTACTGCCACACACAAAAACAGCCCTATAAATCGGGCTGTTTATGCAAGCTATTTTTAATAGCCAATTGTCATCCAACAGCATTAATTCTGTCTGCATGATCAAGTTATTAATCCCAACTTTCTCGAGTATTTAAGTAATTCAGTAACCTTATGAACTTTGAGTTTTCGCATCATATTAAGGCGGTGAGTCTCTACTGTTTTAACACTAATACTTAACACCTCCGCAATATTACGATTGCCATTACCTTCGTTGATTAACTGCAATATTTGGCGCTCGCGTCGAGTAAGCAATGTACTGTCATCATTCGTTCCCTCCCCTAACAGGTGAACAGCCTCCTGATTCAGATTAGGATCAACGTAACTTTTTTTGGCTGCAACGCTGGTAATTGCAGCAAGTAATATCTGCTGCGAGCTGGTTTTCAAAACATAGGCTAATGCCCCTGCACGTAGTACACGGCTCGCCGTTAATTCATCATCATGGGCAGTAAGGGCAAGTATGCGCAAATCAGGCCAGCGTTGACAAAGCTGTGGAATAATATCTAATCCATTTAACCCCGGAAGGCCAAGATCAAGAATAACAATATCCGGTGTCAAATCCCGGCAGGCAGCATAAACAGATAGCCCATCATCAACCTGCGCGACTACTTGATAACGCGGATATGCAGCAAGAAGGTTCTTTATTCCATCTATGATCAGCTCATGATCATCCACTAGCAAAACTTTATAGCAAATCATATTAGGACCTCGCGGAAAAAGGTGCATTCTGCTCGTGTTCCTCAGCAGAGCACAGTGTTGCATTAATTAATTTACGTAGTTTCATCAGCTCATTCTCTTGCGGCAGAACACCGTTATGTACCTGGTTTTCCATTTCAACAATGATACATAACAACGAATTAAGCCCTGCCTGCCCACTCACTCCTTTCATAGAATGTAAGAGCTTTTCTAATACCTCCTGTTGAGTAATATGTTGTTCAATTTCGTCGAGTAAAGTTAATAATTCCCTGCGAACCTTTTCTTGCATACGTAATAAGTTCATGGACAGTAATGGCTTGCCTGTTTCTTGCTGTATCATCAGATCAATGTCACGCCGTAACTGATATTCCGCTGTCATCTCTAATATTTGGGCCAATTGGTTAATCGTAACCGGTTTGGATATGTAATCATTCATCCCTGCCTGAGCGGCGCGCTCTTTTTCCTCGGCAACTGTATTTGCCGTCAGAGCAACAATCATGCACTCTGGGTCCTGATTGTCAGAATCAACACGCCAAAGTCGTGTAGTTTCCAGACCGTCACATTGTCCCGGCATCAATATATCCATCAAAACCAGATCAAAGCGGTAACGCCTGCCTAACAATAATGCCTCTGTACCATCCTTAGCGTACTGCACTTCCTGACCTAACCGGGTCAGCATCATGCCAATGATGTCCCGGTTCGTCTCTGCGTCATCCACTAATAACACACGCATACGCCAAGGCTGTAACGGTACGTTATCCTGCACAGGTGGCGGTGTTCCAGATAGCTGACGCTCTACAATATCCCGCAAACGACCGGGCAAAAAACGTAAGTCATTGGCGGATAACCCGCCGTAATGCTGTTCTGACAAACAGGAGAGGCCCCATGCCATGAGTTGACGATGTAAAACCAATGGTGCATCGACTTCCCCCTGCAATAACTCTGGCTCAATAAAATCTGTCAGCGGCAGTTGAAATACCACACTGGTGCCTAAACCAAGAGCACTGTTGAACCTCAAACTTCCTCCCATCATTTTGGCTAGCGTAGCCGCAATAGCAAGCCCAAGCCCAGTACCTTGAGCATGTTCTTGCACCTGATAAAAGGGATTAAATACCGATGAGATATTTTCTGGTGCCACACCACACCCGCTATCAGTCACATCAAAAATCAGCGTGTTATCTGAACGGGTAACAGTCAGACAAATACCGCCATCATCGGTAAATTTGCAGGCATTTCCTAACAAATTCACCAGAATCTGCCTTACACGGATTGCATCAAGAACTAATGATTGTGGCACATCAGTGGAGACAAAAGTTTCTAACGTCAACCTTTTATTGTGTGCCATTCCCTGTATCGTCGCCATTGACTGATCCAACAACGGTAACAACTGGCAGGTTGCATACTGCAATTCAACCTGCCCGGCTTCAATACGCGAAAAATCAAGTAATTTATTGATAATAAATAGTAAAGATAATGTGCATTGGTGTGCCGTTTCTGCAAGTTGCAATTGTTCGTTGTTCATTTCGCTGGTTTTCAGCAATTCCAATGCACCCAGTGTTCCGCTAAGTGGTGTTCTCAATTCATGGCTGATCGTCGTCAAATGGCTACTTTTACGCTTATTCGCTAACTCTGCCTGTTGCTTTGCTTCCGTTAATGCTCTAGTGCGCTCTGCTACCTTGTTTTCTAATGTGGAATATTGCTGATTAAGGGTATCCAATAACGTATTGTAGGCTCTGGCTATCTGACCCAGCTCATCACACCGATTTTCGGGCAGACGAACATCTAAAGCACGTGGCCCGGTTTTATCAATGATATCCACAAACTCCCATAACGGTTTGGCTAAGTAATGATGCAACATCCAGAATAAAGTCAGCGTTATCATTAATAAAATAACCAACGCAAAGGGAAGCTGAATAATCGCCTGATCAATGACTTCCTCAAATAGACCTTTGGTAGGATACAGTACCAATTGCTGCCAACCGGGGCCTTTCAGCTGAATACGTAATACCTGATAACCGGGAATATATTGCCAGCCATCATGTAATTTGACTTTCTTCAACAATGCTAAAATATGTTGTTCTTGATCCTGCGGTAATTTCCCTTTGAAAAACGGCAATAATTGTTGATTGCTGTCCAGCCAGAGATCGATATCATAATTAGTTACTGCTTGTCCGTATGACAATAGATCATTGAATTTAATAGCGTATCCAGTCAGTCGTCCCATTTTATCACTCGCAGCAACCGAGATGCTCCAGCCACTGCCGGGAATATGCTCCGGCTGTCCCCAATAAATATTATCGTGATTGGGACTCATGGGAAAATTCGCCAATTCAAGACACCGTTTGACAAAATAATCATCTGAGATTTTTTCCGGAGGATAAATCGATATCCCTTGAGATCGCTTAAAAATAAAGCTGTCCAGATAATAAGCTTGTCCGGCAGCGCCATATGCCTGAATAAACCAGTTATCCTGACTTATTTCGTGATCGGGCCGGCAAATATTGCCATCAATGGGAAGATATTTGCTATCAGTATTCGACGTAATATTTTTATCATTTTCATACTTTTCATAATAAGCGTCGTAGCGCCTCGCCAGCTCCTGCGCATCTTTCTCAGCACCTTCAAAACGATGATTACTTAAATCTGCCCGTAAAGTCGCAAGATGTGATAGCTCATTCATCATATGCTGGTGTGCATGTTTAAAAGAAAAAAAAGCCGTCGCTATGACAGAAATTAGCCATATAAGAAACAACGTAAGTGATAGAAACAGCGTGAGTTTAATCACTAATGATGAGCGTGTTCTCATTTTATAATCTCCTTATTATTCAGAGATATTTCCTGGTGAAAAAAACCAAATTACTCTGTACCTATCACGTTAAATTAACCACAGGTTTAGCAGTTACCTTATTGGGTTATATCTTTCCGGTACTCTATATTCAAGAAAAACACACTAGAAGATAATAAATACTTTATGGCAGATAACAATCAGATAAAACTTATCAAAATTATTTAACTAAATTATGATCAAGATCAATTTTACACTTATTTCATATCAACAAAGCCCAAACGAAAATGAATATCTGCCAGCGAAACGTTTTTCTTATCACTGGCAGTCGATTATTCAGAAACAGGAGTTTTCCTTTCCCACAAGCAATACTTAATGTGAGAAAGGGTGAGTGCTTTTTAATCAATCTGCTGGGTTAAACTACCTGGTAGGTGTTGGTATGGGTTTTTTGTTATTCATTTCCCCATTCATCATCATTTTCATTATTAGTATGAAAGATAGAGGAATCACCTCCCTGATTCAAAAGCGGATGATTCAGGAGCAGATCTGGGGCGACTTGTGTCCATTTTCCATTATCCACTTGTTTTTCCGGTTCTTTTTTTATCTCTAGCTCTCTCTGATAAGTATTATAGTCATCACTATGCTCTCTTCTTTTTAAAACTTTATCTCTTAGCTCCTGTATCTTCCGTTCTTGTTCCAGTAGTTCCTGTTCCAATCGCTCTTGTTCTTGTCTCAACCAAGCATCCCGCGCTTCTTGCTCCAATCGCTCCTGTTCCAACCGCTCTTGTTCTTGTCCCAACCAAGCATCCCGCGCTTCTTGCTCCAACCGTTCCTGTTCCAATCGCTCTTGTTCTTGTCCCAACTGCCCCTGTGCTGACTGTTCCTCCAACATCTCATCTTCTCTATCACCCAATAAAGGAGGAACTTCATCACCTTCGCCAGTACCTAGCCGTAATTCAGATTCATCATTTTCTATCGGCTTTATTACAGGAGGAGATAACGTAGCCGGTACATTAATCAATATACCCATCTCACTGCTATTTGAGACATTTCCCTGCTCATCATACGCTACAGCTGAGATCGTAAGATGATTACTTTGCTGACGACTATAAGTAGGGAAGTGCACTACGTAGCTATTATTTGATAACGCAATAATCTGGCCTCCACGTGCACGTAATGCGCCATCATCCCACTGGATATATTTTAAACGATATTTCCCGTTGAAAGAGAAATTAATCAGTTTCCTTTCTCCACCAAATCCACTGAGTCCCGTTGGTAAATGTAGGTTCAACTGCGCGCTTTCCCGGTGCTTCAACACAATATTATTACGTTCAACCAGATGGTAACGATTGTCAGCTAAAGTGCGTCTTATCTGTGCCGTCGTCGAATCAATCTGTTGGGATAAAGGCGCTCCAAGCTGATAATTGAAGGACAGATTAACTTTTGTATCATCTTCTGTCTCCGGCTGTAACACGGCAAAACCCATATCTGCCATACCCGATTTCGGAATATCACTTCCCCACGTTACATCGTCATCAGTTTGATGCTGCAACCACCTCTTTGTTTGTTTCTGTTCGCTGCCAATAACATTAAGACTCTCTTTTTGAGTTTCATTCACCACTGGCTCTTTTTTCTCACTGGAATTATAGTAACTTACTAATAACAATGCCGCGGTAATGGCCGATACATACCCTATTTTTTTATTCATAAGCGCTTTTATTTAAATATCATTTGTTGCTACTGTTGCTATTTTCCTTCCTTTTCTCTCGCCTCCCTTTGCCTTTCTCTCTCCTCTAATTTGAGTTTGAGTTCGGCTAGTAATTTTTCTCTGGGAGAGGGTTCACGCTCCGGCTCCGGCTGCTTCGTCTTTGTCTTCGTCTTCGTCTTCGGGATATAGTTTCTATTATTACTAGGAACTGCATTTCCATTTTTGAATGCTTCAAATCCTGCCATGGGCGGTGGTGGTCCTAGTGGTCCATTACTTGGTATTGGCTGTGGCTGTGGCTGTGGCTGCTGCACACGTGTCAACTTTTCTTCCAGCAGCAGCAGCTGCTGTTGCACACGCGTCAACTTTTCTTCTTGCAACTGCTGTTGCAGACGCATCAACTCTTCCTTCTGGCGCTGCAATTCTTCCTTCTGACTCTGTAATTCTTCTACACTATCCCCAAAAAAAGGAACTTTATCATCACCATCACCTAACGTAACCGGTACATTAATCAATATGCCCATCTCACTGCTATTTGAGACATTTCCCTGTTCATCATGCGCTACAGCTGAAATCGTAAGATAGTTACTTTGCTGACTACTATAAGTAGGGAAGTGCACTACGTAGCTATTATTTGATGACGCAATGATCCGGCCTCCACGTGCACGTAATGCACCATCATCCCACTGGATATGTTTTAAACGATATTTCCCGTTGAAAGAGAAATTAATCGGTTTCCTTTCTCCACCAAATCCACTGAGTCCCGTTGGTAAATGCAGGCTCAACGGCGCGCTTTCTCGGTGCTTCAACACAATATTATTATTACGTTCAACCAGATGGTAACGATTGTCAGCCAAAGTGCGTCTTACCGGTGCTGCCGTCGGATCAATCTGTTGGGATAAAGGCACCCCAAGCTGATAATTGAAGGACAGATTAACTTTTGTGTCATCCTTACCTCTGTGACTAAAAGTTCTATCAGCACCTAATGAAATCAATGGGATAGGTGTATATTCCAGACCTACTGTCAGCGCGTACGGGTCCTTATAATGATTTTGGTGACTAAACATCGCAATATCATCACCGAAATATTGCTCAAATTTCAGTTTACCACTTAGTTGCGGGTAATCAGGCAGCCAACCCTGAGCGCGGATATCATAGCCATTCGCTGCACGTTCCACATAACCATCCAGTGCCGAAGACGAGTACCAGTCCGTCAAGCCAAAATATCCGTTAGCCGCCAGATACAGATAATCGCGCCAGTATTCCAGTCCGAATCCCAACCGCTGGTGGGCATTGCCGGATATTTGGGCATCGTAAAAAGTATTGTAACCTAAAGCCCAATCCTCCTGAAAATAACGTTGACCAATACCTAGGTTAACTATATTGCGCCCATCGGAACGGCGAGCACCTACCTGACCAAACCGTAGATACCCACCTCCGTCATATAATGGATAAAAAAGATCGATTGAGCCGCCGGTTAGCCCCCCATCAGACAAAGGTAAATTAGCACGCATTTCTCCAGCTGAAGCCTTTTCTGTCTCCGGCTGCAACGCGGCAAAACCCATATCTGCCACAGCCGATTTCCGAATATCACCGCCCTGCGTTATACCGTCATCAGTTTGATGCTGTAACCACTTCTTACCGGCCATAGCCGATTTCGAAATATCACCGCCTTGCGTTATATCGTCATCAGTTTGATGCTGCAACCACCTCTTTGTTCGTTTCTGTTCGCGGCTAATAGTATTAAGATTCTCTTTTTGAGTTTCATTCACCACTAGCTCTTTTTTCTTATTGGACTTATGGCAACTTGCTAATAACAATGCCACGGTAATAGCCGATACAGATACATACCCTATTTTTTTATTCATAAGCGCTTTTATTTAAATATCATTATATTAGAAATAGATTCAAACACCGCCATACCACCAAATAAAAAAGGCAATGCTATTCTTCACATTAATTACTCATTTTATATCCTTACTTTCGCGGGAAGTATTCCGAAATACAATTCTCATTAAAATCAGTCAAAACCCTTATTTTTCTGCGTCAAAGAAAACAACAATATTAATATTTTCATTACATCACCCATTAACAGAAATAAGGTTAATACCTTATTGGTTATATTTCCTTATTTGCTAATCTATCTGACAGAAATAGCAACACATTAATTTGGTAGGTGATGATATGTTTGCAAACTGCCAACTTTTCGGTATGGATCTGGCATTTCCAGATGTCTGTATGACACCTTTACCTGTACCCGTGCCCGTTCCATATCCCAATATGACACTGGGCCTCATGGCAACTCCTCACACTTATAAAGTGCTGTTTATGGGAATGCCTGCGCATAATATGGCGACACTGACTAATTCAAGTTTTGGTGACAATCCTGGCGTTAATCTCGGTGTTGTTTCCGGTACCGTAATGGGACCTTCACGCCATTTAATCGGCTCGTTTACCACGTTAATTAAGGGGTTTCCTGCTACACGCGTCACCAGTCTGAGCTTACAAAACAGCACTAACATGATTGGCATGCGTTTAATTCCCAGTCAGCTTAAGGTACTCCTGCTGGGACTGTGATGGAGGACTTTCTATGCTGCTTTTATCTTGCCATAAAAGTCACTGTTTTTTTGCCTTTATTCTACTGAGCATACTGCTGAGTGTCGGTTGTTCTACAAATAAAGTGGAAAAAAATATTCCATACACAATTAAATTCCAGGCACATGGCGATATTAACAACAGCGCCCCATTAAAATTAAATATATTATTATTAAGTGATCCAGATAAATTTAATCAGGCTGATATCGGGTCTTTACAAGAAAATACCCATTCAACTCTGGATAATACTGTACTTTGTCAAAAATCAATCTTCTTACTGCCGACAAAAGAACAAAATGGTATCAGTATTACCATTAATACACCGTCAACGGAAAAATATATTGCTATTTGGGCCGAATATCAGAGTATTAGCGACAAACAATGGCGGATCGTTATTCCTCTATCATCGTTTCCAACAGCACCTTATTTATCGGTTTTGAATCCCTTTTCATCCTCTGAGCTTTATCAGTTGATTACCGTTACTTCGCACGGATTACAGATTGCATCTGCGTCCGCTCAATGAATCACGCATGCTCAGGAGATCACCTATGAAAAATGCACACAAAGTTCTCTGGATGGAAGGCATGTTTTTACGACCTCACCATTTTCAACAGGCAGATGAGTATGTGGATGCACGCCTGCGTCAATGGGGAGCTTTGCAACGAGCCTACAATTGGGGGTTTTCATCATTAAAAATCGATGAAAGCCAGCTTGCTCTGGGAAAAATTTCACTGCTGGCGGCCAGCGGTATTATGCCTGATGGCACCAGTTTTGAATTTACTGAAACCAATGAGACTCCACCCGCATTAGCAATCAGCGCTTCATTACATTCGCAAATTATAACCTTAGCTATACCGGCATATCTGACCGGACGTGAATCCGTCAGTTTCGATGACGCATCCAATTCTTTGGCTCGTTATCAGGCATTTGAAAAAGAGGTCAACGACATCAACTCGCTGACACTTAGCAGTACGACCTTACATTGCGGGAGATTACGCCTGCGTCTGCTACCAGAAAATGAGTTGAACGGTGAATGGATTGCAATGGGAGTCCTGCGGGTTTTAGAAAAAAATCAGGATGGCATTGTCATTCTGGATACGGGATATATTCCACCGTTGCTTAACTGTTGGGTAAGCCCGTTATTACAGAACATAACTCATGATCTGTATGGTCTGTTACTGCAACGCAGCCGACAGCTTAGCCGTCATCTGCAATGTAATGGTTCTTGCACCAGTGATTTATTACGACTGGCGCTCTTAAACCGTTTTAGCGCGCAGCTTCAACACATCATGCATCTGCCTCAACAGGCACCCGAAATGCTTTTTCTCATCTGGATCAGCTATGCACTGGAAATGAGTTCTTTCCAGTCGCCTTATACACTGGAGGGAGAGTTACCCCGCTACAATCATCTGGATATTGGTGGTTGCTTCACCCGCCTCTGTACTTTACTGCAACGCAGCTTGTCCATTGTGCTGGAAGAGCATGTTGTATCACTGCCCCTGACCAAACGCCTGCCCGGACTGAGCGTAGCATCACTACCAGAACAGATGAATCTGGATGATTACCACTTCATCTTAGTCGTGAAGTCTGAGATGGAGCATGACTCTTTTATGGCTCACTTTCCGGCCCAAATCAAAATCGCGCCCGCTGATCGCATACGTGATCTGGTGCGCCTGCAATTGCCAGGTATTGCCCTACGCCACTTGGTACAGATCCCCAGACAACTTCCCTATCAAAATGGGCATTGCTACTTCAAATTGGAATTAGACAGTGAAACTGAACAGTCGCTGGGAAAATCCGGGGTGTTTGCCTTTTATATTGCTGGTGAGTTTCCCGGTCTGAAAATGGCATTTTGGGCACTTAAACGTCTGTCTGATGAGGAGGAAATGAACCTATGAATCATAACTACCGTAACCCATTGGTACAGGCTGCTTATCCACTGTTAAATGCTATGTCACATATTCGCCACACAGCAAAACCAGAGGATTCCAGTCAGTTACGCCAACAACTGATTGGTGAAATGTATCGCTTTGAAAAACAGTGTCAGCAAGAGGGATTTAGCTACGAAACTATTCTCGGCGCCCGTTATTGTCTGTGCACATGTTTAGATGAAACAGTTGCATTGACCTCCTGGGGAAGCGATAGCATATGGTCAGGTAATGGCCTGTTGGTGACATTCCATAAAGAGAGCAGTGGTGGTGAGAAGTTTTTCAAACTATTGGATATGTTGCTGCAACAACCGGCCAAACATATCGATTTACTCGAACTGTTCTACTTTTGTCTGTTACTGGGGTTTGGTGGTCGTTATCGCTTGATTGATAACGGCCTGGCTCAATTAGAAACCCTAATCCAGCGCCTGGCAATACGTCTGCGTCAAGTGAGAGGCGAATATTCCTCGGCATTAAGCGCTCTTCCGCCTCTTCCAGTCAACACACATCAGACATCACGGTTAGCCCATTTTTTGGTGTTTTGCTCGCTATCTGGAGTACTACTGACTGGTTTACTCTACATCGGGTTAAACACCCGGCTTAATCAGCAGACAGAACCCGTGTTGACATCTATATACGACCTGCCACTACCAGAAGCTGCATCACCGGTTGAAAGTTTCTCTATAGCTCATCTGCGACAGGTTCTGCAACCGATGATTGCACAGCAGGACATCACCGTCAGCCAGAATGCAGATAATATCAGCGTAACCCTGCAAGGCGGCGATTTATTTGCTTCCGCATCGGCAACACTTAATCCACTCTATCAGATACCTCTCCAAGAGCTTGCCAAACAACTGAACCTGACGACTGGAAAGGTTATCGTTCGCGGACACAGTGATAATCAGCCTATTCATACACATACCTATTCCTCTAACTATGCACTGTCACTGGCGCGAGCAAAAACGGTGGCGCAACAGTTACGCACCAACCTGCTCCAGCCACAACGGCTACAGGTTGAAAGTGCTGGCGCAGAAGCACCTTTAGTCCCCAACACCACCGCCAAGAATCGGGCTTTGAACCGCCGTATTGAAATTATTTTCAACACCAAGCCGGATAATTCAGGCCAATAGGCAGGAGAGAAAGAAAATGTTAAGAGCATTTATCGCCATCATCACTAATCGCCTGTTTTGGGGGGCGCTGATCGTTGCCGCATTGTGTCTGCTTATCTGGATTATGGGACCATTTATCGCCATTGGTGATCTGCATCCACTGGTAACCGAAGTCCAACGCCAAATCGCTATCACTGCCCTAATTTCGCTGTGGTTACTGCTACGGCTGTTACCTTTTCTCTATCAAGTGTGGACAAATGCTTGTTTGCGCCGGCGCTTACACCATGTCAGCAATGTCACACCGACAACCCGAAGTGCTTCTCAATCCCTCTCTGACAACTTTAAACAGGCGGCAGCCCTGATTAAACGCGGGCTGCGTCTGAATGGCGAACAACTTACTACACGCCTTGGCAAATTCTATCTCTATCGCCTGCCCTGGTATCTGGTTTTGGGTACCAAAGGATGCGGTAAAGATAAAGCTCTGCTAAATTCAGGGTTAGACTTCTACCACACAACCTATCCAAGCCAGTTCGCTTTTCCTGAAACCAATGCCGAATCGCACTGTTCATGGTATTTCACCCTTCAAGGCGTCATTCTTAGCCCCGCAGGGGAGTACCTGAAGGAAGGCAACCCTTTATGGCAGACCTTATTGAAACTGCTAAAACGTTATCGTCCACGTCAGCCAATCAACGCCGTTATTCTGACAATCAGCGTGCAAGATCTGCTGCAACAAGATAATGACGCACAATATCATCAGGCTTTATTACTGCGTAAGAGACTGATGGATTTGCGTTTGCAATTGAAAATTGACTTTCCGGTCTACGTGATGATCACCAAAGCCGACTTGCTCCCTGGGTTTAGTAGCTACTTCAACAGTTTTTATGGTGAAGAATTGGATCAGGTCTGGGGTTTTACATTTCCCTGGGAACAGGAGTTGCATTCCCATAACGATTTACAACAGATACTGGATAAGCAATATAACCATTTGCAACAGCGTCTGGACGCGGCACTAGCGGATACCTTAATAGCCCAACAGGATATTACTCAGCGGGAACAAAGCTTTGCCTTCCCGCAAGCATTCGCCACCTTACGCCCGGTCTTGATGCGTTATCTGAGTATTATTTTTGCCACTTCTGGCTTTGATCGTCCATGGTTACCACATGGTCTCTATTTCACCAGTGCTAACCAAAAGCATGGGGAATTTCAGCACAGTAATGGAGCTACGCAAGATAATCTGTTTGATTACAGTTATGCGCTTTCCTCTGTTACCAATAGCGATGGTGAAACAACTAACCGGACTGCCCGTAGTTACTTTCTAAGACAGTTATTCCAAAAAGTCATTTTGGCTGAGAGTGGACTGGCTGGTATCAATCGCATGTACGAATTGCGCCGGCGCTTTATGCTGCTGACCGGATGTAGCCTGTTACTCAGTCTAATGGCCGGGATCTGCTTACTGTTACTGACAAGTTACCACAATAACAATGACTATTTGGAGCAAATTGCGGCCCGACTTCCGCTACTGGAACAACAGGGTCAGGCGCTGAACAAGCCATCAGATCGCGATCTACCACACTTGATCCAGTATCTGACACAGCTACAGTCACTGACAGCAAATCAGCAAATTAATCCAGACAGCCCGCCGCTTGTTTACGGTATGGGATTGTATCAAGGCCCCCAACTGAACAGTGCCAGCTACCCGGTTTATCAGCATGCGTTAAAGAATTTATTGCTGCCGCTGGTGACGCAGCAAGTCGAAAGTATCCTGCGTCAGCAAGCTGATAGCGATAACAGTGAATCAACTTACGAAGCGCTGAAAGCCTACCAAATGCTATTTCAGACACAACATTACAATGGCAAATTCCTTACCGCTTGGCTGATGTTAAATCTGTCTCATATTGCTGGTGGTGAAAAGTTGAATGAGGCACAACGTAAAGCACTTCAGGAACATCTTTATCAGCTACTGAATCACAGTCAGCCTTCCTGGTCCCAACACAAGGACCAACAACTGATACAGGAAGCGATAAAAAATATCATGCGTTCAACGTTTTCCCAGCGGGTTTATACCAGCATAAAAAAAAGATTGATCAATAACGGACGTTTCAAATCCGTCAATCTGCTTGATTTGGCGGGTTCTCAGGCTGAGTTGGTATTAAAACGTAAAAGCGACTTGCCAGATACTGCGACAATCCCCGGCTTTTTTACACCAGACGGATATTGGCACGGTCTGGTTGCACAGGTAGATGATACGGTAAAGACACTTCGTGACACTGATCGCTGGGTTCTCAATATTCAGCCACAGGTACAGGAAGGATGCGACGCCGCCTGCCGGGTACGCCAGCTTTATATGGATGACTTTATGTTGGAGTGGGATACATTTCTCAATGATATCGTCCTGATCCCAACAAGTAGCCTCAACCAGCGTATTAATAATGTGCGTATTCTCTCTGGCGCCCATTCGCCCCTGCGTAATCTGCTGATTGGTATCAGCCACATTGTTGCACTTTCCCCACCAGAAGATCACGGCAAACTCACGCAGCTGAGCCAGCAACTGAACGATGAAGCCACCCGAAAATTACAAAATCTGTTTCCGGCGGTCAGAACAACTCCAGCACCACCTTCACCAGAACAGATTGTCATAAGCCACTATCGTGATCTGCTCGATCTGGCACGTCCACAAGGAGATCACAATGACACGATCGCTTTTGATGATCTGTTCAATAAACTGGGTGATCTGTATCGTTACCTCACCGCCTTACAGGAAAATGGCGAAGCCGCAGCATCTCCCTCTGGTACCATACTGACGCAATTACAAGCTGATGCGGGCCGCCTGCCTGCTCCATTCCGCAGCATTATTATGGACATGACGCAGGGGGCCAAAGGCGACACACAACAACAGGCGGTTTCGCGTATACACCAATTGGCTAATGCTCAGTTAAGTGACTTCTGTCGTGAGGCCATTGCCGGGCGTTATCCACTATCCCGCCACAGCAAACGTGATATTACACCTGATGATATGGCGCATATGTTTGCGCCAAACCAAGGGTTAATGGATCGTTTTTTTAATCAGTATCTGGTGGATAAGGTTAGCACTCAGGGCGACGAATGGCGCTTTTTCCCTTGGGCGCTAGGCAGTACCAAGCCAGAAGATCAGTCACTGCTAAAAACATTCCGGCAAGCGCAATTTGTCCGCGATGCATTCTTTAGTACTGCCTCTTCACAGCCATCGTTCTCCCTTACCTTGCAACCTAAACAGATGGATAACGACATCCTGACCTTGTCACTGACACTCAACGATCAAAGTGCCAGTTACAGCCACGGGCCGCTGACATCCTGGTACTTCACCTGGCCCGGTAGCAATAATGCCGGTAAAGCCAAACTGACCATGCTGTTGGCTAATGGCAAAACCAAATCACTGGAAACTTCAGGACCTTGGGCATTAAACAGGCTGATTGATGCAGGAAAATGGTTTCAGGAGGACAGCATGCATTACCGAATCACTTTCAATCTGGCAGGGCACCAGGCCACACTGATACTCACCCCCGATAGCATACACAACCCGTTTGTTCTGCCGGAATTTACCTGCATCAAGCCATAAGGAAAACCTGATGAATATTGCCTCTTTGCTTAACCCGATCAGCCAGGAACATCCCTGTGGAGAAGAACTGGAATACAGTGCCGAATTCATGCAACTGATTCAATTGGCCGAAGGAAAAGCTGAACAGCAATTCGGTGACTTTATCATGCCAGCTCAGGAACCAGATTGGCGTCAGATAGAGAAAAGTGCCTTGGTTCTGCTAGCTCGCAGTAAGGATCTGCGCATTATCATCTTGCTAATGCAAGCTTGGTGCAATCAACACGGTTTGGCTGGATATGAGCAGGGGCTGCTGTTATTGGAACAGACGATCAGCCGTTATTGGGAAACATTGTGGCCAGCCGCAGAGCTAGATGGTGAGCCAGACCTGCTGATGCGTATTAACGCATTACAAGGACTAAGTGACGGTTTCACGCTGGCTAAACAGGTACGCCTTTGTGAATTCGCCCATCTGAACGGGAGCACTCTTACAGTAACGGATGTGATGAAATGTCTGGATGGCAGTAGTGCAGAAGACAACCCATTTCCCGGCGGGATCGATCTTCTGATCGCCGAATTACGAAAAAGCGCAGCACCGGTCATCAAGCAGATCCCACAAATTGCGGCCACCCTTCAATGCTTGTTTAGCACATTGCGCGGTCATCTTGGCGACAGCGGGCTGCCAGATATGCGCCGTCAAATGGCAACACTGCATCATCTGACACAGCTTCTCGCCCCTGAAACCAACTCGGTTGAAACTGTGGACAATACGGTATATCCCTTGCCAGAGAATATGCATCCACAACAAGAAATATCCAATGGCTGGCAGACATCCGGCATTCAAAACCGTGAACAGGCTCAACAGGCGTTGGAAGCAGTGCGACAGTACTTTCTGCTACATGAATCCAGCCATCCGGCACCATTGATGATTGAACGAATACAACGCCTGATGAGTCAGGATTTTATGAGCATTATGCGCAACCTTGCACCAGAAGCTGTTGATCAACTTGAACACTTTTTTGGCCGTGAAAAGCACACATAACGAGGTCAAAAACACAACAGAATATCAGGTAATACACCAGAAGAACTGTTGTGCTTCGTTAATTACCCATAACCACTGATTTTCCCGATGGAGAATATTATGTCAGGATCAAATAGCGGGCAAAAATTCATCGCTCGTAATCGTGCTCCACGAGTACAAATTGAATATGATGTCGAACTATACGGTAGTGAACGTAAGGTTCAACTGCCCTTTGTCATGGGCGTCATGTCGGATTTAACCGGAAAATCTGCTGATCAACTTCCTCCACTGGGTCAGCGCAAGTTTCTCGATATTGATGTTGATAACTTCGATGACCGAATGAAATCACTACGCCCAAGCGTGGCTTTTCCGGTGGACAATACCCTGAGCGGCGAAGGCAAAATTCAGGTAGCACTCACTTTTAACACCATGGATGATTTTCTACCTGATTCGATAGCACGCCAGGTAGAACCCCTTAATCAACTCTTGGAAGCCCGTACTCAACTGGCCAATTTGCTGTCCTATATGGACGGCAAAAGTGGTGCCGAAGAGCTGATCGCCTCCATCCTGCAAAATCCTGAATTGCTGAAATCGTTAAGTACTGCACCGTTGAATAGTGCGGAATCCACAGACTCGGTAGCAGAACAAGATCAAGGAGGCACTCATGAGCCAGTCTGAAATCCATGCCGCCAGTGAAAACCAAACTCAGGCCGACAGCTACAGTCAGGGAGAACTCAGTGCACTACTCAGAAAAGAGTTTCGCCCGAAAACAGATCAAGCGTGCCTTGCTGTAGAAAATGCGGTTAAAACTCTGGCACATCAGGCTCTGGAAAATAGCCTGACGTTATCGAGCGACACTTTCAGCACTATTCAAGCGCTGATTGCCGCTATTGACAACAAACTCTCTCAACAGATCAACGAAATTCTTCATCATCCTGATTTTCAGGCTCTGGAAGGGGCATGGCGTGGCCTGCTCTATCTGGTAAATAACACGGAAACCAGCGAAATGCTGAAAATACGTGTTATGAGCATCGAAAAGAAAGAATTGGGACGCACGCTGAAACGCTATAAAGGAACAGCTTGGGATCAGAGTCCTATATTCAAACGGATTTATGAAGAAGAGTACGGCCAATTTGGCGGAGAGCCACTTGGTTGTCTGGTCGGTGATTACTATTTCGACCACAATCCGCAGGATGTTGAGTTACTGGGAGAAATGGCCCGTATCGCTGCCGCTGCCCATTGCCCTTTTATTAGCAGCGCTTCGCCCGGAGTGATGCAGATGGAAACCTGGCAAGAGCTGGCAAACCCGCGCGATCTGAGCAAGATATTTCTCAACACCGAATACGCATCCTGGCGCAGTTTGCGTGAATCAGAAGATGCTCGTTACATCAGCTTGGTCATGCCACGTTTTCTGGCTCGTTTACCTTACGGTATCAGTACCAATCCAGTTGAAGGATTCGATTTCGAAGAAAAAACCGCAGGGGCCACTCACAGTAACTACGTATGGAGCAACGCAGCCTATGCAATGGCGGTGAATATCAATCGTTCATTTAAAGAATATGGCTGGTGCGCATCCATCCGGGGCGTCGAGTCAGGCGGAGCAGTAGATAAACTGATCTGCCATACCTTCCCAACAGATGATGGTGGTTTGGATATCAAATGCCCGACCGAAATCGCTATCAGTGACCGCCGTGAGGCTGAGTTAGCCAAAAACGGTTTTATCCCGTTGGTTTACCGTAAAAATTCTGATTTTGCCGCATTTATCGGCGCTCAATCACTGCAAAAACCGGCGGAATATATGGACGCGGATGCCACGGCAAACGCTAATCTGGCAGCCCGTTTACCTTATCTATTTGCCTGCTGCCGCTTCGCGCATTACCTGAAATGTATTGTGCGTGACAAAGTGGGATCATTTCAGAGTCGCGATGATATTGAACGCTGGTTGAATAAATGGATTCTCAACTATGTTGACGGCGATCCCACTAACTCCTCACAACAGACCAAAGCGCGCAAACCGCTGGCAGCGGCAGAAGTACAAGTCAGCGAACAGGAAGATAACCCCGGCTACTATCAGGCCAAATTCTTCCTGCGTCCCCATTATCAACTGGAGGGATTAACGGTTTCCCTGCGGTTGGTATCAAAACTGCCCTCCCTGAAACAGGGCGGCGGTTAATCCTGAAAATCACTGAATGAAGGAATACGATTATGAACAACAGCATCTATCTGGATATCAAAGATGTCTCTGGTGAATGTAAAGACAGCAATCATCCCAATGGTATTGATGTGCACACCTTTAAATGGGAGTTGTCGCAACCAGTAGAAACGGGTAGTGGTGGCGGTGGCGGAAGTGGGCGCGCCAAAATTCACTCTCTGGTGGTCTATGCCCGTATGGATAAGGCAATGCCAACGTTAATGCAGAAATTAGCACAAGGGGTTCATCTTCCAGAAGTGAAGTTAACCATGCGCAAAGCTGGAAACGAGCAACAAGAGTTCACCACTATTACGCTTGAAAGTGCGTTACTTGACAACATTGAACTCGTTGACTTTAACCGTGACATTCCACATCTGACAGAAGGCTCAACTGATATTAAACCCGGTACTATTGGCGTCAAATACAGTTTCTCTCCGAATAAAGCCAAAGTGATTTATAAGGAACAAGATAACGAAGGAAAAAGTGGCGCTGAAGTGGAGTTTAAATGGAACACACAAACTAACCGCCCTGAATAATAAAACACTCACTGACAGCTAAGTCAGTAAAAATAATAACCTTCCTCCCGGAATACGCTATGTTGGTTTCCGTCAGGAAACTACACACTTTTTTTCGTGGAGGAAGGTTAAATAATCATTCAAGATAATAAGCGAAGTTATTATGCAAATAACCATTATCAAGACTCCATCAGGTGATATGACAGCAAATAGCAGTCATATTTTTTATCCTCCCGGTGGCACTATCGGTACCAGCGAAGATAATCATTTTGTGTTGCCAGATCCGAGTGGTTGTATTTCGGCATTACAAGCCAGTGTGCATATTTCTGCCCAAAGTGCCTGCACTATTACTAATATTGGAACTGCTTTCATGATGATTAACAATATCCCATTAGCGCGTGGAGAAACCACATCTCTGCAAGAAAATAGTAAACTCCAGATTGGCGATTATTACCTGACTGTAAATGAAACGGAAACAACAAAATATCGTTCTGCCGAACAAGAAATACCAGAAACTGATATTTCCACAGCACTATGGGACGAATTAAATGAAACATTGCTCACAGAAAAAAATCCTACAGAGGACGAGCAACTGTCACTGGCAGATTTTATGCTACCGAAACAAGGAACAGAGCCTATGCTATCCCTTGCCCAACTCGCTACCCGCCCTACCGATCCGATGCAACTCTTTACGGCCCAACATCACAGTGCCAGCAGTCAGACTCTATTTCAGCAAAATACCCGCCTCTCTGTTACACCATTGCAACTATGGGAAGAGCAGGTAAAACAGCTCGATCCGTTATGCTTATTCAAAAAAGAACCGACAGCCGCCACCGCCAACGACATGGCCGCACCACAAACATATCAAATGTCAGACAGACATGAACAAGCTATGAAAGAAGCACTTTTCTATTGCCTTAATTCCATCATGCATCGTTTTGACCCATCCTACGATGAAAACAGTGTTCCCGCAGCACACTTCTGGCACATAAATGGCACACAACACCGTAAGGCAAAGTTATGGGATAACTTTACTGAACGTTACCAACAAACTATCGAAGAAATACGTCAACAATCACCGACATTATTCAATACCTTTTTCCTCAGTGTTTATCAACAAAAACTGAACGCTGTTTTCGACAACAATAATGACGAATAACACGGACAAAAAAATACTGGAATTACCCAATACTCTCCGAGATTGGGTGTTTCAATTAATTAAATAAGGCGGATTCGACCAATAAGCTACCGTCTTGATGGTCAAGTTCTGATAGCATAGTTTCCACATAGCTTAAGTATAATTCCCACTAATCCCGATTAATTTCTTTAAATTTCTGGATCGTGTGTTTGATGGCTTGTTCTGTTGGCAAACGCTCCATTGAACTGGCACCATAGAATCCATGACAATTGGGACAATGAGCCAAAATATAGGCGACATCTTCTGGTTCCGAAATTGGGCCACCGTGACACAAAGTAATAATGTCATTTCGGATAGTTTTAGCTGCCGAAGCACAAGCGTTAATGATTGGTATACAAGATTTCAGATCATATGATGTATTAGCACTAATATCACCACCAGTGGTTAGCCCCAGATGTACGACGATGATATCAGCACCTGCTTGTGCCATCGCTTCAGCCTCTTTTGCATTGAAAACATAAGGAGTGGTAATCATTCCTTTTTCATGTGCCAAGCGGATTAGCTTCACCTCCAGTGCATAGCCCATGCCTGTTTCTTCCAGGTTTTTTCTGAACTTTCCATCAATAAGCCCTACTGTTGGGAAGTTCTGAATACCAGCAAAACCTTGTGCCTTCAGTTCATCCAGAAAAAGAGATAAATTACAGAATGGATCAGTACCGCAGACACCCGCCAATACAGGTGTTTCCTTAACTATCGGCAATATTTCATTACCCATTTCTCTGACAATTTCGTTTGCATTACCGTATGGCATTAATCCGGCTAATGATCCTCTGCCAGCCATTCTGAAGCGTCCAGAATTATATACGATAATGAGGTCTGCCCCTCCGGCTTCCTCACAACGCGCCGAAAGACCCGTGCCAGCACTCGCTCCAATAATAGTTTCGTTACGTTCGACTTTTTGTTTTAGAGTTTCAATAATTTGATTATATTTTTTCTTCATAAGAAATTCCCTGGTGTTCTATACTTTCCTTGAGTTGTTGTATTACAAGAGCACAAAATTGTGGTGAATTGATGTGAAAAGGTGTTTTTATAATTTTTCGCAATTCTGTTTGTTTTATTGTTTTTTTTAGTCCATGACAGAAAGCCTGTGTTGATGCAGGTAAATAAAAAGGTTGTTCAGGGCAATCTAGCGCAGAGAATCCGCCTTCCGGAATAATAAATCGAATAGGTCCATTACACTTATTAAGTTTATTCCCTATCCAGATACCAAGTTGATAGTTTTCTTCAGGTGTGGTTCGCATCAAGGTCACCTGAGAATTGTGCTCAACAAATAGCCTATTGCTGTAGCGTTCTGGAACCGTGTCCTTTGCACCAAAATTAACTATGTCCAAAGCACCAGCACTGCCGATCCACGGAATGCTTTTTTTTGCAATGACGTCTAAACGTGTGTCAGGGCAACCCAAAACACCCCCAAATAACAGATCGGCAATTTCTGTTAATGTAATATCCAAAACACAAACCAATTCGCCGTCCTTAGCCAATTTCTCCATGCTTGTTCCACCATTGCCGGTAGCATGAAAAGCCAGGCAATCGTATTGGGTATTTAACTCAGTGGTGAGCTGATTAATGCACGGAGTCGTCACACCAAACATCGTCAACCCTAAAGCGGGTTTATGAATATTAGCCAATGGCGTAAAATAATTGACAGAGCCGGCCATCATATTTGCAGCATTAGACAAGACTGAACGAGAAATACGGTTTAATCCGTTAGATCGGTTACCGTATACAGCATGGCAATATCGGTGGCCCTAACGTAGGCTGAGACATTCCCTGATGCCATCGTTGATACCATGATTTTAGGCAAACCGATCGGCAGGCTTTGCAAAGCCGGAGTAATCAACGCTGTTCCGCCTGAGCCGCCGATACCAATCACCCCCGCGATATCGTCGATTGAACTGTTCAGGAAATTCGTGAGGGCGACAGACATCGCGGTTATTGCTTTATTCCGCACGCCACAAAAAACGGGATCAGCGCCAGCGGGGTGATACTCAGCCACCTGAAGTGAATGAATATCTATCTTTTTATTCTGATGATCTTTCCCAGGAATTGATGTAGACACATCAATGATGATTGAATCAACTCCTGCGAGGTGTAAACAACATTTCAACCAGACCAGCTCGTCCAGTTTTGTGTCTGCTGTGCCAACGACAACCACAAATCGCGTCATAGTGTTCACCCCATGTGGCATACTCAGTTCAAAGACGAATGTAAACCTATTGTAATATTTTACAACATGCAAGTTATTTTTTATCATTAGTGATATTTTTTATTATGAATGCTATACAGTTAAAATTTTAAGGAGGTTAAATGATTCTGTTTGATGAAGAAAATCTGTCACCAGTCCGGCGTCGTACCCTGGAACGTATCACTCATTCAGCTCTGAAGTTATATCGTGAAAAAAAATTTCCGTCTCCTGAAGAGATTGCTAATGAAGCTGAATATGCGAAGGTCACGTTGCGCAGCTACTTTTCAACCCACAGTGATTTTGTCGAATATGTTGTAAAACAAGTCATTGGATCATTCGTTATCCCCCCTATGGGCAATGATGCAGAGGAAAATATTGAGAAATTATTAAGATGGGGTTATGAAGAAATAGAAGCCAATGAAGCACTGATGAGGGATGCTTTACGCATTTCTCAGTTACGCTGGCAGGAATCTTTATCCGGTGAAGATAACCACAAACGACCTGTTTTAAAGAAAAAAAGTAACCGTAAAGAGACACTTTCTGCGGCGTTAGCGCCTCTAAAAGGTCAGCTTAACGATGACACAATACATAAGATTATTATGTTGATTTCAGTTTTATATGGTACAGAGGCTATGACTATTCTGAAAGATACTTTTGGTTTAGAAAATGATGAAATCATCAACTTAACGAGTTGGGCTGCAAAGTTGATAGTTCGGCAGGCCATTAATGAGGAGTTAAAATAATCAGAAGACTATTTTTTCAATATAAGGGTAAAAAAACCGGGCATGAGGCCCTAATGCCAGTCAGTTAAGCCGACTGGCCTTTCTTTTTACCGGGTATTTTTGCGGTTTACGCCTCACTACTCTCGGATATTTTCTGTCAGGAAGCTTTGCTGGTAATTCAAACATGCTTAATGTTTCCAATAAGTAAGCATAGCGCTTAGGTAAATTACCTGCACTAGTCAGTGGTGTTGTGAGCAGGTAATTCATCTTCAAGACATTTACGCATACGCCATTTATTGGTTACACATAACGCCTGTTCGTAATTTAAGCCTGACAATCCATAGCGACTACGGAGAAATCCAGCAAATGCCATATTACTTTCTGAACTTGCAACCACATAATGAAAAGGTGTCTGATTCATTATGTTATCTATAATTGCAACATATCGCGTAATATCGCCGCCGTAAATACACTGTCTCCGTTGCCTGTGACAATGCCTATAACTGTATATAAGGAAAAGTTTAATACACACCGCAGAACTTCTTGTGCATCTTCCAGATTTTTAACTATATAGTACTTCGTGCCATTAAGGGCAGGTTTAACTCTTTTCACTATATGAATAATCTGATATCCCTGATGAGCTAAAGCTGTCGCAATACCTTCACGATATCCTAATACAATAACCGTGTTGTTCATTCATTTTCTCCTGATCGCCAGATATAGAGATCGTGTTTATTGGTATTAAAAGGGCCTAAATATTCAAATCCTCGTTGAGTAAAGAAATGAATATTCATCTCCAGTGAACGACGTAATGCAATAATGATAGGTAATTTCGCCTGCTGGACTGCCTCTTGGAAAATGATATTGAGTAATTTTCTGGCAATTCCCCGGCACCTGAATGCCGGTAATACAGATAAACAACTGAATGTTAAATTATTGTCTTCTTGCTCAATTAATACAGCTGCAACAACCTGATTATCATATTTAGCAATTCTCCAATAAATTAACTTCTCCATAATACTGACAGGCGTTTCATTCGCGGGTTAAAAGGCGTGATAACCCGCAGTGAGTTCAATAAAGCAGCGGTGGCTCTGGCAAATAAAAATGCCCGAATTGCGTGGGCTCTGGTTAATCAACAGTCGCTTTATGAACCACGATGAGTTACCCATGATGTAAATGATGTAGAAGTCCATAAGTTGATGTACTGACAGGTAGAACCGACTCTCTGTGAACCTGGTAAATAGCTCAGTCTATCGAGACTGTTGAAATAATGAGGGCAGAGAGTGCGGATTTTCATCAGGACTCATTGAAGCCGGATATATGTTTGCGACTACGTTGTCAGAAAATTTTATTCACCCACTTGAATTGAGTCGGTGTCCATATGGCTATTTATGGTTGGGGACGTAATACCATTACGCGGAAACAAAACGTACTGGATTTGGAGTAAATAGAGAGCATTTCCATTCTTATCGCCACTTTACAGCATTTAATACATCTCATTCCCCATTGTCAGGGTTAAAGAACCAGATTTTGATCACATTTTATACCATCCATTCAGACAGGTAATTAATCCTGCATTAGAATGGTTTGATATTGTTATTATTTAACTATCAAGATTATTTATGGTGGGATAAACATAAAAAAGTCGAGTTCACCTCAGGTTT
>NZ_PUJW01000011.1 GCF_011189575.1 Photorhabdus cinerea
AGATTACATCTGGCGTAATAATCTTAAGTTAGGAGCTGGAAAATACCGTCCGTTACGATCAGTTGATATCAATCTGTACAAAAAACAGGCTTAGCGTAGGATATTTTCCGTTTTCCAAGCGGACCCCTAAAGGGTAAGAGTGGTGAATGGTGGGAGTTTAACAGCGAAGATTTCAGTTTACGTGAATTCAGTCAGGTGGAAGGTAACTTAGCTAAATTGGCTGCCGAAATTGAAGAAGGGTTGGCAGGCGATAGATCGACATTTTTCAACGTTGAGACATTTGTTCGTTTAGGTCATGGACAGGAAATTTTCCCTTCTCAAGAGTTGGTTCTCGACAGTAACAGTAAAAAAAGCAAAGTGTTGTATCAGGTAAATGGAATTGCGGCATTACATTCTCAGAAAGTGGGTAATGCGCTTCGTACTATTGATACTTGGTATCCAGACGCTACGGAGTTGGGGCTTGGTCCAATTGCTGTTGAACCTTACGGTTCTGTAACCAGTCGCGGTAAAGCTTATCGTCAGCCTAAAGCAAAAATGGATTTTTATACGTTGTTGGATAACTGGGTTGTCAAAGGAAAAGCACCAGAAGAAGTAGAGCAACAGCACTATGTTATGGCGATTTTAATCCGCGGTGGTGTTTTCGGTGAAAAAGGTGAATAAGGGGCTACAATGGATTATTACTTTGAAATCCGCGTCCTTCCCGATCCTGAATTTAGCCAGCAAAGTTTGATGGAAGCGTTATTTGCTAAGCTGCATCGGGCGCTAGGGCAAGTAGGTGACGGGCGTATTGGGGTCAGTTTTCCGTGTGCGGGAAAAACACTGGGGGACAAGCTGCGGATTCACGGTGCAAGCGAGGCATTGAATGATTTGCAAGCATTACCCTGGTTAAAAGGACTTAGGGATTATACTGAAATAATGGATATCCAACCCGTACCTCAAGATACTCGATATCGTTGTGTTAGTCGGGTACAGGTTAAAAGCAGCGTGGAGCGGCTTCGTCGTCGTTCGATCAAAAAAGGGTGGTTAACGGAGGAACAAGCTCGGCAGAGCATTCCAATAAGCAAGGAGCAACGTACTCATTTACCTTTTTTGCTTCTTAAGAGTTTGTCATCAAGACAAACTTTTCCATTGTTTATCGAACAAGGACCAATAGAAGATAAACCAACGTCAGGCGTTTTCAGCTCTTATGGATTAAGTTCATCTGCTACTATCCCTTGGTTTTGACCCTTTTTTAGCGGCTAATTATAACTTATTGATTTATTTAAGGGATTAGTCGCTGCTAATAAAAAGGGTTTTTCTGCTTTTTATCATTATGTTCTTTAATAATCAGTAAATTAAAGGTAGTATCTAACAGTTCACTGCCGTACAGGCAGCTTAGAAGCCGGTGATCCGGTCCGTTGATGTGCATTTTGAGTTCACTGCCGTACAGGCAGCTTAGAAGGCTCCACGGGTATAAAGACCGTGTATATATTCGTTCACTGCCGTACAGGCAGCTTAGAAGTCTTTAATAATCAATATATTAAAGCTAATATTTAACGTCACTGCCGCACAGGCCGCAGCGCACTCAATTGAGCGCGCTAAAAAGGAAGTTAATCTTGTATTTCTTGGAATGGGTTACTTCTTATGCTTTTGAGCATACGCTTCACTATTAACCCATTGATGATCCTTTTCCCAGGTAAATAGCCATTTGCGGGTTGGCCCGGCCATGACATTGAGATAATAGTTGTCGTAACCGGCAATGGTTGCTACTGGATGATAGCCTTTGGGAACTATGACCACATCCTTGTTGTAAACAGCCATTGATTCATCCAGTGAACGGTCGTCGGTATAGACGCGTTGCATGCAGAATCCTTGAGATGGGTTTAAACGATGGTAATAGGTTTCCTCCAGATAGGTTTCTTGTGGTTCATCGTTTGTATCGTGTTTATGGCTGGGATAGGAGCTGGTACAACCTTCATCGGTAAAGACTTCAACCACCAACAAGCTATCAGCTGGTTTGTTATCCGGTAGGATGTTGTGAACATAGCGCTGGTTATAGCCATTTCCACGTTGTTCTGCATCAATATCCTGTGGTGTAATCAGGCGAGTCGGGTAGATTCCTTTTCCCGGTGCTTGGCATACAGCCAGTTCGAGAGCGGTATCAGCAATAATTTCAACATATTCCCCCGCAGTGATGTAAACGGCATAAGGTTTTTTGCGTTCAAATGGTCCCATGCGATCGCCAATATGCTCAAATTGCTGATGTGGCGTAGTCACAGTGGCTTTTCCTGCTACCAAAACCAAACAGGTTTCATTTGCTGATGCGGGTAATGTGATTTTTTCACCTGCGGTCAATTCATAAATATCAAAGTGGACATATTGCCAGTTTGCCGATTCTGGCGTGATATGTTGAGTTCGTTTATTTTGATCCGGTGTATGATATTTCGATAATAATCTGGACATGTTACTTACCTCAGCATTGCTTTTGCATGAATCAAATAATTGACTAATTAAAGTAATCCTGCGTTTCTGGCAAGTTGATGTAAATTGTTGTAACCCATCTTTGCGTAGGTGAATGGGTGAGCAACAGCAGGATCTTGTTCTGCTTCAACTACCAGCCAGCCGTTATAATGATGCTTTTTCAGTACCTGAAAAATTGCGGCATAATCAACGCAACCATCTCCCGGTACTGTGAATACTCCACTCAATACAGCATCAAGGAAACTGGTTTTACGGTTTTTCACATCGTTAAGTACATCAGGGCGGATATCTTTACAGTGAACATGATTAATGCGTTTTGCCCAGCGTTCTGTGATAGCCAGTGGATCAGCGCCAGCAAATGTCAGATGACCGGTATCCAGCAATAATCCAACTTCATCACCAGTATTTTCCATTAGATGATCGACATCTTCCCCAGTTTCGATGACTGTTCCCATATGGTGGTGATAAGCAATCTGTACTTCTTGTTCTTGAGTGTAACGGGCGAGTTCAGTCAGTTTTTCACCGTATTCTTGCCAGCGAGCAGCCGGAAATTGAGGACGAAGATGAATGGGTTTGTTCTGATCGCCGTGAATACAATTTGTCACTTCAGCAAATACCATCACATTAGCGCCAAGTTCGCACAGCAAGGTCAGGTGAGGTTGTATTGCTTTAATCTCTTCTGCGACTGAACGGGTGAGTAATTCACCGGAGTACCAGCCAGATACCAGTTTTAGATCGTGTGCGGCAAGAATAGAGCCTAATATGCTGGCCTGGCGAGGGAATTTATTACCCAGTTCAAAACCAGTAAACCCAGCCTGACGGCCTTCAGTTAAGCAGGTTTCCAGTGGGGTTTCTGTGCCAAGAGTGGGTAAATCATCATTGGTCCAGGTTAGAGGGTTAATACCAAGTTGAACAGCCATGATGGGGCTCCTGTAAGATGAAATAATTTTATTATGTTTCTATCCGCGCTGACGCCACAGGCTAATCAGGTTGTGATAGTTGGTTTTTATCTTTTGGATCAAATTGTTATCATCAATCTCATTTTTTAACCATTGTAGGGATGGTTGACCAAATAGGGTTCTTCCAACGGCAAAACCTTTGACGATAGGTTTGCCTGCGGTGGCATTGAAACCGGTTTTCAATTCTTCCTGTGTGGCATCAAGACCAAGGATAACGACGCCACGGCAATATGGGTCCCGCTGTTGGATTAAACAGTTAATACTGTCCCAGCTCTCGGAACTGAGGGGAGGAAGTTTCCACCAATCCGGTTTAATACCGAGATTATAAAAGCGTTTCAGTGCACGGATATAATGTCCATCTGAATGTTCCATTTCTGTAGGTAAAATAACTTCCAACAAGAGTTCATGGCCAGATTTACAGCATGCAGCATAAATTTCCCGAACTTTTTTCTCTTGTTCCAGTCGGAGTGGGTGAGCATCTTCTGGATGGAAGAACACCAGGCATTTGACGATGTGTTCTAGTGGCCAGTCAATAAGTTGGGAGCCGATGTTGCCATGTTCCAGACAAAGCGGGCGAGAGCCAGGTAGCTCAATTGGGCGGCCTATCCACCAACCCTGACCAGTGATTTCGTTTAGAACATCTTGACCAAAAGTGCTGTCACATAACAGACCTGTTTTCCTTTGTAATCCAGCTTCTATGGCAACTTCCCGACTGGCACGCAATAGAAGTTGTTTTAATAATGAAATACGCTTGATACTGGCATTTGCTTGACGAGCCATTTCGATAAATTGAATACGGTGATCAAATGCCATCACGCACAATTCATCCCATTGCTTTTTACGGGCACCAATACGGTGAAGGTGATTAAGTGTTTCATCTAAATCAGGGCGTAGTATCTGATTGGCTCGTGACAAATAGTTATCAAGCTCTGTTTTATCTGGCATTGCCGGGGCACACCCGTGACGGGAGACGACTAATGCACCACAGGCATTGGCGTAGGTACAAGCTTTTTCCCAACTTTCGTTATTAAGATAGCCGCGTAACAGGCCAGACATAAAAGCATCTCCTGCACCGAGGACGTTAAATACCTCGACACGAACTCCTTGTATGGTAATGCCATCATCCAAATCATCAGGGATTTTAGCGGTAAACACAGAGCATCCCAGAGGTCCACGTTTACAAACTAATGTAGCAGAAGTGAGTTTACGGATATTGCGTAGTGCTTCGATGGTATTTGTCGATCCACCCGCAATGTGAAACTCTTCTTCTGTTCCAACAATCAGGTCAAACAGAGATAACACTTCCTGTAACTGAGCTGTCACCGGTTCCGATTCGATATAACGGGTTTCACCATCTCCCAGAGCAGTTAGCCCCCAAAGGACAGGACGATAATCAATATCAATAACTGTTTTGACATCATTATGACGGGCGTAGTTGAGGGCAGTCAGTATTGCATCACGGGTGTTTGGGTGAGAAAGATGCGTACCGGTAATTGCCAGACAACGGGCTGATGCAATGTATTCTTCACTGAAATCATCACGGGTCATTGCCATATCGGCACAGTTATCACGATAGAAGATCAGTGGAAAAGTTGTTTTATCTTTGATTCCCAGCAGTACCAGTGCAGTAAGACGTTCTTTATCAGTGATTAGATGGCTGGTATCGCAGCCAACACTTTGTAACTCTTCCCTAAGAAAACGTCCCATATGTTCATCACCGACTCTGGCTAGCATGGAAGATTTAAGCCCCTGACGGGCAGTACCATAGGCAACGTTACCGGAAGAGCCACCAAGATATTTTGCAAAACTTCCCATGTCTTCCAAACGTGCTCCAATTTGCTGACCATAAAGGTCAACGGCGATTCGTCCCATGCAGATGACATCAAATTTTTTTGGCTGCTCCATTGAACAATTCCTTAGTGGAGAATTGATAAAAAGAATTAATTGATTTCAGTGACATTCACCCAACGTTGTTCTTTATAAGAACGAGCAATAGCGTCCAGAATGCGTGAAACTTTCCAACCCTCGGTGAAATCCGGCCATATCTCTTTATTGCTGGCGATACCATTAAGCAAGTCTCTGATTTCCACTGTTTTTTGATCATTGAAACCGATGCCGTGACCGGCACCGTTACAAAATGGTGCGTAGTCAGGATGTTCTGGGCCAATAAGAATAGTTTTAAATCCCTGACGGTTTGCTGGTTCATCGTGGCGGTAAAGTTTTAATTCAGCCATTCTTTCCTGGGTGAAACTTAAAGTGCCTTTTGTTCCTGTGATGATGTAGCTCAATCCCATTTTGCGGCCACAGGCAACACGTGAAGTCTCAATAATACCCATTGCTCCGCTACTGAAACGTACCATAGCATGCGCTTGATCTTCGTTTTCTACTGTAACCATGACGCTGGAGCCTATTTTTTCTGGGCGCTCTTTGATGACAATTTCCATGTCTGAGCAAACAGTTTGAATATCACCAACCAGATATTGAGCCATGTTAATGATATGTGCAGCAAGATCACCCAATGCACCTAATCCCGCTTTATCTTTGAAACAGTGCCAATGAATAGGGCTGAGTGGATCAGCCATATAGTCTTCGTTATGAGTGCCATAGAAGTGAATGATTTCACCAATTTCACCATTCGAAATAATCTCTTTAGCCAGTTGTGAAGTAGGATTTTTTATATAGTTAAAACCTACCAGCGTCTTCACTCCGGCTTTCTGGGCTGCTTCGACCATGAGTTTTGCGTCAGCTGAATTTAGTGCCAGTGGTTTTTCGCAATAAACGTGCTTACCGTGTTTGATTGCTTCGAGGGCCATCCCTTTGTGAAGAAAATTTGGTGAACAGATGTCAACAACATCAATATCAGGATCTGCGACTAGTTCGCGCCAATTATCGGTAAAACGTTGGAAGCCTAATGCTTTAGACTGTTTTGCTGCCAGTTCAGCAGAAACTTCCGCTACCATGTCACGAACTAACCTGCCTTTCAGAGGGAAAACAGTGGGAGCTTGTGCATATGCAATTGCATGCGTTCGCCCGATGTAACCAGTACCGATTAAGCCGATACGAATCTCTTTCATAGCTGTGTTTCTCCGAATGAAAGTTGACAGGTTGTTTATTGTTTACAGTAAGTTCTTGCCTATTGTCAGTTAACCCTGGTTGTTGCCATATTCCTGTTATATGAAATATTTCTTTCATTTTCAATTTAATTTGGATTTTTAATTTCACATTGTGATCTGGTAAGGATTTTTGAGTTAACATGATGTTAAATAAAGGTAATATTATAATGGTTTATTCATTATTTAGCAGTAAAGGTAAATTAAATGGAGTATTGAAATTTTTGTTCCATTCATGTTCTGGTATATAGTATTGGCGACTTAATGGTGGGAATAAATCACATAATTAATCTCTTCCCTTTATATTATAGGGAAGAGATCTTTCTATTATTTTACTTACTGAGCAAGGATTTACCCATTTTATAGAACACATAAAACAACACTAATGCAGCAAACAGGTAATAAATAACCATGATTACCTTTGGAATATTATGTGCGAGAAATACATACATAGAAATCGAACCCAAGGTAATTAACCATGCGACAGGTTTCACCATAGACCACGGCGTAATATTTACCTGCTCGGTATAAACATCTTCAAATGGTTTCGCTGGAAAGAAGTAGCCAATAGCCAGCATGAAAATAATATTGAGAACAAACAGAATACCGACCAGATGAAAGAAATGCAGGTCAATTTTTAAAATGAAGTTGCAGATAATATAAGCTGACATACCGAATAGCAGGCCGAGTTTAGCGGCGATAGGGGGCACACGTTTAGTCATCAGACCAATCAATACTACGCTGAGAATTGGTGCGTTAAAAATCCCCTGTAATTGTTGAATGAGGTAAAATAAACCATCCGGAGCATTCGCGACTAATGGCGCAACGATCATGGTGATTATTGCCAACCCAAGCCCCAGATATTGACTAACAGCCACTGTTTGAGCTTCAGTTGCGTTTTTATTAATTCGTTGTCTGTAGATATTGACGGTAAAAAGTGTCACGGATGAATTAAGGCCACCACTGAATGTGGAGAATACTGCACCGACGACAACAGCCGCAAAGAAGCCAACCAATATTTCAGGCAAAACCAGATGTACTAATTCTGGGTAAGCGTTATCCGGATTGTCTATTTGCCCTTTGAAAATATGGAAAGCAATAATGCCTGGCAGAATAATAATAGAGGGAATAATTAACTTAAAGAAAGCACACAGCATGACACCTTTTTGCCCTTCTGCCAGATTTTTTGCACCAAGGGCTTTTTGAACAATGGATTGATTGGTACACCAGAAAAACATATTGGAAATAATCAAGCCGGTAAATAACGTGGAGAAAGGAACCAGTGAATCTTCACTGCCGATAGAGTTAAATTTATCAGGATTAGCTTGGTAAACCTCAACTAATCCTTGCCATGCATTGCCACTGCCGACGTAGAGCAGAGCAAAAATTGTTACCATTAATCCACCAACGATTAAACCAACTCCGTTAATGGTATCTGCCACTGCAATGGCTTTGATACCACCAAATATGGCATAAATAGCGCCTAATCCACCGACACCCCAAACCATAATCCACAAAGCTGTGGTTTTATTGACACTAAATACCTCAGAAACTTGGAACAGACTTTCCAGCGCAATCGCACCGGTATACAGCACAATGGGTAGTAATGAAATAACATACATTGCCAGAAATAGAATTGAGGTAATAAATAAGGTATTTTTGTCAAACCGACGTTCAAGATATTCCGGTATGGTTGAAATGCCAAGTTTGAGGTACTTAGGCAGGAAATAAATAGCAAATAAGACGATTGTCATGGCTGCAATAACTTCCCAAGCCATGACGATAAACCCGGTTCGGAATGCTAAACCATTCAAACCAACTAAATGTTCTGTCGATAGATTCATCAGCAGCATAGAGCTACCAATATAAACTCCTGTCAGGGAGCGTCCACCAAGAAAATAACCTTCAGCAGATTCTGTCAGACGGGTATTATGTGTTTTGTAATAAGCAAAACCTGCTACTAATAGGGTGAAACCGGTAAATGAGAGAAAAGCTAACATATTATCCTCCACGCCTGATTGATTATTTTCAGGCAGTAATATGTTAACGGGAAAAAGGTTTTTCCCGTTTTTATTGTGAAAATAAATGTGAGTCAGTTATTTAGGTGTGGTCCTGTTTTATAATCTGACTTCTTGACCGGAGTGCAGGGATTCAAGCGCTTTATCTGCCAGATAAAGTGCTTGTTCACCATCAGAGCCATTGCATTCTGGTATAGCGCGATCAGCCATGACATCGACAAAATGATCCCATTCAGCAATATATGCTTCTCGATAACGTTGCAGGAAGAAATGCTCTGGCTTGGCCGTTAAACAACCTGTGTTTTCCCAGAGTTCAACACTGTTTTCTTTAATATTACCGGCACTAAGTAGCCCTTTTTCACCATGTAGTTCAATCCGCTGATCATAGCCATAACCAGATCGCCGACTATTGGTAATGGCGGCTATTGCGCCTGATGGGAATTTCATAACAATAAAGGCAGTATCAATATCACCGGCCTGACCAATAGCGGGGTCAACCAAGTTGCTGCCTTGTGCATAGATTGAATATGGTTCTTCACCAATAATAAAACGTGCCATATCGAAATCGTGGATTGTCATATCTCGGAACATACCACCGGAAACTTTGACATATTCAACAGAGGGAGGAGAGGGATCACGGGAGGTAATCAGCAGGGATTCAGCTTTTCCTATCGTACCAGCATCAAATAGGGTTTTTACTCGACGAAATTGCGGATCGTAACGACGATTAAAGCCAACAAATAGCGGGATTTGATATTGTTCAACTGTCTTAAGGCAATGACGAACACGTTCAATATCCAGGTGAATGGGTTTTTCACAGAAGATTTTTTTGTGATGCTTTGCTGCGAGTTCGACCAGGCTTGCATGAGTGTCTGTTGCTGAAGCAATAAGGATACCATCTATTTTAGGGTCAGACATGGCCTGTTCAATAGTTTGTATTTTTGTCTGATGTTTCTGTGCTAAAAGTTCAGCACTTTTCTGATGCGGATCAACAACAGAATAAAGGCAGGTTTCTTTATGGTTAGTGATATTTACCGCGTGTACTTGTCCGATCCGGCCGGCGCCAAATAGTGCAATGTTGAACATAAGTGCTCCTTAATACCTGGGTAATCTGCTTTGGGTATACTTAAAAATATATCAATTAGAATATTTATTTCAATTTTACAATGATTGGAATTAATATTTTTGTGTGGTGGATAGCATTTTGTTAAAAATATTATTAAATTTATGTTAAATAGATCACTTAAAGTCAGATTGTTACTAAATGTTTTTATTAAATTTTCCTTTAGAAACAAACTACAATGTGAGTTTGGCATAAGTGATCGTTACGCTGAGTGATAGGGATTGGAAGAAAGGGAAAAGCAACTTTATTTTCGAAATAAAAATTTCGAAAATAGTGTTTGGAATTGGTCAAGAAAGGAAAAATGGCCTGTCAGATGACAGGCCACTAATTTTAGTATTGACGTATTTTGGTTGAAACCATCTCCTTTATTTTCTTTGCGGCAGATTCTATGGTGGGTTTTTGGGCCACTTGAGCTGTTCCTGTTCGCCACCATGATTCATAGTCATGTGTCATAGTCTTAGGTAGGACTTTGATATCTATTAACACTGGCACGGTTTGTTTTTTGGCTTCCTGTAATGCATAAAGCAATTGCTGTTCATCGTGGACTCGGTAACTTTTGCAGCCGTAGCTTTCTGCGTTTTTGGCGAAATCGACTTTAATCAGGTTGCCATCTATGTTGCCACTTTTTGGATTCCGGTAACGATTTTCTGTTGCAAAACTGCCCATTCCCTGACTCATTTGTAAGTTATTGATACAGCCGAACCCTGCGTTATCAAATAGCAATACCGTGATCTTGATGTTTTCCTGTACCGCGGTTTGCAGTTCTGAATGAAGCATCATATAAGAACCATCACCTGCCATGGCATAAACGGGTTGGTCTGGGCATGCTATTTTGGCGCCAACAGCTGCTGCTATCTCATAGCCCATACAGGAATAGCCATACTCAAGATGATAGGTGTCTGGTTGTTTGGGCTGCCATACTCGCTGTAAATCACCGGGAAGGGAACCTGCTGAACCGACAATAATAGCTTCCGGTTCAAGGTGTCTGTCCAGCAATCCTAATACTCTGGTTTGTGTCAACTGGGTTTGTAATGTCTGGCTGTATTCTTCCAATTTATCATCAAGATGGCCGGAAATTTCTGGCATGAAACCTTGCTGATACTGAATTTCGAACAAGCGGTTTAATTCTTTTCGCCATGCTTCCCGTACCTGAGGAATTTCATTCTGGTAACCACTGCAATAACTCAACTGAGTAAGCTTCTCTGCAATGGTATTTAATCCCTCACGGGCATCCGCTATAACGGGGACGGCATCTAGTTTACAGGCGTCGAATGCCGCGACGTTAATAGTGAGAAATTCTACATCCGGGTTTTGAAATAGGGATTTGGATGCAGTGGTGAAATCAGTAAACCGGGTACCGATGCCAATAATCAAATCAGCTTCTTTGGCTATCAGGTTTGCCGCAAGACAGCCTGTTGTACCTAAACCACCACAATTAAGTGGATGGTCGGCAATTACCGCGCTTTTACCTGCCTGTGTTTCAGCAAAAGGAATATTGAACTGTTCTGCGAACTGACGGAAAGCCTTGTGTGCTTCTGAATAGCGCACACCGCCACCGCAGATGAGCAACGGTTTTTTCTTGCGGTTGATGAGTGCTACGGCATCGTTGATCATGGCAGCGGAAGCAGGGCGGCGTTCAATGCGATGAATTCGTTTTTGAAAGAAGTAGTCAGGGAAATCCCAAATCTCACCTTGAACATCTTGTGGTAGACAAATTGTGACAGCGCCTGTATTGGCAGGATTTGTCAGAACCCGCATGGTATTAACCATAGCGCTCATTAACTGCTCTGGTCTGGAGATGCGATCCCAGTAACGGGAAACTGGACGGAAACAGTCATTGGTGCTGATAGTATAGTCATGGAACTGTTCGACTTGTTGTAAAACCGGATCAGGTTGGCGACAGGCGAATGTATCGCCGGGTAGTAATAATAGAGGAATACGATTAGCGGTTGCGGTTGCTGCGGCTGTTACCATGTTGGCGGAACCAGGGCCAACCGATGAGGTAACAGCAAAAATCTGTTTGCGTTTTTTCTGTTTGGCAAAACCTGTTGCAATATGGGCCATGCCTTGCTCATTGCATCCTTGATAAACGGTTAAATGGCCGGGATCTTGTTCCAGTGCCTGCCCCAATCCGACAACATTACCGTGGCCGAAAATGGTAAAAATTCCTTTGATGAATGGATATTGTCCATCATCTGTTTCCACATATTGCTGATTTAGGAATTTCACCAATGCCTGAGCGGTTGTCATTGTTAACTTGCTCATTTACAGAACTCCAATTTATTCCATAGTTGGCATCACAAAACTGCTGGAATGATGTTCTAATCGGATGCTTGCCGGCCAGCGGCTGGTGACTGTTTTCATGCGGGTGTAGAAGCGAACACCATCATTGCCGTGAACGTTAAGTGGACCAAAAATCGAGCGTTTCCAGCCACCAAAGCTGTGGAATGCCATGGGTACTGGAATGGGGATATTGATGCCTACCATACCCGCTTGTACGTCTTCGCTGAACTGGCGAGCGGTTTCTCCATCACGGGTGAATATAGCGGTACCATTACCATATTGATGTCCGTTAATTAATGTTAACGCGGTGGCATGATCGGGAACACGAACAATTGCCAGTACTGGGCCGAAGATCTCTTCTTGATAGATTTCCATATCTGGTGTGACGTTATCAAACAGCGTCGGGCCAATAAAATAGCCGTTTTCATAGCCGGGAATATTGAGTTGACGGCCATCAACTAACAAGTTAGCCCCTTGCTGTTCGCCATTGGCGATATAGCCACAGATTTTGGCTCTATGTTGGGCGGAGATAACGGGTCCCATATCATGTTCTTTGCCTGCCACAATACCGGGACCGACAGACATTTTGTTAATCTGTTGACGTAATTTTTCAATGAGCGCATCAGCCGTTTCATCCCCAACCGCCAATACCACAGACAATGCCATGCAACGTTCACCTGCCGCACCAAAAGCGGCACCTGTAATAGCGTTACTAGCCATATCAAGATCAGCATCTGGCATCAGAATACAGTGATTTTTTGCGCCACCTAGCGCCTGGCAGCGTTTTCCATGAGCAGAGGCGGTTGTGTAGATATATTCAGCGACAGGAGTCGAACCAACAAAGCTGACTGCTTGCACTCTTGAGTCCGTCAGTAATACATCGACGGCTTCTTTATCGCCGTTGACAACATTAAATACGCCATTGGGTAAACCGGCTTGTTGAAGCAGTAGCGCTAATTCAATAGCAAGAGAAGGATTTTTTTCTGATGGTTTTAGTACAAAAGTGTTTCCCGTAGCCAGTGCGATAGGAAACATCCACATAGGAACCATGGCTGGAAAGTTAAAAGGAGTAATTCCGGCGCAAACACCTAAAGGCTGCATTAATGAATGGCTATCCACACCCGTTCCGGTATTAGCGGAATGCTCACCTTTTTGCAAATGAGGAATGCCACAGGCAAATTCAACAACCTCCAAACCACGTGTTAATTCACCGACAGCATCTGAATAGATTTTTCCGTGCTCTTCTGTAATCAAGCGTGCCAGTCGGTCCATATTGGCTTCCAGTAATGTTTTGAACTGGAACATCACACGAACCCGTTTAAGCGGTGAAACCTTAGACCATTCGCTGTAAGTCCGATAGGCAATTTCAATCGCTTGTTCAATCTCAGAGGTGGTACTAAGTGCTACCCGGCGAATTTGTTCACCTGTAGCTGGATTAAAAACAGGAGAAAAACGGAAACTGTGACTGGGAATGAGTTGCCCGTTAACGTAATTCTTTATTTGTTCCATTCTGAGCCTCTCTCGTGAATTTTGATGTTTGTACTGAATCGGAAATGTTAGTAATAGATATATGAAATATTTGTTTCGTTTTCAATTTAATTTAGAATAAAAGGTGATTAGTGTGATCGGGGTAAAGTTTTTATGAATTACAGGTGATTGAATGAATAATTATATACTAATCAATAAGGTGATAATAATAATTCGTTACATTGAATGGATTATTTATTTCATTTTTAACTATAAAAATGAAATATGATTCAACTTATACTGTAAAACTATTACAATTACTGACAATAAATTTTATGGGGGATTTATGTCTGTAGCATCGAATCTGAATGAATTTCAAGAGCAAGTTCGTTCCCGCTATGGTGAATTAAGTAAACGCTTACAACAAGTGGCTCGATATGTGCTGGATAATACCAATAGTGTGGCTTTTGATACTGTTGCTGTGATAGCCAGAGAAGCTGATGTTCCTCCATCAACATTAATTCGTTTTGCTAATGCGTTTGATTTCAGTGGCTTTAATGAAATGAAACAGCTATTTCGTATGCATATGGTGGAAGAGACGGCTAGTTATGCAGACAGAGCCAGACTATTCAGAGAATTGGATGGCGAACAGGAACCGCCAGAAGATCCTCAACATATTTTGCAGGAGTTTGCTCGTTCTAATGTACAGGCTATGCAACAGCTGGCTGCCAGAACTGCCCCCGAAGATTTAAAGCGCGCAGTAGATTTATTGGCTCAGGCTAAGAGTATCTACATCATTGGGCTGCGTCGCTCTTTCAGTGTAGCGGCTTATCTTGCTTATGCACTGAGTCATCTGGAATGCCGTCCTTTACTGGTAGATGGTTTGGGGGGAATGTTCAGGGAGCAGATTAACTTAATTGGGGAAGAGGATGTTGTCGTTTCAATCAGTTTTTCTCCTTATGCAGAAGAGACATTGATGATCAGCGAGAGGGCGGCTAAAGCAGGGGCAAAACAGATCGTGATTACTGATAGCCAGATTAGTCCTCTTGCCAGTTTCAGTGATGTCTGTTTTGTGGTTAAAGAAGCGCAGGTGGATGCATTCCGTTCTCAGTCAGCTACTCTGTGTTTGGTGCAATCTTTAGCGGTTGCTCTGGCTTATCGGCAAGGAAGCGCTATTTAATCGTGAAATAACTGTCTTATATTCCTGGTAAACAAATAACACGCAGATTCAGCGGGTTAATTGTTTACCAGACCCATGGAAAGATCACAATTTAAATAGAGTTTAAACCGGATATTGATAACTAATTTTTTATGTATAAATGTTATTGATTCCTATTGACAATCATTATTTAATAATTACTTGAAGTTATGATTTTGAAGAGGGATCAATAGGATGATCAAAGGATCGCGTTACGTTTTTGCCATTTTATCTGCAATTTCTTTCCAGGTATTTGCCTTAAATTTTGACTACAAAAGTGAGATTCCGGCTGATAATAAGCCATCGGCAGACTATTTGAAGAAGCGAGAAAACCTTAAATCTAAGCATTGGAATGTTAATGAACTCATTGCAGATAATCAAGCCGCAGAGAAGCGGGAGCAGGAAAAACAAGAAAAATATGAAAAGAAATATACTGCAAATTGGGAAGAGAGTCGGAGGTTTAATGATGAAGTTAATAAGAGATTCAATCGGGAAATTGAACGGGAGATTAAAATCAAAGAGAATGGCGGCATGACGAGAAGTAACTTTTTTGATAGGGAATGAGCGCTACCCAAAGAGATCTCATAGTAAATTGAATGATCTGCCGGAAGAAACCGGCAGTTTGTCGATAATTGTTGACAGCCTTTCGAAAGAATTTCCTCTGCTGTTATGTGAATATAGTGATTTCATATAATTAAGGAGAGGAACATATGGAGCAGATTGAATGGGCTGACTTTGAGAAAGTCGATATGCGAGTGGGTACAATTGTTTCGGCAGAATTGAATCCTAAAGCCAGCAAACCGGCCTATAAATTGCACATTGATCTTGGCGAGCTGGGTGTTAAAAGTTCAAGTGCCCAGATAACTGTGCATTACACATCTGAACAATTGGTTGGTCGTCAGGTTCTTTGTGTGTGCAATTTTCTGCTAAAGCGAATTGCTGGTGTGAAATCAGAGGTATTGTTAACGGGCAGTATGGATGAAAACGGTGCGGTGGTGATCGCAGAATTTACTCTTCCTGTTCCAAATGGTCATAAATTATTGTGATCCGTGTTAGTTTATTGTCGAATAAATAGGATGTATTTTAATTATCGGCGATAAACATGGTTGTTCAATTACCTTCACTACATTTGCGTCAGTATTCAGCTGAAACTATCAGCCATAGCCATCAGGGGCTATGGCAGTTTGTTTTTGGTTATAATGGGCAATTGGAATTAAATATAGAAGGGCAACAAGGGGTTGTTAATTCCAGGAATGCTGTTGTAATCCCTCCTGATACTAAGCACAGTTTTTTCGCCAGTGGTGAAAATCAGCAATTAGTACTGGAATTACCTTCGACGCAGTTTGAGCAATTACAATATGGTGATTCTTTCTGGCAGCCATTACCTGAATCTGCACTTGTTCTTATTAAATGGTTGTACGATTATCCACAACCACCAGCCAGCCACGCTGATGTTGCTCGTTTGCTATTAGCGCAATTACCACAAATAAGTTCATCCTCAGCGCTGATAGTAAAACTGAATCAGGGGCTTTCCGGGTGTTTACATGAGAAAATGACCGTGATGGATATGGCCAATATTTGCGCGGTATCTGTCAGCACTTTGCACCGAAAACTTTTTATCGCGACGGGAATGAGTCCAATGGCTTATTTGAAAACATGCCGGATGAAATTCGCTTATAATTTATTGGTTAACAGTTATAAATCTTTGTCTGATATCGCATTTTTGTCAGGCTATGCTTCCCAGTCTGCTTTTACATTTGCATTTAATCAGCATTATGGTTGTACGCCTGCTCGGTTGCGCAAGACAAAATGATATTTTCAGATATTGAAATAAATTAAGCCATCTTATGAACAGATGGCTTGATTGTGAGTTAAATATTTACTGGGCTTTCGCCTCTGATTTGTCAGCATTATTAAGCAGGCGACGTATTGGTACGATTAATACCATCAACACAACTGCACAGATGACCAGAGCTAGAGATACGCGGGAGAACAGATCAGGCAGGTTGTCCAGTTGGTCAGCGCGGACCTGTCCACCAATTAGGCCAGCAGCCAGATTACCCAAGGCACTTGCACAGAACCACAGGCCCATCACTTGACCACGCATACGGGATGGTGCCAGCAGAGTCATAGTTGCAAGCCCAATAGGGCTGAGGCACAGTTCTCCGAGTGTCATCAATAAAATACTTGCTACCAGCCAGAGTGGAGAAACGGTTTCACCTGTTGCTAGTACATTCTGTGCAGCCAGAATCATCAGACCAAAACCACCAGCACCAAACAAAATACCAATAATAAATTTACTGATGCTACTAGGGTTGGCATTACTTTTGGCCAACATAGGCCAGAACCAACTGAATACTGGGGCCAGCAGAATAATAAATAGTGCATTAATTGACTGGAACCATACTGTTGGGATCTCAAATCCCATCACAATCCGATCTGTATAATCATTGGCAAACAGGTTGAATGAAGTCGGCTTTTGTTCAAATGCAGACCAGAAGAATGCAGCAGATACCAGCAGAATAAAACAAACCAGTAAACGGGAACGATCACTACTGCTCAAACCGGCAAACAGGAACAGATAGATAAAGTAAAGCGTTACACAGGATGAGATCACATAGACCATCGTACTGGCTACAGCTACCGGATTGAATGGAATTACACCAAGGATTAGCAAATTAATAATAGCAATCATAGCGATAACAGCAGTAAAGACCCATTTACCGACGTTTTTACGTTTACCTGTGGGGTGATCCCAGCTTGAGTCCAAACCACTCTCTTTATCATAGCTGCGCATTGAGGGAATTGCGTAGAAACGGAATATTAACAGAGCAACCAACATGCCCAGTCCACCGATACCGAAACCCAAGTGCCAGCCATAGTCACGAATTAACCAGCCGGTAATCAGTGGAGAGATAAAAGAACCTATGTTAATCCCCATGTAGAATAAGGAAAAACCGCCATCACGACGAGGGTCATCTTTTTTGTACAGAGTCCCGACCATAACTGTGATACAGGTCTTAAACAGCCCGGTACCTAATACGATCAGCAGTAGACCAATAAAAAACAGGTGATGACTTAAGAAAGCAGAAAGGGCGATGGACAGGTGCCCCAATGCAATAATAATAGAACCATACCAGACTGCCCGACGTTGACCTAACCAGTTATCTGCCAGCCAACCGCCGGGCAGTGAAGTTAGATAAACACTCCCGGCAAAAATACCGACGATAGCAGATGCTTGTTCCCGGGGAATACCCATCCCACCATCATAAATGGTTGCTGCCATAAACAAGATCAAAAGTGGGCGAATGCCGTAGTAAGAGAAACGTTCCCACATTTCGGTAAAGAACAGAGAACTTAATGGATAAGGATGCCCGAAGAAGGTTCGGTTTTTTGTATTGTTAATGGAGGATTGCATCTAAGTTTTCCTATAATACTACACTCTAGGAGTGTGGTGTATGCGACAAATAAAGCCTTTAAAAAGCTCTTTCAGATTTAGGTCTGGAGCAAAAAAAGCCACGTTATTATTAAATGACGTCCTATCTTATTAATATATATTTAACATATTTTCCGGCCAATTTTATTGGTAGACAGGATACCTCTTACTTTATATTTCATTTTTCAGAGAAAAATCCGACAGAAATCTCATTTTTCACCACTGGTTGATTAAAAAAAGGTGAAGGCTATTGACTTACTTATATTTACATTAGGAAAATTTTTACCAATAAGAATAACTTAAATTGAAAATTACATAATATATAAATATTAGTTTTAGTGACCAATCATTGAAGGTGATAATAAAAAGTAAGAAAGTAAAGATGTTTAATTGTCAGCTTTGTGTTTATTGATCAGTTTTATATTAATCTTGATTTTTTATATAAAATTCAGAGATAAACCAGATTAAAATACATAACATCAATATTGAAACAAAATAAGGATTATTGGATTGTACACAAAAGTTATCACGGCTGTTTCTTGAGTGAAGAAACAGCCGTTGAGGGTATTTAATGGGTTCTATCAGCTTGACCGTACAGCGAAGGCATACCTTCAGGCCGAGTTTTAAAGCGACGATGTAACCACATATATTGTTCAGGAGCCTGTAAGATTTCCCGTTCTATGACTTTGTTCATAAAAGTAGCAGCTTTCACTTCATCACTTTTTGGGAATTTATCTACTGCTGGCTGAATAATGAGTTCATAGCCTTTTCCGTCAGGCAAACGGCGGGGAGTGAATGGGATCATTGCCGGATCGGCAAGACGTACAAGTATTGAGGTGCCAGTGGTAGTTGCTGCATGTTCTACCGCAAATAATGGTGCAAATACGCTTTTTCGTGGGCCGTAATCATGATCGGGTGCGTACCAGACAATTTCACCATTTTTAAGGCAGCGGATCATGCCTTTAAGATCTTTCCGGTCCAACATATATTTGTTGGAACGCAATCTTCCCCATGTTTGCAGCCAGTCCATAACTGGATTGTCATTCGGGCGGTAGACACCAATGCCTGGATTTAACGTGCCAAGAATTCGGGCGCCTAATTCCAACGTGAGGAAGTGGATACCAATAACGATAATTCCTTGTCCGGTAGACTGAATTTTCTGAATATTTTCCCGTCCGGTTACTTTAAACCAGCGTTCTATTCGCCAGTCCGGCCAAAACCAAGCCATACCCGTTTCAAATATTCCCATGCCAACAGATTCGAAGTTTTTGACTAACATCTCGTTACGTTTTTCCTGTGGAATGTCAGGAAAACATAACTCAAGATTTCTTTCGGCGATTTTTGCACGCCTTTTTAGAAAACGCATGGAGAATCTGCCCAGACGGGTGCCTATCCAGTAAATAGCCGGATAGGGGAGCAGAACCAATAAGTAAAGCAGGCTGATACCAAACCAGGTAGGCCAATAACGAGGATGAAGTAGTGAACGTTGAAAAGAAGGTGCTTGTATCATGGATTCTCAGGTTATTTAATTCCAATAATATGGATAAAACAATATGTCTATTGTGACACCTTTTGGTTAGATGTCGAAGTTTTCAGACTTAAAATGTTTATGAGATCGATGGTGGATAATATTCTGACCAATTCCGTCAAACTGCTGGCCACCTTCTTTGGGTAGATAATGGTGTACTCAATTGATCATTCAGTTTTGATGTCTGCGAAAATGATATTTATAACTTATTGATAAATAATCATTAAAATAGTTCTGCAGAAGCTATTTACAATTCGCATGGACAATATTACTGTGTGCTTAAACAGTGATGTTTGTTGAGGGAAAAGTTATGCATGTAGAAGTGACTATCAATAAATCTAAGAAGTTGCCAAAAGGTGCTGTCCCTGCCCTGGCTGTAGAACTGGATAAACGCCTTAAGTATCGTTGGCCTGATATTAAGACTAATGTGAAATTAGCAAGTAGTGATGGGCTGTCTATTCGCGGTGGTACTTCCGATGATAGGGAAATCATTGAAGAGATTCTACAAGAGACATGGGAAAGCGCTGATGACTGGTTTCAGCCTTGAGGATTAAGCTGCTGGCAGTTTGTTGTAAATAAATTCGCAATCAATTAGGAGAGGATGGATTCCTCCCTTATTTCTATTACCATGTTATAAATTGCTACTCGTTGAAAATCATTTTCGTTATCATATATACCCTATGGATTTCAAAATGCATCGCGGCGGCAAGGGAGCGAATCCCCAGGAGCATAGCAAACTATGTGACTGGGGTGAGTGAGTGCAGCCAACAAAGAGGCAACTTGAAAGATAACAGGTATACATTTGATGGCGGAGGCCATCACTTATATATCCACTCTTATGACTTATCATTTAGGAAAGTACACCATGCCAGTGTTACATAACCGCATTTCTAATAAAGAGCTGAAAGCACGTATGCTAGCGGAGACTAAGCCCCGTACTACCATCTCTTTTTATAAATATTTTAATATATTAGATCCCTTGGCTTTTCGTAATAATCTTTATCAACAATTTACCGAGCTTGCAGTATTTGGCCGGGTTTATATTGCCAAAGAAGGGATCAATGCGCAGATAAGTGTGCCAACCCATAATATGGAAGCGTTGAAAGCTTTATTGTATTCCATTGATCCTGCTTTAGATAATCTGAGATTGAATATTGCACTTGATGATGATGGGAAATCTTTCTGGGTTTTGCGTATGAAAGTACGTGATCGTGTCGTCGCTGATGGAATTGAAGATGAAACTTTTGATCCATCAAAAACGGGTGAATATCTTAAGGTAGAGCAGATTAACCAGATGCTGGATGATCCTGATACGCTATTTGTTGATATGCGTAATCACTATGAATACGAAGTAGGGCATTTTGAAAATGCAATTGAAATTCCGTCCGATACTTTCCGCGATCAATTGCCAATGGCAGTAGAAATGTTGCAGGATAATAAAGATAAGAATATTGTGATGTATTGTACAGGTGGTATTCGTTGTGAAAAGGCCAGTGCTTATATGTTGCATAATGGTTTTAAAAAAGTGTATCACGTAGAAGGCGGTATTATTGAATATGCCCGTAAAGCCAGGGAACAGGGATTGCCGGTACGTTTTATTGGTAAGAACTTTGTATTTGATGAGCGGATGGGAGAACGTATCTCAGATGATGTGATCGCTCATTGCCATCAATGTGGTACACCTTGCGATAGCCATACTAATTGCAAAAACGATGGTTGCCACTTGTTATTTATTCAGTGTTCGGAATGTGTAGATAAATTTGAAGGCTGTTGCAGTGAAACATGTAGGGAAGAAGTTAGATTACCAGAAACAGAACAACGTGTTCGTCGGGCTGGCCGTGAAAATGGGGCTAAAATATTTAATAAATCTCGGCACCGCCAACAGGATGGATTGAATATTCCTTCGTTGCAGGTAACTAAGTAATAATACTAATAACTGGCATAGAGATTAATGTGCCAGTTTATTTTTAGTAATAGATTTTTTAATAGAGATATTTAAATACGTTGTAGATAAAACAGAATTCAATTCTATTACGTACATTGATTTTCTCTGCAATATGCCTTTTATGAGAATATACTGTACTATTACTGATCCTTAATTTTTGGGATATCTGATAATTTGGAACTTCTTTCATCCAGTAGTTAATTATCTTATGTTCTTGTGGACTGAAAATAGAACAACATTCATCAGTTTTTTCACGGTATTTCTGAATTTCCTGTAATGTTGTTTTACCCAGTTTGTTAAGTAAATAGGGAAGATTTCTCTTTGTTAGAAGAAAAACATTACTTTTCAATATAATATAGTTATCACAGTAAGGATATGGATTATTAAGGTATATATAGATACGAGTATTATCTAAAAGGGTAATAAATTTATGTAAATTAGAGCAGTAACTGGCATGGTGACAATAATGAGACAGGTTAGCTAAAACAATGTCAGGAGAAAAACGATTTATAATATCTATAGCTTCGTTAATTGAAGAACAGTTAGCGATTTCAATGTCCTCAATGTTGTCATTTTTCTTTAAAAACTCACTAATACCTGAACGGGTATAATAGCATTCTTCAACTACTAAGATTTTCATTATTGTACATCCCTGTTCCTGTTGGGCGGAGTTCACAATAAACGCCTTATCTGTTAAGAGTCAACTCGGCAATTGCGATAATAAAGTCAGATTAATCCGAAATTATTATCTAATGGTATAGTATTCCAGATAAAATCGTTGAGGTGAATCAATGTACCTCCAAGCTGGACACCCACTTGTTTGGGTGTCCGAGTTTAAGATTAGTGCTTAATATAGTTCAGATCGCTGTATTCAGAGGATTCGATCTTTTCAATTCCTGCCTGGAGGATGTATATCAATTGCTTTGCAATGTCAGTTGTCAACCATAAGGTTCGGTCTACCATGACATGTTCTGGTGCTTGATCTTGGGAGGACAAGTAGTGAAGGCGTAACATCACTGCATCATACGTATCAACCGTACTGACATCCCAACCTACAACAGGATGCGTTTGAATAACTTCATCTTTACTGCCCATAAAACCTCCTAATCAGATCGCCGCATTAATTATTAATATCATTGACTAAGAGCAAACTACCTCATTCCTGAATGAGTCATTATTAGTATATGCTTTTTAATAAAAGTAAGAAGGTTTTTTGTTAGGAATTATTACCCGGCTCGTTGGTAGGTTGATAACTATACCCTTCATCCTTCAAGTTGCTGCTTTGTTGGCTGCTTTCACTTACCCCAGTCACATCGTTATCTATGCTCCTGGGGAGGCGTTCACTTGCCGTCGCGCTGCAATTTGAAATCTATTGGGTATATACGTGGGGATGATAACCATCCCCACGTATATCAGTCTGCTATTTTTACTTCCCAACGGGCATCTTCGCCAGCCAGGAACGGAATAAGCCTTTCATTGCCACAATCAATGTGTTCAATGACCGTAGAAGATTTGCGAGTCAGTTCGACAAAGCCTTCGTTAACGGGTAATCCGTAGAATTTAGGGCCATTAAGAGAACAGAAGGCTTCAAAATGCTGTAATGCATTTATTTCTTCGAATACTGTTGCGTAAGCAGGTAATGCTGATGGGGCATTAAATACGCCAGCACAACCACAAGATGATTCTTTTTTATGTTGTGCATGTGGTGCAGAGTCTGTACCTAGGAAGAAGCGATCACATCCACCGGCGACGGCTGTGCGTAAAGCATTTTGGTGAACATGGCGTTTCAGAATGGGCAGGCAATACAGGTTTGGACGGATACCACCAACCAGCATATGGTTGCGGTTGAACATTAGGTGCTGTGGCGTTAATGTTGCTGCTAGATTGTCATCACCCTCCAGTACATATTGCACTGCTTCTTTGGTTGTTATGTGTTCAAACACGACTTTCAGTGTGGGAAACTGGTTACGTAATGGCTCCATGACTTGTTCGATAAAACGGGCTTCACGGTCAAAAATATCAATATGAGAAGTAGTAACTTCACCGTGGACGAGCAGAGGCATCCCCAGTTTTTCCATAACGTCTAGTAGTGGATAAATGTTCTTAATATCAGAGACACCGTGGCTTGAATTGGTTGTGGCGTTGGCAGGGTAGAGCTTACAGGCAATGAAAATTCCTTCTTTATAACCGACCTCTATTTGGGAACTGTTGGTAGAATCAGTGAGGTAACAAGTCATAAGAGGCTGAAAATTGTGCCCTTTAGGGATAGCTGCCAATATTCTGTCTCTATAGGCTTTGGCACTACCAACCTCTGTTATCGGAGAAAGCAGATTAGGCATGACGATAGCTCGGCCAAAATAGTGACTGGTATAAGGAACGACGGTTTTTAGCATTTCACCATCACGGAAATGAATGTGCCAGTCATCAGGGCGGCGGATTTTTATTGTATATGATTCAGTGGTCATGAAACCGGCTCCAGTATATATAATAGAAAAGACAAGTGCTGAATTCAGCATGTTCAAGCCGGGAATGGATAATAAAGTGAAAAAGATTAAATAGCTATTGATGAATGTAACTTTCAGAGAAAGTTCCATCCAAATCAATTAGACTAGGGTAACCAGAGGTGGATTTTCTTATAAACAGGAAAAAATGAAGCATGAGGGTAAAATGATATGAAGTTGGCTCCTCCAACTGGACTCGAACCAGTGACATACGGATTAACAGTCCGCCGTTCTACCGACTGAACTATGGAGGAACTCCTTCACAACGGGGTGCATATTAACGGTACACTTCTGCTTTGTCAAAGCAGAAAACAACAAATAGGGTTTGTTTGCTGGTAAACTGAACTTGTTGATCTGTTTTTGTGCTAAACAATGGCTGGTTGCAGGAATTGTATGCTAGGAGTGTAGGTTGAATAGCATTATTATATTGAATGTTGGGTTGTAAGAGCGGTAGTGTAAGTTAGAAAAGCAAAAAGCCCGCACTAAGCGGGCTCTTCATAATTTGGCTCCTCCAACTGGACTCGAACCAGTGACATACGGATTAACAGTCCGCCGTTCTACCGACTGAACTATGGAGGAATCGTTCCTGAGAACGAGGCGAATAATAGCTGGGTATTTTAGGCTTGTCAAAGGGGAAAAGTGCAAATTGAGTTTGATTGATTAACTGGTGTTCAAAATGGCGTTTCTTTGTTATTTTTTAGTCAATTAAATCTTTTGGGACAGGAAATACCAATACTAATTAATATTTATCTATGATAGTTAGGTAGAGGGAATATTATCTATTTTTTTATTTAAAAGATAATTAACTGTGGATATTAAAAATATGATGAAATATATTTTTAATTATTTTTTAATGTTATTTATAGGGGGGTTTATATTTGTTGCCAATCTTCCTATTTTATTTTTTAATAGAGTGCGCATTGTCTTTTGATATTTATTAGTGGATTTTATCGTCTATAATTATTAATTGAAAGAGTAATTCATTATTTCAACAATAAATTGGAAAGCATAGTATTAGTCTAAGGAAAGTAGTTATCCGTTGATAATGAAGTTTTATCTAATGTTAATGGGTTAATATGTTATTAAATTAATGGTTATTTTATATTTGTATATAAGATGCAATAAAGTAAATAATATTTTTCCAGAAAAGAGTGGCTAATTTTTCTGTATTTTTTATACAAAATGAGGAAAAGTCATGAAGTTCTTAATTAATACTGATGTAACTAACTGGGTTTCACATAAAGATTGGTTTGACGTTCCATTACGATTGTTTATAGTTCTAAAAGATGATGATTATTCTGTATCATTAGATAATTACAAAAGTAAAATTTCAGTACATGGTTTGAGTGAAGGCGAATATGAAATTGTAAATAACAATAACGTATTCGACTCTATTAGCAGGGCATCTGAAATTTTAGTAAAAATTAAAACAGATCAAAAAGTTAATGCCACAATTAAGTTTGTTGCGGAAGTAACTGATGCTAGTGGTAATGTGGTTGCGGAAGCTGTTCTGGATCGATTCAAACTGAAGTCAGTGGGATTATCAGCACCTATATATCCGGCAAATTATGATAATATAATTGATAGCAATGATATAAAGTCAGGAGTTAAAGTACTTTTTGTTGACTCTAATATTCTGAAAAATCATGAAGTAAAATTTATTTTTGATGATACTATTGTTTCTGTCCCAAACGCTCAGGATAGCAATGATATCCGCAGCTTGTCTGTGAAAAGTGATCTTCTTACTAACGGTAAACACAACAGTGTTTATTATACTATTAGTGAAAGTGGTAGTGCTAAATTTTCTACTGTTCAGCATATAGTTGTAGAACTTGATGAAGACCCTGGAACAGTTCAGGTTCGCCGTGATCTGGAAATGCCTTATATTGATGAATATGATGAAACTAGAGGCCGACCAATTGGTGAGAGTATTATTGAGTATGACATCAATATTATGGTTAGCGATGTTAAACTTAAAGATAAGGAGTTAAAAAAAGGTACAGTTCATATAAGAGGTTATTCTGATGATAATCAGGATGTAGGCGAGTTAGTATTAAAGATAGAATCTTTAGTAGCCAATGAAGATAATGTTGTCCGGTTGGGGGTAATTAATCCTGAAGTAAATGCCGATGGTCAGCCAGGTGGAATTGATTTCTTTAATTATATCGGTAATGGTCGGGTAATAATTCATTACGAAGTAGAACTTGTTGGCGAAGTAAATATACTGCATAAATCTAAAGAGAGAATTTATAAAGTAGTTTTGGACTAATCACCCCAGTACCCCTAAATGTGCTATTTTATAAACAAAAAAGCCCAATTTTCATTGGGCTTTCGTACAGACTATCTGTCTGATAGTACCAGAGATTCCTGTTAGCATCTCTAGACTTGAATTTGGCTCCTCCAACTGGACTCGAACCAGTGACATACGGATTAACAGTCCGCCGTTCTACCGACTGAACTATGGAGGAATCATTCCTGAGAACGAGGCGAATACTAGCGATGAACTGAGACACTGTCAACGCAAAAAGTCTTACAATTTTATTGTTTGTTCGTCATATGAGCATGTTGTGTTATAACTATGCTATTTTATTGAAATTGAGTACTTTTATTCATCATCGGCGGTGGTGGTGTTTTGTCTGACTGTTCAGAAAATGCCATTATGTAAACGTCATAAAAATATATTTCACCTTTCAGTTTCATAATACGTTTGATTTCATCTTTCATTGTTAACGGAACATGGGGATGAGAAAAGATCTCTTTGAGAGCATGGTCTGATATTTTTTCGCTGGTGAACCACTCACCGTTGTAGCATACCCGTAGATCAAGCACACCAATATCATCAAACCGATATACAGGTTTGATTTCAAATAGCAGAACAGTAGCCATAACAATGAAGAGTACAGTAAAGGCTAGCAGTGAAAATAAACCAAAGTATGGGGCGTACCAGATAAGTACAGCGAGAAACAGATAAGAGATGAGCATAGCCAGGAAAAGGTAAGGGTGGTTGCTGAGAAACTGGCTGTTAAAGCGAGGTTTGCCATCACGCTGTTCTTCAATGTTAATTCGTTCAAGGTCCCGAATCAGTATCTGTTTAATGATATTCATATATTAACCTGAGTAGATGAAGGAAAAGTGGAATGTTTTCATAGTTATCGGTTCTTAAGGTTAGCATGAGGTAGATGATCTTACGTAGATCAGTTGTTTTACTTTAATCTATGATCTGTTATTGGCTGAGATTAATCCTAACGCTTTCATTAAGATAATGGTTGAATAAATCAAAAAAATTTATAACTAATTTGCTTTACTTGTTGTATTATTGTTCTAATAGTGAGCTTAACCGTATTTTTTAAAACACGAATGCATAAAAAGGTTGCTATTCCTTTTCTATCATGCGTTAATGCTGCCGGCCTGATAAACAGACCTACTTTATGTACGACATCTTGAGTTAATGAGTTATGTGTAAGTGTTATCCTGAGATAGCCTTTGTTGACGCGTTTCCTTCTTAGTGCCTCCATAAGTAATAGCTGATAACTGGCCAATACATGCCCATGGTGGCAAAATTTTTTTGATATATAGGAAAGTCACAATGTCTGACAAAATGAAAGGTCAAGTGAAGTGGTTCAACGAGTCTAAAGGCTTCGGTTTCATCACCCCAGCTGACGGTAGCAAAGACGTATTCGTTCACTTCTCTGCCATTCAGGGTAACGGCTTCAAAACTTTGGCAGAAGGCCAGAACGTAGAATTCACCATTGAAAATGGTGCTAAAGGCCCAGCAGCAGCAAACGTAACTGCTATCTGATTGCCTGAATGATTTTCAAGCCCGTCACTATTTTGGTAGTGGCGGGCTTTTTCTTTGTTATAGCAATATCCCCCTTTACTTATTAACTACTCCTGATTATACTTCGTGCAAATTTCATTGGAGAAATTATCATTGGACAGTCAAAATTTTCGGTTAAATAAAAAATAAGATGGTAAGCTGTTAATTTCCTCCCGATTTGCTGCTTGCCAAACAAGGTGGGCGGTGCCTCTCAAAATATCTGAGCTGTACTTACCTAAAACACGGTATTATTTGGTACTCGGTAGAGTAGCGAAGAATAATATATTGGGTTTTTATTATGTTGTTATACATTTACACCTTATTACCTCCAGGTATGTACAGAAAATAATGCTGAATTAAACATTCAGCACAAATTTCTGTGTGCAAAATAAATGCACATGATTACTTATCCATTTAGTTATATGGAGAATGTCATGTTAATAACTCCTTTTGTCTTCCATTTATTATCAGCTATGTGTTTTGGTGCATTAATTGGCGCTGAGCGTCAATGGCGTCAGCGTATGGCAGGTTTAAGAACGAATGCATTAGTTGCGACTGGTGCTGCAGTTTTTATTCTTAGTTCGATAACAACTTCTCCAGATAGTGCTGGTCGTATTGCTGCTCAGGTTGTTTCAGGTATTGGTTTTCTGGGCGCAGGTGTCATTATGCGAGAAGGTATGAATATTCGTGGGTTAAATACTGCAGCAACTTTGTGGTGTTCTGCCGGAATTGGTGTGTTATGTGGTCTTGGGCAATATTGGCTGGCTGCGATAGCGACGGTTATTATTCTTTGCGCGAATATATTATTACGTGAAGCTGCTCAGCGTATTAATTTACAACCCAAACAACAGGTCACTGATTTGGTACAGTGTTATAGAATTCACTTAGTATGCGATAGTAATGACGGAATTCTGGTTAGAACTTTAGTGTTGCAAGCTCTAAATGGCGTGGCAGTGAGATTACAATCACTGAGTTTCATTGATATGATTCAACCTGGAAAACTCGAAGTGTGTATTGAAATATTAGCAACATCGACTGAGCAAAAAGAGATAGAAGCGATTGTTTGTCGCATGAGTCTGGAAAAGAGCGTTAGCTCAATAAACTGGAAAATTGCTTCTGAACTATAGGTCTGAAAATTATTGATATAAGGTAATAATAATTTAGTCTAAAAAAAGTGCCATTGTTGATGAATTGCCTTTTGTCACATGAAACAAATGGAGCGTTGCCTACTAAGTCTTTTCTCTGTTAGGCAACGCGTAATTAAGAAACTATGTGAAATTTTTTCTCTAATAATAAGATGAATACTTCATCAGTAGGTTTTATTAATATGTTGGTGATATTGGTAACAATCAAAGAAAGCAAATTTTATGGATGTCATCATCAGAACGATTGTGGTTAGGTGATTTGTTAACGTTTTGATAAGAATACTTTTCGAGCAAGCGGTGAAACCTGTGATCAAGGCAATAGTGGTTAAGTCATAGTATTGCATATCCCAACCCTAAATATCTATCAAATATATTGTGTCAGACAATATTGTGTTCTGGCTACCATTTGAGTCAAATGTGAACAGTGGTACTGTCCAGCGGTTATTATTGTTACGGTTAAATCTATTGATTATTAGTGGTAGATTTCAGACTACTTTTATCGTGGGGGGCGTTGGTTATAAATTCGCTTTATACTGGAAATAATTTCTGGCGGTATTATTGATTGTTGGTTTTACAGGGAAGCGGGGAACGATGCAGTATTATTATGCACGGGTACAGAAAAATTGATGAGTTGACATTTTATTTTGTTCGGTATTGGTTATCTATTTCTGTGCGGGATTTTTAGAGAAAATATCAATTAACCTGCAAAGGTATTGTAGAAGAAATGATCTAAGTTTGTTCTTATATAAGAGTAAAATAGATAATAATTCTGCTTGATGGAGAATGCCGTGAAAAAATAATGGTACTAGTTAATGGTTACTATCAGACAAAATTTCAGAGTATTAATTTTTAGCAGCTCGATATTTATCCTATGATAAAGTAGAAATGTTTGTTGCTTTCTGATGAGAAAGATCGGCGATATTACAAGGGGAACGGATTTTTCTTGATTTGGTAGAGAAGAGAGCAGCCTCTTCTGTTTATGCATTAAGAGAGAGTAGAGTAATAGCAAAAATTCTTACCGAAGATAATTCTGCTATTACTGTCATAATTTGTCATGATCTAGGATTAGATGCCAAAGCTATTTTAACAACCTAACAAACTGATTCGATGTACGCTGAAATCCTGAAAAGTGAAATGGAATAAAATCGATATTTGACAAACTGCGTATTGTAAGAGTCCTATGTTATAAAATAACAGGCATACAGTTTTTTTCTGGTGATGACGTTAATGATACTGAGGTATTGAGATACGCTGATGTTGGAATTTTTGTTAGTACAAGTACAGATATATCAGAAAAAGCGATAGATATTACCTGATTTGATAAAAATTTGAGGGGATTGGATGAGCTGGATAGTTAAGGGAAGATAGACGAATGGAAATATCATCAACTACTTGAATATAACGGTAAGTTCAGACCTGGTAATGTTTTTTGATGGTACCTTTATTCCATTTTTGTCAATGGGGGACATTCATTTACTAGTACAAGATCTAATGTATGATATTTCGTAGCCTTCTTTATCATTGAGATAAAATGCACCTGATAAAATTTTATAAATGAGATTCTAAAAATATTAGATGTTTTGTGGTATTGATAAAGAGACTTTGTTTAATTCTCGGTATATCGATATATATGTTGATTTTATACGTTATCTCAGTAAAAAATGTTGTTTTTTGAGTTGCATTTCTACCAACTTAGTGTATTAAATGGTAACTTTTTCAAGAATTTATTGTTTATATATTGTGCATGAGGGGAGTGTCTTTTATCCAAACTGCAATGGCATTTCCAGTGTTATTGGTTACATAATTGATAATGATTCTCGATATCTATATTCCTTGCACCTTGTTTGTTGAACTAATGAGTATGGAATCTTTGCCCTGAGAATATTTTCTGTGATGAGATGAGGCTGTAATCAGTTGCTGCATTATTTTCCATGTTTGATGAACAGTTATAATTGTTTGAAAAATTGTCATTACTATTTATATGGGAAAATAAATTTTTACTCAAGACCATATTTTTCATAAAAATATCATAGTGTTTTTATTAATAATGATTATTAACATTATTTCTCTGGTAAGGAATGGTATTGGGGTTTCTTATCATTCTATTACTGTTGGCTATTTTGGCAATAAATCTCAATTAATTATTTTTATCCATAATTATGATTTTAAAAAATGAAATCTACGATATCTGTTAATGGCAACCTTATTTGCGTTTTTTACACGTATAAAAAATGTTTTTGGGATGAGAGTCGTAAATATTATATGAAATAATGAAAAGTAGAAAAAATGTCTTTTAGTATTTTATTTAATTTGTATTATAAGGATATGAATTCTGAAATGACTTATATTATTTATATTGAAAGTTAATGTATGAATTATATTTTTATTGAATTTTATAAAGAATGGTGATGTCATTTGTGATTTATATTTAATGGGGTTATATATTTATATGGCTTGAAAATTTTTATTTCTACTATTATGTGCTTTAATGGAATTTTAAAATGATTCATAGGCTAATAAATAACCATAATTTATTTAAAATACCTAATGCTTTTAGAATATATATATAGATAATGTGTAAATTTAGCTAATGAGTTATAATGAAAAATAAAAATTAAAGGTGAAAAGGGTAAAGTAATTAACAAAAGTATTTTGCGTGTAATGACATTACAAAATATGATTTTTGATAAGTTTTGTTAATGATTGTTTCTGGTGATTGGACTGTAATGAAGCAAAATGGATTGATTTTTGGGATTATCTCTATACTAGATATTGGTTACTATGCCAGCAATAAAATGCTGTTATAGTTGTTTTTTTATGCATTATCTTACTGTATTTTATGCTATTTTTGTATGGTTAGTGTTATCTGTGAATGGTGGTACACATTTTTAGTTAAGCCCTGAGGTTGAAAAAAGTACAAATCTAAACTAAAAGTGATCATACCAGCATCTTTTTTGTAACGAAATTTCACATAAATTTAATCAGTTTTATCGTGCAAATGGAGATGTCAGATCCCAGAATAAGATTATTGTTTACACTTATTACCTAGAGATAAAACTGGTTTTTTTATCGATTGTTTGACTAAGGGTAGGATTTTTTATCGTTATTTTAAATTTATAAGTTTAATAGATCGTATAAAATCAAAAAATATATCTAATATTTTTATTTAGATAATTTAACTTATTAAAATTGGGATTTCGGATTTTATTTAATTGTTTGAATGGTTAATGAGCAATTCATCGATTAAATACATATTAAAAGACTTTATTTTTGTGAGTTATGTCACATAGTATTTAAAATGGCGGCTTCTTTCCGTTGTATAAGTTGATGATTCAGGAGTAAAGTTGTCCTGCATTAAGAATATTCTTAATCGACAGTAAAAAATGTTATATCAGGTAACGCAATAATACTTTTGCAACTCACTACCGTAATATTTTTGAAGTTGGACGAATCAAAAGTAATACAAAGGATGGTTACTACTCTGACTAAGCCTGTATATTTTAGTTATGTAAGAGATTATTAATCCCTAAGCTATTTTAGGAATTTTGTCACGAGTGGTTTTTCGAACACTAAACTGATTTTTTAATGTAATCGGACGGGATAGAGAAATGAGTACGGTTGAATTGCTCAAACATATTTATGACATAAATTTATCGTATCTGCTTTTAGCTCAGCGATTAATTAACCATGAAAAAGCATCAGCGATGTTCCGTTTAGGTATTAGCGATTCTATGGCTGATACGTTGTCTGAATTGACATTACCTCAGTTGGTAAAGCTTGCCGAGACTAATCAATTAGTCTGTAATTTCCGGTTCGAAGACAGTGAAACTATTCAGCAGCTTACCAGGGAATCTCGGGTAGATGATTTGCAACAAATACACACAGGCATTTTGTTATCTACTCATTTATTTCAGCAGTTATCTTCGAAAGACGATACTTCAGTGAAGAAAAGAGCATAGAGATGGCCGGGAAAAGTATAGTTCAAGAAGCGAAGGATATACAGCTTGCAATGGAACTCATCACTTTGGGCGCGCGGTTACAAATGCTTGAAAGTGAAACACAACTGAGCAGAGGGCGATTAATTAAGCTTTATAAAGAATTGAGGGGAAGTCCCCCGCCCAAAGGAATGCTGCCTTTTTCAACAGATTGGTTTATGACTTGGGAACAGAATATTCACTCATCAATGTTCTACAATGCTTATCGCTTTTTACTCAAGAGTGGTTATTGTGACGGTGTAGAGGCAGTTGTTAAAGCTTATCGGCTCTATCTTGAACAATGTCCTCCTATAGAAGGGGACGCACCTGTTTTGGCACTGACTCGTGCCTGGACTTTGGTACGTTTTGTGGACAGTGGCATGTTGCAACCTTCACAATGTCGTACTTGCGGAGGAACTTTTATTACCCATGCTCATCAACCTGTAAATAGCTTTGTTTGTAGCCTTTGCCAACCACCATCACGTGCAGTAAAAAAACGTAAACTTTCCTCTCAATCTGCCGATACTAGTTCACAACTGCTGGATGGACTTGCTCAGCGCGCAATGTGAATTTAAATGGGAAATCATTCCTACAGGTTACAGATTTATACTTTTCTTCCTGTAACCTGTATTGAAATTGTCACTATTCTGGATTCAAACTGTTCAACTTCCCATCCGCTCACCAACTTAGCTAAAGGATATCGCGTGTTAGTACTTTTAGGATATATCGTAGTTTTTGGTGCGGTAATCGGTGGTTACCTGATTGTAGGTGGTCATTTGGGCGCACTTTATCAACCCGCTGAATTTTTAATTATCACTGGTGCTGGTATCGGCGCTTTCATTGTTGGTAACAACGGAAAAGCGATTAAGGCAACATTGCGTGTTTTGCCAAAGATAATGCGTAGATCCAAATATAATAAAGCGATGTATATGGATCTGATGGCTTTGCTTTTCCGGTTGCTAGCAAAATCCCGCCAGCATGGTGTCTTGGCGTTAGAACGAGATATTGAACACCCTCAGCAGAGTGATATTTTCACCCAGTATCCGCGTTTGCTTAAGGATAAGCATTTGATGGATTTTATCACCGACTACATGCGGTTGATTGTAAGTGGCAATATGAATCCTCATGAAATTGAAGCCTTGATGGATGAAGAAATTGAAACTTATGAGCAGGAAAGTGAGATCCCAGCAACCAGTCTTATGATGGTTGGTGATTCACTTCCTGCTTTTGGCATTGTTGCTGCTGTTATGGGGGTTGTTAATGCTTTGGGTTCGGCAGATCGTCCGGCAGGAGAACTTGGTGCACTGATTGCCCATGCAATGGTTGGAACATTCCTTGGTATTTTGCTGGCATATGGCTTTATTTCTCCACTTGCAACACTGTTACGCCAGCGCAGTGGTGAGCACATCAAAATGATGCAGTGCATTAAAGTAACGTTGTTATCAAGCCTGAATGGTTATGCTCCTCAGATTGCTGTTGAGTTCGGTCGTAAGACCTTATACCTCACAGATCGTCCTTCTTTCACTGAGTTGGAGGAACATGTTCGCCGGGTGAAAGTACCTGTCCAGCAAGAAGCTGAAGAACAAATATGAGGGCACGAAACGTCTCTGTCATTAGGGTAAAAAGACGTAAAAGAAATGACACCAAGCATCATGGTGGTTCATGGAAAATTGCCTATGCTGACTTTATGACCGCCATGATGGCATTTTTTCTGGTTATGTGGCTGTTGGCAATTTCCAGCCCGCAGGAATTGACCCGCATTGCAGAATATTTCCGTACTCCATTGCAAGTTGCAATAAATAAAGGGGAACGTAGTAGCGATAGCTCTAATCCTATTCCTGGGGGAGGGCAGGATGTGCTTTATCAGGAAGGTGATATTCTTCGTCAGGCTGAAGTTGTTGAAGCTAATGATGAAGCACGTAAGTTAAACAGACTGCATGAGCAACTCGATCAGTTAATTATTACTGACCCCCGCCTTAAAGCATTACGTCCACACTTGTTAATCGACATGATGGATGAAGGATTACGTATCCAGATTATTGACCGGGAAAATCGGCCAATGTTTATGGTTGGTAGTGCAAAAGTTGAAAGTTATATGAGAGATATTTTGCGGGCTATCGCGCCAATCCTGAACGAGATTCCAAATAAAATTAGTCTGTCCGGTCATACAGATGATTTGAGATATGCTAATGGTGAACGCGGCTACAGTAACTGGGAATTGTCCGCAGATCGTGCGAATGCCTCACGTAGAGAACTATTGGTAGGTGGATTGGATGAAGGAAAGATTCTGCGGGTGGTCGGTATGGCTTCAACTGTTCGCCTGAAACAGGAAGATGCTAGTTCACCAGTTAACCGTCGCATAAGTATTTTAGTGCTCAATAAGCAAGCGGAAGAGCGAATTGAACAGCAAAATACCGGTAGCAATTCCTTGATTATTAATGATAGTAAGGAAATTCACGAGGCGATTGGAAAGGATTCGGCTGAGAGTGGGTCATCACAACAATCCAATGAAATCACAATATCGGCTCAACCAGTATCACCGAGTGCTGAGCCTAATCGTGATACCGACTAAGGTGACAAAGTAACAATGGATATTACTGAGTTTTATCAGACCTTTTTTGATGAAGCAGACGAATTGCTTGAGGATATGGAGCAGCATTTATTGCAGCTCGATCCAAATGCGCCAGATCAAGAACAGTTGAATGCTATTTTTCGTAGTGCGCACTCAATAAAAGGCGGAGCTGCGACTTTTGGTTTTATCAAACTACAGCAAACTACACATGTTCTGGAAAATTTGTTAGACAGTGCCAGACGAGATGAAATGAGTCTGACAACTGATATTATCAACTTGTTTTTGGAAGCGAAAGATATTATGCAGCAACAGTTGGATGCCTATAAAAGTTCTCAGGAGCCGGATGAAAGTGCTTTTACCTACATCTGTGAGACATTGCGCCAGCTTGCATTAGAAGTACAGAAAGACAATGACGGTGAGGTTGAGTCCGCCGTACCGGTGGCGACATCACAGGTACCTGAATCCGAGCCAGAATTAAAACCAGAACCTGATGCGGCCAAAAACCAACAAGGTAGAGTTCGGGTTCATCTTTCAGGTCTAAAAGAGCGTGAAGTTTCTTTAATGCTTGATGAACTGGGTAATTTGGGGGAGGTTTATGATGCGGAACAGACTCGAGATAGTGTTGAAGCGTCACTGGTAACATCAGCTACAGAGGACGATATTACAGCCGTGCTCTGTTTTGTTATTGAACCGGAGCAGATAACTTTCTTGCCGGTAGCTGAACCAAAAGATGAAGTTAAAAACAAAGATACAGCTAAAGTCAAATCCACTGTGCCGGAAAAAAGTTCTACACCACCTGTCGGGCGTCCGGCACCCATGCCACAGGCCGGTTCACCACGTCAACGAGCAGAATCTTCCAGCATCCGAGTTGCGGTTGAGAAGGTTGATCAGCTTATAAATTTGGTTGGTGAATTAGTTATTACACAATCTATGCTGGCACAGCATTGCAACGATCTTGAACCGACTTCACATGGCGATTTATTAAATTGTATGGTTCAGTTACAGCGAAATTCCAGAGACTTGCAAGAGTCTGTTATGTCTATTCGCATGATGCCAATGGAATATGTGTTCAGCCGTTACCCGCGTTTAGTCAGGGATCTTGCTGGCAAACTGAATAAGAAAGTGGATCTGACTTTGGTTGGTAGTTCTACTGAACTGGATAAGAGTTTAATCGAGCGCATTATTGATCCACTGACTCACCTGGTCCGTAACAGCCTTGATCATGGTATTGAAGAACCTGAAATTCGACTCGCTTCAGACAAACCCGAAACGGGTAAGTTGACCCTCTCTGCTGAGCATCAGGGCGGAAATATCTGTATCGAAGTTGTGGATGATGGTGCTGGTTTAAATCGTGAGAAGATTCTAGCTAAAGCAATGTCACAAGGGTTGTCAGTCAGTGAAAACATGAGTAACGAAGAGGTTGCTATGCTGATTTTCGCTCCCGGTTTCTCCACTGCTGAAGTTGTGACAGATGTGTCTGGTCGCGGTGTGGGAATGGACGTGGTTAAGCGAAATATTCAGGAAATGGGAGGACAAATCCAGATTAGCTTCCAAGCCGGTAAAGGGACAATTACACGGATTTTGTTACCTCTGACATTGGCAATCCTTGATGGTATGTCAGTGAAAGTTAATGAGGAAGTGTTTATTTTGCCATTAGGTGCAGTAGTGAGTTCTCTTCAGCCACAGGAAGAAGATATTTATCCACTAGCTGGTGATGAAAAATTACTTCATGTTAGAGGCGAATATTTGCCACTGATTAAACTATATCGAGTCTTTGATATTTCTGGCGCAAAAACAGATCCAACTAAAGGAATCGTTGTGATTGTACAAAGTGCTGGCCGACGTTATGCCTTACTGGTTGACCAGTTAGTTGGGCAGCATCAGGTAGTTGTGAAAAATATCGAAAGTAACTACCGCAAAATACCGGGGATCTCCGCTGCTACAATTATGGGAGATGGCAGTGTGGCACTGATTATTGATGTTTCTGCATTGCAGCAACTCAACCATGACCAACTGGCAATCAGCAAAGCTGAATTATCAGAAAAAAATAAGCACTGAGTGGGCTTGCCCCATAGAAAAATAGTCAATCTCACAGTAAAAGGTAAGATCATGTCGGCCATAGAAGCTTTTAATAAATTGTCAGGAGAAACTGCTGGAGAAGGATATCTGGTTTTTACCTTGGGTGATGAAGAGTACGGTATTGAAATACTCAAAGTGCAGGAGATCCGTGGCTATGATCACGTCACTCGTATCGCGAATACGCCTGCGTTCATTAAAGGAATAACCAATCTGCGCGGTGTTATCGTTCCTATTATTGATCTGAGAATTAAATTTGCTCAGGAAACTGTTACCTATAATGATAATACCGTTGTGATTGTTTTGAATCTGTTAAACCGTGTAGTTGGCATTGTTGTTGATGGTGTTTCAGATGTCTTATCGCTCAAAGCTGAACAAATATGTCCGGCTCCAGAATTTGCCGTGACATTGTCTACTGAGTATTTGACTGGATTGGGTTCACTTGATGATCGCATGCTGATTCTGGTGGATATTGAGAAGTTGCTTAACAGTGAAGAGATGGCTCTGGTAGATTCAGTGGCTAAAAATTAGTTGTCAAACTTATAGCTGCCACCATAGATAGATGGCAGCTATTTTTTCTTTTTATCCCTTCCAATGACTGTCATAAAAAATATTCAAATTTCTTTTATTCAATCAGTAAAGTTCCGTTTAGTTATGCCGATAACAGAGCCATGCCGATCTATTGTAAAAAAGGGAAAACATGTTTAACCGAATGAAAATAGTGACTGGATTGATGACGGTCATCATATTGTTTGGTGCTTTGCAATTTATATCCGGAGGGCTTTTCTTCCATGAGTTGAAAGGTAACAAAGAAAATCTAGAAACACTGGATAAGATGCGTGAACAGCAGACATTTTTGAATGAGACTTGGGTTAATTTATTACAGGCTCGTAACAGTCTGAACCGTGCTGGCATTCGGTACATGATGAAGGATGAAGGCGTCGATAATTATTACACGTTGGAACAGTTGCTGACTGATGCCAGAAGTAATCTTTCTATCGCAGAGCAGCGCTTTGAGCAGTATGAACAAAGTGCTAAATTGCCTATTCATGAATCAGAAAGCCTTAATCGTCTAAAAAAAGCTTATGATGTTTATATTTCGGCACTTCATGAGCTCATTGTCCTGATTGAACATGATCGGGCTGTCGAATTTTTCAATCAGCCAACTGGCAAATATCAGAGTGCTTTTGAGGAAGAATATAATTTCTATTTAACTCAAAACGACCATCTCTATTCCGATGTTGTATTTGATGCGGGCATATCCTACAGAAATGCGATGATTATGTTGGGTATTATCATGCTGATTCTGGTGTCGGCCATGATTTTCAGCTGGGTGAGCATCAGGCATAGTTTGCTGAATCCATTAAATAAATTGCTGGAGAATATCAAGGCGCTTTCTACTGGTGATTTGACACAGAATATTACGGTTTCAGGCAGAAATGAGATGAGTATGTTATCTGTTGGCCTGAAGCATATGCAGAAAGAGTTCATCAATACTGTTAGTAGTGTTCGTCAGAGCAGTGAAAATATTTATGACGGAACCAGCGAAATTGCTGCTGGAAATAATGATCTTTCTTCACGCACTGAAGAGCAGGTTGCTTCTTTGGAAGAAACGGCAGCAAGTATGGAACAACTGACAGCAACAGTAAAACAGAATGCTGAAAATGCTCGTCAGGCAAGTAACCTGGCTGATAGTGCTTCTGAGATTGCCCGTCAGGGCGGGAAAGTCGTAGCGAATGTTGTGCAGACAATGCATGAAATTGCGGGTAGTTCACAGAAAATTTCTGATATTACCAGCGTTATTGATGCCATTGCGTTCCAGACTAACATTCTGGCGCTTAATGCTGCGGTAGAAGCAGCGCGTGCAGGTGAACATGGACGAGGTTTTGCGGTTGTTGCGGGGGAAGTTCGTAACCTCGCACAACGTAGCGCTGAAGCAGCAAAAGAGATTAAAGCATTAATAGAAGATTCAGTTAGCCGTGCGGATACGGGGTCTGTTCTGGTTGAGAGCGCCGGTGAAACAATGAACAATATTGTCAGCTCAGTAACCCGCGTAACTGACATTATGGGTGAAATTGCATCTGCTTCAGATGAACAAAGCAGAGGGATAACTCAGGTTGGTTTGGCTATTTCTGAAATGGATCGTGTAACACAGCAAAATGCTTCTTTGGTTGAGCAGTCAGCGGCGGCGGCGGCGGCACTGGAAGATCAAGCAGCTGGATTGAAGAAGCTGGTTTCTCTATTCCAATTACCGAATCTTGACGATAAACCTCAGCCTGAAACAAAAACTGAGCATTTATCTGTGGTTAAAGCTCTTCCTGTTAAATCGAATTCACCTGTATTGAAGAAAGTGAGTAACGTGGAAGAACAGTCTAATTGGGAAACATTTTAAAACACTAAGCGATAACCACGGCTGCATATGCAGCCGTTAACAGAGGTGATTACATGTTAGGGCTAGGCAGGCTTCGTATATCAACCAGTTTATATCTGTTACTGATGATGTTTTGTTTAATGCAGATAATCTCAAGTGGTTTATCTCTTGGAATAATTCACACAGATCAGTCTTATATCGAACAGATTGATCTGGGAACACAAAAAAGAGATTCGTTAGGGTTGAGCTGGGCAGCTTTGCTGCAATCGCGTAATACACTTAATAGAGTCGCCGTAGGAAAAACGCTCCAGCAATCTGAGGATCATATTAAAAGTATGGTCGCTAATGTCAGAGAAACGCTGGATAAGGCTGAGATGCATTTTGCAGAGTTTATCTCTTTGCCTAAATTAAATGAGGAAGATGGTAGCAGTGTATTGCTGGCATCAGTGGAAACCAGCTACAAGGAATATATAAAAGCACTTAGGGAACTCTCGGTTTTCTTAGAAGAGGGTAATTATGATGCATTTTTAGACCAGCCGACAGAAAAATATCAGCAGCAACTGGAATCTGATTTCAACCATTATATGCAGTATATCGGAGAGGAAATTACAACTGCCGTTCAAGATGGTCGATTTTATTATCAGATTGCAACCGCCATGTTTGCAGGCGCGATCCTGATGGTCTTGGTGGTTGCCTGGGCTGCTCATTGGTGGCTAAAAAGAAATCTTCTCAGACCATTCGCCAATATGCGTAGTCACTTCCAGCATGTTGCAGAAGGGAAGTTAAACAAAGAAGTTGCTGTTTTCACTAATGATGAAATTGGTGAAGTGTTCCTCAAATTACGTGATATGCAGCGTTCACTGGTTAATTCTATTACCTTGATTAAAGAGAATACTAACCTGATGTATAGCGGTATTCAGGAAATTACTCAGGGTAATACGGATCTCTCTTCCCGCACCGAAGAACAAGCTGCATCTCTGGAAGAAACAGCGGCCAGTATGGAACAATTGACTGCAACAGTAAAACAAAATGCTGAAAATGCGCGTCAGGCTAGTGAATTGGCAGTATCTGCATCGAAAACAGCCTCTAAAGGTGGCGAACTGACAACGGGTGTTGTAGAAACGATGGATGCAATTGCTAACAGTTCACAGAAAATCAGTGCAATTATCAGCGTTATTGATGGCATTGCATTCCAGACCAACATCCTGGCACTTAATGCGGCAGTAGAAGCTGCGCGGGCGGGTGAACAAGGCCGTGGTTTCTCCGTTGTTGCTGGTGAAGTTAGGGATTTGGCGCAGCGAAGTGCTGAAGCAGCAAAAGAGATCAAGACATTAATCAGTGAATCAGTTCAGCGGGTAAGTCAAGGTTCCGAATTGGTTAGCCATGCAGGGAAGACTATGAATGAATTGGTAACTTCTGTAAATCAGGTTACAGATCTCATGGCCGAAATTGCTGCGGCATCCGATGAACAAAGTCGGGGTATTCATCAAGTGGCACAAGCTGTTACGCAGATGGATCAGGTTACTCAGCAGAATGCTGCATTGGTTGAACAGTCAGCTGCTGCCGCAGCTGCACTTGAAGATCAAGCGGATATTCTGGTGAAAACCGTAGCGCAATTCGAATTACCAAATAATTTAGAAAATAAGCTTGAAAATGAACTTTCACCTACGCTGAGGTCTGCGGATAGCGAAGGGGCAGTCAGTCAGACTCGCTGAGGCCAGATGAAATCAAATTTAATTGCTTCAACTACAAGCTTGCCGTCTCCACCGCTGAATCACATGATTCAGCGCTATACCATGTCAGATGTGCATTTTGAGCGCATCTGTCAGTTTATATATCAACGTGCTGGTATTGTGCTTGCGGCACATAAACGGGAGATGGTTTACAACCGTTTAATTCGGCGTTTACGTACTCTTGGTATCCGTGATTTTGGTCAGTACCTGTTCATTCTTGAAAATGATATTGATAGTGATGAATGGCAGGAATTTATCAATGCATTGACGACTAACCTGACGGCTTTTTTCAGAGAAGCTCATCATTTCCCTCTGTTAGCTAAGCATGCGAGTAAGAAAAATGGATCGTACCGGGTGTGGAGTGCGGCAGCATCTACAGGGGAAGAACCGTACTCAATTGCAATGACATTGAGTGATGTATTGGGGCATCGTTTTCATCGGGTAAAGATTATTGCCAGTGATATTGATACCAATGTACTGGAAAAAGCGCGTAAGGGTGTTTATCGTCTGGATGAATTGCGTCAGCTGACAGATCAACAGAGAAAACGCTACTTTTTTAAAGGTACTGGTGCTTATGAAGGTTATGCCCGTGTCCGGCCTCAGATTGCTGACATGGTGACATTCCAACACCTCAATTTGTTGGATGCTAGTTGGCCGCTCGAAGGTAAGTTTGATGCTATATTTTGTCGTAACGTAATGATTTATTTTGATAAAAAGACGCAGGAACGGATACTACGTCATTTTGTTACTTTATTAAAACCCGATGGATTGCTCTTTGCCGGGCATTCCGAGAATGTCACTCAAATCAGCCGGGAATTCTACTTGCAAGGACAGACCGTTTACGGTGTAGCCCAGGCAAGGAGAGGTCATGAATAAAATTACTGTTCTTTGTGTCGATGATTCAGCGCTTATGCGGCAAATCATGCGAGAGATCATCAATAGTCATCCGGATATGGAAGTAGTAGCTTGTGCGCCAGATCCATTGGTGGCTCGTGATCTCATTAAAAAACATAACCCACAGGTATTAACGCTGGATGTTGAAATGCCACGCATGGATGGCATTGATTTTCTTGAAAAATTAATGCGCTTACGACCGATGCCTGTGGTTATGATTTCTTCTCTAACAGCTAAAGGTTCTGAAATCACATTAAGAGCATTGGAACTTGGCGCTGTTGATTTTGTAACGAAACCTCAATTGGGTATTCGTGAAGGGATGCTGGCTTACAGTGAACTTATTGCAGAAAAAGTGCGGACGGCAGCGCAGGCTAAATTATCTACGCAAATAACCACACCGGTAGATTCTGCTCCTTTGAGTTTTAAGCCTCTGTTATCCAGTGAAAAACTGATTGCAGTCGGGGCTTCTACTGGGGGAACGGAAGCAATAAAGAGCTTGTTGCAACCATTGCCTGTAACCAGCCCAGCACTGCTAATTACTCAACATATGCCGCCTGGTTTTACCCGTTCTTTTGCTGAACGGTTGAATAAACTTAGCCAAATTACAGTAAAAGAAGCCGAGAACGGCGAACGAATTTTGCCAGGTCATGCGTACATTGCTCCGGGTGATCGCCATATGGAACTATGCCGTAATGGTGCTGATTATCAGGTTTTGATAACTGATGCGCCGGCGGTTAATCGTCATCGTCCGTCTGTGGATGTGCTGTTCCGATCAGTCGCTAAATTTGCTGGCAGGAATGCTGTTGGTGTATTGCTGACAGGAATGGGTAGTGATGGCGCGGCGGGATTGCTGGAAATGAAGCAAGCCGGTGCATACACGTTAGCTCAGGATGAAGCAAGTTGTGTCGTATTTGGTATGCCAAGAGCGGCAATACAAATGGGGGCTGTGGATGAGGTTATGGATATACTCAAAATGAGCAAGAGAATGCTGGCAAAAATAAGCTCGGGGCAGGTTGTTCGTATTTAACGGCAGTTGGATAAATTTAATTTTTTAAGCAGCTCTGTGCTGACTGATAAATAATTTCAAGGAGTTTTTATGGCGAATAAGGATCTTAGATTTCTGGTGGTTGATGATTTTTCAACCATGCGGCGCATTGTTCGTAACCTGCTAAAAGAGCTGGGTTTCAACAACGTAGAAGAAGCTCAGGATGGAGCAGAAGCTCTGACTAAGATTCGTTCATCCCAATTTGATTTCATTATCTCTGACTGGAATATGCCTAATATGGATGGTCTGGAGTTGTTAAAAATCATTCGTGAAGATGCACAATTGTCCAAAATACCCGTTTTGATGGTGACAGCAGAAGCGAAGAAAGAAAACATTATTGCAGCTGCGCAGGCCGGGGCTAGTGGTTATGTTGTTAAACCTTTTACAGCTGCCATTCTGGAAGAGAAGCTTAATAAAATTTTCGAAAAATTGGGCCTCTAAGGAGACATAATGAGTGTAAATCCAGTCATGCCGAGGGATGAGACCATTACTGCCAGTGAGATTATCAGCCGTATCGGCCAACTTACGCGGATGTTGCGTGATAGTTTACGTGAGCTAGGGTTGGATCAAACTATTGCTCAGGCGGCTGAGGCGATACCTGATGCGAGAGAGCGCCTGGACTATGTTGTTCAGATGACTGCGCAGGCAGCCGAAAGAGCGCTGAATTGTGTTGAGGCGGCGCAACCTCGTCAGAATGAGTTGGAATCATCGGCAATATCACTGACAAAACGCTGGGATGAGTGGTTTGAAAATCCAGTTGAAATGCCTGTGGCACGCTCATTGGTTATGGATACCCGAAATTACCTCAATACAGTACCTGAGCATACTGCTTTTACTAACGCTCAACTGATGGAGATCATGATGGCACAAGATTTTCAAGATCTTACTGGTCAGGTTATCAAGCGGATGATGGATGTTATTCAGGAAATAGAAAAACAGCTGGTGATGGTATTGATGGAAAACATGCCGGCTGATCAGATGGTGAAAACCAAGAAAGAGACCGACAGTTTGCTAAATGGCCCGCAAGTGAATCAAAATGGCGTGGGTGTTATTGCTAATCAGGCTCAGGTTGATGATCTACTGGATAGCTTAGGTTTCTGAATAAAAGTGGTGGGGTAAGCCTGCCACTCAGAATTAAAAATTTTTCGGAAATATGATTGATGGTATTGAGCGATATTAATCTTATTCTCCCTGATGGGATAAAATAGAACGGTTGTAATTATTTTTCATGAAATAGTTACATGTAATCATCTAATTTATCGAGAAACACGAAAGCATGCGGCATCATATACCCGGGTAGCCGCAGGGGCAAATAACCACGTAACTTATCATTATCCTCTTCACCTCACCGAATCTTCACTATTCCAGCCCATTGTAATATCTCTTTATTAGAGTGAACTAAAATAACATTATATTAAATTAATTACGATATTTTAGGAATATCCAGTTAATGTTCATTAACTCAAAAAATTATTTTGTTATATTCTATGATTTGGGGAAATACCCATAAGAATACATTTATATATCTTTGATTTTAAAAAATCAAAGATATATATTGAGAAAATAAGAATAGTAATATCAATAGATTAGTTTAATTTATTTATCATTTGGTATCATTTGGTATCATTTGGTATCATTTGGTATCATTTGGTATCATTTGGTATCATTTGGTATCATTTTTTTATTACTGGATGATTTATTTTTTCAAAAATAACTCTCATATTATAGCAAGAGTAATAATAAAACACATAAACAGTCCAATAATAAAAATATTTTCATTCATATTTAAATAGAAAGTGGACCGTAAAATAGACGATATAAACTTGGTTTTTATTTTTTATTAAAAAAATATTTACCATATGAAAAGGTATTGAAATATTATATTAAATTTAATTGATTTTGAATTTAGTATATCATTAACTTAGGCAATTAATGGACTATCCAATACTAGTTCAGCTAGTAAAGGTTTATTAGTGCTAAAATCCTGCCAGTTATATTGCTTGAATATAAATGGATTGCTGATTTTGCAAATTGCAAATTGCAAATATCCATCAGTTTTTACCATTTTCAGAAGGAAACGTGGATTCAATTTTTCATGCTAATCTGGTACTCAGCATAGATCAAAATCGGGTCTGATTGGACCCGGAATGTTGTGTTTATCTTTGCATAAAACGGTCAGGCTATTGTGATCAAATGCTCAAATTCGGCAGAAAAATAAGTAACAGTGGGATAGGTACCCATCACTGTGTGTTTGCGAGATCGATAGGAATAATTGGCATGGTGCGAAAGTGGCAGAGTTGTTTATCAATGTTAAACAAGGGGGCTGTCAAAGCCGTTGTTATTTAAAATAAGAAGTAGTGATTAAAATTAGAATAATTGCATGAATTAATCGTTTTTCCATAGTATGAAGAGGATTAATAGTATGAAGAGGGCTAAAAGGACAGATGTATTTGATGCTATTATTTATAGAAATAATTTGCACACAACATAGAGATAAATTCATTCAGATCAACCTTACTGAAATTATATTTTATCTTATTGTTTTTTTAGTTTACTATTTTAAATAATTGATAAAATATTCAAATGGTTAAGAAATATATTTTTATATGTCGATATGCTATTAACTGCATTATAATATCAACGATATTAGGCTTGTAAATTTAGTAGAATCAGGCAGTTAAGTATATCAGTACTTTTGTGATCATTCACTCATTACGATCAGTTTTTTTATGATAAAATATAAGGGATAATAAATTAATTTTTTGTAAAGCATCAGTGTTGGTGCTATATGGATTCATGAATTCAATGGGATGTATTTGGCAATAAATGAGGTTGTTATTGAGATTCATCACAAAATATAATGATTTGCAATAAGTATAAAATCATTGAATTTGAGCTTGATTGATGTAATGTGATGCTATTTTAGGTCTATTTCTCAGTTAAATGTAAAAATACCTAATGAAGAATCTGTTGCAGAAGCATAACTTTAAAATAGCTTAACAGAGTGAGAAATTATTCCAGCGTCTTATCATTGCAGGATTCAAAAGTATAGGTAAAAACCTGTTTTTAATCGTATCGTAATCATGGAAATGCCGATGTTTATTGGTTCTGCTCTTGGCAAATGGCTATTGTTCATCGGTTGGAGTTTTTTAAATGGTATCACATTGTGATCAAGACAATGCTCAAAATTCGGGGAATACTGCGACAGCCAGAGCCATTTATGGCCATGGAGAGAATTTTGCCTACCATTCCAGACGCGTAAATGTTATTAGAAATTGTGACCGTATATCTCTATTTTTTGCGATCCGTGTGATGGCATTACCCCGCATTCACTTCTTTATTGGGAACTGTAGTCTCACAGGTAATCATAAATGGGACTACCCCGTGTTCGCTTCTTTATCAGGCATTAAGCGCAATAACGACAATTACCACGTTAACTATTTGTGAGGAAAAAGAGAGTGATAGACGTACAGATCAATGAAGTACCTCTTAAGGAACACAGCCCTTCAATGGATAATTGTTTGGATGAGCAAAAGTTACTTTATGACATGCTGCTGTCACGGGAATTTGATAATCGTAGTGCGATAGTCACACGACAAGGCCGCGCTTGGTTCCATGTATCGGCTGCTGGACATGAAGGACTGGCAGTGTTGCCACAGCTGATGGAAAAGAATGATGTGTTGGTTCCTTACTATCGTGATCGGGCATTAGTATTAGCGCGTGGTATGTCTATTGTTGAAATGACAAGGGAATTGATGGGTAAGGCCACTTCTCACTCAGCTGGCCGGACCATGTCGAATCATTTTTGCTCCAAAGAGCATAATATTTTCTCGGTAGTCAGTCTGACGGGAACCCAATGTATTCCCGCGACTGGAGCTGCCTGGGCAAGCGTGTTGGATAATAAAAATGGGCTTGTCGTGTGTGGTGTTGGCGATGCGGCAACCCGGCAGGGAGAATTTTATGAAGCGGTCAGCTTTGCGGTTGAAAGGCGTTTGCCCGTCGTCTTTGTGGTTTCCGATAATAAATTGGGTATTAGTACCTCAACGGAGAAGATGGCTCCGTATCGATTGGGAATATTTAACGAGTGTTTGATCCGCCGTGTTGATGCCCGCAAGCCGGAAACTTTGTTTCCTGTTGCACAGGAGGTATTCAATAAGGCGCGATTTGAGCGAACACCTTGCATCTTGGTTTGTCGTGTGGACCGGTTAGATTCTCATTCCAACTCAGATTCTCACAAACTGTACCGTACCCAAGATGAGCTGGAGGCACTACAGGACCCTATTGAAAATTATGTCGCCTATTTAAAGGAAAAGGGGGCGATTACTGAACAGGCGTTGACTGAACAAAAAGAGCGCATTAAAGCGGATGTCATGGAAATATTTGAGCGTGTTTATCACGAGGCAGAGCCTGATCCTGCAAGTGTCAGTACCTATTTGTGTAATCGTGAAAGCGCTCCTGTTGTACATATTGAAATGGAAGCCGAAGAGACACAGTTTAAAGCGGTGAATCAGGTTTTGGACGAGGCGTTGAGCCAGAATCCAAATGTGCTGTTATTTGGTGAGGATATTGAAGATCCCAAAGGCGGGGTTTTTGGTTTCACCCGCGGCTTATCCACCCGTTATCCTGATCGCGTTTTTAATGCTCCCCTTTCTGAAGCCACGATTATTGGTTCTTCTGTTGGATTGTCCGCCTGTGGTTGGCGTCCAATTGTTGAATTGCAATTTATCGACTTTGTTGGGTTGGGCTTCAATCAGTTACAGTCACAACTTGGCACTTTAAGTTGGAGAACCGTGGGAAAATGGCGTTGTCCGGTGGTGATATATGCTCCTTATGGCGCTTATCTTCCTGGAGGCGGTATATGGCACAGCCAAAGCTCGGACGGTATTTTAGCGCATATTCCCGGTATTAATGTGCTTGTTCCAACAACACCCGCCGACACAGTCGCGTTGTTCCGTACTGCATTAAGTCTGGATATGCCGAGTCTGATCCTGATCCCTAAACACCTGATGAGAGAGCGTCATGAGCGCCAGCTGGTGACTCCAGTGTCGCTTGGGCAGGCAAATATTGTCAGGGCTGGCAAGCATATTACACTGGTTGCCTGGGGGAATACCGTTCAGCTTGCGACTATGGCTGCTCTTCAGGCGGAAAAAAACAATATTGACATTGAAGTGATTGAATTACGTAGTCTGGTACCTTGGGATAAACAACGGATTGCGGCATCTTTGCGCAAAACCGGGCGGCTTATCGTTGTGCAAGAGGATACCCGGACGGCCAGTGTTGGAGCATCCATTATTGCTGATATTTTGGATGAGAATGACAATTTCTTCTCTTTACTGGCACCTCCGCGCCTGGTGACGCGTGAAGATATTCATATTCCTTTTAATCCTTGTTTAGAAAAAGCTGTCTTACCCAGCACGGATGACATTTTGGCTTCCGTCTATGCGGTAATGGGCTAAGGAGAACTTATGGCACAGTTGTTTATTCCCCCGATGGGAGAAGGAACCACGGAAGTCGTCGTCATCCAGTTACTTAAGCAGGTGGGAGATTATGTCAAGCGTGATGAACCTGTTTATGAAATGGAGACGGATAAGGCCGCTTTTACCATTGAATCTGATGTTGAGGGGATACTGGAAAAATGGCTAGCGGCGGAAAATGATATTATCCCAGTTGGATCGCCTATTGCAGTCATTAGAGTCGCCGGCGAGTTGGTGGAGCCTTCCCCTGCCAGTGAAGAGTTAACGCCTCCGCTGGAGAAAGTGGAGAATGTGGAGATAGCGGCGGCTCCTGAGGTATCAGCTCCTCCGGCGCGTATTCCGCCTAAAACCCGTCAATACGCACAAGAACATCACATTGAGCCACAAATTCTTAGCCAACTGGCGGAAAAACATGGGACATTATTGCCAGTCCATATTGATGATTATCTTCAACAGCACCGCGAAGCCAAACCGTCAGAAAAAGACAAGGCAGAAAATGGCAATGTAGGTTTTCTGTCAAGAGATCAGCAGCGTCTTAATCGTGCAATACGGTTAAATAGTGCGACTGTACAGCCTTGTTGGGCAGCTAAACCATTACCGATTGAGCTTGTTGATAGTGCCATTCGTCATTTAACGGAAACCTCCGGGCAACAAGAGTGGATAACGCCATTTCAGGTAATTACTTATGCAGTTGCTCAGGCACTGAAAAAATTCCCGATGTTGCGCTCAAGACCGCTTGATCAAGAACGTTATCACACTTATACGGATATCAACCTGGGTATTGCTTTTCTGGACGAAAAAGGTGATTTGAGTTCGTTAAAAGTACCGGGAACGCAGACAATGGGCTTTTTCGAGTTCAGACAGCATCTGAATAGTGTACTTGATCCAGATGTTGAAAAACTGCCCGTCGATATTGATGTTCCTATGATGATTTCATATACCGGCAACGATGGTGCTACCTTTGCCGTACCGGTTATTGTGCCGCCATCTCAATCAACATTGTTCATCGGTGCGCCTCATAACAAAGAAATGAGCTTGGTTCTGGCATTTAATCACTATTTGCTTAATGGGGTAGAGGCGTCTGCATTTATTACAGAGGTTATTACTCAGGTCCGTGCTCTGGCTGGGTCACAATCGGTAGCCCATCAAATGGAAGGTAAATCTGTCAAATCGGTCTCTAGTCAGTTACGCACACTTTTGGCTGATTTTCTGAATTGGGATGAGGATTTTACTGAATCAATGATGCAACGTACCTGGGCTGATTTGGGTATTGATTCGCTTAAAGCGATAAAACTTGCGGAGCTGATGTCACGGGATTTTCGTCGAAAATTATCTCCAACCCTGTTCTGGCGCTATAGTTCGCCGCATCGATTAATTGAGTACCTTGACGTTTCCAGTACTGAAATGACGGAGAAGAAAAAGCATTCCTTAGATGACTTTACTAATGCAGTGCGTGACCTTGATGGTGAAGCTGCATTAAGGTTGCAGAGCCTCATAGAAGGAGGGAAGCAGCATGGATAATCTGTATCACATATATCATTCACTAAGTCCGGATGAACAACAGATGGCTAAATCTGTCTTGTTGGAACATCTGAACGCCATTGCTCCATCAATAAGTGATGCGGGTGATACGAAGCAGATGCCTATTGCTATTGTAGGCATGGCTTTCCGGCTCCCTGGAGCAGAAGATTCTCCTGAGCAAATGTGGGAGATCTTAAAATCTGGTCGCAGTGTGATAAAAGAGATTCCTGAGGAACGGTTTGCATCTGGGAAAACTTACGCTGTTCCGGTGCCCCAAAAAGCATTGAAAGCTGGGTTACTTGATAGTATTGATGGCTTTGATGCGCCATTCTTTGGTATTTTTCCGCGGGTAGCGGCTATGATGGACCCGCAACAGAGAATGCTATTGGAGCTGACATGGCAGGCAATCGAAGATAGCGGGGCTAATCCGCTTGACTATTCAGGATCAAAAACGGGTGTTTTTATTGGTTCGTGCAGTAATGACTATCGTGAACTCGCTGCGGCTGATATGACGATGGCAAATGCTTATGTAACGACGGGAACACTGAATTGCCTTCTGGCAAACAGGTTGTCATTTTATTACAACTTTGTTGGTCCGAGTTTACAAATTGATACCGCGTGTTCAAGCGGGTTAACTGCATTGACTCAAGCTGTAAATTCATTACGTTCTGGAGAATGCCAACAGGCGGTAGTTGGCAGTATTAATTTATTGAGCAACACATTTAACATGGCTGCTTATTATCGAGCGGGGATGTTATCTAAAGATGGGTGTTGCCGGGTTTTTGATGCGGATGCTAATGGTTTTGTACGTGGTGAAGGGGCTGTGTGTCTATTTCTGAAAACGCACAAACAGGCATTAGAGGATCGGGACCCGATTTATGGATACGTTCGGGCATCGTCGATAAATCATGGTGGGCGAGCCAACTCACTGACTTCACCTAACCCTGAGCAGCAAATCGCATTAGTCAATGATTGTTTGCAACAGGCTGGAGTCTCTGCGGAGCAAATTAGTTACATGGAAGCACATGGAACGGGGACTTCGCTGGGTGATCCAATTGAATTTAACGCGCTTAACGAAGTCTTTAACCATGATAAATCAGGAAAAACCCGGCAGCCTTGTTATATTGGTTCAGTAAAAGCCAATATAGGTCATTTAGAGGGAGCGGCGGGATTAGCGGGCATCGTTAAAGTCTTATTGATGTTGCAGCATAAATCTATTGTACCTAGCGCAGCGTTTCAGCGTTTGAATCCTGAAATTGATAACACGGATACTCGCTTGCAATTGGCTACGGAAGTACATTCTTGGCAGGTGGGGGCAGGGCAAAAACGTTTTGCTGGGTTAAGTTCCTTTGGATTGGGTGGAAGTAATGCTCATGTTATTTTGGAGGAAGCTCCGACCAAAACACAGCAATCGGTTAAAGCCAGTTCTGAGAAATATTACTATCCTGTTGCCGCTAATAGCCCGGCATCGTTGCAAAAAATGGTTGTCATGCTGGGAGATTTTATTGAAAACGATGCAAATATCGATTTGCAAGCGGTGAGCTGGACATTGCAGTTTGGTAGGGCAGCTTTACCTCATCGGGCATTGTTTGTTGCGACATCAAGACAAGATCTTCTGAGCCAGTTACGTGATTTTGTTTCGTCTGTTTCAGCCGATGAAGAACAGTGGCTCCATATGGCGGCAGACGACTCTCGATTTTTATGGTTACAAGGTCAGAATATAGATTGGCGTACCTGTTGGCCTTCCGGGCAGAAACCGTTACGCATTAGATTGCCCAAATATGCATTTGAACATCGGCGTTACTGGTTACCTAACCATGAATCTGTGGTTGAAAAACCGTAGGAAGTGAAACGGAACGGGAAAACCAGAGAGTATGATGAAATAGTTGCAGAACCCCACAATCATCGAAAGAGATTGTGGGGTTTCTTTTGTTTGTCTTATGTTCCCGTTTGCATTGAAAGGGGGGGATTTGGCTAAGAAAATAGTATTTAATTTAATTAAAACGATGCTTGAGCAGTTAAAGGGTATTTCTCTAATGAATATTTTAGCCGTTGTAGCATAATAATATTTTTATTGAGAGTGGTAGCAGGATTAATTGTATATATTTCTTGGCTAAAATAAAAAAATGCGTTTATATCTATGTGAAACGGTTATTCTTAGCAAGGGTTAAGGCTGGGTTTAATCAACGCCATTATTGTTATGAATTAATAATGTAATTAACCTAAATTTCTACAGATGTTATTTTAAACTGAAGTTATCTTCTGCAAAGATATTTAAAATAATCGTTTTACAGTGATTGTTATCACAAAGTGAGCTTTTGTGAAATACTACTATGGAATTACATATTTCTATTTGATATATTGTTAATAACTAGTTAGCTTTTTTGCCAATATAATTTTTTGAAGATTAAAGTTTTACTGGGAAATATTATATTATTTAATAGAGGGATAGTCACTTTAAAATGAAATTTTATTTATAGAGATAAGAGGAAGGTAATATGGAGTTTATTAAAAATAGATTTTGTCACTGGAATGGTGAACATCTCGTTGTCGATACAATGGCTAGAAGTCATAAAATGGTTAACAGTATGGGAACGGGCGAGGGATTAGTTTCGTTTGATGGCTTTGGTGCTGATTTAATTCGTTTCAGCAAAGATGAAGGGATGCAGAATCATACTCACATAGGGCATCATATCTTATTTGTACTCGCAGGAACGGGTCATGTTATTTATGCTGGAGAAAAGCATGAAATAGAACCTGGGGTTTGTTATTTTGTGAATGGACAAATAGATCACGCGATTAAAGCAACCAGCGATTTGGTCATGCTTGTTGTTGGTAATAATCATTGTGCGGTTGATTCACAAGATAGGACGACGCTGGTGCCATATAGGGAGGGAACCCCAGAAGAATTAAAGGTTTAACTTGGGATAAATTGAATTAAACATGTGCTAGTGCTTGGTGAGTAGCGAGAATGCCATGATATTCTGCCAGAGAAAAATATCTAACATTATATTCATGAAGATAATTATAAATCAGGAGAAGTAATTAGTAATTGGAATGATAAAAGGATGATATGAGATTTTTTAATTAATATAATATGAGAATCTCATGGAGGGGATCAGGTACTAGCCTATGAAAAATTGGATTTGCTGGAAATAAAATGGAGAAATATATTTGAGATAATATTATATTGTAATGATAAAGGTGGGAATGACTATTGAAATTACTTTAATCTAACATTTAATTTGGGAAATAATTTCAATGGATGGGGGTAATGAGTTTCTGAATGGAAATTAATTTAAATAACCTGAGTTCTGGTTAAGCCGTTACTAACATATCCATTTTTAAGCAAGAAATATTCAATGACTTTGTTCTCTTTATTATTCTTGAAATCAGATTTTTTTAATTCCATCTTATAACTCTCTCATTCTTGCATAGCTCAGTTCTTATAATCCACTATTTTTTCTATTGATAATGTTATAGGAATAATTCATTTGATAGTAATTTCATATAAATATTAATCAATTACAATAAAGGCAATGAAATACTATAAAGAATATTTAACTCCAAAATCAATCTTACTTTGAAAGATAGAATTTCTTCGCATCTTCTAAACTCATAGAATTAGCTCCTCCTGAAAAATGTGGGTCTGCTGATTGAACAGGATCATCCTCCCAATGACATATCGGACATATTTCATATTCTCCTAAATGCTCAATTGTCCGTTTACCACAACACGGACAAGTATTATATTCCATCATTGTCTGTTCCAATATTCAAATTCATTTTCAGTTTAATTTTTTAAACTACTCATTAATGAATTGAATCTCAAGAAGAATTTCCTCTTGGTATTGACTACCAACGCACTTCTGAGGTGGGTAAAAATGTCACTTCTTTGACACGCTCTAATAGATCATAATCAACTTGCATACTAATAGGAATATGAAAACCTAGACAAGTATATAGTTCGGTCCAACCAATATCTTTCTTTAATCTTTTCCTCGGAGGAAGTGATTTTTCAGGTTTACCAAACTGTTTATACATCCATTCCCGGGACATTAGAGGCACAAAAGGAGAAGGAAGCTCATTAGGAAACTGATATAGAGGTTTATTTTTATCAAGCAAAGTCAACGTAATTTCTTTTAAACGCTTTCCTTCTCGATAAAACGCTAGAAACACCCCTTCTTTCACCATATCCAAGCATATCACTTCGTCACCAGAAAAACCTGTTGGTTTGGTTTTATAAGGGATTAATCCTTTATAAAAAATTTCCTGATAAGACTTACCCAGATAATTAATCAATGCTTCAATGTTGATCGCCATTATTTATATAACCTCTTTTCTTAATTAAGCCAATTCATTTTCAATTTAACCTTTCAAGCTGTTGATTAATGAATTGGCTCTCAAGAAAAATCTCCTCTTTATATTGACTACCAACACACTTCTGAAGTAGGTAGGAATGTCACTGATTTGACCTGCTCACGTAAATCATAAGAAATTCTCATACTGATCTTGTCTGTGAAACGATATAAATCTATCCAACCAAATTGCCTCTTTAAAATTTCCCTTGGTGGTATTGATTTAATCGGAGCACCTAAATTTTCTTCAATCCACCTTCTATCCATAGAAGGTTTTAATGGTGATGGCAATTCACTTGGAAATATAAAAGAAGTTTTATCTTCTCTAAGTAGCCTTAATGTAATTTCATTTAGTATCTTACTACTCCGTTCAAATGATAAGAAAATTCCCTCTCTCACCATATCAATATGAATATCAGGATCACCTGGAAAACTACTCGGCTTATTCTTATAAGGAATTAATCCTTCACTATAAATTTCCTGATAAGTTCTACCTAAACTATTAATTAACGCTTCAACATTAATCGCCATTATTAATATAACCCCTTCTCATGGTTTAGCTTATGCATCTTAGAGCGAGCTTCTTCTAACTGCTCTTCTGTTGCTCCATAGTTCTTCAATGCTGGTTTTATAGTATTAAAATCACGATCTAACGCTGCTCTTAAGTCTTGTGCATCCTGTTTTATTTGAGTCTGGGAATTTCGACCACCATAGGTTGCACTGAATTTTTGATGAACCTCTGCTGGAATGATAATTGCTGCAACATCTTTTGCTAAAAGATTTAATTCATCCTTATCTAAATCAGGATATAACACTTTCAATTTTGTCCGAACCGCAGCAGCCGAAGGCATATGATCAGCATGCATCCCACTTCTTGGTTTCCCCGCAAAATTGCTGTACAAATCCACTTCAAACAATTTCACCGGCGGTTTACTCAAATACACATACACCGGCGGCATATTCGGAATGGGGAGGATCAGAATATAATCCCGAAAATCCTTCTCTTCCGGCATCGGCAACGATTCAATATCGCTGCCGACTTTATCCAAAGTAAATAATTAAAGATTACCCCTCGCTCAAATTTTTTTAAAAGTTATATTACTTACCCTCTGATCTGTAGAATACGCAAAAACTATTCGTGTGTTTGGGTACTGATCGCTCATCCGGTTAATATAAGTATCCCATCCTCCAACCATTCCAATAACTGGCAATTCAACCGCCCCCTTTGTCTTTGATGGCTCTCCTAACATAGATTTAACCTTTGTCTTATTCATTTCAGATAGAAATGGAGGGGGCATATTACCTCTATAAACCTTCATCCTTGGTCCAGATGCAATTAGAGTAATACCGACTGAGATTAACGATCTTGATTTGTCTTCAAAAGCTAACGTTAATCCATCTTCTGGTATGCAGAGAAATTCATCGTCTCCTTTAAAAAGATATTCAAATTTTCCTGTTGGAATAAGTTGTTTTTCAATTAATAAATCCGCTGTTTTCCCTAAACTATGAATTACTTCAACAATATCTCTCATTACTTGTACCATCCTTTCTCTTGATTAAGTTTATGTAAATTTTTCCGGGCGTTATTCAATTGACTATCAGTATAACCTTCTTCTTTCAGACCTGGAGTTATAGCATCAAAGTTACTATTAACTGCTGCTTTCAAATCGGATGCATCCTGAAGCCTTTTCGTTGGTGTATTTCTTCCACCATAAGTTTCACTATATTTTTGATGAACTTTGCGAGAAATAGTAATACAAACGCTATTATCTAAGATATTTTTGAGCATATCAGAATCTAATTCTCCGTATTTTTCAATCAAATAAGTTTTCAATGCCGCTTTAGACGGAATATGATCAATATCCATTCCATCATTGCGACTACGCCCGGCCAGATCATGATATTCTCCCACTTCCAGCGGTTTCACCGGCGGCTTATTCAAATACACATACACCGGTGGCATATTCGGAATGGGGAGTATCAGAATATAATCCCGAAAATCCTTCTCTTCCGGCATCGGCAACGATTCAATATCGCTGCCGACTTTATCCGGGATCGGCAATACGGTTATCTGCGACGGAATAAACGGCTGTTCCTCATTCCCGGTATGGGGTGGAACTTTGAATTCCTGCTCGTTTGGTGTCCATAAAATCGTTGGCCGGTGTTCTCCCGGTTCCCAGAACTCGTAATTACCGGTGACCGGATTCAGTTTCATCATATGAACCGGCACTTTATCCAGACCACTTTCCGGGCTGACGTGATACCCCTGAACTGTCATCCTGCCGCTTTCTTCATCTCTGATCCAGCGAAAACGGACGCGGGTCGGTGCTTTACCATACTGACTGGCAATTTCACTAAGATGATATTGGTTTAAGTAATCTTCCTCACCTTCATTTAGTCCCGATGAATAAAACAGCCCCATTAGTCCGACTGTCAATGGATTCGGCGCCGCCAGCCAGCGCCCGGCACTGCTAATGCCGCCGCCAATGTAACGCATCACCAATGCTTCGCCATCCGCCACCGCGCTGCGAGTCGTTGCAGCTACAGCAGTCGCAGCGGCTTCGGCCTTATCTTTGCTGTCGCTAAACCACCGTTTATACCAAGGTAACTTTTTATCCTGCGGCTTATCCGGTTCTGGTGGGTGTTTCTTGCCTTGCGGAGGTTGTTCAGGCTTTGGTTCCGTGACTGGCGCGGACGATGATTGAACCTGATATATCGCCATCCTACCGAAATTATTTGCCAGTTCTGTTTCTGTACCGGCATCGGTACAGCCTTTGCCTCGCTGGCGGGATTTGGCAAATACCGGGATCGGTGGAGGCGGCGCTTGTGTCACCGGTGGAAGATTGGACTGAACTGTTGTTGCTTCCTTCATTGGTGATGACGCCATATAAGCAGGCGTTGCGGTGTGATTAACCGGCTGTTCCTGCTTCTCGTAGCTGTCCATAACTGAGTTAATAAAGCGGGCCCGACAAGGGCAGGTACTGACACTATCCAGTGTGCCAGCCAGTTTGCGCCCCATATCAAACATATCTGATATGCCGCCGACAATCATATAAGTGCCGGGATGCTTACCGCAGGTGACCTTATCCCCTTCACGCGCGGTTGCTCGCCCATCAAACGTCATGGTGTGATCGCCCGTAATAATCTGGCCGCCACAGGTCGTCTTATCACCAACGAGCAGATAATATCCTATTGCCATCTATTCATCTCTCCATTGGCTGACCATATGAAGAGTGGTTTTAATCAAAATAATTATCATAAAATTACCATTTAAGTATTAATTGATGATAAATAATGCATGAAAATTTAACTTAAATATATATAGGAATGTTCTGAAAATGATGAGGGATTGGCTGATTTTTCGCCATTAACATTGATGTTTGGTTAAGAAATAGTAATTATCCATAGAAGATGTCGCAGGGAATCTCATTTGTCTTTGCTGAATCGCCTCAGATGTCGAACTTGATCCTACAAATACCCCGTCAAATTTTGCATTGTTCCAGCCATCGAATTTTTTCTCTTTTGTCATGCTAGCAGCCATTTGATTCCATATTTTCTGACCGACAGCGTTTTAAAAATTAACAAGGAAAGCCGTGGCTGAAGATAGTGATCTTGAGAAGACAGAAGAACCCACGCCCCATAAACGGGAAAAAGCCCGGAAAGAGGGGCAGATTGCTCGTTCCAGAGAGCTGAGTTCTATACTGATGCTGACCAGTGGCTTAAGTTTGCTCTGGTTAAGCGGTCAATCAATTGCGCATGAATTGTCGTTGATGGTGTTTGAAGGTTTTAATTTCGATCACAGCATGGTCAGCAATGATAAGCAGATGGTTCAGCAGATTGGCAGATTGCTTCGGCAAGCTGTTTGGGCTTTATTGCCGGTTTTTGCCGGATTAGTGTTAGTGGCATTAAGCGCTCCGGCACTGTTGGGTGGATTAGTATTCAGTACCAAATCTATCAAATTTGATCCGAAAAAATTGAATCCGATTTCAGGTCTGAAACGTATTTTCTCAATGAATGCGTTAGCTGAATTATTCAAGGCGTTGCTTAAAGCGGGATTTGTCGGTATTGGCGCTGCTTTATTTCTTTGGATGAACTGGCCTTCCATGTTGCGGTTAATCGCTCAACCACCACTGTTAGCGCTGGATGATGCTATGCAAATGTTGGTGTTTGCCGGTTATGTGGTCGTTTTCATGTTAATACCAATGGTGGCTTTCGATGTTGTTTACCAAATCTATAGCCACTTGAAAAAATTGAGAATGACTCGTCAGGAAATAAAGGATGAATTTAAAGAACAAGAAGGGGACCCGCACGTTAAGGCGCGTATCCGCCAACAACAACGGGCGGCTGCTCGTCAACGTATGATGGCGGATGTTCCGAAAGCGGATGTGATTGTCACCAACCCAACTCACTATGCTGTCGCGCTGCAATATGACGAAAAACAGATGAGTGCGCCAAAAGTATTGGCGAAAGGAGCGGGGATAATTGCATTACGTATTAAAGAAATGGGTACAGAAAACCGCATTCCACTCCTTGAAGCGCCGCCACTTGCCAGGGCGCTTTATCGCCATAGTGAAGTTGGGGGACATATCCCCGCAACACTTTACGCGGCAGTGGCGGAAGTCCTTGCCTGGGTCTACCAATTGAAACGTTGGAAACGGGAAGGCGGCTTAAAGCCGAAGAAACCTGAAAATCTGCCAGTGCCGCCAGCACTGGATTTTGCTGGAGAAAATAATCGTCATGGCTAATCTGGCCTCTATACTTCGTTTACCGGGCAATATGAAAGGCTCGCAATGGCAAATTCTTGCCGGGCCGGTATTGATCCTCATGATCTTGTCAATGATGGTATTGCCGTTGCCACCATTCATGCTTGATTTGTTGTTTACTTTTAACATAGCCCTATCAATCATGGTGTTGCTGGTGGCTATGTTTACCCGGCGTACTCTGGATTTTGCAGCGTTTCCGACAATATTGCTGTTTTCAACTTTACTGCGTTTGTCTCTTAACGTGGCTTCAACGCGTATCATTTTATTGGAAGGGCATACCGGCTCTGCGGCTGCGGGGCGCGTTGTAGAGGCATTTGGTCACTTTCTGGTTGGCGGTAATTTCGCTATCGGTATCGTGGTATTTGTCATCCTGGTATTGATTAACTTCATGGTGATTACCAAAGGTGCGGGGCGTATTGCTGAGGTTGGCGCGCGTTTTGTGTTGGATGGTATGCCAGGTAAACAGATGGCGATTGATGCTGATCTGAATGCCGGATTAATCGGTGAGGAAGAAGCGAAGAAACGCCGTGCTGAGGTAACACAGGAATCTGATTTTTATGGCTCTATGGATGGTGCCAGTAAATTTGTGCGCGGTGATGCGATTGCCGGCTTAATGATTCTGGTTATCAACGTCGTTGGTGGCTTAATTGTTGGTGTGGCCCAACACGGCATGAGTATGGCTGATGCGGGAGAAGCTTATACCCTGTTAACCATTGGTGACGGCTTAGTTGCACAGTTACCCGCCTTAATTATTTCGACCGCTGCTGGTGTGATTGTTACCCGTGTGGCAACCGATCAGGATGTTGGTCAGCAGATGGTAACTCAGCTGTTCAATAACCCGCGAGTGATGATGTTGAGTGCCGGTGTTCTCGGATTGCTGGGTATGGTTCCGGGGATGCCAAATTTTGTTTTCCTGTTATTTACTGCGGCGTTGGCAGGTCTTGGTTGGTATTTATATCGCCGTGCGGACAGCCCGACGATAAATATAGAAAAACCAAAAGCAGAAGAGCAGCAACAGACATCAGAAGCTTCATGGTCCGATGTTCAGCTTGAAGATCCTTTGGGTATGGAAGTGGGCTATCGTCTGATTCCGATGGTTGATTTTCGCCAGAATGGGGAATTACTGGGGAGAATCAGTGGAATTCGTAAGAAATTTGCTCAGGAGATGGGATATTTACCGCCCGTCGTTCATATCCGGGATAACCTTGAACTGGCGCCGGCTGGCTATCGCATTTTAATGAAAGGGGTAGAAATTGGTCGCGGCGAAGCGCATCCGGGGCGCTGGCTGGCAATAAACCCCGGCGGTGCAGTAGGTGAATTGCAAGGCGATATTACTAAAGATCCGGCTTTTGGACTGTCTGCGGTTTGGATTGATGACAGCCTCAGAGAACAGGCTCAGGTTCAGGGTTACACCGTGGTGGCTGCCAGTACGGTTGTCGCTACCCATATGAATCATCTGTTGACTCAATATGCCAATGAATTGTTTGGTCGTCAGGAAGCCCAGCAGTTGTTTGAGCGAGTCAGTCAGGAGATGCCAAAATTAACTGAGGACTTTATTCCCGATATTGTCAGTCTGACAACCTTACATAAAGTTTTGCAAAATCTCTTGTCTGAGCAAGTGCCGATCCGCGATATGCGGACAATTATTGAAACCTTGGCTGAACATGCCCCGGGACAAACTGATCCTTATGAACTGACTTCTGTCGTCAGAATTGCGCTTGGCCGGGCGATTGCTCAGCAGTGGTTCCCGGGAGCGCAGGAAATTCAAGTAATCGGATTGGATGCTGGCCTTGAGCGTTTGTTAATTCAGGCATTACAAAATGGCGGAGGTCTGGAGCCCGGATTGGCGGATAACTTACAACGGCAGGCAACAGAAGCACTGCAACGTCAGGAAATGCTGGGCGCGCCTCCGGTACTATTGGTTAATCATGCATTACGCCCGCTGTTATCGCGTTTCTTGCGAAGGACTTTACCTCAATTAGTGGTTTTATCTAATCTTGAAATCAGTGATAACCGTCAAATTCGTATGACAGCGACGATTGGTGGTAACGGGTAGCTGTATTAATAGAATAGCAGGTCATTTTATTCCAAAATGGCCTGCTATTATGTCTCTTTCACAGAAAGGACAATAATTGCCTATCCCAATAGGGCTATTTTATTTGCCATTCTTTGCCGTAAAGAGCGAACCCAGGCAGTGCTCAGACAAAAGCGTTAGCTTTTGAACGCACTTTAGTGCGGCCCGTAGGGCGAGCGTAGCGAGTCATCCTCACGTACTACGTGTACGCTCCGGTTTTTCCGCGCTGTCCGTGCTCACTGTTCATTGATAAGAACGGCCTGCAACAATTACGCCTACTGGGATAGGCTCTAATTCACCATGTTTCACTCATAAAAAACCTGTCGGAGCAGGTTGGTTAAAAATAAAAACTGCAGTTTATGAAGTGAACTTTATTTATTGGACGCTCATTCTGCGGTGCTTGATACTTTACTAACAGTTAATTTACATAGATAACGCTTTTAGAACATGGATGGGATCTTTTTCTATTGCTTTCAGCAATGCTTTTGCTGGTCCGGTTGGTTCACGCCTTCCCTGCTCCCAATTGCGCAAAGTCCCAACATTAACGGAAATCAATTTAGCGAAACCAGTCTGGCTTAAGCCTGTCGCTTGGCGAATATTCTTTACTTTTATCGCCTCAACGTTAGTTTTACGGGAGGGCGCACGTTCACCATTAATAATCTCATTCATCTGTGTCATGCTTTCAGTCAATCTGGCAAATAATTTACTATCCATTTCTACCACCTCTCATTTAAGTCTCTCAGGATTTTCTTCTCTGATTCATTCAGATCGTCCTTTGTGCCTTTTTTATAAATCAACAACAATCTAATGTGTGAAACGTCCACTTTGTAGTAATAAATAATACGTACACCACCACGTTTTCCTTTACCACGAGATACCCACCTGACTTTACGCAACCCGCCAGATAACATCTCCAGCCATAGGATTATCTGCAAGATATTTCTGAAACTCACGATATTCATCGTCACTTAATAACGCTTTACAGTCCTCAGTAAAAATATCGGTCTCAATAAATATCATATTTAAGTGCGCCATAAGTGTATGTGAGGTCATCGTATACCGCATCAAATAGTAAGTCAATGGCGTATAAATTATCTGTTGATATAAGTCTCTTTAAGAGGAGGGAGGTTTTAGCCATCTTTGGAATTCTTAATCTACTTCTTCAATGTCATGAATCATATGTTGTGGATCATGCTACCACCTTCAAGCCAGTCATTGAGAGCCATGTTGTTCTGCCGCTGATAAAAAGTCTGCGTTCTTTGAAAAATACTGGAGAATCAATCCATAATGCAATTGTTAAGATAAATGGTATATACCCGTTATCTTTCAAGTTGCCTCTTTGTTGGCTGCGCTCGCTCACCCCGGTCACATAGTTAGCTATGCTCTCGAGGATTCACTCCTTTGCCGTCGCGATGCATCTTTAAATCCATAGGGTATATGATAAATTAATTGGAATTTAAGGTGACTGTTTATCTAATTATATATTTAATATTTCCATTTTGAGATGAAATTAAATATAAATAATGAATGTAATCTATATGTTGTTTATTTCCAATATGTTTTTTATTTGAAATTCATAAGTGGTAATATTATGTCCGTGGCTGATCTTAAAAAACTCTCGGAATAGCTTAAAAATAGATCAAGTTATATTGAGTGAGAATAAAAAATAACGGGTTAGGGAATCGAATGTTGAATAAAATAATGATAGAGGGAAGATAAAAAATAATACTAAAAATTTAGTGACGGAAAAAGAAAATTCAGTAATATCTGATGCCCCACACAATTCAAAAGGATGAGAGTTAAATATGTATAAAAATATGTTAAAACCCGTAACATCAAGAAAAACAGCAAACGGACCTCAACTAAAAGGAAATGAGGGCACATATGACACGTCAATATTAAAAGGCAGCCCTGTGGGAAGAAATGATATTGGGAATTCAGCACCACTACCCGCTCAAGCAGAAGTTTTTCAAAAAGTTGTTGATGAAAAAATAGAAAGTTTCAAAACAAAGGGAAATCCAATATCAATCGTTGTCTGGCGCAATAGCCAGACAGGGCTTACCCATATCATGGATGGTCAGCATCGATTTATTGCTGCATGCATACTTGGAGTACCCGTTAATTTGACATGGAAAAAATTCGGTATACCACCCAATCAGATAGACTGGAGTGGTACAAGATTCTCAGACGGAATACCAGCCAAAACCAGGATATTTGGAAAATAATCGACTAAGTTAATTTAATGTGTATTAGGCATGACTTGCGCTGATACAAAACCTTAAAAATTGAGAGTTACCGATTTTGGTATAGATTTTAAATCTTAAACAAAATACGAGGTAACTCTCATGCTCTATACTATCAATCTCATTATTAAATACAAAGCTGGTTGAAGGATGCTCAGTTTTCTATTTTATTAAGTCTAAAATTCTATATTAGACATTTATATTTTTTATTATTCGTTAATAAATCTCTTCATTTAAATGTTGTGAAAAATTAAATAGGAGATTAATATGGTTATTTATATTAACCATTTTCCTTCGTTATTTTATCGGTTTTCTCCGGTTATGAATTATTTAATGTGGATAATTATGATTTTGGTGTTATTCAAGTGCACGAGTTATTTTATTAATTGTTGAAGTAAAATGTTTTCATTATGTGGCAATGAAATAGCCAGGTGTAAATATGTGGCATTTATAAGTAATCATTGATTATTATGTTTATCCTAATAAAATTCTTGGTTGATTAAGTCTAATTAAATTAATGGTTATTGAAATGCTGGTGGAATATTATTTGAATGATGTCTTTTTATGTGAAACTTTTAAAAAAAAGTAATTAAAATCTTATTAAATGGCTGGAAAAAACTCACTTTTCTATAATGCTTAAATATAGATGATTGTGTCGTACGAAAAACGAATAGCCTAGTCAAGTTAAATATTAAATAAGTGTTATCGGGAGCGTGTCTTTCGAGGGCAGTATCAACTATAACACATAACCAAAGTCTGACTTTATCAATGGGGGGAATATTATGTCCACCGAACCGCCGCTATATCAAGAAGATATTGTCGTGATACATGTTGCTACACCCGATGATTTGGCAAAATTTGCCGATCAGGCACTTTTCTGGAATGAAAAAACTTATGAGCAGATGAAAACTGCGGAGGTGTTGTTTACACCGGCGGGTGAAGCGCTACCTGGTCTGGGAATTAAATATGTCGCCACGCCCGGTGATTTGGTGAGGTTTGTCGATGAAGAAGGTTACTGGAATGAGAAAACCTACAAACAGATGGAAGCTGTGAGGGTGTTGTTTATACCGGCAGAAAAAATACGTGGTGTGGGGATTAAACATGTTGCCACACCCAACGATTTGGCGAAGTTTGCCGATGAAGAACTCTTCTGGAGTAAGAAAAACTACGAACAGCTAAAAGCCGCAGAGGTGCTGTTTGTACCCAGAGAAGGAATGCCCGGTTCGGGAGTTAAACATATCGCCACGCCAGACGATTCGGCAAAATTTACCGATAAAGAGGCCAATTAGAATGAAGAGAAACATTAAAAGGGGGATAAAGCCAGAATATTGTTTATCCAGAAAGTAAAAGAATAGAACGGCGTGTAACAACGTTAATTTATTTGTCATTCTGCATTGGAGGTATTAATGGCTCACAACAAGATATTTACATCCAGCGAGAATAATTTGTTGGATAAAGAGGAAGTTAAATCCTGGTTTAAATTATATTCCCTGCCGAAAAGTGAAAATTATACTCAATTGGTGCAAATCGCGGCGGAAGGTCGGCGTTTAGCTGGGCTGGACCTAGGTCAGATCGATAATAATCCAGGGGCAGGATTGAACCGGGATCTGGATGAAGTGAATTTACTCTTAGTGAATCCCGGTGATGGGGTGCGTATCGGGGAGGAGCGTGAAATTGCTGTCAATATTGATAAGAGCAGCGGCTTACAGTTCATTAATGGCGAATTGGGAATACGTCCCGAATCTAAATTGTCGCTGGAATTGTTTGAGAGTTTTACAGAGGAACAAAAAAGGGAACTTTACCGTTGGCTGATTCATGCTGAGGAAATGGCAGCAAGTAAGGCTCAGTTGCCCGCGTTTGATTTGCCGACCAACGGTAACAATAAAAACCTTGGCGCTGTTGTCAGTGTCAGCGGCGATGGGAAAACTATCGCGCTTAGTGGGGCAGAAGGAAAGGATCCTGTATATCTATTTTCTTATACCGATAACGGTTGGCGGCAGCAATTCGCTAATTACGTCAGTGGTTATAGCGGCAGAGCGTTAAGTCTGAATCGAAATGGTAATGTTCTCGCGGTGGGTATTGAAAACCGAAACAGTGATGGTGGGCATGGTTCGGTGTTCGTTTATCGCAGATTGGCAAATGGCGCGTGGGAGAAATCTGCCAAACTTTGGCTTAGTGAGGCGAACGTTCAGCAGCATTTCGGTTGCGCTGTGGGCTTGAGCGCTGATGGCACACTATTAGCAGTAGGTTCTTATGGCTGGAGATCGGGTTTATTGACTGACTGCGGCGCAGTGTATCTTTACCAGTATGACGGGAAGAAATGGTCACAGCTTGGTGAGCGTCTGACCTTATCTTCTCCGGCACAGGGCGATATGTTTGGCGGCAAACTAAGCTTGAGTGCGGATGGTTCAACCTTGGCAGTGGCGGCAACAGGGCGTAACGGTAATAACGGTGAAGTGACGATATTTCATCGTCACGGGGCATACTGGCAGCCGCAACTGCCACTCAATTCGCTGACTTCTCCTTCACTCAACAGCAGTGACGGCTTTGGCGCCAGTCTCAGCCTGAACGATAGCGGCAATATTCTGGCGGTGGGGTGCCCGGGAGAGAAGGACAATGTTGGTGCGGTCTATTTGTACCAGCGTCACCGTAATGTATGGCAAGTTATGGGGATACTGAGAGAAGCGGTGACTGCCGGGGAAAGGTTTGGCAGCGAGTTGTCTTTGAGTGGTGACGGCCAGGTGCTGGTGGTGTCAACACCTGTTGGTAAAAATGACACAGGTGTGCAAACCGGTGCGGTATGGTGGTTTAGCTATCAGGATGAACAATGGGTTATGCAGAGCAAATTACTGGAGCTGGATGGGGAATCAAACCATAAATTTGGTGCCGGTGTTTGTTTTAGTGGTGACGCCAATACATTGGCGATTGGCACCAGTGGCTGGAAAAGTGGCGAAGGGAAAGTTTACCTTTACGACTAGCTAAATGAGGAAAAGACGATGGCGAAAGAGATAACAGATGAAACGGTCAGCCAGCTTAGTACCCACTTCGCCCCTGGCAAGATCCCGACTGAGGCGGCATTTTATTCACTGATTGATTGGGCCACGTTGTGGCGGCAGCTTTTTGGTTGGCAGGATGGTGATCAAGCTTATCATCCGGGGGGCGGGTTGCAGGTTATCGACAACCGTTTGGCGGTTAAGACTGGTGATGGCATCGCGGTGGAACTGAAGGGACTTGCGTTAAGGCTACAGCCCAATGGGGGATTGATGTTGGATAAATCTGGGGCGCTGTCGGTGGATGGTACTGTAGCGGTTTCGGCACAAGCTTTTAAATTGCTTCCTGAGGAGACGCGGGAACAAATTGCAAAGTTGTTATTGAATGCTGAGACAGAAGGCAGAAAACAGATGACGGTGACCGCCTAATGCGGCTTTTGAGGACATATTATGACTGATAAAGAAATTAGCTCTGTTGACTCATTGAAAGCGAGTTTTAAGTCTGGTGTTCCGCCCATGCCTGAAGCATTTTCCCATTTGATTGATGAGGCATATAAGGTATATGAAATCATTGATGGTGATAAGCGGGATAGCCCGACCGCAGGGCTGAAACGAGATGACAAAGGAAAACTGGCCCTTAACACTCACCATTCTGGCGGGTTAAACCTTGATCAGAGAGCTTTGGCACTGTCACTGAAGCCAGAAGGTGGGCTCTCTTTTGATGGGGGAAGGCGTCTGAAATTAGATGCCGATCGGCAAGTTCAGTTTGCCGATTTTTTCAGTTTATCGCGGTGGGAGCGGATGGAGATCGCACAGTTGTTGGGTTTGAAACGCAGCACCAGCACCACGATGACGCGTATTGTTTCCCCTTCCCCCAAAGAGAATGAACGCTTTGGCACTTCTGTTAGCCTGAATGCAGCGGGAGACTGCTTAGTGGTTGGGATGGGGAAAGTGCTCTATTTGTATATGAGCCGGAAGGGTGAGTGGAATACAAGCACACCCATTGTGTTTGAGGCTTATGGAGATAAATATCGTAGTGCTTCATGGAGTGTTAGTCTGGATGCGGAGGGAGATAACTTGGCTGTGGGATACTCAACTCCAATTGATACTCAAACAATGGAAGTTTGTTTGTATATGCGCACGAATGGCGTCTGGGATACCAAAAATCCCATTGTGTTTCCAATCAAGAATTCTTATAGAAACAATAATGTGAATGTCAGCTTGAGCGCAGCAGGAGACTGTCTGGTGGTGGTGGGAAACGGCTCTCAGCTCTATGTGTATACACGCACGAATGGGATCTGGGACAGAGAAAGCCCCATTAAGCTTTATTTTTCGAGTTATGGTAACGTTGCCATGATTTGTCTGAGTGCCTCGGGAAACTGCCTGGCGGTGCATGGTACCGCTGCTAATTATCCTTCTCCCGCAATAAACATGGTTTATGTGTATACACGCACGAATGGGACCTGGGATGAAAGCTACATTAGGTTCAATCCCCCTAAAGATAGCTCACCCGGTTTTGGCAAGGTTTTTAGCCTGAATGCAGAGGGAGATCGTCTGGCGGTGGGGGCGGATGATGATTCACCCATTATTAATGGGAAGGTTTATCTGTATACGCGCACGAATGGGATCTGGGATACACAAAATCCCATTAAATTTTCGGCTCCTGCAAGTGGCGTAACGTATTTTGGCTGCGCTATCAAACTGAATGATGCGGGAGACCGTCTGGCGGTGGGGGCGGCTTCCCGGGTGTATGTGTATACCTATCTGAATGGTAAGTGGAATATGGAAACACCTATCGAGATTTTGGACCCTTCAGGCAATTTAGACAATGTAAATGGTTTTGGTAAGGCTGTCAGTTTGAATAAGTTAGGAACGAGTTTGGCGGTTGGTGCAGTTTTAACCAAGGTTGATTCTGCGCCTGAAGCCGGTGCAGTCTATACCTTTGAGAATGTCAAATAGAAGACAGAGAACATATGACGGTGACTGTCTAATACGGCTTTTGAGGACATATTATGGTTGATAAAGAAATGAGTACTGTTGACTCTTTAAAAGCGAGTTTTAAGTCTGGTGTTCGGCTCATGCCTGAAGCCTTTTCCTATTTGATTGATGAGGCATATAAGGTATATGAAATCATTGATGGCGCTCAGGGTGATGGCCCGACTGCAGGGCTGAAACGGGATGGTAAAGGAAAACTGGCCCTCAACACTCACCATTCTGGCGGATTAAACCCTGAACAAGGGGCTTTGGCGCTATCATTGAAGCCAGAAGGTGGACTCTCTTTTGCTGGGGGAGGGTATCTGAAATTGGATGCCGATCGGCAGGTTCAATTCACGGATTTTTTCAGTTTATCGCGGCGGGAGCGGATGGAGATCGCGCAGTTATTGGGTTTAAAACGCACCATAGTGACGCGTATTGTTTCTCCCTCTCCCGAAAAGTATGAGTCCTTGGGTTATTCTGTTAGCCTGAATGCGGCGGGAGACTGCTTAGCGGTTGGGATGATTAATAAAGTCTATGTATATATGCGCCGGAATCGTGGTGAGTGGAATACAAGCACGCCTATTGTGCTTGAGTCTTTTGAAAGTGATTATATTAGATCTTCATGGAATGTCAGTCTGAATGCGGCGGGAGATTGCCTGGCGTTGGCAAATAGTAGGCCCTATGATTTCGAAAAGCAGGTTGGTGTACATATGCGCACAAATGGCGTCTGGGATGCGAGAAAGGCCGTTTGGTTTCCGGCTCCGGGCAGCAATGAAATCTTTGGCTTGAATATTAGCTTGAGCGCAGCAGGAGACTGTCTAGTAGCTGGGGGCTCATCCTCTACGCTTCATATGTTTACACGCACGAACGGGATCTGGGATAGAGAAAATCCTATTAAGTTTCCGAGCCCTTCGAATGCTATTCGGTTTGGCGATGCTGCCCGCCTGAGTGCTGCGGGAAACTGTCTGGCGGTGTTTGGAGAAGAATTTTTTTCTGCAAGAAGCACGATTTATGTGTATACACGCACGAATGGGATCTGGGATACAGAAAACCCCATTGAGCTCAAGGCCCCTAAAGGTAGCCCATACGGTTTTGGCGAGGTTTTTAGCCTGAATGCGGAGGGAGATCGTCTGGTGATGGGGGCGGGTAATAATTTATCCATGATTGATGGGAGGGTTTATCTGTATACGCGCACAAATGGGATCTGGGATAGCGAAAATCCTATTAAGTTTTCGGCTCCTGCAAGTGACGTAACATATTTTGGCCGCTCTCTGGAACTGAATGATGCGGGAGATCGTCTGGTAGTGGGGGCGACTTCCAGGGTGTATCTGTATACCTGTCTGAATGATAAGTGGAATATGGAAACACCTATGGAGATTTTGGACCCTTCAGGCAATTCAGGCAATCCAGACAATTTGGAGACTTTTGGTGTATCTGTCAGCCTGAATAAGGCGGGGACGATTTTGGCAGTTGGTGCAGCGTCAGAGAGTGTCGATTCTAAATCCAAAGCCGGTGCAGTTTATGTTTTTGAGGATGTCAAATGGAAGACAGAGGACAGAAAACAGGTGACGGTGACTGTCTAATACGGCTGGCTTTTGAGGAAATATGATGACTGATAAAGAAATTAGTACCGTTGACTCATTGAAAGCGAGTTTTAAGTCTGGTGTTCGACTCATGCCTGAAGCCTTTTCCCATTTGATTGATGAGGCATATAAGGCATATGAAATCATTGATGGCGCTCAGGGGGATGGCCCGACCGCAGGGCTGAAACGGGATGGTAAAGGAAAACTGGCTCTCAACACTCACCATTCTGGCGGGTTAAACCCTGAACAAGGGGCTTTGGCGCTATCATTGAAGCCAGAAGGTGGACTCTCTTTTGATGGAGGAGGGTATCTGAAATTGGATGCCGATCGGCAGGTTCAGTTTACAGATTTTTTCAGTTTATCGCGGCGGGAGCGGATGGAGATCACGCAGTTGTTGGGTTTGAAACGCACCATGATAACGCGAATTGTTTCTCCCTTCCCTAAAGAAGATGAGCGTTTTGGCATTTCTGTTAGCCTGAGCGCGGCGGGAGATTGTTTAGCGGTTGGGATGAATAATCAAGTCTGTGTGTATACGCGCCGGAAGAGTGGTGAGTGGAATATAAGCAAGCCGATTGTGTTTGAGGCTTATGAAGATGAATATCATAAATCTTCATGGGATGTCTCTCTGGATGCGGCTGGCGATACCCTGGCGTTGGGAAACACATTGCCGTATCCCACTTATAACCAAGGGCGGGTTTGTGTGTATACGCGCACGAAGGGCGTTTGGGATACAAAACATCCCGTTGTGTTTCCGATTGGAAGTGAATACTTTGGTGCGAGTGTCAGCTTGAGCGCCGCAGGAGACTGTCTGGTGGGCGGTGCCAAACACTACACTGCGTTCCGTATATTTATGCGCCGGAATGGGATCTGGGATACAAAAAACCCCGTTCAGATTCCGCTCCCTCCGAATTTTTATGAGTTTGGCTGGGTTGCCCACCTGAGTGCCGCGGGAAACTGTCTGGCGACGCATGATTTCGATCCAAAAAGCACAATTTATGTGTATACACGCATAAATGGGGTCTGGGATGGAGAAAACCCTATTAAGTTCAGTCACCCTGAAGGTGAATCATCTGGCTTCAGCAGGGTTTTTAGCCTGAATGCAGAGGGAGATCGTTTGGTGGTGGGTACGGAGTTTTATAAATCCACGGATGGGGAGGTTTATCTGTATACGCGCACGAATGGGATCTGGGATAAAGAAAATCCCATTAAGTTTTCGGCCCCGGCAAGTAGCGTATATTTTGGTAGCTCTCTCGAACTGAATGATGCGGGAGATCGTTTGGCAGTGGGGGCGGCTTCCCGGGTGTATCTGTATACCTGTCTGAATGATAAGTGGAATATGGAAGCACCTATGGAGATTTTGAACCCTTCAGGCAATTCAGACAATTTAAATGGTTTTGGTGGACCTGTTGGCTTGAATAAGGCGGGGACGAGTTTGGCTGTTGGTGCAACGTTAGAGAGTGTCGATTCTCAGTCCAAAGCCGGTGCGGTTTATGTTTTTGAGAATGTTAAAATAACATCATAGTCACTAAGCTGAACATCATCCTCGGCACTTCGCCCACGAACGTGGGCTGTTACAGCGTAGCAGCGCCCTATTCGTTGCGATGCATCTTGAAATCCATAGGGTATAGCCTGATTTTTGATAATTACCTGTTGTTGCTTATTCCTATTTTGCAGTATATTTTCGCAACACGTTATCGTTGCGCAATTGTTACGTTGGCTTACAAACGGTGATTTTTGCTAATTCGTTCTTCCCTGATTACAACAACCATTTCACAGTACATTTCGTTTGAATTATTCATGTTTGAGGACTCCGTGAGTAGCTACGAAGTTTGGGTTGAACAGGAAGGTGGTGCTTACAAATACTATCAAAGCAATAAAAAACGGCACTACCGCAATAGGCGGTAATGCACTGAATCAAACCTGAACTTTGTGGCCGGAAAGTATGCTGTGACGGGCAGCTTGGCCGTCTGAACCGTAAAGAGAGGGGCTATGATGACTTTTTAGGAAAGCAATGGCTTTACTATTTAAATCAAGATGCTGGGTTAACAATGAACTGTTATGCGTGTTTAAATCACGAACCCGGATAATCGCTTTGCCAATCTGTTGCCATAATGTGGCAAGTATAGGTTGCTTATCATAAGGTGCAATGACATTTAGCGCTTTGCTTAAATTAAGACGCTGCTGTTCTGAATGGCTAAGCGCGGACAACAGGAAATTTTTTCGTTCTGTTACCCGGTGCAAATCTCGTGCTTCAATAAAACCTTCGCACAGAATACGTTGCTCTTCCGTCATTATTTGGGTCAGCGAGGTTAAATGAGTCATTTGCTGTTCGAGTAATTGTTGCAGTTCTTCCATAACAAGTTTAACTATTTCTTATAATGCTGAAAATTCTCGGCGGCTTCTTTGAGCAGAGCATCTGCGATTTTACCGCTGTTCATTTTTAAGGTTCCTTGAGCAAGAGCTTCTTTCAACTTTTGCACCTTTTGGACATTGATATCTTGGCTGCTTGGTTGAACTAGTTTTGTTTGTGCTTCGCTCAGTTTTACTTGTGCATCACTGCTTTGTAAAGTAACGCCGGAGGTTTTGCGGGGGCCCTGGGCGCTTTCATTAGTCGGTCGCTGTTGAACAGCGGCGATAGCTAATAAGGGTTGAGTGCGTTCGATACTCATAATTATTATCCTTTATGGCCAGGCATAGGTTCACCTATGGATCGGAGCAGGTTACACGCCATTGGCATACCTGCAAATCGTGCTATGCTGGTTATATCGGCACAGTAAAAGAAAACTTTAGTAACTTATAACATGATTTTTACACTGCCGTTTTCTAATGCCTGGCCGGTTATAACGTGCCCTGAATTCATTCGAACTCTGACTTTATCAGAAGTGGCAGCATTATTAATAGCTTTCCCTTCATTCCGTATCTGAAAGCCATCTCCCTGTACAATTACCACCACGTTTTGACCTGACCGCACAGCCCACGGGCGGCGTAACATGTTGCGCGTGAGAACCTGCCCAAGCGGGACGTTGCGCACAGCAACGCTGTTTTTTATTTCATTTTTGTTAAAAATCAGATCATGGGGTAGTTTTTCCAGTAATCCGCTTCTGACCTGAAAATCTTTCTCTGATAAAACATCATTACGGGAGAGGGCACGACGGGTAACCAAATAGTTTCCCGTGACACTGACAGCGACTTGAATAAATTTGCGTTGTTGATGACAGATGACGGGCAAAGAGATATTTCCCCAGTTTTGACCACCAATCGGTGGCTGAATTTCTGGCAATTCACATTGAGGCCATTGTTGTTCCGGCGTTCTGATTTCAACAGAAACGTTATGGTGATTACCCCGGTGTATCTGTTGGAAATAATGCGTTATGGCCTGAGATAAGGGATTGCTCCATGCCATCGGGATAATAAAGAAAAATGCGAACAGCCCGATAATCTTTATAGCTTGCATCTTCTCGCTCTCATTATTTCTGTCGATAAAGTCAATAAATCCGCAGCCGTTTAATGGTGCACAGTGTATCTGTATTGAACGTCAGTTAATGGGATAAATAGCAATTCAATTAGCGTCTATTCATCCGATAGGCTTTTCCTTCTGCGTTTATTCTGTTTACTGCGAACTTCGCGATCGCGAAAGGCGTTATACCCAACAGATTTCAATTTGTAGCGCGGCGGCAAGTGAAAGCAGCCAACAAAGCAGCAACTTGAAGGATGAAGGGGATATTAAGATTCACAACACAGGTAAGTCACATCAGAGGGAGGAATATGCTCGATAAATTAGATGCAGCCTTTCATTTTCAGCAGGAAGCCTTGTCATTGCGATCACGGCGGCAGGAAATACTGTCCGCTAATATCGCCAATGCGGATACGCCTGGCTATCAGGCGCGGGATATTGATTTCGCCGCACAACTGAAAAAAACCATTGCGCACGGTCGGGTCACCGGGAACGGGATCGGGCTGACTCTGACATCCGATCGGCATATTCCCATTCAGCCTCAGAAGAGAATGGAAATGGACTTGCTGTATCGCGTGCCTTATCAGCCAGCAATGGATGGCAACACGGTGGATATGGATATGGAACGCAGCAATTTTATGGATAACAGCCTGAAATATCAGGCCGAGCTGACGGCGACCAGCTCTCAGGTTAAAAGCATGATGTCAGTTTTACAGCAAGGATAAAGGCCATGTCTTTACTCAGTGTTTTTGATATTGCCAGTTCGGCATTATCCGCTCAATCCCAAAGGTTAAATGTCAGTGCCAGTAATATGGCGAATGCCGATAGTGTTTCGGGGCCTGATGGTCAGCCATATCGGGCTAAACAGGTTGTTTTTCGTGTTGCTGCACCGGCGGGACAAGAAACGGGTGGTGTCAGAGTCAGTGAAATTGTTGATGATCCAACCCCGTTCCGCCTTGAATATCAGCCGGGACACCCGTTGGCCGATGAAAAGGGTTATGTACGTATGCCAAACGTTGATGTAGTCGGAGAAATGATTAACACCATTTCGGCTTCTCGTAGTTATCAAGCTAACGTTGAAGTGCTTAATACGACTAAATCAATAATGCTGAAAACATTAACGTTAGGTCAGTAACAGGGGCGACTCATGGCAATTACCAGTTCAATAAACGGATATCAGGATGATACTACGGTCAGGGAGTTGGTCCAGAACAGCAAGACGAACAAGAAGAACAGCGAAGAGCTGAATAGCAATTTTATGCAATTGCTGATCGCGCAAGTAAAAAACCAAGATCCAACTAATCCGATGCAGAACAATGAGTTAACATCTCATTTAGCGCAGATCAACATGCTAGAGGGGATCGAAAAGCTGAATACCACGGTGGGATCTATTGTCGGTCAGATGAACAATAGTCAGTCTTTACAAGCATCAGCCCTGATTGGACGAAACGTTATGATCCCAGGGGAGACCATTCTGGTTGGTGCAAACGAACAAAATGGCGGCATCAGTACGACACCATTTGGTATTGAGCTGGAAAGACCGGCAGATAGTGTGAAAGTTACTATCACTGATAAGCAAGGCGGGGTTGTAGGCCAAATTGATATCGGTGCGTTAGAAGCGGGAGTTCATAGTTTCTCTTGGGACGGCATAAAAGAAGATGGCACTAAGGTTGAGGATGGCGCTTATACAATCACTATTGCAGCCAGCTATCAAGGTGAGCCGCGAGTATCTCTGCCACTAAAATCCGCGAAGGTGAATGGTGTTACGCGTGACGCGGACGGCGCCAGGTTAGATTTAGGACGGATCGGTGCCGTCACTATGGATCAGATACGTCAGATTCTTTAACAAACAAGCATTTTAACGGAGAGTAATATGGCTTTTTCACAGGCAGTTAGTGGCTTGAATGCAGCAGCAGGTAATTTGGATGTTATCGGTAATAATATCGCTAACGCAGCGACATATGGTTTTAAATCGAGTTCGGCTGCTTTTGCTGACATTTTTGCAGGTTCTCAGGTCGGTCTGGGGGTACAAATGTCGGGTATTAACCAGAACTTTAAAGATGGTACGCCGACGACGACTAACCGAACACTTGATCTGGCGATTACTCAAGGCGGTTTTTTCCGTGTGCAAGGTAGTGATGGCACAATCCGCTACTCCCGTAACGGTGAGTTTAAATTAGATGAGAACCGCAACATTATTAATATGCAAGGCATGAAATTGACCGGTTATCCGGCAGTGAGTGTCAATGGGGGAGAGCCAGAAATTCAGAAAGGTGCTAACCCAGAACCAATCACAATATCTCAGGATATGCTGGCGGCTAAAGCGACAACTAAAGTCACGATGACGGCAAACCTTAACTCAATGCATGAAAAGGTAACCGGGGCTTTTTCGCCAGAAAATAAAGATTCTTATAGCTATCCTACCAGTGTTACCACCTTTGATAGCTTGGGGAACCCACATGTTATCAAGGTTTTTTTTGCGAAAACGAACGATAACGAATGGCAGGTTCATGCTCAGGATAGTACGGTTGAGGGCGCTAAAGCAGACCCGTTGGGGACGTTGAAATTTGATAGCAATGGTAAACTGATTGGAGACAATAATCAGTTCACGTTTCGCATTCCTCGATTGAATGGTTCTAATGACGCTGATATCACTATTGATTTTAATGGCAGTAAACAGCAGAAAATTGATGCTGATGGCATATCGACACTCAAGCCAGACGGTTATGCCGCAGGTAAATTCACTGGCTACAGTATTGAGAAAGATGGCCGTGTTATCGGCAGCTATTCTAATCAGCAATCCAAGGTATTAGGCCAGATTGTTCTAACCAACTTTGCTAACCCGGAAGGACTGGCAGCACAGGGTGACAATGTTTGGGTAGAAACGGGCGCTTCAGGTAGTCCGATTGTCGGTATTGCGGGATCAGGCGGCTTTGGCGAATTGCTCAGTAAGACGCTGGAATCGTCTAACGTTGATATGAGCAAAGAGTTGGTCAATATGATCGTTGCTCAACGTAACTATCAATCCAATGCGCAGACCATCAAAACTCAGGATCAGATCCTGCAAACTCTGGTCAGCATGCGCTGATAGTTTCAGGATAGCATTATGGATCATGTCATTTATACCGCAATGGGCGGCGCTCGTCAGACCCTGGAACATCAAGCGGTGACGGCAAATAACCTGGCTAATGCATCGACGCCGGGTTTCAAGGCGCAACTGGCTGCTTTGCGGGCGGTGCCTGTTGAAGGGGCGGCCTATAACACGCGTACTTTGGTCGTGGCTTCAACGCCGGGCACTGACAATCGTCAGGGGCCGATGAACTATACCGCACGTCCGCTGGATGTGGCGATTGGACAGGGAGGGTATCTGGCGGTTGAGCTTGAAGATGGTTCTGAGGCTTATACCCGTAACGGTAGCATTCAAATTTCAGCGGACGGTCAGTTAACTGTCCAGGGTAACTTGCTGATGAGTGAAAACGGTCCAATCGATGTGCCGCCACAAGCTGAATTAACCCTAGCGGCTGATGGCTCGATCTCTGCCTTGGTTGCCGGTGATCCGCCAACTTTACTGGGGCAACTTGGCAAATTGAAAATGGTGAAGCCAGAGAACAATCAACTTGTCCGAGGTGATGATGGTCTCTTCCATATGACTGAACAGGCGCAAGCGTTACAGGGTGACGTCTTACCTGCCAGCGAGGAAGTGAAATTAATGCCCGGTGCGCTTGAAGGAAGTAACGTCAACCCGATGGAAAGTATGGTGAGTATGATTGCCAACGCCCGTCGTTTTGAAATGCAGATGAAAGTCATCCATAGCTCAGATGAAAATGCACAACGTGCTAATCAGCTGTTATCAATGAGTTGATTTAGACACAGAGGATAAAACCGATGATCCGATCATTATGGATTGCTAAAACTGGGTTGGATGCCCAGCAAACCAATATGGATGTGATTGCCAATAACCTGGCAAACGTCAGCACCAATGGTTTTAAACGCCAGCGTGCCGTCTTTGAAGATCTGCTTTACCAGACCATTCGTCAACCCGGGGCGATGTCATCGGAACAAACCCGTTTACCTTCTGGTTTACAGATGGGTACTGGGGTGCGTCCGGTAGCAACAGAACGTATACATACTCAGGGAGACTTATCTAAAACTAATAACAGTCATAATGTTGCTATTAGAGGGAAGGGTTTCTTTCAGGTTCAGTTACCTGATGGTACCAGTGCTTACACTCGTGACGGTGCATTTCAGGAAGATCAAAATGGGCAGTTGGTGACCGCGAACGGTTTTTTGATATTTCCTACCATTACCATTCCTGATAACGCAACGGATCTCACCATTAGCCGTGATGGTGTTGTCGGTGCGAAAATACAGGGGCAATCGACACCTCAGCAAGTTGGTCAATTTACCCTGACAACCTTTATCAATGACAGTGGGTTAGAAAGTATTGGTGAAAACCTTTATGTAGAGACTGGCAGCTCTGGCGTACCGATTGAAAATACACCAGGAATAAATGGCGCTGGGTTGCTCCAGCATAAATATGTAGAAACATCTAACGTCAATATCGCTGAAGAATTGGTCAATATGATTCAGACTCAGCGTGCTTATGAAGTTAACAGTAAGGCGATATCGACGTCTGATCAGATGCTACAAAAACTGACTCAGTTATAACCTAATCGTCAATCAGAACCGCGGGGAACATTCAGTTTCCCCGTTATTCAGGGATAAATTAAGAGTATCGAAGATGGATACAATGGCTGTTGCCGAGATCAGCGCCGTTTGTCAGTTCCGCCATTTACGGAAAAATGTGGCAAATAAATGGCGTGGCAGTATAGCACTAGCGGTATTGTTATTAACGGGCTGTGCGTATATCCCGCAAAAACCTTTGGTTGAAGGGGCAACCACCGCAGCACCTTCTGCGACAATCGCGCCAGTCCCTAATGGGGCTATTTTTCAGGTAGTACAGCCTATTTATTATGGTTATCAGCCGTTATTTGAAGATCGCCGCCCACGAAATATTGGCGATACTTTGACGATTACATTGCAGGAAAATGTCAGCGCCAGCAAAAGTTCTTCTGCTAATGCCAGCCGTAATGGAAAAAACACATTTTCCGCAGCACTGACTCCTCGTTTTCTTAGCGGGCTAATTGGTGGAGATAAAACTGATTTAGAGATGGAAGGTGAGAATACTTTCGGCGGGAAAGGCGGCGCTAATGCTAATAATACGTTCAGAGGGACGATTACCGTGACGGTCGATCAGTTATTGGCGAACGGTAACTTACATGTGGTCGGTGAGAAGCAGATTGCTATCAATCAGGGAACCGAGTTTATCCGTTTTTCGGGTGTCGTTAACCCACGGACAATTAATGCTAATAACACCGTCAGTTCCAATCAGGTCGCTGATGCCCGCATTGAGTATGTGGGGAATGGCTATATTAATGAAGCGCAGAACATGGGTTGGTTACAGCGTTTCTTCTTGAATGTTGCACCGTTTTAAAAGGGGATGGTTATGATAAAACAATGTGCTGTCAGCCTTCTTCTTGTATTGCTGGCTTTGATGACAATTCCTGCATCGGCAGAACGTATCCGTGATCTCACCACGGTTCAAGGGGTGCGGGAAAATGCGTTGATTGGTTATGGATTGGTGGTTGGGCTAGATGGGACCGGTGACCAGACTACTCAAACGCCATTTACCACTCAGAGTTTAAGCAACATGTTATCCCAATTGGGGATTACCGTTCCTCCGGGAACCAATATGCAATTGAAAAACGTGGCTGCCGTTATGGTCACCGCGAAGTTACCGCCGTTTGGCCGCACCGGACAGAATATCGATATAGTGGTCTCTTCTCTGGGGAATGCTAAAAGTTTACGTGGCGGTACTTTGTTGATGACGCCACTAAAAGGTATTGATAATCAGATATATGCTTTGGCGCAGGGTAATATTTTGGTTGGCGGTGCTGGTGCTAGTGCCGGTGGTAGCAGTGTGAAAGTTAATCAGCTTGCAGGTGGCCGAATTAGCAATGGGGCAGTGATTGAACGTGAATTACCCACGCAGTTTGGTGAAAATGGCATCCTTAATCTTCAGTTAAATAACGAAGATTTCTCACTTGCACAGCAAATCAGTGATGCGATTAACCATATGCGCGGAACGGGGACAGCAACGCCGCTGGATGCCCGCACAGTGCAATTGCGCATGCCGAGAGATAAAAGTGAGCAGGTTAAATTTCTTTCTTATGTGCAGAACCTGACTGTTCGTGTCGATGTCGGTGATGCCAAAGTGATTATCAACTCCCGCACCGGCTCTGTGGTGATGAACCGCAATGTGATGCTGGATAGCTGCGCTGTTGCTCAGGGGAATCTTTCTGTGACTGTTGAGAATCAGGTGGTTGTTAATCAGCCCAATACACCATTAGCGGGTGGAAGTACCGTTGTCACCCGTAATCCCGGTGTCGCTGTCCGTGAACAAGGTGGTGCGTTGCAGCGGGTTAACGCCAGTGCGAGTTTGAATAGTGTCGTTCAGGCACTGAATGCACTAGGCGCAACACCGAATGATTTAATGTCAATCTTACAGGCAATGGAAAGTGCGGGTTGTCTGCGGGCGAAGCTGGAGATCATTTGATGAATGATTTTTCAACCCTGTCTGGTGCCGCTTATGATGTACAGTCGGTTAACACATTGAGATCCAATCTGGCAAAAGATCCACAACAGGGGCTACGGCAAGTAGCCCAACAAATGGAAGGTCTTTTTGTTCAGATGATGCTGAAAAGTATGCGTTCAGCTCTGCCTAAAGATGGCATGTTGAGTAGTGAACAGACACACCTCTATACTTCGATATACGATCAGCAAATCGCGCAGAATATGGCTCAGAAGGGGCTAGGTTTTGCCGATATGGTACTCAAGCAGCTTTCTAACACTAAAACCGCCCCTAGCGAAATAGCGGGTAAGATACCCATAACTACGGATAACGAAGTTTTGCAAACCTTACCAAGGCAGGCACTTGAGCAATTTATCCGCCGGACAGTACCAAAACCTGAAACGGTAACTAAGCCGTTATCGCTCAACAGTACCAACTTTGTTTCTACCCTTTCTGTTCCTGCCAGGATAGCCAGCCAACGCAGTGGCATTCCCCATTTATTGATTATCGCTCAGGCTGCTCTGGAATCTGGTTGGGGGCAAAGAGAGATTCTGACTGCCGATGGCAAGCCAAGCCATAATCTATTTGGCATTAAGGCTAGTAAGGACTGGAAAGGGCCGGTGACCAATATTCTGACCACCGAATATATCAATGGCGAGCCGCAGAAAATGAAAGACAGCTTCCGGGTTTATGGTTCTTACGTGGAAGCGATTACGGATTACGTCAAGTTACTTACAGAAAGTCCGCGTTACGCTAAGGTTGCCAGCTCTGCTACACCGGAACAGGGGGCTTATTCTCTGCAACAGGCAGGTTATGCCACTGATCCTGGATATGCCAAAAAACTGATATCTGTTATCCAGCAGTTAAAGGGTGTCGGAGAACAGGCGGTGAAAGCTTATACCCACGATTTGGGTGAACTGTTCTGATCCATATTTTGCTCAAGTTTTATTGAATTCAGCCGATAAATTACAGCAACTCAGACACTATTTTACCTGAAGGGTTGTTTGCCGCCACCAGCGGAGACATAACTAAAACGCAAAAGGATCTTCTGATGTCCAACAGTCTTATTAATACCGCGATGAGTGGCCTTCAGGCTGCTCAGATTGCGCTGGGAACCGTGAGTAATAATATCGCAAATATCAAATCTCCTGGTTATAACCGGCAATCAACAGTTATCAATCAAAACGGTGGCAGAATGACGTCCGCTGGCTTTGTTGGAAATGGTGCTACTGTTACTAGTATTAACCGTCAATATAACGAATTCATTAATCATCAATTTTCTGCTGCTCAGGCGAAACAAGGGGCATTAACCACTTATTCTCAGCAAATTTCCCAGATTGATAATTTGCTGGCAGATAAAGCGAATAGCCTGTCAAACACCATTGATGATTTCTTTACCAGTTTAACCAATGTCGTCAGTAATGCTGAAGATGATGCGGCCAGAACGACAACCATTGAGAAAGCAAAAGAGCTGGAAAACCAGTTGAAAAGTGTGGATAACTTCCTGAGTAAAATGGAAAATAACATTAATCGGGGAATGACTAACTATGCTGATACTATCAATGACTATACTCAGCAAATCGCTAAACTCAATGGTGAAATTACCCGTATGAAAGGCGGTGGTAGTGCTGAACCAAATGCATTACTGGATCTGCGTGATAGATTGGTCAATGATCTGAATAAACTGGTTGGTGTGAGTGTTACTCAGCAGAATGGCGACTCTTATAATGTTTCTTTTGCGGGTGGATTAACGTTGGTTCAGGGGACAACTGCCTACAGAGTAGAAGCGATTTCATCTAATGCGGACAGCAGTCGCATCACATTAGGTTATGATCGTGGTTTTGGTGATGTTGTTGAAATTGATGAAAGATTCATTGATAAAGGTGAATTAAGTGGCATATTACGCGCGCGTAGTGAAGTGTTGGATAATTCCCGTAATCAACTAAACCAATTAGCATTGGTATTGGCAGATCAATTTAATCAGGTTCACCGTTCTGGTTTTGATTTAGAAGGTAAACCAGGTGAAGATTTCTTCACGCTTAACAACCCGGATATTATTGCTAATGGTAAAAATAAAGGTTCTGCTGATTTTAAAGTAGAATATACAGATACCTCAGCGGTAAAAGCCAGTGATTATCGTATTAGCTACGATGGAGCTAATTGGAAAGTCCAGCGTGTCTCTGATAAGGCGGATATTTCTGCTAAAGTAACGGGAAATACATTGGAATTTGATGGACTGAAAATTGAAATTAATCCGACCAATATACAAGAGCATGACCAATACACATTGAAGGCGGTCAGTGGTGTTATTGGTGGCATAAAAGTGAATATTAAAAATACGTCGCAATTAGCGGCGGCTGGGACTAAAGATAGTGGGCTGAGTGATAATGTTAATGCCAAAAAACTCATTGAATTGCAGAGCAAAAAATTAGTAGAGGGTAAAAAATCATTTTCTAGTGCTTATGCTTCGATGGTCAGTACTATTGGTAGCCAGACCAGTACGGCGAATGTTGATTTAGAAATTCAGAATAATATTACTAAACAGCTTTATGGCGAACAGCAAGCGGTTTCCGGTGTCAATATAGATGAAGAGTACATATCATTGCAAAGTTTACAGCAATATTATTTGGCTAATGCTCAAGTTATTCAGACTGCCACAACGCTGTTTAATGCTATTTTGGATCTTCGTCGCTAATAAACGTGCCACTTAATGAAAAAATAGCCTGAGGATATTCAGATATCCCGGGTATTTAGCTAAATATTTAAAAGGAAGAACATCGTGCGCGTAAGTACCAATGTATTGTATGACCAGAAAACGATTAGCATCACTTCTGCTCAGTCAAAATGGATGCAGCAGGGAGCACAACTATCTAGCGGTCAGAGGGTAATTAATCCATCTGATGATCCGATGGCTGCTTCTCAGGGGGTTATGGTTGCTCAGGCTGAATCTCAGAACCAGCAATATATGACCGCTCGTTCATTTGCCCAAAACTCGATTTCTATGCAATTAAGTGTGGTATCTAACGTTGTCGGAGTGGTTCAGAATGTTCGTGAAAGTCTGGTAGCCACAGTAAACGGAGTATTAAGTGATGAAGATCGTAACTCACTGGCTATTCAACTGGAAGGATTTAAAGAGCAACTGGTGAATCTGGGTAACACGACTGATGGTAATGGTCGCTATATTTTTGCTGGTTATAAAACGGATGTAAAACCTTTTGATGAGAGTAAGAGTGGTACAGTTAGCTATCAAGGTGGCTCTGAGGAAATGACTCAGAAAGTCGATAGCAATCGCTCGATGATCATTGGACATACCGGGAAGCAGGTATTTCTCTCGTCTACCAGTAATCCGATAAAAGAGCCGGATGGCAGCCCCAGTGAATCCGATATATTTAAAACGATCGACATAGCGATTCAGTCATTGAGAACGCCACTTGAAGGGGCAGATCAAAAAACTCGTGATGATGCAGTGGAATTGCTGAATAAGGCAACCCGTGGTGCTCGCAATGCGTTGAATAATGTCTCTTCTGTGGAATCGGTACTGGGTTTACAACTAAGAGAAATAGATGAGTTAAATAGCTTGGGGGCAGAACGCACTTTGGCTAATAAAAGCCGTTTGAGTCAACTGCTTGACGTTGAGTGGAATTCAGCGATTTCGAATTATTATCAGCAACAAGTAGTACTTCAGGCATCGTATAAGACATTTACCGATATGAAAGGCATGTCGTTGTTTGAGATGTTTCGTTAATTAGGTTTTCATTTCTACTTTAATCGCTGGTTTGCAAGCCAGTGATTTTTTCATTGAATGTATTTATACCCAATAGATTTCAAGATGCATCGCGACGGCAAAGGAGCGAATCCCCGGGAGCATAGATAACTCTGTGACCGGGGTGAGTGAGTGCAGCCAACAAAGAGGCAACTTGAGAGATAACAGATATATTGTTGAAACTTAAAGTGCCGGATGTGGACTTGGGTATACCTCAGTAACTTCAGCTTCTGCATATTGATAGCTACTAAGATTGATAACAACAACTTTGTAGAAATAAACAGGGTTAGGCAGTCTTTGTAAAGATCTAGTTTCACTGGGTTGGATATCAATAAAAGTATACTGATTGTAATCTCCAAATGGAGATGACCAGTAATTTACGGCTCTAATGGGGGCAGGCCCATTGTTTTTTATAGTAAAATCAGGGTGGTGAGTCGTTGGCATTACTATATTTCCAGCCGCATAAAGTTCAAAAGTTTGGGTAGGGTTTATATATATAATTCTCATTTTATTATTTCCTTATCATATTGTGCATATAAATAACGTTTCATAATTCCGCTACACATAGCTTTCTTCAACTCATTGTTATACATGGAATTATTGATGGCATCAGATGTAGCACTATTTTGGAATCTTATTTATACAGATAGTTTTATCTGATAAATTTAACTTAACATTTTCCTGTGATAATTAAATATTGAAATTTATCAGTGATTTAAGATGAATGAGATAAATTGGTCGTCTTTGGGTTTCAGCTTAATAAGTAGAAAAGAATTGTTATTGTTAGAAATATTACGCTAATTAGGTTTTCTCTTTTATTATTGAGTGAGTTCAGAGATTTTGATTAATTAAATCTTGGTCATTTATTATAACTTATTAAAAATATAGGCATTCTATGTTATATCCTGTGAAAAACGCTGACTTTCAATGGAGTAAAATATCGTTTTTTATTTAAAATAAGTGAATTATGCCTTTCGTTTTCTATGCTCCCATTTATATGTTAAATGATTAAACCGATAGTCTGTTGATAATTGAAGACAGAAATTAAAGTTGAACGAATTGAACTACCGGTGAAATAGATTAGGTAATTATGTAAGTAAAGAAGGTTGAATCATGGTTATTTTAAATAATTTATTTAATTTCCTGAGTCTTAACCTCACGCAATTAGGGGGCATGTAATGGCAGATTCAGGATTGGTTTTTACTCTTACGGTAGGTAATCTCCCAGAGCAAACTTTTGCGGTGGTTGAATTTACCCTTAATGAAGCGCTATCGACGTTGTTTTGTCTGGAAGCGACATTAACCAGCGCTGACCCAGATATTGATTTTGCCGATGTGCTGGATAATTCTGCAACACTGACTGTTTATCGTGACGGCCAACCAGAGCGCAGCGTGACCGGGATTGTGACTCAGTTTGAACAAAACACGACAGGTCGTCACCGTAGTCATTACTCCCTGACACTGCATTCCGGTTTATGGCGTGCGGGGTTGCGGGTGAACTCCCGTATTTTTCAGCATCAGTCCGTTACCGATATTGTCGGAATATTGCTGAAAGAGAATGGCGTCATAAACTTCACCTGTGATCTGCGTTATGCGCATCCTGAACGGGAATTTTGTGTGCAATATGATGAGAGTGACCTGACATTTCTCCATCGTTTATTGGCTGATGAAAGGATATTTTATTATTTTGTGTTTAACCAAACTCTCGGTGAACCATTAGTTGTTTTTGTGGATTCTTATCGGATAAACGGCAATCATTCACTGCCTTACCGTCCAGAATTGGATAGCACAGGAAGCCAATTCTGTATCAATCAATTTCGTTGGTGTGAACGGGTTGGAATAGCGCGTGTTATTTTGCGGGATCGCACGTTCAAAAACCCCCGCTGGACTGCTGACTATTACTATCACGAGCGCCAACTTAACCATCAACGTTCAGATCTGCACAGCTATGATTATTATGATTTTCCGGGACGCTATAAAGACGAGACTGGCCAGCGAATAAGTCAATATCGTTTGGAAGCGCTTCGTCGTGATGCCATGTTTGGGCAAGGGAAAAGTGACTGTTTCGCCCTTTCGGCGGCGGTGGGATTCACACTTACTGATCACCCGAAAGAGAAATTTAATGCTCTTTGGCAAGTGACTCAAATCACTCATTACGGCAAACAACCGCAGGCGGATGAATCCCGTTTTGGCGAGCGAGGCACGACTTTAACCAACCACTTCACCTTTGGGGACTGTAATCGGGTATGGCGCCCTTCGCCTTATCCCAAACCGCAGATTGATGGTTTGCAGATTGCGACTGTTGTCGGGCCGGAAGGAGAAGAAATCTTTTGTGATGAATATGGACGGGTGCGGGTGCAATTTGCCTGGGACGAATATGGCAAATTTCATGACCAGAGTTCCTGTTGGATCAGAGTCAGTCAGGCTTGGGCTGGTCAGCGCTGGGGGATGATTGCTATTCCGCGGGTAGGTCAAGAAGTGCTGGTGGCTTTTTTGCATGGCGATCCGGACCAGCCGATTATTATTGGGCGAACCTATCATGCCAGCAACATCGTGCCAAACTCTCTGCCGATGGCAAAAACCCAGATGTCAATCCGTTCGAAAACCCATAAAGGAGATGGTTTTAACGAACTGCGTTTTGAAGACGAGAAAGATAAGGAGGAAGTGTTTATTCACGCTCAGAAAAATCTGGCGATTCAGGTGCTCAATTCCCGTGATGAGCAAATTAATTACAACCGCACAACCCGCATTGGACATGATGACGAACTGGTGATTGCCAACAATCGTAAAGTGACCGTTGAGGGGCAACAGGAGCATAAAACGACGGGTGACTATATTGCTCAGATTGACGGTGATAAAGCCTTGCAGGTCAAAGGAGATGTCATACAGAAAATACAGGGCGTACTTAGCGTTGATATCGATGATGACATCACGATAAAAAGCGGGGGCAAAATCACCCTGAAAGTAGGCAGTAGTTTTATTGTCATTCATGATGGCGGTGTAGATATCAAAGGTTCGTCGATCAACCTGAATTCGGGCGGCAGTCCTGGCATCTTATTACAACCGACTAATCCAGCGATTTTACAAAGCGCGGCTCATGCTGGTTCGATGTTTGTTGCACATTGTCCGATGGAGAAAAATCATAATGGATAAAGAAAAACTTTATGTGGTTGTTGATGCCGCAACGGAATCCCAATTACTTCTGATATTGGAGCATTTTGATCCTCCTTTCACTTGTCTTTATGATGAATCTTTACCACCTGAATTACTGAAAGTTGCACCTTATTTAGTGGAGGTAACAGAAAGGGTTCAACTTTATTTGGACGAATGGAAAACGCCTTGGGGAATTTACTTAAACACTCAGGCGGATATGAAAACATTACATCGGCATTTGCGTAAATATTTACAAGTATTATTACCGGGTCAGGACAAACCGGTATTTTTTCGGTTTTATGATCCGCGCAATATCTGGGATTTTCTTAACGTACTCAGTGACTGGGAAATTCACTGTTTTATGGGGCCGATAGAAAAAATTGCCACTTGTTATCAGGGAAATATTCAAATTCATGATTTTCTTACTATCAGAGAACAATATCCACGGGGCGCTAGCAGTAAAAGAAAACTCTTATCGATAACGCCAAAACAACTGGAAAAAATTGATGCTGCTTTTGCAGAACGTTATGTACAAACATTAGCAGCATTAATAATCGAATGGGAAAATATCGAAGGGTTTGATTACGCGGGTTATATTCGGTCGCTACTTACCGAATTAGGAAATATCGGTATTACGGATGATCACAGTGTACGGGGAATATTAAAATTATTCTTCGCGCAAAGATATCTCTCTATTGAATTCGCGCCTGAACGCTGTAAACGCATATTAAATGATATTTGTGAGCCTGGGCATATACGAGCGGAAAAATTGCTATTGCAGGAGTTGGGGGATTCACCATCTCCTTGGTTTCACTTTAAAGACTAATGACTTTAATTTTGCCAGATATGGAGAAAGAAATATGGGTAATGCGGTAAAGATTGGTGATATTGGTACAGCGCATGGTGATTGTGAAGCAACGCCGGTTATTTCGGGATCGACCAGTGTAAAAGTCGATGGTATTCCTTTGGCTCATCAGGGCGATATTTTGGCGCCACATTCATCTCATTCAAGAGTCATTGCTGGTGGTTCCAACACCGTTTTTATTGATGGTAAACCTGCTGCGAGAACCGGTGATGCGGTGAGTTGCGGCGGAATATTGATTGGTGGTGGTAGTGTTAATATTGGTTAAGGAAAAAATATGCTTTCAGTTAATATGCGCAGTGCGGTTTGTGATTGCAAAATCCCGGACCCCTGTATTCACAAATTAGTGTTAAAAGTCGGTAAACGGGTTTTCAATTATAACCAGATTGAACCGATTGGTGATATTTGGGTAGTTGATGAAACCGGGGGTATCCCGGTGACTATTTCACTGGTGGGAAAAAGGTGTATCACGGAAAATGCGCAATGTCCGCGGGCGGTTTTTTATAGCCCGGATAATGTAGCATTTCAATTTTATGAATTAGGTAAAAATCCGCTGGCGGGGCCGGGCACGGATTATAAAATAAGTTTTTCCAGTCATAACCTGCCGGTTGATTTGATCGAAAACGACCCGCTGGGTTTTATTGCCTCGTCGCTGTTTCAGCGGGGGGATCTGAATCAGTTACCGCGGACAGATTATATTCTTACCCTCACGCAATGCTACGGCCAGCCTTTTGCCCAGCGTTCATTTTTCTTGCCGGACGATAAGGTGAAGGCATTATTATTGGGCACGGTGGATGCCCTTGACACGAAAATTCATGTTTTGCCGCAATATGAATGGACGATTGATATGACCATCGGTGCGGAGCAGGAGGTGGAGGAAAGAAGCGCGGAAGAGCTAGAGAAAAGAAAAAAAGCTAATCCGAATGCGAAAAAGCCGGGTCAAAACTGGCATAAACACACGGCGGGTTATGAATTAACCAATACATTAAATGTTGAGGGGAGTTTTGCTTACACCCTGGGACCTTATTCGCGCACTCTGACCCGTGAACTGAAAAAGGAATTTAAAGAAAAACGCCATAAACTGGGTTTATTGAATAAAAGCAGTCAGGCGGTAGAGACCTTGCAAAAACTATTTTCCAGTGAGGGCAGTCAGGAAATAAAACTGCTGAAAACGGAAATCCAGACGCCGGAAATAAAATTAGGCGGCGGCAGTAAACTGGTGAATGCCACGCATGGCAATGGGGCATATTTTGAGCATGCGGTTGAGGTGGCGTTATCGCCGCTGATTGGGGTGAAATTGCAGGTGGATTTAATTCAGGCCTTTGCCACGGAATTCGGTGCGGAGAAATTAATTGCCTTAATTCGGGAACAGGGATTAAAAGGTAAAAAGGCGGTGGAAGAAGGTCGGAATGGGGCTTATCTGGGAGCACAATTAGATATGATTGTGGAAGGGGCGTTAAATTTATCATTTAAATATGCCAGCAATGAGAACCGGGAAATGGAATTCGAGCTGGGAGATCTGGTGAAAGGTACGCTAGCGATTAAAGCGGAAACCAATATTCAAGCCGGGTTTAAATATTATCTGGTGGAGGGCTATTTTAAGGCGGATGCAGATATTGAAGCGCAGGGATGTTTTGAACTGGATAAGCAGGATAGGGAATTATATCTGGTGTTTTTTCATGAGGGCATTACGGCCAGTTATTATGTGGAGTATGGGTTAGGAACTGCTCCATCTAAAAATGAAGAAGCTGTTTTTAATCATAAAAGTAAAGCAGATATGAAGAAACAGAAAAAATGGGAGATATATCCGAAATTGCCGAAAGAGAAATCGACATACAAACTGAGGTTATCGCAATGAATAAATTTTTTTTATTTTTTATGGCCTTATTTTCATTATCAGCTTATGGGGAAAATACAATGGATAAAGTTAAATATATTACTTATTTAGAAACAAAAAATGTGCTTTGTAGACTTAAAGTCAATGAAATCTACACCTTAAGTAATTTTGGATCGATTGGTGGTACTGTATCAACGGGTTACAATGTTGCGCCGATATTACAAAACGGTAAAAACGTTATCAGTCTTGATATGGGGCCATTAAGTGCCCGGGATGATAAATATGTTTATAAAGAAAAAGATGCGGAATGCAAGGTTCGTTTGGTCAAGGTGACTCCCTACGATTCCGATGAAATCACTAATATTATTACCAGAGTGGCAGATAAGAACGGCACATTGGAACCAGATAGTAAGCAGTCCATTAATTTTAATATCGATACTGCACAATCCAGTAAGATTACGACGAAAGAATATCCTAATGAGTTTTATTACCATACAGAGAGGGCGGTTACACTGAATGATCTGCCTATTTGGGCCTGGACGACGGCTATGCCTTTACCGGAAACAAAAGCAAGCACGGAGTTGGTTAAAAAAGCCTATGAAGATATCTGGCAAATAATGAAAAACAAAGATTTAGCGGCATTACAATCGGTGGCTAAATTAATGTTGCATGAAAATGCGCAGGCCAATAATAGCACAGAACAAAGTTATTTTGATTCTTATGATTTTAAGCGAGATTTTGATAACGGTTATCAGGCTGTACCGATAGATTGGAAAAAATATAAACTGGTGCGTTATATGGGAGGGCGGTTATTTCGGTTCCAACTTGAGAATAGTAATAATTCACCTTTGTTAATTGAAGATAAAAATAATAGTGATAATGGTCGCACCTTTAGCCCCTATTTCTCTTTAATCAATGGAAAAGTGGTGATTTCAAGATAGTTATGGTTTGTTTTAAATAACTCAGTATTAACTGTTTTTTGGCGGTTAATACTGAGGAAGAATGAAAAAATATGCTTTCAGTTAATATGCGCAGTGCAGTTTGTGATTGCAAAATCCCGGACTCTTTGCGGCATAATCGACCATGTTTGCTAAGTTTAGTCCTAATACTGTGTTATTTGATTTCCCTTTTGATCTTTTTTGCAAAAATCGTTACGGTATAGCGCCTAAAGCGGGCAGGGTTTCAGGGCACTATCGCATGGAAACGGTTGAAAACGATAACCAATATTGAAAAATAACCTTAAGGATTGTGCATGTACCACAATGAACATCAAATAATGAAAGCCGTTTATGATCACTTTTATGGTCAGATTGATGATAATGGCGTTATACCCGTTATCTTTCAAGTTGCCTCTTTGTTGGCTGCACTCACTCACCCCGGTCACATAGTTCGCTATGCTCCCGGGGATTCGCTCCCTTGCCGTCGCGATCCATCTTGAAATCCATAGGGTATATACCTATTGACCTACGTGCGCCTTCCTTGGTTGGTACAGTTCAAGACGATCCTTTTGATTGCTTGATTGAACAAAAACTTCAACAAGCATTTCCTGAATTGGAAGTTGTTCGTTCAGGTAAGCTGACTACCCCTGATATTATTATTCGTGACAAGCGAACGGGTATCATTGTTGGAGTTGAAGTCAAAAAGCTAATTCAGAAGCCGAATGGCGCTGATTCGCGTGGTCTTACCATGGATTACAATAGTTGCTTACCGTGCGGAACTGCCTTGATAAAGATGGGCAATGCAATAGTCGATATTCCTTGTTATTACATGTACGCATTATTGAGCAATGACAGTAGCAGTATTGTAACTTTTATTTTGATGCACGGTGATTTCATCAACTATGACTTCAATCTTTATAAGAAAGCCAAAGTCGCGAACCAAACCGAATATAACCATGGCCCGTATGGTGAGGGTTCTGTTCGTCATCGGGCAATGTATACGTATCCTAATCCACTAAATTACAAATTAAAGTGTTTTCATACAAGAAAGGTTTTTGTAGCGAAAAAATTTGATTGTGAAAATCTTCAGATATCGTACTTGGCTACAGAAGAGGTATCAAGGTATGACATTTACAAAAACAACTTTTTGTACAATATCATTGATAATGGAAAACCTGATCAATCTGTTGAACCTGTTTTGATTGAAGATATTTTTGCTGACTGTAAAGCACGTACAGCAAAACTGCGTACATCTGTTTCTATGCCAGTGTTAATAAAATAATATGAAGTATGTCATTGAAAATGATTTCCCTTTCGAGCAGATTGATCCAATTGCGGAAATCGAAAGTTACAGAAAGGAAATTAACCGTCCTATCTACCACATTCATAAGTGGTGGGCGAAGCGTTTAGGAAGTGTATTCCGTTCTATTGTTTCTGGTGCTCTTACTGAAGGTCAATGGAAGGATTTTTACAAATACCAAAAACATACCGGAAAGGTTGTGCTTGATCCGTTTATGGGTTCGGGAACCACATTAGGGGAAGCGGCAAAGCTTGGAGCAAGTATTATAGGTTGTGATGTTAACCCAGTGAGTACATTCTTAGTCACACAAGCAATGGCTAGCGTGAATATAAATGAACTGAAAAAAGAATTTAAATCCATTGAGCGGGATGTAAAAGAGGAAATCCTTTCCTACTATACAACAATGGTTCCCGGTGCTTCGAAATCCACGCCAGCGCTTTACTATTTTTGGGTGAAGGTTGTTGCTACGCCAGAAGGTGAAGAAATTCCGTTGTTTTCAAGTTATGTATTCAGTAAAAATGCCTATGCTAGCAAGAAACCGGATTCGCAAATATGGTGCCCGTCATGCGAATCTATTATTGTGGAGAAATACAATAGTACTGACATTAAATGCCCTTGCTGTTCACATAACTTTAACCCCCAAAATGGACCTGCCAGGGGAACAAAAATTGTTGACAGTAAAGGTAATGAATACAAAATCAAGGAATTGGTATTAGGCAAAGAACATCCACCAAGGCACAAATTGTATGCCATTATGGCGCTTAACGAAGCAGGTGAAAAGGTTTATATCAAACCGACCCAATATGACTACAACCTTTTTGATGAAGCGCGTGAACGTCTTTCCTTGATCAAAGGCGATCTTCCATTACCTACCATGAAAGTTAGACTCGGACATAACACGAACCAAGCACGTGGATATAATTACAATAATTGGTGTGACTTCTTTAATGAACGTCAATTGTTATGCCTTGGATTATTGCTTCAGCGGATATTAAAGATTAAAGATAAGGTGATTCGAGATCATTTTGTTTGCTTGTTCAGCGGAACACTTGAATTTAATAACTTGTTTTGTAGTTTTAAGGGCGAGGGTACTGGTGCTGTTCGTCATATGTTTTCGAACCATATTTTGAAACCAGAGAGAACACCATTGGAAAATAGCATATGGGGAACACCGGGAAAAAGCAGCGGTACATTTTCGACATTATTTGAAAGCCGTTTGATTAAGGCGAAGACCTATCTTGATGAACCCTTTGAAGTATTCATTGAAAACAATGGGGTAAAATGTTTTTCAAAGAAAGTCGTTTGTAGTGATCCGATAAGGGTAAATCCTACCCAATCATGGGAAATGTTCAAAAACGCTTCTCAAGGTGCTTTGATTTTGAATGCGGACAGTTCTTCACTTCCCATCCCTGATTCATCGGTTGATGCTGTAATTACTGATCCACCGTATTTTGATTTTGTTCACTATAGTGAATTGAGTGACTTTTTCTATGCCTGGCTTTCTAATGCGCTTAGTGGCGAATATGAATACTTAAATAGAAAAGATTCATCACATGAAAACGAAGTCCAAGATAGGGATAATGAAAGTTTCACAAGGAAAATTTGCAGTGTTTTTAGGGAATGCAACCGAGTGCTTAAAGAAAATGGTCTCTTGTGTTTCAGTTATCATCATTCGACGATAGACGGTTGGATGGCAATATACGATTCTGTCACTCAAGCCGGTTTTGATATTGTAGCTGCTCACCCGGTAAAAGCTGAAATGTCTGTTGCCAGCCCTAAAAGCGCAGCAAAAGAGCCTATCAATCTTGATGCAATCTTGGTTTGTAAAAAGAAAGTTAATCCGCCAAAAATTGAGAACCCACAGGATGAAATTTTTCCCGGTTCAGTGATTATGTTGAACGATTCGACGTTGTTGAAAGAAATCTAAGTGCAGGGGACTGCTTTGTAATTGCTTGTTCTCAGGCAATTACGGTTGCTTCATGCCTTCGAATGAATAGAGAATCGACGATTGACCTGATTAAATGGTCTGTTGAAACATGTGTTCAGCGTAAAAAGATATTGCTTAAATGACCAAACTAATGGCCGGATATTGATAATTTTTTTGTTTAATAAATATGATTTTATCAATAGACTTTGATCGTCATATTAAAAGTATAAGAAATAATAGGTACCGTGCCCAAAAGCATGGGTGACGGTACCAATATTGACTACATTGTATATACCCGTTATCTTTCAAGTTGCCTCTTTGTTGGCTGCACTCACTCACCCCGGTCACAGAGTTATCTATGCTCCCGGGGATTCGCTCCTTTGCCGTCGCGATGCATCTTGAAATCCATAGGGTATAAAAGTAATGATGATTTGATGGATTATAAATTAATGTGTTTTGATGATTGAGTTATTGTTGTTTTATTAAAATATAGAAGTTTTGTTTTTAATTAAATATAATTTTATTAAATAACCAAGTATTAACCACTAGCAATAGTTAATACTCAGGAATAAAGCAGAATAACCAAATGAAAATAATTAATTAAAATTACAACGTTTCTCCATTAACGGATGACCAATGATAAGGTTGCAATTCACGTATGGTTTTAAATAACAGCTCGTTTTTCTCATTAGTCACAGCCGCTTTTACGGAGCCACCCCAATGAACCAGGCGTTCTTGACAGATTCCGCATGGTGTCAAAATGATATATTCACAACCAGCATCTTCACGACAGAGACATAAAGAGTGTGTTACTGCTTCATTCAGTTTATGGGCTTCTAGATAAGCGCCAACTTCCATACAAAGAGATAACGCGTCATTTTTGGTATCAGGGGCAATGCTGGTTAATATTTTACCCGATGTTGTCCGTACTGCGGCTGCACCACCCCATCCTTTGGGGTATCGTTTCTCAATTAAGCTAACCGTAGCATTATATAACTCTTGTTCTATATTCATTGGCTTATTGCCCTTGTCCCATTAGCTATTTTTTTTGTGTGAATAATATCGCCGAAAATAAGATTTTAGCTGTTGTTAAAAGCCTATTATATAACTAAAATGCGATTTTATTTTATTTATCGGTAAGACTTTATAGTATAAAGCAGTACGATTTATGCCGTATAGAATACTTATGGTTTTTTTAGATTAATTTCGGTTTAAAAAATGTCTTCAAATAACCATTCCACTGATAATTACTGCCAGTCGATTAAATAATTCACTAAACATACGTTCAGTAAATGGCGCTAACATAGGGATTAAAAGCGTCAGTACTAATATACCGGTGGTGAGTGTTAATGGAAAACCAACCACAAAGATGGAAAGTTGTGGTGTCATTCGATTTAAAATCCCCAATGATAAATTCAATGTTAATAATAGCGTGATCAATGGTAAAGCTAGCATCATGCCGTTGATAAATATCATACTGGCGCTTTGTGCCAGAAGTAGAAATCCTTGAGCGCTCAGTTGCAATGGTTGTACTGGAATAACCTGAAATGTATCTGCCAGAACTGATAATAACCACAGATGACCGTCGAAAGCCAGAAATAACAGTAAGGTCAATAGGTTAAAGATTCGTGCCAAAATAGGCATATTGGGGCCGCCAGAGGGATCAAAAAAGGTGGCGAATGAAAGTCCCATTTGTAAACCAATTATTTCACCGGCATGGCGCACGGCGGCAAAAGCAATTTGCATAGTAAGGCCGAGTGATGCACCAATCAGAATTTGCTGGACCATCACCCAAAATGCTGCGACAGAGAAAATGGGGACTTGGGCTGGTTGCAGGTTTGGCATCAAGAGCAGCGTTATCATCACGGCCAACCCGATTCTGACTTTCTTGGTGGCCTGTTTTTCACTGAATAATGGTGCAGTACTGAACAACGCAAGTACCCGAACTAGTGGCCAGAAAAATTCACTGACAAACTGGATCAGCATTTCACTGTCAAAGGAGATCATAATCAGCCAATTATCACGGGGATGCTGCTGTAGAGTTCACGCATGTAGTCCAGAAACAAATTCAGCATCCAGGGACCTGCGATAACAGTTGTGACAAATACCGCCAGAATTTTGGGAATAAATGATAGCGTCATTTCGTTAACCTGTGTCGCGGCTTGTAATAAGCTCACAATTAAACCACATAATAAAGCCGCTAAAAGCAGTGGCGCCGCCAGCGCCAGTGCGACTTCCATTGCCTCTGTGCCCAATGCCATTACCGATTCAGGAGTCATAATATTTGTCTCTTTTTAGGTCAACCGTAGAAACTTTGTGCCAGAGAACCCAGTAGTAATTGCCAACCGTCAACCAATACAAACAACATAAGTTTAAAAGGCAATGAGATGGTGGCGGGGGGCACCATCATCATCCCCAATGCCATCAAAACACTGGCGACTACTAAGTCGATAATCAGAAATGGGATAAACAGGGTAAAACCAATCTGGAACGCGGTTTTTAGCTCACTGGTAATAAATGCCGGCATCAGGACTCGCATAGGAACGGAATCTGCTGTTTCAAACGGCGGTTGATCGGCAAGACGAGCAAACAGGGCTAAATCGTTTTCCCTTGTTTGACGCAACATAAATTGCCGCAATGGTTTGGCGCCATTTTCTAAAGCGGTTTCCAGGCTGATTTTATCTTCACTAAAAGGCAGATAAGCATCCTGATAAACTTTATCGAAAACCGGTGACATAATGAAAAATGTCATAAATAAAGTCAGCCCCAGTAAGACCTGATTAGGTGGCGCCGATGGCGTGCCTAAAGCATTTCGCAGTAAACCCAGTACGATAATAATACGGGTAAAACTGGTCATCATTAGCAAAGCAGCGGGGATAAAACCCAGTGCTGTAATAAAAACTAACGTCTGAACCGGCAGTGACCAGCTTTGTCCACCATTGGCGAGTGGTTGACTGATAATCCCTGGCAGTTGTGCCGCGACATCCATGGGTAAAATAAGCGCAGTGAGTGTAATCGCCAGACGCCATGACAACGCAAATTTATGGTTAGTCATAAAGAAAGAATTACTTTTTTTCATCATCCTTGCCCTGGCGCATCAGCGTATTTTTTAAAATCTGACCAAACAGTGCTGGTTTTACGGATTGTTTTTCAGTGTTGTTGCGGCTGGATTCAGGTATTGGCATTTGATGTAACAAATTAATTTGCTGGGCAGTCACACCCAATATCAGCCAGTCATTTTCGACTTCCACAATAACGACACGTTCACGTTGCCCAAGAGAGCAACTGGCTTTGATACTCAATTGTTGCTGAGTTTTTCCTTTGCCGGGAATTAGCCCCATACGGCGTATTAACCAGGTAATGGTGAAAATCAACAGCAAAACTCCCGCCAGCGCACTGCTGACTTGCATCAGTGTTTGACCAGCGGGAAGTGGAGAGGAGGTTGCTACCTGAGTAACAGCTTGAGTTTGCGCGACAGGTTCTGTCGCGCCATTATGCAGAGAAGGCTGGAAAGCCATGTTAGCGACTCAGGCGACGCATACGTTCAGAAGGTGTAATGATATCGGTGATACGGATACCGTATTTATCCGATACAACCACCACTTCACCCTGAGCAATCAGGTATCCGTTGATTAAAATATCCAACGGTTCTCCAGCAAGACCATCAAGAGAAACAACTGAGCCTTGAGATAATCTTAGCAGTTGTTTAATCGTCATTTTTGTCCGGCCCAGTTCTACGGATAATTTGACCGGAATATCTAAAATCAGGTCAATATCCGATAAGTGAGCCAGTGCATCCTGAGGCTCCAGAGATTCAAAAATCGCCGCGTTACTGTCAGAGGTTTGTTGTTGTGCGGCCTGTTGTTCCAGAGCTTCTGCCCACATATCTTCGGCAGATCCGGTTGCAGCGGTATCTGTGGGTTGCTTAGCATCACTCATTGGGCTGTTCCTCATCCAGAGCATTTAAAACAGGGTTAATAAGATGTTCGACACGCAGGGCGTATTGCCCGTTTAATGTTCCGTATTGGCTGGTGAGCACAGGCACACCGTCAACGTGAACGATCAGGCGTTCGGGTTTATCAATAGGCAATATATCGCCCGGCTGAAGTTGCAGGATTTTTGACAACCTCAACGGGATATCTGCAAAGTTAGCGACCAGTTCCAGTTCTGAGTGCTGAACCTGTTTTACCAGGCTTTCCCGCCATAGACTGTCTTCCTGCCGGACATTTTCCAGCGGTGGGTTGGTTAGGCGTTCCCGTAATGGTTCGATCATGGCAAATGGAATACAGATGTTAAATTCACCGCTCAGCGCCCCGATTTCCACCTGAAACGGTGTTGTAACAACAATATCGTTCGGCGATGTGGTGATGTTGGTGAATTTCACCTGCATTTCAGAGCGCACATATTCCACTTCAATTTTGAAAATGGAATCCCACGCATCACGATAGGAATCCAACGCCATCCGTAGCATCCGGTTAATCACCCGTTGTTCGGTATGCGTGAACTCACGACCTTCTACTTTGGTCGGGAAACGCCCATCACCACCGAACAGGTTATCTACGGCGATGTAAACCAGACTTGGCGCAAATGCAAATAACGCTGTTCCTCGCAATGGTTTCAGATGAACCAGATTAAGGTTGGTCGGTACCGCCAGATTACGGGCAAATTCATGATAAGGCTGAATTTTTATTGCACCGACCGTAATGTCCGGACTCCGGCGGAGCATGTTAAACAACCCCATCCTGAAATGACGGGCAAAGCGTTCATTAATAATTTCCAGTGCTTGCAGGCGTTCTCGGACAACGCGGCGTTGTGTATTAGGATCATAAGGACGAACCTCATTTTCCCCGGACGCAGTATTTTCCGTATCGTCACTGGCACTGTCGCCATTGAGCAGAGCATCAATCTCTGCCTGTGAAAGAATATTGTCACTCATGCTGATTATCGCAGAATAAACGTGGTGAACAGTACATCGGTGATAACCTGATCCGGCTCACCGGGTACCAATGTTGGGCTAAGTGTTTGCTTGATATCGGTCATCAAACGCAGTTTGCCGTTGTCATGAGCCAGCTCTGCTGATTTCTGGCGTGATAGTAGTAACAACATACGGCTACGAATTTCCGGTAGATACTCGTGGAAGCGCTGGCGGGTTTTTTCATCGGCTAAACGTAAAGTCACACCGATATAGAGCACACGGTCAAAGTGATCTTCGTTGTCGATCAGATTAACGGTAAAAGGCTCCAGAGCCATAAATACAGGGACTGCTATGGTTTTTGATGCCACAGAGTCACTCTCTCCTGCCTGTTTTAGTGCCCACCAACTGTATCCCCCGATGGCGGCACCGATAACGGCAATCAGTACTAACAGTATCATCCAAAATGGATTTTTGCGTTTACGCTCGTAGCTATAGTCAGACATGGACAGACAAATTCCTGTTTTCGTTGCGGACAAGTGTCCACTCATTCCGTGGCGGACTTGCTTAATCCATCAATATCGGTAGTAATTATCCCGCGTATTTTCGCTGGCAATAGCCGGAACAAACGGGGAAAAAACCACTAACTCGTTCGTTTGTTGTGAACCTTGTTGATAACCTTCATCTTTCAAGTTGCTACTTTGTTGGCTGCTTTCACTTACCCCAGTCACATCGTTATCTATGCTCTTGGGGAGGCGTTCACTTGCCGCCGCGCTGCAAATTGAAATCTATTGGGTATAAATACTTTCCACCATCAGGCGAAAATATCCACACCTCCCCGGACGGATGCCAGTTGATGAGGTGTTAAATTTATGGTGGATTCTGTAGCAGAAAGGGTTTCTGGTGAGGTGTTAGCGTTATGGCCTCTGCCGTTGCCGGAATTTTGTGAACCAGATCGTTGTCCTTGTTGCCACGGGTTGGAGCTGTCACTGCTGACACTGCTTTGAGTCAGTTGAATACCACTTTCTGCTAAAGCATGACGAAGGCCAGGTAATGCCGCTTCCAGAGCAGCTCGGACATGGCTGTGAGCCGATGCCAGATGTAATTGGGCCTGATTATCTTCGACAGACATACGGATTTGTAATGCGCCCAGTTCTTGTGGATGCAAGCGTAGTTCTGCCTGTTGCAGGCCGTTGCGGTTAAACAATATGATTTGCTGGTTTAATTGTTGCTGCCACTCTTCACTACCCAACTGAGCATTCAGCAAAGGTGTTGAAGCACTGGATAATTGAAACTGGGCTGTCTGATTATGCCCTGCGGAGAGCAGGGGAGAGGTTGTTACAGAGGAGATTTGCCCGGTTTGTTGATTTTCAGTGGTGGTCGGCGCGGGTTGGATCTCAGCTTGAGCGATGGTCTGAATCAGTACGGATTCACGTGGATGATTTTGCGTTGTACTTTCAGGTTGAATTCCGTGCTGAATAGTTGCCGGGGTAAGCTTGGGTTTTACTGGCGAATGTTGCACCAGTCCGTTTTCAGGTTTGATTTTAAAAAGCACTTCCGCTTTTTCTTCTTCCTGTTTTAGCTGTTCTGGAATCGCTGTCAGAGGATTTTCCTCAGTCGATAAGCCCGTAACGACTAATTCTTTAGCAGTAATTTGACGGTTTTTATCATTATGCTTGATAAGCCCGTCGGGCTGGAGGAGGCTACTTTTCTGGTTTTCTGAGCTGATAGCTAACCCGGATAATTGCACGGGTAAACTTGCCGCCAATTCTTCTGCTGACATGAGTTTTTCATCAGCAAGAACCGGTTGTTTGTTTACTTCTGCTTTCACATCAAGGGGAGTCAGTGAGGAGTTAATAGATTCCGCTGGCATTTCAGGGGAGATAGATAACAAGGGTAATAAACTGCTATTGGTATCATCCGTGATCTCTTTTCCTTCTTTAGATGATACTTTTCCCGGTTTGACCATACCTTTCTGTGCCGGTTCGGTCTCCAGATTAAGAAATTGAGCAAAAGCCGAAGGTTGCTCGGAGTCAGTGAGTGAATCACTGCACATTTGCTGGTTTTCTGCCGGTTTCAGGTCAGCAGGCAAAAGAGTGATATTCATTATTTATTTCTCCATTGTGCACTACGTTGGGCATACTCATCCATTTGTTTTTGTTCCGTTCGGTTCTGATGTAATCTTCGGTTGTTATCTGCCCGTTGTTGCAAAGTATCAAAGGCATTGAGACGCTGTTGTTTTTCTCTCCACTGTGATAACGCCGTATCAAGCCGCTGTTGCCATTGATTAAGCTGCAATTTGTGCTGTTCAATCGCCTTTTCCAGCGTCTTCATGAATTGCTGATAGTTTTGCCAGGTTGTGCACGGCATACCGCTACTTAGCGTGTCGTTCAGGCGTATCCGGTACTCATCTTGATAACCTATCAATGTTGCAAGTTGTTGCTCCATTTGCTGATGGTTCTGACGAACCTGTGCAAGGTGAGTGGCCGCTTTTTCCACTGCATTTTGTGCAAGTTCACGCAAGGTCATGAGAGGTGATTGTTGCTGCATCTTATTCCTCGCTTTAATGGCAACAGACGGAAAATTGTTACGTTACATGGGCAACAACTGTTGTAGTTGAGTACAGGCAGCTTCATATTCGCTACGCTCTTCAATATCCTGTTGTAGAAATTGTGCCATGTAGGGATAAAGTTCAATTGCTTTGTCCAGGAGCGAATCACTGCCCGCTGCATAGGCGCCAACATTAATTAAGTCACGGTTACGCTGATAACTTGCGAGCAGTTGTTTGAATTGCTGTACCTGTCGGTAATGGTGTTTATCAATTAATGACGTCATGGCGCGGCTGATAGAGGCTTCAATATCAATTGCTGGGTAGTGCCCTGATTCTGCGAGCGAACGGGAAAGCACAATGTGGCCATCCAGAATGGCCCTGGCAGCATCGGCTATTGGGTCTTGCTGATCATCACCTTCGGTCAGTACGGTGTAAAACGCGGTAATCGAGCCACCGCCGTTAACACCATTCCCGGCACGTTCCACCAGCGCTGGAAGTTTGGCGAAAACTGAAGGGGGATAACCTTTGGTTGCCGGTGGCTCACCAATTGCTAATGCAATTTCACGTTGCGCCATACTGTAGCGGGTCAATGAATCCATAATCAGCAATACATGCTTACCCCGGTCTCGAAAATCTTCAGCGATACGGGTAGCGTAGGATGCGCCTTGCATACGCAACAATGGTGAGATATCGGCAGGTGCGGCGACAACTACTGAGCGAGCTAAGCCTGCCGCGCCAAGGATGTTTTCAATGAAGTCTTTAACTTCGCGGCCACGTTCACCGATCAAGCCAACGACAATCACATCTGCCTGTGTATAACGTGCCATCATGCCAAGCAGAACACTTTTACCCACGCCAGAACCGGCAAACAGGCCCATACGTTGCCCGCGTCCTACCGTGAGGAGGGCATTGATCGCCCGTACGCCGACATCCAATACTTCGCTGATCGGCGTGCGTTGCAGCGGGTTAATTGGCGGTGTGGTCAGTGGTGCGCGATAGCCGGTATCCGGTGAAGGGAAACCATCCAGTGGGCGGCCAGCACCATCTAACACCCGTCCCAGCAGTTCCGGGCCAAGCGGTAACTGGCGTCCACTACTGCAATCTTCGCCGCTGTATGGACGGGCATAAACACGGGCGCCGGGTACAATACCTTCCAGATCTTCAAGAGGCATCAATAAAAGCTTGTCGCCGTTAAAACCAACGACTTCACTTTCAACTTCTTCAATATTGCCGCCATTTTGCCGCTCAATCAGACATGTCGCTCCCAGAGGCAGATGTAAGCCTGTTGCCTCCATGACCAGCCCTGTTGCTCTGGTCAGACGCCCATAACGACGAACCGGCGAAGTTTTCTCTAGCTTTTTCTCAAAGGCATCCAGCGTTGCTAACCAACGTCCGAGTCTTGCCGTCATTACAATTCTCCCGGTGCAGCCAACCGGCATAATTCATGCCAGCGTGTCGCTAGGCTGGCATCCAAATCGCCTTCATCGGCACTGATTTTGCAACCACCAGGGTGAAGTTTGTTATCTGCCAGTAAACGCCAACCGTGTAGTGAAAGCGTGTTTCCCAGTTGTTTCTCAACCATTGGAATATCTTGTGGATGAACCCGAAGTTGCGGTTTACCGCTGAACATCGGTTCCTGTTGGATAAATTCACGGATCTGATTGAGCAGGGCAGTACCATCACAAATCGCCGGTTGTCCTAAGATCTGTTTTGCGGCGGTCAGTGATAGCTGCATCAAACGAGATGCAATAATGGTATCGAGACCTTCAAGTGAATGCTGGAAATCCGCCAGCATATTTTGCCACTGTTCTGTAATGGGTTGTTGCTGCTGGTTTGCATCTTGCAATCCCTGTTCCAGACCGGCTTCTAAGCCGGCCTGATAACCTTTTTCATAGCCTTGAGCCTGACCTTCGACAAATCCTTGTTCATGGCCTGCTTGTCGCGCTTGTTCTTTCAGGTTGTCCAGCATCGCCGCTTGCTGAAGGATTTCATCACGCTCAGCGGTTTCCTGTGGGTCGTCAGTGGGCTCTGGTTTAGCTCGCAGTTTCTCCCATTGTGTGAGTTCATTGGGTTTCCATGGCTGCCAGCCGGCATTGTTCAACTTATCAGACATAGCTATCGTCGCCGCCATTCAGGATAATCTCACCGCTTTCTGCCAGACGACGAACAATAAGCAGAATGGCTTTCTGTTCGCTTTCCACTTGAGACATGCGTACCGGACCACGGTTTGCCAGGTCGTCACGCATAATCTCTGCGGCACGCTGAGACATATTGTTGAGGAAGTGGTCGCGTAGTTGCTGGTTGCAGCCTTTCAGTGCAATGAGCAGGGAGTCGGTAGAGATTTCCTGCAACAGGCGCTGGATACTGCGGTCATCCACATCAATGAGATTTTCGAACAGGAACATTTCATCAATGATTTTTTGTGCCAGTTCATTATCGTAGGCGCGCATTGCTTCGATAACATTCTCTTCCTGCTGACTTTTCATCAGGTTGATGATTTCAGCCGCGGTACGAATACCGCCCATTTTGCTGCGCTTAAGATTTTGACCATCTAACAGGTTATTAAGTACTTCTGTCAGTTCGGCCAACGCAGCCGGTTGGACTCCGCCGAAAGTGGCAATACGCAACATGATGTCATTACGCAATTTGTCATCAAACAGCGCGAGAATATCGGCGGCCTGTCCGCGGTTTAAGTGAACCAGAATGGTGGCGATGATCTGTGGATGCTCTTCACGGATCATATCGGCTGCCATTTGTGGTTCCATAAAGTTAAGGGTCTCAATACCGGTGGTAGTTTCACGAGATTCGAGAATATCCTCAAGCAGGCTGGAGGCACGTTCTTCACCCAGCGCTTTAATCAGCACCGAACGCAGATAATCACTGGCATTAATACTCAGTGCCGCATATTGGCCGGCATCTTCTTCAAATTCTGCCAATACATCGACCAATTGCTGGTTGGAAACCTGGCGCATACCCGCCATTGTGATACTAAGTTGCTGAACTTCCCTGGAATTCAGGTGTTTAAACACCTCAGCCGCCTGATCTTCTCCCAGGGTCATTAACATGACGGCGCTTTTTTCTGTTCCGTTTAGGCTCATTGTTCGTTACTCATCCATTGACGGATCACCAGCGCTACAACGCGAGGATCTTTTTCTGCCAGTTCGCGGATACGTTGGCTTTGAATTTCAGCACTGACTCGTTGACGTGTCAGTCTCTGGCGGGTTCTTTCATCCATTTCTACATTGGATTCAGTAGATTGTCTTTTCTGAACTTTTTGTGCTTCAATCGCAGCTTTTTCTGCGGCACGTTTTTTGGCGAGTTGAGGAACAACCATTTTGCGCCACAGCAGCCATGCCACCAGAATCAATAACAGATAGCGACCCAAATCAAAGGCTTTTTCCAGCAGAATAGGGTTCTGCCATACCGGAATAACCTCGATATTTTCTTTGCTTTCAGTAAATGGCGTGTTAACCACATTTAAACTGTCACCACGTTCTTTGGAGAAGCCCATAGCTTCTCTGGTCAGCGCTTCTATTTTCGCTAGTTGTTCTGGTGTCAGCGCCTGCGTCTCTGGGCCATTTTTGCCATCGACAGTGACATAATTGACGACAACCGCGACAGACAAGCGTTCAACACCGCCTGCTTGTTGTTGTACATGACGAATAGTCCGGTCCACTTCATAGTTTGTGGTTTCGTCACGGCGGTTATTGCGATTACTGTTCACCATGCGCTCGTTACTGTTACCGGCGGATGATGATTTCTTATCGCTCTTGTCGTTTTTGTTGTTATCTTTGGTATTGGGCTTGTCAATCGGCGCGCTCGGTGGCGGGCTTGGTTGATTAGAAAGCGCACCGGGAACACCGCCAACCAGAGGGCTACCACTCTGCTCACTTTCACTTAACTGTTTTGAGCGAACAGCTGCCTGATTAGGCGGTTGATTAGGTTTGTATTCTTCTGCGGTTTCTTCACGGCGTGAAAAGTCCACCTGTGCTGTCACTTGGGCGTGAACGTTACTACGACCGACAACCGGGGTCAGAATAGCCTCAATACGGTGCTGGAAACGGTTTTCCACTTCCTGAATGTATTTTAATTGACTGGTATTGAGGTCGCGCCCGGTAGCGTCGGCTTGTGTCAAGAGACGTCCGGTCTGATCAACGATGGTGACATTGCTTGGCGGAAGCCCGGCGACACTGCTGGAGACCATATGGACAATGGCATTTATCTGGCCTTCATCTAGTGTACGACCTTGCAGCAATCCAACGGTAACGGATGCGGAAGGGGATTTTTGTTCACGAACAAACAGAGAAGGTTTGGGTAGCGCAAGATGAACACGGGCATTTTGCACAGGCCCTAAGGATTCAATTGTCCGTGACAATTCACCTTCCAATGCTCTTTGGTAGTTAACTTGTTCACTGAACTGGCTGATACCGAACTTTTCTTTATCGAGTAGTTCGAATCCGGCAGCTCCACCTTTAGGTAATCCTTGTTGTGCCAGCCTTAGCCGCGTCTCATGCACCTGTTCGGTAGGGATCATGATAGCAGAGCCATTTTCGGCAAAACGGTAAGGGATATTTAACTGGGTTAGTTGTGTGACAATATCGCCACCGTCTTTATCGCTTAGATTACTGTAAAGCACCCGATAATCGGGGCTGCGTAACCACAGGAAAAGGGCAATGACAATAGCGACGGCTGCACTGCCTGCAACCAATAATGGCACTTTAGGATCAGCTTTTATCCGATTAATAATCGTATTGAAACCATTAGTTTGATTTTCAACGTCGGTTGTTGCGGCACTCATAGACGATCCTTGCCTTGCTGTTCAACATGAATACTAAAAGCGTGGCGTAACAAAACAGACTCCCCATACGCAAACGAAAAAATTCTTCCTATTTCCAGTCTTGTCATTATTCGCTGTTCACTCATTTTTTAATGGCACAATAAGCCCTGACTTTTTACGTTAATTACCCGTTTTAGATTGAGGGGGCTATGTTAGGGTGGCAGCGTGAAAATATGCCTATAAACCTTCGGTTAATATGGCATTGAATTGTGTAAGGTATAGGGTGGTTTAACACGAGGTTTTTATGTCAATTCAGGCAATTGAAGGCGTGCTGCAACAGATGCAGGCTCAGGCATTACAGGCGGCAAGCATTGCAAAACCAATGCCATTGCAGGGGGGATTTGCCAGTCAACTGACGGCTGCTGTTGGTAAAATTAATCAGACACGTTTGCATGCCACGAAACAAACTCAGGATTTTACTCTGGGTGTACCGGGTGTAGAACTGAATGATGTGATGGTGGATATGCAAAAATCCAGTATCGCTTTGCAAATGGGCGTTCAGGTAAGAAATAAGCTGGTGGCTTCTTATCAGGAGATTATGAATATGCAGGTGTAGGTATATTAATTTATTGATATATATAGTTATAAACCTTTTGTATTATCGACAATGGCTGTGTTGACCTGCTTCGAGAATACGCGCATTTCGCATATGACACGTCCCGATTCCGCAGGAATAATTGTAGTTTCACCCTTGTAGGTAATAAGACAGATCGCGAGTGTCGTGGATAAGTTCTGCGGCGCTGCAAACAGGACATTCCATCGGTTTTATTTCTGGTCTTTTGTGTTGAAAGGCAATCCATAGCTCATACTGAGATTGCATTTCTGTTCACATTTCAGTGCTACCCATTTTGTTATTCCTCAGTGGTAATCTTGATCGTTGACGAGAATGACATCTTCACTTTCAAATCTAAATATTTGTTGTAGTTAGCGATTTAATTTAATTAAATGTTGTAGAAGAAAGTCAAGATAATATCTTAATGGTCCTTTTTAGGAAAGTAGTAAAATTCATTGTCAATAAAATATTTAAGGTGTCACGGTTTAGAATAATAACTTTCAACTCTAATGTCTGAGATTAACTTTAACTTATTGATAAGTATCAAAAAACGATAAAGAGAATGAGCGGTATATCCTGTTATAATTGAATCTTAGTTTTATGTCGGTTGCATTAATAAATAAAAATTTACTGAATGTTTAATAATAGATTAAAAGTTAAATCATGTGGTTTAATTTTTAATTATTTATAGATATAAGGAAATAATATGTCTGAAGTTATGAAACCTGAAAATGAATGTCCGTTTGATCCTAAGCAATATGAATGTCATAGTGTTGTCGCTCCGGTTGGTTCTTTTTCTTGGGCTCTGATTCAATTAAAGCTACGCAAACTTGTCGCTCGTTCTGTTTGGAGTGATAAAAAGATGTATTTGGCTATTACCCCTCGTGTGAATGATTTAACAGTAGAAGAGGGCAGTGCTTACGCTGTTGATGGTGTTGCCGTTGGCACTAAATATGATTATTTGACGCATATTGATCTATGCAATGAGCACGGTAACTTTGTACCGTGGCAACCAACGCAAGAAGATATGATGGCTTGTGACTGGAGTTTTTTTGAAGATAAGGTAAAGCTTGAACCAGAGTCAGATGATATGTTGGTTTTCGATCTTAAATCAGAGTTTGATGAAAAAGTTGGGTATTATGGATATCTGAGTGAAAATAAAATAAGTGACTCTAATGCCGCTCCCATAGGAACTTTAACTATTACCCAAAATAAGACAGATATTAAAAATATTTTAATATTCCATACTGTTGAAAATCCGGGTTATATTCATTTTTCTGTATCCTTTGATGAAGTTAATTCTCAAAAGGTGAAAGAATTATTTAAGAAAAATCTTTATGTCAAAGTTGACAATATAACCTATAATCTTGGAACAAGCCCAGAATGGAGTGCAGATATAACAAATTCCACATCCGGTGTTTTATATAACAATGACCCGCCCAATAATCCACACAGAGTGGATGCTGAAAAACTAGGCAAAATTTTAAAGCAAATAGGTGAAACTAAGCGCTTTTATTTAATTTGGAGTGGTGAATAAGGATAAATAATTCAAATCTACACTCTAAGTTCAAGGCTGCACCCTGGTGCGGCTTTTTTCGTATCTACTGTCACAAGTTAAATCTAATTTACATTTTTTCTGATGAGAGGTTATTTTTCTTCGTGGGTATTGCGAAGATTATGAGGAAAATGGTATTTATCCTTAATAAACACAAGAGAAAGTTAAAATTTTCACGTTCAATAGACTCAATTTAATCACCAAGATTTCTTATCTGTTCCTTATAATCTGAACTGAAATCAATACATCCTAAACCCAGCTCATAAAACGAGTAAATAATGGTGATGAGAGTACATCACCTTTATTTCTCAATTATTTTTGTTCCGTAGAGCTCATAAGAGTATGGTAGGGTTCAACAGGGAATTGGCCGTAGCTATCATTTAATAATTGCTGTTGGCTTGCTTGTTTGATGAGTTTACTTAATTCATCAAGTCTTTTCTGTAGTAGTTTTTTAATCTCATTTTCATTATCTAAAATTATCTGCAAAATGTTGGCCATTTTTTGCTGTAACGAAAGAGAAGTCGTCGATGATATTGAAGAGTTGCTGATCACTTCTACTGCTTTGAGGTAGGTGATTTCCATATCAACAAGTTCATCCCATTTTTCATTTTTAGCTAAATTAAGCATTTGCTCACTTAAACTTAGGATCTGTTGGTAAGCTGACAAAAGATCCATTTTATTATCCATTAAACAATATCCTGACTGGCGTTGTAATGAGGGCCAATTTGCCGCCAAGCGTCTGAAATCTCGGTGAGTAACTTTATTACTTCGGTAATGGCTGGCTCATCATTGCGTAAATTAGCGTAGAGTAAACGTTGGGTCATATAGTCGTAAAGGGAAGAAAGATTGTGTGCCAGCTCTCCGCCTTTCTCGTTATCTAACCCCTGTTTAAGGCCATTATCAATGATATTGATCGCTTTGGAAATAGCTGCACCTTTTTCCGCGATATTACCTTGTTCCATCAGAATAATTGCCCGACGCAGGGCGCTAAGCGCCCCGTTGAACAAAATCTGAATCAACTGATAGGGGGAGGCATTCATAATTTCGCTCTCCATATCTATCTGGGCATATAATTGACTTGCCGAACGTTGATACATAATTTCCTTTAATTATCTCATTTGCTGTAATTGTGATAGGAAGCTACCGGTTTTTCCCAAGGAAGAGACCATTTTATCCAGTTGTGAAAATTGGCGTTTATAACGTTCAATTGTTTCGTTAATATTCTCTTTCGTCCTGTCTACTTGTTTCTCAAGGTTTTTTAGACGCTTGTTAATGCCATCAGTCGCGGTAACTAAGGTACCTTGGCTATCCAGAGCATCTTTTAATAGCTTATGTGTCTGAGTGGCAAAACCCGTTTTTTTACCGTCACCCATAAAGAACGCTTTCACATTAGCCGGCTTTTCTTTTAGATTTTTTTCCAGCTTTTCGTTATCAATTTCCAGCTTACCGTCAGGCTTTTGTTTAATGCCCAGCTTATTCAGGGTTGGAATATCATTAGCCGCCTGAGAGCTGAAAATCTGGCCTCTTAGCTGGTTCTGTATTCCGCGTAATGTGCTGTCACCTAATAAAGCGCCATTATCTTTCGACGGTTCTTCACCCTGTTTTACGGGCTTAAATTTGGTCAGTGAATCAAATGTCGTTTGTAATTCATTATAAGCATCAACCCAGTTTTTAATCGCCTCTTTCATCGGTTCAATATCACGGGATATGACTAAAATTTCTGGCTTATGTTCCCCTAGTTTATCTTTATCCTCGGTCGTTTTTTTCAGATCCAGCTTAACGCCTTCGGGGGCATCGGTAATATGGTTTGTTTGACGCTCAATTTCGATGTTGTTGACGGTCAATTTCGCATTTTTCGCTTCAACTGTTTGAGTGAGTTTACTCTTTGTACCCGGATAGTTTAGAAACTCGATAAGTTTGTTATCACCTTCAACAGTGATGGTCATCACCGATTCAGTGCCCGCTTTTTTGGCCGTCAGCACTAAATAGTTTTCGCCGTCTTTGGCTTTAATAATACTGGCGTTGACATTACCTTCCTGCTTATTAATGGCATCACGGATCTCAATAATGGATGTTTGTCCGTCTGTCAGCTCGATTTTCATCGGCTTTTTTTCACCAGGCTGAGTAATAGTGATTGTCCGGGTTTTACCTTCGCCCAAAGTTTCACCCAGATACTCTTTGATATTACTGACTTCTTCTGTCTGTAATGATTGTGCCTGTGCCAATTGTTTAACTTCAATACTGTAGTTACCTGGGCTGGCTTTAGAATCCGTACTGGCAACGAATGCATCATGTTTTTCGCTGGCAGTGGTTGTATTAAGTTTATCGAACTTTTTCAGTGACTCAGATGCGGTTTCCAGTTTTTCTAAACTGCCTTTTAATGTACCAAAAGCGGTTAGCTTACCTTTATAACTGGTTTGTTGCTGTGTCAGCGGTACTAAACGTTTTTGTTCTGCTGCCTGAAGTTTATCCAATATAGAGCCCAGATCCATCCCCGACCCGGCGCCTAATGAAGAAATGCTAGCCATTTATTGACTCCTTTATTAGTAAAGCTTTATTGAACCGGTTATCGGTAAGTTTTTGGAAAAGTTTACTAATAAAAATAATTTTTTGATGGTAGGAATAGTCGTGAAGAACCGACGCTGTTTGGCTTATCAGGGCAACGTGATAAAAAAGAAAAAGTTTTTTCAAGAAAAATTAAAGGTTCTTTGAGGAACGCCGATAAAACTGTTGGCGGTGATGAACACCGTGGGTAAACCCCAAACTTATATATCGACTTGATTTTAAAAAGGAACTCTAACTATGGCACAAGTCATCAACACCAACAGCCTGTCCCTGCTGACTCAGAATAACCTGAATAGATCCCAGGGTGCTTTGGGTAACGCTATCGAGCGTCTGTCTTCTGGTCTGCGTATCAATAGCGCGAAGGATGACGCGGCTGGTCAAGCGATCGCTAACCGTTTCACTTCAAATGTTAGAGGTTTGACTCAGGCAGCACGTAACGCTAATGACGGTATCTCTATTGCACAGACGACCGAAGGTGCTCTGAACGAAATTAACACCAACTTACAACGTATTCGTGAACTGGCTGTTCAGGCGAAAAACGAAACTAACTCTGATAGTGATACCAAATCTATCCAGGAAGAAGTTACTGAGCGTTTAAAGGAAATTGATCGTATTTCTGAACAAACTCAGTTCAACGGTGTTCGTGTTCTAAGTGAAAATAACGAAATGACCATTCAGGTTGGTGCTAACGATAACGAAGTTATCAAAATTAATCTGGAAAAAATTGACAGTGAGGTTCTGAAACTGGATAAATTCACTGTTTCTAAGGAAGTCCCACACGGTACAGAAATAAAAGAGGTCGGTGCTGCTGGTGCTAAGAAAGGACTTGATTTTACTGACGCTTCTGTTACTGGTAAAAATCTATCTGGTCATAAAGTCTATGCAGCGCTTGATGATAAAGGCGCTGTGAAGCCTAATGAATATGTATTAGAAGGTAAAGATGATTCAGGTAATACAAAGTATTATAAAGCTGAAGTCAACGCTACTACTGGTAAAGTCACTGCAAAGGATGAAATCAAACCAGAAACATCAAAAGATCCTCTGGAAACTTTGGACAGCGCTTTGGCACAAGTTGACAGCCTGCGCAGCTCTCTGGGTGCTATCCAGAACCGTCTGGAATCTACCGTTAACAACCTGAACAACACCGTTAACAACCTAAGTTCTGCTCGTAGCCGTATCGAAGATGCTGACTACGCAACCGAAGTATCTAACATGAGCCGTGGTCAAATCCTGCAACAGGCTGGTACTGCGGTTCTGGCTCAGGCTAACCAAGTTCCTCAGACTGTATTGTCTCTGCTGCGCTAATCGTTCCGTTAGGGCAATATGTGAACCTGATTCACGTAAAAATCCAAATAAATCAAGGATCGGCTCGCCGGTCCTTCTTTTTTAGTCGTTTATCGTGAACAGCCTAAAATTTGTGTTATTATTAGGCGGACAATAAATTTCGCATAGGTGAAAAAGAAGTGCTTTTACTACATTGTTCAAACGATTGCCCTTGTTAGGGGATTGGATAATGGTAGTTAGTCTCTTATTCCAAAGGTGTCTGTTGTTGTGAGCGATTTGTATACCGCCGAAGGCGTGATGGACAAAAACAGCCTCTGGAAGCGCTATGTACCATTAGTTCGCCATGAAGCGTTAAGGCTACAAGTTAGGTTACCTGCGTGTGTGGAGCTGGATGATTTGCTTCAGGCCGGGGGAATCGGCTTACTAAATGCGGTGGAACGTTTTGATTCCTTACAGGGAACCGCGTTTACCACTTATGCGGTACAACGTATCAGAGGTGCAATGTTGGATGAGTTAAGGAGCCGTGATTGGGCTCCGCGTAGCGTGCGACGTAATGCGCGCGAAGTGACGCAAACCATCCGTAAACTTGAGCAAGACTTAGGCCGTCCAGCCAGTGAGCAGGAAGTTGCTAAAGAATTAAAGATTGATCTGGTAGAATATCGGCAGATACTGTTAGATACGAATAACAGTCAGTTGTTTTCTTATGACGAATGGCATGAAATGCATGGTGAAAGCTGTGAACCTGTCATTGAAGAAGGGCATGAAACTAATCCCTTACAACAATTGTTGGAAAGTGATGTTCGTCAACGGGTAATTGATGCCATTGATTCGTTACCCGAGCGAGAAAAAATGGTTCTGACGCTGTATTATCAGGAAGAACTTAATCTGAAAGAGATTGGCGCAGTACTTGAAGTCGGGGAGTCCCGCATAAGTCAGTTACACAGTCAGGCGATTAAACGTCTGCGGGCTCGCTTAAATCCGGAAAAGTAACTTTTTGCTTATTTGTTTTTTGTTTAAGACTACACACAGGGCTTTATCTCTTATGTCTGTTACAACACAAAAGAAACGGCCGCTTAGCCGTTACATTAAAGACTACAAACATAGTCAAACTCATTGCTTGCATTGTCACAAAGCTCTTGATCGCATCTCTTTGGTTTTTAATGGCCAAGTGATCAATAAAGAGTCGATCTCTGAGATGACGGAGTTGATTGATGATAAAACTTGGGATGAGTTGCAAGATAAATTTGTCGCATTATGCCGTTTTTGCAGTGAGATTTATTGCAACAGCGAGACAGATTATTTTGACATCATGTCTTTCAAACAATACTTGTTTGAACAAACTGAAATGAGCCACAGTACTATTCGTGAGTATGTGGTTCGCTTACGACGTTTGGATGAATTGCTCACTTCAAGCAATTACCCTGTAAAAGAGTTCACAACAGAGAAAATCCAGGAAAAACTGAGTGAGAAACTATCACAGTCGGCATTCAGTAACTACAACATTGCCTTGCGTAAGTATGAGCAGTATTTGAGTTGGCAGCAGGGCGGTCACTAAGCTGGAAATATAACAGTAAAGAGATCACCAATTTCAGGGGAACACATTTTCGATGTGTTCCCCTAATTATTTTAGGAATTACCCGATAGTCATCAAGCTGGCATTGCCCCCTGCAGCGGCAGTGTTAATGCTCAGCGAATGTTCATGTAGCAGACGTTCTAACAATAGGTTAGTTTCTCCGCGGGCAAAACCTTGTACGGAGATGATGGGTCCTTTACGTTGAGCGATTTGTTCGCAGACTTGACGGAGTTGATCAGAGTCGCCGTGGTAAATGACAGCGTCGAATGCCGTGTCTTCACTCTGCCAGTCCTGAACCAGATTGATTGCTTTACGGACGTTATTCGGCAATTGACGGAATAGTTGCTGGTGCATTTCATCATTTTGCCAGAGTAATTGACAGCCAACAGACAATGTTGCTGCCAGTTGGATCAAGGTATCTTGCTGATTATCCGCCAGACACAATACCTGACCACGAGGTAACAGGGTGTAAGTATTGCGTTCACCGGTAGGCCCAGGTAACAGGCGAGTTGTGCCACCTTGTGCGAGTAGTTTGTACTGTTGAACCAGTTGATTCAGCTCTTTGTTGTGCTGATTGGTAGCCCATTCCGTCAATGCATCAAATGGAGCCATAAGTATCGAACGAGCATTGGCATCCAGTGGATATTCAGCATCTTGACGTTCCAGCGTTTGATTAATTGCATTCTGAGGGCGGCAAGAGAGTAAACGATATAAATAGAGCGGACCACCCGCTTTCGGGCCTGTACCGGATAAGCCTTCACCACCAAACGGTTGTACACCAACAACAGCACCTACCATATTGCGGTTAACATATAGGTTACCTACTTTCGCTTTCGCTGTAACCTGTGCAATCGTTTCATCAATACGAGTATGTACACCTAGTGTCAGGCCATAGTTAGAATCGTTAATCTGAGCCAGCAATTTCTCCAGTTCACTACGTTTAAAACGGACAACATGTAGAACGGGGCCGAAGATCTCTTTTTTCAGTTCATCAAAGCTTTCTAGTTCAATTAGCGTTGGTTTAACAAAGGTGCCTTGTTCCCACTCTTTACTGTCAACCGTATTGCTGTATGCTGCTTGGTAAATCGTGCGCCCTTTGGTGCGCATTGCCTGAATATGGCGATCGATACCGGCTTTGGCATCAGCATCAATGACTGGTCCGATATCGGTAGAAAGACGTTCAGGATTACCCATCAGGCATTCAGACATTGCCCCTTTCAGCATAGTAATAGTTCGTTCTGCCACATCTTCCTGAATACAAAGGATGCGTAAGGCAGAGCAACGTTGACCTGCACTGTCAAAAGCAGAGGCGACGACATCAGTAACAACTTGTTCTGTGAGAGCAGAAGAGTCAACAATCATTGCATTCAGGCCACCGGTCTCGGCAATGAGAGGTGTTGGTCGTCCTTGCGCATCAAGTCGTCCGGCAATATTGCGTTGTAACAGACCAGCAACTTCAGTGGAGCCAGTAAACATCACACCGCGTACCCTTTCATCACCAACCAGAAGAGAACCAACGGTTTCACCTCGGCCAGGTAATAATTGCAATACGCCATGGGGAATACCTGCTTGATGTAGTATTTTGACTGCAAGTGCTGCAATTAATGGGGTCTGTTCCGCAGGTTTTGCTAAGACACTGTTTCCGGCAGCCAGTGCAGCAGCTATCTGTCCAGTGAAAATAGCCAATGGGAAGTTCCATGGACTGATACATACAACAGGTCCCAGTGGACGGTGGGTATCATTAGCGAAATCATGGCGAACTTGCCCAGCATAATAATGGAGGAAATCGACGGCTTCGCGTACTTCCGCAATCGCATTATTAAAGGTTTTGCCTGCTTCTCGAGCCAGAATACCCAACAGCGATTGCATCTGGTTTTCCATCAATTCAGCAGCACGAATCAGAATTGCTGCTCGTTCTGATGGTGGAGTCGCAAACCAGATTGCTCCAGCCTCTGTTGCGACATCCAGAGCATGACCAACTTCCTGCTCGGTTGTTTCACGAACATGACCAACGATATCCAGAGGCTCAGCCGGATTAATGACCGGTTTAGCTACGGGTAACTCACCTTGATGGTAATAATTACCGCCCAGTAATGGTTCGCTATACCGTTCTTCGGTAGCAGAACTGAGTAAGGCACTGGAAAGAGAAGCTAAACGATGCTCGTTGGAAAGATCCAAACCCGCTGAGTTTGCGCGATCTTTGCCATATAAGTTTTGAGGCAGAGAGATTTTCGGATGTGGAAGACCGATTTGGCCTTCGGTTTCAGCCAGCTTCTGAACTTTTTTCACTGGATCAGCAACCAGTTCATCCAGTGGTAGTGTGGTATCGGCGATACGGTTGACGAAGGAAGTGTTAGCACCATTTTCCAGCAGACGACGGACGAGATAGGCCAGCAGCGTTTCATGAGTGCCTACTGGCGCATAAATGCGACATGGGCGGTTTAATTTGCCATTAACGATTTTCCCGACCACTTGTTCGTATAGTGGTTCTCCCATGCCATGTAAGCACTGGAACTCATATTGACCAGGGTAATAGTTTTGGCCGGCCATATGATAAACAGCAGATAAAGTATGAGCATTGTGGGTAGCGAACTGGGGGTAAATCAGATTTGGCACTGACAATAGTTTGCGGGCACAAGCCAGATAAGAAACATCGGTATAAACTTTACGGGTGTAAACTGGATAGCCTTCCAGTCCATCTATTTGAGCACGCTTAATTTCGCTATCCCAATAAGCGCCTTTTACCAGTCTCACCATCAGGCGGCGACGGCTGCGCTGTGCCAAATCAATTATCGCGTCAATAACAAATGGGCAGCGTTTCTGATAAGCCTGAATAACGAAACCAATGCCATTCCAGCCAGCCAGTTGTGGCTCAAAGCAGAGTTTTTCCAGCAAATCGAGAGAGATTTCCAGACGATCCGCTTCTTCTGCATCAATATTGATACCAATATCATATTGACGTGCTTGTAATGTCAGTGAAAGCAGACGTGGATACAGTTCGTCCATTACTCGCTCATATTGAGCACGGCTATAACGCGGATGTAGAGCAGAAAGCTTAATGGAAATCCCAGGACCTTCATAAATACCGCGGCCATTAGATGCCTTACCGATAGCATGAATCGCCTGTTGGTAGGAAACCATATAATCCTGAGCATCTTTCTCAGTTAAAGCGGCTTCACCCAGCATGTCATAGGAATAGCGGAATCCTTTTTCTTCCAATTTACGTGCACTTGCCAGCGCTTGAGCAATAGTTTCACCTGTCACAAACTGTTCACCCATCAGGCGCATTGCCATATCTACGCCTTTACGGACTAATGGTTCACCACTTTTACTGATAATACGATTCAGTGAATTAGAAAGTTTAGCTTCGTTATGGGTAGAAACCAGTTTTCCGGTAAATAGCAGCCCCCATGTTGCTGCATTGACAAACATAGATGAACTTTGGCCCAAATGAGAATGCCAGTTGCCATTACTGATTTTATCGCGGATCAGCGCGTCACGGGTGGCTTTGTCAGGAATACGAAGCAGGGCTTCCGCAAGACACATCAGGGCAACACCTTCCTGAGATGAAAGTGAAAATTCCTGCAACAGCCCTTGAACTAAACCTGAGCGTCCAACGCTGTTTTTCTGGTTACGCAATTTTTCTGCAATGCTGTAAGCCAGCTTATGCGTTGCTTGTGCCTGATCTTCCGGTAATTGCGCCTGTTGCAGCAGCATTGGAACTGCCTGTGTTTCTGGCAGACGATAGGCCGCAGTGATTGCAGAACGTTTTACTGATTGAGGCAGGATATGCTCGGCGAAGTCGAGGAAAGGTTGATGAGAGGAATCTACTATTGCAGTTTCTTCTCCAGTTATTTTCTCTGCAAGATCTTGGCTGGCAGATAACTCAGTAATCTGCTCGTCATTTTCAAGACGTTCAAGGTAATTAAAAATAGCTTGTTTAATCAGCCAGTGTGGAGTGCGGTCAATCCGTTGTGCCGCAGCTTTAATGCGATCACGAGTTGCCTCATCAAGCTTCACGCCCATTGTTGTACTACCCATCCTCGCTCCTTTAATAGGTAAGGTTTATCTAATTTGCATGATAATATCTGATATGTTGCAACTTTGTGCAACCTTATGCAAATTGCTTGTTTTGTTTTTGTGAAATTAATCCATTTATTATAATTAGACGGGTATATTTGTTATTGTGACTTTATCTAATTGATATATATTGGCTTATCATTTTATGGCTAACACTGGGGTGGAATCGTGAAATGGTTAAAAAGCATAACCTTTAAATCAAATAAATGTGATTCAGCAAACGTTTCTTGTAAAAAATGGCGTTAATTAGTTGTTAAATTACCTGGTGCTAATCTAGGATTCATTGTAACTTTTTAATTGGTTACAAAAAAAATTATTTCAATTTAGAATTATAAATCATCTTTAGGTGCAATCAGGTACAACGTTCCTGAACCTGACAGGGAAAACTCTGTGTGCCCAGGAGAACTGCGGCTTTGCAAACACAGATAAACTATGGAGAACCTGCATGACAGTAAATACACCAATGCTAATCACCTTTATTGTCTATATTACTGGGATGTTGTTGATAGGCTTTTTAGCTTATCGCTCGACCAAAAATTTTGATGATTATATCTTGGGGGGAAGGCGATTAGGTAGCGTGGTAACGGCTTTGTCTGCCGGTGCTTCGGATATGAGTGGTTGGCTATTGATGGGCTTACCTGGCGTTGTTTATTTCGCTGGTATTTCAGAAAGCTGGATAGCCATTGGTCTTTCTTTAGGTGCTTACCTTAACTGGAAATTAGTTGCTGGCAGGCTACGGATTCAGACAGAAGTCAATAACAATGCCTTGACATTGCCGGACTATTTCACCAGTCGTTTTGAAGATAGCAGCAAGATTCTGCGCATTATTTCTGCACTTGTTATTTTGATTTTCTTCACCATCTATTGTGCTTCTGGCGCTGTTGCCGGAGGTTTGTTATTTGAAAGCACTTTTGGTATCAGTTATCAAAAAGCCATGTGGCTTGGTGCAGCAGCAACGATTGCTTACACTTTTCTTGGTGGCTTCCTGGCGGTGAGTTGGACAGATACGGTCCAGGCTTCGTTAATGATTTTCGCGCTTATCTTGACCCCGGTTATTGTTATTTTCTCTGTCGGTGGCATTGATATTTCTCTTGCTCTGATAGAAGCAAAAAGCCCAGCGTATCTGGATATGTTTAAGGGGTTGAACTTTATTGCCATTATCTCGTTGTTAGGTTGGGGATTAGGTTATTTTGGTCAGCCACATATCCTGGCGCGTTTTATGGCGGCGGATTCCCATCACACTATCCGTAAGGCTCGTCGTATCAGTATGACTTGGATGGTGTTATGTCTGGCAGGAACTATTGCGGTTGGTTTCTTCGGTATTGCTTATTTTGAAATGCGTCCTGACCTGTCTGGCCCGGTAGCTGCCAATCGTGAGCGTATCTTTATGGAATTGGCGGTTATTCTGTTTAATCCGTGGATAGCAGGTATTTTATTATCAGCTATTCTGGCGGCGGTCATGAGTACTTTGAGCTGTCAGCTGTTGGTGTGCGCCAGTGCATTGACAGAAGATCTTTATAAGCCCTTTATCCGTAAATCCGCTAGCCAGAAGGAGTTGGTGTGGGTGGGGCGTTTAATGGTGCTGCTGGTGGCAGTCATCGCGATGGTGATAGCAACTAACCCTGAAAATAAAGTATTGGCTCTGGTTAGTAATGCATGGGCTGGATTCGGTGCTGCGTTTGGTCCGGTTGTACTGATTTCTGTTATTTGGAAACGTATGACACGTAATGGCGCATTAGCAGGGATGTTGGTAGGAGCAGGCACGGTATTAGTGTGGATGAAGTGCCAGTGGTTTGCGCTGTATGAAATTATTCCTGGCTTTATCTTTGCTTCTATTGCAATTGTGATTGTGAGTCTGTTGGGCAAGGCGCCGAGCAGAGCAGCACAACAGCGTTTTATTGATGCTGAGGCGCAATACAAAGCTAAGTGAATAGAAATAGGTAAAAAAGTGTGAAGGCGAAATGCCTTCACACCCTAATTAGTTTTTCAGTTTTTTAGTGATCTTAGCGACATGTTCCCCCTGATAACGGGCGATTTTCAATTCGTTTTCATTGGGGAAGCGTGAACCATCACCGCCAGCGAAAGTACTGGCCCCATAAGGGGTTCCCCCTTGCGACTGTGAAATATCCCCGATTTCAGGAATACCATAACCAATCGGTACGATAATAAAGCCGTGGTGGGCAAGTGTTGTCCAGGTTGAAGTAATGGTCATTTCCTGACCACCGCCAACCCCTGTGGAAGTGAATACGCTGGCGACTTTGCCGTGGAGTTTACCTTCGGCCCACAAGCTGCCTGTCTGGTCTAAAAAGTTCCTCATCTGGCCGGCCATATTACCAAAGCGGGTTGGGGTGCCGATGATAATTGCATCATAATCAACCAGCTCCTGTATGGATGCAACCGGAGCAGATTGATCTGTTTTACCACCTGCTTTGGTAAATGCTTCTGGTGGGATAGTTTCTGGTACGCGTTTAATGGTGACTTCTACGTCAGTGACTTTTTTTGCGCCTTCTGCAACTGCGGATGCCAGCGTTTCAATATGCCCATACATGGAATAATAAAGTACAAGAATTTTAGTCATATTACTTTCTCCAACAGGGTTAAAAAGTGGCTGCGAAGTTTACAATAACGGCAGCCTGTCATTTTAATTCATCAATATTATTGATGTAACAAGGTGAAATTACCTTATTTTGTAAGAAAGATTTTCTTAGTCGGCAGAATAAGTGTAGTGGTAATTTAGTAAATCGCAGCAATAAAAAAGACCTGTGGAGTATTATTCCAACAGGTCATATAGGTATTAAAAACTTGAATAAGTTAGCTGTACAAACGTGTTCTACGTTTTTTTACAATTTGAAAACCAATAATTAAAACCAGAAACCAAACAGGTGTGATGATTAATGCCTGGCGAGTATCATCCCGTAAAGTGAGTAATATCAGAACAAATGCAAAAAATGCCAGACAGACCCACGACATCATAATACCCAGTGGCATTTTATAGATTGAAGCTTTATGTAATGCAGGGCGACGTTTCCGGTAAACCAGATATGAACATAGGATCATACTCCAGATAAACATGAACAGAATGGCTGAAACGGTGGTTACCAGGGTAAATACATGCATAACATCAGGAATTAAATAAATCAGCACGACACCACAGGATAAACATAAACAGGTAAAAATTAACCCTGATGCAGGCACCGAACGGCGTGAAAGGCGGCTGAATTGCTGTGGTGCATCACCTTCTTTTGCTAGCCCAAATAGCATACGGCTGGTGGAGAAAACCCCGCTATTTGCTGAAGATGCGGCAGAAGTCAATACCACAAAGTTCACGATACTTGCAGCAGCAGGTAAACCAATCAGAACAAACAGCTCAACAAAAGGACTTTTGTCTGCAATGATTGAACGCCATGGGGTGACTGACATAATAATCATGAGTGCCAGCACATAGAAGGTGATAATACGAATTGGAATGGCGTTAATTGCTCTGGGAAGCGATTTCACTGGGTCCTTAGTTTCTGCGGCAGCAGTACCTACTAACTCAATTCCCACGAAAGCGAATATGGCTATTTGGAATCCGGCAAAAAATCCACTTAATCCTGTGGGAAAGAATCCTCCGTCATTCCATATATTTGCCAGTGAAGCAGTATGGCCGGCTGGAGATTGAAAATGCATACCGATCAGAACAGCGCCTGTCACAATTAAAGCGATAATGGCAACGATTTTTATCATAGCGAACCAGAATTCCATTTCTCCGAATAATTTTACGGTTGCTAGATTGAGCGCCAGTAACAATGAAACACAGAGTAGGGAAGTGGCCCATTGTGGAAAATCGGGTTGCCAATAACTGATATATGAGGTAATGGCTACCACATCGGCGATACCGGTAATAACCCAGCAGAACCAATAAGTCCAACCAACAAAAAAACCTGCCCAAGGACCCAGTAAATCTGCGGAGAAATCACTGAATGATTTATATTGCAGGTTTGAGAGCAATAATTCGCCCATTGCGCGCATCACGAAGAACAACATGAAACCGATAATCATATAAACGAATATAATCGATGGCCCGGCAAGGGAGATTGTTTTCCCTGATCCCATAAACAGCCCCGTGCCAATAGCACCCCCGATAGCAATAAGTTGTATATGTCGGTTGCTCAGATTGCGTTGTAACTGCGTTTCCCCGGTTTTAGCGGAAAGTGAAGTGGGTATATTTTCTGCCATAATATATAGTATCCAATATTTTCATTTTCTTAGGTAAATTGTAACGGCTCTTTAAGTGGCCTTATATTGACGGTGTTTGCGAAAAATATTGTGACACAAATTACTATAATAATGACAGCTTGATTTCATTTTAAAAACAAATTGGTTACAAATTAACTCATTAGTACCCTTAAAATTGAATATGAATTATTCGTTTAGAAAAAAATAGCTATACCCAATGGATTTCAAGAAGGATCGCGACGGCAAGGGAGCGAATCCCCGGGAGCATAGATAACTCTGTGACCGGGGTGAGTGAGTGTAGCCAACAAAGAGGCAACTTGAAAGATAACGGGTATAAAATAATATTGACGATAGCTGTGTATGGGATAATAATTGTTCATATTGGGTTGTTAGCTCAGTCGGCAGAGCAGTTGACTCTTAATCAATTGGTCCGGGGTTCGATCCCCCGACAACCCACCAGTTGAATCCAGGATACCTAAGAGTGGTATTTAAGAGCATTAATAGAGATTATATATAGATTTGTCATTATAAGGTAAATCTTGTCTGTTACATTTATATCGTAAGTATCTAAGAATTAAGCCCAATTCTCTTATTTGGTAGAATGGATGTCTCCATAATGATGATGACATCAGACAGACAGCATCGAAAGTAAAATAGATAAACAGCATAAATGCAGCAAAGATCCAGTAATATAAGGCTTTATTTCTGGTTTCATAGTTCAGAATATCAAGTAATTCTTTCGTGGTGTTTTTGCAGTGAATGGTTTTTACAGCAAGCACTATTTAACACCCTGAAAAATAATAAAAAGCCCTCAAATAATGAGAGCTAAACAGGTGAAAACATGAGAGAAGAATATTTATAAAATTTTCACTCACATAGTTTAATGTCTTTGACATAAGTTGTAGGCGACATCCATGAGATTTTATCACACACTAAATAGCCGTCATTTTTTAACTTATAACCAACATAAAAAGAGATAGGAAAGCTAACGATAAATGATGCAATCATCAGCATAGTTAAGTATCTGATAATTGGCTTATTAAATTTAGGCAATCGATCAAAAATAAAGAAAAAAATAGAACCTGATATAGCATAAAATATTAAAGGAAATGAAATGAAATACATAACAATAGCGCCAGAAAATATTATTTTTTCTTTCATTAAAATCAATGAAAAAATACAGTCACTCACTAAGTACATTACAGGTGTAACTATTAGCAATAATATTGTTCCGTATGAGATTTTTACATGCTTATTATTCACTTTATTTTACCTAACCGGTTAAATACATGCTGTAAATTTCCTTCTGGTGACTTTGGTTTTCTTTTCACTTCTTCTTTGATTAACTCTATTAATTTTTTACTTATTCCATATTTTGCATCGAGAATTTCTAAACCAATAGCAATCCCAAATCCAACAAGAATAATGATTCCAGCAGCGGCAATAATACTACCACCTAAAATAGCTGTAGCAGTCACGAATGAACCCAGGGCCCAAGAAGTAGCTGCTATAATGGCGGTTTTAGCCATATCAACAGTAATGTTACCAATGAAATCTGCTAGGGTATATTCATCTTTAAAAACAGCTTCAATTGTTCGATACATAACAGAGAAGATAATGCAAAATTTAACTCCTTTAACGATACTTGAATTAAGACCTTGCTGCCCTATACCCATTGACAGCATTTTAGGATTGTTAGCACCGTATCGTGTTCCTGTAATAATACGTCTAAGACCGGCATGACCTGATATTTTTATATAACATTTTCCATTTTTATCAAAATATTCTGTTGCGGTGATCCCTATATTTCTAAACTCTTTGACAATTGCGGCAAATGCAAAAAAATCATGTATATTTCCGGCAAAAGGTGAAATCGAATCGGTAACAGAAAAAACCTTCTCATGGTAATTATTTAATTTTATTCTTGGTCTTGTTGGTGAAAAAGGATTGATATCACCTAAGATACTCACCGCTTCTTCTGGAGTGAGAAGGGCAATATATATGGTATTATCACTTAATACTTTTTCTAACCCTATGGCATCAAAGAATTCATGTTGTGGCTTTAACTGATTAATACCTACATTACCCCTTAAAAAATCCCCCATGTAACCTTCCGCACTGGGATTATATTTTTTATATGTCATATTCCCTCCTTACATCAGTTTAATGTTACTCATTTTGACATCTTCGTTTATATAACCAGCAAGGTCAACAAAAATAATTCAATTCTTGTTAGAATATACCTTCAAGAAAATTTTCTTGCATCTTTCAACTGTGTACCAGTAAAGATATATAAAGGCGAATAGGGTGCATACTTAACATTAAAATTTTATATAGGGTAAGTTACAAATCTCTGTATTCAGGAACAGCCGGAGGTCATTCTTCAGTTTCATCACCTAAATTGATTTTATAAAAATAACCTTGTTTAGTTCTGGTTTTGCTCAATAAAAGATTCGTAATATATTAAATCGATTTCGAGTTACTTTCTTTGGGGGGGAACGATGAATTTATTTTGCTGATATGCAGAATTGAATAAAAATTTCTAAATAAATCACCAAGGCTATAAATCATATAAAATATTTAGCCTTGATGATTCTATAATCTTTTTGTTGGCTAAATTAGAAACGGTAGCCGACGGTTACATTAAAGCCATTAGTGGATATTTTGCCTTCCCCGCCATATTCTTTGGCATTAAAGCGGCTGCCTTCATAACCAACTGTAACGGATGTGTTGGTTGTCGGATTGACAATTAAACCCGCTCCCCAGCCCAAAGCATTATTGTTTCCTTCTGTTTTCTCAGTGTACCCATTTGCATAGGTGGCGGAGAATTTTACATTCATTCTGGATAACCCCAGTTGGCTATATAGACTAACATAATCATTAATTCTATAAGTCGGACCCGCCATCAAAGAGTAATACTTAGCATCAAGTTTAGAGTATTCTTCTGTCTCTTTTTCATCCCCTTTAGCAAAGGTAAATGATGATAACAGTCCCCATTGATCATCCAGTTCATATCGATAACTTATTGTTGCACCGTTTAGTGCTTTAATTTCTTGTGGCTTTACATAGGCATAACCGATAGAAGCGGTATGTTGTTCAGCTTGAGCTGGTAAGGTTATTGCACACGCAGAAAAAATAATGCCACAGCTTAGTAAAAATTTTTGCATTTAATTACACTCTATATAATTTCGTAATGAACTACTTTGTAACTGTTTAAAATGGCTTTATCACCAATGGGTATAATAAATATCACAACTTAAATCATTAGTATATGTTTTTCTATAAAATTAGATCTTATACACGATTCGCTAACTATTATTACTATTTTCTTCTTTGTAGATATTTATGGAGTAATCTTGCTTTATTAGTATAAATAATATCTTTGTTGTTGCAATATTGATTAATTGTTAACTTTGGGATTCTTCTTTCTTTGCTTACCGATAATTATTCATACTAAAGATTCCACATTTTTATATTAAGAAGAACCCGCGTTTCTACGTTCTATTCCAATAGTAACTAGTGAAATTAAATTTTTGGCGCTTACTATGATAAGTGAAAAAGGTAAGTTGTTTTTTTGCACATTTCAGTGTGAATGGTCGGAATACACCTGGATACAATTAAAGATTGATGAGTTAAAGGTATTTGAATATTTTTACGTCATATAAAATATAACTATTTAATTTTACATGAGTTAATTGTAATATATTATTTTTCATATAATACTTGTCTTATTTAAATTGTTGTATCTAACATTAGATTGGTTACTATTAATAAAATAATAAACATTATATCAAGATGATGATTTATATAATAAATTATTATTTTAGGGTAATTGCGGTGAGGTGTTTTTACATAAATACATATGTTTCATTGAATTTGTGATCGCTGACATTATAAGAGACTGTTTATTTGTATGACATACCTATTATATTTTTATTGCAATTAATCAGAGAAATGAATGACAAGACACTTCCTAATTTTGTTGTTGGGTAACGAAAAATTCACATATAACACAATAAGCAAAGGTTAATAATACCGTGAAAAATAAAAATTATATTATCTCAGAGGACGGGCTTTCACCTAATTTTAAAATTGAATACCAACGGGTTATCGAATGGTTTTTTAGCCGAGATTCCAATAAGTGGCCTATATTTCATGAACAGGAGATGAAGAAAATTATTGAGTTTAGGGGGCGGAATCTTCATCCGTTGAAACGTGTTGATGCCTATCCTGAGGGTAGTTTTCTGTTAGAAAAGATAAAAACCGAGCAACATATACCTGAAACGTATTGTGAACCGGGAGGCAGACTTGATCCTCTGTTGCTCTTTGCTGTGGCATTGTCAAAAGACTGGGAAAATCCTGGTGCTGTCGAAAATGCTATTGCTATGCCTTGTGATCCCGCTATTTATGGTTCAATGTTATCCCAGCTTGTAAGCCCTAATTTGGTTTATAGCGAGTATGCGGGCATGGCTGAGAAATTAGAAAAAATGGCAGTCAGGCAAATGGCAACATTGGCTGGCTATGATCCTATGGAAGCAACCGGTATTTTCACACAAGGGGGAACTTTTTGTAATTTGTATGGGTATCTTTTAGGGATCAGAAAATCATTACCAAATGCCCGGCTTACCGGTCTCGATTCCGGTGATGATTATTGTATTATTAACTCACAGGGAGGACATTATTCAAATATGACGAATTTATCCCTGTTAGGTGTAAATATTAAACATAAAACGATACGAATTAGGATTACGTCCTCTAATGAGATTGATTTGGCTCATTTGGAACACCAAATGCGCGCATGTTTTAACGTTAACTGTTTGATTCCGACAATTATGCTTACATTGGGAACGACGGATACGTTTGCAGTTGATAGGGTAAAACTAGTTTATGACTTACGTAATCGCTTATGTGAAGAATATGGCATAAAAGTTAAACCGCATATTCATGCAGATGCAGCTATTGGCTGGTCAATGTTGTTCTTTGCTGATTATGATTTTGAATCAAACCCTCTGTCAATAAATGAAAGCACTTTACAAGGTATAAAGAGTAATAGGGACAAATTCCAGGAAATTAAATATACCGACTCATTTACCATAGATTTTCATAAATGGGGATATGTGCCTTATATTTCCAGCTTAGTGATGATAAAAGATAAATCCGATCTAAAAGCATTGGAGAATGAGCCACAGCATTTCTCTTATTTTGAGAATGATATGCAAGGGAAAACGCATTTACAATCAACAATTGAATGTACTCGGGGAGCCGCAGGAATTTTTGGTGCTGTCTCTGCTTTAACCTATATGGGAAAGAAAGGATACCAAGTTATTTTGGCGCATTGTTTACAAAATGCTAACTATTTCAGGAGGTGTTTGCAAGATTTGGGCTATGTTAAGCTTATTGTGCCAGAGAATCAGGGGCCAAGTGTTGGATTTAAGATTTATAATCCTAAGATTATAACTGATGTTGATATAGCATTTGAGTATGAGCTGACATGTATGGATTCTCAGGATGCTATGAATTTTATGCAAAGTAATTATCAGTTTCATCGAAGAATATTTACCAATAGGGATAAAATTGGGTTATTTACCAATTGGGTTGAATTTATTGCCCGTTCTGAATATGACTCAAAGGGAAATTTTTCTTATATCCCAGGTGAGAAGGCGGTGTTTATAAACCCAATGACAACAAGGGAGGATATTGATAGATATATTGATAACCTAATTGAAAACGTATATTCTTGAAAAGGTAAATACATGACTGCAATATAATCACTAGGGGTTAAACTTAAATTGATAAGGCTGAGCTTTGTAGGGAACAGAGTTCAGCCTTTTTCGTAGTAACTATATTGGGATCTATACCCTATGGATTTCAATATAGTCTGGGGAAGAGTTAACGATTATGGTTAAAAGTAAGCGGTGTAAATACTTAAATTATAATGGCGATTAGCTATCGCCACTTGAAAAAAAGGATGGTTGTACCTATTTAATGACCGATGGTATTTTTTATTCGTCTATGATTGATTTCAACCATTGGACAAATGCATTGACTTTCTCATTCTGTTGTTGAGGAAGGGTACAGGTATAGTAATACTGTTTACATAGCACCTCGGTATTGGGAAAAGGGGCTACTAATTCTTTGCTTTTAATTTTTTCCCCAATCATGTTTTTTCTGCCCATGGCAATACCAGCATGGTGCATTGCGGCGACCGCAGCTAAATCGGAACGGTCGAATACTATACATTTTTGTGATGGGTCCAGGGTAATACCAAAATGTTCTGTCCAGGTATCCCACTCTTTTGTATCAGAATCGTAGCTCCATGCTTGTTTGTCATGCAATAATGTGCAGTATTGCAAATTATCGGTATTTCCCATCAGGTTATATTTTTCGGCATATTGTGGACTACAGACCGGGGTAATATATTCACTCATCAAATACTGATGGGATAATTCATCGGACATAATATCATCAAAATAAATTGCTAGATCTATACCATAACCGCGGAAATTCACATTTTCGTTGCCAACCAAGATGTTCAGATTAATGGATGGATAGAGCTGGTTAAAATCAGCCAATTTAGGAACTAACCAACATTGGGTAAAGGTAGGACGGGAGTAGATAGTCAGGTTTCCTGATAACTCTTGGTTTTTTATTTCCAGAATTTCCTGATTCAGATGTTCCAGTGTCGATTTAATTGTCCAAAATAAACGCTTTCCTTCACAAGTTAATTCAAGCTTTCTGTGAAAACGTTGGAAAAGTTTGAGTCCCAACTCTTGTTCCAGTGAACTGATTCTATGGCTGACAGCGCTGGCACTAATAGCCAATTCATCAGCAGCCTGAACGAAAGAGCAGTGGCGAGCGGCTATCTCAAATGTATGCAGCTTTGATAACTGGCTTCCATTTAGTAACTTATTTACAACCATGAAATTATCATCTGTGTACATATTTATAATGTTTCTTTTTCATCGAAGTGGGATAATACAACCGTATCATCAAGGGTGTATATTTCAGATAGTTTTAGTGATTTAAGTCGCAAATAAAGTGAAAATTTTGATCGGTATCACTGAATTGACTCAACAGAGTTCATGCATGGCTATGTATTGATCATTTGTCAAAAATTGAATATTCATATTCAATAGTGAAAACGCATGTAACGAACAGAGGTTAACTGTGGAGAATGATTAAGTGGATTCACAACCTTGGGTGATTGGTACGTTACTCACAAGTATTGTGTTAATTGTATTTACGATAATTAAATTAAAAATTCACCCTTTTCTGGCGTTACTGCTGGCAAGTTTTTATGTTGGCGTATTAATGGGAATGAACCCCGTCAATGTGGTGAAAGCCATTGAAGCGGGGATTGGTAGTACGTTGGGTTTTTTGGCCGCAGTCATTGGTTTGGGAACCATTCTGGGCAAGATGATGGAGATATCTGGTGCAGCAGAGCGTATTGGTATCACATTGCAAAAATGCCGATGGCTCTCACCAGATATCATTATGGTACTGATTGGTCTGATTTGTGGTATTACCTTGTTTGTTGAAGTAGGGGTAGTACTGTTGATCCCATTAGCGTTTTCTATTGCCAGGAAAACTAATACGTCATTGTTGAAATTAGCGATTCCGTTGTGTACGGCATTGATGGTGGTTCATTGTATTGTGCCTCCACACCCAGCGGCATTATTTGTTACTAATAAACTGGGCGCGGATATTGGTTCGGTGATTGTTTATGGACTCATAATCGGTTTGTTTGCGGCTTTGGTCGGTGGTCCGTTATTCCAGCGATTTCTCAGTAGCCGTCTGCCTTTCAAATCGGTTCCTGATGAATTTTCTGATATTGAAGTTCGCAGGGAAGAAGATTTACCCTCTTTAGGTATCACATTGTTTACTGTGTTATTACCAATTGGGTTGATGCTGATTAAAACGTTTGCTGAACTGAATATAGAAAAAGGCACCATGTCTTACATAGTGTTGGAGTTTATCGGTAATCCTATTACTGCTATGTTTATTGCTGCATTTGTTGCCTATTACACCTTAGGTATTAAACAAAATATGGGCATGAGTATGCTGTTGACAAAAACAGAAGATTGTTTTGCCTCTATCGCCAATATCTTATTAATCATCGGCGCAGGCGGAGCATTTAATAGCATTCTGAAAGGAAGCGGGATTAGTGATACGTTGGCCGTTATTTTGTCAAATCTGGATATGCACCCAATTCTTTTGTCTTGGTTGGTTGCCATTATCTTGCATGCGGCGGTTGGTTCAGCAACCGTAGCAATGGTGGGAGCAACAGCGATTGTTTCACCCATGCTACCGTTATATCCAGATATCAGCCCGGCAATCATTACCTTAGCTATTGGTTCTGGTGCTATCGGCTGTACTATTGTTACTGATTCACTGTTCTGGCTGGTTAAGCAATATTGCGGAACAACGCTCAGTGAAACTTTTAAATATTATACAACCGCAACATTTATTGCATCTGTTGTTGCATTGGCTGGGACGTTTCTTCTTTCTACCATTGTATAATGGGAAGAATAATATTTCAGTCGTTGAAAGATAAGAACAAGAAGTGCGAGTGTGTCAATACCAGGGAAGCCTAGAAAATAGGCAGCTTTTATAGCTAAAATAAAAAGAAAATTAAATACTAATCAAAATAAGGGGAAGATAAAAAAATAAATAAAAAGTGATATTTTGTAGGAAAATTGTAGTAAACATAACATAGTGAATATAATAAAAATTTTAATAATTAAGAAAGTAAGCATTATTTTTTTATATACTCAATAGATTTCAATTTGCAGCGCGGCGGCAAGTGAACGCCTCCCCAGGAGCATAAATAACGATGTGACTGGGGTAAGTGAACGCAGCCAACAAAGCAGCAGCTTGAAAGATGAAGGGTATATACCAGGGAAACACCAATCTTGGGTTAACACACAAATGAAAAGTACAGAGATTCAACAATTACTAAATGAATATCCATTAGTAAAAAATTTAATGAAATTAGAGGAAATCTTCTGGTTTAACCCTTGCAATACAACCTTTAAAGAGGGATTACCTTTTGTAGGTTTGGATGCTGATGATGTCAGGGATGCTGAAGTACGCCTGAAGCGTTTTGCGTCTTATTTATGTAAGGCTTTTCCGGAGACAAAAGCTACGAATGGCATTATTGAATCAGAGATAGTGGCTATTCCCGCGATGCAGAAAACACTGGAACAGTATTATAATATTGATATAAAAGGTAAAATTCTGCTGAAGAAAGATAGTCACTTGCCAATTTCCGGTTCGATTAAAGCTCGTGGTGGTATTTATGAAGTATTAACTCATGCGGAAAAATTAGCATTACAAGCTGGTTTACTCTCTGAAAATGATGATTACAGCAAACTGTTTTCAGAGGAATTCAGCCAGTTTTTTAGCCAATACAGCATTGCCGTAGGCTCTACCGGTAATCTGGGGCTATCCATTGGCATCATAAGTGCAAAACTGGGTTTCAACGTCAGTGTGCATATGTCTGCCGATGCGCGTGAGTGGAAGAAGCAAAAGCTATGTTCACATGGGATCAATGTAGTAGAACATCAACAAGATTATGGTATGGCTGTAGCCCATGGGCGTAAAGAAGCGGAATCTGATCCCAACTGTTTCTTTATTGATGATGAAAACTCCAGGACGTTATTTCTGGGATATTCTGTGGCAGGTGGCCGGATCAAAGCACAATTTGAGCAGATGAATATTGTGGTTGATGAAGAGCATCCATTATTCGTTTATCTGCCATGTGGGGTTGGTGGTGGCCCCGGCGGTGTTGCATTTGGGTTGAAACTGGCTTTTGGTGATCATGTGCACTGCATTTTTGCTGAACCTACCCATTCGCCATGTATGTTGTTGGGGGTATATACCGGTTTGCATGACAATATCAGTGTACAGGACATCGGTATCGATAATATCACAGCTGCTGATGGCCTTGCGGTAGGGAGGGCTTCCGGTTTTGTTGGTCGAGCCATGGAGCGCTTGCTTGATGGCTTTTACACTATTAATGATCAGGAAATGTATAACCTGTTGGGTTTACTTAATCGTGATGAGGATATCCAGTTAGAGCCTTCGGCGTTGGCGGGAATGGCGGGGCCGGCTCGTGTTAGTGGAAACTCTAATTATCTAAATACCAAGAACCTTTCAGCAGAAAAGATGAAGCAGGCTACGCATTTGGTCTGGGCAACTGGCGGTGGTATGGTGCCCGATGATGAGATGACAAAATACCTGGCTATAGCCAAAATCTAATCGTCAATAATTTAACGGGCTTCAAACCTAGATTATTTGAAAATGAAAATGGTGTCTTTCACAGAGGCAATCTGGTTGCCAGTATCTGGTTTCTCAGGTTCAATGTCCTGCTGGCTATTACTGAAAAATACTTTGAATTTGGTTTTCTACTCTGAAAAGTCATCTCCTTAATGCTTTTCAAGTTATACTCCCGCCAGCAGTTGGCGGGAATATATCAGTACACTGGTTACTTACATTAAACATTTTTGTAATTAAATGAATGTGTTCCTGAGTATTTCCACAACGGTTCCCAGTAGGATTCTATGAAAGCTTTCACCGCCTCTTCTCCCTCAATAAGATAGTTGAACTCCGAAAGATACCCAGGATAGAGATTATCAGAACCAACCACGTATAGTTCATCATCAATTATTGTTACTTTTGCATGATTCCCAGGAGCAGGGGGGACTTTGGGATATACCTGCTCAGGACCACCTGCTTTCATTAACGACCAGAATGGGCGTCCTATAGTACCTATCTGTGGAGGTCTTTCAGAAAGAGACGGTTCTTTTAGTGTAGCAGTATAAGAATTTTCCTCCGCGGTTGGCCATTTGTATGTAGTACCTTCAATCAAAAGATCTTCAGGTACTTTGTCTGTATAGAAAAAAGGGGCAACCTCTATTCTTTTCAGTGCGGCTTGCCTGATTCCATCCGGATCTTCCAGTTTCTCATCGGTATGCTCATCATGTGTTAAATAGTATTTAAATATTTCAAACGTTCTTTTGGCTCCAGAACCAAAAGAATATTGATCACCAGCAGCACCTGCTGCTGCATCAAGTGGCGATACAACAATTTGAACTTCCAGCTCGGGGTTGGAAAGTAATGCTTCGATCAGCCATCGGCACACATGATGATCTCGCCATTGTTTTTTCCATGCACTGACAAGATCCTGTTGGGACATGCGAATTTTTTTCTTTGCATTCTTTATTATAAACTCTTTCATTATTTCAGAGCCTTTTTTATAATCCGTTCGCATATCAGGCCCAGACCAATATTTACCTACGGATAATATCCTGCTGGCTTTCTTATATTCTGGGTCTTTAGGTGGATTTTTTAGGCATTCTTCTTTCTTTCTATCTACATATTCAGTAATGTGCTCTTTTTTAAATGGATCTTCCGGTTTTCCCACAATACCATTTGCATTAACCCATCTATTTTCATCTATATCAAAGAATTCTTTAGTTAAGAGGTCTGTATCAGCCACCCACATGTTATTTAAAAATAATTGTGAGCCTAATGATGCCGCGCCTATAACTTTAACAGAAACATCATGAACTGGAGGGTAATTTTTAAAAAGATCCATATTTAAATTATGGCCCCCGACAAATGACTCAATTCCATCAACTGCGATAATTTTTGTATGATTCCATGTCATCCTGGTATCAGCTTCTGGAATCATTTCCTCTGGTAGCAGCTTCTTGTCTAATGATATTTTAAGTCCGTCTACTATCCTGTAAAACCGACCAATCCATATTTCAGGTATACACTCCCAATTATTTCTCCTTTCTTGAATTAATTTAATAATATCATTCTTCAATGCCAGATATTCAGGGGTACCTTCAAAGTATGAAGCCACCCCGTTTAACAAAGATGTCGGTGTTTGAGCGAATAAGAACCTTATCTGAGTTCTGTCCTTCCTGTTTATTTTCTTTGTAAATGCGCGATCAATGGCTGATAGGATAACTTTTCTCCACTCTGCATCCGGGGCATTTAAGGAGGAAATATCACAGCGATAACGCATGTTTTCCAGAATGCTTACAATAGCATCTTCAAATTCCTCTTCTCTTTTAACAGCCTGTGGCATTATCTCTTTTCCAAAAGGAAGCCCCCATATTTGGGGAGTATCAAATATTTTTACATAGTTGATTTCACTTGTTTTATTAAAGTAACCGTCCAGTTTTTTTTGTAAACCATCTAATAAATTCATATATGTATCCTCTGGGCAACAATTTTTTTACATATCGGCCAACAGCCTGCCAGCATCAGGCAAGCTATTTATACCCGTTATCTTTCAAGTTGCTTCTTTGTTTGCTGCACTCACTCACCCCAGTCACATAGTTATCTATGCTCCCGGGGATTCGCTCCCTTGCCGCCGCGATGCATCTTGAAATCCATAGGGTATATAATCATAACCAATTTTTGAGGGGGGTGACTAAAAAAGATAAAACCGGGCTTCACTGTGCCCTTTCTAATGGCGTTAGCGAAAAGTTTGCACAGATGGCTGGTAGTTTGGAAAGAACGATATTGGCGAACAGCATAGCTTTTGGGGTTATAAACCATGAACAGACAGGCACCCTATGTCATTCTCAAACAAAGTCATTGTTGTGTCATAGCATTAATCTTGCAGATATCCTGACATCTGGTATCAGATCCCTCTTGCTTAATGTAACTGTGTAAGTTACATTAATTCATATTGACGGTTCACCGCCGTTATTGAAGTTTGGAGAATAGATACATTCTCCAACTGGCATTGCTTGCTTCCGGTATTACCTGGTTATGTACGTATTGATGATTTGCAACGCAGTGCATTTATTTAGTCCATATGAGAGAAAAAATATGCCTACACTTTTTGACCCAATTCGCATTGGTGATCTCAACTTGCCAAATCGTATCATTATGGCTCCTTTGACACGTACCCGCGCAGTAGGAGAAGAACGTATCCCCAATGCTCTGATGGCGGAATACTATGCTCAGCGCGCTTCTGCTGGTTTGATTATCAGTGAGGCGACTTCAGTAACTCCACAGGGAGTTGGCTACGCTAATACGCCTGGTATTTGGTCAGATGAACAAGTTGCAGGCTGGCGATTAGTCACGGATGCAGTACATGCCGCTGGTGGGCGTATCTTTATGCAGCTTTGGCATGTAGGGCGGATTTCGGACCCTGTTTTCCTCAATGGGGAACGACCAGTAGCCCCGAGTGCGATTGCGGCTGATGGTCACGTCAGCTTATTACGTCCAGAGCGTCCCTTTGTGGTTCCACGGGCGCTTGAGTCTAATGAAATTCCCGGCATTGTCGAAGCGTTCAGACGCGGAGCAGAAAATGCGAAAACGGCGGGATTTGACGGAGTAGAAATACACGGCGCTAATGGGTATTTGCTCGATCAATTCTTACAAGACAACGCCAATATACGTACGGATCAGTACGGTGGCTCAGTAGAAAATCGTGCCCGGTTATTGCTGGAAGTAACAGATGCTTGTATTTCTGTCTGGGGAGCATCACGTGTTGGTATGCATTTGTCTCCACGCGGTGGTATTTATTCTATGGAGGATTCCAACCCTATTGCGACTTTCGGGTACGTCGCGCGTGAACTCGGTAAACGAGGTATTGCTTTCATCTTCTCGCGGGATGCTGCTGTTGACGGTGATCTCAGTAAGGAAATAAAGAATACCTTTGGGTCAACCTATATTGCTAACGAGCAACTGACTAAAGAGAGTGCGGAACAAGTTCTTGCTGATGGCAGAGCTGATGCGGTGAGTTTTGGTCAATTATTTATTTCTAACCCAGATTTACCTTACCGGTTTTTAGCCGAAGCGCCATTTAATGAACAACAGCCAGAAACATTTATGGTTCCTGGGGCAGTAGGCTATACCGATTATCCTGCGCTTATCTAATTATAAATATCTACACAATTTTAATCCTAAAGAGTATTGATATTAAGTATACATTTGATTTTTCTATCACCGGGCTTGATGCCCGGTTCATCAATTCTGCTCAATCCCTTTATTGTCATAATATTCCGCAAAGGAACTGACCCGGTTAGCGACAAATGTAATGGCTCAATCCGGGGTAACATTGGGAGAAATAAACGAAATACCTTAAAGGGCAGCTTAAATCGATATTTCAGTGTCTAGACCAGATGATATTTACAACGCCAAAAATGTGTGATGACTGCTATATATACCCATGCTTACCTAAGTAAGGGGATATCTTACTCGCAATATATTGCCTAAGATGAAAGATGCTCGCATCATTTTCTAGGGGTGCTAGTTAAGGCTTTTTTCACTGAACATCCCAAGATACAGGCCGGTTCGCTTTATTTTATAAGAGCCAGCCATTTTTCATAGCAGGATAATTTGAAGGAGAATTATTAATGTCAGATTCATTAAATGTATCTATTGTTCGTCGTTTTTACGAGTCTATGGGTGATATCAATATTGTTCGCCAGTTGATGGGGGATGACATTATTTGGGATATTACCGAAGGAGCTCTACATGGTGGAGTTTATGAAGGAATTGACGATGTATTAAATAACTTTTTTGTTCCATTTTTTAATGACTTTGAGGAATTTATTGTAGAAAGTTCTGAATTTTTCGAGTCAGGTGATCATGTGATTGTTTTAGGTAATTATTTAGGGAAAGTAAAGAACGGCAAACGATTTATTTCTCGTTTCGTTCATATATGGACAGTGCAGGGCGAACAGCTAGTAAAATTACAGCAGACCGCCGATACGCTTCAGATTGATCGTGCTCATGCAATTTAAAAAAAGGGAGATCAATGTAACGAAGTCTTAATGGGATATAAGGTCACTCTTGTATAGAAGTATGTATTTAGATGGTATTGTATGTGACGGCAGAGCTGAAGGAGTAAGGGTGTTAATCGAACAGGTTGACATTCCGAATTCCACTACTTATTATGTGGCAAAATTAGTTACATATTATGTAATCTTTTTTCCAGTTTTCTGCCGTTTCTCAATAACATCCTTAGGTATATAGGATACCCCGGTGCCAACATCTACCCGCTTTGCTGTGGCTATTCATATTCTCACTGATATTGCGCTTTATCATGGACAAGCCGTGCGTTCTGAAGATATCGCAAGAAGTGTGAATACTAACCCGACCGTAGTCCGTCGGCTTTTAGGGGCTCTTGCAGATGCGGGACTTACCTATTCGCAAATGGGTCAAGGTGGCGGTGCGTTACTGGCCCGGCCACCGGAGCAAATTTCATTACTAGATATTTATCGTGCAGTTGAAGACCCGCTGTATTTTACGTTGCATCGTTCCAAACCTAATCCTAAATGTTATATTGGGCACAATATTACCCCAGTGTTGGAAAATGAGTTTGCGCGCATTACTTGTGTCCTGGAAACAGCTCTTGCTGAAACGACAATCGCTGATATGGCAAATAGAGTTGAAGATTGCGCCGGTTTTCCTTTTAAGCCACCAGATTTAGGCAGTAGCTAAGTAATTAGCGTTTTTATAAGCTTTCATTACAATTTGTGCCGCTACTGGGGTTGAGGTTTTCATCTCTGCTAAGTGCTTTGTCTGGGCTCAAACTTATACGAAAACAGATGATGTTGATTATTTTGACATTCTGGCTCATCTTCACCTTGTTTATTGAGTAACCTTACCAGTAATTTTCCCGTATCCTTGCCTATTTTGGGGTAATCAATGCGGATGGATGTCAGTGTTGGCTGTGTGTGATCACAATTATCTGAGCCTTCTAAACAAGCGACAGCCAGATCAGTAGGTATTTTTAGTAGACGACGTTGGCATTCAAACATCACTCCTAAGGCAATCACTTCATGGCTGCAAACAACACCTTCCAGTTCAGGTTGCCGTAATAACATCTCAGTAATTGCCTGGCGACCAAATTGCATACTGGCAGCATCGGGGGTAGTGATATTTTGGTCTGCATTCTGATAGTGATGTAGCATTGCTTTGTTCCAGCCATTAATTTGCTGATTTTGTAAACGGTTATCCATTTGTGCACCAATATAACCAATATGCTTCCTACCTTTGTTAAGCATATACTCAGTCAGAGTATAGGCAGTTTCGGAAAAATCTATTTCTATATTGATAGTCGTCTGTTGTTGATGAGATCCTGCAACATTGATAATCGGGATATTGATATGAGAAATGTTGTTGTAGGCTTTATCTGTCAATTGGGAACCGAAGATAATCAGCGCCGCCGCATTACTTTGCAGCAATGTCATGATAATTTCAGCTTCTTTATTACGGTTATATTCATGACATCCAAGTAAAACCTGGAAAGAATGTTTATTTAGCACCTGTTGTAATGATTGTATAAATGTGGCGCAGGCTTTATCTGTCAATGATGGAACAAGAACCGCGATAATATTGCTTTGGCCAGAGGCGAGTACTCCAGCAGCACCATTTGGAATATATCCCAATTCCTGTATGGCTTGTTCAATTTTTTCCCGTAATTTATCCGATACCATTTCTGGCGTTCTCAATGCGCGTGAGACTGTCATTGAACCGACACCGGCATACTTAGCAACATCTTGTAGTGTTACTCGCCCTGTATTACGGCGTTTTCGTGTCTTTTCCATCAATATTTTTCTATTTTTTTAATTAACGGCTATGAATTTGACGATGGGATTCTACCTTATCTCAAGTAAATCGTGGGGGAAAAAAACATGATGGGCGTGGCCATTCTGGTAAATCATTCAGATAACAAATGATAGCGCTATCACAATAATGACTTATGATGGTAGATAGCGCTACCATTTGTGACTAATATCACCAGAAAGCGAATTTGAAGTTAGGTTTAGCAGAATAAGGATGAAATATATTCATATTGTGAATGATATGGTTTGAGATGCCAGAGCCGGATTTAGGGTGTTTTGACGATCTGCTTCATTTCCTGACAAAGCTGAACATCATTAAACAGAATAAAGTTTCGACCAGGAGAGGCTGATGCTAAAAACTTTACTCACCAAAGATGTGATCCAATTGATCCCGAATATTAAAGATTGGCGAGAAGCTATCGCGGTTGCTTGCCAACCGTTGGTGGAAAATGGTGCAATTTCTCCCCGTTATATTGATGCTATTTATCGTTCTCATGAAGAAATTGGGCCTTATTACGTTGTCGGGCCGGGAATTGCTATGCCACATGCCAGACCTGAAGAGGGGGTGAACAGATTATCGTTAGCATTAACCGTTGTTAGCCAGGGAGTTGAATTCGGTTCTGAAGGAAATGATCCAGTTAAATTACTGATCGTGTTGGCAGCGATCGACAGTGCCAGTCATATCGAAGTGATCTCTCAGCTTGCAGCGCTTTTTGATAATCAACAAGATACAGAGTTATTGATGGGAGCTAAGCGTAAAGAAGAGATTCTTTCTGTTATCAACAAATATTAATTCATTATTTTTTGCTATGGGAAAACAGTATGAAAATTACAGTCGTTTGCGGAAATGGATTAGGTACCAGCTTGATGATGGAAATGAGCATCAAAAATATCCTGAAGGATATAGGAATAGATGCCAGTGTTGATCACGTTGATCTGGGGTCAGCAAAAGCAACTCAAAGCGATATTTTTGTTGGTACAAAAGATATTGCAGAACAATTAGTTGCTCAGGCAGTCAATGGCAAAATTGTTGCACTGGACAACATGGTGGATAAAAACGCAATGAAACAACGCCTGTCCGTGGCATTAACTGAGCTTGGTGCACTGTAACCGGAGGTAGCTATGGAATTCTTCCACTTTCTGATGAGTGATGTGCTGTCAGAACCTGCGGTTTTGGTGGGATTTATCGCACTTATTGGTCTGATCGCACAAAAAAAACCAGTGACTGAATGTATCAAAGGCACCATAAAAACCATAATGGGTTTTGTGATCTTGGGGGCGGGCGCCGGGTTAGTCGTTTCTTCACTGGGGGATTTTGCTGCAATTTTCCAACATGCCTTTGGTATTCAGGGGGTAGTACCAAATAACGAAGCGATTGTTTCCATTGCACAGAAAAGTTTTGGTAAAGAAATGGCAATGATTATGTTCTTTGCCATGGTGATCAATATCCTGATTGCCCGTTTTACACCCTGGAAATTCATCTTTCTGACAGGGCATCACACCTTGTTTATGTCCATGATGGTGGCAGTGATTCTGGCAACTGCTGGGATCAGCGGAACTAAGCTAGTGGTTATAGGTTCTGTGGTTGTTGGTGTTGCTATGGTTTTCTTTCCGGCGATTGCTCATCCGTATATGAAGAAAGTAACAGGTTCTGATGAAGTTGCTATTGGGCATTTTTCTACACTTTCCTATGTCCTGTCTGGTTTTATTGGGAGTAAACTGGGCAATAAAGAACATTCAACGGAAGAGATGAATGTTCCGAAAAGTTTGCTGTTTCTGCGTGATACGTCGGTTGCTATTGCTTTCACAATGGCGATTATTTTTATTATCACCTGTTTGTTTGCTGGTGGTGATTTTGTAAGAGAAGTCAGTGGTGGTAAAAATGGATTTATGTTTTCGTTAATGCAATCTATTACCTTTGCTGCCGGTGTATATATCATTCTACAAGGTGTGAGAATGATAATTGCAGAAATTGTTCCTGCATTTAAAGGAATTTCCGACAAGTTGGTTCCGAATGCTAAACCTGCATTGGATTGTCCGGTTGTATTCTCTTACGCTCCTAATGCGGTACTGGTAGGTTTCTTGAGCAGTTTTGTTGCGGGTATTATCGGTATGTTTGTACTGTATGCATTGGGTATGACAGTAGTTATTCCGGGTGTTGTGCCACACTTTTTTGTTGGTGCTGCGGCTGGGGTTTTCGGTAATGCAACAGGTGGCCGCAGAGGAGCTATTCTTGGTGCCTTTACTCAGGGCTTGTTGATCACTTTCCTGCCCGTATTCTTATTACCTGTCTTGGGGAATATCGGTATTGCCAACGCGACATTTAGTGATGCTGACTTTGGCGCATTAGGTATTCTGTTGGGCGTTATTGTTCGTTGATTTGGGGTCGCTGGAATTTCGGGATTGAAACAGGGTTATAGACTCCCTGTCTCGATCTCTTTTACATCAAGTTGTTGCCCATATATCAGATTAAGAGAAAACTCAGATTAGTTAAACAGAATAGAGAGAATATGTAATAATAAAATCGATTATTTATAGCAAAATATGGCCTATAGATTTAAAGTATTTAGGTGGAATGTAGAGATCATAATTATTCTCTTTGCAAAATATTCTTAATTCAATAGCTGAGTTAACTGATAGTTTCTCATAGATACTTTCGAAATATTTTTCTACGGTACGATATGAAATTTTCATTTCTCTGGCGATATACCTATTGTTAACGCCACGGCAAAATAAAAAAAGGACTGTCCATTCTTTCTCTTTCAATATATTGTTAGGCGGCTGAAATCTAATCGATATAGGAATATCATTCTCTATATAATGAGACACGGTGAAATTATGCACTTCTCTGGCATGGGCAATGATACCAACACATTGCTTATTTTCATCCATTAATGGGTATTTGTTACAAAAATAGGATATAGATTGTTCGTTTTTGCTATGAGGATAAGTGTTAAGCGATGATATTCGTTGCATAGATTGTAAGACCTTACGATCATGTTCCTCAAAAAGGTGAGCAAATTGATTAAGCGGTGTAGGTAATTCTTCATCAGTATATCCGACAACATTAAAGTTTTCAGGTAACTTATTGGTTTTAATAAACTCTGTATTTGCATAAATAAAACGGAATTCCTTATCTTTCACAAACCATGATTCTGAGCTTTTATCCCACATATTAGTTAATTGAGGAGTAATAAAAGGGACTTTTTTACATCCTGATTGACTCATATTTGACCTTTATAACATTATTACCTTATAAAAAATTTGAATAAACAAATAAACGACATTTATAAGTAAGACAATAAAAACCTTTTTGGTGCATAGAGATTAAAACTATTTATTTGGCAGTATTCCTCCAGTTGTAAATCAGAATTTACATCTAATTTATTATAAATTTTTCTCATATCCTTCCCTATGGTTTTGTAAGGGATATTAAGTAATTGACTGATTTGTTTTTTGCTATATTTATGTGAAAAAAGGAAAACGATTTCCCATTCTTGCTGAGTGAGAAGTTCAGTCGGTGATTGAAATATAACGGAAGCAGGTAGTTTATTGTGAAATAGGCGAGTTAGTGAATGATTCTGGGCTTGCCAAGCATGGAAAAGGATGCCGATGCATTCACCATTATCATTATATAGCGGAAGTTTCTCTTGGAAATAAGATGATAAAATTCTATCCTGTCCAAATACATGTGTTTCTAATGATAAAATGCTTTCTTCATTTTCCATCACCCTCAAATCATGTTTAATAAAATATTCAGAGAATTCATTGCCTTGCCACGGAATATCACTATCATATTTACCTTGATAATCATAATTAGAATTTATATTTTGAAGCTTAGTCAATGCATTATTTCCATAAAAAAAACAGGAAGATTTATCTTTTATCCCCCATGGTTCGTTGCTAGTTTCCAAGGTGTTTATTATTTGAGATGAAATAATAAAATTTTTTCTAGTCATATTTTTTTATATAAATTTTGATTTAAGAAAACATTATGATTTTTGGTTGCAAAAATATCTCTGGTGCGTAGAGATTAACCTCAGTAAGAAACAGAAAATTTTAGAGCTTTGTACATCTGCAAAGTGGTACCGATACAACGATCATGGTCATTACAAAGTGAATATTCATAACGGGTACAAGTTTGCTTAGTTTTATTTTTTTCAAACGAGTGGGTATTTAATGAAGTCACTCTTGAAATAGTTTGGATAACTTTTTGACTCTGGCGGTAGTATTCCTCTTCATATTTTGCAATATGTGAGGTCAATTCACCCATTGAAAACCCTGTTATATTGGGATCTTTAAGTAAATCGAGCTTTTGGTAAAAGGTAGAGTTGTCATATATAAATTCTGACTGACAACTCTTGGTTTCACAAGGATTATGACTTTTTTTTTGCATAAAAATTAATTTCATAGTGATATTATTCGATTTGTTTTTTATATTTGACATGATAACTCATTAGTTGTTATTTAAGTAACTATCTGAGTGGTTTTTTACTGATTTCACTTAAAATAACCTGAATATATAATGGATTGCAATAATTAATTTGTAAAAAGATAAGATTTTTTTATTTTATCTGCATCTGTTAATTAAATCATTTATTCTTTTGTGTAAGATATTCACATGTAGAAAAATATAGCTATCAATATTATTTTATTTTTATCTTATTAGAATATTTTGTTTACCATTTTTGTCATAAGGAGCGAAAATGAGCAACGTTTAAACAAAAGCCCCCACTTTTAATTGAACTTTAACGGGGAAGCTAAGTGAATCGTTCCTTACGTACTGCGTGTGCACTCCAGTTTTTGTACGTTGCTGATGTTAACTACACATTCTTAATAATGGTTTACAACAATAACGTCATTGGAATAGGTAGTTAATATTGAAATTATTTAGATTATTTACTGATAATTTATTCTAATTGTTAAATGAATTGTTTTGTCATATAATGCAAAGTACACATCAGCCAGTGAATTGATTGATACACGTGTAAATGCAATTGCCATCATACCAATTATACCAACATTATGAGCAATATATGCTTTATCCAATACTTGCTCTGTTTGACCTCTGCGAGAGATAGCAATAAAAACTTCATATTTCACTGCATTACTGAGGAAAATTCTACGATTGTTTCCCGGACTAGAGCTAGAAGCTGTTTCCCTGGCGCTTGTAATTTCTGTGTCAAATAATCGGTAAATGGGCCTGCAAAGATTTACCGAGACCCTGCGTGATTTGAAGCAAAAATCGATCTGATTGGCCTATCCTTTGTTAAAATGATTGTTGGGCTTATTATGATAATTTCTGTTGTTTTTTCAGACAGATCAACTTATTTAGCGAGTGATGGTTAATTGAATCAGTATTTTTCTTTTCATCTTATGATGGTAAGAATATAGGGGGCTACCGGAGAACAGACATTGAATACCTATCAATTACACAACTTGAGCGAAGCTCAGGCACAGCAAAAGCAATTTCGTTTAGACATTTTTACCATAGGGGATTTAAGGTTGGTTCCTGGTCTGAATCAGTTACAGATAACGCAAAATATTACATGCGTTGAGATAAAAAATATTTGGGATAGACCATAATGCGTCAACGTAGACATCTAACACAATACGAAGTGGAAAGTATGCTGGCAGTGGCAAAAAGTAGTGCTAATGGTGAGCGCGACTATTGCCTGGTATACATGAGTTTTGTTCATGGCTTACGTGTTAGTGAAGCCAGGTATTTACGGTTATCCGACTTGGATTTGGATGATGGAAGTTTGTATATTCGTCGCTTAAAAGGCGGGTTTTGTACAAACCATCCCCTCTTGGGTTATGAAATCAAGGCGATTAACGCGTGGCTTGAAGTACGTAAAACTTTTCGAGGTGCGGAAAGCGATTGGTTATTTTTGTCACGCTCCGGAAAACCGCTTACACGTCAGCGTATTTATCAATTGATTAACCAATTAGGGCGACAGGCTAATATTTCAGTAGGTTCCCATCCACATATGTTGCGCCATGCCTGTGGTTTTGCTCTTGCTGACAGGGGAGTGGATACCCGGCTGATACAAGATTATCTTGGACACAGTAACATTCGCCACACGGTGAGGTATACCGCCAGTAATGCAGAACGTTTTCACGGTGTTTGGAGCATAAAAAGGAATCGGTATCGAGAATTACACTTTGATTATATCCCAAGGGCTGATGCTTGTTCAGTTGAATAAGTGATTCTGATGTATGCGCCTGTTAAGGGCGCATACACAAAGGTCATCTTATCCGGGATTATGTATGGTATTTTGCCTATTTTTTCTGTTGATTATCATCTTATTGGTTGATTGCTAATGATTTGATTAACGGTTTATACCCAATGGATTTCAAGATGGATCGCGACGGCAAGGGAGCGAATCCCCGGGAGCATAGATAACTCTGTGACCGGGGTGAGTGAGTGCAGCCAACAAAGAGGCAACTTGAAAGATAACGGGTATATCCATAATCCAGAAAATAGGGCTACAGTAATAACCATTGTCTGGAATGAACGCCTTATAGGCGTCCATTTTTTCTTTAAATCGACATTGATTGCCCTGAGATACTGTAATTCACCCCAATTGATATAACCCTTCTTGCTGGCTTGGCGGCTGAAGCAGAAACCAGACACTGAGCGAGCAATTTTCACCCACTAACAGGAATTTCCCTCCTGAGTTGCCTCAGTACAAAGGTAAGGCAGATTCTCTTCCTCAATTGTAAAAATCACCCCCTTATTCGTGACTTGATTCGCATTTTTGTTATTTTCCGATTGTTATTTATCCTCTTAAGTTGGATATAAATACATTCAAAAAAATGAAGAATAATTATGAGTCGTGAGCTGCTTAAAAAAGAGGGGGTTGCTCAGGCGTATCTGGCGCGTTATCTGCTAGGTGAGTGCTGTGGTAATCGTTTAAAGACTATTGATGAGCTGGCATCTGACTATGCGCTGTCTGTTGGATTGGTACAATTTGCATTAAAAAAACTGGAGAATTCTGGTGCGGTTCGCCTGGATCGGCGGGGGCGTAATGGCAGTTATCTGGTTAGCATGGATCACAAAGCACTGTTGGCACATGCTGATATCGGTAATGTAGTTTGTGCGATGCCGTTACCTTATACCCGATTGTACGAAGGGCTGGCGAGTGGTTTAAAAGCGCAGTTTGGTGGTATTCCGTTTTACTTTGCTCACATGAGAGGTTCGGATGCCCGGGTAGAATGTCTGCGTAACGGTATTTATGACATGGCTGTAGTGTCAGGTCTGGCTGCACAAACTTATTTGGAACAGCGTGATGTTCTCGCTGTACTTGAATTGGGGCCACACACCTATGTTGGTGGACACCAACTGATTTACCGCAAGGGTGAAGAGCATAACATCAGTCGTGTTGGGTTAGATAATCGTTCTGCCGACCAGAAGATCATGACCGAAGTGTACTTTGCCGGGCAGGATATCACGTTGGTGGATATCTCTTACCACGAATGTTTGTATAAGGTAGTTAAAGGGGACATTGATGCCGTGATTTGGAACGTTAGCAGAGAAATTGAATTGAGTTCCCGGGAGCTGATTGCGGTACCGTTGCGTGGAAATGTCTGTTTTATGCAAGCTTCTGAAGCGGTAATTTTAACCAGAGCTGATGATATTCCGATTCAGCAACTTTTGCGTACCACAGTGGATAAAACAGAATTATTGGTTCATCAACAACGAGTACTGGCCGGTCAACAGGACCCAAGTTACTGATTTAAAATGGACGGAGTAAAATGAAATGGAAAATCGACTGAATCTGCTCTGTCAGGGAAATGTCATCGATCAGGACATTTGTGATGGCATGATGAAAGTCGTGATTCAGCTTGAGCAAGATTGGCAAATCCCCGTCAGGAATGCGTTGGGGGAAATGGCGATAACACATATGGCGAATGCGTTGATGCGCTCACGCCGGGGAGAACAAATTGGTTCACTGGATACTGAACTGTTGATGGAAGTACGTCAGTCTGATGCCTTTTCTCATTTGCAAGTGATTAACGCTTCGCTGTTGGCACATTTTGACGTGCAGTTACATCCCTGTGAAGAAGGGTATTTGCTGGCAAACCTGTTTAGCCTTTGGGCGGCAAAGGATCAGCAATAGCACGACAACAGAGATGAAGGGAATTTTTTTTCCATCAAATATTCAAAAAAATGATGATTTGAACATCTAACTTATTGCAATGGCATTGACCGCTGAAGTAGTACAGGAGGTACAGCATATTTATTAATGCACTGAACAAACAAAATCCGGCATTGATTGAGGCAGCCCATATGTTATGGGCGCAAGGGGTTTTGCTGCCTGATACTTATGTCATTGATGTTGAGCAAGTTTTGGTAAATGCCAGAAAATTGCTTGCTGTAGCGAAGTGTCATGATATTTCTCTGTATCTGATGACCAAACAGATTGGGCGTAATCCTTGGCTGGCACGCAAGCTTATAGAATTAGGCTATCGGGGTGTCACAGCGGTGGATTTCAAGGAAGCAAGGACATTGATAAGACGGAAGATCCCAGTTATTCATGCTGGTCATCTGGTGCAGATCCCGCGGAATATGGTCTCCACTGTGATACAGCAACACCCGGAAGTGATCACGGTGTTTTCTTTAGAAAAAGCGGAGGAAATTTCTTGTCTTGCGCAGCATCAGGGACATGTGCAGTGCATTATGCTAAAAATTTATGATGATCATGATCATCTTTATCCGGGTCAGGAAGCAGGTTTTCATTTATCGGCATTGAATGCCGTTACTCATCGTATTATGGCGATGCCCGGCGTAAAACTAGTGGGATTGACCCATTTTCCTTGCTTATTGTGGCAGGAGGCACAGCAGCGAACAGTGCCTGCACCAAATTTGTTCACTTTGTTAAAAGCAAAAGACATTTTACGACAGGCAGGGGTTGAGGTGACGCAGATAAATGCGCCATCGGCATCAAGCTGTAGCACACTACCGTTACTCGCAAAGTATGGTGTTACCCATACAGAACCCGGACATGCACTGACAGGCACAATCCTGGCTAATTTTCAGGGAGAACAGCCTGAAAGCGTTGCTATGCTGTATCTGACGGAAATATCTCACCGGTTTAATGGCAACAGCTATTGCTATGGAGGCGGTCATTATCGCCGCGGGCAGGCTTATAACGCGTTAGTCTTCATTCCAAATGGACAGATTATATCTACTCATTTGTTACCGATGGATAATACCAGTATTGATTACCACTTTTCTCTTGGTGGTGAATATCCAGTTGGCTGTGCTGTGGTGCTGTGCTTTCGCACTCAGATATTTGTGACTCGTAGTGATGTGGCATTGGTCAGCGGTATCCAGTCAGGGCATCCAGTGCTGGAAGGACTTTATGACAGCCAGGGAAACCGTATTCCTGTTAATGGGGAAATGACCTGTGAATAAATTCATTGTCACCATTTTATTCGGACAGCCTTCCCGATGACTAAGCAAAATAGGATTGATGCGTCTGGCTATACCTATTCACATGAGCATCTGCATATTGATTTATCGTCATTTAAAAACAACATTGATTGTCGGCTGGATCAATATGACTTGATTTGTGATGAGATGAAAACATTGGTCAACCTTGGTGTAGGCAATATTGTGGAAATGACCAATCGTTACATGGGGCGTAATCCACAGTTTATGCTGGATTTGATGCAGAATTCTGGCATTAATGTGATTGCCTCAACGGGTTATTACCAGTCTGCCTTTTTTCCTGAGCATGTAGCGCATACCACTGCCCAGCAACTGGCGGATGAAATGATCGCTGAAATTGAGCAGGGTATTGATGGCACAACGCTGAGAGCTGGAGTGATTGCGGAAATTGGTTCCAGTAAGGGTGTTATCACACCTGATGAAGAGAAAGTATTTCATGCCGCAGCGATAGCGCATTTGGAAACTGGACGCCCCATTTCTACACATACTTCATTAAGTACGATGGGGCTTGAGCAACTGGCGTTACTGAAAAAGCATGGTGTAGATGCTGAGCGGGTAGTTATCGGACATTGTGACTTGCGGGACAATCTGGACAATATCCTGCGTATGATTGAACAGGGGGCTTATATACAATTTGACACGATTGGCAAGAACGATTACTACCCGGATGAAAAACGTGTCGCCATGCTACAGACACTGTCCCAGCGCGGTCTGCTTAACCGTATCATGTTATCGATGGATATAACCCGCCGATCCCATCTTAAGGCCAATGGTGGCAATGGTTTTGAATATTTAATCCGCACCTTTGTTCCAATGCTGAGGAATGCTGGATTAACGCAAATAGAAATTGATCTAATGTTACGTGACAACCCCGCGGTATTTTTCAAATAAAGGAAAAACATATGAGATTTGTTATCGGAGGACAAATTGAGAAAGAAAAAATTGTGGAAACTTTACGCCGTTTGGCTGGAGATAAAGCTTCGTCCATTACCTTAATGAGCGACATTGAAGCAGCCATGGCACTGGAGAGTGGCAGTGCGGATTATTATTTGGGTGCCTGTAATACTGGTGGGGGTGCCTTGGCAATGGCAATTGCTATCGTGGGTATAGATAAATGTGTCACGCTCAGTATGCCGGGAAAAATTCTGTCTGACGAAGAGATTATTGCGCATGTGAACGCCGGGAAGACCGCATTTGGTTTTATTGGTCAGGATATAGAAGCTGTCATCCCGGTGATTATCAGGGCTATTTTTTCTTCATAAGGACATAGAAGATGGAATACGAATTTTTCACACGTTTAATGGAAATTGATCCGTTTAAAGCGGGTTTGCTGGCTGTTATTGGTGGGATATCAGCCATGATGGCTAACTGTGGTATTGCGGTATTTCATGACGGGTTGCGCCCTTTAATCCCGGAACATCTTGAAGGGCGTATGAATCGTAAAACCTTAGCGGCGACCAGTTTTGCCTTAAGTTTTGGTCTGGTTATCGGTTTTGGCATTCCATTCTCGCTTACAGCACCGATTATCTTGGTGCATAGCTTGTTGCTGGGAACAGATGTGATCGGTACCTGGTGCGCAAACAGTAAAAAAGGTTTCGTGATTTCTGGTGTCCTGGGGGCATTGTATGCCGTTGCTTTGATGACGGGTTTACGATCTGTTGTTGATATCTTTGCCCATTTACCCGTTAATTTCATGAACAATCTGAGTAAGGTTGGCGATCCTATCGTTGCCTGCTTTGCGTTATTCCCTGCGATTGTTGTGGCGTATCAATATGGATATCGCAAAGGGATATGGGTGCTGATTGCGACACTGGTGGGGTATATCGCGACGAAAGCGATAGGCTCACTAAGTTTTGGTGGAGCCCTGAGCAAACCAGTGCAACTGGACCCCAACGGGGTAGCGCTCCTGATTTCGATGATTGTAATGTTCTACTTTGCAATGAAAGAACGTGCTCCCAAAGCAGGAGATGGACAAGCTTCAGCTAAAGGTGCAAATGAGATGTTGGTTGGATTATTTTCTACGCGAATACAGCGTATTCAAAATAACATCTGGCTATTGGTAGTGAGTGGTGGCTTGACTGCTGTGGCAGCTTCGATGTCACTCAGTCTGCTGGCAGAAGGGCCGGTATCACTGCAATTGATGGCGCAGGGGGAAGGGGCTAACGCTACGTTGGTGGCTTTGGCCAGGGCAATCAGCTTTGTTCCATTAGTCGGCATGACTGCTATTGCTACCGGGGTGTATAGCCCGGTGGGTATGAAATTCGTGTTTGTTGCCGGATTAGCCACGAATAACCTGTGGATTGCCTTCATTGCTGGCAGTGTGATTATGTTTATGGAAATCAAACTACTGGCAAGAATTGCTATCTGGCTGGATAAATATCCTGGCGTGAAAGCCTGTGGCGACCATATTCGAACAGTCATTACCCGCATGTTGGAGGTTTCCTTATTAGTGGGGGGAATGATTGCTTCCAACGCTATTCTGCCGGGAATGGGATTTATGGTGGTGGCGGGCATTTATCTGCTTAATCGCACGTCTAAGCGTCCTTTAGTTGAAATGGCTATTGGGCCTATTGCAACGATTGTGGTTGGTGTTCTGGCTAACGTCATTCATCTGGTAGGTATTCGTTAATTGAATAAATAGATCCTCTCCCTCTATTTTGTGATGTTTGTGATGGCAACAAGAAAGGGAGAGGGTCGGAGAGCAGATATTGAACACTCATCCATTACGTAGCTTGAATATGGAACAGGCACAGCAAAAACAGTTCCATTTAGTTGATATTATCTGCCGCCATTTTCCCGGTGCCGATTTCTTGACTACTGGAGATTTGGGATTGGTTCCGGGACTGAACCAACCACAGATGACGCAGCGAGTTGAATGTGTTATTGCAGATTTCTTTTCCGCTGAGTCAGCTGTATTAGTGCAAGGAGCGGGAACAGGGGCAATACGCAGTGGTCTGGCGGCATTAGTTAACGTGGGCGATACTCTGTTGGTTCATGATGCACCGTTATATCCCACAACCGCTACCATTGCTGGACAGATGGGTTTAAATCTTATACGGGCTGATTTCAATCAATCTGAACGAGTACATGCTGCGATTTTGCAACATCGTCCGGTAGCCGGGTTGGTACAACATACGCGCCAGAAAATCGATGATTCTTATGAGTTGGCTACTGTAATTTCATTGATGAATGCTGCGTCGTTACCGGTACTGGTTGATGATAATTACGCAGTTATGAAAGTAGAACATATTGGTTGTGAATGTGGTGCTGCGTTGTCAACTTTCTCCAGTTTTAAATTGTTTGGCCCGCAAGGTGTTGGTGTGGTGGCAGGTCAAAAAGCGGCAATCGACAGCATCCGACGTAGTATGTATTCCGGAGGAAGTCAGGTGCAGGGATTTCAGGCATTGGAAGTGTTGCGCGGGCTGGTATTTGCGCCGGTAATGCATGCTGTGCAGGCTCAAGTGAGTGAAACGTTGGTTACCTGGCTTAATCAGGGAATAATACCGCAGGTAAAACAGGCAGTGATTGCAAACGCACAATCTAAAGTATTGTTGGTAGAATTTTATGACGAGATTGCAGAACAAGTCCTTTGCTTTGCACATGAACTTGGTGCGCTGCCTTATCCGGTTGGTGCTGAATCAAAGTTCGAAATTCCACCGTTGTTTTACCGGTTATCTGGTACATTCCGTCAATCTGATTCCACTTTAGAAAAGCGGATGATACGAATAAATCCTAATCGAAGTGGTGCGGAAACGGTGATGCGAGTTTTGAGTGAAAGTTGTGCGCGGGCTATCGCCTTGCCTTGTAGTGATCAGAAGTCAGATAAGTAGAGGGTTATTTTAGAGGCGCTACATCCGCCACAATGGGCGGTATATTATCAGTTATTTAAAACGTTTTAACATATTTGGAGTATAAAGAGTCAGTGTCAAGATTTATAACTTGATGGAGTAGAAGAATCTGCAATATCATTGATTGTATTCCTAGTTATTACTCAAATTGTCAATATATTCAAAGAGAAAAAATAATAGCAAAATCGATTGCTTACAGTAGAAAATGACCTATAGATAGAGAATATCTTGGTGGAACATATAGGTCATAACCATTTTCTTTACAAAGTGAGCGTAATTCCATAGTTGAGCTGACAGACAATTTTTCATAGATATTTTCGAAATATTTTTCTACAGTGCGGCATGACATATGCATTTCATTGGCCATATCTTTGTTATTAATACCGCAGCAAAATAGAAAAATCATGATCCATTCAATTTCTTTTAAAATATCATTCGGGGGCCTGGAGCTGATCGATATAGGTGTACTATTCTTCATATAATGAGATACGGTAAAATGCTCTACTTCTTTAGCATGGCAAATAATTCCCATACATTGATTATTCTCATCCATCAAGGGATATTTTTCACAAAAATAGGATTTAGGTCGTTGACCATTACCTTGAGGATAAGTCCCAATAGATGATATTCGTTGCATACATTTTAAGACATGACGATCATGTTCTTTAAAATGGTGGGAAAAACCATTGACTGGCGTTGGTAATTGTTCATCAGTATATCCGACAACATCAAAGTTTTCAGGTAACTTATTGGCTTTTATAAACACCGTATTTGCATAAATAAAACGGGATTCATTGTCTTTTACAAACCATGCGTCAGGGCTTCTATCCCACATATTTGTGAACTGACGGGTAATAAAAGGGACTTTTCTAAATGCTGATTCACTCATACATATCCTTCGAGGTAATTATTGTTTTTTAACCTATTGAATGTAGGTATATTCTTTATGAAGAAAAACATATTCCCGCAGAGCTATCTATTTTATCAATAAATAATGGACAAAGGTAGCATATATAAACTGGGAATTAATACGTAATCTAAGACAATAAAAATTTCTCTGGTATAAAGTGGTTAAAGTTATTGACCAGACAGTATTCTTCCAGTTGCTGACTGGAATGAACACTAACCTTACGATATATTCGGGTCATATGAGTCTCAACAGCATGATAGGCAATATTCAGTATCTGTCCAATCTGTTTTCTGGAGTGTTTCTGTAAGAATAAGAAGATGATATCCCACTCGTGTAGAGTAAAAAGATCATTTGGTGGTTGGAGTATAATGGAAGAGGGTAGTTTGTCATAATATTGATATAAGTGGGCCAATGAGTACTCTTTAGCTTTCCACATATGATACATAATTCCTATGCAGCTCCCATCTTCGTGATAAAAAGGCAGCTTTTCACAAAAATAAGAGGACCGAGTTTGCTCTTTGCCAAATACATGTGTTTCAAGTGAACATACTCTCTGTCCTTCGGTCATGACATTTTTATCGTGGACAATGAATTCTTTTGCAAATTCAGCACCATCCCAGGGAAGTTCATGATCATCAAGCCCTTCGTAATCAAACGATTCTTTGAAATTATGAATGGATTTTTTTGTTGCTGAATTACCATAAATAAAATTTGAAGAACTATCTTTTATTCCCCATGGTTCATTGCTCATCTCCATTGTGTTAATAATTTGAGGTGATATTACATAGTTCTTCTTCATGTTGGTAGAAAATCCTTTATAAATCTATGGGTTAAAGAAACATTCTGCTTTCCGGGTGCACAAATCTTTCTGGCACATAGAGATCATAATCATTAAAGCGACAATATTCTTCCAATTGATAGCTAGAACTCACGCCGATCTTTTTATATATCCGTGACATATGGGTTTCAACAGTACGGTAGGAGATATTCAATACTCGCCCCATTTGTTTACTGGTATACTTTTGTAAAGAGAGGAAAATAATATCCCATTCTCGTTGGGTGAAAAGATCAGTCGGTGGTTGAAACATAATTGATGCGGGGAGTTTTCCGTGGTATAGACGGGTTAATGAAAAATCCTGGGCTGGCCAACCATGAAACATAATGCCTATACAACTGCCATCATCATGATAAATAGGGGATTTTTCAAAAAAATAAGAGGACAGAATTTGTTCTTTCCCAAATACATGTGTTTCAAGTGAACATACTCTTTGTTCTTTTGTCATTACACTTTTATCATGAGCAATAAACTCTTCTGCAAATTCAGCACCATCCCAGGGAAGTTCGTCATCGAAAAGTCCTTCATATTCAAAGGAATTTGGAAAATTTTGGAGATATTTAAATGCCTGATTAGCATAAATAAAGCATGAATTTTTGTCTTTTATTCCCCAAGGGTCATTACTTTGCTGCATTGTGTTAATGACTTGGGATGAGATAGTTAATTTATTCTTCATATTATCATTCCGTTTTGACAGTTTTTGAGTTTAACTCTTAATATCTGAGTTTATGATCAATTTAGCTCTATGCTACCAATAGTGATAAATCTTTCTGGAATATAAAGATCAAATTTATTTTCCTTACAGAAATCCGTTAGTTCTTTATGCTTAGGTAAGTTAAATTTTTGGTAAATAGACTGAATATGATTAACAACATCTTCTGTACTTATCATTAATTCTTCACTGATGTGTTCTTTATCCACTGAACGCAGAGTTAAAAAGAGAACTTCCCATTCAGTTTGAGTCAGTATATCGTTAGGTGGTATAAACTTTAGCGTTTCTGGCAATGTTTTTTCATAATAATAAGAAACAGAAAAATCCTGTGTTTTGTATATATGAAAGGTAATACCAATACAGTCACCATTTTCATCACAAAGCGGATATTTATTACAGAGGTAAGTTTGCTTAACCCTATTTTCTCCAAGTGGATGTGTTTCTAGCGAGGTTACCCGTTGCATAGTTTGAATAACTTTTTGATCCTGACGGCGGAATTCTCTTTCATATTCTGCAACAGGAGAAGGTAATTCACTGACTGAAAGCCCTGTAATATCGAAATCTTCAGGCAGATTGAGTAGTCGATAGAAAGCGGGATTGGCATAGATAAATCGTGACTGGAGATCTTTAGCTCCCCAGGGTTCATCACTTCTTTCCCACGTATAGATTAATTGTGGAGTGATATTATTAGGTTTGTTTCTTATATTTTTCATTGCAGATCCTAAACTATTATTCAAGCCGTTATATGAGATGGGGTTATTTCCTGATTCTACTTAAAATAGCTTGGTCATATAATAGAATATAATAATTTATTCGTCAAAATACATATATTTATTAATTAAACTCTTTATTGTTTTTCAAAGTAATGTTCAATGGTAATAAATATCACTGTTAATACTATTTTGTATAGAGATTATTTGTTCTATTTATTAAGTAGTCAGGTTAATGAGTTGGATTTTTAATCTATTGATCAATAAGTGATCTGTGTCATAAATGTTCTGTCATGAATTGAAGATCTAAGAGTTATTCTGATAACAGATACTTATAACAGGATGAAATAAAAGGTATTATTCCTTCGGAACAGAATAATACCGGGGAAATAGATCTAATTAAAATAGTGCTGAATTAGTTAAAGATTTTTTCTTAAATGTAACATTCTAAGTATCGTAATTCGATAAGCTTTTTGTTGAATATGGCGGCAGGATTGACTATCAGAGCGTTTCAGTCCGGAAGAGCAAGGAACTTCTTAAATAGCTATTCTTAAATAAAATTAAGGTTAGCTACATTCTTCTGAATTTAGTTTTTAAAGCATAATTAAATAGAAAACTTACTTAGAACAGTATAGTTGCGAAAGATAAAGTTGCATTTCAAATTCCATTTAGATATCTGTAACAATCGGAGCCTTACCTCGTTAATTCTGTGGTTTGTATTAATGGCTTTTTATCTTGACAGCACAGGCGTAATAAGCATTAGAACGAAAAAATTAGCTTGATTTCTCCAAATTAAGATATTTTACTGTGGAGTCTGTTTGCTGAATAGTGATATATACTGCAAAGGAATTTACAAAAAATTTAACCATTATGATGACCTTACAATACACTCGGTAAAGCACTAGTAATGTTAGGTCAGATGTATATTGGCCGATTGTATTCTATAATTATCAATTATTACCCTGATGTTGAAAATCGTTGGCAAAAAGTAAAAGACATAATATGTGAATCATAAATTATATTTATTGATATAAAGTTATTCTGTTAAATCTATACACATCTCATTAGTAATTCAGGTTAACTAAATAACCAATATAAAAATACATAATAGTAAACTCGAACATTTATAATAAAAAATGGCCTATAGGTTTAAAATATTTTGATGGAATAAATGTATCATAACCATTTTCTTTGCAAAATAGTCTTAATTCAATAGCTGAACCGACTGATAGCTTCTTATAGATACATTCAAAATATTTTTCTACAGTATGGCATGAAATTTTCATTTCATCGGCAATGCATTTATTGCTGATACCGCGACAGAATAGAAAAATAATAATCCATTCTTTCTTTGTTAATATATCGTTAGGTGGCTTAAGCCGAATAGATATAGAGGTGTTATTCTTGATGTAATGAGATACTGCAAAATGGTCTATTTCTTTGGCGTGGGATATTACTCCAATACATTGATTATTTTCATCCATTAGTGGGTATTTATTACAAAAATAGGATTTGGGTCGTTGATCGCTGCCTTGAGGATAAATCCCAATAGATGATATCCGTTGCATACATTCTAAGACTTTACGATCATGCTGTTCAAAAAGGTGAGCAAAACAATTAAATGGTGTAGGTAATTCTTTATCAGTATATCCGATAACATTAAAGTTTTCAGGTAACTTGCTGGCTTTAATAAATACTGTATTTGCATAAATGAAACGTAATTCTTTATCTTTTACAAACCATGCCTCGGAACTTCTGTCCCATGTATTCGTTAACTGAGAGGTAATAATAGGAGATTTTTGACATCCTGATTCACTCATAAATAACCTTTAAAAAATTATTGAATATAATTATGATATTTGTAAATAAAAATATATTCCAATGGAACTGATTGTTTTGTCCATTAATAATAGACAAAGGAAGTATATAGAAACTGGGAATTAATACGTAATCTAAGACAATATAAATTTCTCTGGTATAAAGTGATTAAAATTATTAGCCAGACAATATTCTTCTAGCTGTTGGCTGGAGTTAATGCCTGTTTTTCGATATATCTGAACCATATGAGATTCAATAGTACGATAGGTAATATTCAATATCTGTCCAATCTGTTTTTTGGTCTTTTTCTGTAAAAAAAGAAAAATAATATCCCATTCACGTTGAGTAAAAAGATCAGTGGGTGGTTGGAACATTATCGATGCAGGTAATTTGTCATGATATTGATGTAGACAAGTTAATGAATAGTCTTTTGCTTTCCACCCATGATATATTACTCCCATGCAACTTCCATCTTCGTGATAAAAAGGTGATTTTTCAAAAAAATAAGATGATAGAATTTGTGTTTTGCCAAATATATGTGTTTCTAGTGAGCATATCGTTTGCTCTTTTTCCATCACTTTTTTATCATGATTAATAAATTCTTCTGCAAATTTAGAACTATCCCAAGGAAGCTCATTTTCATAATGTCCCTCGTATTCAAATGAATTTGAAAAATTCTGAAGAGATTTTAATGCCAGATTACCATAAATGAAGCATGAATTTTTATCTTTGATTCCCCATGGCTCATTGCTTACTGTTAATGTGTTAATAATCTGAGATGATATAGTTACGTTATTTCTCATATTATAATTCCTTTTTTTAATTTTTAGGTTTCGAACTTGATATGTTTGAATTATGCAATCAGTTTAATACGTTACTACCCGCAATGACAAGTTTTTCGGAAATATAATTATTATCGGTATTTTTATTACGAGAATCGGTTAATTATATATTTCATTGTAGATTACATTTTGGGTAAATATGGTCAACATAATTAACGATATTTTATTCTGCAATAGGGGAGGGTTATTTATCAATTGGAAACTTTTGTGCTATTGTGCTGTTAAGACAAATTGAACGGTTGGTAGAAAATGAGCGGGATATATCTGATATGGAAATTTTTAATTATTTAACTGATTTTTTTACTGATTACATTTAATTTGTTGGGAAAATAAAATATTATTACTATTTGATAAATCAATTTTAAATATAAGTTAATATAACTATGAGATACTATTCATATGTGTGAATTATTTAATTCCGATGAGTATTGAATAGGGTGGTGTAGAAGATTTCTTAAGTCATAATCGTTAATTGATAGAATTCTGTAAATAACTGGAGCCTGGATTAATAATTTTCAGAGATTAATCAGACTATCGTCCTCAAGGGGGAGGGGCTTCCAGCTTGCAGGGTAGCAAAATCACGCGTCTTGTCGTTTTTGGTGTCACGGGGATAAGCCAGAAAACCTTTGGCTTTTTTACTGCCGCCACCGTTCACAAGATCAGTTCAGGGATAACGGTATAACCATCCTTTGGCGCAATTGAAGTAATTTGTTCATGGTGTTTCTGCGGTTAGTGATTTTTTACGGAAAGGGCTATTTAATACCATAAAAAATAATAGGAAAGCCCCTAAAAATCAGAGTCTAAACAGGCGAAAACATGAGGACAGAATATTTATAAAATTTTTTACTCACATAATTTAATGTCTTTGGCATAAGTTGTGGGCGACATCCATATAAATGTCACTATTAATAATAGTATCATCCCTCCTAATGCTTTAAAATATTTACTATTCACCTCAACCTTCCTAATCCATTAAAAAATATTGTAATTCCGCTTCTGGTGTTCTTTTCATTGCTTCTCTTAAAAATGCTATTAATTTTTCACTTATTCCATATTTTTTGTCAAGAATGTCTAAATCATAAGCTACCAAAATACCAGTAACCAAAACTATTCCGGCAACAGCAATAATAGCTGTTTTAGCCATATCCATTGTTATGTTGCCGATAAAATCGGCTAAGGTATATTCATCCTTAAAAATACTTTCCATCACTCGGTAACCAATAGAAAAGATAATACAGAATCTAACACTTTTAACAATACTTGAATTAAGACCTTGCTAGCCTATCCCCATTGCCAGCATTTTAGGGGGGGATTGGCACCGTATCGTGTTCCCCTGACAAGGCGTCTAAGACCTGCATGCCCTGACAGGTGAATATACCTATTTCCATTTTCTCCCACATGTATTGTCGCGGTGATATTTAACCTCTTAACCTCTGGATACGGTTAGCGCCATTATTAGGTGTCAGTGCTGTCTCAAACAGTATTCAATTTTTAGAAGTGTGTTTGTAATTCACTAAAATCTGATGAATAGTTAAAACAACATCAGAAAAATTATCATCTACAATATAAAAATAGCACTCAGGAACGTTTAATACTTTGGAAAATGCACACATTATTTCGAAGGTTAGCTGATGGGTTCCATTTTCATACTGTGATACTCTCGCTCGTGCTGACTTTTCATCTATGCCAGCTGCAATTCCAAGTTTTTCTTGCGTGATCTTTGCACGCAAACGAGCGGCTTTTAAACGTTTGTTGATCATAAATTTAACCGTCAGTTATTAAAAATGTAGTTGACGATATATTTAACATTTCTTAATACATTTTTTGTCAAAATTTACTTAACAAGAATCACTATGGGTTATTCACGTTTTCTATAGTTGGAGGATTACGTATCCACCATAAAACATCACTTAAAAGCCACGCGCAGGAATTACGACCAAAATGACAGCGAGGGGGAAATAGACCTAGACTTTCTAATTTGTGGCAATGTCCTCTCGATATACTCGTTAATCTTTTTCTCTCTGCTTCCCTTATTCTTCGCTCGAATTCTCCATAAACGGAAAGAACATATTTCTTCTGTTCGTCAGTAGGTAATATAAATTTTTTCATTACATTACCTCACCGCGAGATTCAGCGATACGTTGATCTATCCAGCCATCAATTTCTGATTCAACAAAAGCGACTGAGCGAGTACCTATTTTAACTTGCTTTGGGAATTTATCATCTGCGATAAGTCTGTAAATCCACGCCTTGCTATAACCAGTTCTGCGTTGAACTTCGGGTAGACGAATAAAATTTTTAGCCATTTTGTTTACTCCTATGTACGTTCAAATTACAAGAGCGATATTGGCATAAGAATATACCCTGATAGTAACGTTATCTCTTTATTGGACACGCAACAAGCTCTATACATTCAGCTTGTTTCTTTGAAAAACCCCGATCAACAAGAGCTATTATGATACTCTCTTGATTACCTCGGGTTGATTTATCATCAGGATTATATCCAACCCATTCTTTATTTCTTATTTCTATAGCAAGAGCTAATGGATCGTCTTGTCTAAAGTTGTTCAAAAATAAGATATCATCTTTTGAATTTAATTCGTTAGCAGTAAAGCCAAGAAGTTATTTTATTCAGCAAGCCCAGCGTTCTGTTAATGCATATATCAGATATCGGGATAAAGATAAGCCGTGTATTTCATGCGGCACTACAGAATCATCACAATGGGACGCAGGGCACTATAGAACGACATCAGCAGCGCCGCAATTACGCTTTGATATAAGACAAATACATAAACAATGTATTGTCTGCAATCGGCATCACTCGGGGAACCTGGTTCCATATCGGATTGAGCTTATTGATCGCATTGGTATTGAGGCTGTTGAAGATATTGAGAGTAATCATGATCGTCATAGATGGACTATCGAAGAGTGCAAAGCGATCAAGACTGAATTTGATGAGAAATTAAAGAAACTCAGGAGATTAAGCAATGACAATCTTCACTGATATATCGGCGGCAATTGATGAAGCAAGATTTTTACGACAGGAAACAAAGCATCATCATGTTGTCACTCAAAAACGAAATGGAACTCTCACAGTCAGACAAGAAGTCGGAATAAATAAAGAGAGCCGTCTACGTAAAGTATATAGCACTCGTTATGATTGTCGCATAGCAACAGTATTGCCGAACACTTAAAATAGCCGGGGTAAACATATGCGTGATATTCAACAAGTTCTAGAGCGCTGGGGCGCTTGGACGGCTGATAATAGGGAAGACGTTTATTGGTCCCCTATTGCTGCTGGATTTAAGGGACTCATACCCAGTAAAGTTAAATCGCGGCCACAATGCTGTGAAGATGACGCTATTGTTATTTCTAGCTGTATGGCAAAGTTAAACAAGAACAATAGCGACATTCATGATTTATTATTTGACTATTACGTATTCGGAAAAACATTCATGCAATTAGCCCATGATCATAAATGCTCTGACGGTCATATCGGTAAAAAATTACAAAAGGCGGAGGGTGTTATTGATGGCATGTTAATGATGCTGAATATCAAGCTAGAAATGGACAAACACATTGAGCGGGAACCTGCCAATATTAATTATTCGGTAATTTTTGAAAATAAACAGCAAAAAACTTTACGATCGTAAAAAGGGTGTTATTGTGATAAGAGTGATAGCTATGTCACGCAGCTTATCGAATTAACAAGCCTCGCCCAGTGCGGGGTTTTTTATTGCCTGAAATTCAGATAAGACTTGCTGTTGTCATTGTTCAGAGTTACATGTGTGTCTATGCACAATAACTGACCAAAGGTTTGAATTATCATGCTAAAACATGAAGATATGACAACAACTGCCGCTTGTGTGTTGGAAACAGTGCCACTGTATGACTGGGTTTCTATTCCTGATGTTTCCACTCTGACGGGGCTATCAACACCGCGTTGCCAATTACTTTTAACTCAATTTTGTCTGGCTGGCTTGATGGAAAGCCGGGACAACGACACCTTTTTCAAGCGTTGTCACTGATGGAGTAACTTCTTAAGCGGTAAAATGAACGGCGGGTGGAGTTGACGACGCCTGTCATTCGCCTGTTCTGTGCTAACCCGCGAGTAAGCCAGTATCGATTTGGAAAATACTGTGAATTTAAGTGGAATCATATTAATTAATGACGACTCTCTACGATTTATCAAAACGTTACCAGACAACTGCATCGACCTAATCGCCACCGATCCGCCCTATTTTCGGGTAAAAGAGTGTGGTTGGGACAGACAATGGGAGGATATAACGGCTTATCTTGTGTGGCTGGATGAAATACTGACTGAATTCTGGCGTGTGCTGAAACCCAACGGCAGTTTGTATGTGTTTTGTGGTTCGCGCCTGGCATCTGATACGGAAATCCTTGTTCGTGGGCGGTTCAATGTGCTTAACCAGATTATCTGGTCAAAACCTTTTGGTCCGTGGCGCAGGCAGAATAAAGAAAGCCTGCGGATGTATTTCCCGGCTACCGAACGTATTATTTTTGCCGAACACTATCAAGGACCCTATCACCCGAAATGCGGGGGTTATTTCCGCCAGTGTCGGGAACTGAAACAGTCGGTATTTAAACCGCTAATAGATTACTTCGGTGATGCACGAAAGGCGTTGGGCGTCACAGCCAAAGAAATTCACGCTGCGACGGGAAAAAAGTTGGCCAGTCACTGGTTCAGTGATAGCCGATGGCAATTACCCAATGAAGTGGATTATCAAAAGCTACAGGCGCTGTTTGCTCGAATAGCCAGAGAAAAACACCGGGGCGGAGAATTAAACAGACCATATCATGAGTTAGTAGGATCTCATCTTACTTTATCACGCCAGTATGAGGAATTGAGTCTGGAATATGGGCTGCTGCGCCGTCCGTTCTCGGTGACGGTAGATGTGCCTTATACTGACGTCTGGCAGTTTGCACCTGTTCAGTATTACCCAGGTAAACATCCTTGTGAGAAACCCGCCGAATTAATGGAACATATTATCCGCTCCAGCAGTCGGGAAGGGGATTTGGTGGCGGACTTCTTTATGGGGTCGGGCGCAACACTAAAGGCGGCACTGAAGCTGAATCGTAGGGTTTTGGGTGTAGAATTGGAAGAAGAGTACTTTAACCAAACTAAGCGGGAAATAGAGTCTATGAATTACGATTATCGCAAAAATATTTTTAAATTAATTGATTGCTGAGAAATCAAGTAGTATTTCTTCGGGTAGGCTCGGGAGCAAGAAGCGAAAGAGCCTCATCAATAAAGACACATCGAATATAAAGCCCACATCCCCCAGTCGTAGACAATAGTTACTATCTGCATACTGGCTGGTGTGGCATACCCAATACTACGTAAATATGGCTTTTGTATTTGATTAGATTCTGGCGGTATATTTGTCTCATTATTGATGTATTAGCTGTGGATAACTTTTCTTCTGAGACATAAATTTAAGATGTGACACAGTATCAAAATGTTGTATGATCGGTGATAATAATTATCAATATATTGGAGTGTTGATAGTGTCTGAAGATTACCAATCTGCTGTCTTCAAGAGTGTTCAAGACCGCCTGAAATACAAGTACCCGGACCCCTCATTAAAATTAGAATATCCGAGTGAACAAGCCCTCCAAGATCTAGATGCCGTAAAGAACTTAGGGAATTTTACGTGGGTTCCTTCGCTGAAATCGACCGTATTCACCAGCTATTCTTATAATCACCCGATAAAATTAGTTGTTTATTATAGAGGGTTGCCGGTTGGTTATGCTTTTGGTGGGTATAATGATCAGTGTTCATCTGTTGAAATAAGCTGGATGGAAAAAAGAAAGGATGCTCATGCAGATTTAAAAAATCAAATGCTTGGTTTGGCACTGGATTCATATGCTGCTTATGGCATCTTTTTGAAAAAAATGGGGTATTCTGTAGATAAGTTAGCAATTGTATCACCATTGGAAGGCGTGAAGAAATATTACCTGGAAAGCGGGTTTAGATATGATGAGGACTACAACAGGGGCACACCGGCGATGATTCTTGCGCTTAAAAATGAACAAAAGCGAACAAAAGTGAACAAAATAAGTTGAAATAACTTAGCTTATATCGCATATTAAGCGGGCGTAAAACATGTGACACCACTCAAAGATAGAGTGGTTTTTTGTCAAGTGAATCTCAAATACTGACATATAAGGGTGTGTCTTTTCTTAAGAAAGAACCGTATCCGAGGGGATATTATGTCATACTCAATGCAGCGAATAGAGGAAATGGCAGAAGAGATCATTTCTGGACTTTTTGCAGATGGTAAAACTCCAATGGAACAATTTGGTATTAATTGGAAGCAGGCTGAACGCTTAGAGCGCAATGCTCCCCAAGTAGTTATGGGGTATGAGCCAGATGAAGGTTGTTTGCAGCATGCGCGTTGAGGTGTATGAAACGCAAGCCAGTTGTTAAAACCCCAAAAAATATGAATTCAATATATAGCCTCGCCTAGTTGCGAGGCTTTTTCATTTTCGCCGCCGCAATGTCTCAACACTCCAATCTTTGTTGCGGTTGGCGCCTTAATTAACTACAACTCACAGGGGTAACATAGTTCACCCCACGGACGCCCATTTTATGGGGGTGGATATGAAACTCATGGACAAGCAGCCTGACATCTGGATGCAGCTATGGTTATGGCTGTTATCAGTCAAAGAACAGGGTTTAGGGGCGGCACTGGCTGCAACAATGGCGTATCTCAGAGGCCGATATAACGGCGGTAAGTTCTGGAAGACGATGATTGACGCGCTGATGTGTGCACTTATTGCATGGTTTATTCGTGACTTGCTCGTCTTCTTAAATCTGAGTACTGACTTAGCGTACATCGGCAGCGTGATTATTGGTTATCTGGGAACGGATTTTTTTGGCCAACTCATGCGCGGGACTTTGAATCGTAAAGCGGGGATAAAAGAATGAGTATAATAAGCAGGGGCATACGAAACAATAATCCCGGCAATATTCGCTGGGGGGATTATTGGCAAGGTCTGGTGCCTGGATCACAGCGTACCGATAAATCTTTCTGTCAGTTTGCCAGTCCTGAATATGGTATCCGGGCAATAATTAAAATTCTTCAGAATTATCATAAAAAATATGGAATCAATACAGTGAGCGGGATCATTTCACGATATGCGCCTCCCAATGAAAATAATACCGAGGGTTATGTTAATCGTGTGTGTAAAGACACAGGGGTGACTTGTGATCAAGCTATTAATGTGTTTGATCGGGCATTCATGGCAAAGCTGATTAAAGCCATTATTACCGTGGAAAATGGTAGCCAGCCCTATAGTGATGAGGTGATTGATAAGGCTTTTTCACTTTTGTAGGGTGATATGATGAAGTTTAATTCTCATAGCTACACGATTATTGCCCTGGCTCTTGCTTCGTTGCTGGCGTATCACTATTACGGTAAATACACCAGACAGCTTAGTACAACAGTTCAACTTCAGAGTGAATTATTGGAACAACAGAGTGAAATCGTTAATCAGCAAGAGAGAATAAGGCGCCTGTCTGAGTTGGATGTGAAGCACACAAAGGAGCTTGCCAATGCCAAATCTGAAATCGACGTTCTTCGCAATGATGTTGTCAATGGTCGTCGCCGGTTGCTCGTCAAAGCCACCTGTCCAAAGAGTAAAGCAGATTCCCCCTCCGGCGTGGTTAATGCAGCCACCGCCCGACCTACTGACACCGCTCAGAGGGATTATTGGACCCTCAGAGAACGAATAGCAGTAATCAATCAGCAGGTATTAGGCTTGCAGGACTACATCAAAACTCAGTGTCAATAGGTGACAAAATGAAAACGGAAGTTGACTTGATTTACTTTGAGAAAGACAGAGAAGAGGGCACGCAACTCAGTAAATACTACGTATCACACACAAATTCAGAAACAATCCTTGAGCAAACTCTCATTATTAACAAAAATCAATTCGGTAGATGTACCGCGAAAATGGAATTTGAAGACTTTCCGAAACTGACGTCAGAGAAAGATGCCGCGTTAAAGCTGGCGGACTGGATGAAAAGGATGTCTGAAGCAATAGAGGATCATTTTAAAACACAGTGTCAGTAACAGCCTCGTTTAATTCGGGGCTTTTTTATATCCGTATTTCACCGCGCACCGCAGCGCAACTAAAACGTCGAGCCTTTATTTAGGAATGAGCCTTTGAGGATCCAGCTATAGCTGATGCACTTCGACGGGCTGATTTCCTATGCGGCAAAGGTTCATTACCTAAGTAAGGATTGCATAATGACGCAATTAACAGTCAAAACCCATTCGTCTGTAACCGAAGCGCCAACCATGACCAGTCTTGAAATGGTTGATTACATCAATGCTGACAGGAAGGCTAAAGCAGAAGCGGAGGGAATGGGTTTTCCGTGTAAAAGCTACAGGAAGCTTGAGCATCGTAGTTTTATGAAAAAAGTACCAAAAGTTCTTGGGGAGGCAGCTGAAAAATTTTTTTCAGTTGATACTTTCATAAATGGCACAGGCGGGAAAGTTGAAAGAGATATCTATCAGAAACAGGAAAAATACAATGTTCAGATATAATTTAAAGCAAGCTGTCAAAATCAACATCAGCGGTGAAGTGGGTGAGATTAAAGGCCGGGCTGAATATATAAACAACCTCAATGACTATTTAGTCATCTATAGGGCATCTGACGGTCGCGCATCTGAGGCATGGTTCGATGAAAGTGAGATTTCATCGGCAGACGAAGAGTAACTCATTCAGAGCATTCTGCTAATAGAGTGCTCGATAGTAGTGATTTCTTTATGGACGCCCGGCGGGTGGATACTGACTTTTTAGCAGGAAATTCTGATTCCAACTGTTTCCAAGATGGAAAGGGTTCAGTGAGGGCTTTGATGTGGAAAGCAGGAAACCCGCGCCGCCTGAGTGGGTTAACAAGCAGGCATATAATCAGATAACAGGTCGCCCAATGCGGCCTTTTTATTTTAAGGGAATTAATTAAATGTCACTCACAGACAAGCAGGAAATGTTTTGTTGCGAGTACCTTGTTGATTTGAACGCGACACAGGCGGCCATTCGTGCTGGGTACAGTGAAAGTACAGCACGAAATATTGGCTGTGAAAACTTAGCAAAACATAACATTCAATCCCGTATTGCTGAATTGAAATCAAAGCGAAACGAGCGTGTACAGGTTGACGCTGAATATGTGCTTCGTCGCTTAGTCGAAATTGACCAAATGGATGTCTTGGACATACTCACTCATGATGGCGATTTAAAATCAGTGAAAGAATGGCCGGTAGTTTGGCGTACAACGTTATCGGGACTAGATGTCATTGCAATGTCGGGAGAAGAAAGTACCGAAACGTTACTTAAGAAAATTAAATGGCCGGATAAAGTTAAAAATCTTGAATTGCTTGGTAAGCATGTGAGTGTTCAAGCTTTTAAAGATCAAATTGAACAGAAGTCTGTTGTAACTCATAACATTATGCCAGTTCCGACATGTGACAATGTTGATGATTGGGAATCAGTAGCACAAAAACAGCAGAGTGAGGCTCTTGGTGAATGAGTTACAAAGTAGTTTGGAAGCCATTGCCGGGATCTCAATCGTTGGCTTTGAGTTGCCCATGTAATGAAATTCTGTATGAGGGGACTCGCGGACCTGGTAAAACTGCGGCGCAGCTAGCAAGATTTAGGCGTAATGTTGGTATTGGATATGGTTCATTTTGGCGCGGTGTTATTTTCGACACTGAGTATAAAAACCTCGCTGATATTATTACACAGTCAAAGCGTATGTATCGCCTGTTTAATGATGGTGCTAGGTTTCTTTCTTCTGCATCAGAATTGCGTTGGGTGTGGCCTAGCGGGGAAGAACTTTTATTCCGATTTGGTAAAGAGTCGGAGGATTACTGGGATTACCACGGGCAGGAATTTCCTTTTATAGGATTTAACGAGCTAACAAAGCAACCATCCTCTGATTTTTATGAAATGATGTTCTCGTGTCGACGTTCATCGTTTAGACCAGAAGACTACCCCAGAGAAGATGGATCTTTATTAAAGCCGATTCAACTGGAAACATTCAGCACAACAAACCCGTTTGGGATCGGTCATGCATGGGTGAAAAAACGGTTTATTGAACCAGTGCCACGAGGGACGGTAATTCGTGAAACTCAAAAAGTATTTAATCCACAAACAGAGAAAGATGAAGAAGTCACATTAACCCGCGTTGCTATTCACGGCTCGTATAAAGAAAACCCTTATCTTGATCCGCAGTACATTGCCACACTGATGAGCATTAAAGACCCTAATCGAAAAAAAGCGTGGGTAGGAGGCTCATGGGATGTAACAAGCGGCGGTAGGTTTGACCATCTTTGGAATGCAAATTTACATGTTATCAAGCCGTTTAAAATCCCTGATAGTTGGACAGTTGATCGCTCTCACGACTGGGGGGAGTCAAAGCCGTTTTCTAACCTGTGGTGGGCGCAATCTGACGGTAGTGAAGCAACGTTGCACGATGGACGCAAGTTCTGTCCTACTGCTGGGTCATTAATTCTAATCGGTGAATGGTATGGGTGTCCGCCTGATGAGTTAAACACAGGGCTAAACATGTCATCTACAAACGTTGCTAAGGGTGTCATGTGGATAGACAAGCGGCTGGTGGGAATTGAAGAAGAAGAGCCGAAAGAAACCAAAGGCCAAGGACAGATGCACATCATGCCGGGTATCTGCAAAAAAGTTATGCCAGGCCCTGCTGATAGTGCAATTTATAACACCGCTGATAATGAGCTATCAATCGGGCAGAAGATGGAAAAACAAGACGTGAAGTGGGTCGAATCAAACAAAAAACCGGGTTCGCGCATTAACGGTGCATCTCTTTTTGCCGACATGCTTGAGGCTGTTATTGAAGGCAAGAAAACCGAATCAGGCATGCCCGAAAAATCAGCTTTCTACGTATTTGATTATTGTCGTGGCTGGATAAGTCGAATTCCTGTTTTAGTCAGAGATAGCAAGAATCCTGATGACGTGGATACGTCACAAGAAGATCACGATTGGGACGCCACACGTTACCGCGTTCTGCATTCACCGCCGAAGAAAGTCGGCAAAGTCACCAAACTTCGGATGTAATCATCATGCCAGATATTTCAACCCCTAATCTTGATTATAATAACATGATCGAAGCATGGGATATTAATGACGCCTTAATGGGTGGTGCGCTTTATATGCGTCAATCGGGTGAGCAATACATGCCGCGTTGGCCCAACGAAGATAAAGACTCGTATGAAAAAAGATTGGCTGTTGCTACTCTTCTTCCTGCCTATGAAGAAACAATTAAACAGGACATAGGGCGCGTATTTTCAGAACCCACGCAGTTGAGCGAAAATGTTCCAAAAGAGATAGTTGAATTATGTAAAAATTTTGATCTTGAGGGAAATAGGCTGGATGTTTGGGCGCAAGAATGGTTTAGTTTGGCACTTCAATACGGTGTAGCTTATGCATTAGTAGAGTATCCTCGTGTCGATCACTTCACTACACGTACAAAAGCAGATGAAAAAATCATGGGTGCAAGGCCGTATGCGGTCATGTTGAATCCCCGCCAAGTTATAGGCTGGAAGTCAAAAACTGTTGGTGGGAAAGTAGTCATTACTGAATTGCGCATCAAAGAAGTGATCACGGTTGATGCAGATGACTTTGGTCAGAACCGGATAGAACAGATTAGGCATATAGTCCCAGGTCATGTGTTTATTTATAGAAAATCAACAGATAATAATGGCTCATCATCATGGGCTGTATTCGATGAATGGGATACATCACGAGAAGATATACCTTTTGTTCAACTTTATACAAAACGTTCTGGGCTAATGCGGGCATCACCGCCCCTGTTAAATCTTGCTTTATTGAACATCAAACATTGGCAGAGTCAAAGCGAACAGGACAATATTCTACATGTCGCTCGCGTGCCTCTGCTTAATGTTTTCGGACTGGAGGATGGACAGGAGCTAACGATTGGCTCATCAACAGCCACAAGATTCAGCGATCGCTCAAAACAGGGGATGGAATATACAGAACATTCCGGTTCAGCCATCAGCGCAGGTAAAGAGTCATTGCATGAGATTGAAAAACAAATGCGGCAGGCCGGTGCCAAATTACTGCGTACTGAGAATACATCGACAAAAGCTGTAGATCAGGTAACTGAGGAGAAAATGCAAGAGCAATCTCCTCTCTATACGATGGCAAACAGTCTTGAAGATGCATTGGACAATATTCTTCAAATTATGGCTGAGTGGCTTGAGTTATCGGCTGGTGGAAATGTTGATGTTAGAACAGAACTGGAAACATCAGAGCAGGTATTTAACCCACAGGCAGCTCTGGCTATCCAGTCACTGAGACAAGGTGGAGATATCCGGCGCATTGATGTTATTAGAGCACTTCAATCACTAAAAATTATTGATCCTGATGCAGATTCAGAATCTGTTTTAGATGAGTTAAATAATCAGAGTCCAGATTTGTTAGGTGACTAAATGGCAACGGTAAACAGCAAATTACGTGATGAAGCGATAGCAAGGAAGTTATTTTCTGGCCGGTATTCTAATCACGTTGCTCGCAGGATGGTTAAAAAACTCAATGAGTTTGACGCTGAATTAGTGACTAAGTTGGTAATGGCTCTTGATGATAGTAACTTAAGCGCTGAATCATTCACAGTAAAACGACTTGAATCATTGCTTGGTAGTGTCAGAGAAATAAACAAGCAATCAGTGACAGTCGCATTTACTGATTTGGCTGATGAGTTATTGGCATTAGCTAAATATGAGGCGGGTTATTATCCCTCACTTTTTGAATCATTATTGCCTGATGTTGTTCTTCGACATTATCCGTTGATGGGGATCACTCAGGATATGATTTATGCGACTACGATGGGAAGGCCATTTCAAGGCAAGTTGCTATCTGAGTGGGCTTCAGGACTTGAACAGGATCGGCTGGTTCGCATCAGTAATACAGTCAAGAATGGTTATCTTAACGGCGATAGTGCTTATGAAATCGGTAAAAAAATCAGAGGCCATGCAGCGCTAAATTATAGTGACGGTGCATTGCAGATGAGCTGGGCTAATGCTACCAGCATTGCAAAAACAGCCGTTAGTCACTTGCAGTCAATTGCCCGCAATGAATTTGCTCACGCAAACAGTGGGTTGATTAAGTGCAAACAATGGCTTTCCACTCTTGATAATAAAACATCAGTAATGTGCATTATTCGTGACCACAAGAAATATACGCTTGATGGTAAACCTATCGGCCACAAAATCCCTTATCTGCAAGGTCCCGGCAGGATACATTTCTGTTGCCGTTCCACTGAAAATCTTGTGACTAAATCTTGGAAAGAGTTGGGTATTAATGCTAACGAAATGCCTGTAGGGACACGTGCCAGTATGGATGGACAAGTTCCCGCTGATATTTCTTATCTTGAGTGGCTTAAAAACCAGCCACTTAAACGGCAAATTGAAATACTCGGTGAAACAAGAGCCAGGCTAATGCGCGACGGCGGTATAGATCCTTCGGCGTTCTTCACAGACAAGGGCGAATTTATCAATTTGGATAAGCTTAAAGAATTGGATGAAAAGGCATTTGAAGATGCTGGATATGAATGATTTTAGATATTTCTTTTAATTCAAATCACAACCTGCTTCGGCAGGTTTTTTATTACCTGCTGCTAGCGGATGCGAAGCGGTGCGCGGGTCGGATGACCTTATTTTAAGCCGGAAGGTTCGGAGATTAACTCATGAAATTGAAATTAGATGCAGACGGAAAAGTAGTTGTTGAGAACGGTATGCCGGTATATGTGCATGATGACGGCAAAGAAATCCCATTCGACGCTCCTGCCGCGTTGAGCAAAATTACAGCGCTGAATGGTGAAGCAAAAACGCATCGTGAAGCGAAAGAAACGGCGGAAGCCAAACTCACGCAATTCGCTGGTATTGACGACCCGGCTAAAGCCATTGAAGCCCTGCAAACTATGACCAAAATCGATCAGAAAAAACTGATTGATGCTGGTGCGGTTGACCAGGTTAAGGCAGAAATTACTAAGGCATTCCAGACGCAGCTTGATGAGGCCAACAGCAAGAGCAAAACATTGGAAGAGCAGCTTTATAAAGAGATGATCGGCGGGCGCTTTGGTAGCTCTGCGTTTATCAAAGATAAGATAGCAATTCCTTCTGATTTTGTTCAGGCACGCTTCGGTCAGTCATTCAAAATCGAAGATGGCAAAGTGGTTGCATATGACCCATCAGGCAACAAAGTGTTTTCACGCACTAAACCCGGTGAGCTTGCTGATTTTGATGAAGCACTGGAATTCTTGGTCGAACAGTATCCACAGAAAGATCACATTCTTAAAGCATCCGGCAATAGCGGCGGCGGTTCACAACAGACGCAGCATCAGCACGGACAAAAAACAATGAAACGCTCGGCTTTTGATTCACTTGATATTGCGGGTAAGCAAACAGCACTTAAAGACGGCGTGTCAATCATAGATTAATTGGAGTGACAAATGGCAGGAAATACCCTGACGGGACTTATCCCGACAATTTATACAGCATTGGATGTTGTTTCTCGTGAGCAAGTGGGATTTATTCCTGCTGTGGCTCGTAATACCAAAGCGGATGCCGCCGCCAAGGGGCAGGATGTTACTGCGCCCGTTGCACCCGTCGCAAAGACAGTTGATATCATTCCTGGTCCCACAGCACCCAATGACGGGGATCAGGAAATAGGCACTGTTCAAGTGAAAATCACTAAATCAAAAATGGCACCAGTCAAGTGGAACGGTGAGGAGCAATTGGCAATTGGTCCGGCTGGTACTTATAACACCATTCTTGCGGACCAGTTTAAACAGGCATTTAGAGCCATTTCAAATGAAGTAGATGGTGACATTGGGGCATTGTATTTCGGCTCGTCACGCGCCATCGGCGCTGTGGGTAAGACGCCATTTGGTATCAAAGAAGACCTGTCCGATTTTGCCGATGCTCGACGTGTACTTGAAGATAACGGTGCGCCGACGACTGATTTGCAGATGGTTCTTGGTTCTGCTGCTATCGCAAATATCCGCGGCAAACAATCTGTTCTGTTCAAAGTGAATGAAGCGGGTACGGAAGATCTTCTGCGTGAGGGTACAATTGGGCGTATTGAAGGCTTTAACCTTCATAACTCGGCGGGTGTTAAACGGGTAACGGCGGGAGATGGAACCGGGTTCCTTGTTAATAAGGCGGAAGGCCATAAGGTGGGTGATCGTTTGATCTCTGTTGATACTGGAAAAGGAACAATGAAACCCGGTGATATAGTCACGTTTGATGGTGATGAACATAAATATGTTGTTGCTGTTGCAACTGCATCAGTTATCACTTTATCAGCGCCCGGCCTGTTGCAAGACTTGGCTGATGATACCGAGGTTACCGTTGGTGCTAGTTACACAGCAAATATGGCGTTTGATCGTAATGCATTCTTGCTGGCCTCCCGCACTCCTGCAATGCCAGAAGGTGGTGATACTGCGGATGATGTGATGAATGTTACCGATCCTGTATCGGGTATCACTTTCCAAGTCGCACTGTACCGTCAGTACCGCCAGGTTCGTTATGAAGTTGGCCTTGCGTGGGGCGTGGCTTCGGTTAAGCCTGAACATTCAACTATCATCTTGGGTTAAAAATAGGGGGATTAACCCCCTTTTTCATGAGGATATATATATGGCGGGATTAACTAAAGAACAACGTGCAGAGCGTGATGCAATAAAGCAAAAAGAGCGGCCAGATAATCTTACCTCTGTTGAACCTGTTGAGGTAGTCATACATATGACTAGGAATGTTCCATCTTTTGCTGATGGTCCAACTGAAGCTGATGTTCATCCAGAGGAGGTAGAGTGCTGGATTGATGATGGTTGGCAAGTGAGTGAATAGAAAGAGGTGAACATGTTAGTAACTGACTCATCATCTCCTGATTTTGATAGCTATGCGAGCGTTGAAGATTTACGAACATTTGCAATATCACGTAACTATGAAATTCCAGACAATGATACTGCTTGTGAATATCTACTCATGCAAGCAATGGATTATCTGGTGGGATTGTGCTGGAAAGGTAGCCGAACAGTAAAAGATCAGCTATTGGCGTGGCCTCGTGAGGGGGTAATTGTTGATGGTTACTTGTTGCCAAAAGATATTATTCCAAGGCAAGTTATTCAGGTTCAATGCCGACTTGCTATTGAAGCTCAGGAAATAGATCTTACTCCGTCGTTCGCTGGTGGTGGTGAAGTTACTCAAGAGACGATTGTTGGCGCTGTTAACGTTTCATATGCAGAGCGAACTAGTGCTACACCTCCGCACTTTGCATGGCTGAATGGTTTGCTGCGTGGGATGATTGTCGGAGCTAATCAAATCAGCTTAGTGAGAGGGTGATATGGCTAAGTTCTATCCGCGAATGCGCAAAACGGCAGATAAGCTTATTAAAAAATATGGTATGGAATTCGAGCTCTTACGCAAAGGTAAGATAAAAGTAATTAATGGCATTGAGCATTATGAACCGGATAGTTCGTTTAAACCCATTGGCATTAAGACCTATTACAAGGCTAGTGAAATTGATGGCAAATTAATTCTTGCCGGAGATATTCGCATTGTATTTACGGGTGAAACAGAAATTAAAGTGGGTGATATTGTCACTGTCGATAATGATAAATATCGCGTTATAAATAACAATCCATCAAAGCCCGCTGACACACTCATTTGTTATCGTGCGCAACTGAGGAAATAATATGTCTGATTCTAATCAATTTATGCAAGCGATTAATGCATTCGTTGATAAATATCAGCGTAATGCTGAAACTGTCGTTAAAGTTGCAAGTATGAGGATTCTTGCAAAGCTTGTGGATATATCGCCAGTGGGTAATCCTGAATTGTGGAAAGTAAACAAAACGGCGAGAGATTACAATGAGGCTGTATTTGAACATAACGAAATGCTCAGATTAGATCCCGATAATCTTACGCCAAAAAGAAAATGGCTTAAAAAGCGGGCTCGTGTCAATGATAGTATGGATTACTACAAGCCAGCTGGTTATACCGGCGGAGCATTTCGTGGTAACTGGCAAGTGTCGTTTAATGAACCCGCAGAGGGAGAAACTAATCGTATTGATAAAAAGGGCAATATGACGAAAGCTGTTGGTAATTTAATGATTGATCAGTTTAAGGTTGGTATGAAAGCTATTTACTTCACAAACAATCGCCCTTACTCATATAAGCTTGAATTCGGTCACTCGTCACAAGCTCCAAATGGAATGATAAGAGTGACAGCAGAAGAGGCTGCAAGTATGTTCAGGGATGCCGCCGCTGAGGTGAATGAATGAGTACATCAAAGATAATCAGTCTTATTAAAGCTTATGTTGGTGATTGGGCTGCTAAATATAATTTCCCTGTTGAGTATTCGAATATTGAATTTACCGATACTGAAAGTATGTATTTGCAGTGCCATGTTATGCCCGCTGCGACTGATAATATTGGTCTTGCATTGGATATGCAGATATATCGCGGGATTGTGCAAGTTAATATTGTTACGAAAGCCGGGAGGGGGGAAGCTGAAGCGCTATCTATTTCCGAGCAATTATGTAATTTGTTAAAAAACGGATACGAAATCGTTGATGATGATTTCAAGGTCTATTTTAACGGCGAGCCAACTGTTTACCCCGGTATCCAAAATCACGTTCATTACGTAATACCCGTCAGCGTACCGTATCGCGCTGATGTTAATGTTAATTAATGATAAACAGATTAATTAATACTACCGCTTAATTGCGGTTTTTTTATGCCTAATATGAGGTGAAGCATGGCATTTAACATTCCCAATGGCTCAAAAGTTTACATTTCAAATGAACTGGGTAAGTCCGCAAATATTACGGCGGCGACTAATGACAAAGAAGTTGTTTTGACCGTAGATAATTTAAACGAGATTAAAGCCGGCGATATCGTACAGATCGAGTCTGGTTGGTCAAAAATGAAAGGGGCATTCCGCGTTAAAGTGGCATCAGGAACATCGGTTACCCTGGAGGGGATGGATACAACCGATAAAGATAATTTTCCACCCGGTGGTTCTGTTGGAACAATTAAGAAGGTTGTTGCATTTACCCGAATTGAGCAGGTTTTAACGGTAAGTATTGAGGGCGGGGACCAGCAATCGACAACTGTCCAGTTCCTTGAAGATGACCAAGCTCAAAACGTAGATACGTTCAAGAACGCGGTAGTGATGACGTTCAATTTTGCGTATGACCCGACATTACATGCTCACAATCTACTGATTGGTTTTGATGAAAGTAAGGAACTGGTGACAGTCTATTTCTTTAATAAGAAAGCCGGTCATGATCGCTATTTTAATGCCACGGTTTCATATCAGGAAATCCCGAAAACGGCTATCAACGAGGTTGAAAACATTGATGTGAAATTCTCGCTGCGTTCTAAGCAAATGATCTATGTGAGATCAGCAAAAAAGTAACTACGGTATCTGGGGAGTCCTTTGATACTGATAAAACAGTAACAAAGCCAAATTCAGATACCGATGCTAATAATTTACAGGTGAATAATGAGTCAGATTACATTAAATCCAAATCCAACATTTAAAGAAGTGGTGAAAATAACCGTACCAGGTGGTGGTGAAGGTGAATTAACTTTTGAATTCAAACATTATCCGTTGAGTAAGCTGGCTGAAATGGGAAAACAGGATGGCATGACGAACGATAAATTCATCTTGTCTATTGTCTGTGGATGGGGGTTTAAAGAACACGAATTTAATCAAGAAAACCTGGATACATTACTTGATAATTATCCACAGGCTTACGAAGCAATAATTACCACTTATTACCAGTCTCTTGGCCTGTTCCGCGAAAAAAACTAATTGCGGTTGCGCGGGCACTATATACAAAACCCCAATCCGAATTTGAATTGGAAATGCTCGGTGATATCGCTGACGACGTTGAAGTCTGGCCGGATGTATGGGAGTCATTTCTGACATTTCAAGCCATGTCTACGCAATGGCGTGTGGGTGCAGCCGGTGCAACAGGACTTGATTACAATGTCTTACATTCAGTTATGGATTTAATCGACGTAAATGACCGCGCAACTGTGTTTAATGATATTAGAGTGATGGAACGTGAAGCTCTAATAATCATGCATTCAGAAAATAGTTAATCAGCCTCGGTATTCACTGAGGCTTTCTTTTATGTGCTTCACACGCACGAATCAGATAAAACCCAGAACCTTTTCACAAATGCACCCTTGAGGACTGCCAGCGGTTGGCTGCCTTCTGGGGCTGGTATTCCTGTGTGACAAGGGTTCATTTTTGAGCAGGTAATAAGCCATGAATAATATTTTCCCAATGGAGTATGAAAAACAGTTGTTCCCATTTAGTAATGAATGT
>NZ_PUJW01000012.1 GCF_011189575.1 Photorhabdus cinerea
ACCACTGGAAGTGGTGAAACAATACATTCAACATCAGCGTGGCTGATGATTCTACGGGCTTTTCAAGCCCGTCCAAATTCCCCTCCCGCCTGATGTCGGCGGGAGTACCCTTTGGAGGTAAAGATGGACTATCGTATTAATGACTATCCGGCAAAGCTAGCCAATATACTGACACATTTACCTGAAATCATTAAAGGTGATGCTTTTCGTAATGAAATGACGCGTTTTATCCCTCATGATGTGCAGGAACGTACGCTGCACAAAGAAAAGTTTTTTATATTTTTAACGACTGAAATTACTGGCCTGCTACAACAAGTACAAAATGTATTAAACCGCAGCTTAACATCCGAGAACGAATTCAATATGTAGATAAGCTAATTATTTTTATATTTATGTGCAGATAAATTTTCATGTTGTTCTGGGTTCTTGTCAAAGCTGTCGTGGTAAACCAATAAAACCATTAATCAAGGATCAAGCAAGCCATGGTTAAGATTTTACGGTAAACTGACTTTATATATGCAAATGAAATAAATTTACTGATAACAGTCACAGGATCAGCAATGGAAGTACTAAACGAGATCATGCAGGCATTATGGCAGCATGATTTTTCCAAACTTGCCAACCCCGATATTCTCTGGATTATCTATGGCATTCTGTTTGTAACACTGGTTCTGGAAAATGGCTTATTACCCGCAGCTTTTTTACCCGGTGATACATTATTAATCCTTACCGGTGCGTTGATTGCCAAAGGCGTGATGTGCTTTATCCCAACCGTTTTTATACTGACAACCGCAGCAAGTATCGGTTGCTGGCTCGGCTATCTTCAAGGGCGATGGCTTGGTGATACTAAACGGGTTAAAGGTTGGTTAGCACAACTTCCCATTCAGTACCGACAACGGGCTAACGGGCTATTTTTCAAACATGGTTTGGCTGCTCTGCTGCTTGGCCGTTTTTTAGCTTTTGTCCGGACTCTGTTGCCTACACTTGCAGGTATATCTGGCCTCAACAGTAAACGCTTTCAAATTTTCAATTGGCTAAGTGCCTTATTATGGGTTATTACCGTGGTTGGTTTCGGCTATCTTCTCAATCAGATCCCGTTTATTAAAAATCATCAGGATCTAGTAATGACCATTCTGGTGATTTTACCTATCGTGCTGTTGTTAAGTGGCTTGGGTGCATCTCTGCTGATGTATTGGCACCACCGAAGAGCCTCTACGGTAAAACGTAAATAAAAGTCATCATGGTTTACAAACCGCAACAGGGTTTTTATCCTTAAACCCAGAGTCAGAAAGCTTGCGAACCAACAGCATGTGGACTTCAGCTCAGTTATCGAATGATGTTTCTGTGTTGATGCTCCACAATATCAATACATGGTTTAGATCACGCCACTTGTATTACTTTCTTCAACTATTCTGAATATCAACTTAATATCAACCATCATTATTTATAACGATACATTTTAGCTGATATTTTAACTGTCTATCTTTTTTATAGGAGGTAGTAATGGATAATCAACCTATCATCAGACTTGCTGACGGAAACCATATGCCACAATTGGGACTGGGTTCATGGGCTGCAGATAACCAGCAGGTAGTTACAGCAATTCACGCCGCCCTGGATGTAGGTTATCGAGCAATTGACACCGCCGCTATTTACAATAATGAGAAAGGGGTAGGTAAGGCACTGCAAGAAACAGACATTCCCCGCGAAGATATCTTTGTCACAACCAAACTGTGGAATGACAGACATAATGATGTCCGCGCTGCGCTAGCAGAAAGTTTAGAAAAATTGCAACTGGATTATGTCGACCTTTATCTCATTCACTGGCCTGCACCACCGCAAGATCAATATGTCGGTGCCTGGCAGCAATTGATTGAATTACAAAAAGAGGGACTTATCCGCAGCATCGGTGTTTCTAATTTCCAGCCTGAGCACATCCAGCGGCTGATCAATGAAACTGGTGTTCATCCTGTTATTAATCAGATTGAGCTACATCCGATGTTCCAGCAGCGTCAACTTCATGCCTGGAATGCCACACATCATATCGTTACCGAATCCTGGAGTCCTTTGGCACAAGGTGGTGAAAACGTATTTGATAATCAACTGGTTCAGCATCTGGCACAAAAGTATGGTAAAACACCGGCTCAGATCGTTCTCCGCTGGCACATTGATAACGGTATGATTGTGATCCCAAAATCAGCTACGCTCTCAAGAATTAAAGAGAACTTTGAGATATTCAATTTCAAATTGGAAAAAGAAGATCTGACCGCTATGACTACTCTGGATATAGGCAAACGTCTGGGACCAACCCCCGAAACATTCGTTGATTTCAGTGAATTCAGTTACCTCCTTGATGATATTGATCCAAATAGCTAGTACCAAAATTTGCACTCGTAATAAGAGATATTGATCTTTTGCGACACCCTCGCATTGGGCGAGGGTTTACGGCGGATTTTGCTAAGACCACAGTGCTTCCTGTTTCCAATTTTGACACCCTCTTCGTCCTGAAGAACCTGTCTTTCATACACAAATCCCCCGATAAAAAATCGAGGGATTTTTTTTGAATTTTTCCCCACCTTGCTGATCTCAATAATAAATATTTCATTGAGGTACGGTAAAATGTTTCAAACTAACGCAGATCAATGGGCTTATGAGACTTTCTCTCGAGCAAACCTAGGCGAAAAACGTCTAATCAAATTCACAGCATCTTTAGCCAATCATATAGGGCAATCTATTATGCAATCACTCAAAACGCCTGCGGATATTGAAACCGCTTATCGATTTACGCGCAACGCGGCGGCAATTTCAGAGGCCGGATTTGCAACTATTGCTAAGCAAGCCAAATCCTATGACTGTTTGCTTGCATTGGAAGATACGACCTCACTGGATTTTACTCATCGGACGGTCAGGGATGAAGTGGGTTAACACCACATCAAGAAAAATTTGGAAAAGAGGGTTGTGAGCTTGGCTTTTATCGCGAATTAAATAAAGTGTCCCACGTTTTATGCTCTCCATTATAGATGGTTATGTGGATCTTGCGTCTGATGCAACACCGCCAACACTTCAATACCAGTCGGAACTTCCCGGTAGTAAATAATGTGGCTCTCTACTGGGAAACTCAGCACACCAAAATAAAGATCCTCACTGCGATCACGACCGGGGGATGGGTGACGATCAAGAATTTCCGTCATAGTCACACGCAACGAAGTTGCATAAGCTTCCGCGACATTCGCCCCCCATCGGCGCATAGAATAGAGTTTTATTGCACGAATATGCTCTCTGGCTTTCTTAGTAAACCGGACACTCATCCCTAAGCCTTACCCTCAAGTTCATCAACCGTCAACGGTGCAAATACATCATCAATACTATGCAATTCGCCACGATCAGCTTGTGCAATAGATTCAGCCAGAACGGCTTTTAAATTCTGTAACTTGAGCTGTGCGAACTGATCATACTCTTCAGGAGAGATAACCACGGCCACACGCTTACCATGCTTACTAATTTCCACAGGCTCACGCTGAACTTTCATAAGCAGATCACCAAACTGGTTCTTAGCTAGTTGTGCGGGAATAATTTTCATACATCACCTACCGTCCAAAATGGCTTGAATAGCTATTATAGCCAAAAGTGCATAGAGCTACCAGTAATCAAAATAGCCAACCGCCAACCAACTGGTCGAGTAGCCCGAGAGGATCTCACTCACAGGCTTTCACGCAACCGGACGTGAAGTAGAGGTAGAGCAGCAGCGAGTTCTACAGTGCGCCGGTCAAAGTTGTACTGATATGGAGAATTAGGAGAGCATAAAATCTGTGGGGCACTTATGCTGCAATAGCTTCGGTCAAATAGCGATCCGTTTCTTCACATAATTTTATTCCCGGATACCAATGTTCAAATCGGGTTTTCAAATCATCATTGATTACCGCTGTTCGTGTCTGGAGTAAGTAATGCGCACCTTGTTGGCTCCATTGCATTTGCTGCTTTTTCACCAACGTTTAACGATGACTTCATTGATCGTCGATTCAACAAATGAAGAAGAAATCGGCTCGCCATATCAATACATTTCACCATAATTTGGGATCATCATGCTGTTATTTTCAATATAGGTATACATATCATCTATATGTTTTAACAGAGATTTGTTGTTTTCATAATGCGATATGTCGTCATCACATATCAAGGCACAATTATCCAGGTATTCTAACTGAATAAAGTGCCCCACGGTTTTTTTATGCTCTCGTTTTACGACGAACCGGATAAGAAAACAAAATTACTTTTCCGTTGATTTCACTCGTTCAATGTTTGCACCAAGTCCGCGCAGCTTATCTTCGATATGTTCATAACCCCGGTCAATATGATAGATACGGTCAACAACAGTCACCCCCTCAGCAATACAACCCGCCAGAACCAGGCTTGCCGATGCGCGTAAATCAGTCGCCATTACCTGGGCACCGGAAAGCTTTTTAACACCGTGACAAAGCACCGTATTGCTTTCAATTTCAGCATGAGCTCCCATACGAATTAATTCAGGAATATGCATGAAACGGTTTTCGAAAATAGTTTCGGTGATCATGCCAGCACCTTCAGCAACCAAATTTAGCAAGCTAAACTGTGCCTGCATATCGGTCGGAAAACCGGGATGTGGTGCAGTACGCAATGTCACCGCTTTAGGTCGTTTACCGTGCATATCAAGACTTATCCAATCCTTGCCAATCTCAATATCAGCACCCGCTTCTCGCAGTTTTGCCAATACTGCATCCAACGTATCAGGCTTAGCATGACGGCAAACAACCTTACCTCCAGATATCGCAGCTGCAATAAGGAATGTACCTGTCTCAATACGGTCCGGTAATACACGATATACACCACCGCCAAGACGCTCTACACCTTCAATGATGATATGGTCAGTGCCTGCGCCAGTAATTTTCGCACCCAAGGTATTGAGAAAATTAGCTGTATCCTCAATTTCAGGTTCACGTGCTGCATTTTCAATAACGGTTGTCCCTTCCGCCAACGTTGCCGCAGTCATAATAGTCACTGTCGCCCCAACGCTGACTTTATCCATCACAATGCAGGCACCTTTCAAACGCCCATTAACGGAAGCCTTAACATAACCCTCCTCCAAAACGATCTCAGCACCTAACTGTTCCAGGCCACTGATATGCAGATCAACCGGACGTGCGCCAATAGCACAACCTCCTGGCAAAGAGACTTGCCCTTGACCAAAACGCGCCACCAAAGGACCCAATGCCCAAATAGATGCACGCATAGTTTTCACCAAATCGTAAGGCGCACAATATTGATTCATACTACGAGCATCCACAAATACAGAACCATTACGTTCAACTTTGGTTCCAAGGCGATTCAACAACTTAATAGTGGTGTCAATATCTTTCAGTTCTGGAACATTTTGCAATTCAACGGGCTCTTCAGCCAACAACGCGGCGAACAGGATTGGCAGTGCAGCATTTTTTGCCCCGGAAATAGAAACCTCACCCGACAAGCGAGTTGGTCCTTTCACACGAAATTTATCCATCTGTGACTACTCTCTTTATATAATTTGCCGTTCGCAGCGAGGCAAACAGCGTTAAAAACCGTTGAGCTTGCGATCTCTTTTCCAGTCATCCGGTGTATAAGCTTTGATTGACAGGGCATGAATACGATTATCAGCTATGTATTCCATCAAAGGCGCATAAACAGCTTGTTGCTGTTTTACCCGGCTCATACCAGCAAACATTTCACTAACAACAATAACTTGGAAATGGCTGCCATCTCCGCTAACAATGACTTCATCTAGTGCTAATTTGTCCATCAGCACTTGTTTAATCTCATTAGTATCCATAATTACTCAATTCTGTAGTTAGAAATAATAGATAGACAGTCATCTATCCTAATAGAATCCGACTTACTCTTAAACATGAAAACGCCCTTGTAACATTTCTGCTTACAAGGGCGCTGATTATACAGATAATTACTGAGAATATCGGCTAGCCATCAATGATAATTTCCTGCAAATCGTAAAGCATAATCAGGGTACTAAGCCGTTCACTAATGCCAGAAAAGAGCAATTCAGTCCCTTCCTCTTTTTGCATATGATGTTTAAAACGGACTAAAAGAGCTAACCCAGTAGAATCCACATGCTCAAGCTGTGACACATTGATACCGTTGATATCGGTCAATAACTTTTCCTTTTGCTGCCAAAGAGGAAGCAAGCTGTCACGATCCAAAATACCTTTGAGAATCAATGTCTGTCCTGCTTTTTCCCAGCTCAGACTTTCATTCATCTCACTTTTTCTCTTCCAGAGTGATTGGCTGACGAGCGCTAATTTCAAGCTGCTTAGTTAAACCATCTATACCTTGTTGACGCAAGATAGAAGCCCATTCACTCTGCTTGGTTGTAATCATACTGATACCTTCAGCAATCATATCATATGCCTGCCAGTGACCCGTTTTGCTGTTTTTACGCCACTGAAAATCAAGGCGGATAGGAGGACGGCCATTCGGATCAAGGATAGTGACACGAATAGCAATAATATTGTTATCTCCCAACGGCTTCTCAGGGTCAATCTGATAAATTTGATCATGATACATTGCCAGAGCCTGCCCATAAGCCTGCTCAAGATAAGATTCAAATGCGGTAAAATAAGCCTCGCGTTGTGCTGGCGTCGTATCTTTATAATAGCTCCCCAGAACCAATGCCCCTGCGTATTTGATGTGGACATAAGGCAGTAATTCTTCTTTCACCACTTGGCGCAAGTAATCTGGATTTTGACGAATTTGTGACTGACTGTTTTTCAAACGAGTAAAAGTCTTTTCTGCCGCATCCTGCATCAACTTATAAGGATTCGTCTGATCAACGGCTGCACTCGCTAATGGCGCAATAATCAACAACGCCACCATTAATAATCTCTTCAACATAATTAGTTCCTCTTAATGATATTCAGTTGCTGGCTATGGTGTCGGAGTGTGCTCTGCCCCACTCTGGGCATTATCGCCGCTCTTATATAAGAATTGACCGATAAGATCTTCAAGTACCACTGCTGATTTGGTATCTTGTACGCGATCACCCTCTTTCAGAATCCCAGTATCCATATCTGGATCTTCAAACCCTACATTCAAAGCAATATATTGTTCACCTAACAAACCAGAAGTACGGATAGAAAGAGAACTCGTATCAGGGATACGGTTATATTGCTTCATAATATCCAGTGCCACTTGCGGCGTATAAGTTTTTTCATCAAGAGAAATACTTGCAACACGGCCAACCACCACACCACCAATTTTTATCGGTGAGCGCACTTTCAGACCACCAATATTGTCAAAAGTTGCGTATAAGCGGTAAGTTGGCTGGTTACCTACCGATTTAATGTCTGCTACTTTAAGACATAAAAAGACAATTGCAGCCAGTGCAATCAAGATAAAAAATCCAACCCAAATTTCACTTTTCTTGCTTTGCATTGAATTAGTTCCCAAACATGAGTGCTGTCAGCACAAAATCTAAACCTAAAACTGCTAACGACGCATGAACCACCGTTCTGGTCGTTGCGCGGCTTATCCCTTCTGAGGTAGGGATCGCATCATAACCATTAAATAAAGCAATCCAAGTCACAGTAATGGCGAAAACAACACTTTTAATAAAACAGTTAAGTAAATCTTTTTGCCACTCTATAGCAGACTGCATTGAAGACCAGAAGAAACCACTGTCGATCCCCTTCCAGTCAACACCAACCATCGCACCTCCCCAGATGCCTACAGCCACAAAAATCAAGGACAATAGCGGCATACTGATAAACCCAGCCCAAAAACGTGGGGCTATCACACGCCGCAATGGATCTATCGCCATCATCTCCAAACTGGAAATTTGTTCCGTGGCTTTCATCAAACCTATTTCAGCGGTCAGGGCTGACCCTGCACGACCTGCAAACAACAGGGCCGTCACAACCGGCCCCAATTCACGCAACAGAGATATCGCCACCATCATACCAAGACTGGCTTCTGCACTGTATGTTGTCAGTACCAGATATCCCTGTAGGCCGAGCACCATGCCAATAAACAACCCTGAAACCACGATAATTAATAATGACTGAACGCCCACACTGAAAAGTTGTTGTCGCAGCAATGACCATTGTCTGGCAGGTTCTGGTCTGCCAATTATCGCGCTAAAAAGCATAAAACCTGCGCGACCAAAAGAGGCAAATACCTCAATAGCCCGCCTGCCAAGTGCCGCCAGCGCCTGTGTTAACATTAACATCCCATTATCCTAATAACTCAGTTTTATAATCCCCTGCCGGAAACCGGAAAGGTACCGGCCCATCAGCAATACCATCAAGAAATTGCCGTACCCGCTGATCAGAATTAATCTGTAACTGTTGAGCCGTACCCTCAGCAATAATCTGCTGTTCAGCAATAATATAAGCATAATCTGCAATGCTCAGAACTTCCGGCACATCATGGGAAACAACTACACAGGTGACGCCAAGCGCTTTATTCAGTTCATCAATTAGTTTCACCAAAACCCCCATGGTAATCGGGTCCTGACCAACAAAAGGCTCATCAAACATAATCAAATCAGGATCAAGGGCAATAGCACGAGCTAAAGCAGCACGTCTTGCCATACCACCGGAAAGTTCAGAAGGCATCAGATTTACAGCGCCGCGTAACCCAACAGCTTCCAGTTTCATCATCACGGTAGTATGGATGATCTCTTCAGGCAGAGTCGTATGTTCACGTAGAGGAAAAGCGACGTTATCAAAAACATTTAGATCTGTGAATAATGCCCCTGACTGAAACAACATACTCATCTTCTTACGGGCAGCATATAAACGAGGACGGGACAAAGCAGGAATATTATCCCCATCAAACCAGATTTCTCCCCGATCAGGGCGCAATTGACCACCAATCAACCGTAATAGTGTTGTTTTCCCTATTCCAGAGGGCCCCATAATTGCAGTGATTTTTCCTCTGGGCACAGCCAGATTAATATCAGCAAAAATCGAACGGTTACCACGGGTAAAATACATACCTCGGATCTCGATGAGATTTGCTGTTTGTTGACTCATTATGAATAGCCCTTAACGGTTAATAAACTGGCTCTATAATTTGATTTACATATTAATCACATATACTACAAAAAAATTGGAGAGTTTTCGCCACTAAAGTTGTGACAAATTTTACTTTTCTACCCGCCACCGTCAGAATGTACCCCATCTAACTGAACAAACAATTCTTTGTTTAAAAAATCAACCAACGTTAACATTAAATCCGGAATATACCTTACAAGGGCGGCTTCATGTTTCTAACCTTTTTACTCTTAATTGCAGGGTTGATTTTACTGGTATATGGTTCCGATAGATTAGTATATGGTGCTGCAATTTTTGCTCGTACACTGGGCCTGCCCCCATTTATTATTGGTATGACGATAGTCGGCATTGGAACTTCTCTGCCAGAATTAATGGTTTCAGTTACTGCCATGCTGGATGGTCAACCTGATATAGCGATTGGTAATGTCATTGGTTCCAACATTACCAACCTGTTACTGATAACCGGTGCCGCTGCACTTATTCGTCCAATGGAAGTAAAATCAGATATTCTGCGGCAGGAGCTGCCTCTGATGCTGTTGATCACCGCTTTCTGTGGTTATTTGATAAGTGATAATTACCTTAGCCGGATGGATGGACTGGTATTATTGATTTCTGCTATAGCGTGTATTTTACTGATGATAAAAATGGCTACACTGCCACACCGTGCTGAAACTGATATTTACACTCAAGAGCAAACTTCCGAATTACCAATAGAAGGCAATAAGCATATTGCCTTGCTATGGATACTATTAGGACTCATTATTTTGCCTATGGCGACCCGAATGGTGATTGACAATGCAACTGTTATTGCTCGTATTTACAGCATTAGTGAATTAGTTATCGGACTTACGGTACTTGCCGTCGGTACCAGCCTACCAGAATTAGCAACCTCTATTGCAGCAGCATTCAAAGGGGAAGATGATATTGCATTCGGGAATATTATCAGCTCGAATATATTCAATATATCAATTGTTCTGGGTCTTCCCGCATTACTCTCACCAGCAACTATTTCCCCTGAATCTTTCCATCGTGATTTTTGGGTAATGATGATAGCCAGCATAATATTTACTGCATTTTGTCTGGGTCGTAAACACCGGTTAAACCGGGTGAAAGGTGTCCTGTTATTAAGCTGTTTTATTGCTTATTTTGTCGTACTGTTTATTTCCAATTACAGCATTGAATAAACACAAGTGAGTAGGAAAAAGAAATGCCTAGATTTGATTTTCAACAAGCGGGTAAGAAAGTATTACACATAGAACGTGATGGGTTAGCAGAACTCGAACAATACATAAATGAAGATTTCACGCGTACCTGTGAACTGATGTTCAACTGCGAAGGTAAGATTATTATCATGGGGATGGGTAAATCCGGCCATATCGGATGTAAAATCGCCGCAACTTTCGCTAGTACCGGCACACCATCCTTTTTTGTTCATCCTGGAGAAGCCAGCCACGGTGATCTCGGTATGGTTACCCCTAAAGATATTGTTCTGGCAATTTCAAACTCTGGTGAATCCAATGAAATTCTGTCACTTATCCCTGCACTAAAACGCCAAAAAATTCCTCTTATCTGTATGACTAACAATCCCAACAGCAATATGGGAAAAGCCGCAGACATCCATCTATGTATCAAAGTCCCACAAGAAGCCTGTCCGCTAGGCTTGGCTCCAACGACTAGCACCACTGCAACATTGGTGATGGGAGATGCTTTAGCTGTCGCATTGCTTCAGGCTCGTGGCTTTACCGCTGAAGATTTCGCACTATCACATCCTGGTGGCACACTTGGACGCAAACTTCTACTATTGGTAAGTGATTTAATGAATACCGGCGATGATATCCCAAGAATTAACCGTGATTCTTCCTTACGTGAAGCACTAGTTGAAATTACCCGCAAAAAATTGGGTATGACAGTCATTTGTGATGAAAATATGTATATTGATGGTATTTTTACCGATGGTGACTTGCGCCGCGTTTTTGATATGGGAATTGATTTGTACAACGTCAAAATTTCAGATGTTATGACAGCAGGTGGTGTCCGTATAAAACCTAATGCCCTTGCAGTTGATGCATTAAACTTAATGCAATCACGCCATATCACTTCTCTACTGGTTACAGAGGGAAATAAATTGCTGGGTGTATTACATATGCATGACCTTTTACAAGCCGGTGTGGTTTAACCTGTGAGAACGCTTTAATGAGCCAATTAGTTTATCTGGACACTTGTTATGGTCCAGTAAATAAAGACATTGTTGAAAAAGCCAGTAAAATCCGCCTGCTGATTTGTGACGTTGATGGTGTCATGTCAGATGGCCTGGTATATATGGGAAACAATGGTGAAGAATTAAAAGCGTTTAATGTTCGTGACGGTTACGGGATTCGCTGCTTAATTACTTCAGGAATTGAAGTCGCTATTATCACCGGTCGTAAGGCTAAATTGCTGGAAGATCGAGCAAACACGCTAGGCATTACACATCTTTACCAGGGACAGAGTGATAAGGCTTTGGCGTATAGAGAACTGTTAGATAAACTGGGATTAAAACCAGAACAGGTTGCTTACATCGGTGATGATTTGATTGACTGGTCGGTCATGAAACAAGTGGGTTTATCTGTCGCTGTAGCAGATGCACATCCATTGCTATTACCAAAAGCACATTATGTCACCCAAATTGCAGGTGGTCGCGGTGCAGTAAGAGAACTTTGTGATTTGGTGCTTTTCGCTCAGAATAAGCTGGAAGATGCCAAAGGATTATCAATATAGGTTGAAGTGAAACAAGAATGGGTAAAATCAAATCCTGGTTGGCTATAATACTAGCACTAATCACCGTGGCTCTAATCGGCTGGAACTTATCTGATTCAGACGAGACTGAACCGTCTTCTGCCGCAGATAACAACCAGCCGACATATCAAAGTCAGGAAACCATAACCTTTGTTTATGATCCTACTGGTAAGCTGACATATAAACTGGTCTCTGATGATGTCCAGAATTATGCTGAGCCAAAAATCACCTGGTTTACCAAACCAGTATTAATTACATATGATTCAAATGCCATTGCTACATGGACAGTACGTTCTAACAAAGCAAAACTGACTGATGACAAAATGCTCTATCTTTACGGAGATGTGCAGGTTGACAGCCTGACTGATACGTCACAATTACAACGTATTACGACAGAGAATGCTGTCGTCAACCTGGTAACCCAGGATGTCTCATCCGATGATCAGGTCACACTCGTCGGTATAGGGCTGAAATCCGTAGGAATGAAAATGCGTGGCAATCTGCGGAACAAAACCACTGAACTGATTGAAAAGGTTAACACCTACTATGAAATCCAACATGAACAACAGAATCCGTAATGCTTTTATTGCCAGTGCTATTTTTATGGTCAGCCTTCCCGCATTAGCACTAAAAGATGACACCCAGAAACCAATTTATATTGATTCTGACAAGCAATCCCTTGACATGACAGGAAACACTGCCACATTTACAGAAAATGTGATCGTTAAACAGGGCTCTATTGATATCCACGCCGACAAAGTCGTTGTGACCCGCCCAAATGGTGATTCTAAAAAAATGATTGTTGAGGCATTCGGTAATCCTGTAACTTTCTATCAGTTACAGGACAACGGCAAACCAATCAAAGGCCGCGGTGCCAAAATGCGCTACGAAATGGATAAAGAGCTGGTTACACTGACTGGCAACGCCTATCTGGAACAGTTGGACAGCAATATAAAAGGCGACCGGATCACCTATTTGGTGCCAACCCAGCAAATGGAAGCATTCAGTGACAAAGGTAAACGAGTGACAACCGTCCTGTTACCTTCTCAGTTACAGGAAGAAAGCCCTGGGGCTAATAACAAGAGTAAGTAACGATAATATATGGCAACACTAAACGCAGAAAACCTGGCAAAAGCTTATAAAGGCCGTAAGGTCGTTGAAAATGTCAGCCTGAACGTGAACTCCGGTGAAATTGTTGGCCTGCTTGGACCCAACGGTGCGGGGAAAACCACAACTTTCTATATGGTCGTGGGGATTGTTTCACGGGATACCGGAACCATTACCATTGATAATGAAGATATCAGCTTATTGCCACTTCACGAACGGGCACGCCGTGGTATTGGTTATTTACCTCAGGAAGCTTCAATTTTCCGCCGTCTGAGCGTCTTCGACAATCTGATGGCCGTATTGGAAATCCGCAAGGATCTAACTCAGGAACAGCGGAAAGAACGTGCCGAAGAGCTAATGGAAGAGTTCCATATCAGCCATCTGCGTGACAACCTTGGTCAATCACTATCCGGCGGTGAACGTCGCCGTGTAGAAATTGCCCGTGCGCTAGCAGCTAATCCTAAATTTATTTTACTGGATGAGCCCTTTGCAGGCGTAGATCCCATCTCAGTCATCGATATCAAAAAGATCATTCAGCATTTGAGAGATTATGGACTAGGCGTTCTTATCACAGACCATAACGTCCGTGAAACGTTAGATGTATGTGAGCGTGCTTATATTGTTAGCCAGGGGCATCTAATTGCTCATTGTACACCTAATGACATCCTTAGTAATGAACAGGTGAAGCGCGTTTACTTAGGCGAAGGTTTCCGGCTCTAATTCAGCCAGGAGAATTGAAATAATTCTATGAAGCAAAGTTTGCAACTCAGGCTTAGTCAGCAACTGGCTATGACACCACAGCTTCAACAAGCCATTCGTTTGTTGCAACTTTCTACGCTTGAGCTGCAACAGGAAATACAACAAGCGTTAGAAATGAACCCTTTGCTTGAACAGGATGAAGAGTACCAGGAAATCGGCAGTCAGGAATCTCCTGATAACGAAACTGAAGCTATGGATACGCTTGATGCCCTGCAACAAAAGGATATGCCAGACGAGCTACCACTAGATGCAAGCTGGGATGAGATTTACACAGCCGGAACGCCTTCTGGTACACGTAATGACTATAGTGCTGATGAATTACCACTTTACCAAGGCGAGACAACTCAAACCCTACAAGACTATTTGATGTGGCAAGCAGAGCTGACCCCATTCACGGAAACAGATGCAGCCATTGCCACATCAATTATTGACGCCATAGATGATACAGGTTATCTCACTGTGCCACTGGAAGATATTCTTGCCAGTATTGGTGACGATCAACTCACTCTGGCAGAAGTAGAAGCCGTGCTAAAACGGGTACAGCATTTTGATCCTATAGGTATCGCAGCCCGTGATCTAAAAGATTGTCTTCTGATCCAGCTATCAATGTTCCCACCAGAAACACCTTATCTGCAAGAAACAAAATTGATCGTCTGCGAACATCTGGAGTTGCTGGGTCATCGGGATTTCCGTAATTTAATCCGCCTTAGTCGCCTGAAAGAAGATACACTGAAAGAAGTAATAAATTTAATTCAGTCACTTGAACCAAGACCTGGCCTGGCGGTAAATACGGGTGAATCGCAGTATGTCATTCCTGATGTGTTGGTTCGAAAAGAAAGTGGACACTGGCAAGTAGAACTGAACGCAGATAGCACTCCTCGTTTACGCATCAATCAGCATTATGCAGAACTTGGACAACATACACGCAATGAAAGTGATTGCCAGTTTATCCGCAATAACTTGCAGGAAGCGAAGTGGCTTATCAAAAGTCTGGAAAGCCGAAATGACACCCTACTAAAAGTTACGCGTTGCATTGTAGAGCAGCAACAGGAATTTTTCGAACATGGCGAAGAACATATGAAACCTATGGTTCTGGCAGACATTGCCTTCCAGGTTGATATGCATGAATCTACCATTTCCAGGGTGACTACCCAGAAATTCCTGCATAGCCCGCGTGGTATTTTTGAATTGAAGTATTTTTTCTCCAGCCATGTTAATACAGAAAGTGGGGGCGAAGCCTCTTCAACTGCAATACGGGCTTTGGTGAAAAAACTGGTAGCAGCGGAGAACCCCGCCAAACCATTAAGTGACAGCAAACTGACGAGCATGCTGACCAACCAAGGCATCGTAGTTGCCCGACGGACTGTCGCAAAATATCGAGAGTCGTTATCCATTCCGCCATCAAACCAACGTAAGCGTCTGGTTTGAAATGAACAGAGAAGGAAGACAATATGCAACTCAAAATAACTGGCCACAATATTGAAATTACTGATGCATTACGCGACATTATCACTGCAAAATGCAGCAAGCTGGATCAATATTTCGACAGGATCAACCTGACTCAGGTAATCCTCCGGGTGGAAAAGGTGCAACAAATCGCTGAGGCTACTATACATATTAACGGAGGTGAGTTGCACGCATCCTCAGAACATGAGGATATGTATGCAGCAATTGATGGACTAGTCGACAAACTAGCTCGTCAGCTAACCAAACATAAAGACAAACTCAGACAACATTAACAACCCTTTTAACGAAAGCTGTAGTTTTTAACAAAGGCTACAGTAACAACAGCGGAGTTTTGCTGTAAAACAGTGCAAAAATACCGGATGCCACAGATAACCTCTGGTATTCGGTATCAATAGGCACCTAAGCGAATAAAAAAATGAATAACCAAGCAGATTTACTATTAAGCTCAGTCCTTTCCCTCGAATGTACACGCAATAATGTACATTGTTCGAGCAAAAAACGAGCTTTAGAGATTATCAGTGAGCTGGCATCTAAGCAGCTCAAATTACCAGAGAATATCGTATTCGAAGCAATATTGACCAGAGAAAAAGTGGGCACTACTGGAATTGGTAGTGGTATTGCTATCCCTCACGGTAAGCTGGATGAAAATAGCTCAGATAAAGCTGTTGGGGTTTTCCTTAATCTGGAACAACCTATTGCTTTTGATGCTATTGATAATCAACCAGTTGATTTGCTGTTTGCTTTACTGGTTCCAAACGATCAATGCCAGACACACTTACATACATTGTCATTGATTGCCAAACGTCTTGCAGATAAAAATTTCTGCCGTCGTTTAAGATCAGCACAAAGTGATGAAGAACTTTACGCAATTATCACTGAATAGCTGTTGCAATGAATGGAAAGCAACAGATAACAGTGGCTCATAACAACCACTGAGAAATTTAAGGGGAGTCGCCTCATGGTGCTGATGATAGTCAGTGGCCGTTCCGGTTCAGGTAAATCCGTTGCCTTGCGCGCGCTGGAAGATATGGGTTTTTATTGTGTGGATAACTTGCCGGTAGTATTGCTGCCGGAATTAGCAGATACGCTGGCTAACCGCGATATTTCTGCTGCTGTCAGTATTGACGTAAGAAACATGCCGGAATCACCAGAAATTTTCGAAGAAGCACTGACTAAACTACCAACCAGTTTCTCACCACAATTACTGTTTCTTGACGCTGACCGTAATACGTTAATCCGCCGTTACAGCGATACCCGCCGCCTGCATCCATTATCAAGCAAAAATCTCTCTCTGGAAAGTGCGATTGATCAAGAAAGCGATCTGCTGGAACCTCTTCGTTCAAGAGCTGATCTCATTATCGATACTTCGGAAATGTCAGTCCATGAACTGGCTGAGATGTTAAGGACTCGCCTGCTAGGCAAACGAGAACGCGAGCTGACAATGGTTTTTGAATCTTTCGGCTTTAAGCATGGTATCCCAATTGATGCTGACTATGTTTTTGACGTACGTTTCCTGCCAAATCCACACTGGGACCCGAAACTACGGCCAATGACAGGTCTTGATCGTCCCGTAGCCGCTTTCCTTGACCGCCATACTGAAGTGCATAATTTCATCTATCAAACCCGCAGTTATCTTGAACTGTGGCTACCCATGCTTGAAACGAATAACCGCAGCTATCTGACTGTTGCTATTGGTTGCACTGGTGGTAAACACCGTTCTGTTTATGTAGCAGAACAGTTGGCTGATTATTTCCGTTCTCGTGGCAAAAACGTACAGTCACGCCACCGTACTCTCGAAAAGCGAAAATAATGACCGTCAAGCAGAAGCTTGAAATCAAAAATCGGTTGGGAATGCATGCCCGGCCAGCAATGAAACTGTATGACCTGGTACAGCTTTTTAAATCTCACGTTATCTTACGCAATGATAGCCATGTTGAAGCTGAAGCCAGCAGTGTGATTGCCATGCTGATGCTGGATTCAGAAAAAGGCAGCTATATTGAAGTTGAAGCCAACGGTCCAGATGAAGAGCAAGCTCTTGCAGCTATCATTGATCTATTTAATTCGGGATTTGACGAAGAATAACATCACCTACTCACCAGGGCCTTATCATGCTTTTCACCGTTTTTCATTAGCAACACAAAACAGTTCGTGATCATGATCTCTTTCTTTTCGAGTAAGAACAGCCTACTATCAGGTTAATTATTTTAAATAACACCCCCCTCCTTACGGTGCGGGGTGTTATTTTGTGTTGGAATCCATTTGGAGTGTGGTATGACTAAACCAGCAATTATTATCAACGAATTAGACGCGGAACGTTTAGACTCCCTGTTGGAACAACCGGCGTTTGCAGATACTAGTATCGCTGATGCTTTGAATGAGGAGCTGGATCGTGCAGAGATTGTACCGCCAGCAGAAATTCCATCAGACGTTGTGACTATGAACAGCCGGGTTCGTTTCCTTGATCTAACAAGCAGTGAAGAGCGGGTACGAACTTTAGTTTATCCAGCATCACTGCAAGACAGTTCAGACCAGCTTTCTGTCATGGCTCCTCTGGGTGCTGCATTATTGGGTCTTCGTATTGGCGATGAAATCAGTTGGAAATTGCCAAATGGCGAAGAAACCCGGGTCAAAGTATTAGAATTACTTTACCAACCAGAAGCTGCCGGTGAGCTACACCGTTAATTCAGTCTGCCCATTTAAATCATGGCTGATCACAATGATTGAATCTGAGTATCTCTTATTAACCAGCGATACTCATTTCTGGCAACAGAGCAGGATTCTGCTTTGTATAAAAATCAATCGCTATACAGATATTGATAATTTCGCATATCCAATATGATTTTATTGATAGGTTTTGATATCTTTTTTGTATTTTTATTGAGCATACAAAGAGTTATTTTCACCCAAAATAACCATATTAAAAATGTGAGATCTAGCCCTATTGTGGAGATAGAGTGCAAAAGAAGGTACAATAATGCACACTTTATTTTTCATAAAACGAAATAACATGAAATTAATTGATCGTAGATATTATAAATATATTTTAGCTATAGTTATTGGATTAGGTTTAACTTATCTATTGAACCCTTTCATCTTTCAAAAAGATTCTAGCATACCTCACTTATCAACTTTTTCACTGTTATTATCGATTTTCCTTTTAATTAAGGAGAAAAACAAGATCCTAAACAGTATTGGAGGTATACTCCTTTTCTTTCTTCTCATCCAAATAAATTATTCTCTTGTTTTTGGCGAAAGAATATCAGTATCAGTTCTTGATTCATTTGTTGAGACGAATAAAAAAGAATCATTATCTATGGTCAGTCATTTATTTTTCATAATGTTATTTCCAGCAATAATGGTAACAATAGCTTTATTTTACTTAATAACTAAGAAGACAGGAAACATTCATTATCACGTATCATTTAAAGCATTACCTATATTTATTTTTTCTACTACATTTTTCCTTAGTGCTTCTACTATAGATAAGCAATTATTATCAGACATTAAAGAGGATGACAAAACAGTTGGACGATTTATAAGAGACAGATATCCCGCTGTAATTGGGGACCTTGCTTATTTGTATATTTCCAGAAATTCAAATGATAAGTATGCAGATATAAATGAAATAAATAAATTCAACGATTCAATAATAGGCAAGAAAAATAATGATATTGACACTATTATTTTTATAATTGGTGAATCATCATTATCAACTCATTATAGTGCATATGGATATGAGTTAAATACGACACCAAACATGAATAATATATTTTCTTCTAACGGAGGCTGTATAATTGATAACGCACATTCTAGCGCTCCAATAACAAGAAACTCTATCTCTATGTCTCTTGCATTTCATACACCTGAAAGCGAAGAAAACTTATTTAAAAATAAATCAATAATAGAAATGGCTAAATCAAACGGCTATAAGACTTATTGGTTGGGTTCGCAAGAGCTGGATGGGCTTCACTCATCCAAATACGGATTTATCGCAAAAAAATCCGATATAATAAAATTAACAAACTATAAAGATGACAACCTAAGCTCTCTATTACATAACGTTCTTTCAGATAAAGAAGAAAAAAGATTCATCGTAATTCATTTACATGGTAGCCATATGCCTTATAAGAATTACGATAACGATGATAAGTTAGCATTACCTAATGCTGATAAATATGACTTAACTATCCACTATACAGATAGAATCATAAAGAATATATATGATGTCATTAACAAAAAGAACATCAATTATTCACTGATATATACTTCCGATCATGGGGAAATAATTAATAAAGGACATGGTTATCAAAAAGGTAGAGAGCAATATCTCGTGCCTTTCATGTACAAATCAAATAATCACCAATATAACTGTCAATTTATAGAGTCATTCAAAAATAAAGATGGCTATTTAAGTGGGTTAATGAATAAGTATATATTATCAGAACTCATAGGCTACAATATTGAACTATCAATCCTTAACAAGGAAAAAAACAATGACTGGGTGTTAACAGCAGATGAATCTATTTTACCGTTTTCACAGATAGAATGAGATAAGATTACGACCACTTATTTAGTGTGGTCGTAAGCTATATTTTTTTGTATTTCCTATTTTGACAATATCACTTGGTTCATTATTTGTGCCCCATCCTGCCATCTCAATGTCGAAGGTGGTATAAATTCAATTCTACCCCACCAATTCCCAGGCCATTGAGTGGAAAAGACTCTTTGATTAACAGGTACTTCTAATGGCAACCATTGACCAGAGGTGGTTCTGATATAGACTAAACAACCCGCTATACTTTCTGTGCACACCATATCGCCCCGGTCTTGTACTCTGCCATTCCAAACGACTATTTCTTGAGTTCTGCGAGTACCAGCATCTTTTTGTAGATACCTACCATCAGACTCGCCTCTGGTATAACACTCTCCCCTCACTGCATAGTTCCCAGCAGGTTGATAGTTGCCGTGCGGTTGGTATCGTCCATCCGATTCCCCTTTTAAATATGCCCCTACATCCCCCGCACTCAGATTGACATCCCCACTCAACACCTTACCATTCACTTTCCGACTATTCGGCACTGCACTCTTCGCCAGATTCACCGTTTCCACTAAGCCGATTATGGAACTTTTCATCATTAAAATGATCTGATCATCCTCTTTCATAAAAAGGTGATTTTGATTATTTTTAATTATATCAATGATATCCCTGACCCACGCGATGATATCAATAGAAAAACATGAATTAATAGATGTGATTTTTCTGGTCTGTGCGGCTGTTCTGAGTGGCGCATCTGGCTGGAAATCCATTCAGGAATTTGGCGAGTTATAATTTAAATGGCTTAAACAGCATGCCGCTTTTACTCACGGCATTCTCCACCGATACTGTATTGAGAATATTATCAAAGCCATCGATAGTTATGCTTTCATTGAAGATCTTTATTCTTGGATCAATCATCGTCGGAACGATTTTATTATGGGGATAAACAAACAATCAAAAACAGCGCTATGAGTTTGTTAAATCTTGCTTTGCCCGCCATTATGATAGTGATGAACTCATTGAGTTTACCGAGAAAAATCAGGAATACAGTCGTACAGAACAACGTACAGTGATGCAAATCAGCACCGGACTCCCCGAAACACTTCAACACCGCTGGCCGTCTATTACACTGTTTGATAGAAGTGGCCTACGAAAGAGGAGTAAAAGGAGAAACCTATTGTGATTCACGCGGGTATGTGAGTTCATTACCGTTGGATGCTAAAGCGGCGGCAAAAACAATTAGGCGGAACTGGGGGATCGAAAATGAACTGCTCTGGATACTGGATGTCACCTTTCAGGAAGATGAATTATCCCTGAAAGACCCAGATGGGGCGGCCCATATGGCATTATTTAACACGTGATCAAACAACATACGAGACTGAAAGACAGTCAAGCATCGAAACGCCGGAGAGCGGCATGGTCAGGAGAATTTTGCAGTGAACTTATCTTTGGTTGAATTATGAGCAAAGTGGAATCCCGCCCTGTTTCTGGCAGTGATGTAATATGTAATACTGCACCCCACTGGATATTATTAAGGATTTTAAGATCATCCCTAATAATAACGCTGAATGCTTTCTTCATTGCCAACATAATCACATCTACCTGTTTAGGTATAACATAATCCCAGCAAGATAATATTCCGACCTTAATTGAAAATAGCTCAATACTCCAGCATAAGCCAACCAAAAATCTGCGGGAAAAAGACTTGGATACCATGCCATCTAACAGATTATTGAATTAAATATTAAACAATAACGTTGATATAAAGATACACATAGCATATGCTTCACATACGTTTCATATATGGATTATATTTATGGGCATTGTGAAGATCTCTGATGAACTACACGAAGAAATCAGAAAAGCGAGTAACGTAATGTCACGTTCAATCAATTCTCAGGCTGAGTTCTGGATAAAAATGGGGATGCTTGCAGAATTAAATCCTAATTTGACGTTTAGTGAAATAATTCAGCAGCAATTCAAAAAAGAAAACATATTATTATCTGGAGTGTATGGTGAATAATATTTATATAAAAACTCCCACCGAAATAGAGCTAATGAGGCAATCAGGCAAACTACTTGCACAAGTTTTTAGGATGCTTGATCAATTTATTAAACCCGGGATTACCACGATGGACATTAACGATAAAGCAGAAGACTTTATCGTTAATGTTTTAGGTGCTCGTCCTGCAAGTAAAGGGCAATATGGCTATCAATATGTATTAAATACTTCAATAAATGAAGTTGTTTGTCATGGCATTCCTAATAGAAATTATAAAATTAAAAATAGCGATATCATTAACGTAGACATCACTTTGGAAAAAAACGGTTTTATTGCTGACTCAAGTAAAATGTATCTGTTCCCAGCAGCGTCATTGCCAGCAAAAAATTTAGTAAAAACAACCTATGCTGCAATGTGGGAAGGCATCAAAGTGGTGAAACCAGGCGCACATTTAGGCGATGTAGGCTATGCAATTCAGAATCACGCTGAACGAGCAGGTTATAGTGTTGTGCGCGAATATTGTGGTCACGGCATTGGACGAGAAATGCACGAAAGTCCACAAGTTTTGCATTATGGTCATCGTGATACTGGTTTAATTCTAAAAGAAGGTATGACTTTTACTATTGAACCTATGATTAATCAAGGTTCCGCAAAAATCAAAACGAAGAAAGATGGTTGGACAGTCGTGACACGAGATAAAAAACTATCTGCTCAATGGGAACATACCATTTTGGTTACAAACGACGGATATGAAGTGCTCACGATTAGAGATGAAGAGTTAGCCGTTTAACACGACTAACTACATTCAGCTCGTAATTTAACTTGTGGGTGAGCCTCTATTGGCCAGCGATACTCATTTCCGGCAGTAACACTGAACCACACTGGATATTACTACGAGTTTCAATATCATCCCCAATAGTAACCATATTAGCCCACATATCTTTCAAATTACCGGCAATAGTAATCTCACTGACAGGATACTGAATCTCACCATTTTCTACCCAAAAACCGGCGGCACCACGAGAATAATCGCCGGTTACTGCACTTACTCCCTGCCCCATCAGTTCAGTAACCACTAATCCTCTTCCCATTTGACGCAGTAAACCAGCAAAATCCTGCCCTTGCCCTGCAATACACCAGTTATGGATACCCCCAGCATGGCCAGTACTTGCCATTCCCAGTTTACGGGCAGAATAACTTGTCAGAAGCCAGGTTTGTAATACACCATCCTTGATAATATCTCGATTACTGGTACACACACCTTCACTATCAAATGGAGAGGATGCTAGCCCCGCCAACAAGTGTGGCCGTTCTTCAATCGTCAACCATGATGGCAGGATTTGTTTACCCAGATGATCAAGCAGGAAAGAAGATTTACGGTAAATACTACTGCCACTGATAGCACCAACTAAATGACCGAAAAGACCCGTTGCAACTTCGGCAGCAAATAATACAGGCGCTTTCATGGTCGGTAATTTACGTGGCGACAAACGAGATAACACACGACGAGCGCATTCCTGCCCAACCCATTCTGGCGATTTTAAGTCTTCAAAACGGCGGCTGATGGTATATGCATAATCCCGTTCCATATCACCATCAACTTCAGCAATCACACAACTCGACATCGAATGACGGCTAGAGCAATAGCTTTGCAGCATGCCGTGGCTATTGCCAAACACCCGAATACCATAATGGCTGTTAAAACTACCACCCTCAGTATTGTTAATACGCTTATCTGCCTGTAATGCAGCTTGTTCTGCACGAGCAGCTAATTCAATTGCTTTATCAGCATCCAATTCTGTTGGGTGGAACAAATCAAGATTTGGCGCATCAAACGCCAGTAATGCTTTATCCGCAGGACCAGCACATGGGTCTGGAGAGGTATAGCGAGCAATATCAATCGCAGCCTGGACAGTACGGTTAATGGCATCCGGGCTTAAATCTGTTGACGATGCGCTACCTTTACGTCGCTGATGATATACAGTGATCCCTAGCGCCCCATCACTGTTGAATTCTACATTTTCTATTTCACCAAAGCGGGTACTGACACCAATACCCGTTGTTTTATTAACAGCTACTTCCGCAGCATCACAACCCGCTTTTGCCAGCTCTAATGCCTGTGAAACTGCATTTTCCAGTTGTTTGCGTTGTTCCGCAATTTGATCAATGATTTTCATTAATTACCCATAATTTGATAAATAAAGGGAAAATCTGTCGAGAAAACAGAACCATCTTATCCACAAAGATAATGCCGAGTGGTAATCAGGGGTTTTTCCCAGTTACAATACACAATATTAGGATGTTAACACCCACCGGGCTACAGGTCATTCTCCAAAATCAACCTGCCTAATCCGGCCTTTTTAAAAGGAAAACCACCATGGCAAAGCAGCCTGAAGATTGGCTCAATGATTATCCTGCTGAAGAGGAAGAAGAAGAGATAATTTGGGTCAGTAAAAGCGAAATTAAACGTGATGCAGAAGCATTGAAAAAGCTGGGAGCAGAATTAGTTGATCTCGGCAAAAGTGCTCTTGAACGCATCCCGTTAGATGAAGATCTGCTGGCGGCCATTGAACTTGCGCAGAAGATAAAAAGAGAGGGACGCCGTCGCCAGTTACAATTAATCGGTAAAATGCTACGTGCCCGAGATGTCGAGCCAATTACTACCGCACTTGATAAACTGAAAAATCGCCACAATCAGCAAACTGCTCTGTTCCATAAATTAGAAGAGCTGCGTGATAAACTAGTTAATGGCAACGATGAAGTTATTGATGAGGTTGTGGAACTCTTTCCACAAACCGATCGCCAACAGATGCGTACACTGATCCGAAATGCCAAAAAAGAAAAGGTGGCTAATAAGCCACCTAAATCTTATCGTCAGATTTTCCAGTATCTTAAAGATATGGCCGAATCGACCTAACTGTCATAAATATATAAGGCTCTAATTCTGTAAGGGGACAATATTAAAACTAAGTTCCCCTTCCAGCTCTCCTTCCGCTTCTTCAAACAAGAGTACTAACGAGGCAAAATGGCGTCTTTTCTGCTGCGTAAAATGGATAAAATTGACCTCCACAGGTAAACCAATTCCTCCTGTCACAACATCCCACAAAGCATCCAGATTGTTACCAAACTCGTCTCCTAACTCAAATTGCTCAGAAAACTGCTGATAGAACATATTCAGATCAGGGATTCGGTCAAAATCAAACTCCACTTTATGCATAACGTTACTCCATCAGGGTAAAACTTTTATAATGATCTAACGTCAGATAAATCAGACCGTCAGATGAATAAACCAGTCTATCACTCCCTCGGTGCCCACAACGATAGTTAACATCTGCCTCAAACCACTGACGCTTCGGTTTCATTGGTAACTTTTTCTCACGATTGGCAAATTTATCACCACCAATTGCCCGCCCCGGCAAAACCTGACATAAGTTTCCCTGTTTTGCATTCCAGCCAAAGTCACGGGCCTGCCTTTTGGTAATATATAGATCAGGCAATTTATTATTCTGCCGTAAGTAAGCTACCACATTATTCTGTTCAGTAAGCCTATCAATCCTTTGTATTGCCGAAGTACTGCTATCTGTTTCCGCAGTCTGTGCCAGTGTTTTCTCAACACCTTGCGTACCAACACCTTTAGCAAAGGTGCCATAAGCCACAACTAGAACAGTCAGTAACACGCCTGCTAACCAAGTCTTCTTCATGACTATCCTTAATGATGATCTATGTCAGATAAACAGCAAAAAAATCAGGCTGTTCCTCCAACGGTCAAGTTGTCCAGTTTCAAAGTAGGCTGACCAACACCAACGGGTACGCTCTGGCCCTCTTTGCCACAAACCCCAACACCTTTATCCAGATCAAGATCATTTCCTACCATAGAGATCTGCTGCATAGCCTCAATACCGGAACCGATTAGCGTTGCACCTTTCACTGGTTTGGTAATCTTGCCGTTCTCGATCAGATAAGCTTCAGATGTCGAGAACACGAATTTACCGGAAGTGATATCCACTTGACCACCACCAAAATTTGGTGCATACAAACCATTTTCTACACTACCTATAATTTCTTCCGGTGTAGAATTGCCCGCCAGCAAATAAGTGTTAGTCATACGAGGCATTGGCAGATGAGCATAAGATTCACGGCGACCATTACCCGTCGGCGCTACCCCCATCAGGCGGGCATTCATTTTGTCCTGCATGTAACCTTTGAGAATGCCATTTTCAATTAATACATTGTATTGCCCAGGAACACCTTCATCATCAATCGCCAATGATCCGCGACGACCTTTTATCGTGCCATCATCAACCACAGTACAAAGTTCAGAAGCGACTTTCTCACCAATCCGACCAGAGAATACGGAAGTACCACGGCGGTTAAAATCACCTTCCAGACCGTGGCCAACAGCTTCATGCAGCAACACTCCCGGCCAACCAGCCCCCAGAACGACAGGCATAGTACCAGCAGGCGCAGCAACAGCCGAAAGGTTCACCAGCGCCATACGAACAGCCTCACGCGCAAATTGTTCTGCACGATTCTGACCATCCATCATTTCCAGAAAATATTCATAACCATAACGGCCACCACCGCCACCAGTACCGTGTTCACGTTTACCGTTATCTTCCACCAATACAGAGACAGATAAGCGCACCAGAGGACGAATATCAGCAGCCAGAGTACCATCAGTTGCCGCAACTAATACCCGTTCGTAGACCCCTGTCAGACTGGCATTCACTTCTTGTACTCTCGGATCTTCAGCACGAGCAACCTGATCTACACGCTGCAATAACGCGATCTTTTCTTCACGGGAAAAACTTTGCAATGGATCAATTGCTGCATAAAGTGGAGAGTAAGCCACTTCTCCAAGGGTATGGACTTTACCATTCCCTTTTTCATGGACGATACTACGGGCAGCCTGCACGCTTTGTTGCAACGCATTGAGTGTGATCTGATCTGCATAAGCAAAACCTGTTTTTTCACCACTGATTGCTCGAACACCAACCCCCTGATCAATATTATAGGAACCATCCTTAATAATACGATCTTCCAATACCCAAGACTCATGATAGCTGGACTGAAAATAGAGATCGGCATAATCCAGCCGGCGCTCAGCCAATTGACCCAATACTGAAAACAGATCTTGATGACTTAATTTATTTGCAGTCAGTAAATATTCACTGACAGAAGTTAAACTCATAATTGCTACTCTTTAATTTGCGATATTCTTTTTAATCAGGGAAGTCAGCTGCGGTCGGAAGCGGTTATGTTTAACCACTTTCATCTGCTCACGCATAATCTTCAGGCTGTCAGCCCTGACATTCAGTTGTAGTGCACTGACTGCATCTGGGTTTTTCTTCATCACTTTCCCCCAGCCGTCTACTGCCATTGAGTGGCCCCATGTCTGGCGAGTCCCATGTACACCAACCTGAGCAGGTGCTAACAGAATACACTGGTTTTCAATAGCACGGGCCCGTAACAATGGCTCCCAATGTGCTTTTCCTGTTAAACGGGTAAATGCCGCCGGAACAGATATCAATTCAGCGCCTTGTTCACGTAGCGCCTGAAACAACCCAGGGAAACGCAGATCATAACATATGGTCATCCCAAGACGACCGACAGGCGTATCCACAACAGTAATATGTTCCCCGCGCTGGAAACTAGCAGACTCGTTATATGCTCCATGTTCATCATTAATATTGACATCAAACATATGGATTTTGTCGTAACGTGCGCGGATCTCACCCTGATCATCAAATAACAAGCTGCTGCTAGTTATCTGTTCAGGATTTTCACGACTGATAAGCGGCATAGAACCGATTAATAGCCAGATACCATAACGGCGCGCAATATCACTGACGGCCTGCTGCAAAGGCCCTTCTCCCTGCTGTTCTGCATGCTTACGATAGCGAGCAGCATCAGCAAACAACAATGCATTTTCCGGGGTCATGACAAGTTTGATAGTATCCGGCAACTGCTTTATTTGTTGTTCAATTTGCGCCAAATTATGTTTGATATTCTCACCGCTACATAACTGTAAGAGTGCAACATTGACGTTTCTCATGTTCCTCTGTTCTCCTTAAGTTGACGCAAAACTTCATCAATTTTCGGCTGATCAAAATTACCAGTAATCCGGTAACGAATAACCGATATCTTATTCCATAACGGCCCCAAAACCTTAGTCGCTGCAAATAGGGCGGCACCTGCTACTGGATTAATAACAAAAGCTGTTGCTACACCGACAGTAGCCGAAATTTCTGGTGTGACAATCGCTTCTATATTGATCTGTTGGCGAACAAAATCAATCTCCCCTTGCGTTGTCACATCAGCAATCAACCCATCAATCCGTAAATTTTTGGTATTGAGCACCCCATTTTTTATTGAAGCATCACCACGGATTGAGTCAAATTCAAAGTCCTGACTAAAGGTATCACTAAAATCGAGTTGTAATTTACGCAGCAAAGCATCAAAACTAACTAGTCTGAGTAGTTGACCTGCACGCCCTCCTCCCAGCTTTTCAATTGCGCCTTTGCCTAAATCACTTTTAAGATCACCATTCAGCGTTTGCAAATCAGGTTTCCAGGGTACATCTTGCCAGTTAAAATCAAAATGGAAGGTGAACGGTGAATTAACAATTGGCACAACCATACCAAGATAAGATGCTATTTCATCAAACCTCTCACCAGAGAATTGTCCCACAAGATGAGTATTATTCCCTACAGTACTTTCCTGCCAACGACCGGCCAAATTGAGTTTACTAACGCTGTTTTCCACCCTGCCATCTTTTAATACCAACGCATTACCTTCTGGTATCAAGGACCCTGACACTTTCCCTAGTTTCAATCCCATAATCCAGCACTCAGAACAGATGATATCTAATAACGGCCATCGGTTCAGCGAATAACGCTGAGTTGTATTTGTCTGAGATTGCTTAGGTAAATCTAATTCAGGTTGCTCAACGCTGTTCCACTGAGGATTATAGTAAAGGTGGCTCAGATTCACCTGCCACGGGCCATTATTATGAATATTAAGCTTACCGTTAATTTCCTGACCATTAGCACTGATCTGCATCCCCCAAGGCTGTTTTTCCACATCCAACGATAATTGATCCCAACGCTGTCCTCCCGCATCCAATGATGGGAATGATACCCGCAGGTACTGTGGCAACATTGACTCTCCTGAAAATGAAGAACCAGAAACCAGAGAAGTCATCAACCCCAACCACTCTTCACCATTAATTGAAGGAAAATTCAACTCCAATAGTGACTTCTCAGGTAAGTTAGGAACTTTGTCACTATTACTTTGTAAAATTCCTCGTAACAGTTGACTATTTTTCCCTGCCAAACGCCATTGAGTATTAAATACATACTGTTTACCCAAAATGCCTTTCACGTGCAGTCGATCCATATCACCATCAGCCAAAATATGCAGGGCTTTAAGTTTTCTCAGTTCATCTACTTTCAAGGCGGGTAACTGGCTGCCCATTTGTGACAAATCAGCGTCGATTTTCACATCATATTGAACCTTACCTTGATACGGTAAACTAATACCTACTTTACCTTTCCAGTCAACGGAGCCAAACAGTTCTTTAGCAATCGCTGGTGGCAGGTTCGGTAACTTTTCAGTAGCCCAATCAGCATTCAAGCCAACATTCACCCGATAGTTTTTCAGTAAATTCTGGGTAGAAAAATCAACAGTAACAGGCTGCCCAAACCACTGCACTGATAATTTATCACTTTGTAAATTACCATTATTAAAACGGAACCGGCCACTGACATTTTTCATCTCGCTGTCCAACGGCTTAATCAACAGATGATTATTCTTTAAAGTGACCTCACCACTGGCATCCACATTGCCGCCATCAAGCGGAATATCCAGATGTAAATTACCAGTAACCTGACCACCAACCTGCAATGTATCAAGCGTTTTACCAACGGAATCTGCTAACGGGCTACGGGTAAAATATTCATGGATATCTTTACCCTCTCCCAGAAGATCAGCATCGATTAACAATTTCTTTTTACCGTAATCAGAAATTACCGCTGAAACGTTGCCCGCTTTTACTTTGCCAAGTGCCGTTTGCGGAGCAAGCATCCATAAGCCGTTATTATGGAAATTAAGGTCAATATCCAAATCCTGCAATGCCGGCCAGTTTGGTTGATATTGGAAAGTAGCATGGCGCAGTGGCGCAAAAATCTGAAACTGGCCATCATTCTTTGTAAATGGAAAATCTTTTGGATTGCCCTGAAAAACGAAAGTTGCGTTTTCTATCTGCCCTTTAATAATTGAAGCCGTCAGATAGTCAGTCAGAGATGTTCCCATCAAAGACTCAGGAAAATATCGCCAAGCATCACCTGCATCAGAAACCCGTATTCCCGCCAGAATACTTAGCGCCGGAGGCTGTTCTTTTGGTTGTTGATAACGAAAATCGCCATTAAGCCACAACGATTTTGCCTGTAAATCCAACCCCTGGCTCCAAAGTTGTAAACCTCGTTTACCCTGCTGCCAAAACACTTCACCATGACTTTGGAATATCTCAAACGGTGCCCGGAACATACCTTGATAATCAACTACGCTATCCTTCAACGTAAAACTCAGTTCTCCCTGCTGCAAACTACCATTGAGAAAACCAGAGAAATGATCAATGGAAGGCAATCCCTGCCAGCGTTGCCAACCGACATCTTGCCACTGAACACTGATGTGTGAGTTATCTGCAAGTTCCTGTGTAATATCAAGAGCAAAATGATTTACCAACCCCTGTGGCTGGCGATGTTCCCAATCCCTGACAAGGTCAGGGGTCAAAAAAGAAAAAGTGGGTAAAATGCTACTCAACCGTTCAAGTTGAATATTTTCTGCCCGGATACGCCAGTGATCTTTGCTATCATACTTCTTAGCTTCCGGTAGATAGAACACTGATGCCTTTCCTGACGGCCATTGCTGGCCGTCAGTGACCAAGCTTGCCAACTCAGGTACATCAAACAACCAACCATTACCCTGACGACGCATCCGTAATACCAAATCACTGACAGAAAGATTATGGAGTTTGTCAGCAACTTTCCAGTTAGCTTCTCCCTGGCGTAATTGCAGTTGGCCGCCATCAATTCGCCCATCTTTAAGCATAATCCAGCTAGACAAGCTAAATTCAGCATCTTTAAGCCCGGTATTATCCTGCAACCAATGACTCAGCCATGGGTGAATATCAACATTATCTGCCTGTAAATAAATAGTACCGTTATCCAATACGCCATTAGTGTCACGCAAATCAAATTTAACTTGTACATTCCCATGCTGATTATTGATAGAAGAGAGACTTATTTCCCCCTGCGCACGATGACGGTTATTTTTATTCAGCCAGGTTAATCGTGGTAACAGCAGATCTGCCTGCTCACCGGAGGGGGTCAAAAAAGTAAAGCGACTATCTTGCAAATTAAAATGGTCAAACTGTTCGAGAAACAAATCAGAAAACGTATCTGATTGGGAAAGCATATTACCACTTTGAGCATTAAACAGCGGTTGATGGTAATTCACTTGCAACTGATAAAAAGTAAGATCGCGGAAATTCCACTGCATTCTTAACAGAGATAACCAGATATCCAATGCAACCGTGATTTTTTTAGCTTTCACATCTGCACTTGCAGTTTTCACACTAATATCGCGTAGTTCAAGAACAGGCCCGAAAGATTCCCATTCTCCCGCAATATATCCAACATCAACAGGTACACCGATAATTGACTCAACTTTAGCGAGCAATTGCGGACGATAGCTATTAATATGTGGCAATAGAAAACGCAATCCACTGACAAGCAAAGCCACAATGATAATGACTATTGCGGCTGTCGCTAATAATACTCCCGGCAGTCGCCTCACACGTATCTCCTTGGTTGCCAGTGCTGTTATGTCAGCAAACCAGATGGTTATTACATCATAACTACGTCAAACTGTTCCTGACTGTAGAGCTGTTCTGTCTGAACTTTTACCTGTTTACCGACAAAAATTTCCACTTCTGCTAGTGCATGAGATTCTTCCCCTTTCAGCGCTTCGACTACGGCTGGCGATGCATAAATAAGAAAGCGATCTGCATCAACTGCCCGGTGAACACGCACAATTTCACGCATAATCTCATAACAGACCGTTTCAACAGATTTCACCGTTCCCCTTCCATTACAAGTAGGGCAATCGTCACAGAGTATATGCTCTATGCTCTCACGGGTTCGCTTACGCGTCATTTCTACTAATCCTAGCTGTGAAAAACCATTAATCGTTGTTTTAACGCGATCTTTACTCAGCGCCTGTTCAAGAAAAGCTAATACTCGCCGACGGTGGTCTTCGCTGTTCATATCAATAAAATCAATAATGATAATACCACCCAGATTACGCAATCTTAACTGTCTGGCAATCGCCTGCGTCGCTTCGATATTAGTATTAAAGATAGTTTCTTCCAGATTACGGTGTCCGACAAATGCTCCGGTATTAATATCAATTGTGGTCATCGCTTCTGTTTGGTCAATAATCAGATAACCACCTGACTTCAATTCAACTTTACGGTCAAGTGCCCGCTGGATCTCATTTTCTACATCAAACAGATCGAAAATAGGTTGATTACCGTTATAAAGTTCCAGCTTGGCGGTCATTTTAGGAATATATTCACTAATAAATTCTTGTAACTGATTAAACGTTAAACGAGAATCTACACGAATACGATCAAGAGCCGCTCCGGCGAAATCACGTAGAATACGATGAGCCAGAGCCAGTTCACCGTAAAGTTTATTTTTGGTGACATTGCGCTTTTTACGCTCTATTACCTTACTCCACAGTCGTTTCAGGAAAGCCGCATCCTGAGTTAACTCATCGTCACCAACCCCTTCAGCAGCCGTTCTAATAATGAAACCACCATGCTCATCACAATAGTCAGCCACAATATTTTTCAGGCGATTACGCTCTGCTTCACTTTCAATACGTTGTGAAACCCCGACATGAGAAGCACCGGGCATAAATACAAGATAGCGGGAAGGCAATGTAATATCCGTAGTTAGCCTGGCTCCTTTGGTGCCAAGCGGATCTTTCACGACCTGAACCATTAAGTCCTGCCCCTGACGAACCAGCTCAGCAATATCTCGGACATGAAAGTTCTTTTGTTCCTCACCAGCAATGCATTCCGTATGAGGCATAATATCTGAGGCATGCAGAAAGGCGGCTTTTTCCAATCCAATATCCACAAAAGCCGCTTGCATTCCAGGTAATACCCGGCTTACACGACCTTTGTAAATATTGCCAACAATTCCTCTTTTGGCTTCTCTTTCAACATGGATTTCCTGCAAGATCCCACCATCAATGTAGGCAACGCGCGTTTCAGACGGTGTTATGTTGACTAATAACTCTGCTGTCATGTGTTCCTCTTTCCATCAACTAACGCAAAAAACTTTGTGATTAATTCATGCGTTTCCACCAATGGCAAACCAACTACTGCGTGATAACTACCGTTTAACGTTTTGACAAAGCAACCCGCTTTTCCTTGAATACCATAAGCACCCGCTTTGTCCATTGGCTCACCAGATGCTACATAATCCAAAATTTCCTGCGTAGATAACTGGCGAAAAGTCACATCCGTAACAACTATATCACTTAAAGTACGCTGACTATCTGATAAAGCAATAGCTGTAATTACCTGATGGCACTGACCGCAAAGTGTGCTGAGCATTTCAATGGCGTGTTGTTCATTACGCGGTTTTTCCAGAATTTTATCATTTAATACAACAATCGTATCAGCTCCCAACACCGGAAAATCCTCTGGCGCAATAGCAACCCCCGCCAGAGATTTATCTCTTGCTAATCGACTGACATATTGACGTGAAGTTTCACCCTCTTGCCATTGCTCCTCTATTTGAGGAGAAAGAATTTCAAATTTAAAGTCCAATAATTCAACCAGCTCACGTCGTCTTGGCGAGCCAGAAGCCAAATAGAAGGTTTTCATGATGATATTATCCTTTACTACCTATACCATTAAGCTATTTCATTTGCTCTTCTTTGTAATAAACAGAGTGAGCTTAAACAGAATTCAGACAAAAGTATTAACTTTTGAACGCACTTAATATAGCCCAAAGGCGAGCAAAGTAAGTCATCCTCACGTACTATATCTATATGTATCCTATAAGTTATATGTGCTTGTCCGTATCCACGATTTATTAGAAAGAACAACCGGTATCAATAATGTTTACTGGAATAAACCCTTCGTCAGAGCATTAAAAACCACAGCTCAATCATTAATGCACATTAACATTAACGCACATTAAATTGACGCCGGATTTTTCGCATTAACAGGAATAACCACGGCCAAAGAATACCATTGACCAAACTGTTCCAGAATACTTCTGAATGAAAAGCAACATTTGATAACAAAAATTCTGCCCAAAAAACACTAAGGTCCATCAGCACTGATAAAGCAACGACGACTAAAGACTGCTGCCAAAGTGCCATATTGCGAAACAATTGAAACTTAAATGACACCAAATAACTAACAAGACTGTAAGCCAAAGCGTTAACACCCAACGTTGCTCCCTGAATCAAATCTATGATGATCCCCAGAACAAAACCGGTACCAACACTGACTCTGTGGGGTAATGCCATCACCCAATAAATGAGCAATAGTGCTGACCAGGTAGGCCGATACATATAAATTTGCTCCGGCCAAGGCATAATTTGCAGCACCATTGCAATCAAGAAAGATAACCAAATGATCCAACGCCCATGACTTCGGTATTGATTCATTAATGATTTCCCACGCTTATAAATTTAGCAGACGTCACTGTCAGCTCAGAATTTTTCACTGTTTCTGCTGTTTTGGTTATTTCATCAGAAACAGAAGAGGGTGCTGGTGGTCCCATTTCATTTGCATGTGGCAATACTTGAGGCATCATTTGCATTAAACGCTCATTGGCCACCCGATAAACATCTGATGGAGGTAATGGCTTGGATGGGTTATTGTCCGCTCCCCACAATAACAGTAAATAACGCAAACGCTGTAACTCTGCCGTTGGCCGAGCTTTAATCACAGTATAGGCCCGTTGATTATCGACTTTAACTGACGAAACCACAGCTACCGGATACCCTTCAGGAAAGCGGCCACCTAATCCAGAAGTGACTAATACATCCCCAACCCGAATATCTGTATTGCTTGGCAATAACTCAAATTGCAAATCATCAGCACAACCCGCACCAGCAACAATAGCCCGAATATCATTACGCAAGACCTGTATTGGCAGAGCATGAGTCGTATCACAAATCAGCAATACCCGGCTGGTAAACTGGCTGACAGCAACAACCTGACCAACAATGCCTTTATCACTGATAACCGGTTGCCCTTCATAAACGCCTTCTCTTGAGCCCTTATCGATTACCACCTGATCACTATAAGGATTAGCCTTACCGGAGATCACCTGTGTCACCATCATATGCTCATCCTGACGCAAAGGTGATCCCAATAACTCACGCAAGCGGGAATTTTCCTGTTTAAGTTGCCCTAATAACAACATATCGCTGTTTTTCATCAATAATTCTTGGCGTAAGGCGCGATTTTCCAATTGAAGTTGTTCACGGGAGGCAAGCGTTTCTGACACACCATCAAGTACTTGACGTGGACCATTAGCAAGAAAATAAAATGGGCTGACTACTGTATCCATATAACTACGTACTTTACTGAGAGCATCAAGGCGGCTATCCGCCACGACCAGAGTAATGGCAACAATAACAGCAAAAAAAAGTCGTAATTGCAGAGAAGGCCCTCTGCTAAAAATTGGCTTCATAAGCTGTGCTATTCCAAACTGTACTGTTTCATAAGCAATGGAATCCAGACAACAATAGCGAAGAGGTCTGAATCTACCTGTCATCCCTCCCCCACTTGCAAGTTAACACTCACTCCTCGCTGAAGAGTTCACCACCATGCATATCAATCATTTCAAGTGCTTTTCCACCGCCACGGGCAACACATGTCAATGGATCTTCCGCAACAATGACAGGAATACCGGTTTCCTCTATCAATAAACGATCAAGATTACGCAGTAGCGCACCACCACCGGTCAGAATCATGCCTCGTTCTGAAATATCGGAAGCCAATTCTGGTGGGCACTGTTCAAGGGCAACCATGACAGCACTGACGATACCTGTTAATGGCTCTTGCAGAGCTTCAAGAATTTCGTTGGAATTAAGGGTAAAACCACGAGGTACGCCTTCAGCCAAATTACGACCACGAACTTCGATCTCCAACATTTCATCGCCGGGATAGGCTGAACCAATAGTGTGTTTAATACGCTCAGCAGTCGCTTCACCAATCAACGCACCATAATTACGGCGGACATAATTGATAATGGCTTCATCGAAACGATCACCACCGATGCGTACAGATGATGAATAAACAACCCCATTCAGAGAAATAACCGCCACTTCCGTGGTACCGCCTCCAATATCCACAACCATTGAACCTGTCGCTTCAGAAACAGGTAAACCAGCGCCGATAGCCGCAGACATGGGTTCTTCAATCAAAAATACTTCACGGGCTCCAGCACTGAGTGCAGATTCACGAATTGCCCGACGTTCAACCTGCGTTGCACCGACTGGCACACAAACCAGCACCCGTGGGCTTGGGCGCATAAAACTGTTGCTATGAACTTGTTTAATAAAGTGTTGCAGCATTTTCTCTGTAACATAAAAATCAGCAATCACACCATCTTTCATCGGACGAATTGCAGCGATATTGCCCGGGGTGCGGCCCAGCATTTGTTTTGCTTCTTGCCCAACGGCTGCAACACTTTTCGATGAACCTGCACGATCCTGACGGATTGCAACTACAGAAGGTTCATTCAATACAATACCCTGACCTTTGACATAAATAAGGGTATTGGCGGTACCCAAGTCAATAGACAAGTCGTTGGAAAACATGCCACGAAATTTTTTAAACATAGCGAAAGGATAATCCTGCAAGCTGGGGACGGAATGAAACCCGTCTACTCTACCAACCACATGAAGCAGCGACAAGGCGCATCAGCACCTGCTTCAATAAAAAAGTGGCTACGTTATTCATATCAACAACGCAATATTCTACGTTACTTTTCTTAAACAGAGCAGAAAAAAACTGCATAAAAATGGGTTAATTTTGCCAATTGTTCCATAACGAAATGTAGAAACCACCCGATTTTGCATAATTCAACATTATAGATAGTGCCACCGTTACTGCGATAGCCGATCCACATATCTCTATTCTAACCCGTCGGTGTGCCTGTAAACTCACTAAAGTCCACGTTTTTACTCATTATTTCCGATAATCACTGCAACTATCAGTCTGTGTAACGAACCAGCTAATCATGTAATAAATTCCACGTCAAATACAATACTTCCTGCTGCAATATAATAAAAAACAGAATTTTCTGAAATAGCTCGCAACATGCTGAAACAACATAGAAAAAACGCGAACAAATTCCGTTTTACAATCCATCAAAACTTTATTTTTTCTTATATTTCTTATGTAAACTGCCAATTTTTATCTATTATTATTTGATAAGAAAATCACTTACCAGAGAGCAGCACAATAATGAAATCCCTGCTACTTGAGCAACAACAGAATCAATTATCAGCTTCTATACAGGAAGTTAGCTCCTCCCTTCTGCCTGTAGGAGAAGTTACCGTTGATATTCACTGGTCAACCTTGAATTATAAAGATGCATTAGCAATCACAGGTAAAGGAAAAATTATCCGCCAGTTCCCGATGATACCAGGTATTGATTTTTCAGGAATTGTGCATAGTACTGAAGATCCCCGTTTTCACATCGGTCAGCACGTGCTGCTAACTGGCTGGGGTGTAGGAGAAAATCATTGGGGTGGCCTGGCAGAGCAAGCCCGAGTTTCAGGAGAGTGGCTGACACCTTTACCAATAGGTTTGGATAGCAGACAGGCAATGATCATTGGTACTGCCGGCTTTACTGCAATGCTATGTGTTATAGCCCTGGAAGAAGGCGGAGTCACACCAGAAAATGGTGATGTCATTGTGACTGGCGCCAGCGGCGGTGTAGGGAGTACTGCGGTAGCACTACTTTCACAACTCGGCTATTCCGTTGTTGCTGTCAGCGGCAGGCAGGAAAATCACGAATACCTGTTCTCCCTTGGAGCAAAAAAAGTTCTACCACGCGATGAATTTAACCGTCCCCCTCGCCCGCTAGAAAAACAGCTTTGGGCTGGAGCAATTGATACGGTGGGCAATAATGTACTGGCAACAATACTGGCTCAAACTCACTACAGCGGCACTGTTGCAGCTTGTGGGCTCGCTGGTGGAGTCAATTTGCCAACAACAGTTATGCCATTTATTTTACGGAATATACGTCTGCAAGGAGTAGATTCTGTCACTGTTCCATCAATAAAGCGGCCTGCTGTATGGCAGCGCCTGCAAAAACTGTTGCCCGCCTCTTTTTATCAACAGATAACCACTGAGATAACACTGGATCAAACCATAGAATACGCGAATAAATTAATAGCTAACCAAGTAACAGGACGGACGTTAGTCAAGGTTCGTTGAGAATTGTGACTAGCCTCGAAAGTACGGCTGTTTTATTCTTGACATTTTCTCTGATAAGACCAGTATTTAGCTGCTAAATGCCACGATATGGTTATAATGTCGCGCTTTACCGCAGAAACAAGCTTAGTGACGGTTATAAAAAGATGACAAATCGTTAACAGCGGATTATGTTGAGGCGATTGTTGACAAATTGCCGGAGATACCAGCACAATGGCAGACAAGTTTCACATTTTACTCCTTAATGGCCCTAACCTAAATATGTTGGGAACCCGGGAGCCCGATATCTACGGCAGCTTAACGCTCGATGATATCGTCAGCAAATTGTCTGAAAAAGCCCATAAATTGGGGATTAAATTCAGTCATCTGCAATCCAACGCAGAATTTGAGCTGATAAACAGAATTCATTCTGCACAGGGTAATACTGATTTTATCTTAATTAACCCAGCTGCATTCACGCATACCAGCGTGGCACTGCGTGATGCATTGTTGACGGTAAAGATCCCATTTATTGAGATCCACCTCTCCAATGTTCACGCTCGCGAGCCATTTCGTCATCACTCATACCTTTCAGATCTTGCCGTTGGTGTAATCTGCGGTTTAGGGGGAGATGGCTATAGCTTTGCATTACAGGCAGCGGTAAACCGCTTGTCAAAACTCAACTAAATGAAACAGAAGAGTACGGAATCACACTCATGGATATTCGTAAGATAAAAAAACTGATCGAGCTGGTTGAAGAATCTGGCATTTCTGAACTGGAAATCTCTGAAGGGGAAGAGTCAGTGCGCATCAGCCGCGCATTAGCCCCCCAGAGTTTTCCGGCAGCTCAACAATATATTCCTGTCCAGGCGCAACAACCTGCGCTGGCTAACGCTGTTGCACCTTCTCAAGCTCTGCCAGAAACTATCAGCGAAAGATCAGCTGAAATCAGTGGTCACATTGTTCGTTCTCCAATGGTGGGTACTTTCTACCGTACACCTAGCCCAGATGCGAAACCATTTATTGAAATCGGCCAACGTATCAATGTGGGTGATACCCTGTGTATCGTTGAAGCTATGAAAATGATGAACCAGATCGAAGCCGACAAAGCCGGTGTGGTTAAAGCGATTCTTGTAGAAAATGGTCAACCCGTTGAATTTGACGAGCCGTTGGTCGTCATCGAATAACGAGGCGTTCCCATGCTTGATAAAATTGTAATTGCTAACCGTGGTGAAATCGCACTGCGTATCCTGCGAGCTTGTAAAGAGTTGGGGATCAAAACCGTTGCGGTACATTCATCTGCGGATCGTGACTTAAAACACGTACTGCTGGCAGACGAAACTATCTGTATTGGCCCGGCAGCTTCTGCAAAAAGCTATCTGAATATCCCGGCGATTATTTCGGCGGCAGAAATCACGGGTGCAGTAGCCATTCACCCTGGTTACGGTTTCCTGTCTGAAAACGCAGACTTTGCTGAACAAGTTGAACGTTCTGGCTTTATTTTTATTGGCCCGAAAGCAGAAACGATCCGCCTGATGGGTGATAAGGTTTCCGCTATCAATGCGATGAAAAAAGCCGGCGTTCCTTGTGTACCTGGCTCTGATGGCCCACTGTCTGATGACACAGAGAAAAATAAAACCATTGCTAAACGCATCGGTTATCCCGTGATCATCAAAGCATCCGGTGGCGGTGGCGGTCGCGGTATGCGCGTCGTCCGCAATGATAAAGATCTGGAACAATCAATCAATATGACCCGTGCGGAAGCAAAAGCTGCTTTCAATAACGATATGGTTTACATGGAAAAATTCCTTGAAAATCCACGTCATATTGAGATCCAAGTACTGGCTGACGGTCAGGGTCAAGCAATTTATTTGGCTGAACGTGATTGCTCTATGCAACGCCGTCACCAGAAAGTTGTTGAAGAAGCCCCTGCACCGGGTATCACGCCAGAAATGCGTCGCAACATTGGTGAGCGCTGTTCCAACGCATGTATCGAAATTGGCTATCGTGGTGCAGGTACTTTCGAATTCCTGTATGAAAACGGCGAGTTTTATTTCATTGAGATGAATACTCGTATTCAGGTTGAACACCCAGTGACAGAAATGATTACCGGTGTTGACCTGATTAAAGAGCAATTACGGATTGCCGCAGGGATGCCGCTTTCAATTAAACAGAAAGACGTTATTGTTCGTGGTCACGCTATTGAATGCCGTATTAACGCCGAAGATGCAAACACTTTCCTGCCAAGCCCAGGTAAAATTACCCGTTTCCACTCACCGGGTGGATTTGGTGTGCGTTGGGAATCGCATATTTATGCCGGCTATACCGTGCCTCCTTACTATGATTCAATGATTGGTAAGTTGATTACTTACGGTGAAAATCGAGATAACGCCATTGCCCGGATGAAAAATGCATTGGCAGAACTGATTATCGATGGCATCAAGACAAATATCGAACTTCAGCAAGCGATTATGAATGATGAAAACTTCCAGAATGGTGGCACGAATATTCACTATCTGGAGAAAAAACTGGGATTACAGGAAACTTAAACCCGGTTTAATAACATCCACATATTTTAAGGAGCGTTCAAACGCTCCTTTTTTATAGAGTCATAGTTATTTTATTTATCACCCATTTAAGCAGACAAATACTGGTGAACAATTTCACGGCCTATTTCAATTGAAGCCGTTGCTGCCGGTGAAGGCGCATTGCAAACGTGTAGTGAGCGCTTACCAGCAACGATATGAAAATCATCAACCAACTTGCCATCGGCAGTCAGTGCTTGGGCACGCACACCAGAGGAGCCAGGAACAATATCCTCGACATTGAGTTCAGGTATCAAGCAACGGGCATTGGCAACAAACCGTTTTTTACATAATGAACGGTACATCTCCGCCATTCCTTCACCAAAATAAGCTCGAGCGATTTTCCAAAAACCACGGTAACTCAATATTTCACTAAGATCTTTCAGATTAATATCGGTTTTCTTATAGCCTTCTCGCTTAAATGCCAGTACCGCATTCGGGCCAATATCACGTTTACCGTTATACATGCGGGTAAAATGTACACCAAGGAAAGGGAAATCCGGATTCGGTACTGGGTAGATTAAATGGTTAACCAAATCGTTTTTTTCACTATTTAACACATAATATTCACCGCGAAAGGGAATGATTTTCATACCGATATCATAACCGGCCAAACAGGCGATACAATCGCTATGCAACCCGGCGCAATTAATCAACCATTTTGCCTGATAACTATTTTGTGGCGTGATAACGTCTACTTTGTCACTGCGTTCTTTAATATCTGTAACCATTTGACCATAAATCAAAGTCGCACCGCGCCGCTGGATGATCTCTGCCATTTTATTTGCAACTTCTTTATAGTTCACAATACCAGCATCGGGAACAAGTAACGCTTCTAACCCATTAACATGCGGCTCACGCTCATTAAGTTGCAAACGGTTTAGTCGGCTAATTTCCAAACCATTTTGTAATCCACGCTGATAGAGATTTTCTAGCAATGGTAATTCTTTCGGCTGTGTGGCAACAATCACCTTACCACAGCGATCATGGTACAAATCATGCTCGCGACAAAAGGAGAACATGGTTTTATTACCACGCGTCGCCAAACGAGCCTTCAGGCTGCCGGGTTTATAATAAATACCTGAATGCACCACATTGCTATTATGACCGCTCTGATGCCTGGCTGGCGTGTTTTCTTTATCTAACATCAATATCTTGATGTTCGGCTGAGCTTCCTGCAACGCGTTAGCAACGCCAAGCCCGACAATACCAATACCAACAATAATATAATCATACATACTCTATTCCTTATTATTGATTCAGCTACTGTTCAACCTATTCTTCTAAATTTTTTCAATGAGTAAAGTTTGATATTCCTGATATTAGTCAGGCCAATTTCCGTAGAATAGTAGATTCTTCCAATAGGAATAGTCACTATCGATAAAAATATTTTACCAATATTTTTAATTTTCCCTACTATAGCAAACATGGTGACAAATATTAGACAAATTACTGCCAACAATAATTTAATTTCATATTGCGTTTCACGGTATTAATTTTTCAGCAAAACTAAAATTATTTACTTCGTCATCATATTTTGCCTGAATAAATCCATATCTTGCCGTACAATCCTTCCCTTCCCATCTTATTTAATTACCGGAAGAACGAATGGACAGACGATTTGTTCAATCCCATAAAGAAGCACGCTGGGCAATGTTCCTGACATTTGCCTATCTTATTGGCTGGCTGCTGACAGCTTATTTGCCCGATGATACTCCTAGTGTCACTGGCTTACCGCGCTGGTTTGAAATGGCATGTTTGTTACTGCCTGTAACATTTATCATCCTCTGCTGGTTGATGGTTAAATTTATTTTCAAAGAAGTCCCATTGGAGGATGAGAATGCAAAGTGAAGTTATCTTACCTCTGCTAGGCTACCTTGCTTTGGTATTTCTTTTATCAATTTACGCTTATAGACGCCGCCAGCAAGGTTCTTTCTTGACTGAATATTTCCTTGGTAACCGCTCAATGGGTGGCTTTGTGCTGGCAATGACCATCACCGCGACCTATATCAGTGCCAGCTCATTTATTGGCGGGCCAGGAGCAGCTTATAAATATGGCCTTGGATGGGTATTACTGTCTCTGATTCAGTTACCAGCAATATGGCTGTCCCTTGGCGTACTGGGTAAAAAATTTGCCATTCTCGCCCGTCGCTATAATGCCGTCACTCTCAATGACATGCTGTATGCCCGCTATGGCAGTCGTTTTCTGGTTTGGTTTGCCAGCTTAAGCCTTTTAGTAGCTTTTATCGGAGCGATGACAGTTCAGTTTATTGGCGGCGCACGCCTGCTAGAGACCGCCGCAGGTATCCCTTATGGCACTGGATTGATGATTTTTGGTATCTCTATCGCTCTCTATACCGCATTTGGTGGTTTTAGAGCAGGAGTCCTCAATGATGCCCTGCAAGGGCTGGTCATGCTGCTAGGCACAGTTCTACTGCTAGTAGCGGTTATCTATAAGGCCGGTGGTTTGCCGGAAGCTGTTGCCACATTACGAGCTATTAATCCTGAATTAGTTTCCCCACAGGGAGCAGACCATATCCTCAACGGGCCTTTCATGGCATCTTTTTGGATACTCGTCTGTTTTGGCGTTATCGGGCTACCTCATACCGCAGTTCGTTGCATCTCCTACCGCGATAGCAAAGCCGTCCATCATGGGATTATCATCGGTACCATCGTCATGACCATCCTCATGTTTGGTATGCACTTGGCAGGTGCTCTTGGCCGGGCAATTATTCCGGATCTGACCATTCCCGATCAAGTGATCCCAACACTGATGATCACCGTGTTGCCACCATTCGCAGCCGGAATTTTTCTGGCCGCGCCGATGGCGGCAATTATGTCAACGATCAATGCACAATTGCTGCAATCTTCTGCCACGATCGTAAAAGATCTCTATCTAAACCTGTTTCCACAACAAATCGCTCAAGAAAAAAAATTGGCCCGGATTTCCAATTGTTCTACCTTGGTTCTTGGCTTGTTGCTACTTTTAGCTGCCTGGCGTCCACCAGAAATGATCATCTGGCTGAATCTACTGGCTTTCGGGGGCTTACAAGCCGTATTCCTCTGGCCATTAGTGCTGGGACTGTACTGGGAAAAAGCTAATGCATATGGCGCAGTCAACTCAATGATGACAGGGGCAGCAAGTTACACCCTGCTCGCCAGTTTCAATATTCAGCTATTAAACTTTCATCCGATCGTACCATCACTGCTATTCAGCCTGCTGGCTTTTGGGATTAGTAATACCGTCGGCCACCGGTTGTCACAACGAGTGATCAAGCTTCATTAAGCTGGTCGTTTTAACTCATTTTTAATAAAGAGAATTTTTATGCCTTGGATACAACTTCGATTAAATACCACAGGACAGCTAGCTGAATCCCTAGGAGATAATCTGATGGAAAGTGGAGCAGTATCAGTCACTTTTCAGGACAGCCACGATAACCCTGTATTCGAGCCCCTGCCAGGTGAAACCCGTTTGTGGGGAGATACAGACGTCATCGGGCTTTATGATGCTGAAACTGATATGAAAGCAGTTATCCGCCAACTTGAACAAGTTCCCCTACTGGGTAAAGGATTTGTTCATAAAATTGAGCAACTGGAAGATAAAGACTGGGAACGCGAATGGATGGATAACTTCCACCCAATGCGTTTTGGTGACCGTCTTTGGATCTGTCCAAGCTGGCGTGACATTCCTGATCCTAATGCTGTCAATGTCATGCTAGACCCTGGGCTGGCTTTTGGTACAGGTACCCATCCAACTACATCATTATGTCTTCAATGGCTGGATGGCCTTAATCTAGAGGGTAAAACCATCATTGATTTTGGTTGCGGCTCCGGCATATTGGCAATTGCTGCATTAAAACTCGGTGCAGCGCACGCTATTGGCATAGATATCGATCCACAAGCCATTCAAGCTAGCCGAGATAACGCAGAGCGTAACGGCGTTCTGGAGCGTTTAACACTATATCTGGCGAAAGATCAACCAAACAATCTTGAATCTGACGTAGTAATTGCTAATATTCTGGCAGGCCCCTTACGTGAGCTTGCCCCTGTAATTGGTGCATTACCAAAATCGGGGGGGCTGTTAGGATTATCTGGTGTGTTAGCAAGTCAGGCAGAAAGTGTTATTCAAGCCTATACTGATAAATTCACGATAGATCCTGTTGCGGAACAAGAAGAGTGGTGTCGGATATCTGGGGTAAAAATAGTAACAAATTAAAATTATTTTATTTTGTTATGATAAATAAGAGTAACTTTTGATCACTTACTGGTGGTAATCCGTGCTATCAGAAAACTTACTGATAGAAAAATCTTAAGTGGTAAACTTTACCAATAACATATAACACCATGTTATTTATGAATAATTATATTTACTCCAGAATAAAAGCTGGAAAAAAGTTGTAACAAATGTCGATTTGCTCAAAGTTTGGCCTTTCATATTTTGCGAAAAATGCGTAATATACGCGCCCTTGCAGTCACAGTATGGCCACTCTTTTTTCGTCTATGCGTATCGGACAATACCAGCTGAAAAACTGTCTTATTGCGGCCCCAATGGCTGGCATAACCGACCGTCCATTTCGGTCACTATGCTATGCAATGGGTGCGGGAATGGCAGTATCGGAAATGCTTTCTTCCAATCCACAAGTTTGGAAGACAGACAAATCTCGGCTGCGTATGGTTCACAGTGACGAACCGGGAATTCGTTCCGTGCAAATTGCCGGTAATGATCCAGATGAGATGGCAGCAGCAGCGAAAATTAACGTCGCTAATGGTGCTCAAATCATTGATATCAACATGGGGTGCCCAGCCAAGAAAGTGAATCGTAAGTTGGCAGGTTCAGCTTTACTGCGTTACCCGGAATTGGTCGAAAAGATCCTTTCCACTGTTGTAAACGCAGTAGATGTTCCTGTTACGCTGAAAATTCGCACTGGATGGTCGCCAGAAGAACGAAACTGTGTAAAAATTGCCCAATTGGCCGAGCATTGTGGTATTCAGGCTCTAACGATTCACGGCAGGACTCGTGCCTGTCTGTTTAACGGAGAAGCGGAGTATGACAATATTCGGACAGTTAAGCAGACTGTTGCCATCCCGGTTATTGCCAATGGTGACATTACTGACCCGCTTAAGGCCAGAGCAGTGCTTGAATACACTGGGGCTGATGCCCTAATGATAGGCCGCGCTGCTCAGGGAAGACCCTGGATCTTCCGGGAAATCCAGCACTATCTGGAAACAGGGGAACTGCTGCCACCGATGCCAATTGGCGAAGTGCAGCGTTTAATGAACGAGCATATACGGGAATTGCACGACTTTTATGGTCCAGGCAAGGGAGCCCGTATCGCACGTAAGCATGTATCTTGGTATCTCCGGGAACATGCTCCTGATGACCAGTTCCGGCGCACATTCAACACCATAGAGGATGCCAGCGAACAGCTGGAGGTGTTGAAGGCATATTTCGAAAATTTTGCGTAATATAAAGAAAAGAGCTGACAGAACTATGTTCGAACAACGCGTAAATTCTGACGTACTAACCGTTGCTACTGTAAATTCACAAGATCAGGTAACTCAAAAGCCTTTGCGTGACTCAGTTAAACAAGCACTGAAGAACTATTTTGCTCAACTGAATGGTCAAGATGTTAATGACCTGTATGAGTTGGTACTGGCTGAAGTGGAACAACCATTGTTGGACATGGTGATGCAATACACCCGTGGCAACCAAACACGAGCTGCTCTGATGATGGGCATCAACCGTGGTACACTGCGTAAGAAATTGAAAAAATATGGTATGAACTGATAGAAATCAGTTAACTTACTAAAAAAAGACACTTTTACTTTGTTGAAGTGTCTTTTTTTGCTGCCTGTTATATACAGCAGAAGGAGCCACAGGATATAAAATCTTTATCTATTCTACTAACTGTTCTGTTCACTCATGATTCGAAGTTCTCCTGACATCAGGTCATTCCGTCATTGACCGGTTATTTCCGGATTTCACCAGCATCAAATAATTACTTACCGCTAGCAATAAAATAAAACAACCACAACATACCAAGACAACACCGAGACGTTGGCTCCATCCCGTCAGCATCAAACCACCACCCAACAGCAAATAATATAGTAAGCCCAATAATGCTCCTGCCGTTCCCAATCTATCCGTATAATTAATCAATGCAGAAGCTAGGATGTTAGGAATTGCAATTCCGTAGGCCACAACAATCAAAATCATAGGCAAGATAAACAACCAGCTAGCTTCCATAGCCATTATCAGTCCTCCCCCAATAAGAACAATGACAGAAGAAAGCAACACTAAATTTGATGAATTCCATTCTTTTTTCAGCAAGAATTTATTCGACCAAGCACCAATGCCTACTCCCAATGCTAAAAATAATCCCGTGTAACCAAACATCTCAGGAGAGAATCCTAACCGCTCAAAATTAAATGGAGCTAATTGATAATAGCTAAACAAACACAAGTTAAAGAGCGCTATCAGTAAAGCACTGCGCCAAATTGTTACATCCTTAAACATGATAATTAAAGTATTTGTTAGCGGTACTTTCGTCACTACCGCAGGGCGAGTTTCAGGTAAATGAATGACAGACCAGCCTGATAATAATACCGCGAGTAAAGACAAACCAAAAAAGACGCCTTTATATCCCCAGAAGTGTACCAAAATAGAACCACTTATCATGCCAATTGCCGGGCTGACTGCCAAGGCTATTCCCATGACAGAAAACACCCGAGCTAATTCACTTCCCTGGTAAGAATCTCTCAGCATTGTTTGAGTCCCTACCGAGCCTACGGCAGCACCAAACGCAGATAACATTCTGGCGGCCAGTAATAACTCAAACTGGCTGCTGAGTAATGCCATTAGCGAAGCACCGCTATAGAGTAACAACCCACCCAACAGCGTTGGCCGTCTGCCTATGAGATCGCACATACACCCCCAAACGACCATGCCGATAGCAAATGCGAAAAAATACAAAGATAGAGTTTGAGCGGCCTGCTCGGCACTCACTTTAAATTCCTTTGCGATATTGGTTAATGCCGGGCTATAGATAGTTTCTACAATTTGTGGAAACATCATCAGCGCTGTTGCCAGCGCAAGTCCAGGTTTACGTTGCATTGTGTTTTTATTAATCGGTTAGACAATAAAACGTAAATTAGCATGCTCTCAATTGTCGTATTACAATAATAAAGACAATTTATTTATTAAATAGGACATAAAGATGGCATGGCTTTCCCGTGATGATAGTTTTGATCCTGATAGCCTTGGCGTACCGGTAGTGGGGATTGCAGCTGAACTAGGTCAGCATGACTCAAGATTTCATCAACATGAGATGGGGCAATTATTATTTACCCAGCAAGGATGTATTAATATTACCCTGGCAGATCGCTTATGCATACTTCCACCAACTCGGGTTGCCTGGATTCCACCACGTATTATTCATAGAGCAGAGATAAAAGAATCCGTCGGGTATCGCTCGATTTACCTAGATGTAAATCAGATCGGATGTTTAGCAGAAAACGTTGAGGTATTGGAAGTTACACCTGTGTTACGTGCAGTATTAGAGCGAATAGCACTGTCTCCTTTCAATACAGATTGGTTAGATGGACCTGCGGCTAACCTGTTGGCCGTTTGTCTTGACGAAATCCATCTGGCAAAGAGAGAGCCTACATTATTACCACTCCCTTTCGATCGTCGTTTATCCTGCATTCCTATGACCACACTGCCACCACCGCTCAAAATACTGGCAATGAATATCGGTGCAAGTGAGAAAACCATCAGTCGGATATTTCGCCGGGAAACAGGACTCAATTATCAGCAGTGGCGACAACAATGGCGTTTGATCAAATCTATCGAATTACTGGCAAAACAAGGTAATTTGTCATCTGTTGCTAATGAATTAGAATTTGCCAGTGATAGTGCTTTTGCAATATTTTTCAAGAAAATGACCGGTCGATCACCAAGGGAATATATGTCTGCTTATAAGGAACGTAATTATTGAAATAATATACAAAAATTGCCGACATCAAAATAATTATTCACCATATGAATATAGATGCCGGCAAATGTATCAGATAAAGAAGATAATTAAATAAAAGCTAATAACATTCTACGCACATAAAATATACTTGTTAAAAGCTATTATTTTTCATCGTCATTTATCAGCTGATAAGATACAGCAATATTTGCTGCCTGACGAGCTAATGGACTGTAATCACTGGACAAATATATCCCCGCAATATAGTGGCTTTCACCAACATAAAACTTCCTATATCGAGATGTTCCAGGCGAGCCCAATGACAATGAACGACCATCATTCAAAGTAAAGACCGCTTGATCAACAGCACCATTGCCCCATACTTCCAAACTGGTAATTCGACTACCATTCAGAGAAATAGATGACGTCTCATCAGATATTGTACCTAATTGATGGCGACTACTATCATCAAATACAACTGTCAGCCCTCCTACCCTCGCAGCCCCTCCAATACGCACAATATGTCCCGTTAACGAATCTATTTTTCTTCTTTTTCCTCCATTAAGAGCTGGTTTGAGAGGTGGAGTCATATCTTTCTCTGGCGTCAATGCCTGAATTCTGGCTTTTGCTGTTTGACGGTCAAAGAAAGTAGAATAACTTAAAACATCAACATAGATTCTATTATTTACAGACTCAGCTTCACTTAATTTATCCCAAATACTGATATATTCAATTCCATGTAAACGACAGTGACCATGAACAGACATCACATTATTTGCAACAGTGTCAGCAGTCGAGTTATTAAGAGCATCATTAAGCTCTCTATCATATATATTATTAATATAACTATTAGCCTGTTCTACCGTCTTCTTAATTAACCCTCGGACTTTTTCAATGTCAATATTACTAAGCCCAATTTCATCTTTTCTCTCTAAACCAGTAACCCAATATGTTATCTGCATCATAACCGTAGTAGAAAACATGGGTAATATCTGATAGTTAACATCATCCGAAAAATTATTAAATTTTTTGTGATAACCATCTATATTTTCTGCCAGGTTATTAAAAGCACTCCTCGCTTCTTCTGATCCAGGATGCTTATCAAGCAGATCAGCAACGGTTGCCATCCGCTCTTGTATATAGGCAATGTCACCAGCAAGGATACCTTTAATCGTCTTTAACGCAGACTCCTCTATCATCCTTTCAATTTGTTTGACAATCCCTTCCCATATATTTTCTTTCGATTGAGGCCAGAATAAACCGACTAAAAAAGATATAGCAGGGCCAACTGAAGGTATAAAAGATATTCCCCCTATGATTGCATTTTTTACAATGTCAGTAACATCCCACTCTAATGCACTCGTTTTTACAGCATATTCATTAGCCACAATAGTTCTTATATCTAAAACATTTTCTGTCTGCATAATGAAACCCTTCAATCAAGATAAGATGTTTAAACCAAATTTGCCGTAACATAAGCAACTTTATCCGTGTTATTATAGATAACGAATTTACTATAATAAAAAGAGTTACTAGGCACGTTTAATACCTTATCTTCTCCTAATCCTACATCTATAGAACCAGACTCAAACCATTCAGAGGTAAAACTATGAGACCAGTAAAATTTAGCCGTAACACTATTCGCTAGCCCTGTATTTACAACTCTCAGAGATTGTCTAGACTCTGGAATTACTGGTGTATCTATTCTAAATACTTCCACACTAGCATGAGGTGATATAGTCAGATCATTCAAAGGACCAACTGCATTAAAACCTTTATATACTGGAACAGGAGAATTAGAATAAACTTCTGCTTTCTGTTCATCTGAATCAACAACAATGGTTATTCTAGACATATTTACTTTCCTCATTAAAATTTAAATAAAACTCACTCAACTTACATATAAATATTTTCAAAACACAGTATTACCACTTAATTAAAGGCACTCTTTAACCAGCATAGAACCACTATTAATTTTGAAACTTAATTCCCTGATTATTATGTGGACTTCACATATCACAATAACTCACCAGAACATTAAAATATCCATATTATAGGTCAATCATTAATGATGGTATATCTGAAACAAATCGCAATGATATAAAACTATAGCAGAGATATAGTTTGTGTCAACACCATGCTTTAATGAAATCACTATTATTTAGGAAATATTAAAATCATACGAGACACAAACAATATATAAAAAAACATTAAAATTATTACCATTATGTTATTCACCTGAATTTACAATATTAACATTGGTTACTAAAGTGTTATATAATTCTATTTCTCACTTTATAAATTTAACTTTATTTAGAGAACGATAATAATCCACTTGCAATATTTAAATGATAATAAATAAAACAGCCCAGTATCATAGAAATATATTTACATTATATCCACATTAACAGTGTTATTATTTAAAATTAATTATATCTTCTACACAATAATATTTTTAAAACCATTCTATTTCTGATAATAGAAAATTAACTTAATGGCAAAATAATTTTAACCATTCAAATATGCTGATACAATTAATTGGCTTCTAATTACTCCACCAATAAACTATATCGCTCAAAATATGACGAAAAAACATAGAAGGGCATCACATTTGTACTTATATTTTAGATATTGCCGGTCGGGAAGCTTAAAACATTCTGCCAGCTCAACGCCTTTTGCATTTAAATGAGAGCAGCTTTCAAAGCATTTGGGGCCACACTAGTTGCCCTAGCCCCAGATAATGCCAAACTTAAAACATTATTTATGGCGTCTTCACCTTGGGAGAAAGCATCTTTCCAGCACTACAAGGATAATCAACCATCTGATATTCCTTTCATTGCGAAAAAGAATATGTCTCTATCCCCCCAAATACGCATTTCTCACAGCTTCATTAGTTAGTAATGCAGAACCACTGTCTTCCAGTACAATCTTACCGTTTTCTAGTACATATCCCCGGTCAGCCAGTTTTAGCGCCTGATTTGCATTCTGCTCAACCAGAAAGATTGTCATTCCCTCTTCCCGCAACTGCTGAATAGTATCGAAAATCTGTATGATAATTATCGGTGCCAGCCCCAATGAAGGTTCATCCAGTAACAATAACTGTGGCTGGCTCATCAAAGCGCGACCAATTGCCAACATTTGCTGTTCACCGCCAGACATCGTTCCAGCCCGTTGGCTGCGTCTTTCCTGTAAGCGAGGAAATAAGCCATAAACCCGTTCAATACGCTGCTGATATTGCGTTTTGTCAGCAAAAAAACCGCCCATTACCAAATTTTCCTCCACCATCATACGGGCAAATATTCTGCGTCCTTCTGGAACAATAGCAATGTCTTCACGCATAATACGCGCTGTCGGCCATTGAGTGACATCCTTGCCTCGAAAAATAATGGCACCTTCCGTCGCTCTGGGTGCACCACATAATGTACTGAGCAAGGTTGTTTTTCCCGCACCATTTGCACCTATCAGAGTGACGATTTCTCCCTGCTGAATATTCAAGCTAACCTGATGCAGCGCCTGAATTTTTCCATAATGGGCAGATACCTGCTTAAATTCCAACATGATTAATACACCTCACCCAGATATGCCCGGATAACATCCGGATTATTACGAATCTCTTCTGGCCGTCCTTGTGCCAAAGGTATTCCCTGATTAACAACATAAATGCGATCTGAAATTCCCATTACCAACTTCATATCGTGCTCAATCAGTAAAACAGAAACCTGATGATATTTTCTTAGTCCATCAATCAAGGCATTAAGTTCCTCTGTCTCTTTTGGGTTCAAACCCGCCGCTGGCTCATCCATCATTAGAACTTCGGGACGTGTCACCATACAGCGTGCAATTTCCAAACGCCGTTGCTGACCATATGCCAGATTACCTGCCAGTCTATTTGCCAGTGATAATAAACCAATCCGCTTCAACCAAATTACTGCCCGATCTACAGCCTCAGATTCTGCACGGCAGAATGCTGGCGTTTTAAAAAGCCCGGCCAGGAGACTACTTTTCAAATGCTGATGCTGCGCTACCAATAGATTTTCAATCACGGTCATTTCACGGAACAATCGTACATGCTGGAATGTTCTAACCACTCCCATACGGGCAATTTCCTGCCCAGATAACCCTTCCAGATGTTTTTCCCGCAATTTTATGGTTCCGCTAGTCGGACGGTAAAACCCGGTCAAACAATTAAAGATCGTGGTTTTTCCTGCACCATTAGGCCCAATGAGAGAGACAATTTCACCCTGATTAAGTAGCAGAGCAACATTGTTGACAGCCAGCAAACCACCGAAGCGCATGGTCAGATCAGAAACCCGCAACAATGATGTTGCACTCATCCCCGTTCTCCTTCCTGTACATAGCTTTCCTGCTGTTTCAGCCTAACATCACAGCGTTTCATTGGTAGCAACCCTTGCGGGCGCCAAACCATCATCAGTACCATCATTGCCCCTAGCAACAGCATGCTGTAAGCATTTAGATCACGCATCATCTCACGAGAAACCACCAACAGAATTGCCGCCAGTATCACCGCAGTTTGCGAACCCATTCCTCCGAGTACCACAATAGCCAGCACGAAAGCAGATTCAGCAAAAGTAAAAGATTCTGGGCTAACGAAACCTTGCCGGGCCGCAAATAACGTGCCAGCAAAACCAGCAAATGTGGCACTGATGGTAAATGCAGCCAGTTTGATACGAGTTGGGCTAATCCCCAAAGAACGGCAAGCAATTTCATCTTCACGTAGTGCTTCCCACGCGCGCCCCAATGGCATACGCAACAATCGATTGATAATAAATATCGTTACTATCACCAATAGTAACACTACCAGATACAGGAAGATGATTCGGTCACTTGGATCGTATTTCCAACCAAAGAAGTTATGGAAAGTATCCCAGCCTCCCTCTTTCACACTGCGGTTAAATTCCAACCCGAAGAAAGTAGGTTTGGGGATCTGGCTGATGCCATTTGGGCCACCTGTTATTTCAGTATTATTCAACAGTAAAATACGAACAATCTCACCAAAACCGAGTGTAACAATAGCCAGATAGTCACCCCTCAATCTCAATACGGGCAAACCTAATAACAGCCCGGATAAAGCAGCGGTTAGCCCTGCCAATGGCAAGCTTTGCCAAAATCCCAACCCGTAATAGTGACTGAGTAAAGCATAGGTATAAGCACCGATAGCATAAAAACCAGCATATCCAAGCACCAGCAACCCTGACAAGCCAACCACTACATTCAAACCCAATCCCAACATGACATAAATTAATGTCAGCGTAGCAATATCGACGCTACCACGAGAAACCACAAACGGCCAAACAATGGCAGCAATAATGATCAATGCCGCCAATCGTTTTTGTCCTTTAGTTGAACCATCGAAATCAGGTAGCACCCGACTTTTAAGTGGTACTTTTTTCATCGTCTGCTGAATAACCGGACGCAATAACTGGAACAGAAAAACAACCGCACAGCCAATACCAATCCATATCCAGCGCACTTCATCAGCACGGTGAACGACTAACTGCGTACCATCCAGTGACAACTGCATCCCCATCATAAAAATAGACAGCACAAATAAAGCGACTGAGGCGATAATGGCATTAATCCAATTGGCATGTTTCATACTTTTTCTACCTCCGGACGGCCTAAGATCCCGGTAGGCATAAACAACAACACAATAATAAGCAGAGCAAAGGAAACAACATCTTTATATTCTGTGCTCAAATAAGCAGAAGTCAGAGCTTCAGAAATTCCCAAGATCAAGCCGCCAATCATTGCCCCCGGAATACTGCCAATCCCCCCCAACACAGCTGCGGTGAAGGCTTTCATTCCTGCCATAAAACCGATATACGGATTTATCACACCGTAGAACTGTCCCAGCAAAACACCAGCTACCGCGGCCATTGCGGCGCCAATAACAAAGGTTAAGGAAATGACTTTATCAGTATTGATTCCTAACAAACTGGTCATTTTCAAATCTTCCGCGCAAGCACGACAAGCGCGTCCCATACGGGAATAGCGGATAAACATCGTCAGTACCAGCATGGCAAGAAATGTAACTATCCAGATAGTCAGTTGCATTGCAGTAATACTGGCAGAAAATCCATCACTTTCACCCAATACCCACTGTCCGGTAATCAGACTTGGCAGTGCAAGATCGCGGGAACCTTGTGACAAACTGACATAGTTTTGCAGGAAAATAGACATTCCAATTGCAGAAATCAGAGCAATCAGGCGCTTAGAGTGACGAACGGGTCTATAAGCCACCCGTTCAATACTCCAACCATAAGCGCTGGCAATAACAATTGATGTCAAAAAAGCAGCGGTAACCAGTAACCAACCTAGATCGATGCCCATCATCATCAGGGCTGCAATCACAATAAAGGAGACATAACTGCCAATCATATAAACTTCGCCATGAGCAAAGTTAATCATCCCGATTATGCCGTAAACCATCGTATAACCAATGGCAATCAATGCATAAGTGCTACCCAGAGTAACTCCATTTAGCATCTGTTGTAAGAAATAGAGAAATTGCTCTGACATACCTTAATACCTCTGGAATAGCAGCCCCTGCCAAACAGGGGCTGACGGCCATTAAAATGACTTTACTTCACAGAGGTAGAAGAACCATCTGCATGCCATTCAAAAATACCGAACTCGAATCCTTTCAAGTCACCAGCCTCATTCCAGCTCAGTGTGCCCATTACGGTATCTATTGGATTAGTTTTTAGATCTTTTACTAAATCAGTAGGTTCCATGCTACCGGTACGGCTCATTGCTGTTGTCAGAGATTGAATGGCAGCATAAGTTGTCCAGACGAATGGCCCGGTTGGATCTTCTTTCTTGCCTTTGATCGCATCAACAACCGCCTTGTTCACTGGAACCTGATCATAACGCTTAGGTAGTGTTACTAACATTCCTTCAGAAGCCTCACTGGCGATATTGGACAACGAAGAATTACCTACACCTTCTGGTCCCATAAAGCGAATATTCAGACCGGCCTGCTTAGCCTGACGCAGAATTTGCCCCATTTCAGGGTAATAGCCACCGAAATAGACAAAATCCACGTTCTCTTTTTTCAGACGGGCGACTAATGCTGAGAAATCTTTATCACCCGCAGTCACGCCTTCAAACAGTACAATATTGACTCCTGCTTTTTTCAATTTGTCGAGAACAGAACGCGCTAACCCTTCGCCATATTGCTGTTTATCATGAACAATCGCCAAACGCTGAGGTTTGATCTTTTCAGCGATATATTTCGCCGCTGTTGGTCCCTGATCAGAATCCAACCCTGTAGTACGCAGAATCATTTGGTAGCCACGAGTCGTCAGATCGGCATTAGTCGCTGCTGGCGTAATCATAATGACACCTTCATCTTCATAGATATCAGATGCTGGCTGAGTAGACGAAGAACACAGATGACCGATAACATAACGAATGTTGTCATTAATCACCTTGTTAGCGACTGCAACTGCCTGTTTCGGATCACAGGCATCATCATATTCAACACCCACCAGCTTATTGCCATTAATGCCACCTTTGGCATTAATATCTGCAATCGCCTGACGTGCACCAGTAAATTCCATATCACCATACTGAGCAACGGGTCCAGACATCGCCCCGACAATCGCTACCTTGATCTCTTTTGCCCATAGTGAATGGCTCATCACCATGGCAATACAACCTGCTAATAATGCTTTACCTGTTATGATATTCATTTATTTATCCCCGTATTGTTATTGGTCTTATTTATTGTGTTTGCCTTTAAAATCTTTCATTATCTGGCTGGAAATTATGACCTTTTGTGATTGATGATTAGATAAAGTGATTTTTGTTAATAAGACTTTATTTTTCATGTCATTAAAATAGCATTTCATGCTTAAAATCAAATTAACAAGGTAGCCAAAAGCATTATATACAGAATAAAATACCACCGAAGATGGTTGTAATTTAGACAAAACATAGTGTGATATTCTGGTTAAATATTAGTAAAGCAATCTTTAACTCGAAAGATCGAGGTCATTAAAAACATTTTTTCCAGTAACGTATAAAAACAGTTGCACAACACACTGCCTATCTATTCATTTACAATTGATATGGAAAAACCATGAAATTAACTATCGAGCAACTTACTGTTTTATCAGTACAAGATATGATTGATCTGGGGAAGATCTGGCCTCAACAAACACCTGAACAATGGCAAATCTATCTAAAAAACGGGAATAAACTGTTTGCTGCCCGTTTTAATGGCAGATTACTAGCCGCAGTAAAAATTACTCTCAGTCATCAATTTGGTCTGCTTGAAGATTTGTGTGTCCGTGAAATAACACGTCGCCGGGGAGTCGGTTTATATCTGATAAATGAAATAAAGGTCCACCATCCTACCGTTAAGCAATGGAAGCTCAGCCTCGAAGGTTTCCCAGATGCCAACGAGCCAGCATTAAAAGGTTTTATGAGCGCCTGTGGTTTTCATTATGACGCGACGTCAAATTATTATTCTAATTGACCCATTTTCCAGACAGCAGCCACATTGCGGGCAGTCACTCGTAAATTTTCATGCCCGCAAGCAAGAGCATCAGAAAGAGAACAAACACCGGGAATAATGGAAAAAACAGCATCCAATCCATGATCATGAACAATGCTGTAGTCCTTACTCATACTGCCAACCAGTGCAATGGTTGCAATGGCATATTTTTTGGCGATACGGGCAACACCAATTGGCGTTTTACCATAAATAGTCTGGCTGTCTATCCGACCTTCGCCAGTAATAACCAGATTAGCACCCTGTAGCGCTTCTTCCAGCTTTAGAGTGGAGATAACAATATCAATTCCCGGTTGCAATTTAGCGTTCAGCCAACCAAGTAAAGAAGCCCCCATACCACCTGCTGCTCCTGCACCGGGTACATCAATGACCCTGGTTTCTGTCAAGAATTCAATTTTTTCACCATAATGACGTAAAGCAGCATCCAATTCTTTCACCATCTCTGGTGTCGCCCCTTTCTGTGGACCAAAAATAGCCGATGCACCCAACTCACCACATAGCGGGTTAGTCACATCACAGGCGACGATAATTTCAGTGTGACTCAAACGAGAATCCAAACCAGAGAGATCAATTTCAGCAAGCTGGCTTAATGCTGCACCTCCAGCTTTGAGTTCTTTACCACTAATATCAAGCAGATGAGCCCCCAGTGCCTGCATCATACCGGCACCACCATCATTAGTCGCACTGCCCCCAATCCCCAGAATTATCTTTCTGACACCTTTATCTAAAGCAGCCAGTATCAGCTCACCTGTACCATAAGTCGTGGTTATCAGTGGATTACGCTGCTCTATTGGAACCAAATGCAGACCAGAAGTCGCAGCCATTTCAATAATAGCCGTTTTTTCATCACCCAGAATACCGAAAAAGCTATCCACTGGCTGATTTAACGGCCCAGTAACAGACAAATGGATAACCTGACCATTCATGGCTGCTACCATTGATTCAACTGTACCTTCACCACCATCAGCCATTGGTAATTTGATATATTCGGCTTGTGGATAAATTTCACGAAATCCCTGTTCTATTGCTTCAGCGACCTGCGAAGCACTGAGACTTTCTTTAAATGAATCAGGTGCAATCACAATTTTCATACAATTCACTCAGGGTTGAAAACTCTGAAAAATAGGAACAAAAAAGGCGATAAATCATTATCGCCCTTTAACTTATTCATGATGACTACATTAAATTTATTTACGCCTCAATCGCTACCCGCAGTTTTTTCATGGCATTTTTTTCAAGCTGACGTACGCGCTCAGCAGAAACACCGTACTTATCAGCCAGTTCTTGCAAGGTAGATTTATTATCATCATCCAACCAGCGACAACGGATAATATCCTGACTGCGCTCATCTAAACCTTCTATTGCCACTGATAATTTATCAGCAGCATGGTTTTCCCAGTTGTCCTCTTCGATACCGTCTGCAAAATCAGACGCTTTATCCTGAAGATACAGAACAGGAGCAACCGGCTGGCCTTCCTGATTATCATCATCGGCAGACATATCAAATGCCATATCCTGCGCTGACATACGAGATTCCATCTCACGTACATCTTTACTGGTTACACCAAGTTCTTTAGCAACCATCTCCACTTCGTCTTGATTGAACCAACCCAGACGCTGCTTAGTTTTGCGCAGATTAAAAAACAGCTTACGCTGCGCTTTAGTTGTTGCAACTTTTACAATACGCCAGTTACGCAGCACATACTCATGGATTTCAGCTTTAATCCAGTGAACGGCAAAAGAAACCAGACGTACCCCCACCTCCGGGTTAAAACGACGTACTGCTTTCATCAAGCCAATGTTCCCTTCCTGAATTAAATCTGCCTGAGGCAAACCATAACCAGCATAACTGCGAGCGACATGAACAACGAAGCGCAGATGAGACAGAATCAGCTTCTTAGCTGCATCCAGATCTCCCTGGTAATGCAGCCTTTCAGCCAGTTCCTTCTCTTCCTCTGCTGTCAGCATCGGATAGGCATTAGAGGCGCGGATATAGCCCTCTAGACTTCCTTGAGGAACTAACGCTAAGGTTTGCATTTCTTTGGCCATTCAAATCCTCTCAAATAAGGCTCAAATCATTAGTATAGATTACATCAGTGTATATGAACCAATGCTCACATACAGCGGTACAGTCTATCACCAGAATGTGCATATTCAAGTTACAGATGCGTGAAGTAGTCATAATTTCAATGCAGACAACATCCACTATGAAGTAACGGAACAAAAAATAACAGATTGTCTTATATTTATGCAAGTAACTTTATTTGTATGTTAAACCTGTAGTCGATCAGCCTGTAAGAATACAGCCGTTACTCTGGCGTAAAGTGGCGCAAATGCTGAGTTGTCGCTAGCCAGGCGGCTACCCAACCAATCATGGCAGAGATAAGAACTAGCAATAAGGATTCATCCCATGAAAGTCCATATAAATTAAACGTCGTACCAAACACGCTGGCAACCTGTGTTACAACATCAGAGAGCTTCCACACCAACAAGGCAGAGAGTATTAATGACAAAATTGCTCCAAGTCCCCCTAACAAAGCACCACCATTAAGGAATGGACGCAAAATAAAACCATCAGTTGCACCAATCAACTTCATCACATTAATAGTATCACGGTGACTGAAAATACTGAGGCGTACGCTATTACCGATGACCAAAAACAACGCCACTATCATCAAAATACCGATCACTGTCGCAATCTGACCGACAAGGCCCGTCAACGCAGCCAGACGAGCAAACCAGCTATCATCCATACGAACTTCTTCAATGCCTTTGACCTGAGAAACTCTGTCACGCAATGTAGTCAGAGTCTGTGAACTCTGGAAATCAATTTTCGGTGTAATGATAGCAACCGCGGGTAATGGATTCTCTTCCAACATATCCAGAGCGCTGCCAAAACCAGACCAGGTACGGAACTCGGTCATGGCTTCCTGGCGTGAAAGATAATTAACATTATCCACCCCATTGAGCGCTTTCAGTTCACTTATCAATTTCTGGACGCTGTTATCATCCAGTGATTTATCGAGATAAACCGTCAATTGCGGAGTGGGGTACCATTTTTCCGCGGCCTGGCTAACGTTCTTCCATACGATGTAACAAACGCTGGGTAATGTCAGAGAAATCGCAATAACCATAATCGTCAGCAAAGTTGCCAGCGGCTGACGCAGCATATCTGTTAGTGCATTCATCCAAGCATAACGCCATTGTTCACGCCATCCCCCTTGCAGGGTTTTGCTTTTCGATCTTGTTACTTTTCCTGCGACCTTACGCACATTTTTAACCATGATGCTCCCCCGTCATACGGCCCTGGCTCAGCGTCAGAATACGATATTTTCTCCTATCAATCAGTGCCATATCATGGGTCGCCATCAGCACTGTTACCCCTACCCGATTAAATTCTTCAAACAGCCGCAAAATGCCTTCTGACAACTCACCATCAAGGTTACCTGTTGGTTCATCGGCCAATAAAACAGTCGGCTTATTCACAACTGCACGGGCAATGCCAACACGTTGCTGCTCACCACCTGAGAGTTGAATCGGGAAATTCTTCGCTTTGTCCAGTAAACCAACCTTATCTAATGCAGCAGAAGTTCGGCGACGGATATCTTCAGAACTCGCACCAGAAATGATAAGTGGCATTGCTACATTATCGTATACCGTTCGATCCAACAGCAGGTGATGATCCTGGAAGATCATACCAATCTGACGGCGGAGGAAAGGGACTTCACGGCTTTTTAACCGGCTGATATCATGACCTGCAAACCAGATATGTCCAGCACTGGGTCGCTCAATGCCACAGATGAGTTTCAGCAAGGTACTTTTACCTGCTCCTGAGTGACCAATCAAAAATGCCATTTCCGCAGGACGCAAATGAAAATTTACCCCTTGCAGGGCTTGTCGTCCCCCCAGATAAGCTTTACTGACCTGTTCAAAGCGAATCATCGGTAATTAATCCTCTCGGGCAAAAAGAGCCTCTATAAAGTCGTCTGCCTTAAATGGCCGTAGATCTTCAATGCCTTCACCAACACCAATATAACGGATAGGAATTTCAAACTGATCAGCAATGGCGAAAATCACTCCACCTTTGGCAGTACCATCCAATTTTGTCAATGAGATACCTGTCAGCCCAACCGCTTCATGGAACAGTTTAGCCTGACTTATCGCATTCTGACCGGTACTGGCATCCAATGTCAGCATAATTTCATGTGGAGCATTTTCGTCCAGTTTTTTCATCACCCGAACAATTTTCTTCAACTCTTCCATCAGGTGAGATTTATTTTGCAAACGGCCTGCGGTATCTGCAATCAATATATCTACACCTTTAGCTTTAGCTGATTGCATAGCATCGAAAATCACAGAAGCCGGATCAGCGCCGGTATGTTGCGCCACCACAGGAATATGATTGCGTTCCCCCCACACCTGTAATTGCTCAACTGCGGCAGCACGGAAAGTATCCCCAGCCGCCAACATGACAGATTTACCTTGTGCCTGGAACTGACGTGCCAATTTACCGATCGTTGTGGTTTTACCAACACCATTAACACCAACCATCAGAATGACATACGGTATTTTTCCTTCAATATCCAGCGGCTTATCAACTTTAGCTAGAATGCCAGACATCTCTTCTTTCAATTTGGCATACAATGCTTCCGCATCTTTCAGCTCTTTACGGCTGGCATGCTCCGTCAGACTGCCAATGATTTTGCGGGTAGTATCAACACCAACATCAGCAATCAATAACTGCTCTTCCAATTCATCAAACAGATCATCGTCGATCTTTTTACCACTGAACAGGCTGAGAAAGCCGGAACCTAAATTTTGACGAGTTTTAACCAAACTACGTTTCAAACGCGTGAAAAATCCTTCCTTAGTCGGGCGTTCCTGTTCCTTTGATACAACTGGCTTTGGCTGTTCGGTTAGTACCTGTTCCGCCTGCTCTGCGGCTAACCTTGCTGCTTCCTCAGTAAGACGCTGTTGTTCTGCCTGTTCTGCGGCCAACCTTGCCACTTCCTCTGCAAGGCGCTGTTGCTCTGCCTGTTCCACGGCTAATCTTGCAGCCTCTTCAGCAAGACGCTGTTGTTCTGCCTGCTCTGCTGCCAATCTTGCTGCTTCTTCAACAAGGCGTTTTTGTTCCGCTTGCTCTGCTGCCAATCTTGCAGACTCTTCAGCAAGACGCTGTTGTTCCGCCTGCTCTGCTGCCAATCTTGCAGACTCTTTAGCAAGACGCTGTTGTTCCGCCTGCTCTGCGGCTAATCTTGCCACTTCCTCTGCAAGGCGTTGTTGCTCTGCCTGCTCTACGGCTAACCTTGCTGCTTCCTCAGTAAGACGCTGTTGTTCTGCCTGTTCTGCGACCAACCTTGCCGCTTCCTCTGCAAGACGCTGTTGCTCCGCTTGCTCTACGGCCAATTGTTCTTCTTTTTGCTGTTCTTCCTGACGACCACGCCCGAACCAGGAGAAAAAGCCTCTTTTTTTCTCTTTTGCCATCAGCCACTACACTCCTCAAGGTTAAATCATGGCGTTATAACAGTGAATAATAACGAAATTAGACGCAGTCTAACATTTTCGTAGTAGCGCAACACATATCAATCATGAATTCCATGGTAAATTAATGCCAGCAAGATTTAACAAGTCTTTTTATCTGACATTTTCAAGGCACCTTTAAAAGTACGTTATCGGTTATGCAACACCTATCTGATGACAAATTATTAAGTTACGTAAATTATGGCAAAAAAATCACAACCACAATCTATGGGACAAATCCGCATTATTGGTGGAAAATGGCGAGGACGAAAATTGCCTGTGCCAAATAGCCCTGGATTACGTCCAACCACAGATCGCGTTAGAGAAACTCTGTTTAACTGGCTGGCTCTGGTTATTCAGGAAGCACACTGCCTGGATTGTTATGCAGGAAGCGGAGCTCTTGGGTTAGAAGCACTTTCCCGTTATGCAACACAAGCGACACTTATTGAATATGAACGTAATGTAGCAAAACAACTTTCTGCTAATCTGGCTCTTCTCGGCGCCAAAAATGCCGAAATTATTAACGACAGCGCATTAAATTATTTATCTCAACCGGGGACACCCCACGATGTGATTTTCCTTGATCCCCCTTTCCGTCAAGGAATGCTTGCCGAAACCATAAAATTATTGGAACAGCAGGGTTGGCTAGCCGATGAAAGTTGGATCTATGTTGAGGCTGAATCCGAATCAGCAGCAGCAGATGTTCCTGCTAACTGGCAACTTCATCGTGAAAAAGTTGCCGGACAAGTCGCATATCGACTTTATATTCGTTACTTACCTGCATAATTATCTTTGGGGGCACACTGATGTTTATTCAACTAGGAAAACTATTAATGGTCTGCATTTGGGGATTTTTGATATTTAACCTAATCCACCCATTTCCAAAACCATTGAAGTATTTTATGGATATCGCCATGATTTTCACGGTAGTAATGCATGCATTTCAGATGCTACTTCTAAAATCCAGTCAGCCCAAAGACCAAAAACTTTCTGGCCTGATGCAAACAAAGATTTTCTTTTTTGGTGTCTTTGAGCTATTGGCAATGCAGAAAAAGCAGCTAAAAAAATAAACCAATTAGCGGGAAATGCTCACTTGTAGTCACAAGCAAACTGGAGAAAACGAAATAAGCATAATAGATGCCACCATTCGTTTATAGCCACCCGCTTATTTTAATTCTGCGTTGGAAGAGATCCTTAGTGTGTTTACCTGAGCGATAATTTCAGGCTAAACACGGCTTTGTTGAATAATTCGGATTTAGATAAAAGCGCCTCTCGTCACTGACTTCCTCAGGCAATCCGCACACTTTCTGGCATCCCTGCACGCGTCATTTTGTTTAAGGCACGGATCATGGCCATAGTTTCTCCAACCTGCGCATCGTAATCCCTCAACGTAAGATGCCCACCAAACAGCTGTTTTACGCGGTACATCGCCGTTTCGGCCACTGAACGCCGGTTATAAGCCGTGTGCCATTTCCAGTACGCATTGCTCCCAGTAAGCCGTTGCCTCGCCACCGCCTGATTTCTGTCAGCATACTCCTCCGGCCAGTAGCCGGCGCGCGTTCGCGGTGGGATAAGCGCCTTAATTTTCTTGCGCCGCAACTCGTCGTGGCACCGCTTTGTGTCATAAGCCCCGTCGGCACAGGCGGCCCTGATTTTCCTGTGCGTCTGACGGATAAGCCCCGGGAATGCCTCTGCATCAGTCACGTTGTTTAGGGACAGGTCAGCGCAGATAATCTCATGCGTATCAGCATCCACCGCCAGGTGCAGTTTCCGCCAGACGCGGCGCTTTTCCTGGCCATGTTTTTTCACCTTCCACTCACCCTCACCGAAGACTTTTAAGCCGGTGGAATCGATAACCAGATGGGCAATTTCACCGCGCGTTGGGTTTTTGAAAGGGATGCTGACGGATTTAGCCCGCCTGCTGACGCAGGAATAATCCGGGCAACGGAGCGGGAGCTTCATTAGGGTAAAGATGGAGTCAATGAATCCCTGCGCAGCGCGAAGTGTGAGGCGAAAAATGCGTTTGAGCATCAGAACGGTTGAAATGGCCAGCTCAGAATAACGTTGCGGACGACCGCGTAAAGACGTGTTGGGTTCGTCATACCAGGCCTGAATGGCCGACTCATCAAGCCAGAATGTCAGTGAGCCCCGATTGACAAGCGCCTTGTTGTAGGTGGCCCAGTTGGTGATTTTGAACTTTTGTTTTGCCACGTGATATCGCTGCAGGATCAGGAGTGTGGTGATCTGATCCTAACTACGGCCAAAAGTTCGATTTATTCAACAACGCCGCTAAACACATAAAGATAAATAACCATTGAAGACAAAATAATGAGTGAATATGACATTATTTGCCATCCAAAAATTTCCGTAAGATATGCAACCACCGGAAAAAGTATCAAAACGATTAAGCGTGCAAATGTCGATAATAAAGAGTCAAATGTTGACCTCAAACTGGCATCAAAATAGCCATGATAAACGGCTCTCAGCCCCATTGTTAGATATTGATTACTACCAAACATAAAAATTAAGGCTACAGGTATTAAGTATGGATAACTCTCCCCGCCTAACAGGCATATTCCTGTGGAAACAAACATCAAAAGTAAGCCAAACCAAATCAGTTTTCTATTGTCACTGATTTTACTGATGATCCATCCTGCGACAGATTGAGACATAAGAATAAAAACAAATAATATTCCATATGACAAAGAACCTTTAACTCCACCAGAAAATCCATAAAAAGCATAAGGTTGCCAATATTGGAGTAATATTTGAAAATACACTATATTTGAAACGACAGCGAAAAATACGAATAAGAAGTCTTTACTCCCTTTAATTAAAAGAGAATATATCTCCTTTATATCATTCATTAACCCTGATTTTTTCCCATTGACTAATTTAACCTTTGATTCAGGAAGAAAAAAGGAAAAAAACATCAATATAAAACTACCTATTCCAGCAAGAATCCATATCCATCGTGAACCTATATCACCTATTGCAGCGCCAATCATAGCAGCAATAGCCATAGACATATAATGATATTTACCGTTAATTCCCAGTATCCGATGAGTGTCTTTACCACCCTCTGATTTATAGACATCAATCAAGTATGAATTATATGTTCCACCTATTATCGTCAAAGAAATTGCGTTAAAAAATTCGGCCAGATAAAAACCATATAAATGGGATGAAACCCCCGTTAAAACAAGCCAAGCTCCACCAAAGAAGACAGAAAGAGATATCGCATATTTCCGGCTGATCCTATCAGCAAGATAAGACGTTGGTATATCCAATATAAAAAAAACGCAGGCCTGCATGGTCTTCATTAAACCAAGATCAACAAGAGATACGCCTTTGCTTAAAAGATAAATCGATGAAGTAGCGCCAATGAGCATCCTCAAAGAATTAAAAATAACAGAATATGTTATTATTATTTTGGTTGAAGACCACATATATTACACCTTTCATTTTTAGGTATTTCTTGTGTTTCTATTTTTATTTTACGAGAGTGAATTCCAATTCTTCTATTCTTGCTAAGTATTTCACCATACCCACCTAAGAATTTCATAACATCCCCAAAAGCATATGAAGCAGCTACCCCATTGACACTGGGGAAAGTAGCAGCTTTGAAATCAGAATTTATTGTTGCCAAATTATCTTGTAGTTCATCATCACAGGCGTAATCAGGCACTACCTTAGAACAACTGAAACAAGCTGTTTCTCCTGGAATGACAAAAGGACCTATAACAGATATGTCATTTATATACCCAACGTTTAAATAAGGTTGTTTTTTTTCAAAACAATAATCATTAACCCAATTAATAAGTTCAAATGGAGTATCAGCGGATACAATAAAAAGGTCAGATTTTTCTATTTTAGACAAATCATCCTTATATTTTATCTCTAAATTCACCTTCTTTACATTTAGCTCTGAATTTCTTTTTAATAACTCTCTTTCTAATATGTCAATTTTAAGAAAATTAACATCTTTTTCCGAAAATAAGACTTGCCGAGTTAAATTACTTATCTCAATTATATCACTATCAACTATAGATATAGTACCAACTCCAGAGGTCGCCAAAAGATATGAAATATGATTCCCTATCCCCCCACATCCTATAATGGTAACTTTTGATTTACTTATTTTTTCCTGAACTTCTTTAGAGTTAGCACCTAAGTAATGATAATAGAGTACGTTTCTACTATACCTATCATCAGAGTTAAAATATGAAGAACTCATCAGTGAATTTTTCTCCCTAAAAAGAGAAAGGGAGAAATTTATATCATCCTCACTTACACCACTAACGTTATTCTTTATGTATTCATAGAGGTTATCACTATCCGTTTCTCTTTTTAAAAAAGAAGCGATTTTAACTAAAGATTCAAATCGCTTCTTCTGTGGTATGAGTACTTGATTAGAACCTACGCCAAAAATCCCACCAGATTCAAACCTTCCAGCTTGAATATATCTAGCAATCTTAACCATAACCCCCCCTCTATTTATATGTTCGGTACTATGCCGTAGAAATAATCTTCTACGGCATAAGACATAATCATTATTGACGCAATTAGTTAGAAGCTATACTGATCATTTTTCCCCTCCCGAAACAAGAATGTTGATAAATATCATTAACAAATTCACAACAATTCACTTATTTCACATAATAAAAAATAAGTCAACAAAAATATTATCAAGGATAATAACTATAACTGTATTTACCTTTTCAACGTAAAAATACACTCACAAAAGAGCTTTGCATCATGAAGCCGATATTGCAGATGAAAATCAGTGTCAACACTTAGTTGCACAATTTACCAATTTATTTTCTCTTTTTTGTTTGACTCTGGAGTGGGCTCCAAAGTGTAGAGTTTAGTCATTATCGTTGAATTGACTCTTCCAAAGGGGAGCCCATGCACTCAAATAAAAATAACACTCACCAACATAGCCACCAGCATGGAAGCTGTTGTGGTTCTACTGCCTGCACAACTCAGGCAAAAACTGTTAGTGAGCATTTACATAATGAACATGATGAGTCTTATTCACATGAGCACAACCATTCCCATGATGTACAAGAGACACAAGCTCCTGAGCTTTTGGCAAACCAGCGTTTTAGTTGGGTTGTTAATGGTATGGATTGCGCAAGCTGTGCACGTAAAATTGAAACGGCAGTTAGAAAAATTCCAGAAGTGAAACAAGTCAAAGTCCTGTTCGCAACTGAAAAACTGGTTGTAGATGCCGATACAGATATAAGTTCAACAGTTATCCAAGCCGTCAACCAAGCTGGATTTAAACTTCACACCCCAAATGCAAATCAGAAAGCACCAAAAGGCAGCCGCTGGAAAGAATTTGCGCCAATCACTATTCTCTCACTGATGATGCTAATAAGCTGGGGAATCTCCAATATCAATGCCCCATTTGGCCGCATTGCCTTTATTATCACCACCTTGATTGGATTGGTACCTATTGTTAGCAAAGCCTGGAAACTCATACGATCAGGCACACCATTTGCCATTGAAACACTAATGAGCGTTGCTGCAATCGGCGCACTGTTTATTGACGCCACCGCTGAAGCCGCAATGGTACTCCTGCTGTTTATGCTTGGTGAAATGTTAGAATCCTATGCTGCTGGCCGTGCGCGTCAAGGAGTCAGTGCCTTGATAGCGTTGGTTCCGGAAGAAGCGCTACTGGTAAAAAATGGTGAGAAAAAAACAGTTCCGGTCGCCGATCTTCGCCCCGGAGATATTATTGAAATTGCACCGGGCGGACGTTTACCAACTGATGCAGAGCTACTCAACTCATTCGCCAGCTTTGATGAAAGTGCCCTGACAGGAGAATCTATCCCGGTTGAACGCATGCAAGGAGAAAAAGTTCCGGCAGGTTGTTTGTCCGTAGATCGTTCAGTGCAGATGAAAGTATTGTCTGAACAAGGCAACAACGCCATTGACCGCATCCTGCAACTGATTGAAGAAGCAGAAGAACGCCGTGCCCCGATTGAGCGCTTTGTTGACCGTTTCAGCAGGATTTATACTCCACTGATTATGCTGTTCTCTGCGTTGGTTATCATTATTCCACCTACTGTATTCAGCCAACCGTGGGAAACCTGGATCTACCGTGGTCTTACACTGTTACTGATTGGTTGTCCTTGCGCATTGGTAATTTCTACACCTGCTGCAATCACCTCTGCCTTGGCTGCTGCAACCCGCCGTGGTGCACTGATTAAAGGCGGTGCTGCACTGGAACAACTTGGTCGAATCACAACTATCGCTTTCGATAAAACAGGTACGCTGACAGCCGGCAAGCCACAAGTCACGGATGTACAGTCGGCGGAGAATATCCGTGAATCTCAGCTATTAGCTCTGGCCTCTGCCGTGGAAAGTGGCTCCCATCACCCACTGGCCAAAGCTATTTTGCAACATGCAGCAAGTAAAAACGTTAATGTAATTGAAGCGGAACATCGTAAAGCACTGGCAGGTATCGGTGTTGAAGGTCAATTAGAGGGTAAACGCATCTTAGTCAGTACACCGGGCAAACTGCCGGAAAATACTTTATCTGATGATTGGAAACAAAAAATTATTCAGTTGGAAGATGGAGGGAAAACGGTTGTTGCCGTGATGCATGACGAGCAATTCATTGGCCTTATCGCTATGCAAGACGCATTACGTCAAGATGCGATAGATGCCATCCATTTACTGAAAAGTCAGGGCATCAAATCAGTGATGCTGACAGGAGATAACCCACGTGCTGCAACTGCAATTGCCAGTCAGTTAGGAATGGATTTCCGTGCTGGATTAATGCCAGAAGACAAAGTCAAAGTTATCATGGAATTGAATAAAGACCACAGCACAATGATGGTTGGTGACGGCATTAATGATGCACCAGCAATGAAAGCTTCCAGTATCGGTGTTGCAATGGGAAGTGGGACTGATGTTGCGCTGGAAACCGCAGATGCAGCACTAACCCACAACCGTCTGACAGGTTTATCAGAAATAATCGCTCTATCTCGCGCAACTCATAATAATATCCGCCAAAATATAGCTATTGCACTAGGGCTAAAAGGGATTTTCCTTATCACTAGTCTGTTAGGCATCACTGGCTTGTGGATGGCAGTATTAGCTGATTCTGGTGCTACCGCTCTGGTAACGGCAAACGCAGTAAGGTTACTGAGAATTAAAGTGAAATAACAAAACCATTTAACGATTAATGCCAGTCCTCAACTTCTTAAAGGATATGGGGTTTATCCCAAAAGCCACCCCGTATTCTTGGCTTGTTGCTACAGACCAAATTAATAAAACCGATTGCCAAGAGCATTTATACCAACAAATAATAAATCCCTTTTATGCTCAGAGTTAACTCTCTGCTTTTCGAACCAGATAGCGATAAGGCATTTGTTCCGTTTCTTGCGCAACAAGCTGATGCTCCATAAAACGGCAGAAACTGGGAATATCGCGTGTAGTCGCCGGATCATCTGCAAGAATGAGTAACATCTGCCCTGCTTCCATATGACGCACGGTTTTCCGTACCATCATCACAGGCTCAGGACAGCGAAGCCCTTGTGTATCAAGGGTTTTGTCTGGATTGGCAAAAACATCTGGCATAACTATCTCTGTAATTCCAAGCAACTGATGAAAATTGATTATATTATAAAAAGGCTATCCAAAAATGAACTTTACAGGCAAGCATCTTGATTTTATGCACAACCGACGTATCATGCGCGACGCCGTTAGTTAAAGCGGCAGGTATTTCATTGGGTTCCCTCACCCCATTATCCAAAAAGGTACAATATGCTTTTACTTACTGCATCACAGCGAACAGCTGCTTTGATTTGGCTTTCGCTATTTCATATCCTGATTATTATTTCCAGTAATTATCTGGTGCAATTACCTATTTCTATCTTTGGTTTACATACCACCTGGGGAGCATTTACTTTCCCATTTATTTTCCTTGCAACAGATTTAACTGTTCGTATCTATCATGCGTCACTTGCAAGACGAATCATTATCACCGTTATGATCCCAGCTTTACTGATCTCTTATGTTATTTCTGCCCTGTTTTTTCAGGGAATATGGCAAGGGTTCACCACGTTGTCTGAATTCAATCTATTTGTTGCCCGTATCGCTTGCGCCAGTTTTATGGCTTATTCACTTGGGCAGATACTGGATGTATATGTCTTTAACCGTCTGCGGCGAAAACGTACTTGGTGGATTGCCCCCGCAGCTGCAATGTTTTTTGGCAACTTACTTGATACTCTAGCTTTCTTCTTTATCGCTTTTTACCGCAGTACCGATGCTTTTATGGCCGCAAACTGGGTCGAGATTGGATTGGTTGATTACTGCTTCAAGCTATTAATCTGCTTATTATTTTTCCTACCCGCTTATGGTATTTTTCTGAATTTGATCCTGAAGTACTTTTTCGCTTACCAGACTGACCACCCTCATATCCAGGTTCGCTGATTCCCATATGCCCGGTAGATATCGGGCGTAGATCAAAAAAATGCACATTTCCTTCTATAAAATAGGTATAAACATTTTTTTATCCATAACCGATCATTACTTTTTATCATATAGTGTTAACCCGTTAAGTAGATAAGTACTTTTTCACCCGAAACTCGTTTCCCTGTCTGTCACGTTTTGCTCCCTGTTCGTCAGGAAAATGTATGTGGTAAACAGGCATTGAATTTCCACAAAAGGAGTATTTTTATGCTGAAAGTTATCCAAGCCCCACCTAAATATATTCAAGGTCCTGACGCCTTGCTCTCTATTGGTAAATACACAAAAACCATTGCCGACCATGTTTTTGTTATTATCGGCAACTCAGCAATGAAATTGGTGGGAGATACCGTACACAACAGCCTGGAAGAATATGATATTACTAGCCATTTTGAAGTGTTTGGTGGTGAATGTAGCCGGAATGAGATTCAACGCCTGTCTGGTATTCTAAAAGAAAACGAGTGCCAGGCAGTTATTGCTATCGGTGGCGGTAAAGTACAGGATACGGCAAAAGTGGTTGCCTACGAATCCAAATTACCCATTCTAATCGCACCTACTATCTCCTCCACTAATGCCCCGACCAGTGCCTTATCTGTTATTTATACTGATGATGGCGAATATGAAGATTATCTATTTTTCCCAACAAACCCAGATATTGTACTGGTAGATACTGCTCTTATCGCCAAAGCACCAACCCGTTTTCTGGTTGCCGGAATTGGCGACTCACTGGCTACCTATTTTGAAGCCCGCAGCTGTAACACTACCCATAAACCAAGAATGACAGGTGGTGGGATATCTCGCACAGCAATGGCTCTTGCCCATCTATGTTACGAAACCTTGTTAGAAGAGGGTTATAAAGCAAAATTGGCCGTTGACGCTGGGGTCAGTACGCCGGCAGTAGAAAATGTTATCGAAGCCAGCATTTACCTGAGTGGTCTGGGATTTGAAAATACGGGTATAGCCGCCGCACATTCCGTACACAATGGCTTTACCGTATTGGAAGAGTGCCACCATATGTACCACGGCGAAAAAGTTGCTTTCGGAGTCATAGTCCAACTCGTGTTGGAAAACAGTCCAAATGAAGAATTAGATACTGTGCTCGATTTCTGTGTACAAGTAGGGTTACCTGTCACTCTGGATCAGCTTGGCGTGAAAGACGGCGAAAAACTGAAAGAAAAAGTGATGGCAGTAGCGAAAGCCAGTTGCGCTGAAGGCGAAACTATTCACAACATGCCTTTTGAAGTTACACCGGAAAAAGTGTACGCCGCTATTCTGGCTGCTGACCGAATGGGACGCGACTGGCTGTATTAAGACTGGAAGAAGCGGGCAAATTGTCCGCTTTTTTTGACAACCACAGTAACGCACTGATCAAAGTCAGTGCATCAGATAAGAAACAAGTTCATCAGGGTTATTCAGGCCAGAAATCATTATCCATTATTTGTTCAAACGTCCAAGGACAGATTTCAGGAAAAGCATCTTCCATCATGCCTGTCTCTTTTGAAGCAAGTAATACTGCGTCATCATAAGCATCATTGAACGATTCAACGAGTCGGTGCTTCAAACTGGGACTTTCCTTCAAACAACGACTCACTTTTTTACGTTGAACATTAATCGTTAATATCCAACTACGACTTCGCCTTACAGGTTGGTATTTCCATTTCAGCAAATGAGCGATTAAAACTTCGAGACGCGATTCGAATTCCCGTCGCTCACTTCGTCCCATAGCCTCAATCTCCTCCAAAAGATTTTCAGTATCCAACATATCAATGTGGCCGGAACGGATGAGGTTTGCCTGCTCCTGAGTCCAACCATAAAAGTCGCTATCATAACGTGTTGTCATGGTTCCTCCTCTTGGCATATTCGGCTATGCAATTGTATAACTGATGAGTCTGTCAGATTATTAGCATACCGTCAAAAACGAGAGGCAAAAAACGCACTGCTCAAAACCAGTGCGCCAGATAAACATATTTTATCGAAATTATTCAGGCCAGAAATTCTCATCCATTATTTGTTCAAACGTCCAGGGGCAAGTTTCAGGGAATACACTACGCCTAATATTAGTTTCCCGTTCAGCGGCAATAATGGCATCACCATAGGCATCAGAGAGAATTTCGCTAAGTTCTGATTTTAAGCTAGGACTTCTTTTAAGGCGACGAGCTATTTTCCTCCTCTGCTCCTCAATTGTAAGTTTCCAGCTTCGCCCTTGCCATTCAGATTGGAACTGCCATTTTAGAAGGTGAAGGAACAGCAACTCAAGACGAGATTCCAGCTCGTTTCTTTGGCTATTCCCCATGCTTTCAATCTCCTCCAAAAGGTTTTCCGTGTCCAACTGACTCAAATCACCGGAACGAAGCAAGCCGGCCTGCTCCTGAGTCCAACCATAAAAGTCGCTATCATAACGTGTTGTCATGGTTCCTCCACTTGTATATCAGCTATACAACTGTATAAATTATGAGTCTGGCAGATTATTAACATACCGTCAAAGCAGTCTGTTTATCGTCAAAATCGATTAGCAATCCACTTATCGTAAATTGAGAATATCCCTATATCTGAAAAGATTCCTATTACAGCTACGAATAAAAGAAGTATAGAAACTGTGGTTTTTGTTTGAAAAAGAACAAAAACGAACCAAAAACGCTCACCAACAATTAAGTAAAGCTCGTTATTGTGACGGTCGTCACAATTTCATTAGTAAAGTACGTTTTAAAAAGTTAACAAATCACTCAGAATTGTTGCCTGGGCAAAACACCTTTAACAACTGAGTCTTGTCTGACAGATTAGATTGGGTTATTTCGATTATCATAATTTTCATTATAGAAAATAACCACTTATAAAACTTTTCGTTTTCCTATCCGGTGGCATTAGTCAACCGGTAAGTTGTTCATATAACTAGATAAGCCATCGGAGGCAAAATATGTTAAGTATTTTCAAGCCGGCGCCTCATAAGCCCCGACTGCCAACAAAACAGATAGATCCAGTCTATCGCCATCTACGCTGGCAAATTTTTATGGGGATTTTCTTTGGTTACGCCGCTTATTATCTGGTAAGGAAGAACTTTGCTCTGGCAATGCCTTATCTGGTTGAGCAAGGTTTTTCCAAAGGTGATCTCGGTTTCGCGCTATCAGGGATCTCTATCGCATACGGCTTCTCCAAATTCATCATGGGTTCTATATCCGATCGTTCCAACCCTCGGGTCTTCTTACCTGCCGGTCTGATTCTCGCGGCGGTTGTTATGCTGTTCATGGGTTTCGTACCCTGGGCAACTTCCAGTATTGCTGTCATGTTCGTGCTGCTGTTCCTATGTGGTTGGTTCCAGGGTATGGGTTGGCCTCCTTGTGGCCGTACCATGGTTCACTGGTGGTCACAGAAAGAACGTGGCGGTATCGTTTCTATCTGGAACTGCGCACATAATGTCGGTGGTGGTTTGCCGCCGTTACTGTTCCTCCTAGGTATGGCGTGGTTCAATGACTGGAAAGCGGCACTTTATATGCCCGCTTTCGCTGCAATCTTGGTCGCTCTGATTGCATTTGCTCTGATGCGTGACACACCACAATCTTGTGGCTTGCCACCAGTCGAAGAGTATAAAAACGATTATCCACCTGATTACACAGAAAAAGATGAAAAAGAATTAACCGCCAAACAGATTTTTATGCAGTATGTATTACCGAACAAACTACTGTGGATGATTGCCATTGCCAACGTGTTCGTTTACTTGCTGCGTTACGGTATTCTTGACTGGTCACCAACCTATCTGCGTGAAGTCAAACACTTTGCACTAGACAAGTCTTCATGGGCTTACTTCCTGTACGAATATGCAGGTATCCCAGGCACTCTACTGTGCGGCTGGATGTCAGACAAAGTATTTAGAGGCAACCGTGGTGCAACCGGCGTCTTCTTCATGACCCTGGTCACTATCGCAACGATTGTCTTCTGGCTAAACCCAGCTGGTAACCCAAATGTAGACATGGCTTGTATGCTGGTTATTGGCTTCCTGATCTACGGCCCAGTTATGCTGATCGGCTTGCACGCCCTTGAGCTAGCACCTAAGAAAGCTGCGGGAACAGCTGCTGGCTTCACTGGCTTGTTCGGTTACTTAGGTGGCTCAGTTGCGGCTAGTGCCATTGTCGGTTACACCGTCGACTTCTTCGGTTGGGACGGTGGCTTTATGGTTATGATAGGCGGTAGTGCCTTGTCTGTTATTCTATTGTTGATTGTTATGATTAACGAAAACAAGTACAAACAAGAATTAGCCCGTCAGCACAGCTAATTACTGCCACCAAATCATGGTACATCACTTATAATTAAACTGTAGCATTGTTTATGCTACGGTTTTTTAATCTTTCATTTCAACTAAGAAACATGGTTAACACAGCACAACAATCTCATTACTAAAACGGAGAAACACATATGCAAACTCCAATAAAAACCATGGTAACGGGCATTATTTTAGCATCCTCTATGTCAGGCATAGTTCAAGCGGCAGATAAAATTGTGATCGCCCATCGCGGCGCAAGCGGATATTTACCTGAACACACCTTACCTGCTAAGGCTATGGCTTATGCTGAAGGTGCCGATTATTTGGAACAAGACTTGGTTATGACTAAAGATAATGAGTTGGTGGTACTACATGATCACTATCTTGATCGCGTAACTGACGTTGCAGATAAATTCCCTGACCATGCTCGTCAAGACGGACGTTACTATGCCATCGATTTCACCTTGTCTGAAATCAAGTCATTGAAATTCACGGAAGGCTTCGAGATTAAAAATAACAAGCGCGTACAGACCTATTCCAATCGTTTTCCGATGTGGAAATCTGATTTCCGAATTCACACTTTTCAAGAAGAGATCGAGTTTATTCAGGGGCTGAACAAATCTACTGGCAAAAACATCGGTATCTACCCTGAAATCAAAGCACCGTGGTTCCACCAGCAGGAAGGTAAAGATATTTCCACTAAGGTACTGACAGTGTTGAAAGAATATGGCTACACCAAGAAAAGTGATAAAGTCTATTTGCAATGTTTCGATGCCAACGAACTTAAACGCATCAAAAACGTGTTGGAACCCAAACTGGGAATGGATTTAAAGCTGGTTCAACTTATTGCCTATACCAACTGGAATGAAACCTATGAACAAAAACCAAACGGTAACTGGGTAAATTACAGCTATGACTGGATGTTTAAACCAGATGCAATGAAAAAAATAGCAGAATATGCTGATGGCATTGGTCCTGATTACCATATGATTGTGGATGAGAGTTCTACACCAACCAATATTAAATTAACCGATATGGTGAAAAACGCTCACGCTAACAATGTGGAAGTCCACCCATACTCCATTCGGGTTGATAAACTGCCTAAATACGCCACCAACGGCGATCAGCTTTTCGATATCATTTATAATCAGGCGGATGTAGACGGCGCATTCACCGATTTCCCTGATTTAGGTGTGAAATTCCTGCAAAAACAGCATAGGTAGATGCAAACGGGCGCCTCAATCAGCGCCCTATCGTTTAATAATTATGCCTTGCTTACCGAAAAGGCAACAACATCACTGAGCTTTTCTGCCCCTAAAGCCAGCATTACCAAACGATCAACGCCAAGCGCCACACCTGCACACTCAGGCATTCCCTGTTTCAGAGCGCCAAGCAAATTTTCATCAACTGGACGCACAGGTAAACCCAGCTCTACGCGTTTACGATTATCCTGTTCAAAACGCTGACGTTGTTCATCACCATCAGTCAGTTCCCGGAAGCCATTTGCCAGTTCAACACCTTTGAAATAGACTTCGAAACGCTCTGCAACCCGGTGATCTTCTTTGCTAATTTCAGCCAGAGAAGCTTGAGAAGCTGGAAAATGGTAGATGAAGGTTGGCTTTTCAGTACCTATATGCGGCTCAACACCGACGGTAAACAAAAGTTGCAATAAAGTATCCCGATCTTCCTCTGTATCAGCAATATTGCTCAGATCCAGTTTGGCGGCAACTTCACGCAATTTTTCTTTCTCTGCAGACAATGGGTCAATATCCAGATAACGCAAGAAAGCTTGCTGATAAGAGAGTAATTCTGCACTCTCGCAGTCAAGTATCTGCTGAAGTAAGTCATCCACCTCATTTATCAAGCGGTACATATCATAGTGAGGCCGGTACCATTCCAACATGGTAAATTCAGGATTATGATAACGGCCCGCTTCCTCATTACGGAAACTGCGACTGAGCTGGTAAATAGAACCACTTCCTGCCGCCAGTAGACGTTTCATGTGGTATTCCGGGCTTGTCATCAGATAAAGAGTCATACCATCTGAAGCACCAGGACCAACAAACTCTGTCTGAAAAGGAAACAAGTGGATATCAGTCACTGTAGACTGCCCCATAGCCGGTGTTTCGACTTCCAATATCCCGCGATCTGCGAAAAAGCGTCGTATTTCAGCTAAAATAGTCGCTCGTTTCAACAAGTTGGCGATAGGAGCACTTGGTTGCCAGTTTGCTGTGTCGCTCATGTAAATGACTCCAAAATAAAACAAAACGTGCAGTCTACCTGCATCACACATATCAGACAAATCATTACCGTTGGGGCGCGCTCGATTTTACCTGACCATGACAAAACCTGAGCCAATCAAGATTTACTCTAACAGCGTTATCAATTTAAAGTGACAATACGCGTCTATATAAGTCTTATCCGGTTTAATATAATTAATACCTTTTATATTGATCCGGCTTAGATATTTTCCATTATCTGCACGCAAAGCTATCACATTATCTTCGACATCTTCTACAGTAAACTTAGAATAAACATCAATACTCGATTTTGCAGCTTCAATATAGCTACCGCTAGGTCGAAGAATCCGACTCAAATAGAGCCCATTATCTGCCCGAAGCGCCATCGTATGAGCATCAAATAGTTCCACGATATACCGGGAAGAAGCACCAATAGTATATCTACCAGCCTGAATGTAATGAATTTTCCCCTGACTGAATCTACTCAAATAGAGTCCATTATCTGCTTGCAATGCGATAGTATGATCGGGCAATGCCATGACAGCCTCCTGTTTAAATATACCCTTCATCTTTCAAGCTGCTGCTTTGTTGGCTGCGTTCACTTGCCGCCGCGCTGCAATTTGAAATCTATTGGGTATATATTTAATTTATTAAGTTAATTAATTATAAAATATCATTTAAACACCATATCAACTTTCTATTCCTGTGAAAATAAAATGCCTTTATTGAATATATACCATTATTGTTAAACAACAAGATATATTTCACCTTTATTCTGAATATTAGAACAAATTATAATTTAATTCATACTGTTATTTATAAAACAACAAGAGATAATTACCATATTTAAATTAAAAATATAAGATATTATAAGAAAAGTGAAAAATAATTTAATTTGATTAATTATAATGTTATCAATAACACTAAAAACACATTATTAATTATTCATAAGAAATAATTACTCTTTTTATCTGATGTATTAAAATAGTGGTCAGATTTATCTGACCAATAATAAATTATGCAATCAAGAATCACTATTTAACCATTCATAGTTTTATTACCTTAAAATTGCAATGTATATCTACATCATCTCTATCCGGTTTAATATAGCTGAAAATACCGCCTGTATTAATCCGACTAAGATATTTACCATTATCTGCACGCAAAGTTATCACATTATTATCGATACATTCTACTGTAAAAACGGAATAAACATCAATATTCGATTTCACAGCAGCAATATAATCACCACCAACCAGAGAAAACCGACTTAAATAGAGGCCATTATTTGCACGAAGCACTATTTTATTAGCGTCAATCTGTGTTACAAAATATTTTGAGTAAATATCAATAGTAGATTTATTCGCTTCAATAAAATCAATGCTACCTCCCCCTCCCCGATCAATTCGACTTAAAAAAAGCCCATTATCTGCTTGTAATGCAATAGTACCAATTAATAATCCCATAATATTATCCTGTTAATATACATTTAATTAGATTAGTTATATAACACCGTATTAATACTCTGTTTTTACTATTTCCGTGAATATAAAACCTCTTCATTGAATATATACAATCAGTATTATCTTTAAATAACAAAATATATTTTATCTTTGTTTGAAGTAACATGGTTATTTAAAGTTAAATTATGAGATTTATTTATTGAATACCTAAGTTTAATTCTCATGCATAAATAGAAATAACAACACACCATGAATGTATCTAAAAATATTGTTTATGGCATTATAAAAAACACCAAAAACCCAATCATAATAATTTATTTTAGAATAAAAATTGTCATTATTATTGATGTATTAAATTGTCAATAAAATTATTTTAAAAACAAAAAAGTGGCCAGTTTCATCTGACCACTACAAAAATAATGCCCGTAAAGATCAATCTTTATTCAATTAGCGTTGTCACTTTAAAATGACAATATATGTCTAAATTAACCTTATCCGGTTTAATGTAATCAACACCGTTTAGAGTGATCCGACTCAGGTATTTTCCGTTATCTGCACGCAGAGCTATCACATTACATCCGACATCCACTACTGTAAACGTAGAATAAACGTCAATACTTGATTTCGCAGCCTCAATATAATCACCACCAGATCGAGTGATCCGACTCAAATATAGCCCACTATCCGCAAGAAGCGCTATCGTATTTGGGCTAAGCTGTATTAATTTATATCTTGAGTAAATATCAATACCAGATTTAGCAGCTTCAATGTAATTAATCCCACTCCGAGTTATTCTACTCAAATAGAGATTATTATCCGCCCGCAATGCAATAGTAATATTGGGTAACCCCATAATATCCTCCTGTTAAAATACATATTAAATTATTAATTTAATCACATGATGTTAATTATAAAAAATCATTCAAATATCAACTTTCACATATCCGTAAAAATACCCCCCTTGCTAAACATAGACAATTAGTATTAATGGAAAATATATCTTTATATTTATCTTACAGCTTCAATAACAATAAGTACAGATATTCTCTCTCTGCTAATAACTTTTCAATCTTAAATTTAGAATAATGATCAACAGTTAATAAGAATAACCATTAAAATATAATTAATAATTTTAATAACTATCCTGAATTAACTAGTTCAAATAACTGATTATTTATTTTATATATTAAACTGATAATAACATTATTTTAAAAATACCACTTTAGAATATCATTAAACTTTCATAGTATTATATCATCAAATCAATTAATACTCCTTCTCTAAGTTATCACTCCACAACCCAATTCTGGATAACAGAATCAATTAAAATATCTAACCAATTAATCCTTAAGATAAATGAAAGAAAAAGCAGCCAATTCTTGTCTTAGATCAATATACTAATAACCAAATCCAACAAAATACCCCTTCATATCAAATTTCCCTCACTGACAATTTGCTATACTTAATCCCATACAAAGAAGTAACAAATAGCTATCCTTAATCGTTAAGGCACGGATTTTATTCACAGAATCACGCCATATAAGAAACAATAACCACAACATTCAGGAATAGTGATAACCCTTTTAATGACTAACTAAATTTCACTTAAACAATGGAGAAGCACAGTGCAAATCTTTAATGCCGATCTCGCTATTATCGGAGCCGGAGGCGCGGGTCTACGTGCCGCAATTGCCGCTGCTGAAGCTAATCCTCAAATGAAGATTGCTCTGATCTCAAAAGTTTACCCAATGCGTAGCCACACTGTAGCAGCAGAAGGTGGATCAGCGGCAGTCACTCAACCCCACGACTCCTACAACTTCCATTTCAATGACACCGTATCCGGTGGTGACTGGCTGTGTGAACAAGATGTTGTTGAATACTTCGTCGAGCATTGCCCGACAGAAATGATCCAGCTGGAACAATGGGGATGTCCGTGGAGCCGTAAAGAAGATGGTTCTGTCAACGTGCGTCGCTTCGGTGGCATGAAGATAGAACGCACCTGGTTTGCGGCGGATAAAACTGGCTTCCATATGCTGCATACCCTATTCCAGACCTCGCTTAAATACCCACAAATCCAGCGTTTTGATGAACATTTTGTCCTCGACATCCTGATAGATGAAGGACAAGTTCGTGGCTTAGTTGCACTAAATATGATGGAAGGCACCAAAATTCAAATCCGGGCCAATGCCGTTATTATGGCAACCGGTGGGGCTGGTCGCGTATACCGTTACAATACTAACGGCGGTATCGTGACTGGTGATGGTATAGGCATGGCATTCCGTCATGGCGTACCACTACGTGATATGGAATTTGTTCAGTACCATCCAACTGGCCTGCCAGGTTCCGGTATCCTGATGACAGAAGGTTGCCGTGGTGAAGGCGGGATTCTGGTCAATAGGGATGGTTACCGCTACCTACAAGATTATGGCCTCGGCCCTGAAACTCCACTGGGCAAACCTGAAAACAAATATATGGAACTAGGCCCTCGCGACAAAGTTTCCCAGGCTTTTTGGCATGAATGGCGTGCCGGTCGTACAATTTCGACTCAACGTGGCGATGTGGTTTATTTGGATCTACGCCATCTAGGTGAGAAGAAATTACTTGAACGCCTGCCCTTTATTTGTGAACTGGCAAAAGCATATGTTGGCGTTGATCCGGTTAAAGAACCCATTCCGGTTCGCCCTACCGCACACTACACCATGGGCGGCATCGAAACTGACCAGAAGTGTGAAACCCGCATTAAAGGATTGTTTGCTGTTGGTGAATGTTCTTCTGTTGGTCTGCATGGTGCAAACCGCCTTGGCTCCAACTCTCTAGCTGAACTGGTGGTCTTTGGCCGTTTGGCTGGTGAAGAAGCGGTTAAACACGCTCAACAGGCAACACCTGCTAACGATCGTGCACTAGATACCCAAGCACATGATGTAATAGCACGTCTTAACAATCTGCTGAAACAAAAAGGTACTGAAAGTTGGTCTAAGATCCGCGATGAAATGGGTCTTTCTATGGAAGAAGGCTGCGGTATCTACCGTACCCCTGAATTAATGCAGAAAACTGTTGATAAAATTGCCGAACTAAAAGATCGCTTTAAACGCGTTCGGATCACGGATAACACCAATGTGTTCAACACTGATCTACTGTACACCATTGAGCTTGGTTTTGGTCTGGATGTAGCTGAATGTATGATTCATTCTGCGATCAACCGAAAAGAATCCCGTGGTGCACATCAACGTCTGGATGAAGGTTGTACCGAACGTGATGATGAAAACTTCCTAAAACATACGCTGGCTTTCTATAAGCCTGAAAGCACACCTAACCTAAAATATAGTGACATAAAAATTACCAAATCTACTCCGGCAAAACGTGTGTACGGCGGTGAAGCCGCAGCACAAGAGAAAGAGCATAAGGAGCAGGCGAATGGCTGATATGAAAACCCTGAGAATGGAGGTCATGCGCTATAACCCGGAAAGTGACCATGAACCCCATTTTATAACCTATGAAGTTCCTTACGATGAGCAAACCTCCCTGCTTGATGCATTAGGCTACATTAAAGACAATCTGGCTCCCGACCTCTCTTACCGCTGGTCCTGCCGTATGGCTATCTGTGGCTCTTGCGGCATGATGGTTGAGCGTGTGCCAAAATTGGCCTGTAAAACCTTCCTGCGTGATTATCCACAGGGCATGAAAATTGAAGCATTGGCTAACTTCCCTATTGAGCGTGATTTGGTCGTTGATATGACTCACTTCATTGAAAGCCTGGAAGCTATCAAGCCATACATCATCGGAAACGACCGTAAACCGTCTGAAGGTCCGAATATTCAAACTCCAGCACAGATGGAGAAATACCATCAGTTTTCCGGCTGTATCAACTGCGGCTTGTGCTATGCCGCTTGCCCTCAATTTGGTTTGAATCCTGAATTTATCGGCCCAGCCGCGATCACTCTGGCTCATCGTTACAATCTTGACAATCGTGACCACGGTAAGAAAGAACGTATGCCACAACTTAACGGCCAAAATGGCGTATGGAGCTGTACTTTCGTTGGCTATTGTTCTGAAGTCTGCCCGAAACATGTCGATCCTGCTGCCGCAATTCAACAAGGCAAGATCGAAAGTGCTAAAGACTTCATGATCGCCATGCTGAAACCACAGTAAGGGGAGAAATATTACAATGACAACCAAACGTAAACCCTATGTTCGCAGCATGACCCCCAACTGGTGGCAAAAGCTGGGATTTTACCGCTTCTATATTCTACGTGAGAGTACCGCTGTTACTACAGTATGGTTCAGTATCTTGCTGATATACGGTGTATTTGCCCTGAAAGGTGGCACACAGAGCTGGGATGGATTTGTCGCGTTCCTGCAAAATCCCGTGATCCTACTGATTAACATCATTACCCTGCTAGGCGCTCTGCTACATACCAAAACCTGGTTTGAGCTGGCACCAAAAGCAGCTAACGTAGTGATAAAAGGTGAAAAGATGGGACCTGAACCAGTGATCAAGCTACTGTGGACTGTCACCATTATCATCACCGCTATCATCTTAGGCATAGCCTTACTTTAATCTCAGGGAGGATCTGATGAATCAAATACCTAAACGTTCCGATGAACCGATTTTCTGGGGATTATTTGGTGCTGGCGGTATGTGGGGCGCAATGGTAGCCCCAGCCATTATTTTACTGATAGCAATCATTTTACCATTAGGAGTGGCACCAGAAGCATTAAGCTATGAGCGAATCCTGATCTTCTGCCAGAGCTTCATTGGCCGTGCTTTCTTATTGCTGATGATCATTCTGCCGCTATGGTGTGGTTCACATCGTATCCACCACGGTATGCATGACTTGAAAATTCATGTGCCTGCAAGTAAATGGGTTTTCTACGGCATGGCCGCGATTCTGAGTGTCGTTGCTATCATTGGCGTTTTCACGCTGTAATCGAACTGTAACGAGCTTAAGTTGTGATGGCTCTCGCCATGATCGATGTTGTCGAAAACTAGCCCTCACACCTTTTTCACGCTGGAAAATACCTTTAAAGGCCGACCAATCCGGCCTTTAACTTATCAGAGCTATATCTTTACTTTAACCAACTTTCATATATGAACAACACATAACCACAGTATCCCCATAGGCACGGGGAACACTTTACTCTCATTACTTAACTCTTTTCTATTATCGGTTTATCCCCGCAAACACGGGGAACTTTTTTCTCTACCATCATCATAAAACCTGAATCAGGTTGATCCTCGTAGGCCCCAGGAATGTTAGCACCATATAAGGTTACCCTTCCAGATAACGATCCCCCCAAAGGCCGCAAGGAACGCATTACTATAAACAAGAATAGCTCTGTTTTTAGCGGTTTATCCCCGTAAGTACGGGGAACACGGTATATCTCGGCTGAATCAAACGCTAACTGTTCGGTTTATCCCCGCAAGTACAGGGAACTTTTTTCTAAACCGAGAATACATCAGTATCAGTTCGGTTCATCCCCGCATACGAGAAACGTTTACGAGTTACCTTTAGCCTAAACATCCAAAGTAGCTTGTCTTCGTAGGTTCAAGGAACGCAGATTGCCACTCGTTATATCCCTGTTGCTGTCCGGTTTATCCCAATAGAGACTGGGAACATAGGGAAAACAAATCAGAGGTGTCATTTTCGTACGGTTTATCCCCGTAGGTATACAGTTACAGGGAACATTTCCTTAGCTTGATGCTATTCAGAGCACTACTGGGTTCATCCCCGTAGAGACGGGGAACATTTAGTGAGCTTAATAAAGCATCACTCTTGACGCGGTTCATCCCCGTAATGACGGGAAACACCTCAAAAAAATGATTTATCCATTTTAAATACTCTGGTTTATCCCCGCAAACACAAGGAACACTCAAATTCTCTCATTGATGAGATTTATCGAGTTTGGTTCATCCCCGTAGGTACAAGGAACACTCATTAACGTTATCTCTCATCATTAATTATAGCGGTTTATCCCATTGAACACAGGGAACATATTCCTTCTGATCCAGACGTACACAGAGGTTTCTGTTCATCCCCACAGGCGTGAGGAACAGGGTAATTATTTTACCTATATTTTTTAGAATAGCGACTAATTCCCACTCTATCAAGGAAATCGCAATATTAATGCTTTAGTTAACAATATCGCTTTTTACCACGCGTTTGAATCATAAATGTGCCCTTTGTTAAGCAACAACCTAATAATTTTTACGGACACGAACACTTTAACATCAATACACTTATCCCAACGAAGATTATTGAATTACGATTTTCAACAAAAATGCCATCATACAGCCCTGATTAACATTAATCCGCATCCCATAGCCTTAGCCCGACCAAAACCTTTTACATACTGGGCCAAATACAAATCACTATTAGTAATGGTCAGAAGACCTTGAAAATCGACACTGGAAAATTGTATTTTCTGCCCTTTCTTTTTTACGCTTCGATGCTGGGTATAACCCTCAATATCCAGTAAATCATCAAACCTGATACCCCATTGCTGCATACGACGATTATTCAAGAGCCAATTACGGGCAGCATCTTCCATCATAACCTTTATTTTTTTCTGTTCAGTTTCCCCCCGCTGTTTTGCCTGAAACTTAGCATGCATCAGGACGTCATGACGCCGACGTTTTCCAAAAGGATCGATAGTACAGACCGTCGGATTGACACGTAATTTGAAAGCTAAACGTTGTCCCTCTTTTAAGAGTGGATAAAATGCTTTTGTTTGAACATCGAATAATGGTGATTCAATTTGCGGTGAAGTTTTAGACAAAACATAAAACACAGGTAATCCTATCATTCCAATTTCTTCCCGAAATAAGAAATGACGTTTTTCGTCTGCTGAAAATAATTTCCATAACAATTGATGAGAAGTATAAACGCCATTTCCACCAAGTTTTTCCAATATATTTGCTGTCTGGCTTGATTGTCGGAGCATAATTTTAGATAGATACATCAACACCCTCCTCAACAGAAAATTGATACATAATACGTTGCCTGAATTGCCAACGTCCTCGGTTAATCGGTTCATCCCAAGGATAGTTTATTAAGGTATTTGTAGAGATCATTTCATCTTTATTTCCTTCCCAAAAATAAGTAACAAAACCATCTGCTCGTAACCATGATTTATCTTCTTTATCAGAATGAGTCAGCGATGGAAAAGGCGTATCCAATGCACCTTTTAATGTCGATGATTCAATCAATTTAGGGCAAAGAGGTAAAGCTGGCGGGCAAGATTTACGTCCAAGATACAAAACAAATACAGGTTTAAGTAAAGCATCCCGCAGTTGTTCAAGAGTAAAAGAAGCATGCCCAGTTAGTGTAATAGCAACTATCCAAATACCATCACAACGATAATCACGATTCGATAATATGGTATTAAGTTTATCAGCACTTAATTCACTTTTACGGCTCTGATGAACGACGTTATTATCGTGCGTCGGGACTTGCGTCGTATGGTAATCACGTATTAAAGAACCAGGAATAGTTTGTTTAATTGCTATCAATACACTTTTTTGTAATTTTAATAATTCAGATTCATTATCTCGTCGAATACCTAACGCTGCCCCCAATAACCCTAAAATTGCAGAACGACCAGGATATAATCCCGTTGGTCTTTCCCCCCCAACCGCTGGCTGGCCCCAACTTGCCATAGGACCATATAAGCGAAAGACTAAATACGCTTTCATTCTGCCCTCCCACTACCGAGCCACAAATTCAAGCAGTTCAGTCAAACGCCCTTCTCCGGTGAATGTGTTGAATTTATATCGCTTATCAGCACAATCACCATAAACCTTATCAATATTTTGCATTTGATTTTCTAATGCATTAATTGCAGATGGGCCTTGGTTACTGTCATTTATCGGTTTTAAAAATGCGACAGATAAAGAACGAGGTTGTTGTTCACCTTTTTCAGCGAGAGCAAAACTAGCATAAGCACGAGAAGCAAAACTATTTTGTTTACCCGTTGGCGATATTTTTACAGCGGCTTCTGTCAATGCTTTAATCGCTTTATTAGCAAGCACTTCATCACCGCCCAAACTCTCTATCAATTGCGTTTTATTAATACAAATGTAGCTGTAAAACAGCGCAGCCGCAAAACCCGACTCCCCAATATGGGCTGAACCCGTATCTACCTTACCATCATTTAAATCATCCACCGCCGTAAAATAATCATCTTCAACGACAACACTATGTACACTAATAGCATGAGCAACCTGGCAGGCGGCTTCAACGTTAAATGCAGGACTTGAAGCTAACATTCGACCAAACAAAGCAATATCTACAGCAGTTTGCTCAGCTTTTAACAAATTAAGCTCCTCGGATGTCGGCGCTCGGTCTTCTTCTGCCAACACTGCAATCAGCGACATGACAGACCGCTGCTCTGCCGGGCTGATATGTGCCAACTGTTCAATTTCTAAAGCATCTTTTTTAGTTTTTCCAAAAACACCAGCAATACTTGAAGCCAATGCCTTAGCTGATTTTTCTTTCACTCCAGCACTGAGCAAAGCTTCAAATACCTTAATACCAAAACGTTTTGTGCGAATGCCAATATTCTCTGATAACGCTTGCTCAAATAATTCAGAAGTACGCCAGTGGCGTTTCAAACTTTGAGAACTCACACGTAAACGTTCAAAACCACCCATTTTGGCTGTTTTAGGACGACCTAAATCATCGCGGTTAAGGTTAGATGGCGCATAGGAAGTCAACAGGTGTAATTGAATAAACTGACTCATAATAATTATCCTAAAATTAACTAATGAAGATCTGATAAATCAATCAATTTGCCACTTGCAGCACGGTAATAATCCACAACCCACTTCACATTAATACGCTTATCGTCCTCACAGGGTTGTAATTGTCCATATTCAGCAAACCATTCCTCAATATCCTGAGCCAGGGCCAGAACAGAAATATTGCCTTTTACTTGTTGTAAAATTCGACGTAATCGGTGCAATAATTCGTTCGGTGTTTTGGCACTTTGTAGTTGTGAAAATCTCAATTCACTGACGACCGATCTATTCCCGCCTCCTTTCCTACCCGCTGCCACCGCGAATTTAATGTTACTGTTACTTTTAACATAAACTAATGCCACCGCTATCGTCGCCCAATATTCTATTTTTACCGGATTGTTAGATAAGCTAATTTCATCAGGTAAGCTGAGCCATAAATCCCGAAAACTTTCGGTTAACATGGCCATTTCAACATTTTCACAACGTTTTAGTTGCGCTTTATAAGTAGAAGGCGCAGGAGAAATACCTTTCTCTTTTAATTGTTCTGGCGACAAAAACATACTTTGCCACCAACGCAATAATATGGTTTCAATTTTACTGTCCATTACACTTCCTGTTTACCAGATTGAATATGGTTATTGGAAATAAATATTTTGATCTCTTGTAAAGCATATTGCCCATACAATCCCATTATTAACTGCTGACGCGCTTTGATGCGTTTCGCCATTGAACGCTCATTGCCAAACTCAGATAATGCAATATGTTCATCAAATAAATCTCTACAAAGATGGCTCAATGTATTGAGCCAATGTTTGGCTTGCTCCGGAGTAAGAATAGGCTCATTCTGTTTTGCATTATCGATAAGTTGATGAATAACTGAAAAGAATAAAGACTCACTGCGTTGCCAGAAAATAAGGTCAATAAAAGAAATGTCACCTTTTACATCAACAGGTTTTTCAAACCAAGCCGCTTTTATCTGGTTTCGGCATAGCCAAATCACATTGGTTGCCAGCTTCTGTAGATCTTTGACTTGATTGAGAATCTGTTCCTGATGTTCAGGTAAGACAAAAAACACTGGCACAGTGACAGAATACCAACAACGTGCTTTCATATTATCCATGTCGTAGCCAAATACCCACAAACGAGGCATTACACTTTGCAATTCAGCAAAATCACGACATAAAGCATAAAAATGACTGACTACAGGCGCACAACGTTGCCCTTTGTCACTATTACTAAAAACCAAAACATCCCAGATTTTGTATGTCACTCCTCCTGGCTGGCCTTTAATAGATAAATGTTCTGAGGTTTTTTTGGGGTCCCATTTATAAGGCGTTAACGGATGTTCCCAATTACCGGAATAATTACCACCATAGTTTTGTGTACGATATTCAGAAACAGTGAATGTAGAGCACTTACCTGAAATTTTACAAACCTGCTTATTTTTCTCCACCACAAGACGTATACGCCTCGGCATCGCCCAATACATATGTAAGGGATGAACATCCGCAGAATAAATTTCCGTCCCTTGCTCAACACTCGCTTTTGTTGGTGCTAACCAAGGAAAAACCTGGGCACTGGTTAAATCAGGTTCTGAATAATGCCATTCGCTGCGATTAATGACGTTTAGCCACAATTTTTGCCATAATGTTGCATCAGTTTGTTGTGGTAATACTAACGTGGTTAATGGCCCTCCTCCCCGTAGCCCGACCCGATGTCCCACACCACCTGACGGCGCATTAATTTGTAAGGTAAAAAGTGCTAAAGCGGCCATTTCAAGAGACATAACATCACCGATGCCTCGTTTAACAAAATGATCAGTATTAAGCTTTAATCCATTGGCTCCCGGTGCTTCAATTAACAGCCCAGCTACAGTGGTCGATTTTATTTTTTGCAGCGGATCAAAATCCTGCATAAAAAGAGGCCCTGTACCAGTAATATTGAAAGCATGTACGACTTTATTAAAAGCTTGTTGTAATGTTTTCTTATCAGGTGATGTTTGATACAGGGCATACCATTGATATTTATCTTCAGGCGCAAAAACAGTTTGCAATAAACCAATAGCAAATTGGTAAGCTGCTCCTTGAAAATCAGCTCGCGGTAAAGCAAAGTCCACAACATCATGATCACATATCGCATTCATGGGCAGTACTTTTTCACTACCATCACGTAAGCGGAAAGGCAACCACAGGTCCTGAACCAAGTTCATAACACCTCCTGCTGTTATTTTTCACAAAAGCCTATTGTTGAAGAATAAGTAAAATTCGGATCTTTTTCTGGCAACCAAGGTTGCAAATATTTAATTTGATGGTACCGCTGTTGCAATCTATTGAGAGCCGGAATTAATTTAGTCGGAATTGGGGCTAATTTATCCGCATATTTATTTTTAGATAATTTAACCGTACTTAATGGCACTGAAAACTCAGCAGAATTTACCCATGGCACGAGTTGTCCTGAATCGGTCTCTTTAAGTAATAACACCTCAACAGTTTCAATATCACAGTAGCGCGTATTAATACCTGAATCATCTTCATACCAACTATCAGCACTTCGATCACAGTAACCATATAACTGCCATTGCAACCAATAAGATTTAGCTTTAGCTGCCTGACTTCGTTCTTTGCCAATTATTGCATCTTCTCGATGTCTTAACGCTTCAGGTACTTGCTCATCATCATAACCATAAACTGCTTCAATTAATTGACGAGCATCCATAGGCATACGTATTGCACCTAATTTTCTCAACACTCGCATGCCTAACCACAAACGTGCAGGAGATCGATAAACATATTGTGTGTTACGGAAATTATGGCTTAACCAATCTGATTCAGGATTCTCCTTCCAATCAGGAGCATGAACAAATAGTACTGGAGCAGGGCGTGAGTCTTTAATGCTATGTTGATAAATACCATCACTATCACGAGTATGGCGATGTAAACGTCCAACTCGCTGAATCAGATCATCTATAGGACAAATATCTGAAATCATTACATCAGCATCGGTATCTAAACTTTCCTGAAATACTCGCGTAGCAATTAACGCCTTACCCCGGCGCATCTCACCATCACTATTTTTACCAAAAATCGTCAGCACACGACTTTCAATTTCTTTTCGATGTTGCAGTACAAATCGGCTATGAAATAATAAGCAACGCTCAGGTTCAGTAAGCAAATTTCGCAACGCCTGATAAGCTTCAATCGCATCGTCTACTGTATTTCGAATCCAAACTACGCATTGCCCTTGTACAATAGCGGCCAATACTTTTTCAACACAACTTCCAAAGCTATTTAAGAATTCGACCTTAACTTCCCGATTAACATCTTTTCGACTCGATAACGGTTGTTCAATAATGGGTGATACAGGATTTAAATCTATTTTTGTTGCTAGCGGGAAATCAATTTTTTGCAGTAATTGAGAATTCAGTCCGCCGGTATTCAGCCAAATATCCGCTAAACGTTGACGCTGTTTAAGGGTCAGTGTTGCTGTTAATAAAATAGCCGAGCCACCTTGATAAATATGCAACGCTAATAAATTTTCCAGTAAATTAAACATAAATTCATCCGCTGCATGGACCTCATCAACGATTAATACCTTGTGATTAAGCCCGAGCAATCTCAATGATTGATGACGCCTTGGTAATACAGCCAATAACGCTTGATCAATGGTCCCGATCCCAACAGGCGCTAACAATGCTTTTTTACGTGAATCTGCTAACCATTGACTGCACAGCACTGAAGCCGTGATATCTGTTTTACCCTCGTTTCTATCTATATATTCTGAGACCAAGGCAGCTGCACAAAATTGCTCATTCATCTTCCATGTACCATGAGCCAAAACAATATCTGGCTTGCTACCCTCTTCTGTTGATAGCATTTGTTGATAATGTTCAGCCATCCGGCTAAACATCGCATCGGATGTCGCCATACTAGGCAGACCGAAATAAAAACCATCGGCGGCTTTTGCTTGCATCAAACGATGTGTGAGCGCTAATGCCGCTTCTGTCTTTCCTGCCCCAGATACATCTTCCAAAATAAATAATTGAGGAGAATTATCTATTGGTATTGATTCAGCCCATTGTTGCAATGGCGTTGCGGCAAATCCGTAATATTCCTGAATGGAAATAAATGGTTTTACTATTGGCGCTTTACCTAATTCTGTCGCCATGACAGCTTTTTTTGCCACTGTTTGAGCATATTGCCAGTAATTCGTTAATGACATAGGTTCAGATTGATATTTAAAATAGTGATTATCAGAGCCAATCCAATCCGCCAATACTGTAATACCGGCAAACTGCCAACTCACTTGTTCTAATCGCCGCCGCCATTCTTTGGATCGTAGTTTTTCAATAGGAAACTTAGGTTGTAATAATTCAATTAAATGGTGGGCAAAAAGTGTGACAGCATCGAAATTATGAGGTTCAGTAAAACGTTTAATCGTTTTATAGTCTGTTTTATCAATTGGCCGACCATGATGTCCTAACACACAATCCATGAACACCATTAAGGTATCAAGCATTTCTTGCTGCTCTCCTTGCTCAATACCTTCAATATTAACCAGTCTCTCAAGTAACTTCGTTTTGATATTTTCCCAAAAATACAATCCCAGACGAGCATGGCTAAAATAACGGCCATTATATTTCTTCAAGCAATAGGGTTGGAACAGACCTACTGCTTGATGGGAAAACAATCTTTGAAAAGCAGACGCAAATTTACCAATATCGTGCAAAGCCAATACAAAAGAGATGATGCTTTGTAATTGCTTCGTAGATAATGCCAAAAAATTAGCAAGATCTTTGGTCAACGATCTTTCTAAAGAAAGTAGCTGTATTCCTACAGCCGCCACATCTAAACAATGATAAGGAAGTAGATGATAATCTGCATTATTAGCCTCTGGCTCACTCTTCGACTTACCCCAGTATTGAAAATAAATTGGTATTTCCATCTAAAACCCTTCATTTAAACACTTTTTCCACATACTTTTAGAACATAATGCGAAAATTTAGATCAAAAAAATACTACTTTCTGTTTTTTTAGGATAATTCTGTATAAAAACACCTTACCTAAACAGATTAAATTTCCGCCTGACTCCTTCAAGCATCAGTCAGAATTAGAATGACATCGTATTGCAGTGAAACCACTTGACAGGACAACCTACCCATAATTACGCATTTGATAAATAAAGAAAATCTTATGAAAGTTCTGTACCATTTCATCAAGAGTTCACTTGGGTTGATTACCCTATCCATACGATGTCAGGTCAATATCAGATGAAAGTACTGATGGGTGTTTAGCTCTGTCAATATACAAATAGATTTATGAATCACATTTCCAGTCATTGATCGTATAAATTTAAATCCTGGGGCAAAAACATAGTGAAGGAGTTAATTAATCAATTTACCTGAATCAGCTGCATGATTAACATCAACACGCCTGGCAACCACACAACCATTTAATCGAGTGAATACAAAGACTATCGGTGTTTTTCCTTCCATTGTTTAAATTGAGCCGGTCGAAGCCCATACCTCGCCAAAACACCTTCATGCAATCGCCGTAATTCCTCAATAACCAATGCCTTTAACGTATCACGTTCAGATGGACTTAATTCATTGGAAATTAAATTATCTATAACCTCAAGCGAATCCATTTCCGGTGTGACAACAACCTGATAAACAACCTGCTTAATCGTATTTCTATATTGTAACCTTAACGGGTCTGGTTCAGTAATTTCCTGCCTAAGAGCCAGATATTCTTGAGTAGAACGCTCGTAAGCCCATAAATAGAGATCTCGTAACAATTCAACTCTGGTCATTTCATAAATACCAAGCATTGCGCGGCTATATGCTTCTTCCGGTACATCCAGAAAAGTCAACGGACATAGATTTGAACGCAGCAACGGCAAGTTAGCCGCCAGGCGGGAAGTTCGTTTATTGATATCTGCAAAAGGTTGTAAATACGGCAAGTGGACCATGATAAAAAACGATTGCTCAAACGGATCTGAGATAACTTGTGCTTTCGCAAGCAACGAATCTAAAACTTCACTAATATAGACCTCTCCCGATAACGGCCTGAAAACACTTTTTCCTATTTCAACCTGATGCTGACGGATACGTCCTTCATCTATAGGATTAAGCAATAAATTTTCAGATAATGCACTATGCAAATTGAGAATGGTATATCGGTTAAAATCAGCTTCCACTATCCCATCAACGAGTAATTCAATAGCGGATTTATGATTTAGGATCATTTGAGTTTCAATCGCGTCTTTTCCTACCGCAATTTTGCCATACTCAATTAATTCGATCGTATCCAATCGACTATAGGTATTCCCTTCCAAACGACTTGAAGCCCATGATAAATCAATGAGTAAACGATCCAGAATAGCTCTACCATAAGTTCCCGCTGGTTGTGAAGTTTGTTTTGTCCCTCCTATTCTCCAAAGCTGATTACGAATTGGAACTGACAAGTAATGAGTCACATTGGGTTCATACGATTCCAGAAACTCTCGTTGATAACCAACGGGTACCCTGGCCTTCATAGGTTGATCTACATAACCGAGAACATCCTTACTATCTTCAGACAATGGGATATAACTTGGGAAATTGCCGGATCTTTCGATTACCTGCTTTGATGTTTCTTTTGCAGAAACAACATAGCGACGATTTCGTCCTTCGCCCAAAGCGTGTATTTTTCCATCTTCAACAAGCTGTCCCAGCCAACGTTGGACAGTTCGTCTGGGAACAGAGGGATGCTCTGCTAATAGATCCGAAACAGACATAGGTTGTGATGCAACACGCAACGTCTCGTAAATATTGGTCATTGAGTTCATAGAAAAGAGATTCCTGTGAGAATATGGCGCGCTATTATGGCACAAAAGTGGCGCAATTCAGATAATCGCGCCACTTTTGTGCCATCAGTATGGCGCGATTTAAAATCATCTCGCTATTCCAAATAGATAGAGTCCTTTTTTATCCCCATATTGTTAATACTCTCGTAGGCTGGTACATATTCATTGAATACATTTAAGGATATTTATCTAAACTCACAGTAAAGAAAAACAAAGAAACTTTTAATGAAATAAAAAAATTTTTTATCATTATTTGATCTATTTGTTGAGCCAAATAATATGATATCGAATATACAATAGCTTTAAATGATAAATAAAAACCAATCTAATCAACGTATCCCCACCCATTATTTATTGGTAACGGAACGTAATTACCTGTAACATACAAAAATGATAATGATTTGCATTTACATTGATGGGGCGGCATAAAAATGACCGTTAATGTTTTGGACACTCAACAGATCCAGTGGATGTACATCCACAATCATGATTGGCTATTTCGCTGGCTTAAGCATCGTCTTAACTGCGATGAAACCGCTGCCGACCTGGCTCAAGATACTTTTGTTAAATTACTTCGCTCGCCTTTACCACAGCAACTAAACGAACCCCGTGCCTATATCGTCACTATCGCTAAGGGGCTGATGATTAATTGGTATCGCCGCCGCTCACTTGAACAGTCGTATCTGGATTTACTCGTCAGCCTGCCTGAGCAGCTTATTCCTGCACCAGAGCAAAAATTGATTATCCTCGAAACACTTCAGGAAATTGACATCATGCTTAGCCAGCTCTCCATACCCGTTCAAACTGTCTTTTTGCTTTCCCAGATAGAGGGAATGAAGTATGAAGATATCGCAAATCACATGAATATTTCGTTATCTACGGTAAAGCGTTATATGAAACAAGGTTTCTATCAGTGTCTGATAGCAATGTCATAAGGGATTAATATGACTTCCACGGATACATCTCATTCATCAAGCACATCTTCTAAAACAATTTTGGCGGAAGCCGCAGAATGGTTGACCATTCTAAATGATAGTCATGTCAGCGAAGCTGACCGGAACGCTTGCGCTGCCTGGTGTACACAAAGTCCGGAACATGCTCAAGCCTGGGAGCGAGCACAATGTCTGTTAACGCGGTTACATCATCTGCCACCTCATATCGCCTCACCTCTGTTAAACAGTAAACAGACCCTTTCCCGCCGAGAAGCTATCAGCAAGCTCGCTCTGATGTTGTTAATACCGGCTGGGGTATCACTCTTCTGGCAATCTGATCAATTTAAGCTCCTCACTGGCGATTATCACACCATGACAGGACAAATACAGCGCTGGTCATTACCCGAAGGCGGTCAACTGACGTTAAATACACAAAGCGCAACAGATGTTGATTATGACAATACTCAGCGGCTTGTTCGTTTAAAGCTGGGAGAAATTTATATTGAAACTCATAAAGATAGCCACCAGCCAGTACGCCCATTTAAAGTACAAACTAAACAAGGTTCTATTGTGGCACTGGGTACGAAATTCAGCGTCCGCCAACAAGCCTCTCATACTCAGGTGGAAATTGTGGAAGGGGCAGTCCGCATCACGCCAGATAATGGATCATCACAAATACTATATGCCGGAGAAGCAACACATTTCACTCAATTTTCGGTTGCTCCACAATATCCACGTTCACCCACATCTCTAAGCTGGTTACAGGGCATGATAATGGCAGATAACTTGCCGCTGGCAACGGTAGTTACTGAATTGAATCGCTATCGTTCCGGTGTGATCCGCTGTGATGATGCAGTAGCTAATCTGCATGTCTCCGGTGCTTTTCCTATACAGGATACAGATTTAGCAATACAGATGCTCTTACAGACCTATCCTCTCTCAATGCGCAGCCTGACTCGCTATTGGGTTACTCTCTCTTTACCCAATCGATAAAAATAATTATTTTTGCTGACACTTTTTTCAATCTCATACGGCATAGAGATAAAAGAAGCTTAAAAAGCTGTGGAGAAATTATCTATGCCATATCATGTTAACTGTCCGGGTTCACAACCACGTTGGCAGAAAAAGTCTTTAGCCCTCTTGTTGCTTCCGTTGATGCTACTATCAGCACCCCTGTACGCAACCACACCAACAGATCCCCTTTATCCTGTCAACATTCCGGCTGGTTCATTAGGCAATTCTTTATCTCGTTTTGCTGCTCAAACCGGTACAGCGCTCTCCTTCGATCCGAATTTAACCAACGGGCTAACCGCACCTTCATTGAATGGCAGTTTTACCGCTCATCAAGGTTTAGTACAACTGCTCACCGGCTGTCATTTACGCCTGTCCCAGCGTGCCGATGGCAGTTACACGCTGGTAAAAATGGCAGAGAATATAACCAACAATGGTGTCATAGTACTAAACCCTCTTACGGTAGCAGGCAATCGCGGGTACACGGGAAATGAACCATTGCGTTTCGACAGCACCACCATCAAAGGTAAAGATATCGAAAAATTTGGCGTGATCCATCCCGTTGATATTTTTAAGACAACACCTGGAGTATTATCCGGCGAAGCACGCAGTTCAGGCAGCCTGGATGTGAATATTCGGGGCCTGCAAGGACAAGGGCGAGTCTTAACGACTGTTGATGGTGCATCTAACCAGACCGCGTTATACCGTGGTTATCAAGGTGTCTCCAACCGTTCCTTTATTGATCCCGATTTCATTGGCCGGGTTGATATCAGCAAAGGCCCGACAGGAAAAGGCGGTATGGGAGCTATTGGGGGTGTCGTGGAGATAAAAACCATCGAAGCCAGTGATATCCTGCTTGATGGACAAAAAGTCGGGCTTCGTCTGAAAGGCAGTCTGCTGAGCAACCATTCTAATCCTGACGATTATCAGCGCAATGACTGGCCTTCCCCAGCAAAAACTTCTTTTTTTGATGCCAAGAATAGAACCGGGAGTATCGTTTTCGCCGTGGCCGAACCTTCCTATGAATTGCTATTTGGTGCCGCTCAGCGCAAACGTGGCAATTACCATTCTGGCAAACACGGACCGGGCGCCAAGGAACGTGGGATGCCAGGCTATCTGTGTGAAAGCGATCCACAAGATTGCCACATTCCACAATTCAGTGAACAGATGGCAGGTTATTCACTGTATGCAATGGGAGATGCCGTACCCAATACTTCTGAAGATAGCCAATCGTTACTGGGTAAAGGAAAAATCCGTTTTGGTGATGGTCATGAAATCTCCGCTATCGTGAGTCATTACCAAAATCTCTATGGAGAATCTTATGTTGCAGATATGGCAAACCTCAGCCAAACATTCATGATTTTGGAACAGGGGCCACTGACACGCCTCAACATGAACAGACACAGTCTCAATTACAAATGGGAACCGGCATCAAATCCCTGGATTAATTTGGATATAGGTGTGTGGCAAACACGGGTTAACGACCGTCCCCGGACCTCAAATAATACTCTCGGTGATAAAAAATTCATGCGTACAATAGGGATGAATCTGAATAACACCTCATTATTTGAACTTTCAAATCAAGATATTGAGTTGAATTACGGCGCCAGTTTTATTCGTGAACGTACTGGCCCAAGCGAAGGAAAGTGGCAATACACAGTTAACCGTGAAGGGCAGCGTAGGGAAGATCATCTTTTCCTGAATGGAAACTATTCTCCTATTGCACGATTAACTTTAATGGGTGGATGGGAGTACAAATCCTATCGAGTCGAAGATTACAGCCCGGCTCATTCTGGTAACTCTTGGTTACCGCAACTCACCTCAGGCAAGGTAAATAATAAGCGAGATCATGCCCACGGTTATTGGATCGGCGCTAAATTTGAGCTTAATCATGCAACAGCACTGCACGCCAAATATGCCTATGCACCACGTTTTCCATCGATGGTTGAAGGTATTCGTGGTTACATGATGAATGTTGATGACCATATAAAACCTGAAATCTCAAAAAATATAGAAATCGGGCTGACATCACGCTTCCCGAATGTCATTGCTCAAAATGATAGCTTCGATATCAAAATGTCCTACTTTGATAACCGGGTGAAGGACTATATCAACCGGTCATGGATGGATGATTACTGGAGTATGTACATCAGTAATATTAAGGCAGCGAAATTTGCAGGATTAGAATTAGCAAGTGTTTATCACAGCGATCACTTTGACGCGCGTTTATCCATGAATTACTACACGAACGTCAGATTCTGTACAGAAAATGAAGGCTGTGTGGCACGTAGCCTCCCGTCAGATTATGCCACCAACCATATTCCCCCTAAATACGCCGTATCACTCGATCTGACACAGCGATTTTTAAACGACCAAATCTCTCTCAATGCAAGAGTCTCCCATTATGGTCAAAGATCGGTGCCAGCAGGAAAACCGGGCCGTGGTTCAGCTACCCTGCTAGCACCTATTATTTGGCGACCAGCAACCGTGGCTGATATTTCTCTGACTGCCCGTGTGAATAAGCATGTAGAGTTTGAGTTTGGTGTGGATAACGTCTTTGATAAATATTATATCCAGCCTCTCAGCCTGGGCTATATACCATCACCGGGAAGAACATTTCGTGCAGGTATCACAACTTACTTTTAAATCGATTAGTTAAGTAAAAGGCATATCACTGAGTTGATATGCCACTTTCCGACAGCACTTCATTCATCCTCGCAAATAAGAAAACATGCTAAAAGTGGGTAATTGTTTTTAATAAATAGTTAGCCCAATTTCCGTTTTCTATTTTAAGCTTTTATAATTTAATTCCTGAAAAAGTGATCTCATTCTTCAATCTTTAAGCCATATGTCTTAAATTTTTCAAGCACAATCGCTATTTCCTCTTGACTCAGAACAGGGACTGGATTTTGGATCGCCAGGGTTTGTAAATACAGATGAGCGAGTACTTCAACTTCATGCGCGAGCCACAATGCTTTTTGTAGATTAGCCTCACAAGCAATCATCCCATGGTGCTGTAATAAAATGGCTTTTCTATTTTTAAATCCATCAAACACATAGTCGGAGAGTTGTTTGGTGCCAAATGTTGCATAAGGTACACAGGGAATAGAGTCTCCTCCCGCCGCTGCAATCATATAATGAATAGCCGGGATCGATTTATTTAATATAGAAACCGCGACGCAATGAATTGCATGATTATGGATAACTGCATTTGCATCGGGTCTGGCATAATAGACCGCCTGATGAAAACGCCATTCACTAGAGGGGATCTTATGATCCTCATGCTGACCATTTTCATCTACATAGACAATATGTGCTTCAGTCAATTGTTCATAAGGTATCCCTGTTGGGGTAATTAACATTCCATTTTTATAACGGACACTGACGTTACCGGCAGTGCCTTGATTCAACCCGAGTCGGGTCATTTCTAAGCATGTATCAATAACTTCACGAGATAATGTATTTCTTTCCATTATTATTTACCTTATCTAAATTCTAAAGATGAAATCCACTCTTTATTTTTTGTAGCGCTTTGTTGTTTTCAAATAAACATTTGAGTTAATTTTTGTGATTAAGCTCAAATGTTTTTACCACTTTTTTTGTTTTGAAAATATCTGTATTTATTTTTTTATTCCGTATTTTTCATTTCTCACTCAAACAGTCATTTATTAGCTTTATTGACCGTTTTTTTATAAAAAAAATCATACGGTCATGTTTATGATCAGATTAAATAAAAAGAAAAGATAAACGAGCATATGTAATAGGTTTATTTCAGTGATTAAGTTCACAGTTTAGCAGCATTAATAAATAAATGTGACTTAGATCATTTTCTCATCTCATAGATGACTAAAAATACTACTACTTCTGGAAGACTTACAATATCAGCTGTAATATAGAGGGTAATATGGATAACATATCGATACAATCAAATATAGCTAGAGATAAGAAAAAAAACAGAGGTTATTTAATTCCTTTTGCTATTTTGTGTTCTCTCTTTTTTTTATGGGCGGTGGCAAATAATTTAAACGATATATTACTACCTCAGTTTCAAAAAGCTTTTACCTTAACAAATTTCCAGGCGGGATTAATCCAATCGGCATTTTATTTTGGTTATTTTATTATTCCTGTTCCTGCGGGCATATTAATGAAGAAGTTAAGTTACAAAGCGGGGATAATGACTGGATTATTGTTTTATATTGCGGGTGCTGCTCTTTTTTGGCCTGCGGCAGAAGCGATGAATTATACACTATTCCTATTTGGGCTTTTTATTATTGCCGCTGGGTTAGGCTGCTTAGAAACAGCGGCTAACCCTTTCGTCACCGTCTTAGGACCTGAAGAAACGGGGCATTTTCGAATTAATCTGGCACAAACGTTTAATTCATTTGGGGCAATTATCGCCGTTATTTTTGGCCAAGGCTTGATTTTATCTCACGTTCCCCATTTACCCCAAGAAACACTTGATAAAATGACCGTCAAGCAGCTTGATGCCTATAACCACAGCCTCGTTTTGGCGGTACAGTCCCCTTACATGATTATCGTTGCCGTCGTTTTAGTCATTGCTTTCTTAGTTTTATTTACCAAATTTCCGGTAATACAAAGTGATGCACATGACAATAACAGCTCATTCTTTGAGTCTTTGGGACGTATCATCAAAATCAAGCACTGGCGCTGGGCTGTATTGGCCCAATTTTGCTATATCGGGGCACAAACAGCTTGCTGGAGTTACCTTATACGTTATGCCATTGATGAAATTCCGGGTATGACTCCAGGGTACGCCGCCAATTACCTGACAGCAACAATGGTATTTTTCTTTATTGGTCGATCAAGTGGTACTTGGTTAATTAAGCGGTTCGCTCCAGAAAAAGTACTGGCTTGTTATGCCTCGATATCCATGATCCTTTGCATTATTTCTGCGTTCGCAGGGGGATACGTCGGCTTAATTGCATTGACCATTTGTAGCCTGTTTATGTCTATTCAATATCCAACTATCTTCTCATTAGGCATTAAAGGATTAGGTCAAGATACCAAATATGGCTCTTCATTGATTGTAATGACAATTGTTGGCGGTGGCATCGTGACGCCTATTATGGGATTTGTCAGTGATGCTGTAGGCCACGTTCCAACTGCTGAGCTCGTCCCCGTCCTCTGTTTTGCTGTGATCTTGATTTTCGCAAAATTCCGCGCAAATACGGTGACCAGTAATTCGTTTAATTAAAGAGGCAAATAACAACTTTATTTAGATGAGGAAATAACATGAAAAAGCATATAAATTTACCCAAGATTGGTATTCGCCCAGTTATTGATGGCCGTCGTATGGGGGTGCGTGAATCACTCGAAGAGCAAACCATGAATATGGCAAAAGCGACAGCTAATTTATTGACTAAACATATTTGCCATGTTTGTGGTACCCCTGTTGAATGCGTTATTGCAGATTCGTGTATTTCCGGTCTTGCTGAATCTGCAATTTGTGATGAAAAATTCAGCACATTAAATGTTGGTCTGACAATCACTGTCACACCGTGTTGGTGTTATGGCAGTGAAACATTAGATATGGACCCAGCAAGACCTAAAGCTATTTGGGGTTTTAATGGGACTGAACGTCCAGGTGCAGTCTACCTCGCAGCAGCTTTAGCCGCTTACGCGCAAAAAGGTATCCCCGCTTTTTCTATATACGGACATGAAGTTCAAGATGCGGATGACACTCGTATTCCTGATGATGTCAAAGAAAAATTGCTACGATTTGCACGTGCTGGATTGGCAGTTGCCAGTATGAAAGGCAAAACTTACCTTGCTGTTGGTGGCGTATCAATGGGGATTGCTGGCTCAATTGTTGATCATAACTTTTTTGAATCTTGGCTTGGTATGAAAGTCCAATCAGTTGATATGACTGAATTACGCCGTCGTATTGATAAGCAAATATACGATGAAGAGGAACTTAAGCTCGCTTTATCTTGGGCAGATAAATATTTTCAATATGGTGAAGATACGAATGCCGAACAATATCGCCGTTCACCAGAAAGTCGTCGTCAAATTCTGCGCGAAAGTTTACTCATGGCTATCTGTATTCGTGACATGATGCAGGGAAATCCAAAACTGAAAGTAAAAGGGTATAGAGAAGAAGCACTCGGCTACAACGCCATTGTCGCAGGTTTCCAGGGACAACGTCATTGGACAGACCAATATCCTAATGGTGATACAGCAGAAGCGATTTTAAATAGTTCATTCGATTGGAACGGTATCCGCCAGCCATTTACGATTGCAACAGAAAACGACAGTCTAAATGGCGTTGCGATGCTATTTGGTCATATGTTAACAGGTACAGCACAGATTTTTGCTGATGTCCGAACTTTCTGGTCTCCAGAATCTGTTGAACGTGTCACGGGCCAAAAACTTACGGGACAGGCGGAAAATGGGGTGATCCATCTCATTAATTCAGGCTCTGCAACGTTAGATGGGACCTGTTGTCAAAAAGACGATCAAGGTCACCCTACGATGAAACCTCACTGGGAAATTACCGACGAGGAAGTAAATGCCTGTCTGGCTGCAACACGATGGTATCCGGCAATCCATGAATATTTCAGAGGTGGTGGATTCTCCTCTAAATTCTTAACGAAAGGAGGTATTCCTTTCACCATGAGTCGTATCAATATTATTAAAACCCTTGGCCCCGTCCTACAAATAGCTGAAGGTTGGAGTGCAGAACTGCCGAAAGATATTCATGATGTTCTGGACAAACGGACAAATGAAACCTGGCCAACAACCTGGTTTGTTCCGCGTTTAACCGGCAAAGGTGCCTTTAAGGACGTGTACTCCGTTATGGCAAATTGGGGGGCTAATCACGGTGTACTTTCTATTGGTCATGTTGGCGCAGACTTCATTACATTAGCTGCAATGCTAAGAATCCCAGTTTGTATGCATAACGTGGATGAGAAAGCAATTTATCGTCCTTCTTCATGGCGGGCGCATGGTATGGACCCTGAAGGTTCAGATTACCGAGCCTGCCAAAACTATGGGCCTCTCTATAAGCAATAATCGCTGCCGGCGGTACAAATTGTGCCGCCGCTATCATGACAGGAGATCATATGACTCAAGATGTCATTTTAGTCTTGGATTGTGGGGCCACGAATGTGCGGGCTATTGCAATTGATTCACAGGGTAATGTGATTGCAAAAGAATCAACACTAAATACCAGTGAGCCTGATAAGACCAATCCTCACTGGCATATATGGTCACTGGATGCCATTTTAGAGCGGTTAGTAGGCTGTTGTCGTGTAATTATCCCTAAATTATCAGGTCACAAGATACACGCAATAACAGTGACGACTTTTGGTGTTGACGGAACACTGGTCGATGCAAAGGGTAACCTACTTTATCCAATTATTAGTTGGAAATGTCCACGAACAACTCCTATTGTTGAAAATATTGATCGTTACTTCTCTGCTGAGCAATTACAAACGATATCCGGTGTCGGGCAATTTAATTTTAATACGCTTTATAAGTTAATCTGGTTAAAGGAAAATTATCCCACCCTTTTTGATAAAGCCCATGCTTGGTTGTTTATTTCCTCTTTAATCAATTATCGATTAACAGGAGTGATGTCAACTGACAGAACCATGGCTGGAACCAGCCAGTTGCTCAATATTCACCATGAGCAGTTTAGTGAAGCAATATTAGATGCTATTTCTATTTCAGAAAATTTATTTCCTAAGCTCGTTTCTGCCAGCGAACAAATTGGCATTTTGGCACCAGAAGCAGCCAAAAAATTAAACTTACCTCTAGGAATTCCGGTTATTTCCTCTGGACATGATACACAATTTGCTTTATTTGGTTCAGGCACAGGTTTGAATCAACCCATCTTATCTTCGGGCACCTGGGAAATCCTGATGGTACGCACCCCTTATGTGAATACTCGTATTTTACCTCATTACTCTGGCTCTACCTGTGAATTGGACGCGAAGGAAGGACTCTTTAACCCAGGATTGCAATGGCTGGCTTCCGGGGTACTTGAATGGATACGACTGCTTTTCTGGAAAGACATTCCTCCTTCGGAAGCCTATCGCCAAATGATCCATGAAGCTTCATCTGTTCCTCCTGGTTCTAATAACTTAAGAATGAATTGCCGTTTATTAACCTCCAGAGCGGGATGGTGTGGAACAACGTTGAATACTGAGCGCCGTCATTTTTATCGTGCTGCATTAGAAGCTTTGGGGTATCAGTTAAAACAAAATCTGTCTCTTTTAGAGAAAATAAGCGGGTTTCATGCTAAAGAATTAGTGCTAGTAGGTGGAGGTAGCCGCAATCATCTCTGGAATCAAATAAAAGCAGATATTCTAAACCTGCCAATAAAAGTACTTAATGAAGCAGAAACGACTGTGCTCGGCGCTTCTTTCTTTGCCTGGGCTGGTGCAGGTTGCTATAAATCGCCTGAAAAAGCCCGTGAACAGTTTTCTTATCACTATGAACTTTATACACCCGGTGAACACCAGAAAACTTATGATTCATTAGCCCAGGATTCTATACAGGAGTAAATAATTCTACGTTAAAAACAATCTTCCTATTTATTTAACTTCTCCGTCTCTTGGAAAAATAGTGTCTGAGATGGGAAATGGTCACTTTTTTGCTATCATTGTCATAGGGAAAACGGCTAATTATGGAAATATATTGCTAAAAAGGCATGGTTTCTTAATTCTGAATTGGGAGAAATAATCCTATTTCGTCATGATATAAAAGAGATTCCCCTATGAAAAACAAGCGCCATCAAAAAATTATGGATCTTCTTCATCAACATGAATCATTGACAACGACTGAACTTTCCGAAGTTTTACAAGTCAGTAGAGAAACAATACGTCGAGATCTGCGATTTCTTCAGGAGCATGGAAGTCTCCTTCGTTTACATGGAAGAGCAAAAAGCTTAAACAGAGAAACGCAAGATAATGGAGATTCCTTTAACACTCGGGTTAAAAGCCATTTTTCAAGTAAATCGCTTATTGCTCAGCAAGCCGTGACGTGGATAAGCGAAGGAATGATCATTGCACTTGATGCAAGTTCAACATGTTGGTATTTAGCAAAACAACTTCCTGATATTAATATCACTGTTTTTACGAATAGCATTCGTATTTGTCATGAATTATCAAAGAGAAAAAATATTCAATTAATCAGTTCAGGGGGAGTTCTCCATCGTAAATATGCTTGTTACATTAGTTCATCGATTATTGCACAATTAAAAAATTTAGACATCGATCTCTTCATTTTTTCCTGTGACGGCATTGATGCAAATGGCGATTTATGGGATTCGAATATTGATAACGCAGCATTCAAAGAGATTCTTATAAAACGAGCATTACAATCAATTTTATTAATTGATAAAAGCAAAATTAACCGAAAAAGTGAAATTAAAATAGAAAATCATGGAAATATCACTGATATAATATCGAATGACTAGATGGTAGTTGTTAACTATTATAATCCTTCCTGATACTGGCCTCTATAGGCTTTCATAGCTAATAAATTTCAAAATCAAAGCCAAACTTACAAATTAACGCCAGATTCCATCTCTATAAGTTTATAGAACACACAAGTCATTAGTTTATTTAAGTTGTTATGAGCAAACCATTAGTGAATATGATTGAAAATAAACTCACTAAATCATTCCATTTTTCCATTAACAGTTTTCATCTTCATTGACCACTTCCTATACCTGACAACGCTTAGTTCACATTGAAACAGAATAATTATATTTATTTGACGCTCTACTGATTAGAAATTAGCATCAAATAATATATTAGTTTAACAAATAAATTATCTTGCGTATTAAATGGTTATTTAGTGAATCTGAAAGATTATTTCTAAAGAGGATATATATATGCAAGAACAATCTATTAATACATCAAATCCAGGTAGTACTGAGCTATCTGTTGTAGATCAGGCAGCAACCGAAAACGCAGCCATCGCGGTGTCTGGAACTGTCTCAGTGACTAAATATGTCTGGAAAATAATTTCAAACAAAGCCTCCATTTTATAGAACATTCATGAATTAAAGTCTGTGTTTTTTAATCGCCAATCTTCAAGCTATGTACTTTCGTAAAACTTATAAAATGCTTTTAATAAAATTTAAATAATCATAATAAGAGTAATTTATTAATAAAATAAAAAGGAAACTTTAAAACAGGAAAATAATTCATTTATAACTTTTTATTTTTAAATGACAGCATGTGAAAAATATATATAAACACATAGGATTTTATACTGTAGCATCACGGTCACCTGACACCTTTACAGATCATAAACGAACATCAAACAGAATATTAATTCAAAGAATTAAATATCTTGCTTATTAAATGACTATTTAGTGAACCCCAAAAATTATTTCTAAAGAGAATATATATGCAACCCATTAATACATCAAATCCAGATAATACCGAGTCCTATGTTAAAGACGAGGTAGAAATCGAGAACGCTGCAATCGCGTTGTCTGAAATTGTCTCAGTAGTAAACACCTCTGACGGTCGGCTTGAGGTTTTCGGTGTAGGCACTGACAATGCTGTGTGGCACAACAGGCAAATGGCACCACATACAGGCTCCCCTTGGTCCGGCTGGAGCTTACTTAACGGACAGGTGACCAGCAAACCCGTCGTTTACATCAATACAGATGGTCGATTGGAAGTATTCGCACGTGGCACAGATAATGCGTTATGGCATAACTGGCAGCTCACTCCCAATGCCGGTTGGTCAGGCTGGCAATCTTTAGGTGGAGTGATTACCAGTAACCCTGCGGTATATGCTAACACTGATGGCCGACTTGAAGTTTTTGCACGCGGCACCGATAACGCACTCTGGCACATCTCACAAACTACCGCTCATTCCGGTCCATGGTCGAGCTGGCAATCTTTGAACGGCGTGATCACCAGCAACCCCGCAGTCCATATTAACTCCGACGGTCGGCTTGAAGTCTTTGCTCGTGGTACCGATAACGCACTCTGGCACATCTGGCAAACCGCTCCCGATTCCAACCTGTGGTCAAGTTGGGAGTCACTCAATGGCGTAATTACTAGCGACCCAGTGGTCATTGGTACCGCTGATGGTCGGCTTGAAGTCTTTGCACGCGGCACTGATAACGCACTCTGGCACATTTGGCAGACCATTTCTCATTCCGGTCCGTGGTCGGGTTGGCAATCTTTAAAAGGCGTAATCACCAGCGCCCCTGCTGTAGTGAAGAACTGCGACAACCGGCTTGAAGTCTTTGCGCGCGGTACTGATAACGCACTCTGGCACATCTGGCAAACAGTTTCCCATTCCGGTCCATGGTCTAACTGGGCCTCGTTGAATGGCGTGCTCACCAGCGCGCCAACGGCGGTGAGGGATTCCGATGGCCGACTTGAGGTCTTTGTGCGTGGTACCGATAATGCACTCTGGCTCACCTGGCAAACCGTATCATCATGGTCCCCTTGGACATCCCTGGGTGGCTCTTTAATCGACGCTTCCGCGATTAAATAATCTGAAAGGGATCAGTTTCGCCCAAGGCGAATGTAACCTTCAGGCCCGATATGCTAAGGAAAACATTCACTACGCTATATCGGGCCAGTAATATAACCTAATTTGCTGGAATTAGCCCAATGTTCAACTTATGAAATATAAGTAAATCAGGGTCTATGCTCCCCAATAGCCAGATTACGAATTATGTTCCTTAATAACAATTATAAGATATTTTTGATAAAAATAAAATCACCACGAAATAATATATCCGAAATAGAAAACAAAAGAAATTTTAAAATAAAAAACAGTTTACATATGATTAATTTTTTACACTGTCATATTTAAAAAAACATATCAACACATATAAAGTTATAATATAAAGTCAAATTCCCATGATAATCTAATAATCAGTAGTTAACTGAAAATAAAACATTAACCACTCATTTTTCAAATAAAAGGATGTGAACAAGAACATAATATCAAATTAAATATTCTGCTCATTAAATTGCTACTTAGTGAATATAAAAAATCTTTTTTAAAAAGGGTATATATATGCAAAAAGAACCTATTAAAACATCAAATCCAGATAATGCCGAGTCATATGTGAAAGACGAAGTAGAAATCGAGAATGCTGCAATCGCATTGTCCGCAATTGTCTCGGTGGCAAACAACTCTGATCGTCGGCTCGAGGTTTTCGGTGTGAGCACCGATAATGCGGTATGGCACAATTGGCAAGCCGCACCACACGCAAATTCTTCCTGGTCCGGCTGGAAAACACTTGGCGGAGGAGTGACCAGTAAGCCTGCTGTTTACACCAATTCAGACGGTCGATTAGAAGTGTTTGTGCGTGGCGGGGATAATGCGTTATGGCATAACTGGCAGACAGCCCCCAATTCCGGTTGGTCAGGTTGGCAATCGTTGAATGGCACAATCACTAGTGATCCAGCAGTATTTGTCAACTCCGATGGCCGGCTAGAAGTTTTTGCACGTGGCACCGACAATGCACTCTGGCACATCTGGCAAACCAAACCTTACGCCGGTCCATGGTCTAACTGGGACTCATTGGGCGGTGGAATTACCAGCAATCCAGCGGTACATATCAACGCCGACGGTCGGCTTGAGGTCTTTGCACGCGGCGGTGATAATGCACTCTGGCATATCTGGCAGACCAAACCTCACGCCGGCCCATGGTCTAGCTGGGACTCATTAGGTGGCGGGATCACCAGCGACCCTGCGGTATATCTCAACTCCGATGGTCGCCTTGAGGTCTTTGCACGCGGCGGTGATAACGCGCTCTGGCACATCTGGCAGACCAAACCCTATGCTGGTCCATGGTCTAGCTGGGACTCATTGGGTGGCGGAATTACCAGCAATCCAGCGGTACATATCAACGCCGACGGTCGGCTTGAAGTCTTTGCACGCGGCGGTGATAACGCACTCTGGCATATCTGGCAGACCAAACCTCACGCCGGCCCATGGTCTAGCTGGTCCTCATTAGGTGGCGGGATCACCAGCGCCCCGGTAGTAGGGAAAAATGCCAACGGCCAACTCGAAGTCTTTGCGCGTGGCGGTGATAACGCACTCTGGCACATCTGGCAAGCCACATCATCGTGGTCCGCTTGGGTCTCACTTGGTGGAACCTTAATCGACGCTTCAGTGATCAAATAATCTAGAAGGATTTAGAGTTAGCTTCGCACAAGACAAACGTAATCTTCTGGCCCGATGCATTAAAGAAAACATTCACTACACTGCACCGGGCCAGTGGTACTTAATTTACTGGAGTGAGCCTAATATTCGGCACGCAAGCCCAATACGAATTCGAACTCATGCATTATTGTGCATGACAAAGATATACTTTTGTCTATCCAAAAATAGACTTTTGGTTAAATATACTTGGAAAAAAATCTCAAACAGAACCATCGTCTTATAAAATATTTGTAAATTGGAATCTATATTTTTCAATAGCTAGCCTGTAAGCTGTGCACTTTCATACAGGTTATCAGACACTTTGAATAAGATTAAAACAACCACCGCAAAAATATATTTTTAAATATAATTAAAACGAAATTATAAAACAGGTAAATAATTCATTTATAATTTCTTATTTTTCAACTCCTGTATATAAAAACATATAAACGTATAGAATTTTACAAAATTAGCAAAAACTATAATTTAACCTACATCTTTATAATTGAGTAATTCATCTATTATTTACTGCCCCACTCAGTCTTCATTATTCAATAACAATGGTTTAAAAATAAATATATAGTGATACTTAAAGTGAATGTATATTACGAATTATACCCGTTATCTTTCAAGTTGCCTCTTTGTTGGCTGCACTCACCCCGGTCACAGAGTTATCTATGCTCCCGGGGATTCGCTCCCTCGCCGTCGCGATGCATCTTGAAATCCATTGGGTATATAAACTAATCCAGCCATTCGATCAGAACTTTCTTTAATACTACAGCCGTATTTCCTCTTTTCAATAGAAAAAACGCTCACAGGAAAGCTTCAAACCATGCGATTTTTCTGCTTCATGAACATCAGAAAAAACACGGATTTTGAGTTTTTACAGCTATATTACTAGTTCTGACAAATACAGCAAATCTCATCCATATTTAAAACATGATATACATCACAATTTGTAGTAATTAACCGTTTTTATTTTACATCAATGAGAATGCCAGATTTCCATTATATAATCCTATTGAAATAAGCCCTTAGTAAAAATCATTAAAGTCATAGTAGAATTTATCGATTTATCTCCTGCATAGAGGAATACCAAATTATAAATTTCAGCCCCAAAGTGGGCGAAATATTGGAATGTGACTATGAGAATTACCTAAAAGATAAAGAAGGCAAAATAATAACTGATTTCTATGATGGTCATATACCACCTGAAATGGTAAAAAATCGGCTTGTTGTTATTATAAACGGTAAAATAGATGGCAATGCCTGTATAGTTGTTCCTTTATCAAGTAAATGTGATCAAAATAAATTCCAACGTGGAATGCACGTTGGAATTGACCAAAATGTTATTGAAAATATGAAATATTTTGAACAAATAACACGCTGGGCAAAAGCGGATCTTGTACAACAAGTCAGCCAACAACGGCTACAAAGGCCAAGAACTGATAGAGGTTATTTAAATCAAATTCTACCTAAAGAAATTGTCACTAAAATTCAATTGGCAATAATTAAATCCATAAATGCAAGTCAATTGTTATCAAAATCATGACACTTGATTTTTCCAGTAAGATCGCTGACAACATAGTCGTTGCCCATAGAGGCCCAAAATATTTCTTTCCCTTGAGGAACCTGCGAAGCCTAGCTAACTGCTAGGCTTCTGCCATTTTAGCATTTCACGACATCACTCCACTCAGGCTCACGTCCTGTTCGTACATAAGTCACCAAAACCAAAACAAATCTTTTTTCCACCGTTCTTCCGTTACTTTTTACTTTTAATTTTATCGAGTTGTAGCAGATACCTGACCTTAATTTCTGATCTATTCAGATCCTTACAATTTAACCAGATCAAAATTACAACTACATTTGCGAATTGCTTCCAAATTTTACTTGTGTAAGTTTAAAGCTTGGTACGATACCATAACAAAAGAATTGATTCACAAACTTAACTAAGACCACTGCATGATTAACTCAGAAACTTTTGACACTCATACGCCCATGATGCAGCAATATCTCCGTCTTAAAGCACAGCATCCTGACATTCTGCTGTTTTATAGAATGGGAGATTTCTATGAGCTGTTTTATGACGATGCCAAAAAAGCGGCAAAATTACTGGATATTTCCCTAACCAAACGAGGTCAATCAGCCGGTAATCCTATCCCTATGGCAGGTGTGCCCCATCATGCAGTAGAAAACTATTTAGCTAAGCTGGTTCAATTAGGTGAATCAGTCGCTATCTGTGAACAAATTGGCGATCCTGCCACCAGCAAAGGCCCAGTTGAACGTAAAGTCGTTCGCATCGTTACCCCCGGTACCGTGACAGATGAAGCTTTATTGCAGGAACGACAGGATAACCTGCTCGCGGCTATTTGGCACGATAATCAAGGATTTGGTTACGCCACGCTGGATGTAACTTCCGGTCGCTTCCTGATATCTGAAATGGCAGAACAGGAAACGATGGTCGCCGAATTGCAACGTACCCGTCCCGTTGAATTACTCTATCCTGAAAGCTTTGAACATATGGCTCTGATTGAACATTGCCATGGTTTGCGCCGCCGCCCTTTATGGGAATTTGAACTGGATACCGCAAAACAGCAACTGAATCTGCAATTTGGTACCCGTGATCTGATCGGTTTTGGTGTGGAAAAAGCCGCGCTTGCTCTGCGTGCCGCAGGCTGCTTATTGCAATACGTCAAAGATACTCAGCGCACCGCTCTACCACATATCCGTGGTATCACCATAGAACGCCAGCAAGATACGGTTATTATGGATGCGGCAACCCGCCGTAATCTGGAACTGACACAAAACTTGTCTGGTAGTACAGATAATACTCTTGCTTCCGTTCTTGATCTGTGTGTTACCCCAATGGGTAGCCGAATGTTAAAACGTTGGTTGCATGCTCCTGTCAGGGACCGCCAGATATTAGAAAATCGTCAACAAGCGATTGCTACTTTGCAGGAAATTGGGTTGGAGTTGCAGCCATTTTTGCTACAGGTAGGTGATCTCGAACGTGTATTGGCGCGCCTGGCTCTACGTTCAGCCCGACCACGGGATCTGGCAAAAATGCGCCATGCATTCCAGCAACTACCGGATATCCATCAAATTATGGACTCCTCAGATTCCCCCTATATCAAGCAATTGCAGAAAAATATCGGCAGATTTGATGAATTACAGGAATTGCTTGAAAAAGCGATTGTAGAAACACCTCCGGTATTGGTTCGGGATGGTGGTGTAATCGCACCGGGTTATAACAGCGAACTGGATGAATGGCGCACACTGGCTGATGGTGCCAGTAACTATCTGGAACAACTGGAAATCCGCGAACGAGAAAAACTAGGTATTGACACTCTGAAAGTCGGCTTCAATGGTGTTCATGGCTACTATATTCAAGTTAGCCGAGGACAGAGCCATTTGGTGCCAATTCATTATGTCCGCCGCCAGACACTGAAAAACGCCGAGCGTTATATCATCCCTGAGCTAAAAGAATATGAAGATAAGGTTCTGACCTCTAAAGGGAAATCTCTGGCAATAGAGAAAGCGCTTTACGAAGAATTATTCGATCTGCTACTGCCTCATTTGGCCGAATTACAAGCCAGCGCCGAAGCACTTGCTGAACTTGACGTATTAGCAAATCTGGCAGAACGCGCTGAAACCCTGAATTATGTTTGCCCAACATTGAGTGATAAACCGGGAATTCAAATTGCCGGTGGCCGCCATCCAGTTGTTGAGCAAGTTCTGAGTGAACCTTTTATCTCCAACCCACTATCTTTATCCTCACAACGACGTCTGTTGATTATTACCGGTCCAAATATGGGTGGTAAAAGTACTTATATGCGTCAGGCAGCATTGATTACACTTCTGGCCTATATCGGTAGCTTTGTACCTGCTGAGAAAGCCGTCATCGGCCCGGTTGATCGCATATTTACCCGAGTGGGTGCTTCCGATGATCTAGCATCTGGCCGTTCAACCTTTATGGTGGAAATGACAGAAACCGCTAATATTCTGCACAATGCAACAGAGCAAAGCTTGGTCTTGATGGATGAAATTGGCAGAGGCACATCGACCTACGACGGTCTTTCTCTGGCATGGGCATGTGCAGAAAATCTGGCAAACCGCATTAAAGCAATGACCCTATTTGCCACTCACTATTTTGAACTAACTACGTTGCCGGAAAAACTCGAAGGTGTGGTCAACATTCATCTGGATGCAGTAGAGCATGGAGATACTATTGCATTTATGCACAGTGTACAGGATGGTGCGGCAAGTAAAAGTTATGGGCTGGCGGTCGCTTCCCTCGCAGGGGTTCCCCGTGAAGTAATCAAACGGGCACGTCAGAAACTTAAAGAGCTAGAATCTCTATCCAACCATGCAACCGCCAGTCATGTCGATACACCGCAACTTGCGCTATTAACAGAAGAAACATCACCGGCAGTCGAAGCATTGGAAAATCTCAATCCAGACTCACTAACTCCGCGTCAAGCTTTGGAATGGATTTATCGGCTAAAAGATATGGTGTAAAAAAGTGTTCGATAAAAGCCTCTTACAACCGATATACCGTTTTTTGCAGTGTGAAACCCCAGATTTATGGGTAGATAAAGCAAAACAGCCTGAAAATTTACCTGTACTTCTACGGGATCATCTGTTATGCGAACTAAAAGCAGCACAGAGCGCTATGTATTTGATCCGCAAGTACGCTGTAGATCAGCAAAGTGCGGATACACTTCTAGCATGGTTTAAGCCTTATGAAGATTTTACCTATAAGAAAACTGGCGATCTCAATTCATTAAGAGGTCAAAATCAAGCTACCAAGCAGATCACCGCCAAAGCTAATTCACCCTATAGTCAAGATCTGATTGATAAAATGGTATTGCTGATTAAAGAAGAGTTACATCACTTCTATCAGGTGCTAGAAATCATGGATGCACGTGATATCAGCTATGAAAATATCAGTGCCAGCCGTTATGCCAAAAGCATGCTTAGCCATATCATCAACCACGAACCTTATACATTGGTAGATAAGCTGATTATCGGCGCTTATATTGAGGCGCGTTCCTGTGAACGTTTTGCCAAGCTGGCCCCCCATCTGGATGAAGAATTGAGTAAATTTTATATCTCACTACTCCGCTCTGAAGCACGCCATTACCAGGATTATCTGTCACTGGCGCAATCTATTGCTAATGAAGATATTACCGAACGAGTTAACTATTTTGGCCGTGTTGAAGCTGAGTTGATTCAAAATCCAGATAGCGATTTTAAATTCCACAGTGGCATCCCTGTAATTTGAATATAGCAATGTCACATTGATTAAAAAAAGGTGAGCTTATACTCACCTTTCAGACCGCTGACAAAACAATTGGAGTGGTTCAGAATTAGGGACATTGAAATATGTTAATCAGGCTATTTGCAATCGATGAAGGTGAGACACATCGATATGCTGTTTTGCCTGCCATAAATCATAGTCCACCTGCATCCCCATCCAAATTTGAGGTGAACTGCCAATAACAACAGACAATTTCAGTGCCATTTCCGGCGAAACATCAGACTTGCCAGTAACCAAACGTTGCACAGTTGATGGTGCTACACCCAGTGCCTTAGCCAGACCTCTTGCGCTCAAATTCAGAGCCTCCATAGCCTCTTGAACCAACATTCCGGGATGCGGGGGGTTATACATCATAGCCATTAGTGGTAATCCTCATAGTTCACAATGTAGACATCACAATTACACAACTCAAAGGTAATTCGCCAATTCCCTGTCACAGTAACAGACCACACACCATTTCGGTTTCCTGTAAGTGGGTGTAAACAAAAGCCAGGGATATCTACATCTTCAATTTTCACTGCCCTATTCAACACCTCAAGACGAGTAGCAATCTTTGGAGCTTGCCTGGCATCAATACCAGCTGTAGAACCTGTTTCGAAAAACTTTTTCAACCCTTTATGTTTAAAACTCTTAATCATATCCGTCTGCTGTACGGTGTTGCGCGGTACAATTATCATACTCAGCCACCGCGCAACACGCAACACCTTTGCAAGTCACAATGGAACTTTAAAACCATCTGTAGCTTTGTATGGAATTACTGTGACTGCTCCCCGCCGTAAAAAACGGCGAGGCTTCCCACTTCTCAGGCCGCCACCGTCTTTATGACGGATTTACACTGGCCTCCGTGGGCAGAAACGACGAGTCCCGCCACCTGTAATGCTGTTATGCCCTTGTGCTGGATGTTGAGCGCCGCATTGATATCGCCGGTCATGTTCAACACCACAGCAAGGGCATTGCCAGATCCGCTTACGCAGCGGCATTTCCGGCTCTTTGTGACCGCAGCAATGGCAAGTTTTCGAAATGGCGAACCACTGATCCAGTTTGACCAGGTGGACGCCCGACGCTGCGGCTTTGTATTCCAGTTTCTTGATGAAGCCATGCCAGCCCGCATCCCCGATAGCGCGAGCAAGGCGGTGATTTTTCATCATGTTGGCCGATTTCAGTGTCTCAACAATGAGCGCCTGGTTTTCGTCAACCATTGTTCGGGAGAGTTTGTGTTGAAAATCGGCGCGGGCATGGGCGACCCGCTCATGGACTGCCGCCAGACGTAATCGGGCCTTGCGGCGGTTAGCACTGCCCTGTTGTTTGCGGGACAGTGATTTCTGTTTACGACGCAGGTTACGGGTGGCGTTGATAAGGTGACGCGGGTTATTGACCTTCTCCCCATTCGACTCGATAAGATAGTGGGACAAACCCATATCGCAACCGGTCACGCGGGTGATAACGCCCGGCCTTTCCGGTGCCTCTTTGCCATCGTCACACAGGATAGCGGCGAAATACTTTCCCGTGGCGGTGCGAGACAGCGTAATGCTCTTCACTTCCCCTTCAATTTCTCGGTGTATGCGCGCCTTTATCGGTGACAATTTCGGGAGCTTCACCGCACCCTCCAGCACTTTCACCCCAACACAGTGATAGCTGGATTGCTTGCCCTGTTTGCGTTTGAACGTGGGAAATTGGGCGCGCAACTTCGGATTGAAGAAATTATCAAACGCGGTATGCAGATTGAGCACCGCCTGCTGTAACGCGATAGCGTCATATGCCTTGAGCCACGCGTATTTGCGGGATTTCTTCGCGACCGCCAGGAGCGGTTTGAGGTCTTTGCGCGGATTTAAACTCACGCCGTGATGTTTGTAAGTATGCTTTTTGATGTGCAGCGCCTTGTTGTACGCAAAACGGACCGCACCGAACTGGCCGTTAAGATACCCGGCCTGTTCGGATGTGGGGTAAAGGCGGACTTTGGTCGCTCTTAACATATTCAACGCTCATTGATAAAGGGCATTCATGTTAGCCTGTTTTATCGGCAGATATCCATTCAGTCAGGATACGTCACAGTAGCCCGCCCTAAAACCATTTGGGCTTTTCGCCTTATATCCCCGCCCGCACTGGGCAAGGGTTTACGGCGGTTTTTGCTAATACTGAAATACCGAGCGCCAACAACGCAAAAATACGGACAACAGTTCTTCAGAACCCAAGTAGCTAAACTACTCAACAATTAAGTACGGAACAATGCTTCAATATTCAAACCTTGGGTTTGCATAATATCTTTCAGACGTCGCAAACCTTCGACCTGAATCTGACGCACTCTTTCCCTTGTCAAACCGATCTCTTTGCCCACATCTTCCAAAGTTTCCGCTTCATAGCCCAAGAGACCAAAACGACGCGCTAATACTTCACGTTGCTTCGAATTTAATTCAAACAACCATTTGACGATACTCTTTTTCATATCATCTTCCTGTGTTGTTCCCTCCGGCCCTGTTTCATTCTCATCTGATAAAACATCTAATAGTGCTTTGTCAGAATCACTACTAATTGGTGTATCAACCGAAATAATACGTTCATTCAATCGCAACATACGACTGACATCATCAACCGGTTTATCCAGTTTTTCTGCTATCTCTTCTGGACTGGGTTCATGATCTAATTTATGGGCAAGTTCTCTTGCGGTACGTAAGTAGACGTTAAGTTCTTTAACAATATGAATAGGCAACCGAATAGTACGGGTTTGATTCATAATAGCCCGTTCAATAGTCTGCCGAATCCACCATGTTGCATAGGTAGAAAACCTGAACCCACGTTCCGGGTCAAATTTCTCAACAGCACGGATAAGACCAAGATTACCTTCTTCAATCAAATCAAGAAGAGCTAAGCCTCTGTTGCTGTAACGGCGGGAGATTTTAACAACCAATCGCAAGTTACTTTCAATCATTCTCTGGCGGGCCAATACATCACCACGTAATGCCCGCCTTGCAAAAAAAACCTCTTCTTCTGCCGTCAACAGAGGAGAAAAACCAATCTCTCCGAGATAAAGCTGTGTTGCATCAAGAACCCGCTGGTTCATACCCTGCAATACATCTAAGTCATTCTCAAGATCAGTTAGGTCATCCTCACCATTCTTCAATAATTTCTCATCGAAGTCGTCAGCTTCAATACCGCTTTCATCTAAATCCGCATCATCATACAAATCAATAACTTTCAGCGTATTTTGGCTCATAAGCTGCCCCTACCCGAGATAATGCAGGCAGAATTCAGCATTCTGCCCAGTTTATCGCTGCGGAAGATAACGCAGCGGGTTTACGGATTTTCCCTTGTAACGAATTTCAAAGTGTAATCTTACAGAGCTAGTACCGGTGCTACCCATAGTGGCAATTTTCTGCCCTGCTTTAATATCCTGTTGCTCACGAACCAACATTGTATCGTTATGAGCATAGGCACTCAGGTAGTCATCATTATGTTTTATAATTATCAGATTTCCATATCCACGTAAGGCATTTCCAGCGTATACCACCCGACCACCTGATGTCGCAAATACTGACTGACCACTACTACCTGCAATATCAATCCCTTTGTTACCCCCTTGGGTATCAGAGAAATTCTCAATCACTTTACCTTCAGCAGGCCACATCCAATGACTAACAACACTGTTTACGGTTGTCGTCGGTGACTTTACATACGTATTGTTTATTGTTGAGGTCGTTGCCTGTGGCAACATTTTTACACTCTTTTGTTTTCCGGAATTTGCAGGATACGCATTAGTTGATTGAGAATCAACCAGGGTTGTTTGAATTTGATTATGGTTATAAGTGGTTAACATCCCACTATTATCCGTCCTCAAAGTCTGCCCCACCGTTAGACTATAAGGTTCTGAAATATTATTTTTGCTCGCAAGATCACGAAAATCATTGCCAGTGAGCCATGCGATATAAAACAGAGTATCACCATGTCTTACAGTGTAAGTATTGCCGTTATAGCTACCTTTAGGAATATTGTCATAATTGCGGTTATAAACTATTCCCCCTTGTGAACCACCACCAGTAACCCTAATTGATGAAGGTGAAGATGCCATTGGTGTAGATATAGCAGAGCTGCCAGAAGATATTACCGGACGGCTGATACTCCGACTTTGTTCCTGATCGACACTGGTGATAGGCGCAGGTCGAGTTGGCGTATTTGCACAGCCGACTAACCAGATTCCTATCAATGAACAAGTTACAATCCGCTGTATTTTTTTCATTGGGCTTCCTGAATTCATACTTCCTTCCCCCATAACGGCAAATATAAGCGTAAAAACCAATAATTCTTAAAGATCATACATAACCACAAAAATCTCAAAATGAAAATATTTCGCTTATTAAAGCAGATATAACCATTAATTGAAAAATAGTTGCAATAGGCTAAGAAATTAAGCTAATTCCCCTTGTACAAGAGGGACAAAACGTACAGCTTCGATCACTTCGCTGTGAAAACCATTGCCATGACGTTTCACCGACTTAAGAAGCTGTGTATGCTCACCAACGGGCAAAACCATAACACCACCATCAGAAAGCTGGGACATAAGTTCCTGTGGGATATACGGAGGAGCTGCGGTCACAATGATAGCATCAAACAACCCACGCGACGGCCACCCTTGCCAACCATCGCCATGACGGGTTGAAACATTATGCAAATCAAGCTGTTTCAACCTACGTTTAGCCTGCCACTGTAAACCTTTTATCCGCTCTACCGAGAAAACATGTTTAACCAAATGGGCTAATATTGCCGTCTGATAACCAGAGCCGGTACCAATTTCCAACACCTTAGCATCCGGTGTTAATTGAAGCAGTTCAGTCATACGAGCAACAATATAAGGCTGAGAAATTGTTTGCCCATAACCTATAGGTAAGGCTGTGTTTTCATAAGCTTTATGAGCCAGCGCTTCATCGACAAAACGTTCTCTGGGCACAGCTGAAATAGCTGCCAGTAAACGCTCATCATTTACTCCCTGCTGGCGCAATTGTGTCAGCAAATTTTGCATTGCCCGACTACTCAGCATTCTCCATTAACCTCAGCTTTAACTAACCAATCTTTCACTAACTCCTGCGCTTTATACGCAGTCAGATCTACCTGCAATGGCGTAATAGATACATACCCCAGCTCTACAGCCGCAAAATCTGTTTCCGGACCGGCATCACGTTTATCTCCAGGCGGCCCCAACCAGTAAAGTGTATTTCCTTTTGGATCTTGCATGGAATAGACTTCTTCCGCTGCATGACGACTACCACAACGTGTAACTCGAAAACCTTTAATTTGCTCAAGTGGCAGATCAGGAACATTCACATTCAGAATATTACCCGCTCTCAAAGACGTTGTTTGTAACATTTGCAGTAAACGACACGTGATTTCTGCCGCTGTTTCGTAATGCCGTTCGCCATCAAGTGAAATAGCCAAAGCAGGTAATCCCAAGTGACGGCCTTCCATCGCAGCAGCAACTGTACCGGAATAAATCACATCATCCCCAAGATTAGGACCTCGATTAATACCAGCAATAACGATTTCCGGGCGTGGGAGAACCAGGCGATTAACGCCGAGATAAACACAATCTGTCGGTGTACCGTCCAATACCGATATATCGCCATTCTCCAGCGTATTAATTCTTAATGAACGATCAAGTGTCAATGCATTTGATGCACCACTCCGGTTACGGTCAGGCGCAATAACCTGCACATGATAATTTTCCCGTAATGCTGCCGCTAAAACCTGAATCCCTGGTGCAGTGACACCGTCATCATTACTCAATAATATTCGTAACATCATTTTGATCCTGCTTGATGATTTCCCTGACCACACTGGTAGCAAAACTGCCCGCAGGCAACCAGAAACTGATTTTTACAGTGCCATTATCCAACCATTCCCAGCTCAAATTCTGAGGCTGCACCAGTATGGCTCTGCGGGAACAATCCACTCTTTCGCGCTTTACAAGCTCCCACAACGATTGATAGGGCTGCAAACATTGCCGTTCAAAAGCCGCAGATTGATACTGTGTTCCCAATTCACCATCCCCAGGCAGCGGAGCCGTTATCTGTAGTTCACCGTCAATTACCCGCTGTTGCAATTCAGGCAATTCAGCTTCGTTAGCCACAAACCAACTGCCACGCCCTGTCAATTGTAAAGCGTCACCATTAATCACTTGCCGCTGTTGATCCCGAAGAATCCGCGCACTAGCCACCGTATTAAACATAGCACTACGGCTGGCTGAAAGATAAAAACTGCGTTTATTTCTCTCTCTTACCCGGATTTCATTATTAGCCCAACGCTGGGCTTGAACCAGATTTTGTCCATCTCGCCCAAAACGCTGTTCACCAAAATAATTAGGTACTCCACCTTGCTGAATCAGTTGTAATCTATTTTCAACAAACTGGTGATGACTGATTTCCCGTAAAATCAGTGTGAATGAATTTCCTTTCAATGCTCCGATACGAAGTTTACGTTTCTGACGATCTGTCGCCAGAACTTCACACCCTTCAAGCTGAAACGATGCAAAATCAGGATTCTGTTTACCCGGTAGGTGTAAGCAAAACCACTGTTCTGTCACTGCATTACGGTCTTTTAAACCCGCATAACTAACCGATTTAGAGGATACTCCAGCAAAGCGGGCGAGGTTATCTGCAACAAATTGAGTATTACAACCCGTTTTACGGATATGTACCATCAAGTGTTCTCCTTCTCCGTCAGGAGAAAACCCCAAATCTTCGTAAACAATAAAATCTTCCGGCGAAGCTTTTAATATTCCGGTTGCTTCCGGTTGTCCATACAGCCAGTTTAATTCAGCCAATACCATCAATTATTCCTTAACCAACAAAGCAACCGCTTCACAAGCAATACCTTCTTTACGCCCAACAAATCCCAATTTTTCGGTGGTTGTGGCTTTTACATTGATATCATCAAGGTGGCATTGCAGATCTTCAGCCAAATTGACTCTCATTTGCGGAACATGCGGCAGCATTTTTGGTGCTTGCGCAATAATCGTGATATCCAGATTACCAATCCGGTAACCCTTTTCTCTGATACGACGGTAGGCTTCACGCAATAACTTACGGCTATCCACTCCCTTAAGTGCTGGATCAGTATCTGGAAATAATTTACCGATATCACCCAATGCCATAGCTCCTAACAAGGCGTCTGTTGCTGCATGGAGCGCAACATCACCATCAGAGTGTGCCAGTAATCCTTGCTCATAAGGAATGCGGACACCACCGATAATAATCGGCCCTTCACCACCAAATTTATGCACATCGAAACCGTGTCCGATTCTCATGATGCCTGTTCCTTACATTTTTTGGACAGATAAAATTCTGCTAATGCCAAATCCTCAGAGCGCGTGACTTTTATATTGTCAGAACGCCCGTTAACCAATACCGGTTGATAACCACAATATTCCAATGCAGAAGCTTCATCAGTGATGTTGACATGTTGTGAAAGTGCTTTTGACAAGCAATCCCTCAGCAATATCAATGGAAAAAGCTGCGGTGTCAGTGCATGCCAGAGATCTTGACGTTCTACCGTATGGTCAATAACCCCCTGACCAACCCGTCCACGTTTCATCGTATCGCGGACCGGAGATGCCAAAATACCACCACATGTCATATTTCCCTGCTCATCTGCTTCTGCTAGTTGTAACAAACGTTCAAGATCGTCACGGTGTAAACAAGGGCGGGCTGCATCATGTACCAAAACCCAGCAATGATCATTCTCGACCAAATGAGCCAGATAATTTAAACCAGCCAATACAGAATCTGCACGCTGTTCGCCACCGACTACCGTAGTAATGCGTGAATCGGAAGCAACATCAAGGAATTGAAACTGAGTGTCAGCAGGATTTAAAACAACCACAACGCGCTGAATACGGGGATGATCAAGTAATGCATCCAGGGTATGTTCAATAACAGTCTTTCCAGCAATAGCCAGATATTGCTTTGGGCAATCCGAATTCATTCGGCTACCAATACCCGCAGCTGGTATCAAAGCAATAATATCAGCACAGGAACGAAGTAATAGATTGTTCATTTTGATTATTGAGTATTATTAGGTGTCGAGGGCAGTGAAGTGTTTTCTTTAGATTTATCAGCGACTAAACGATAGAAGGTCTCACCAGGTTTTACCATACCCAGTACACTACGGGCTCGTTCTTCAATGGCTTCCTGCCCACCATTGAGATCATTAATCTCCTCCGATAGCTGAGCATTGCGCACTTTAAGTTTACTGTTCTTGCGTTCTTGCGCAGCAACATCATTCTTAATCTGCACATAATCATGAACACCGTTTTTGCCAAGCCACAGTGAATACTGTAACCATCCGAATAAAACCAGTAATAGCAGCGTTAGCTTACCCATTTCCGCCCCCTGAAATATCCGTCAATCATCCCATAACTCAAAGAATGACGCTACTATCACAAAACATGATAGGGGAAAAAATAGTTGAATGAAGTTATTACATAAGCACTTCATAGAAGATTTAATAATGACGATGAAATGTTCGCTTATTGCCGTAGCCTAGTATTTTTCCCGAAAGCCTTCGGCGATTTTTTCCAGTTCATTCATTAAATTGATATCCCTGTCCGTCTCAACTACATCATTGGGTTTGTTATGATCCCAATGTTTGATAATCGCGATTAACAGATAAGTGTTGGCGTCTAAAAAAACCAAGGCAATAAACCAAAACATAGCCACTGGTTCGTTTAAATTGCACCAGTTTAAGTGGAAATCCTTTATCTTTGAAATGCAAATGCTGCAATTCAAGATAAGATCGGTTATGCGTAAACCGGTAGGGAACGTCCCGACCAAAGGTAACTGGTAAGCCTTTTCCCTCTTTAATAGGCCCGAAAGTCATCAACCAGCGCTTTGGTTCTCTGTTCGCCTAAAGCCTCTTTCAAACCACGGTGCGTAAATATTCGTATCACCGCTGAGTTTCCTTAAATTCACAGGCTACTAAAGATTGATCGTGTCCTTTCTTCGGGGAGAGATATCCATACATTACGACCATTCTTCGTAGTCTCCTCCTCCCCCTTCTTTGATCTTTGCAGCCATCTTAGTGGCTATTTTATTCATATTCAGCCCTTCTCCGGTGAAATTGGTCGGGATACTTTTCAACTCCGTATTTCTCCGTTGTGCATATTCACAAAACGCGCTCATCTCTTCAAAAAGCGCCGCAGGAACAGCGTAGAACTGGATCTGATTGTTAGATGAAACAGCAATAGCATCCCCTTGGGCTTCTGCCAGTGCTGCACTGGGATTGGATTTAAACTTACTAATAGCTGTCGTGTAGCCACACATCACTTTCTGCAACATGGCAAACCTCTGATCGGAAAAATCATATAGCACACTAAATATAGAGCTAAATGTAACCCTATATTTAATCTAGATCCAGTGTCTTGCAGGCTGTTGAGCGGACTATCTTTAACTACACCACCAGCATCCAGCACCAAGAAACGAATACCCTTGGGTGATATCAGCGCGGCACCTTCATGAGGCTAATAAAGTGTTTCCTTCCTGAAAAAATATTAGGCAACACACAACCGCAGCCTAATATCGACTTTATGCTTTTATTAACGTTATGCGTTATTAACTGTTAAACATATAATTCCGCCTTTTTCCAGTTCCATTAGTAACCGTTCCACCGATTCTTCAACGGGTTGTTGGCCTGAAAGATAAATTTCCGGGTTATCGGGAACCTCATAAACTGAATCAATCCCCGTAAAATGACGAATTTCACCCGCACGAGCTTTTTTATATAATCCTTTAGGATCACGGGATTCGCAGATTTCCAACGGCGTATCGACAAAAACTTCAATAAATTGCCCCGGCTCCAGTAGTTCACGAACCTTTTGCCTCTCTGCTTTATGAGGGGAAATAAAAGCAGTCAGTACGACTAAACCAGCATCTACCATCAGATTTGTAACTTCACCCACACGGCGGATATTTTCCTGCCTGTCCTGTTCAGAAAATTCCAAATCACTGCAAAGGCCATGACGCAGATTATCACCATCAAGCAGATAAGTTTTTATCCCCCGTTGAAACAGTGCCTGCTCCAAAGCACCGGCCACAGTGGATTTCCCAGAACCGGATAACCCCGTGAACCAAATAACCAATGCAGGATGTCCATTTTCAGCTTCCCGCTGCACTCTGGTCAGTTGATGCGCATGCCAGACCACATTTTCTGGCACCAAATTTTCAATATCAGCCAACTTATTTACCTCCCAGTAAATCTCTGGCCCCCCAGTGCGGGAAGTGGCGACGAATTAACCGGTTCAATTCCAGTTCAAATTCGCTGAATTCTTTTGGTCCTTCATAAACATTTGTCTGAATTTCACGCACCAAACCCGCGCCAACAGTAACATTAGTCAACCGATCAATAAAAATAATGCCACCAGTATCACCATTTTGTTGATAGCTATCGAGCATTAATGGCTCTTCAAAAGAAAACTCCACCGACCCGATTGCATTCAAGGGCAAATCAACAGTGACCCGTTGTGTCAGGCTAGTGATATCCACTTGATACTGAATATTCTCAACTTTGCCACGACTCTTTTTACCCGCCACTTTGATATCAAGATTCTGTCCCTGCACCAAAGGCTGTTCAGACATCCATACCATATCCACCAACGCATGCCGAGTAACAATCATTTCATCATCAGCAGAAATCAGGAGATCTCCCCGGCTGATATCGACTTCATCTTTCAATACCACGGTGATTGCTTCACCAGGGACAGCAAAATCCAAATCACCATTAAACGTTACGATCCGCTCCACTTGAGAGCTTACACCAGACGGCATAACTTTAATTTTCTGCCCCTTACGCAAAACCCCAGATGAGAGAGTGCCACTGTAACCACGAAAATCGAGATCAGGCCGGCTGACATATTGTACCGGGAAACGTAATAACTGCTTCGATGCTTCTTTCTTCACATCTGCGGTTTCAAGAATATCCAACAATGTTGGCCCTTCATACCAAGCCATATTGGTACTTCTGGTGACAATGTTGTCGCCATCCAATGCTGAGATCGGAACAAAATAAACTGCCAAATCTGTCGGCAATTGAGCGGCGAAATTCATATAATCCTGTTTGATCTGATCAAAAACTTCCTGACGGTATTCCATCAGATCCATTTTATTCACAGCAACCACCAAGTGGCGAATCCCCAATAATGTACTGATAAAACTGTGACGACGGGTTTGCTCCTGAACACCTTTACGGGCATCAATCAACAAAATAGAGAGATCACAAGTCGATGCGCCAGTCGCCATATTGCGGGTGTACTGTTCATGCCCCGGTGTATCGGCAATAATAAATTTGCGTTTTTCTGTTGAGAAATAACGATAAGCCACATCAATGGTAATACCCTGTTCGCGCTCTGCGGCAAGACCATCCACCAGCAAAGCCAGATCCAATTTTTCACCCTGAGTACCGATTCGTTTACTGTCATTTTGCAAGGTTGAAAGCTGATCTTCGTAGATCTGACGGGTATCATGTAACAGACGGCCAATCAGGGTACTTTTACCATCATCCACGCTGCCACAAGTCAGGAAACGCAATAATCCCTTATCCTGTTGAGCATGCAGATAAGCCTCCACACCGCCCTGTTGTTTAATTTGATGAGCAATAGCTTCATTTTGTGCAAGTGCTGACATGGTCGTTCTCCTTAGAAATAACCCTGACGTTTTTTCAGTTCCATAGAAGCAGATTGATCACTGTCAATCAGCCGCCCTTGCCGCTCACTTGTCGTAGATATCAGCATCTCTTCAATAATTTCTGGCAGTGTTTCAGCATCGGATTTCACCGCGCCTGTTAGTGGCCAGCAACCAAGGGTACGGAATCGTACTTTGCGTTGGCTGATAACTTCGCCAGGTTTCAGATCGATCCGGTCGTCATCAACCATAATCAGTGTGCCATCACGTTCCAGTATCGGACGCGGTTTAGCAAAATAGAGAGGAACGATATCAATTTGCTCCAGATAGATGTATTGCCAAACATCCAGTTCAGTCCAGTTAGACAGCGGGAACACACGAATGCTTTCACCTTTGTTAATCTGGCCGTTGTAATTACGCCACAATTCAGGGCGCTGGTTTTTAGGGTCCCAGCGATGTGAACGGTCACGGAATGAATAAATACGCTCTTTAGCTCGCGATTTCTCTTCATCACGACGGGCACCACCAAAAGCCGCATCAAAACCATATTTATCCAGTGCCTGTTTCAACCCTTCCGTTTTCATGATGTCAGTATGTTTAGCACTGCCATGAATAAATGGGTTTATTCCCATCGCTTCCCCTTGTGGATTGCGATACACCAATAGTTCAAAACCATAATTCTTGGCGGTACGATCACGGAACTCGTACATCTCGCGGAATTTCCAGCCTGTATCCACATGCAATAAAGGAAATGGCAATGTTCCCGGATAGAACGCCTTACGCGCAAGATGAAGCATGACTGAAGAATCTTTACCAATGGAGTAAAGCATCACCGGATTTTCAAACTCTGCGGCCACTTCCCGCATGATATGGATACTTTCAGCTTCAAGTTGCTGCAAGTGTGTCAATCTTTTCTCGTCCATTACGACTCCCTTATGCAAAATCGACTACTGCCGGACGGCTTACCGTGGCAATAGGTTGTTGCCCGAACCAGGCTATCTGATGGTGGAGTTGAGCAACCTCACCCACTACCAGTAAGGCCGGTGACGGTGCCTGCTGTGCTAACTGTTCCAGTTCGAGCAAAGTGCCTGTCAATACTTGCTGTTCTGGGCGAGTACCACAACCAATGACGGCCACGGGTGTATCTTCCGCTCGCCCATGTAAAATGAGTTGATGACTTATCAAGGCGGCTTTTACCGTTCCCATATAAATCGCCAGTGTCTGATTACCTCCGGCCAAAGCCTGCCAATCCAACTCATTACCATTTTCTCGGCAATGACCGGTAATAAAAGTGATACTCTGCGAATGTTCCCGGTGAGTTAGCGGAATTCCGGCATACGCAGTCGCTCCGATAGCGGCAGTAATTCCCGGTACAACCTGAAAAGGAATACCTGCTGATGCTGCAACTTGTAACTCTTCTCCCCCGCGACCAAAAATAAAGGGATCACCACCTTTAAGACGAACTACTTTTTTCCCTTGTCTGGCAAATTTCACTATTAACCGGTTAGTTTCCGCCTGAGAAACAGAGTGATTACCCGCTCTTTTGCCAACACAAATTTTATCTGCATCACGGCGAACCAGATCCAGTACATCGTTGCTGACCAAATGATCATAAAGCACCACATCAGCCTGCTGAATAACCTGTAATCCTTTTAACGTCAGCAATCCTGGATCACCCGGACCCGCCCCAACTAAAGCCAATTCTCCCAGTGAATCAGACTGTTCCAGTTGTTGCTCAAGCTGTTTTTCCGCCTGTTGGATCTGACCGTTTGCAACCAACATCGCGAAACGTCCATTGAAAGCCTGTTCCCAAAAAGAACGACGCTGGCGCATAGAAGTTAATTGCTGTTTCACACGTTCACGCCAATTGCCAGCAATTTTCGCCATCGTACCAAGACTGGAAGGAAGTAACGCTTCCAGTTTTTCTCGTATTAAACGTGCTAATACCGGCGATTTTCCGGCTGATGAAATTGCTACCAAAACAGGGGAACGGTCAATAATTGATGGAAAAATAAATGAGCAATGAGATTGATCATCAACCACATTGACCAAAATACCGCGCTTATCCGCCTCAGTAAAAACCCGATGATTAAGAACGTGGTCATCAGTCGCAGCAATCGCCAAAAAGATGCCATCAAGATATTCCAACCGGAATTCGTCCTTATACCATTCAAATTCACCTGCCCGATAACGCTGTTGCAATTCAGAGCACAATTCAGGAGCTACAACCTGCAATGATGCACCTGCCCGCAGTAGTAACGTGGCCTTACGTGCGGCCACCTCTCCACCACCGACAAGTAATACAAGTCGCCCCTTTAGCTCAACAAATATGGGTAAGTAATCCACGATTGCCTTTCGTATCCAGTGAAGTATTTATACCCGTTATCTTTCAAGTCGCCTCTTTGTTGGCTGCTTTCACTTACCCCAGTCACATAGTTATCTATGCTCTTGGGATGCGTTCACTTGCCACCGCGCTGCAATTTGAAATCTATTGGGTATATAAGTAATGAAACTGTTTCGAATGAATATATGAGTCGGTGGTAAGGTTATGAAATGACAAAAAGGAATTAATTGTTCTGTAATGGAATATAGCTAACCTTTTCAGAATAACTTTTCATTAGATTGCATTGAGGACAAAGGTGACAGTACAAAATACAATGATAGTCGCCGGACAGCCGGCTGTTATTTGTTACGTGCCGGAAATCAGCATGTTCAGGGGCAAGTTCTTGGGATTGTCCGGTTATTGTGATTTTGTCTCTGATAGTATTCAAGGATTACAAGATGAGGGTGAAATATCTCTACATGAATATCTTGAAGATTACAGCGCATCAGGTATTGAACCTTATGCAACGCAAAAAAAAATCAAAACATTTACTCTGCACTACCCCGAATCATTTGGGGAGCGACTGCATCATGCAACAGCCGAGCATCAGATTTCGGTGAACGTGTTCATCATTGAAATTTTAAATGGACGAATGAAACACGCGTAAAAATCCATTACACATCAGGACTAAATTGTTTTTCAGGCTATTTATATTAATAATCACCCTCGCCCCAAAACAAAGCGAGGGCTTTATCATCAATCCTTCTCAGGAAATATCCGGGTCTTTAATTTTCATGTAACCCACATTCTCGCTTCAAACCAAAGAAACGCGTTTGTTCTTCACTCATGCCAGGTTCCCATTTCTGGGTTGTATGGGTATCGCCAACAGAAAGGTAACCTTGTTCCCATAATGGATGATATTCCAAACCATGCTTTGTCAGATATTGATGCACACGCCGGTTATCCCAGTCGATAATTGGCAGGATCTTAAATACTCCGCGCCGTATAGCCAAAACCGGTAATTTTGATCGACTTTCAGATTGCTGACGGCGTAAACCAGCAAACCAGCTTTGCGCATTTAAACTTTTCAAAGCTCGATTCATTGGTTCAACTTTATTAATCTGATTGTAACGTTCTATTCCCGCTACACCTTGTTCCCATAATTTTCCATAACGAGCTTCTTGCCAGGCTGGAGAATATTCAGCACTGAATACTTGCAGATTCAGTTTCAGTTGCGTTGTGAGTTTATCTATAAATCGATAAGTTTCAGGGAACATATAACCAGTATCAGTAAGAATGACAGGAATATCAGGGTATTCCTGTGTCACTAAATGAAGGCATACCGCCGCCTGAATACCAAAACTGGAGGAAAGAACAAACTCCCCTGGCAAATTTTCCAGTGCCCAGTTTACCCGCTGGTGAGCATCCATCATTTCAAGTCGTTGATTGATATCAGACAATGATTGCTCTTGCTGTTCGACAGTCATACCAACAAACCGAGATAAGCTGAATTGGCTCATACCGCCTCCTGCCAATCATAAAAATCGCTGGCTGAGTCCAATACCGGCTTAATAATATCCGTGCGGATTAGGAAATCGCCAAAACCTTCGTTTGGCCGCTGCTCTGTCGCCCAACGCCCAATAAGTTCATCCATAATAGATAAGATCTCTTGTGAGCTGATATTTTCTTTATACATCCGTGGAATACGAGTGCCAATCCGGTTACCACCAAGATGGAGGTTATAACGATCAAGCGCTTTGCCGACCAACCCTACCTCCGCCAACATCGCTCTACCACAACCATTCGGACAACCTGTCACTCGCAAAACAATATGTTCATCACCCACACCATGTTTATTCATCAATTGTTCAATATGGGTGACAAACTCCGGTAAGAAACGTTCAGCCTCAGCCATTGCCAACGGGCAAGTTGGAAAAGAGACACAAGCCATTGAGTTCTCACGCTGAACTGTGGTTTTACCATCAATCAACCCATGCTCACGAGCAATGGTTTCAATGCGTTGTTTCTCACTTTCAGGAATACCAGCAATGATTAAGTTCTGATTGGCCGTCAGGCGAAAATCCCCTTTATGTATTTTTGCAATTTCAGCAATGCCACTTTTCAGCGGTCTATCTGGATAGTCCAAAAGGCGACCATTCTCGATAAACAGCGTCAAATGCCATTTATCATCAATGCCTTTCAACCAGCCAATTTGATCACCACGACCAGTAAATTCATAAGGCCGGATTGCCTCAAATTTCACGCCAGCGCGTCTTTCTACCTCTTCTTTAAAAGTATCAACACCCACCCGCTCCAACGTATATTTGGTTTTGGCATTTTTACGCTCAGTCCGGTTACCCCAATCACGCTGAGTTGTCACCACAGCTTCAGCAATCGCCAGTGTATGCTCAAGGGGAATATAGCCAAATTCACTCGCCATACGCGGATAGGTATTTTTATCGCCATGAGTCATCGCTAAACCACCACCCACCAGCACGTTAAAACCAACCAGCTTGTCACCTTCTGAAATGGCAACAAAGTTTAGATCGTTGGCATGTAGATCAACATCATTCTGCGGCGGAATAACTACCGTGGTCTTAAATTTTCGCGGCAAATAAGTAGGCCCCAGAATCGGCTCTTCATCGGTCGTCGCAACTTTTTCTTTATCCAACCAGAGTTCAGCATAAGCACGGGTACGTGGCAGCAGGTGTTCTGAGATTTTTTTTGCCCATTCGTAGGCTTGCTGATGCAGCTCTGATTGAATAGGGTTTGAGGTACAAAGCACATTTCGGTTAACATCATTCGCCGTCGCAAGCGAATCCAAACCGACCTGATTCAGCAACTGATGCACAGGTTTTACATTTCCTTTCAAAATGCCATGAAATTGAAATGTCTGGCGATTAGTCAACCGGATACTACCGTAGAGCGTGTTCTCTTCTGCAAATTTATCAATCCCCAGCCATTGCTGTGGTGTAATAACGCCACCAGGCAAACGACAGCGCAACATCATTGCATGACGAGGTTCCAGCTTTTGCTCTGCTCGTTCGACACGGATATCACGATCATCCTGCTGATACATGCCATGAAAACGAATCAACAGGAAATTGTCTCCTTCAAAACCTCCTGTCAAACCATTAGTTAAATCTTCGCTGATCGTACCTCGCAAGAAGTTGCTCTCTCGCTTCATTCGCTCACTGTCAGCCAGCTTACCTTCGACAATCAAAGGACCATGTTGTTTATCACTCATTAGTACACATCTCTCTGATAACGGCGCTCAAGGCGCAGTTCACTTAAGAATTCATCTGCCTGTTCGGTATCCATGCCACCATGCTCAGAAATAATATCCAACAATGTATGCTCTACATCTTTCGCCATGCGGTTTGCGTCACCACACACATACAGATGTGCACCTTCCTTTATCCAGCGCCATACTTCTTCACCCTGCTCACGCAGTTTGTCTTGTACATAAACTTTATGCTGCTGATCGCGGGACCATGCCAGATCAATGCGGGTTAACAGGCCCTCTTTCACATAACGTTGCCATTCCACTTGATAGAGAAAATCTTCAGTAAAATGTGGATTACCAAAGAACAACCAATTTTTCCCCTCTGCTCCATCTGCATCTCTTTGCTGCATAAATGCCCGGAATGGGGCAATCCCGGTTCCCGGTCCAATCATAATGACAGGTGTTTGTGGATCGGTCGGCAAACGAAAATTGTCGTTATGTTCAATAAAAATACGAATGTCACTCTCTTCCGATAAACAATCCGCTAAGTAGCCAGACGCGCCGCCAGTACGAGCGCGTCCATCAATTTCATAACGAACGACACCTACTGTAATATGAACTTCATTTTCTACTTCAGCCTGGGAGGAAGAAATTGAATAGAGCCTTGGTGTCAGCGGTCGCAGTAAATCGATAAACTGCTGTGCTTCGGGCTGAGAAGCAGCCTCTCTTACCATATCGGCAATAGGTTTATTGTGAGCGTATTGCTGTAATGCCTGTTTATCGGCAATCAGAGAAAGCAACTTTTCATCTTTCGCCAGAACAGCGTATTTTTCTACAATCACACTGGTATTTTGAGTGAGTTCAACATGGCTGATCAACGCTTCTGTTAATGATAATTTCTGTCCATTAATCTCAACAGGTTCTGTTCCTTTCAACCAGAGCAGATTCAAAACTTCATCCACCAGATCTGGATCATTTTCAAACCAAACTCCCAAAGCATCACCTGGCTGATAACGCAGACCTGAATCTCCCAGATCAATTTCAATATGGCGGACATCTTTATCAGAACCACGGCCAGTTATTTTCTGACAAGTTGATAAGGCAGTGGTCAGTGGTGCTTGTTTAGTATAAGGAGTTGAGAAAACTTCATTTACCAAGCAGCTCTGTGTAGAAACAATTACAGTATCTGTCTGAGCAGGAATACGCTGTTTCAGGATTTCAGTTAATTGCTTACGCCACTGGGCTGCGGCCTCTTGATATTCCACATCGCCATCTACACGATCCAGCAGCCGTTGAGCACCGAGTTCATTCAAACGGTTATCGAAATCTTTTCCTGCCTGACAGAATTTCTCATAAGAAGTATCACCCAGACTAAAAACTGCAAATGCAGTATCACTCAGCTTTTGTGCTTTTTTAGAATGAAGGTATTTATATAGTGCAACCGCTTCTTCGGCAGGTTCTCCTTCCCCTTGAGTAGAAGCAATAATTATTAATATCTTCTCTTGAGCAATTTGCTTAAATTTATAATCACCAGCATTGACCAAATTAACATTGAGCTTTTCTGCCAACAAAGTATCACGCAGTTGCTCAGCTAAACGACGAGCATTACCTGTTTGTGAAGCTGAAATTAATGTAATTGTCTCTTGTATCGGGGCCGCCGAAGCCACAACCTGAGACTGTGGGTGTTGATTCATCATTCCCCAAAAATAACCAGACAACCAAGCTAATTGATTTGAAGAAAAATCCCCAATTGCCGATTGCAAACGCGCTAGTTGTTCAGGCGAAACCGGAAGAAGTGAAATTGAAGGTGGTTTTATGCTCATTATCCTATGCTGCCCTTTACGGTTACCAGTGTCCGTTATTTTTAATAAATAGGGATAGTTAGTAAGGTTATCTCAGCAACTTGTCACTATTTAAAGAAACTATCGCAATATCAAATAACCAAAACGCCTAACCATATTTACAGATTTAATATACCTATAAAACAGTTAATAAGGACAATTGCAAAATAAAGGAAAAAACCGGGTTTAATTCAGAAGATCGGGTAGAATAGCGGGTTTTTTGAAGTCAGGGAGAACCACTATGAGCACAACGATTTTTAAAGACTTTCAGTTTGAAGCCGCCCACCGTCTGCCACATGTTCCAGAAGGCCATAAATGCGGGCGTCTACATGGGCATTCGTTTATGGTACGGCTGGAAATTACCGGGGAAGTAGATCCTCATAGTGGCTGGATTATGGACTTTGCTGATCTAAAAACTATTTTTAAACCTGTTTGGGAACAGTTAGATCACCACTACCTAAATGATATCCCCGGGCTAGAAAACCCGACCAGCGAAATACTGGCAGCCTGGATTTGGGCTAAAGTTAAACCCAAAGTTCCACAACTAAGTGCCGTTATGGTGAAAGAAACCTGTAATGCAGGCTGCATTTTCCGCGGAAAATAAAATAAGTTACTGCACCAGGAAATCTCTAGTGCAGTAATCTCTTCTCAGGCAATATTCAGATATTTATGTGTTTGCATAGAAAGCCGCCAATTGCGGGCAATACAAGTTTCAATACATAAACGGGTAGCATCTTCTTTCTGGCTAATCGGTTGCAGCGCAATAATACGCGATGAGTTGTCATCTAATGTCGCCAATAACTCATCCAATGCTTCAATATCTCTTTCCCGTGCAACCGGGTGTTTTATTTCATTAGCTCTTTGCAAAGCCTGCTGCAATACCTGATAGCCACCACGCATTTTAACTTTTGGTGAAACAGTCACCCAAGTAGCCGCAGAGCATTTAACATGATACGTACCACTGGTTTCTATCTGACATTGATAGCCAAGGTTTTCCAATTCTTCAGTCAGAGGAACAAGATCGTAAATACAAGGCTCACCACCAGTAATCACAACATGGTGCGCGGTATATCCCTGTTGAACAAAAAGTGCTGCAATTTGCTTAGGTGATGCTTCACCCCATTCATCACTTTCACCCATCTTCAGTAAGACTGTCTCCAACATCCGCTGTTTTTCAGCTTTTTTCTCCCAAGTGTGTTTAGTATCACACCAGCTACAACCGACTGGACACCCTTGCAGACGAATAAAAATTGCCGGGACTCCCGTGAAAAAACCTTCTCCCTGCAATGTCTGAAATATTTCGTTAATCGGGTAAAACATAAAAATCTCTGGTTTCATTAGGTAAGGGGGCATTATTGCAGATATCTATCCCGCGAACATCAATCTTTATGGTAAGGTACAGGGTTTGCTTCGCTGGGCTAACATACAGCTCGCCGGAGCATTGTGTGCTTAAAAGATATCTAGCACTGAGAAAGTGACAGGAATAAATAATGCAGAATAATGAAACTCAGCTGAAACGGGGTCTAACCGGGCGGCATATCCGCTTTATGGCATTAGGTTCCGCAATAGGCACAGGGCTGTTCTATGGCTCCGCAGCTGCTATCCAGCAAGCTGGCCCAGCCGTATTACTCGCCTATTTAATCGGCGGTGCTGCCGTATTTATGGTGATGCGTGCATTAGGTGAAATGGCTGTTCACCATCCAGTAGCCGGTTCTTTTTCACACTATGCCAGCCATTATCTCGGTCCTTTGGCAGGATTTCTAACCGGATGGAATTATATATTCGAAATGCTTATCGTCTGCCTGGCTGACGTTACTGCATTCGGCTTTTATATGAAGCTCTGGTTTCCTCATGTGGAACAGTGGATCTGGGTGCTGAGTATTGTCTGCTTCATTGGCGCAATTAATCTTTGCCATGTGAAGATTTTTGGTGAAATGGAATTCTGGCTGTCTATTGTGAAAGTTACCGCAATTATTGCTATGATTATCGGCGGCATGACTATCATGATATATGGATTCGGTCAGGAAACAGACCATGTAACCGGTATTTCCAGTCTATGGGAATATGGCGGTTTTATGCCTAATGGCATCAGTGGTGTAATAGCTTCACTTGCCATTGTGATGTTTGCTTTTGGTGGTATTGAAGTCATTGGTATTACGGCTAGCGAAGCCAAAAATCCTGAAAAAACTATTCCAAAAGCAATCAACGCTGTTCCTTTCCGTATCCTACTGTTCTACGTATTAACTCTATTTATTCTTATGTGTATTTATCCGTGGAATCAAATCGGTCAGGAAGGTAGCCCATTCGTACAGATTTTTTCTAGCCTGGGCATCAATTCCGCTGCGAATATTCTTAATATCGTGGTTATTACTGCCGCAGTTTCGGCGATTAACAGCGATATTTTTGGTGCTGGCCGTATGATGTATGGCATGGCCCAAGAAGGACAAGCACCTAAATCATTCACCAAACTGAGCCGTAATGGTGTGCCATGGATGACAGTTGTAGTCATGTCAATTGTCCTATTGATTGGTGTTATACTCAACTATCTAATCCCAGAACAAATTTTCATTATCATTGCTTCTATCGCAACATTTGCCACTGTGTGGGTATGGCTGATGATCCTACTTTCTCAGGTTGCTATGCGCCGCAAAATGAGTAAGGAAGAAGTTAAAACGCTAAAATTCCCTATTCCTATGTGGCCAATAGCCCCAGCGTTAACAATTATCTTTATGGTATTTGTCATTGTATTGCTAGGCTATTTCGAGAAAACCCGCATTGCATTAATTGTGGGAATTATATGGATAGTTTTATTATCAATTATCTATCTCTTGAGCATAAAGAAAAATAATTCCAAACCCCATCAAGCCAAATAAATAATTTATACTAATAAATGCCAGATTATTCTGGCATTTATTTTTACAATATAAAAATTATAAATGGCATTAAAATATCCAGAATTCAATTTTAAGCAAAACATATTAAACCCCATATAAATACAAAATTATAATAGTAGATATAATGAAGAAATTAATCTAATCTTATGAGACATTATCTCATTATAAAAAAAACAAATTATAATTATTTTTCAATGGATTAAATAAAATATAAATTAAATAAATATTTACTATAAATAAAAATCCATTTCATAAAAATATATTCTCAGAATATAAATATTAATAAAAAGTTACAATAAGAGGATTATGATCGGAAGCGTCGGTAGGCATAACAGTAGCATTAGCTACACTTAACTCTCGGTAAAAAATAAAATCCAACGGTCTTCCAAACGCAATTGTTCGACAATCATCAATAAAAGAAACTTCGTTGAGATGCAAATATCGGGTAAACCGTTTCAGAGCATTTAATCGCTGCTTACTCCATGCATTAAAGTCACCAGCCATAATTACCGGGCCATGATGTAAACGAACATGAGCACCAATATTATTCAGTTGACGGCTATATACATCTACACCAAAACTAAAATTTATCGCATGTACATTGATAACCATTAACTGGCGATTATCCTGTAAAGGATAAACAGTGATAAGAGCCGATTTAGATAAACGCAAAAGAGGCTCTTTCTCTCTCAATGGACAACAATAAATGGGATGAGAAGTTGCTAATGTCATCACACCAGAGGGATGCTGTGGCAACACAAACGCAGGAACTTGATCAGCCGTCAGATAATTTGAAGTAACAAACTCAACTAAATCAGGAGTTGTTTGCGCTTCTTGTAATAAAATTAACTGGCTTCCTTTAGTAAGCTCCTTCAAAACTTTTCGCCATGAAGGGCGCTGCTGTTTATAGATATTCCAGGCAACAACCCTAAGCCCATTTGTATCAGTAATCAATGGCATTCCTACAGGCAATAACTTCCCAAGCTGATGAGCTGACATAGGAAAGACACGTTCAACAGGTTGTCCAGCGACATATCTTATTGCATAGGTTTTCTTTACCACGAGAAAAACCCCTTCAATGCAGAAAGGAACTATTAAAACTATCTGATTTTATCAAATATAATAAGATAATTATTGATTTTAATATTTATAAGCAAAAAAACCCTGAGATTTCTCTCAGGGTTTCCTTTGGAAATTAGGTGGCGGTGCGGACGGGGCTCGAACCCGCGACCCCCGGCGTGACAGGCCGGTATTCTAACCAACTGAACTACCGCACCACCGAATTCCTTACGTCCTATGTCGCGACAACATAACACTTT
>NZ_PUJW01000013.1 GCF_011189575.1 Photorhabdus cinerea
CCGGGAATGAAGAACCGCCGTTTATTCCGTCGCAAATAACCGTGTTGCCGATCCCGGACAAAGTGGGCAGCGATATTGAATCGCTACCGATGCCGGAAGAGAAGGATTTTCGCGATTATATTCTGGTCTTTCCCGCCGGTTCAGGCATGAAACCAGTTTATGTGATGTTTAATACTCCCCGGAATCAACCGGGAGTGGTAACTGGTCGGGGGCAAAAAATCGAAGGAAACTGGTTAAGTCGCGCAGGACAAGGCATGGGAGCACCAATTCCCAGTCAGATAGCAGATAAGTTGCGTGGGAGGAGATTTAATAACTTTGATAATTTCAGAAAGGCATTTTGGAAAGAGGTTGCTAATGATCCTGAATTGTCTAAGCAATTTAAAACTGCGAATATGGGAAATATGAAAAAAGGAAAAGCTCCAGCTCCAAGGAAAGACGAATGGAAAGGAAAAAAGAAAAAATACGAGTTACATCATAAAAAACCTATTTCTGAAGGTGGAGATGTTTATGATATTGATAATATTAGTGTTGTTACGCCAAAGAGACATGGTGAACTACATAATTGGAGGTGAATAAACTATGGAAAGTAATGTAATGAATATTACTGAAAATGAATTTTTATCCTTGATAAAGAAAATATTTAATGGAAATTTTCGAACAGAGGAGGAAGAATCAGAAGCTATAGATGAATTTGAAAGAATTTCAGAACACCCCTCTGGCGGTGATTTAATCTTCTATCCAGAAGATGGTATTGAAGATAGTCCTGAAGGTGTGCTTGAAGTGATAAAGGAATGGAGAGCTAAAAACGGCAAACCGGGCTTTAAAAAATAGCGATTGAGTAAGTGATGAAAAGGATTTTTATAATCCTTTTCATCACGAGCAAGGTTAATACCTCACAACTATAATACCGGTATTGAATCGCTCCCGATGCCGGAAGAAAAGGATTTTCGCGATTATATTCTGGTACTTCTTATTCCTGTAACGATTATTTAACTGGTTTAAGACAAAGTTTACTTAAAATTGAAAACATTAATAAAGTTATTTCCTTTTTGAAAATACATTTTTGATTAAGTAATTGATATTCTTATTTGTTATTTTTCACAAAAAGGGATATAAGCATTAACAGAGTTAATTTTTGTTTTTAATTTTTCACTGATAACTATATAATAGGCCAGTTTTAAAATTCATGGTGTTAATCCCCGATATTTACTATCCCTGCATTTGTGCTTTTAAATGGTTATGGCGGATTAGGTAAATGTAAAATAAACGCAGGGATAACATCGTCGAGAAATCATTAAATATGGCAGTAAATAAGACGCTTTTAGTCATGCTGTATCTATCAGGGTGCCGGACATAGTTTATCTCTGCAACCACCAGAAGGTGAGAATCCTGCTTGATGTAAAATCGCCAGCCAGACTGTTTTATACTGTGCAAGTTCAACGGGAAACTCACTTAATTATCGATAATCAAGACGATGCATGAGCATTTCCATAAACTGGCAGCAATGAATACGTGACAAATCGGTTGAAGTGCTATAAACCCTTTGCCAAATCCGCTACAATGCGCGGTTCGAAAAACATCCCATTTATTTACGACTACACAACGTAAGACACTAAAATATGTTTGAAATTAATCCGGTAAAAAACCACATTCAGGACCTGTCTGAACGGACAACGGTTCTGAGGGGGTATCTTTGACTACGATGTCAAAAAAGAACGCTTAGAAGAAGTTAATGCTGAACTGGAACAACCTGATGTCTGGAATGAGCCGGAACGGGCACAGGCTTTGGGTAAAGAACGCTCCTCACTGGAAGAGATTGTTGAAACCATTGATCAGCTTGAGCAAGGTCTGGAAGATGTACAGGGCTTGCTGGAACTGGCAGTAGAAGCTGATGATGAAGAGACTTTTCATGAAGCTGTAGCAGAACTAGAGCAGCTTGAAGGTAAATTGGGTCAGTTAGAATTTCGCCGTATGTTCTCTGGTGAGTATGACAGTGCTAACTGTTATCTTGATTTGCAGGCAGGTTCTGGTGGTACCGAAGCTCAGGATTGGGCAAGTATGCTGATGCGTATGTATCTGCGTTGGGCTGAAGCCAAAGGGTTTAAAACTGAAATCATCGAAGAATCCGATGGTGAAGTTGCTGGGTTGAAATCAGCGACGATTAGAATCATAGGTGATTATGCTTATGGTTGGTTGCGTACTGAAACCGGTGTTCACCGTTTGGTTCGCAAGAGTCCATTTGATTCCGGTGGTCGTCGTCATACTTCATTTAGTTCTGCATTCATCTATCCTGAAGTCGATGATGATATTGATATTGAAATTAACCCAGCAGACTTACGTATTGATGTTTATCGCGCATCAGGTGCAGGTGGTCAGCACGTTAATAAAACAGAATCTGCGGTACGTATTACCCATATTCCAACTAACATTGTTACTCAGTGTCAGAATGACCGCTCTCAGCATAAAAATAAAGACCAGGCAATGAAACAGCTAAAAGCGAAGCTGTATGAACTGGAAATGCAGAAAAAGAATGCCAATAGGCAGGAAATGGAAGAGAACAAATCCGATATTGGCTGGGGCAGTCAAATCCGTTCTTATGTTCTGGATGATTCTCGCATCAAAGACTTACGCACTGGTGTTGAAACTCGCAATACTCAATCTGTGCTGGATGGCGATCTGGATAAATTCATTGAAGCAAGCCTTAAAGCTGGCTTATGAGGAACTAAAATGTCACAACAACAACAGGGCGCAGAACAGGCTCCCGATTTAAATAACGAACTGCAAACCCGCCGTGAAAAACTCGCGGCTTTACGTGAAAATGGCATTGCTTTCCCAAATGATTTCCGCCGTGAAAATATTTCACAAGAGCTGCACGCGAAATATGACGATAAAACCCAAGAAGAGCTGGAAGCACTGAATATTGAAGTGACGGTTGGCGGTCGTATGATGACTCGTCGCATCATGGGTAAGGCTTCTTTTGTCACGCTACAGGATGCGAGCGGTCGTATTCAGTTATATGTTGCTCGCGATGATTTGCCGGAAGGTATTTATAACGAACAATTTAAAAAATGGGACTTGGGAGACATTCTGGGCGCCCGTGGTAAGTTGTTTAAAACCAAGACTGGTGAGCTTTCTGTTCATTGTACTGAATTGCGTTTGTTGACTAAAGCTCTGCGCCCATTGCCAGATAAATTCCACGGTTTGGCTGATCAGGAAACCCGTTACCGCCAGCGCTATTTGGATTTGATTGCTAATGAAGAATCGCGCAAGACTTTCCAGATTCGTTCTCAGGTCTTGTCGGTGATGCGTAACTTTATTATCAGTAAAGGCTTTATGGAAGTGGAAACACCGATGATGCAGGTGATTCCTGGTGGTGCGGCGGCACGTCCGTTTATTACTCACCACAATGCGCTGGACATTGATATGTATCTGCGTATTGCGCCGGAACTTTACCTGAAACGTTTGGTGGTTGGTGGTTTTGAGCGTGTGTTTGAAATTAACCGTAACTTCCGTAATGAAGGTGTATCTCCGCGCCATAACCCTGAGTTCACGATGTTAGAACTCTATATGGCTTACGCAGATTACAAAGATCTGATTGTGCTGATCGAAGAGTTATTCCGTACCTTGGCTCAGAATGTTTTGGGGGATACACGGGTTAAATATGGTGAGCAGGAATTCGATTTCGGTAAACCATTTGCTCAAATGAGCATGAAAGAAGCTATTTGCAAATATCGTCCTGAGACCAATATGGCTGATTTGGAGGATATGGATAAAGCGGTGGCTATTGCTGAATCTCTTGGTATTAAAGTTGAAAAAAACTGGGGACTTGGCCGCGTTCAGTGTGAGATTTTCGAAGAAACGGCTGAAAGCCGCTTGATTCAACCAACATTTATCACTGAATATCCGGCAGAAGTTTCTCCGCTGGCTCGCCGTAATAATGAAAATCCGTTTATCACCGACCGTTTTGAATTCTTTATTGGTGGACGTGAAATTGGTAACGGCTTCTCAGAATTGAATGATGCTGAAGATCAGGCAGAACGCTTTGCTGAACAGGTTCGTCAGAAAGATGAAGGTGATGATGAAGCGATGTTCTATGATGAAGATTATATAACGGCTTTGGAACACGGCATGCCACCGACAGCCGGCTTGGGTATTGGTATTGACCGTATGGTCATGCTGTTTACTAACAGCCATACCATCCGTGACGTTATTCTGTTCCCGGCAATGCGTCCGCAGAAATAACAGACAGAATTAAGTTTTAAATTTCAACTCCCCTGTGGCATAGCTGTCAGGGGAGTTTTTATTTTCAATTGATTGAAATACAAGCAACTTAAATCAATACGGGCTTTTTCTCAAGAGCTTTACCAACCGACTTCAACCAAGCAAAAAGGTTGGAAGCAGTCCAAAATGACCCTGAGATGTCTATTAAACTTGTAGCGATTCAAAATGATTAGAACGCCTTTACTCGTTATAATACTGGGATGATTATGGGCCGAAGGCCATTCAAAAACGTATTAAAAGTGGAGTTTCACAATGACAAGTACCCAACAACGAGCCGAACTACAGCGTTAAATCTGGCAAATTGCCAACGATGTGAGAGGTTCAGTTGATGGCTGGGATTTCAAACAGTATGTACTAGGTACGCTGTTTTATCGCTTTATAAGTGAAAACTTTGCAAACTACATTGAAGGCGGTGATGAGGGTATCAACTATGCCGAGCTTTCAGATGATATTATCACTGACGATATTAAAGATGATGCCATTAAAACTAAAGGCTATTTTATTTATCCAAGCCAGCTGTTTGCTAATATTGCCGCAAGTGCTAATAAAAATGATAATTTAAACAAAGACTTAAATAGCATTTTCGTCGCTATTGAAAGCTCAGCCAGCGGCTACCCATCTGAAGTCGAGATTAAGGGTCTTTTTGTCGATTTTGACACCACCAGTAACCGTTTAGGTAATACCGTTAAAGACACGCTTAGCCGCCGTATTAAAAGGCGTGGCAGGGCTTCAATTTGGTCAGTTTGAAAATAACAAGATTGATCTGTTTGGTGATGCTTACGAGTTTTTAATCTCTAACTACGCTGCTAATGCAGGTAAATCAGGTGGTGAATTTTTTACACCACAACACGTTTCTAGGCTAATCGCTCAGCTCGCCATGCACGGGCAAACCAGCGTGAATAAAATATATGATCCAGCCGCTGGTTCGGGCTCACTGCTATTACAAGCCAAAAAACACTTCGATGCTCACATTATTGAAGACGGTTTCTTTGGTCAGGAGATTAACCATACCACCTATAACCTTGCACGTATGAATATGTTTTTACACAACATTAACTACGACAAGTTCAATATTATGTTGGGTAACACCTTAACCGAACCACATTTCGGTGATGACAAGCCCTTTGATGCCATCGTCTCTAATCCACCGTATTCGGTGAAATGGATTGGTAGTGATGATCCAACACTGATCAACGATGACCGCTTTGCTCCCGCTGGCGTATTAGCGCCGAAGTCCAAAGCCGACTTTGCCTTTGAACTGCACGCATTGAGTTACTTATCCAGCAAAGGCCGCGCAGCGATTGTTTGCTTCCCGGGTATTTTTTACCGTGGTGGAGCTGAGCAAAAGATCCGCCAATATCTGGTAGATAACAACTATGTTGAAACCGTGATCTCATTAGCGCCTAACCTGTTTTTTGGCACTACCATTGCTGTAAATATTCTTGTGCTGTCTAAACACAAAATTGATACCAAAACCCAGTTTATTGATGCCAGCACTCTGTTTAAAAAAGAAACCAATAACAACGTACTTACAGATAGCCATATCGAACAAATCATGCAGGTGTTCGATAGCAAAGATGATGTTGAGCATTTTGCTAAATCGGTCAGTTTTGAAGCCATCGCCGCTAACGATTACAATCTGTCGGTGAGTAGTTATGTCGAAGTTAAAGACAACCGCGAAGTAATTGATATTACAAAACTCAATGCTGAATTAAAGACCACCGTTAAAAAATGACCAGCTGCGGATGGATATTGATGCCATTGTTGCTGAGATTGAAGGCACGGAGAATGAGGCATGAGCAATATAAGCTTTATGGAGAAATTGCTTGATGGCGTTGAGGTGGAATGGAAAACGTTAGGTGAGGTGTTTGATATTTTTGCAGGTGGCGACGTGCCAAAAGATGCATTGTCGGATACTGAAACTGAAGAATTCAATATTTCCATTTTATCTAATGGGATTGGTGATAAATCTTTATACGGATGGACTAATAAAGCTAAAATTGAAAAACCAAGCATAACTATATCTGCAAGAGGTACAATAGGCTGGACGAGTTATAGAGACAAACCATTTTTTCCGATAGTACGTTTGCTAGTGTTAACTCCGAAGATTGAAATGAATCTGAAGTATGCCTACTACTTTATAAAAGCTATTGAGAATAGCTATAAAATTCCAGAAGCTGGTATACCACAACTTACCAAGCCAATGATTAAAGATATACAAATCCCCATCCCTCCACTTCATATCCAAGAAGAAATCGTCCGCATTTTGGACACCTTTACCGAGCTTACCGCTGAGCTTACCGCCCGCAAAAAGCAGTACAACTATTATCGCGACCAGTTGTTAAGTTTTGAAGAAGGTGAGGTGGAGTGGAAGACTTTGGGTGGGCTTGCGGAGAATTTTGATTCTATGCGTAAACCGATAACCAGTGGTTTAAGAGAGCCAGGTGAAATTCCATACTACGGAGCGTCGGGTATTGTCGATTATGTCAAAGATTATATTTTTGATGGTGATTATTTACTAGTTTCCGAAGACGGCGCAAATTTGGTTGCAAGAAATACTCGAATAGCATTCAGTATTAGTGGAAAAAGCTGGGTAAACAATCACGCACATGTACTCAAGTTTGAGACATATGCTGAAAGAAGATATGTTGAATATTATCTAAATAATATTGATTTAACACCGTATATCTCAGGTGCCGCACAGCCTAAACTAAATAAAAAGAATTTAAATAGTATTAGCATTCCCAATCCTTTTCTAGAAGAAAAAGAGCGTATAGTTTCCATCTTAGATAAATTCGACGCCTTAACCACCTCCATCAGCGAAGGTCTGCCGCGAGAAATTGAATTACGTCAAAAGCAATACGAATATTATCGCGATCTGCTGTTGAGTTTCCCCAAGCCAGAGGTAGAGGCGTAATATGAGCAAAACTTTTCTTGGCTATAAAAAGTGGGGTGATTTATTGCCAAAAACTGATGATGGCAGGCCCAATCCTTATGAAGCCAGGATTATTAATATCTCTAGTCATTCAAAACATGCAGGTGAAGAGGTCGCTGAGCTTACGGAAGATGATAAGCGTGTTTTGCGCTATCTGGTTAATGAAATTAACACTATGTACCGCTTCCAACAGGCAGAAGACTAGAGTGAATCTAATTTATAGGTGAAGTATGCACGAATGCAAAACTGTTGCTGAATCAAATAACTTTATCGTACTCGATAAATACACTAAGGAATTGCAGCTAAATGAAACCTACCAAAGCGAAGATAATTTAGAACGGGAATTGATCGACGATTTAATCAACCAAGGTTATGAATATGTTACTGGTTTAAACACGCCCCAAAACATGCTGGCTAATGTGCGGGAGCAATTACAGGTACTGAATAATGTTAATTTTTCAGAAAGTGAGTGGCAACGCTTTGCTGAGCAATACTTAGATAAGCCCAGCGATAACAGCATAGACAAAACTCGTAAGATTCATAACGATTATATCCACGACTTTGTTTTTGATGATGGACATATCGAGAACATCTATCTTGTGGATAAGAAAAACATTGCCCGTAATAAAGTACAAGTCATTAAGCAATTCAAGCAAACAGGGGCGCAAGCGAATCGATACGATGTGACCATTTTGGTTAATGGCTTGCCATTGGTGCAGGTTGAGCTTAAAAAGCGCGGAGTTGCTATTCGCGAAGCTTTTAACCAAGTACACCGTTATAGTAAAGAAAGCTTTAATACAGAAAACTCACTGTTTAAATACTTACAGCTTTTTGTGATTTCAAACGGTACAGACACGCGCTATTTTGCTAATACGACTAAGCGTGATAAAAACAGCTTTGATTTCACCATGAATTGGGCCAAGTCTGATAATACACTGATTAAAGATTTAAAAGATTTCACAGCCACGTTTTTTCAGAAAAATACCTTGCTGAATGTGTTAATTCATTATTCCGTATTTGATGTTAGCAATACTTTGTTAGTGATGCGTCCCTATCAAATAGCGGCTACTGAGTGTATTTTGTGGAAAATTAAAAGTGCATATCAGGCTAAAAATTGGAGTAATACTGAGAGTGGTGGCTACATTTGGCATACCACGGGGTCGGGTAAAACTTTAACCAGTTTCAAAGCGGCGCGTTTGGCTACTGAGCTGGATTTTATCGATAAGGTGTTTTTTGTGGTCGATCGTAAAGATCTGGATTTCCAGACCATGAAAGAATATCAACGTTTTTCACCTGACAGCGTTAATGGTTCGGAGAGTACCGCAGGGCTAAAACGTAATCTTGAAAAAGATGATAATAAAATTATTGTCACTACCATTCAAAAGCTTAATAACTTAATAAAAAGTGAAAGTGATTTACCAATTTACAATAAGCAAGTGGTATTTATTTTTGATGAGGCACACCGCAGTCAGTTTGGTGAAGCACAAAAAAACCTAAAGAAGAAATTTAAAAAGTATTATCAATTTGGTTTTACGGGCACGCCAATTTTCCCGCAAAACGCTTTGGGTGCAGACACCACCGGTAGTGTGTTTGGCCGAGAATTACATTCGTATGTGATTACCGATGCTATTCGTGATGAAAAAGTATTGAAGTTTAAAGTTGATTATAACGATGTAAGACCACAGTTTAAGTCCATTGAAACAGAACAAGACGAGAAAAAATTAACAGCGGCAGAAAACAAGCAAGCTTTTTTACACCCCGTTCGTATTCGTGAAATTTCTCAGTATATTTTAAACAATTTCAGGCAAAAAACGCATCGTCTCCAGGCCGGAGGCAAGGGTTTTAATGCTATGTTTGCGGTTAGTAGTGTGGATGCTGCCAAAGCTTATTATGAAGCGTTTAAGAATTTACAAAAAGAGGCTGATGAAAATAAAACGAGCAGAAAACCGCTTAATGTTGCCACCATCTTCTCTTTCGCCGCTAATGAAGAGCAAGATGCTATTGGTGAGATTATTGATGAAAGTTTTGAGCTCTCTGCAATGGACAGCAGCGCCAAAGAATTTTTAAGCGCAGCTATTGATGATTATAATGCAGCGTTCAAAATGAATTTTGGTGTGGATAGTAAAGGTTTCCAAAACTACTATAAAGATCTTGCTCAGCGAGTGAAAAATCAAGAAGTAGATTTACTGATTGTTGTCGGCATGTTCTTAACGGGATTTGATGCGCCAACATTGAATACCTTGTTTGTCGATAAAAATCTGCGTTACCATGGTCTAATGCAAGCTTTTTCACGCACTAACCGTATTTATGACGCCACTAAGACCTTTGGAAATATCGTAACCTTCCGTGATTTAGAACAGGCTACAGTTGAGGCCATCACTTTATTTGGTGATAAAAACACTAAAAACATAGTGCTGGAAAAAAGCTATAAAGAATACATGGAAGGCTTTACCGATTTAATCACCGGCGAAGCATGCCGTGGATTTTTGGATGTAGTGGCTGAACTACAAAGACGCTTCCCTAATCCTGATAATATTGTTAAAGAGCAAGATAAAAAGGACTTTGCCAAATTATTTGGTGAATATTTGCGTGCGGAGAATGTACTGCAAAACTACGATGAATTTGCAGGATTAAAGGCTCTACAGCATGTAGATATTGGTAATCCGGAGGCTGTTGAGACATTTAAAGTTAAATACTACCTGAGTGATGAAGATATCACCACGATGCAAGCGATTGAGATGCCAACTGAGCGTACTATTCAAGATTATCGCTCAACCTATAATGATACGCGTGATTGGTTACGCCGTGAAAAGTCGTCTAACGAGAAAGACAAATCTACTATTGACTGGGATGATGTCGTCTTTGAAGTGGACTTGCTCAAATCGCAGGAAATTAATTTAGATTACATTCTTGAGTTGATTTTTGAAAACAATAAAAAAAATAAAAATAAGGCAGAGTTAATTGATGAAGTTCGCCGTTTAATTCGTTCCAGCCTTGGCAATCGAGCAAAAGAAAGTCTAATTGTTGATTTCATTAATCAAACTAACTTGGATGAAATTATCGACAAGGCCAGTATTATTGATGAATTTTTCAAATTTGCTCAAGCTGAACAAAAACGTGAGGCAGAAGAGTTAATTAGCTCGGAGAAATTAAATGAAGATGCGGCTAAGCGTTATATTGCAGCATCGTTAAAGCGAGAATATGCAAGTGAAAACGGCACAGAGCTAAATTCAACGCTACCAAAGTTAAGTCCACTTAATCCGGAATACAGAACGAAAAAGCAGACCGTTTTCCAGAAAATTGCTGCATTTGTTGAGAAGTTTAAAGGTGTAGGTGGGCAAATATAGGTATAAGCTAATACACAACAGTCGATCTGCTACTCTAGCTATCATAAACTACTTACTGGCCATCTAGGCACCTTAGCGTTTAGATGGTTGGTGCGCGATTTTCCCCTTTTCTATTTGCATCATTGTCTCACCTTTCCTAGGCTTACAAATTGATGTGTCTCAATAGTTTTAGACTCCACAACAGACTGTAATTGTTGTGAATTTTTATGGAGCTATTTTCACCATCAAACAAAAGTTGACTCTGACAAATCTAACCGATAACGTATTAACCTGTAACTACAAATATCCCATCGTCTGCAAGGATTACCCACCGGGTGGCGAACAAAAACTTCTGTAGCCTGAAAGGGAGAGCAAATATTGCGGTACATCGGCACACTTTTGGAAGCAGATATTGTCAGACATAAACTCTTTGTCTGGCGATGAAGGTTTCTTAAACTAAAAATACGTCCAAAAGTGTTTTTATATTGTCATCGAAGTATGTTGAACGTTGGTTCATGTACTTAACCGATACCCCGCAATACCTCAACTTGCGTTCACTCTGGAGCACAGATATCCGTCAAGGGCAAGGCATTTTTTGTTTTGCCGCACTAGCGCGTGCCAGAGATCGCATGTTGTCAGGTATCAGCAAGGGGAAACTAATGAGCCGATTGATTAAAGAATTAAAATTTTTTGCCCGGAAGGCGGGCGGTAGCCATAAGACCTGCCATGACCGCATTCGGATTGCAGGGCGATTGGGTGCGTTGTTATTGAGCCTGAATATTCAGGTTAAAAGTCTCAGCCATTTGAAAGCCAAGCATGTGGAGCATTACGTTAATGCCCGTTTGTCTCAGGGGATCGCCAAGCGAACAGTGCAAAATGAAATGTCCGCGCTGCGTAATATTTTTCGCATGGCAGACAGGAATAAACTGGAAACTTCGCCACGTTTGAGCAATCTGGCATTAGGATTAAGCGGAACCAGCCGCGCCGGAACGAAACAGTCGATCCCTGATGCTACGTTTCAGGTTATTTATCAGAAAGCCCTTGAACGTGATGCCGGATTTGCCGTCACACTGAAACTTTCCCGATTGCTGGGACTTCGTCCTCAGGAAGCGGTGCAATGTAGCGCTTCACTAAAAAGCTGGCGCAAACAGTTGGATCAACCAGAGCTGAAACTTCATGTTTATTGCTGCATTACGTAAGCGCGGTACAACCTTAGCAGCTCTCTCTCGTGAAGCTGGACTCAGCTCATCAACATTAGCCAATGCACTCAGCAGGCAGTGGCCTAAAGGTGAATGGATAATCGCTAACTATCTTGAAATCCATCCTAGCGGTTATTTTGATAAACGTGGTCAAGTTATTGAGAGTAAGGTTTGCAATAAATCACAATAATAATTCGCTTTAATTTGTGATATGTTTCGTGAAAGTAATAAACTTCTATACAAAGCCCTGAGATTGAAATGGCTGCTTAATTTGACCATTTTTTAAACCTCACGGCTTTTTGCATTTAAAATGCCATAGGAAAAAAGGAGATTATGTATTATCTGAAATAATTAGTACGCTAACTTTACTGTGATTGTATGAGATCTGGATCACAGATTGAAAAATATAACAACAGCAAAGTGATATTTTTGAGGTTTTTAGCAAAAAATAATGTGTATAGAATAAAAAATATAATAAATTTTTTATTTAATATAAATTAGTTAAATATTTTGTTCGATTTCCTTCACCCGCTCCAGTTTTGTCTCTTCTTGAAAATACCGAGTAGTTCACATTAAAAGTATATTTTTTTTATATGATGTAGCCAGGTTAATTACTGAGATATTGTTTAATATGAAAATAATCCCATTATTAAATCAGCCTCGAATCAGCTAGACGTGATGTATTTTGAATGTGGATACATCACCATAGAAAGCATTCTATAGTAAATAAATAATCAATAGAGACTGTTTACCATGAAAGAAAAACATTGGTCGAAAACCCAACTTTTACATAAAGTTGTAACCAATCAAAATATTATTATCAAAGGAACTCATAGCTACTACAGTGATTGTTGGAGTGGTGATTTTGAAGAATCTGTCGTGCGTTATTTATACGGTGATAAGATCAGTCTTCAATGGGAGCCTAAGTGGCCAATTGATAAATTGTATATTGGCGATTATGTTTGCATAGCGGCTGAAACTATCATTCTTATGGGTGGAAATAATACGCACAGAGCCGATTGGTTCTGTTTATATCCATTCATGGAATATATTGAAGACGCATATGTAGGCAAAGGTGATACGCATATTCATGATGGCGTGTGGCTTGGTATTCGTTCAATGATTATGCCAGGTGTCACTATCGGAGAAGGGGCTATAGTTGCGGCTAATAGCGTCGTCACTAAAGATGTTGAGCCATATAGTATTGTGGCTGGATCGCCTGCGAAATTAGTTAAATATCGATTTGAACCGCATATCATAAATGAACTGTTAGCGTTAAAAATATATGATTGGTCAGAAGAGAAATTCAATGCTTTAAAACGATATCTCTGTTCTTCAGATATTAACGTGTTAATATCCGCTGTAAAATCATATGTAGAGAAATAGTTAATTAGGCTGGATTCAATAAGTATAACTTTTCACAATGTCTAATTACTGAATTATTTAATCGAAGTCTATTAGTTATTGGCTGAAATACCGTTTCGGAACTCAGATTGCAAACGGTATTTCTCCGAAAGCAGTCTGCCTTTGACTCACTAAATAGAAAACATCGTACAATAGGGTGAAAAAAATAAGACAAGAAATTGCTGTTTTTTGTTTAATATTACTTCAATATAAAAGAAAGTATGCTACTATTCTTTTATGAAAAGAAAAAATACACCAACGCCACACGACGCTATTTTTAAAAAGTTTTTAAGTCATATTGATACCGCCAGAGATTTTCTAGAGATACACTTACCTACCACATTACGGGCTGTTTGTGATCTTAATACACTGCGGTTGGAATCAGGGTCGTTTATTGAGGGCAATCTGCGGGCACATTATTCCGACATTTTGTATTCACTAAAAACTACGCAGGGAGATAGTTATGTGTATTGTGTGATTGAACACCAAAGTTCCCCGGACAAGATGATGGCATTCCGGCTGATGCGTTACTGTATTTCAGCCATGCAATGGCATCTGGAGCAGGGACATCAAAAATTGCCGCTGGTCATTCCGATATTGTTCTATCACGGAAAAATGCGGCCGTATCCGTGGAGTACCAACTGGTTCGATTGCTTCGATGCTTCGGCTCTGGCGGAAGAGCTCTATTCCAGCGCGTTTCCGTTGGTAGATGTGACGGTAATCCCCGACGATGAAATCCTGACGCACAAACGGGTCGCGCTACTGGAAATAGTGCAAAAACATATCCGGCAACGTGATATGGTGGAGCTACTGCAAGAGCTGGGCATATTGTTGGCGTATGATTATTACTATACAGGTGAGCAGTTAGAAAGCATGCTAAACTACTTACTACAGGTGGGAGATACCGCCGATCCAGAAGGTTTTATCCGGCGACTGGCAGAACAGTCCCCGAAGTATGAGGAGGTACTGATGACAATAGCGCAGAAATTGGAACATAAAGCACGGCAAGAAGGGCTTCAAGAAGGGCTTCAAGAAGGGCTTCAAGAAGGATTACAGAAAGGTGAAAAAAAAGGTGAAAAAAAAGGTGAAAAAAAGGCGAGTCTGAGAATTGCCAGTGCATTAATAGACATTGGTATCGATCGTGAAACGGTAATGAAAACCACTGGATTGAGCCAGAGCGAACTTGAACAAATACGCCATTGATTCGTGCTGAGAGCTTTAATCGGTATTTAAAGGTTCGTGTTAAAAGAGGGGGGCTTGTCCGGCGACTGGCAGAACAGTTCCCGAAGTATGAGGAGGTACTGATGACAATAGCGCAAAGATTGGAACATGAAGCACGTCAAGAAGGATTACAGATGGGTAGAAAACTGGCGGTTGTGAAAATCGTGTGTGCAATGATAAATACGGGTATCGACCGTAAAACGATAATTAAAATGATTGTGATGAGCCAGAGTAAGCTTGAACAAATAGACGATTGACTTATACCGATGCCTTAATCGGTATGAAAATTCGTGTAAATAAGTGCACGAAACTTTACATGGAAGCGATATATTATTTGGATAAGTTTGAAGTCATACTTTTTCTGTCTGGTATTGAGCTTTTTAATTGAAATAGTATTTGAATAGTTAAAAAATATTCTTCAAATAGAACATTCGAAACATCGTAATCCAATGAATTTTATTTTGGAAGTGGCAGCCGGATTGGTTGCCTATACCTTCCAATCTAAAAAAACTAAGTCTGAGTCCATGTATCTCTGAATGAGTTGTTCTTAGAGCAGAAGGTATTTCTGTTATTGGTAAATTCAATCGCTGAAATCAGCCCGCTTAATTTATTGGCAAGGCTGAAATGGGTTGAATTGAGCCGTAATACGAAAATGAATTCAGTATATATCTGATATTCTCTTGGCACTTCTAATCAATATTTCTTTATAATCAGGCGTCTTTTTTTCCACATTGGAAAATATAGCCTGACGTGTGGCATTGGTTATCTCTTTTCCTGCGAATTCTGGAATGCCGCTATTGAACGGAGGTTTTGGGTTATATTGCAGTGCCAATTGAGCTATTTGTGCGTGTTCTTCATCTTTAATTTCCGCGAGCAATGTTAAACCAAAATCAATCCCCGCAGTAACTCCGCCTCCTGTGATCCGGTTTCTATCGATAACGACTCTTTTATTGACCGGTATTGCACCGAACTTGCTGAGATTGTCCATCATCGACCAATGAGTCGCCGCTTTATACCCTTTTAGCAAGCCAGCGGCTCCTAGCAGAATAGATCCTGTACACACGCTTGTTACCCAAGATGCTTTACTGCCCGCTTTATGTATCCAATCAAGCATGTCTAATTCGTTAAGCAAAGCATAAGGATTTCCTGTACCGGGAACACATAAGATATCAACTTTGTCTAACTGCTCAAATGTTATGCTTGGTGAGAATGATATATGTTCCAGCTCAGTACGTACTGGAAGTAAATCGCGCCAAACATATTCAATATTTAACCATTCTCCTACTGCAAGAACCGTCGCGGGACCAATCATATCAAGGGGTGTAATGCCCGGAAAAATGACAAAAGCGAGGGTGGGCTTTCCTCCAGATGATGCTTTCATTGCCGAAGGTAATGCTACAGAGTGTTCTTTGGCAAAAGCGTTCTGATTGGCAAAACTGCCTATTGATGAAATTGTCAGTGCAGATTTAATAATAAAATTTCTTCTATCAATAGATATATTTTTCATGGCGAAATTTTCCTTATCGAGATTGAAAGCGAACCGAAATACGTGTGCCGTTACCTTTATCGATCGCTGAATATTTATATTCCCGGTAGTGAATTGATGGGATAACTGTAACCGTTAGTTAATTGGCGTATATGCCAATATTGCGACGATTTACGCCAAGTGCCATAATTTCCTTATGAACATCAAAACTCTCTATTTTCTGATCTTCCCCAATATAAATCTGCTGGATCTTTCAGGGCCATTGCAGGTCTTTACAACAGCTAATGATCTGGCAGAGAAGTCCGGTCACAGACAACCCTACACCATAAAAGTCGTGGCTTGTGATCCCGGGCAAGTAATGACAGAGGCCGGAATAAGTGTACAGGCAGAGCCCCTGCCTGAGCTGGATTCTCCCGCTGATACTTTGATCGTTGTAGGGGGAATCGGCGTTGAGTCAGCGGCGAACCATCCGCCATTGCGTAATTGGTTAAAGGGACATGCACCTTTGGCTAGGCGTATTGTGTCTATATGCAGTGGGGCATTCGTTCTGGCTGCCTGCGGGTTGCTTGATGGCCGCCGAGTCGTCACTCATTGGAGCAGCTGCGCGGAACTGGCCCGGCGTTACAGTAAATTACAGGTAGAATGTGATCCCATCTTTATTCAGGATGGTCCGGTGTGGACTTCTGCCGGTGTTACCGCAGGCATCGATCTGGCTTTGGCGCTGCTGGAAGAAGATCTCGGTCATAAAATGGCACTGGATGTTGCACGGAACCTTGTTATGTTTCTTAAACGTCCTGGTGGGCAAGAACAGTTTAGTGCTCCGCTGGCGTTACAAAGTAGCACAAGTAAATTTGCAGATCTGCACGCCTGGATGACCAACAATTTGGCAGGTGATCTTTCAGTGATAGCCTTGGCCGCTCGTGCCAATATGAGTGAGCGTAGCTTCGTGCGCCACTACGGCCAACATGTAGGAATTACGCCAGCCAAAGCGGTGGAGCGATTCCGTCTGGAAGCAGCCCGTCATCTTTTGGTTGAATCCACGCTATCGCTCAAGTGTATAACTTCCCGTTGTGGTTTCGGCTGTGAAGACACTTTACGCCGTAGTTTCTGCCGGGCGTTCGGTAGTACGCCGCAGGATTATCGCAAGCACTTCAGGACGACGCTTTAAATCACTTTTTCGTCAATATTTGTTTCTTTATTCCCGTATTCCCGGCCGTTTCCTGTTTCAATCGTCGCCACAACGTAGTACGGCTGATCCCCAGATATTCCGCAGTTGCACGGTGGTTGCCAGAAAATCGTTTCAAGGTTTCATGAGCTGAAAGTGGTGCAACATGTGAAGATTGTTCGGTCAGAGAAGGTTTTATACTTTTTTCTGCTGGTCTGGATGCAAGTTGGCGCTCCGGTGAAAGGGCTAATATCAATTCTGGTGTTAATGTATGCTCAGGATGGGCACTGAGGTATAACGTGAGCCGCTCCATGAGATTACGCAGTTCCCGGACATTACCGGGCCAATGATAGGCTTGCAATGCCTGCTGACAGGCAGAAAGCTCTTGCACTCTTGATTGTGATACCGGCAAGTTTAATGCAGCAAATGCTCGTCGCAGATATTCTAGCGCCAATATACCAATATCGTTGCCTCTTTCTCTGAGAGCTGGAATGTTGATCCGTAATACACTCAGACGATAGAACAGGTCTGTTCGAAAACGCCCTTCTTGCACCCAGGTATCCAAATCGCAATGTGTGGCGCAAATGATCCGAACATCAACGGCAATTGGGCGGTGTCCTCCTACTCTGACAACGGATTTTTCTTCCAGTACTCTTAATAGCCGTGTCTGAAGAGGTAATGGCATTTCACCAATTTCATCCAGAAATAGCGTGCCTCGATGAGCAACTTCAAAAAGACCAGCACGCCCTCCACGCTGGGAGCCGGTAAAAGCCCCTTCTTCATAACCAAACAATTCAGCTTCCAGCAGGGATTCAGCAATGGCTCCACAGTTAACGGCAACAAACGGACGCCGATGTTTTCCAGTAACTTGACCATACCGTAGGGTATATTCATGGTGAATGGCTTGAGCCACCAGCTCTTTCCCTGTACCACTTTCCCCTTGTATCAGCACTGTGGCAGGAGAACGGGCATATAACATGATGGTGTTGCGCACATGCTCCATCACTGTTGAATCTCCCCGGATATCACTGAGAGTGTGACGGATATGTAAGGTATTCTCTGTTGGATAGGTAGAAATGGAAGCCAGGTTGAGCTTGGTCATTCTGGCGATATCCAGAGCATCATGAAATGCCTGGCGAATAGAGTCGGCAGAATAGACAAAGACCCCCACAAGTTCAGCCTCATAAGCGAGATCGGTAATGAGTCCGGCACCGACAATTACCTTGATGCCGATAGCTTTTAATGCGTTGATCTGGGCCCGTGCATCTTCTTCCGTTACGTAGCTGCGCTGCTCAATACGCAAGTTGAATCGTTGCTGAAATTCTTCCAGTGCAGGCAATGTATTTTGATAGGTGATAACGCCAATGCGGGAGCTGATTTGTCGTGCGCGGGCCAATGCCTGCATAAAATCGAACCCGCTGGCCTTAGCAATGATAACAGGTACAGATAAACGACGTTTCAAATAGGCGCCATTGGAGCCGGCACAGAGCACCGCATCACAACGTTCGGTTGTCAAGCGCTTACGAATATGCTGGACTGCATTTTCAAAACCAAGTTGGATTGGCGTGATATCTGCCTGATGGTCGAACTCTGGCGTGATATCGCGGAATAGATCAAAAAGACGGGAAACAGATACTGTCCAAATGACCGGTTTTTCACTGCTATCACGACCTACTGGACCTACTGATTGTGCTTCTGCCATCCTGTTCCCCCTAAATTGTGTGCGCTGTTTTCGTTTTTCCCACGACAATAATTCAATGTTTCTAAATTGTTTCATAAATGTTTCATGAAACAATGGATGATTTATTATGAAACAAATACGATTTTGTATCAATGATGCTTTCCTACAGCATAGAAAATGTCTTAAATGCTATTTTTTAATTTAAAAACAATGCATTGACTCTTAAATTATCTTTATTTTTGAGTTTGCTAATCATCTTTTACTCTGATTGGCACATACATTGCTTTATAACAAATAAATTTCATTTTAATAACAATAAGGTTATGTATGGCGCTTTCTTCTGCTGGTTTGGCATTTCGTCAGGCTATAGAAACTGAATCTCCATTACAGGTTGTTGGTACTATCAATGCTAACCATGCATTGTTGGCAAAACGAGCGGGTTATAAAGCCATTTATCTCTCTGGTGGTGGTGTAGCGGCGGGTTCATTGGGCATGCCTGATCTGGGAATTTCAACATTGGATGATGTACTGATAGATATTCGCCGTATCACGGATGTATGCGATTTGCCATTGCTGGTGGATGCCGATATCGGTTTTGGCTCTTCTGCCTTTAATGTGGCCCGCACAGTGCGTTCAATGATTAAAGCTGGTGCTGCGGGGTTACATATTGAGGATCAGGTCGGCGCGAAGCGCTGCGGCCATCGTCCGAATAAAGAGATTGTGTCTAAAGGGGAAATGGTTGATCGCATTAAAGCCGCCGTTGATGCTCGTACTGATAAGAATTTCGTCATTATGGCTCGCACGGATGCTTTAGCTGTTGAAGGTTTAGAAACGGCGCTTGACAGGGCTAAAGCCTATATTGAAGCGGGGGCGGATATGCTGTTTCCGGAGGCTATCACTGAATTGCACATGTATAAAGCATTTGCGTCAACAACCGGGGTTCCAGTGCTGGCTAATATTACCGAATTTGGGGCGACTCCACTTTTCACTATTGAAGAGTTGAAAAGTGTGGATGTCTCCATTGCGCTTTACCCGCTTTCTGCTTTCCGGGCAATGAATAAGGCCGCCGAGCAGGTTTACACCACACTTCGCCGCGAAGGGACACAGAAGAATGTGATCAGCATGATGCAAACTCGCAACGAGCTGTACGAAAGCATCAATTACTACGATTTTGAACAAAAACTGGATGTGCTTTTCTCCCAGAAAAAATCTCAATGACGAAACAGTTCCACCCAATTTCATCATTTTATGTGGCATAAAACAGTAGAGGTGATCCCATGAGCGAACAGAAGACGATGACTGAGTCAACCACATTCAAGCCTAAAAAATCTGTTGCCCTTTCAGGAATCAGTGCGGGTAACACAGCACTTTGTACAGTTGGAAAAACCGGTAATGATTTGCACTACCGGGGTTACGATATTCTTGATCTTGCAACCCAGTGTGAATTTGAGGAAGTTGCCTACCTGTTGATCCATGAAAAACTACCTTCTCGCGCTGAACTGACCGCTTATAAAACGAAATTAAAAGCATTGCGAGGCTTGCCGGGTAGCGTTAAAGCAGCACTGGAGACATTGCCTGCTGCTGCTCATCCTATGGATGTCATGCGTACTGGAGCTTCCGTTCTTGGTTGCACATTACCTGAGAAAGACGACCGTAATCTTGCCGGTGCGCGTGATATTGCTGACAGACTGCTGGCCTCTCTCGGTTCCATGTTGCTCTACTGGTATCACTATAGTCATAACGGACGCCGCATTGAGGTAGAAACCGATGATGAGTCGATAGGTGGGCATTTTCTTCACCTTCTGCACGGTAAAAAACCCAGTGAATCATGGGAAAAAACTATGCATACATCTCTGATCCTTTATGCAGAACATGAGTTTAATGCCTCAACATTTACTAGTCGGGTTATCGCAGGAACTGGCACGGATATTTACTCCGCCATCATCGGGGCGATTGGCGCATTACGAGGACCAAAACACGGTGGAGCAAATGAAGTCTCTCTTGAAATTCAACAGCGTTATGAAAATCCTGACGAAGCAGAGATAGATATCTTGGCGCGTTTGGAAAGAAAAGAGGTCATTATTGGTTTTGGTCATCCGGTTTACACCGTCTCAGATCCCCGTCACGAAGTGATCAAAGATTTGGCTTTGAAACTCTCCAAACAGTCTGGAACAACCAAAATGTTTGATATTGCGGACCGACTGGAATCGGTGATGTGGGCTAATAAAAAAATGTTCCCAAATCTTGATTGGTTCTCTGCGGTTTCCTATCACATGATGGGGGTGCCAACTGCGATGTTTACACCGCTATTTGTGATTGCTCGTACAGCGGGATGGGCTGCTCACATCATTGAACAGCGTATTGATAATAAAATTATTCGGCCTTCGGCCAACTATACCGGACCAGAAAATCGGGTATTTATGCCAATTGATGAACGTGGATAACGTTATTTCTGGTGTAGGGTTTCCTGCATTAATGTTTTTTTAACAAGGAATTATTATGTCTACCTCTGTTACACATAACCGCCCTGAATATGATCAAGTTATTGTGGATATTGTGGATTATGTTATGGAATACCCCATCACATCATCCGTCGCACATGAAACGGCCTATTACTGTTTTCTTGATACGTTAGGCTGTGGGCTAGAGGCACTAGAATATCCGGCCTGTAAGAAACTACTGGGGCCGATTGTGCCGGGTACGGTTGTGCCCAATGGTGTACGTGTACCGGGAACTCAGTTTCAGCTTGATCCCGTACAGGCGGCATTTAACATTGGTACGATGATCCGGTGGTTAGATTTTAATGACACATGGCTTGCGGCGGAATGGGGACATCCATCCGACAATCTCGGTGGTATATTGGCAGTGGCTGACTGGTTATCAAGGAATGCCGTCGCGGGAGGGAAAAAGCCTCTCACGATCAAAGATGTTTTGATCGGAATGATCAAAGCACATGAGATCCAGGGATGCCTTGCACTAGAGAATGCGTTTAATAAAGTTGGGCTGGATCACGTTGTTTTGGTAAAAGTGGCTTCAACCGCCGTCGTTGCTGAAATGCTGGGGTTGAATCGGGAAGAGATCCTAAGTGTAGTATCGCTAGCTTGGGTTGATGGGCAGGCGCTGAGAACTTACCGTCATGCTCCCAATACGGGTTCACGTAAATCTTGGGCAGCGGGTGATGCGACGTCTCGTGCGGTTCGTTTAGCTCTGATGGCGCAAAAGGGTGAAATGGGCTATCCCTCGGTATTAACTGCAAAAACATGGGGATTTTATGATGTCCTGTTCAATGGTCAGCCTTTTAAATTCCAGCGTCCATATGGCGCTTATGTGATGGAAAATGTGCTGTTCAAGATCGCTTTCCCGGCAGAGTTTCATGCACAAACTGCTGTGGAAGCCGCAATGAGTCTGCATCAGCAATTGAAAGACGCCGGTAAGACCATTGATGACATTGCAAAAATCACTATTCGTACCCATGAGGCTTGTATTCAGATTATCGATAAGCAAGGCCCATTAAGTAATCCAGCTGACAGAGACCACTGTATTCAATATATGGTTGCAGTGCCTTTGATTTTTGGCCGCCTCACCGCTGCGGATTATGAAGATAGCGTTGCGGCAGATCCCCGTATTGATGCACTGCGGGAAAAAATAGTGTGTGTTGAAGACCCTGATTTTACCTGTGATTATCACGATCCAGAAAAACGCTCTATTGCCAACGCATTAACGGTTACGTTAGCAGATGGTAGCCAGCTTAATGAAGTCAAGGTTGAATTCCCTATCGGCCATGCTCGTCGTCGCGAAGAAGGTATGCCGTTATTGCTGCAAAAATTCAAAACCAACCTGGCACGCCAGTTCCCTGAAACCCAGCAGAGGAGAATTCTGTCTGTCTCCCTTGATCGTGCATTGCTGGAAAACATGCCTGTAAACGAATACCTCGATTTATACATTATATGATCTGAAACGCTACCAGAGGCTGCTCTCCCAGAGTGCTGCCCTATCATTTACGCAGCACTAGGAGAGACTATGTCATTCAAAGCTTTTTATCAGCAATCCATTAATGAGCCGAATGCTTTTTGGGCTGAACAGGCTCAACGTATTTTCTGGCAACACCCTTTTGAGCAGGTTTTAGATCATAATAACCCTCCATTTGCCCGTTGGTTTTGTGGAGGAAAGACCAACCTGTGTTACAACGCGCTGGATCGCTGGCTGGAAAGCCAGCCTGATGCTAAAGCGCTCATCACAATTTCAACCGAAACGAATAGTGAGAGAGTATTCACGTTCAGGGAACTGCATCAAGAAGTGAACAGAACTGCCGCTATGATGCTCTCCTAGGGCGTTAAAAAAGGCGACAGGGTTTTGGTTTATATGCCGATGATTGCTGAAGCGCTGTTTGTTTTGCTTGCCTGTGCTCGTATCGGTGCTATTCACTCGGTTGTCTTCGGTGGTTTTGCTTCCCATAGTCTTGCCACACGGCTGGATAATGCCGAGCCTGTGCTGGTGGTGTCTGCTGATGGGGGATCTCGTGGTGGAAAAATCATTCCCTACAAACCGTTGTTAGATGAAGCTATCGAACTGGCGAACTACAAACCGCGCCATGTACTGATGGTTAATCGTGGACTGGCTGAAATGGCTTGGGTGCCTGAAAGAGATATCGATTTTACTACATTGCGGCAGCAATACCTTAATGCTGATGTGCCTGTGGCTTGGCTTGAATCCAATGAGACCTCTTGTGTGCTCTATACCTCTGGTACGACGGGCACCCCAAAGGGTGTGCAGCGTGATGTTGGAGGTTATGCTGTCGCATTAGTGACATCCATGGATGTTATTTTTGGTGGTAAAGCCGGTGAAGTGTTTTTCTGTACGTCAGATATTGGCTGGGTTGTAGGGCATTCTTATATTGCCTATGCTCCTTTGATCGCGGGAATGGCGACGATCATGTATGAAGGGCTGCCGATACAGCCGGATGCGGGCATTTGGTGGAAAATAGTGGAAAAGTATCAGGTAACCCGGATGTTTTCAGCACCTACGGCTATTCGTGTATTGAAAAAATATCCAGTTGAATATATTGAACAATATGATATTTCATCACTTAAGTCATTGTATTTGGCGGGAGAACCGCTTGATGAACATACTGTCCGTTGGATAGCTGAGGCTATCAACATCCCTGTTATTGATAATTACTGGCAGACTGAGACAGGCTGGCCGATTATGGCGATTGCACGCAGTTTGGATGACAGACCGAGCCGATTTGGTAGTACGGGTTTCCCGATGTATGGTTTTCATGTCAAGCTTATTAATGAATTAACCGGCAAAGAGTGCGGTGATAACGAAAAGGGTATGCTGGTTGTTGAGGGGCCTTTGCCGCCGGGTTGTATTCAAACTATTTATGGTGATGATACTCGTTTTATCAATACTTATTGGTGCCACTTCGATCATCCGGTTTATTCCACATTCGATTGGGGTATCCGTGATAGTGACGGCTATTACTTTATTTTGGGACGTTCGGATGATGTGATTAACGTTGCGGGACACCGCTTGGGAACGCGGGAGATAGAAGAGTGTCTTGCCAGTCATGAAGATGTTGCTGAAGTGGCTGTTATTGGCATTAAGGATGCTGTCAAGGGGCAAGTTGCCATTGCTTTTGCTGTTCTTAAGGATGGAAGTGAAATCCAGAATGCTGAGCATTTTGCCTCTTTGGAAAAGGTCTTGATGGGTTTGGTAAATAAACAAATTGGCAATGTGGGTCGCCCGGAACGAGTATATTTCGTGTCTCAGTTGCCTAAGACCCGTTCAGGAAAAATGCTGCGTCGAACCATGCAGGCAATATGTGAAGGGCGTGAACCGGGTGATCTTTCTCTGGTTGAAAACCCAGCTTCACTGGAAGTTATTCGAGAAGTTGTTTTTTGCTGACAGATTGTAGCTCTAATCCAAGAGAAAAGTTTAATAAGTTTGATTGTGGAAATGGATTGCCTATGCTTATGGGGCCAAACGATTTAAGACTAAATTTTTCGTTATTGGTTTGCGGATAGTTTGAAAATTTCATCCCGAAATTCATCCTGCCAGTACATGGTCGTGAACGTTCCGATATCGCGTCTACGACCATGATGTAGTATAGAAAATCAGCATATCAAGGTGTTGCTATGCTTGATTCGGTTAGTGAAATGGTTATTGCACCAAGTAGAGTGGATGTTTTGTTGGATAGGAATCGTATTCAGCTGACGGTACCATCTTAATAGATGATTTATTATCTCTGATTATCTTTAATCCATTCACCGGCCATTTAGCCGAATTAAGAAGAAATGAGGCTGGTTGTCCAGCTGTGCCAATAGCAGGAGCACCGATTTTTAATGAAGCGCCATATGGAATGGCATGGAAAATCTCAGGCGTGACTTCGACGAAGTTCTTAGTTAAGAACTGAATTGGTCGAATGGAATCAGCTTGAAAACGCGTTCCTGATACAACAAATGTTAAAGGTAAGCCGACTGCTTTAATTCCATAGCCTTCGTAGATATTCGCAACCTGACTGGGAAGCATACTTTTACAGCTCATTCCAGCACTGATGTCGATACCAATATGTGCCAAGTTTGTAGGCGACCTACGAGGGAAATTACGCGCAGTCGCATTGATAACATCAATTGGCAGTGTACTGCACTGTCCGGTACTTGAGACAACTGAGTGCTTATCCGGTCTTGATACAATACCGGGACCTTCTACAGTGGCGGTGCTTAATTGGACATCGTTGTAAATTTTCGTAGAGAAGTCTGGCGGATAAAAGCTCAAAGATAGTCTGGAGCCATCATTGTGAGCTACGATCCATGCATTGAGTGCATCAGAAAACTGCATATCGACGCTTACCCAATAGTTTTGACGGTATTCGGTGTGATTCTCTTCCGTTTTTGTGACGAATCCATTCGGAGTAAGTTCTTCCACTTCACTTTGAAAGGTTGGATCGGGAGATCTTAAGATATATTGTCCACCGCCGCCGTAAATTTTATCTAGGGAATTTGCTCCGGTTGTATCGGTGTACATAAGGTAAAACATACCATTGAGATAGGATACGGAGGGTTGCCCTGCTCCGTAAGGATTTCCATCTAGCTTCTTGTTAGCGGGTAAGATTATCGGATTACCATTGTTTGCACGTGTCCAGTTAATTCCGTCAGTACTTGTTGCGAGGCCAATTTTTGTTATGCCTCCGATTTCAGTGCGAATACTGTCCCATCCACCGTAATACATATAATATGTACCATTAACTCGTATGACAGAGGGATCGCAAGTATGGACTTTATCGAATGCGTTCACTGCCTTGTCGGGAGAAAAAACAATCTGGTAAGCATTTTTACCCCCACGGGCACGGAAAGGGCCATCAAGAGATGAAGATTCGGCATAGAAAATATGGTCACCGGGATGAGTGGGATCGGAACCACACCACCACATCCGATATACCCCGTCCAACATCACGGAAGGCGCATAGTTGTATACCCCCCCCTTAACCACAGGACCGATAGAAGTTCGAATATCTGATGTTGTTAACGGTATCTCTGTTTGTGCGAATGATGGGGTTGCCAATAATAACTCGCAGAGAAGAATTGGGATCAATAAAATATTTCGGCAAGTCACACTCAAATGGTGGAGTAAGAATCTGCAAGAATGCAGAGCATAAACTAAAACATCATTTAACGCAGATTCGCAATGATTTTTCCAGGCCGACATTTTGAATATATGGTTGCTTATGTTTAATTGTTTAGTAATGATGCCCCAAATTTTGGGAACTGTTTTGGTACATAAAGTCACAATTTTCTCCAGAGTTTTAAGTTTAAGTAATGGAGCGAGTAAAGTTCTTAGCAAAACTTCCCTCAGATATGCCCCTAAAAAAAGATGCAAGGATTGATAACTAGTATTCGTCGTGTTAGCTCCATTCGGAGACTGATAATTTAACCTGTACTGTCTTTCAGCAATAATGCAGTGTAATATTCTGTTTTCATTGGTGGTTATAAAGGTAAATTTTTTGTGTTTTTTCCTTTCCAGTGAAAAACTATCAGAATTAAATAATTAAGTATAAAAAATTAATCAGATATTGTTCGTCTTGTGGTGAACATCTGTTCATGTCAAAAAATGTTACCTAAATCACAAAATAATATCAATGAGTTTATTTTTAAGACTATTCCTAATTAATCGAGCAAAAAATATCGGTTGGGGACCGGTTCTCTTATTCCGTTTTATCGTGTGTTGTATTTCAGCCATAGAAAACGCAAGTCTGCGTTTTTTCTGATGTTCACAACCGTAAAAAGTTGCATAACTTAAGGCTTTTCTAATGAGTATTTTTTGTTGAGGATAAAAAAAATGCGGCTGTAATATGAAGGTCTATGGATTATATATAAGGGTCAATATGGAAACAGAATTGTGTAGACATACTGAATCAAATCTACCTTTATTACGCATGGGGCAATGCCTTTGCTCGTGACGTTAATCTCTGTGATTTTGTTCGGTGTTCATTTGGAATTCACTTAGATTGTGGGTATTGTTGTCATTTATTTAGGAATTATGCGGCTAACTTCTCACAATGGTTTCCTAAATAGTGAAGAACGAGCAATGAGTTTCACGCTAGGTACCGTTGGTTTTTATCGTTACATTTATCTTGCTAAGAATGCAGTTATTGCGGCAGGCTGGATTTTCGATATTTTTGGTCGAGTTAATGAACATAATCCATCTCGCTAACCTGAGAAAAGCATCAAATTTTGCTGCCAAAGCGACATTCCTGCATAAAGTGTTTTAACATTTGGTTGTTAAATACGTACAATCCCGTCCCTGAATGTGTTCTCTACAAGAATAGGCTTAGTTTGTCACTGATCCAATTTTACCCATCGCGGTACCGCCTGCCAGCTTGGCTCGGTATATTCGCGATACTGATGTTGTTCATTGCGCCAGTGATTTCCCGGTCACTGGAACATGCGCGCATTGGTGAGGCTCATTCATCGAAAGTGGTCGATTGCCATATGGTGATGTCATCTAACGATGATATGCCCCGGAATATATCCCATTCTGACGTTTCTTCCGGTACTAACCATCATGATGGAATGCAGATGAGTATGCATGCCGGTGGTGGTATGTCGATGTTGGAGGATATTGCCTGTGGATACTGCGTTTTTCTGATCCATGTACCTATGCTGGATTTGGCGAATACACCGCTATTTTGGTCAACCTCGCTGACTTCACGGCCACCACCGATTCAAACCGTAGCTTCCTTTCTGCCGCATTTCATCTTTTCTGATTCGTTACCTCGCGCTCCGCCTGAACAGATCTGATCTCACTGATTTAAACATAACGAAATGCTTTGTCCTGCTAATTGTTAAATCAGGAAGAGCTTGTTTATGCCAAAAACTGTTTGGTTTGGTTCTGTGACGTATTCCACTTTTGAGAGAGATTTTTCGAGGGGTGGGTTCGTATTTAAGGAAAAATGATGTTTGAAAGAAATTCTTCTCATAAAAAAAATAAACTATCTCGTTGTATTAGTTCGGCAATGCCGCTTTTTCTGCTAGCTGCTTTCAATGGATATACGGCTGAAACGACATCAGATTCACATGAGCATAAGAATGGCCCAAAAACCAGTGATGGTGATGTAATCACTGTAACAGCCCCTTTATATTCTCCTTTGGCGATTGTCACTTCGCCAAAAACTCCCCGTCAGCCCGTTCCTGCAAGTGACGGTTCTGACTATTTAAAAACCATACCCGGATTTTCACAAATCCGTAATGGTGGGACTAATGGTGACCCGGTATTTCGGGGAATGTTTGGTTCAAGGCTTAAGATTTTAACTGATGGTGCAGAAATGCTGGGCGCTTGTCCGGGCAGAATGGATGCACCTTCATCTTATATTTCACCGGAAAGTTATGATTTGCTGACGGTGATTAAAGGACCTCAATCCGTGTTGTGGGGGCCGGGTGCTTCAGCCGGTACTGTAAGGTTTGAACGTGAACATCCCCGATTTAATAAGCCGGGGGTAAAAGTCAATGCCAGTGGATTGGCTGGCTCAAATAGTCGTTGGGATGGCAATGTTGATGCCAGTATCGGTAGTGAATTGGGATATTTACGTTTAATGGGAAATAAATCCCGTTCAGATGATTACAAAGATGGCGGTGGGTATCGTGTCCCGTCTCGCTGGGATAAATGGAATAGTGATCTGGCGTTAGGGTGGACTCCAGATAAAGATACATTGCTTGAATTAACCGCAGGGAAGGGTGATGGTGAAGCCCGCTATGCTGGACGTAGCATGGATGGCTCACAATTCAAACGTGAAAGTCTCGGTCTGCGTTTTGAGAAATCAAACATTGGTGAGGTTTTTGATAAAGTTGAAGCTCAGGTTTATTACAACTATACCAACCATATTATGGACAATATCACCTTACGTTCTCCGAACATGAGTATGTCTTCTTCGACCTGTAAGCATATGTGTGGCATGCACATGAATATGAATCACGGTATGTCGATGCAATTGGATCGCCGTGTCGTGGGCGGAAGAGCTATGGGGACCTGGCTATGGCAAGATTTCAAACTGGAAGGCGGTGCAGATACTCAAACCAATACCCATCGTAATAAAGTTGGCGGCGCATGGCAAAAGGATGCTCAATTCCATAATTATGGTTTGTTTGGTGAATTGACCTGGTATGCCACAGAACAGAGTGAGTTGATAACGGGTGCTCGTCTTGATCGCACTTTGGTAAAAAGATTTGCTGGAAATAGTGAGAAGGAACGCAATGATACCTTGCCAAGTGGTTTTGTGCGTTTAGAGCATACTCTGGCTGATGTACCACTGATGTTTTATGCCGGTGTTGGTTATACCGAGCGTTTTCCTGATTATTGGGAACTCTTTTCGCCTACATATGGTCCGGCTGGCAGTGCCAGTGCTTTTGATGGGGTAAAAAGTGAAAAAACCGTCCAGCTTGATATTGGTGCTCAATATACCAATGAGCGTTTTAATAGCTGGGTATCCGCTTACTTAGGGCGTGTAAATGATTTCATTTTATTTAGATATAGCCCTCATAATGCTCGCATCAGTCAGGCTGATAATGTCAATGCCAATATTATGGGGGGGGAGATGGGCTTTGGTTATCAACTGACAGAACATTGGAAAACGGATGCCAGCCTTGCTTATTCCTGGGGTGAAAACACCACGGATAATAAGCCGATGCCTCAGATTCCACCTCTGGAAGCTCGTTTCGGATTGACTTATGAACGTGGCGATTGGAGTAGTACCGGTTTATGGCGTTTGGTGAGCAGTCAGCATCGGATTGCTGTGAATCAAGGAAACGTTGTTGGTAAAGATTTTGAAAACAGCCCAGGTTTTGGCGTGCTTTCTGCGAACGTTGCCTATAAGGTTAACAAAAATATCAAAGTTAGTGCGGGCATCGACAATATTTTGGATAAAGAATACAGCGAACATCTTAACCTTGCGGGTAATAGTACCTTTGGTTATTCAGCGAATACCTCAGTGAATGAACCCGGCAGGACGGTGTGGGCTAAAATGAATGTAACATTTTAATTAGAAAGTGGCGTCCAGTGATTGGACGCCAATACTTGTTTTTTCTTTGGGTATTGCCGGAATAAAATCCGGCAAATAAAGATGATTACTTCTTATTACCGATATACGGATAAACTCTTACATAATCAACATCGAATGTTGCAGTGGTTTCATTAATAGGGCCATAACCCTGAGTTGGATAACTGCGTGGTACTTCAGAACTTAAAATAATATATTGGTTGGCGATTGAGATTGGGACTTGATCCAGACCCGATAGATTTTGAGGAATATCATCAACATAAAATGTATAACCATGCGGTGTCCATGCCACGGCAAATTTATGGAATTCACCATCAGCCAGCTGACTCATAGACAGTTTTTTTGACCACCCCTTATACGCACTGCCATAACCATTCCAGTGAATAGCATGATTATATTGCTCCTGCGTTGCTTCAGCTAAGTGTTCAAATACATCAATTTCGACGCCTGATTTTTCTGGATTTGTCAGATCATTACCTATTGTTGGTGATTGTATCTAGAATGCGACCTGATTACCTTCTGCACGATTAAATCTGACAGCGGCTTCCCAATAACCATATGCCTGCAAGAAACTTTTTTGTGTCGAAATCATTCCGCAATAATTCTGTAACTTGCCAGAAGAGCTATTGGAATAGGTTTTTATTGTTAAATGCCCGTTTTGTACAGTAACTGCTGATTGAGTATTAATACAATTTTTTCTGACACCCAAGCTACGATAATCCCACTTCTGGATGTCGAGCATTGTACCATTGAAATTATCTTCGAATGATGGGGTGCTGCTGAATCCCTCTGGGATGAGTGCCGAAGCATATCCACTGAATAATAAGCTTAATAACAACATAGAGGCTAACTGAACTTTCATATATTTTCCTTGTATGATTAACGTGTTTACATGTTTCCGTTCGACCCCTTGACTTGTATGAATTTCAAAAAATAAGTGATACTGATTTCATCTTTTTGCTGGGGTAGGGAGAGGTAACTTTATCGAATATTGGCGATTGGGTTACCGATTTAATCTGTTAACCCTATGCTTTTCGTTTTAGTTATTTAGGTAATAATGGTCAGCTCTGGAGGCTCATTCTGTGAGTTGTGCTGTAAATATTGGATGAATAAAACCCCGTTTATTAAAACGGGGTCAAATTATTGAGGTATATATGATTATTCTAAATTACTTCGATGCATCCAGAGCTTGGGCAAGATCGGCAATAATATCATCAATATGTTCAATGCCGATTGATAGACGGATCATATCATGTGATACGCCGGCTTTAATTAACTCCTCATCATTTAATTGGCTGTGAGTTGTTGACGCAGGGTGGCAGGCGAGTGATTTGGCATCACCAATGTTAACCAGGCGCACAATCAGCTTTAATGCGTCAATAAATTTTGCGCCGGATTCTTGTCCGCCTTTAATACCAAAGGAAAGGAGTGCTGATGGTTTCCCATTCATATACTGCTGAGCCAGTTCATGTTCTGGATGGTTTGGCAGCCCGGCATATTTCACCCAACTAACTTGAGGATGATCTTGCAGATAATGAGCAACTTTTAGCGCATTTTCAGTATGACGCTCCATTCTTAATGCCAGTGTTTCCAATCCTTGCAGGATAAGGAAGGCATTAAAAGGAGACAATGCAGCTCCCATGTTACGTAGTGGTACAACACGGCAATGCCCGATAAATGCAGCTTTGCCGAATTGTTTAGTATAGGTGACGTTATGGTAGGACGGATCTGGGGTAGTCAATATAGCAAATCGTTGCTGATGTTTTTCCCAGGGGAAATTACCGGAATCCACAATGATGCCGCCAATAGAGGTACCATGCCCTCCCATATACTTGGTTAAAGAGTGAATAACGATATCAGCGCCATGTTCAAAGGGGCGACAAAGCACAGGGGTAGCGACAGTATTGTCAACGATTAAAGGAACGCCATGACGATGGGCAACTTCTGCGAATTTTTTCAGATCGACAATGTTACCCGCTGGGTTACCGATAGACTCACAAAATACCGCTTTGGTGCGATCATCAATCAGTGACTCTAATGTGGCAATATCGTCGTGTTCAGCAAATCGGGTCTCAATACCGAACCGAGGCAATGTGTGAGCCAGCAAGTTATGCGTGCCGCCATATAACTTAGCGACAGATACAATGTTATCTCCGATGCTAGCAATGGATTGAATCGCACAGGTGACGGCAGCCATACCAGATGCAACGGCTAAAGCGGCTATCCCTCCTTCAAGTAGAGCAACCCGTTTTTCCAGTACATCATTGGTTGGGTTCATAATACGGGAATAGATGTTTCCCTCAATCTTTAAATCAAACAGATCGGCGCCGTGTTGAGTATCGTCAAACGCATAGGATGTCGTTTGATAGATAGGAACAGCGACGGCTTTAGTGGTTGGATCTGGGGAATATCCGCCGTGGATAGCAAGAGTTTCTGGTTTCATTTTTGATCTCTTCTTTTATCGGTAAGATGACATGTATCTTGGGTGAATAGATGTATACCCGTTATCTTTCAAGTTGCCTCTTTGTTGGCTGCACTCACTCACCCCGGTCACATCGTTCTCTATGACATAGTTATCTATGCTCCCGGGGATTCACTCCCTTGCCGTCGCGATGCATCTTGAAATCTATTGGGTATATGTAGACATTATATTTCCACTAATTCTTTATTAATTAAAGAAATAATTCGAAAAAGTGACTAATTATTTGCTTCTGTTTCAGTTATCTGTCTGCTACCTTTATTTTTTAATTATGTGGATATTGTTACAAAAGACATCAATGATTTTAGACAAGTAACATTAACTATTAAAACGAAAAATGAGAACAAGATACTCGAATAAATTTCTATTTTTGTATAAAGATCACAAAAAATTCTGTGAAATAGTTAGTTTGTGTTAATTTTATTTAATTATTCCATCTGTACTCTTTTAACGAAAATAGGAAATATATTTTTAATTTTTTAAAATTTTGTGAATTATTTTAGTCATAATTTATTGTTAATATGATCAACATTGAAGCCAATCAATAAATTGAGAGGATTTTTATGGGTAAATTTTCAAAAAAACTAGAGTTGAAACAACTTTTTTCGTTATCTTTACCCATCATAGGACAAATGGCACGTACAGCAATGAGCGTGGTCGATATTGTCATGTCTGGTCACTATGCTACCGCAGATTTAGCTGCTGTCGCGTTAGGAGGCAGTATTTGGTTTCCTATATTTGTATTGGGATACGGGGTTATTATCATGCTTGCGGCAGATGTGGCAAAGCAGAAAGCGCAACATGATGACGAAGGGATTAAAATAAGTCTTAAAAATTATTTTTTCCTATCGATGATCCTTTCGATACCAATAATTTTCCTATTAATATTAGTGAGTAAACTATTTTATTTTATACCCTATGGATTTCAAGATGCATCGCGACGGCAAGGGAGCGAATCCCCGGGAGCATAGCTAACTATGTGACCGGGGTGAGTGAGTGTAGCCAACAAAGAGGCAACTTGAAAGATGACGGGTATAAATTTGAATCAATCACTATAGGATTAAGTATTGGAGATAGTATTTGGACGCCAAAGGACAATCTTTCTTTTAATGATCATGTTAATTACCCACAAGCGTCTAGTCTAACGATTATATCAAGAAATTATCCACATTATCAGAATGTGGATAGACTTTACCAAACAGTTAAAGATTATAAAGAAGGAAAGATAGCCCCTCCAGATTATCATCTTGGAGCTTTTAACTGCATTCATTTTATTAAAGAGTTGACTGAAAATGCTGGAATAAATTTGAGTCTAGGATCTACTCCTAATAGTGTTGCTGAATACATAGAGCATATTGCTGATGGATATAGAACACCTATAGTAATAGATCTTAATGGAGATGGTGTTAAGACGATTTCCATTGATTCAGGTATAAAATTTGATTTCGAGGGTAACGGAGATAAGATTAAAACTGGTTGGATAAATGAAAATGATGGCTTTTTAGTTCTCGATAGGAACAATGATGGCATAATTAACAATGGAAGTGAACTATTTGGAGAGGAAACCATACTTTCTTCTGGTAAAAAAGCGAAAAATGGCTTTGAAGCTTTACTGGACTTAGACTCTAATAAGGATGGTATATTGGATGCTAATGATTTGTTGTGGTCTTCTCTAAAGATATGGCAAGATAAGAACCGGGATGCTTATACAGATCAAGGTGAATTGAAAAGTATGGAGGAAGTTGGAATTGAATCTATTAATTTGAACTATAAAGAAATGGAGTATTTTGACTCTGAAGGTAATTATCATGGTTTAGCATCATCTGTTAATTGGATGGATGGTAGAAATACAGATATTGTTGATGTTTGGTTTAAGCAAGGGGAAAGTAATCATTTTCCCCAGGATAATAAAATTGATAAATTAGTCAACCCTTTGGAGAATTTTATAGAACAAAATAGTGATGTAGCCATTGAAAATATTTAGAATGATCTCATTCAGCCACAGAATATTTTGATAAATAATTTAGGACAATATCATGAAGTATATTATTTTGATGATGGTTTTATTGGCTTCTAATGTATATGCTGAAAATATGGGGAAATATATTCCCAAAACTGTGTTTACAGGAATGCATTACGAGGATAAAGAAATTACCTTAAAAACACCCAAAACCGTTGAGGAGTTCAATAAATTAGAAAAACTGGCAGAAAAAGGGAGTGCGGATGCTAATTTTTTGCTTGGGCGTCTATATAGTGACATTTCATTGCCAAGTTCGGAAAGGGATTATGAAATGGCTAAATATTATTATGAGAAAGCTTTAGATTTAGATAATAATCACACATTGGCTTTATTTTGGTTAGGGTTAGCTTACGAATCTGGAGATAGTGATAAGCATGATGTAAAGAAATCATTAGAATTTTACGAAAGAGCCGGTAATCAAGGTCTTTTAAAAGCATACAATAATATGGCTGTCATTTATTTACATGGTGATACTAATGTTCCACAAGATTTAGAGAAAGCGAGAATATATTTTCAGAAAATGGCTGATATGGGAGATAAAGAATCTAAATATACTTTAGAGCATTGGGACATAATGCTGATACAACAAGGATACAAAGAACCTGAATGATGCTGATATTGGCTTGAAAGTGATCATGTCTGAAGTTTTTACATAATTCCTTGTCGAAAGGCAAGGAATTTTTCTGAATTTATTTAAATAACTTATTCAATTATTTTATATAGAGAAAATTATATCGATATTGTCATTTGGGAATTTATTTTAAGAAAAATTTCGGTGTGAATAATAATTTGTTTTTTAAGATTATGGTTATTAAATCCTGAACAACTTTTAGATTGTATTTTTTTGAATTTAAATCGTTATAGTAATATATTTATTTTAGTGATTTTGGTAAGCTATATTTTAGTGATATTTCTTTGAATAATTGTATTGCAATTTTGTAGAATAATTTTTTATTTTTAAATCAATAAAATGAATTATCTTTTTAGGATTTTTATTTTTCATTGTTAAATAATTCTTTATTAATTTCAGACCAATAATGAACATCATATTAGTACCCAGAAAAATAATAATAAAAGAATTAATTTCTTTAAGTGATAATATTAGTTGTATTTATTTTCGTGTATTGATTTTTTTACACTAATTATTGGTTTTTTCCACTTAAGATTAATCCCGTTATTATATTATGGTTATGGTAAATATTGATTTAATAATTAGATGGTTAGCTGTATTTATTGCCATTTTATACAAGTATGTGTAATGAATTTATGATAATGATTATCATTTCATTTTTTATTAAAAGTGCGTTAATATGCGCGGCAGTCTTAGGACAGTACTAAAACTATGTAATTAAGCAATCTCTAACATTTAATGAGTTAACATAAGGAATATGCTATGAACAGAGTTAAAGTGTTAATTGCAGTATTAGGTACATGTGGATTAGTTACACAAGTAATGGCTGAGCCGGGTTTTGGGCAAACCCAAAATTTTGATACTTACAGTCAAAGTATTAGAGTTGGAGTAACTGAACCGCGTGGTGGTGGTCATCCGACCCCAGGTGGAGAGCCTGGAATTGGGGTGCAATCTGTTGCTAGAGGTCAAATTACCAGCTTCTCAAGTCTTGCTCGTTATGTCGAAGCGGATAACAACGGAATTCATAAAATTTCTATGCCTGGATCAAGTAGCCATGAAGGTATGGGAGTATTTAACTTTAGTAAAGTGGCGAATGCTGATGTCTATTTCGGTGAATGGTCACAAACCGGTAAAGTAAGTGATACTACCCATGCCGCCTATTATTCTGGTAAAGATGTGACGACCAATTTGCCTACTGGGGGCATAGCGACTTATACGGTTAAAGGAATTAACCAATATAGTGGTAATAATGCTCTGCAAGGCACATTCACTGCTGATTTTGGTCAGAAAAGGCTTAATGGTTCAATAGCGAATAGTGCACTGACCGTTAATATTAATTCCAGAATTAGAGCTGATGGTTCATTTGCGGGTAGGGCAACAGCCGGAGATGTTGTCGGTACAAACAGAGGCCACTTTTTTGGTGATAATGCAGCTAGTTTAGCAGGAGCTGCTACGTTCCCTACGGATCATAGTAAAGATACTGCTTTTGGCGGGACTAAAAACCCATAATATGAATTTGTGTTAGCTGAATAAGGCAAAGTTCATAGGGACTTTGTCTTATTTTGCTTATATATTGGTCGGACTATAAAGCAGTGATATTCCAATGTTAAATAGCCTCATTATCCGTTTTACTATATTGATTAGTTGTTTATTTGTTTATTCCTCTTGGGTTTTGGCAGATGAAGATACCGGCAGAAGGTTGTGGCATAACGTACAGCGAAATTTGCAGGAGCAAGAAAAAGAGATCATCACTGATGAAATAGTTAATCAGAATAGCGGTAATTTATCGATAGTACTTAATGGTCTGACTTTTAGCGTCGAAAATAATGTCAATGATATTGGTCAGGCATTGTATTTAGCCATTAATCATCAACAAGTGAAGGATGTCGAGCGCTTTTTGTCAATGTATCAGAAGCTACCTGGGCATGATACCCAATTGGTCCATTTTGCTCAGGCAAATCTTGCTCGTTCACAGGGTGATTTAGTGACGGCGGAACAGCATTATCAAACTATCTTGCACAAACAACCTGATTTTACCCGCGCTAAATTAGAGTTAGCCAGGGTCTATTATGAAAACCAAAAAAATAAAGAGGCCAACTTACTGTTTAATGAAATTTTTGCTGATAATCATAATAACGAAAATAAATTACCACCAGCAGTCATTAAGAATATAACCAGTTATCAGGATGCCATTAATTTACGCAATGCCTGGCGTGGGTCTTTTGCCGTAGGCTATATTTTTAACGATAACACTAATATGTCTCCGAATCAGCCTCCTGTTTGCACTGAGTATTATGAAAATGGTAGTTGCAGGACTGAACGTAAATTACCTTTGGCGAAGAAGGCGAGTGGAATGAGTTATGATGCCACGTTGCGTAAGATATATCCGTTAAGTGGTCATCACGGTATCTTTTTGCGCTCAATGACTTATGGAGAAAGTTACCGTAATCATAGTGAGGAAAATGAAAATACTACTTCTGCTTATTTGGGTTATAACTATAAAGCGCTGAAAAATGATTTCCTGATGGGGCCAATTATTGAGTTTAATCATGTCGGTAATCGTTTCCGTTATCGTACTACCGGGGCGAAAGCGGAATGGATGAATATTCTATCTCAAAATTTGGCATTGAATCTGGAAGGCGAATATAAACAGTTTCGTTATCATAAACTTTATAATCATAATGACGGTAATATGACATCTGTTTATGCTACGCTATCTTATTATTTAACTGATCAAACAATCACTTTTGCTGGCGGTGACTGGATTTATAAAACCAGTGTTGAGAAAGAGGATGATTATCACCAGCGAGGAATACGGGCTGGTATTTCCACTCAACTGTATCCAGGAATTAATGCAGTGGCTTTTACCGCGTTACGTCAGCGGCAATTCGGTGATTACAGTGTGCCGTTAGGCGCACGTCGTAAAGACAATGAACAACTCTATTCGGCAATTATCAGTATGCCTAAATTTGAAGTTTTCGGCTTAACTCCGGTAATAACTTATCGATACAGAAAAAATAATAGCAATGTCGATTGGTTATATTCATATAGTAAGAATGAAGTTTTAGTTAAGTTCGAAAAGTATTTCTGATGCTAATTGAAGTAATCAATTATTTAAATCCGTACTATGGCAGATAATCACTATGTATAAATTAAATAATAAATATAGCAAAATAACATTCATGCTGGCATTAACCTACGGCATGATACCTTATCGCGTGGATGCTGAAACACCAACAGCTTCTTCTCAACCAGTCAACCAGTCCGCTGAAAATAAGACCGACTTAGGTAAGATCAATGTTTCAGCTACCAGCGAAAAAGATCAGGCAGGTTATGATGCGGTCTATGATAAAGATATTACCAATATTTACTTAGGTAAGGATTTGGTAGAGCGCTATAAGGGCGCTTCCCCAGCAGATGTTTTAAAAAGTGCAGTTGGTGTATTCAGTGGAGATTCCAGAAACAGTGGCGCATTAGATCCTAATATCCGTGGCATCCAGGGACAGGGGCGGGTTCCTGTGACTATTGATGGTACTGAACAGGCGATTACGACCTGGCGTGGTTATAACGGCGCGAACAACCGTAATTATATTGACCCTAATTTGATCAGTAGTATTGAAATAGAAAAAGGACCATCGCTGACTCGTGGGGTAAAGGGTTCGATAGGTGGCGCCGTAATGATAAAAACCCTAGGCATTGATGATGTGGTACCGGCAAATGAGCGTTTCGGTATTAATTTGAAATTGGAAACCAGCAGTAACGCTGTCAAGGAACGTGTACCGAATCTACAATGGGGACAAGATTATCGTGATATTCCTGATTTTATGCAGGGGTTTAATTATTCTGATCCCGCGTTAGAAATTACGCCGAAAACTTCAAAAGATAATAGATTATTGGGTCTGAAAGATAATGCGATACGTCTGGCGATAGGTACCCGGCAGGAATATTTTGATTTAATGGCAGCCTATAGTTATCGCAGTAAAGGCAACTATTTTGCTGGTAAGGGAGGTGCCCATCGTTATGATGCTTCGATCAGTGATGAGGATAAAGTTATTCTTGATGGCGGTACCCGAGCGTATGATCCTTATCTGCCTTTTGCGGCACGTATATATCGTCCTGGCAATGAAGTACCGAATACCTCCAGTGAAATGGAATCTTGGTTACTGAAAAATACCTGGCACTTGGCTAATCGACAGACTATTGAGTTTGGTATTCGCGATACCAAAACAACTTATGGTGAAATTATGCCTTCGCGGCTTGGTTGGGTTCGGGCTGAGGATAATGTTGTACCGCAATGGCCCTTGGCTAATGTCCATCAGCAGGCGTTTAATATGGATTATAAATGGCAGCCTGAGGGGAACAAATGGGTTGATTTTGATATGAAATTCTGGATTACCCGTACTATTAGCAATACTAATACTGCCGGGGGATATCCACGTGAACCGCGGGATCGGGATCAGGTCTGGGATAAGAATCAGCAGAGAAAAGATCCGAATAAAGATGGTCGTTTAGTCGATACTGCTTCCACCAATGCGCATAATAACCGCTGGGGGGTTGACCTTTCTAATGCCTTTGCATTGACGGCGGATTTGGATTTAACATTGTCAGCCAGCTTGCAACAGGAGCGTTTGGGTTCGCATGATGATTATGAAGCAAAGAGTTTCTCCAGTTTTCGTTCACCACCAAGAAAGGGGCGACGTCAGGAAAACAATATTGCCTTTAATTTCGATTGGCGTCCTACCTCATGGTTATCATTAAGTGCTGGCGCTAGGCGAGTGAGTTATTGGTCTAAGGATGATTTTTTAAATGAACGTTTAACTGCACGTGATCCCCGTTATAGTAAGGACAAAAAACTGGTTGGTCAGGGTTTACAATATAAGAGAACACTTACCGAACGGGAATCTGAATTATATAAAAAGTTTGATGAATGTTTTGAGTGTTTAACTGATGATGAATTTAGCGAGTATTCTGAAAAGAATTTCTCAGTATCAGAAGAGCGAGATTCAATTTCTCGCCCTATGGTACCTGTAGATGTGCTGTGGGAATATCGTGACGATGGTAAGTTATATAAGCAAGATAATCCCTATTTTAATGGGGGGCTTGATATGAATGAACGCGTTATTGATCCTGTAACTAAAAAAGAAGTATATAAATATGAGTACAGTGATGCTCAAAATAATAGTCGTTATGTTAATAGCTCAGGAGAGATATTGAGTAATGGTGATGGTGGTTTAGTTTATAAAGAAAAAAGTGAACAAGAACGTTGGGCTAAACAACCTAAACGTAAGGATCATGCTTGGGCGCCGGTGTTTTCCGCAACGGCTTATGTGAGTGATAATGCACGTATCTATACCCGTTACGCTGAAGCAGTACGTATGCCGAGTATTTTTGAAGATACCGTTGGCTTTTCTTCTGGTTTGACGGATAAACCTGCACGTGCCTTTAAACCTGAGCGGAGTAAAACCGTTGAAGTCGGTTATGTGCATGATTTAAGTTATTTGCTGGGAGCGGAGCATAATGCAGATATTAAATTTGCTTATTACAATACTGTTATAGAAAATATTTTTGACCGTGATAGTAACTTTAAATTTACTCAATTAGATAAACAGAAATTATCGGGTTTAGAAGTACAAGGCCGTTATGATAACGGCGGTTTCTTTACCCATTTTGGCTTGTCTTATAATCTTAAAAATAAAGTTTGTGATAAAACTTCATCAGGTATGTTAGATTCGAACAATAAATTTGGTGTTCCAGAGTGTATTGATGGCGGTTTTCCCGGTGGTTTTTTAAGAACAACGATTCCTCCGCGTTATTCTCTTAACCTGAATATTGGCGGTCGGTTATTAGATGAAGATTTAGAAATTGGTAGCCGGGTGTTGTATCACAGTAGCGTGGAAAATAAGGATGAAAAATGGTTAATGAAAAAAATGCCGGACACTTATAAAGGGATAAGTAATAACCCGATGCGCTGGAATCCGGTCATGACTGTAGATGCTTATATTAATTATAAGGTTACGCCAAATATTGTCGTCGAATTATCCGGCACTAACTTAACCGATCGCTATTATTTGGACCCGCTGACCCGTTCCATGATGCCAGCGCCTGGACGGACGTTTAAGCTGAGTGTCACCAGTCAGTTCTGACTCTTTAAGGGAGATTAGCCGGTTGCTTGTTAAGGGAACCGGCAATCTCTACAGATAACGAACGGAAAGATGGCTTAAATTATGGTGAAAAATCGTCTATATATTGGCTTGGCTGTTTCTTTGCTGTTACATGTAGGAATCGCTGTGTTTATGGCATGGCATTTATTACAGGATGACAGTGCGAATAATCAATCAGTGAATTCGCCAATAATCAGTATGTCAATAGAAATGGTGGCTCCAGCGGCACCTGCTGAGCAAAAGCAATCTATAGAGCCGGAACCGATTCCTCCGCCACGATCACCAGAAATTGTGGTAGCGGAATCACCGTTTGAGGCAAAAATTGCGCTTAATAAACCAGTGGATCGGCCACGGAAGAGGCAACCGCTGGAAGAACATACAGATACCAAACCACGGAACAAACCTCAACCACAGAAAAAACCGGTAGAAGATCGTCAGCCCAAATTAGCGGAACGTGAAAGTAAATCAGCAACTGAGCAAAACCGAACAGTGCAAACAGCGGATCATTCTCAGGCAGCAGGAAAAGATGTTGCGGATTCACAAGCTGGGGCGCGTCAGGCAACGACCAGCCAACCGATGATCGGCTTGGGTTCTGATGACTTACAAGGCTATCAGTCAGCCCTACGTCGTGAAATTGAAAAACATAAACGTTATCCGCGTCGGGCGAAGAAGATGAAGCAACAGGGTACGGTACAGGTAAGATTTAGCTTGTTGGACAGCGGTGATCTGACCAATCCTCAGTTAGTGCAGAGTTCGGGAGCTGACGAATTGGATCGGGCTGCCCTTGCGGCTATCCAACAAGCTCGGTCAGTGGGGATGAAACCGGCCAATTTACCAAGAGAGCTCACCTTAGCAATCGAATTTAATTTGAAGTGAAAAAGTTATGAACAGCGAAGGTATTAAAAAGCTGCCTTCGCTGTGTTGACAACAATAGCGTGATGTTGAACTGGAGTCAGTTATGTCGCTTCGGAATTTCGCTGTTCAATCCGCATATGTAATAACGGAAATGGATTACCTTGGCCGTCAATTTCTGAGCGGTTGAAAATTTTAAATCCTTGGTGCTGATAGAAATCAACGCTTTGAGTATTTTGTTCATTGACATCAAGTTCATTGATACCTAATTCAGCGATAGCAAAATTCAGAAGTGCTTTGCCGATGCCTTTACCACGGGAATCAGGGGAGATAAACAGCATTTCAACCCGATGCTGATCAACACTGATAAAACCTTCAATTTCGTGTTTGTCATTTATTGCTTTATAAACAGTAAGCGCTGGCAAATAGGTATGCAGAATTAATGGGCGTAGTGCATTAATATGTTCGTCAGACAAAAAATCGTGTGTTGCCCGCACAGAGGCTTCCCAGATTTCGATTAGGTTATTGAAATCTGTCTTCATTGCCTGCTGAATTTTTATATTCATTTTTCTTAATCTTTTATTTTTCTAAATCGATGATGGATTGATGCTATCACGTTTATTGTGATGAATCGCTTCAGATATTACCCAGACTTAGCTGTTATCCTCATTAAGAACTCAAATTGTTAAAATTGTTGCTATTTTGTGATCTATTTCATGAAGTGGGAGAGAGAGATGAGTCTATTTGGTCTAATATTATCTTTTATAGCTAGTTGAATTTTAACCGAATTGGCTATTTGAACTATTAAGCAACACTAAACCTTAAGATGTAAAAAAACAATACAGGATATTCTCTCTTACTAACTATAATGAGGTATTGGTTAGCTAGGAGAAGGAACGCGTTATATTTCACCAACGCAGGCTCTGTTTGGATTGATCATTTCAACTGAACGGCTAGTTCAATGATAAATATAAAATTATTTCTTGAGGATCATATTAATGAAACGGTCATTTATATTTGCACCAGGCATATTAGCACTTTCGATAAGTGCAATTTCGAACGCACACGCTTATGACAATCTATATGTTTTTGGCGATAGCCTAAGTGATAGTGGAAATGAGGGGCGATATACAGTAAATGGTAAGACCAGTGATCTATATCACGATATTATTGCTCAACATTTAGGAACTAAACTGACCCACTCTAACAGCGGAGGAACTAATTATGCTGCTGGTGGTGCGACTGCTGTTGCCAGTTTAAATAGTGAAGATAACACTGAGGATCAGATAACTCGTTATCTGGCGAGCCATGGTGGTCGTGCAGATTCTAATGGCATATATGTTCACTGGATTGGTGGTAATGATGTTAAGGATGCATTGAAAGATCTGGGTAAAGCACAAGATACGATTGATAAGAGTGCGAAAGCCGCTGCATCCCAGGTATATACGCTTCTTGATGCGGGGGCCGGGTTGGTGATCGTGCCTACGGTTCCTGATGTTGGTATCACTCCGAAGCTTATGGAAACCATTATCTCTAAAGGACTCGAATCTGGAGGAGCTACCCCAAAACAAGTTGAGGAAGCGCTGAATAAAGTTCATGTGGCAGTTAATCAGTATCCAACACTTGATGAAGGCACCCGTCTTAAAGTTATCCAAGGTGCTTTCAAAAATATCAGCGCTAAAATTTCGGAAGGTGATGCTAAAAAAGCGGAGGTGATAACTCAGCAATTAATTGATAATTATGAAAAGCATAGCCGTGGTGCGTCAGATCTGGTTGATAGTTATAATCGATTAGAAGATAGAGTATTGAGTCAGAGGGATGGCAATATCGTTCGTGCTGATGTTAATGCGCTTTTGCATGAAGTCATAGCAGATCCTCTACGTTATGGCTTTCTCAATACCATAGGTTACGCTTGTCCTCAGGGTGTTAATGCCAAAGATTGTGATGCTAATAAGCCCGGTTTTGATAAGAATATGTCTTTTTTATTTGCTGACGATTTTCATCCAACTCCTGCTGCACAGCGTATGGTCGGTCAGTACATTATTTCAATCCTTAATGCTCCACAGCAGGCTATGTTACTGACGAAAGCCAACAATGTGCCGGTGAAGGGGGCACTTGCCTCTCTTGACGGTCGTTTGCAACAGCTACGTAGCGTGGGTAATGAGCAAGGTAAAATAGGTGTATTTGGTGGTTATAGTGGTAATCATAATCATACTTTAACATTAGGTAGTGACTATCAGCTCACGGATAATATTTTGTTAGGTGGGATGATCTCGCGTTATCAAGATAATCGCTCAGTGAATAATTTCCGCTATGATGGCCGTGGTTATGTATTCACCGGCTACGGTTTATGGCGTTACTATGATAAAGGTTGGATTAGTGGTGATCTTCACTATTTGGACATGAAATATGAAGACATTACTCGAGGTATCGTGCTCAATGAGTGGCTGCGTAATGAGCATGCTTCGACTACCGGTCATCAGTGGGGAGGACGCATTACCGCGGGTTGGGATATTCCTCTGACATCTACGGTTATGACTAGCCCGATCATCCAATACGCGTGGGATAAGAGTTATGTTAAAGGTTATCGTGAATCGGGTAATAACAGTACGGCTATGCATTTTACCGATCAGCGTTACGACTCTCAGGTTGGAACATTGGGCTGGCGCCTGGACACGAATTTTAGTCGTTTTAACCCCTATGCCGAAGTTCGGTTTAACCATCAGTTTGGTGAGAAACGTTATCAAATTCGCAGTGCTATCAACTCAACTGAGACATTTTCCGTTAGAAAAAGCCCAAAACAGGATACCGATTGGCGTGAATATATCATTGGTATGAATGCTGTTATTAATAAGGATTGGGGAGCTTTTGCATCAATATCACGTAATGATGGTGATGTACAGAATCATACCTACACTTTTAGCTTGGGTGTTAATGCCAGTTTCTAATCCAACTATATTGATTAATAAAAGGTTCCAGTATGGTAAAACAGTAGCCGTGTACTTGTTATAAATAGTGTGGCTATCGTAGTAATAATGCCCGATGAAATAATCGGGCATTTATCGGTTGTTTTTTATTATCAGTAAATTAATATTAAAAACTTATATCTTCGGTGGTTTGTAAATATCTGGCCGAACAATTTGCCAGACAAAATTTTCTTCATTTACCGGCGAATAACCTATTTTTTCATACAGCCACGAAGCCATAGAAGTGACAAGCATAATATGGCGAAGCTGTGCTATTTGGGGATGTTCCAGGCAACATTCCATTAGCCAGCGTCCTAATCCTACTCCTCTATGGCTCTCCAAAACAAAAACATCATTGATATATCCAAAGGTTATGAAGTCAGTCACGATACGAGCGAATCCTATTTGCTGAGTATTTTTATACAGACCGAAGTTCAAACTATTTTCTATCGACAACTTGACTGTATCTTTGTCAATTCCTTCCGCCCAAATGGATTTTGTTAAAAACTGTTGTATAATCGTAATGTCTAACTGATTTTTATCAGTAGTAATGATATATCCATCCTTTTCCCAATAATGTAATTTCTCCATGTTAACTTCCTCTGATATGAAATAATATTAATAGGTTATTACATTTCTGTACTGGAAATTTTTACCAAGATTTTTATAATTAAAAGAATAAAGTCGCTAATACAATCATAGCAGAAATGATAGGACAGATTATCTGAATAAAAATACATTTACCATCGTCAGAATTTTGGCGTTGGCATGCAGTTATATTATCTATTTGAATAAATAACACCTTAGGGCCGTATGTTGTCTCTTCAAATTTTTGACTATTTGGACAGGCCCTATTGTGCAGAGTAAACACCCATTTTTTCAGATTTGTAGTCGTTAGATGGGTTTAATTTTATCTTCCGATATATACCATCGAAGAGAATTCTTAACGGGAGATGGAGTAACCATAACTAATCCTTTGTTAGCCAGCTTCAATAATAGATAACGAGCTTTGTAGATAGTGAAATTGCACTGTTCTGCTACATCACGAGTGCTAGGCCATGATTCTGGTGGGGGAGCCACTTGCATCTTCCGGACAGTACATAATTTGGATATGACATTAAGTACTTGATCTATCTGGGAAGGTTGAGTCGAATCTTTCCGATTTTCCATATTAACTCCAGGCTTTATTGAGTCTAGTCAGATATCTTGAGTTACTTGGGGTAATCCAATGGTTAATTTCAACACACGAGGGCAGTCTGGATGTCCGTTCATAACGAATTACCGGATATATCCTGTTTTGCCATGGTTGGTTTTTATGCGATGTCAATTTATTATATCGAAAAATTAAAATTTTAGATCTTTTAATTTGAAAAATAAACCACATAAAGAATTTTATTCTTATATAGATATAATTTGCGATACTATAGATCGCAAATTATAGTATTGAAATGTTATCTAAGTATTTTGTTGTGAAATTATTTGAATTTGTATTTTTTGTTTTTATTAATTCAATTATTCTGTAATACTTAAAAAGTCGATAGGGTAATTGTTCATATGTAAATATTTCTGGATGATCAATGTGTTATATTAATTTTTTGGCGTCTTATAGGGCTAAGGTAGAATTTCTAATGAAATAATTTTCATTTCTCTGTATTCAATAATATTTCTTGTATATGAAGTCATTTATCTGTGTTTTTTGACAGCTGTATTTATGCCAATGAGTTTTGTACTCTAACTATTTTTCAATAAATTTAACTTATAAGAAATTATAAAGTTATTTACTGTCTATATCAAATAGGCGTTGTTATTGAAGACAGTTTGAACATTGCTAAGGTTCACTCTTTGCTACAAAAAATGGAAAATAAAATAGCTTAATGGAGTGAGCTGTTATTTAAAACGTATTTTCATTCTTAGCTTATATTAACGATTAGAAATGGAACTGAATAAAATTATTATAGTGGCTATATTAACATTTGGCGTTGTTTCTGTTGTAAATAAGGCTGATCAAGATCATTACATTGTTACTTTCAACGACGCTATTATCACTGTGCCGTATTCCATCGCTCCAAACACTTTCGATCATACTGTGAGTTCTGGTGTAACGTTGAAAGGTGAGAGGGCTTCAGCTCCAGAACATGTTGAAATCCGCTGGAAAAATTGCAGTTTGAAACCGGTAGTTCAGCGGTTATTGTCTCGCGTGATTTTAAAAGTATTGTTGGCTTTACCCTGGGATATTAATAAGCCTGATAAACCTCCAAAATCATGCCAGTGGGGGGAACTTAGCATGTTCATATTAATAGTAATTTTCACTTTTCAATAGTTGTTTCTTGATTGAATTCCTTAATTATAAAACTGGAGAGCTTGGTAATTTTCAAAAGGATTTTGGGGTTTAAATTATCATTTCTATCGAGTATTCCATTCTTCATTTCCTGTCTATAATTATTGTCATGCCAGCCTGATCTGATTGATAAATATTTTCATTATCGTTTAATATGTAAATAAAATTAAACATTAATAACGTGACTTTATTATTATGTTATGTTATCAAATTCATGGTTAATATTTGCATTTTAATACTAAATTTTCCTTATTGATTGTTATCTAAAAGCCTAATGGAAGAATGGATAATGGTTTTAACCGTCTAATAACACAGTAAATACTGGCTTTCCCTTAGCATTGATTGCTATTTATTCTGTTAAGATAATGATTTGGTTTGTATTTTCTAATGAAAAAAGTATGAAAAATAATAAGAATGCGAAAGAACATGGCAAAACATCGTTTTTCAGACAACATTTTTCTGAGCTGTATATGGATCATGTGGAGCATTGCTCTGGGATTCTATCTGGCTGGTAATCTTCTTAGCTGTGCCGTGACAGCGATTCTATCTTTTCTGGCTTTAATATTTTGCTTTATTCACATGAGGTCGAGATTAAAAACTATGTTTGGAAAAAAAACAGAGACAGTAGCTGCTGAACCTGTGTCTCAAGCTGTTGATGATAAAAAGAACACTAATGCAGAAGCCCGCCGTTGTACAATTGTCGCTAAAAGCTCGGTATTTAAGGGCGATATTGATGTGGAAGGTGATATACAGATCTGGGGTAAAGTGATTGGGAATATCCGAGTGAAAGAGGGGGCGATTCGAATTATGCATGCCGGGCGGGTTGAAGGTGAACTCAGCGCCCCAGAGATTATCATTGATGGTGATGTTGAAGGGACTTGTTGTGCAGCAACGCTGGATATTCTTGAACATGGTGAACTACGTGGTATCAGCCGTTGTGGCAGTATGTCTATTAAGCGTGGTGGTTTGTTTTTGGGGCAATCAGAACAGATTGAAAATAAAGCGAAATCCGCATCTGAGCGTGTTGTACCAATTAAAGATACCAATAATGACAAATCCAAAGATAAGGCTACAGTAAAAACGAGTGTTTGATAGCCGGGCCCGTGTGATGTGATTATGATGGTTTTTGGCACGGGCCACTCTCTTCTGATAAATTATTAGTCTTTTGAATTACTTTGTCCTATTCTATTTTTCTTTATGAGCATATTCTTTAGCTGATATTGAGGGAAATATAATTGTGATATTGGAAACAAATAGATTAATAATGCGGAAATGGAAAGAGGAGGATAGAGCACCGTTCTTCCATTTGAATAGTAACGCGGAGGTTATGGAATACTTTCCTGCCACTTTAACGGCTGAACAAAGTAATGCAATGGTGGATAAAATTATCCAGAAATTTGAGCAGCAGGGTGATTGGGGATTATGGGCTGTGGAGCTGAAAGAAACTGGGGATTTTATTGGTTTTGTCGGTTTGAATATTCCTATAGCGGAATTACCTTTTTCACCTTGTGTCGAAATTAGCTGGCGTCTTGATAAGCCATTTTGGGGTAAAGGTTACGCTAGTGAAGCTGCTCGTAAGGCATTAGATTTTGCTTTCACTAGATTAAAACTTGAGGAAGTGGTTGCATTTACTACAGTTTCTAATTTGCGATCTCAAAAAGTCATGGAGAAGTTTGGAATGGTGAAAGATGAAAATACTTTCTTACACCCTTTATTACCGAATGGACATCCGCTTCATGAGCATGTGCTCTATAGAATCCGCCAGTAATAACTTTATTCTTCTTTCTGGTTTTTGTTACTTTGGTGTTTTATACTGTTGCTGCATATATATACGTATTTAGGAATGCAAATGAAATATGAATTAGCTGTTATGGCGGCTCTGACTAAATTAAATCATCCTAACACTCGTTCAATTATGGATGCGACAGGGATATCTGAGCGTAAAGTACAACAGGTATTGCAAACACTGCAACAAGACTTAGAGGTAAAGATTAACCGTGTTAGAAATGGTAAGGCTAGTTATTTCAAAGTTATTTCTTGGGGAATATTTGAAAGTGGTCAGGCAATTAACTGTAAATTGAGTGACTTAGATCTCGCTAAGTTTAAGTATTCCCGTCAGCAAGAAAGAGATATTAGAAGCCAAAAAAATAAAAAAACAATAATGAAAACTTATAATGAAAAGAAACATTATTTTGATCGAATAAAATTGAAAAACTACAGACATAGTATGCGTCTTGAAGGAATGAATATTATTATGAATAGCTTGCCTGAGACTAAAGAAGAACAAGAAAATCTGAGAAATAATTTAATTAGAAAATACAGTGAACAGTGAGGAGATTATGGTAGATAAATATGGTGCAGGACAAGATCCCTACACATACTTAGGCACAGATATTCTCGTCAATAAATTAGGTATTCGTGATTCAGTCATTCTGGAACAGGCAGAGAGAGAATTCACTGAGCTTGCTATATTAAATATTTCATTTCGGGAACCACCTTACGATTTGGATTTTTGGTGTCAACTTCATAAACAAATATTTGCGGATTTATATGATTGGGCTGGTCAGTTGAGAACAATTGATATATCAAAAGGTAATACCCGTTTCTGTAATGCTGAACGTATTGAAATAGAAGGAAATAGAATATTTAATATGTTAGCGAGTGAAAATTATCTCGTAGGATTAAACTATCAGGAATTCATCAGAAAACTTGCTGGGTATTATGCAGAATTAAATGTGATTCATCCTTTCAGAGAAGGAAATGGGCGAACACAACGTTTGTTATTTGAATATATTGTTATAAACTGTGGATATAATATTTCTTTTGAATCTGTGGATGTTGAACAATGGGTTTGGGCTAATATTTCCGCCTATCAATGTAACTATCAGCCATTAATAAAAATCTTTGGAAACTGTGTCTCTTAAATAATGTAATGTGGAGGTAATATAAATAGTTATTTTATGATGTTAATTTATCTGACATTTCTGTTACTTTAATGATTATTTATAGAAAAAATAGTTTTTCAGCTGAGATAACTCATTGTGGTTTATTTGTTTTTGCTGTGATCTGTGATTAATATAACTTAATCCTGTGGGTTCTTCGATTAAGTGGCTCACTTAATTCTGATTGGATTTATTTAAAATGATCGACTGTTTCTATAAGGTTTTATATTGTTTCTGGTTAGTGTAATATATCTTACAGTAAAGTGACAAGAGCAAAACTATTCTTGTCACTTTTTTTATTTAATATGTTGTTGTTAATTGATTTAAAGGCAAATTGTTGCAAGGAAAGGGCTAATAAGAATTACCGGCGCGCACATTTTAGCGCATTTACCCAGATTTCTCTCACCTTGAAAACAAATATTTGCAGACGCGAAGTTAGGTGCGAAGGCAGTGATGCTCAATACTAAAAGACAAGTTGATAACTTCTTCATGGTTAGTACCTCATTAGGAAATAATTTACTAGAGTTACTAATTATTGTTCAGGAATTAATGTTGTGCTTACTTTTCGGTATGATTTTTATTGTCTTGCTGAAAATCTATTGAAGTTACGTTGGTAGATTTGTGACAAAGGGTAGGGAAGTAATTGTTATCAGTTAATAATAAGGAATCACTGAACCCCGTCATCAGCTGTATTAGTCACAACTTGAGTTGATACTGGGCCTTGAAAGGTTTATTTAAAAGAGACTAATTGTATAAAAACAATAATCATACTTTGCGCTTTGCGATTGTAAAAGTTGTGTTTTTTTGATCTCTTTCACTCTATTAATACAGCTTGACATGATTTTATTGAGTTGCTAAATCGGTTCTTTTATTTTAACTCGTAATTTGGTCTTGATGAGAAACCGGGATTAAACATGGTTAATCGCGTATGGGTATTGGGTGACGCTGTTGTTGACTTAGTTCCTGAAACTTCAAATAGCTATCTGAAGTGTCCCGGGGGTGCACCAGCCAATGTAGCAGTGGGTGTCGCACGACTGGGAGGAAATAGTGGTTTTATTGGTCGCGTAGGTAAAGACAGCTTTGGCACATTCCTGCAACAGGTGCTGCACGCTGAAGGTGTAGATATCCGTCACATGATACAGGACGATAAATATCATACTTCTACTGTGGTAGTGGATCTGGATCAGCAGGGCGAGCGTTCGTTTACTTTTATGGTCACTCCCAGTGCCGATCTATTTCTACAGCCCTCTGATGTACCGGAGTTTAGCGCTGGGGAATGGTTACATTCCTGTTCAATTGCCTTGTCGCAGGAGCCGAGTCGTAGTACCACATTGAAGGCAATGGGAGATATTAAGACAGCTGGCGGTTGGGTGAGTTTTGATCCCAATATCCGAGAGGAGGTATGGAAGCACCCAGAAGAATTGCGACCGTGTTTGGAAGAGGCGCTGATGTTGGCGGACGTAGTAAAAATCTCACATGATGAACTCAATTTTATCAGCAACATTGATCAACTGGAAAACGCGATTGACTGGGTGATGGATCGTTTTCCATTATGCTTACTTTTGGTTACGCTTGGTAGTGAAGGTGTCTACGTGCACGATGGCAAACAACTCCGTCATTTTGGCGCTACACCGGTTATCCCTGTTGATACGACCGGCGCTGGTGATGCATTTGTTGCCGGTCTGTTGGCAGCACTGGCAAAATTAGGGCGTATCCCGCAGAATGACGAATGGACGGTAGTCATCACTCAGGCCCAGGCTTGCGGTGCATTGGCGACTACTGCTAAAGGTGCGATGACTGCGCTGCCATACATTGATGAATTGAGCGCTTTCTTACAGATGCATACTTGAACATATTGAACACATAATGACGGGTATCTGATTTACCGTTTCTTCACCTTTCTGCCGAATTTGAGGAATCGATCACAATAGTTTGAGCTGGTTAACAAACTTAATTGCTATCTGCCAATTAACTCAACTATCTTTTTGCACTGAAAAATCGGTTTTGCAATTTGGTAGAACAGAATACTAATATCTTGATGGGGCGAGTGCTATGAAAAATCTTTACTATCTAATTGTCGCTCCAGGATTAATATTTTCAGCTTCTGCCCTTGCTTCCCCCATCAACAGCATTGAAGCGCGTCTTGAAGCATTAGAGCAGCGATTGCAACAGGCAGAACAACGTGCCGCTCAAGCAGAAGCCCGTGCCATAGCTGCCGAGCAACGAACGCAACGTTTGGAACAACACTCCGTCGAAAACCAACAGCAGACTGTGCAAGTGGCACAGCACAATGCTTTGCTGGAAAATAATTCTCAGAAAAATAATGCCGTACTAACCAGTAATTTAAAGCTGAATGACTTTGGTAATCTGAAATTGTACGGTGATGTAGAGTTTAATCTTGATGGTACCAGTCGAAGTGGTCAGCTTACTTCACTGAAAACGAGCGATAATAAAGACTGGAAACTGGGTGACAAAGAGCGCTGGAATATCAATGGCCGTATTTTGATTGGATTAGATGGCTATCGTAGTAATCAGAATGGCAACTTCGCTGGCTTCAGTGTGCAGCCGCTGGCAGATATGACTGGAAAAATGAATCTCGATGATGCTGCTTTCTTCTTCGGCAACGAGAAAAACTGGCAGACCAAAATCGGGCGTTTTGAAGCTTACGATATGTTTCCCCTTAATCAAGACACTTTTATTCAGTATTCTGGTAATACTGCCAATGACTTGTATGCTGATGGTTTCGGCTATATCTACATGATGAAAGAAGGACGTGGCCGCAGTAACAGTGGTGGTAGCCTGATGCTGAGCAAATACGCCGGTAACTGGTATTTCGAACTCAATACATTACTTAAAGACGGCACTTCGCTATTTCAGGATAACATCTATCATGGTAACACACTGGATAATAATAAAAATGTTGCCTATTTGCGTCCAGTGATAGCTTGGAAAAAAGACCAATTTAGTGCAGCAGTGGCTATGGAAAGCAATGGGGTCAACAACGCCTATGGCTACCAAAATGCCCAAGGGCAATGGATCGATCAATCCAGACGCAATGGTTACGGTATGACACTGAGTTGGAACAATCTGGTGACTGATCCAGAGAACGGTATTGTCGCCAACCTGAATACCGCTTATTTGGATGCTTCAGGCGAGCAGAATTTCACGGCTGGGATCAATGTGATGTGGCGTCGCTTTGAACTGGGCTATATCTATGCTCACAACAATATCAAAGAGTTCAACACTGATGGTATGACTGCACATATTGATCAGCCATTCAATGAGCCAGGCGAATATGACATTAGTACCATCCATACGTCATATCAGATTCCTAACCTCATGAATATGAAGAACTTCAATCTCTATCTTGGCGCTTATGTCTCCATGTTGGAAACCGATGCTAACAACAAAATTGCCAACAGTCATAACGATCAGCGCTACGGAGCACGTGCTAGATTTAAATACCTCTTTTGATGTAAATTAACCGATTTCTGCCATAGCTTATTACCCATAGAGATATTTTGGTCCATAAGGGGCATTACATGGATATAACTACAACTGTTAACGCACTGGTGCCACTGTTTGGCGGTAAAGAAAACACCATTTACGCTGCCTATTGTGCTACCCGTCTGCGTTTGGTGTTATTGGACGATAGCAAAGTGGACAAGACCGCCATCGGTAAGTTCGAAGGGGTAAAAGGTTGCTTCAACAACGCCGGGCAGATCTAGGTGACCTTCGGTACTGGGCTGGTCAGCAAGGTATATCCAGAATTTATCAAGGTGGCGAATGTCAGCGAATCCAGCCAGTCGGAAACCGCTAACATTTTAAAAATGAGAGATAAAGTAGTGTTTAATCTTGAGTAGATCGGGTATGTGGTAAGAAACAGCATGCAGATTATTGTTGATGAGCTTAATACTACAGTTGTAATTGTTCCGTAAGATAATCCTTTCCTCGGCGACGATAGTGACATTGTTGTGCACGATATTGATGTTGCCGCTGCCAGTATGACCAATGTAAGATCTGCTCTATTGTTCCCTCCGTCTTTTTCATCAGCTTTGACAACAACTTACGCAGTTCCGATACTTTCAGGAAGAAGAGAGTGTCATCATGACACAATATGGATTACGACTATAGTACTAGGAAGCTGAAGTTGGATGGGATCATGATTATGACAGCATACTGTCGTACAGGCAGCTTAGAATTGGACGTTTTCTTGAGGATACAAGGGAAGATAACAGAACTGATCCTCCCACTAAATGGTTTATATCTGAAACTGATTATGGTGTTAAGTTAAAGATAGTCTTTATCTATTACCCTGAAAAAGGGGGTTGCTATAAGGACAGCTTATGCACCTAATGAAGATGAATTGAGAATTTACAAAAAATACGGTCTAGGAACAGAGAAATGAGCAAGCAAACTGATAAGCGAGCAAATTAAGAGGTGCGAAACATCGTTCATTGATAGCCCAATTGAATGAAAAATTTGAAGGCTATACTCCAGATCTTTTTAAAGAAGAAGATAGTAAACATCATAATGACATTGATACGTTAGGTGTGTTGTTAATAAATATTAATCCACCATATCATGAATCTCAGGCCAGCATGATGGATTTAAGGATTGTGGTTCCTTTTACCAATCTGAAAGGTTTTCACTATAATAAATCTGTAACGGAGCTTTTAGCGCTCTATACTGGAGAGAAGAAGATAGTCATTCCTGATATGGTTTTACCTAAGCTCAAGAAGCGCCTGAAGGATCAGGAAAAATAGAATAGGTGAGACATTATGAGAGTGGGAATTTCTGGTTTCCAATCTGAAAGGTTGACACAGATAAGAGAAGCGAGGGGATTATCGAAAATTAACCTTGGTAGGTTAGTGGATCGTTCGCCATCAACTATTACCAAATGGGAAAACGGTAATCATTCCCCCGATGCAGAAGTATTGCATAGCTTAAGTCAGATTCTTAATTGCCCGGTAAGTTGGTTCACAAAGCCTATTGTTAAGTACGAAAAAAAACCAGTATTCTTCCGAACACTTTCAACCACGGCAAAAGACTTATGTATCGCTTCAGAGCGATACATGGGGTGGTTTCAAGAGTTATCATGTAAGATGCAAGAATATCTTGATTATCCAAAGGTTAACATTCCTCATCTTAACGTAAAGGATTACAGAGCGATAGATGATCAATTGATTGAAAGAATGGCTTTTGAGTGTAGGAAAGCTTGGGGATTAGGTATTGCACCGATAGATGATCTATTACTGGTAATGGAGAATGCGGGGATAGTTTGTTCCAGATTTGAACAAGGTAGTTCTGTAATGGATGGCTATTCCCAATGGAATGATTTAGAGAATAGACCGTATGTGGTTTTAGCTAGTGACAAAGATAACTATTATCGTAGTCGATTTGATGCTGCTCATGAATTAGGCCATATAGTCTTACATCGATATATAAATAAATTTGATACTATTAATTTTAATCCAATAGAAGAGCAAGCACATAAGTTTGCGTCGAGTTTCATGCTGCCGGAAGAGTCATTTTCTGTAGAGCTTCCTCCATATCCTACATTACAGAATTTCATATCTTTAAAAAATCGCTGGGGGATGTCTGCACAATCTATGATCCTTAGAGCGAGAAATTTAGAATTAATATCTTCTCTGGAATATCAGAGGTTATATAAAAATATTTCTGCTAGAGGTTGGCGAAAAGGAGAGCCGCTTGATGATCTTAGAAAACCAGAGTCGGTTCGTTTGTTACCTAGGTGCTTGAATCTATTATTAGATTCTGGAACTTTTAGTAAAAAAACACTTCTTGAGGAATTTGGTTTCCCAAAAGGAGATTTAGAGGATTTATGTTCAGTTCCTAAGGGATTCTTGTCAGAATCACAGGTACTTGATTTCCAATCCAGAATACAATTGAAGAATAGTATTAATATATCTACTACACAACAAGATACAAATGTCGTTAATTTATTTAATAGAAAGTAAAATTGGGAATTAATACTAACACCTGTTATTCTATTCGTATCGGCCTGAACATCCGATAACCTAAACAAAAGCTGCTGTGTCATAACTTTGAGGATAAGTAATGACGCAGCATAGTTTTATCAAAATCTCGAATGACACCCTGAGACCGGCGACTCTCGCAGCCTGGGAATACCTGCATTCCAAAGTGAAGTATGGCGATGTGCTCTATGCGGATTTTAAGAAAGCACGTAACCCGCGTTTCCATCGTAAATATTTTGCCCTTCTGAATCTTGGCTATGAATACTGGGAACCTACTGGGGGCACCATTTCCCCAGAAGAGAAAGTGTTTGTGCGTGGCTACGTACAATTTCTTGCACACTTCGTGGGCAGTGAAGATGTCTTACAATCCGCTGCGGATGAATATCTTGCTGGCATATCTAAAAACCGAGCCCAGAATATTACTGCCACCAAATCCTTTGATGCCTTTCGGCGCTGGGCAATAGTGGAATCAGGGCACTATGACATTTACGAAATGCCCAACGGCAGTCTGTACCGTGAACCTCGTTCAGTCAGTTTCGCCAAAATGGAAGAGATGGAATTTCAGGAACTTTATAAAGATACATTAAACGTGCTTTGGAACTTTATTTTGTATCGCAATTTCCCGACCCGAAATGCCGCTGAACATGCTGCTTCTCAGTTGTCCGATTTTATGTAATGAGAGGCAGAGCCAATGGCTAAAAATGAAAAACAATGGCTTTCTGATGTGACATTACTGGGATGTATCTGTTGTCGGAATATGGGGTTGGGGGTAACACTTGCGGAAATTCATCATGTGAGAGCGGTACAGGATATGGCCCAAAGGGCTGCTCATTTCTCTATTCTGCTGTTATATCCTCGCTATCATCGAGCGTTTTATCCCAAGAGCTTTCATGCGGTACCGAAGACATGGCAAGCAATCCACGGTATGGCAACGGAACTATTGCCCCAAGTTAAAAGGGAAGTTGAGGTGGTACGGTTATGTCGGGTGTGATATTTTCGACGGATGGGCTGCAATTGACTCACGCACAAGAAATTTGGTTGCAGGACTGGTTACCCAAGTTCGGTGCATGGGTGTATTCTGGCAGGCTTGATAAACGTCAGAGCAGTATGATTGCTGAGCTTATGGCGACGGTAGAGCTGAGAGGTTATCCAAAACGTCCGGTATGCAATGATGATGACGGAATGTTAATCGCTAGGGTAGTAGACCATATTTACCATATTGATCGGGTTGCATTTGGGATGTTGCTTAGTCGATATGTTTATTGTGTATCTGATAGAGCAATTGCCAAACATTATCATGCAACGGTTCAGCCAAGAATTATGATCCGCAGAAATGGTATGTTGCGTAAGCGAAAGCCATCAATGTCAACTTGTCGGCGTGAGGTTGAGGAAATATTAAGAGCAACGGAATATTTGATTTATCAACCATTGCAAGATGCCTTTATAAGACGGGAACAGGAAAGAAAATCAAAACTTTTGTCACGAACGTGTTGACATCTTTGAACTTATGAGCCACCATTTCAGTATATGTTGCGATAGTAGCATTCGTGACTGATAGCCTCGCCCCGTGCGGGGTTTTTTATTGCCTGAAATTCAGATAAGACTTGCTGTTGTCATCGGTCAGAGTTACATGTGTGTCTATGCACAATAATTGACCAAAGGTTTAAATTATCATGCTAAAACATGAAGATATGACAACAACAGCCTCATGTGTTTTAGAAACCGTACCAATGTATGACTGGGTTTCTATTCCTGATGTTTCAACTCTGACGGGGCTATCAACACCGCGTTGCCAATTACTTTTAACTCAATTTTGTCTGGCTGGCTTGATGGAAAGCCGGGACAACGACACCTTTTTCAAGCGTTGCCCTGATGGGGTAACTTCTTAAGCGGTGAAATGGACGGCTGGTGGAGTTGACGACACTAGCCATTCGCCTGTTCTGTGCTAACCAGAGAGTAAGCCAGTATCGATTTATGGAAAATATTGTGAATTTAAGTGGTATCACATTAATTAATGACGACTCTCTACGATTTATCAAAACGTTACCAGACAACTGCATAGACTTAATTGCCACTGATCCACCCTATTTTCGGGTAAAAGAGTGTGGTTGGGACAGACAATGGGAGGATGTAACGGCTTATCTTGAGTGGTTGGATGAAGTACTGACTGAATTCTGGCGTGTGCTGAAACCCAACGGCAGTTTGTATATGTTTTGTGGTTCGCGTCTGGCGTCTGATACGGAAGTCCTTGTTCGTGAACGGTTCAATGTGCTTAACCACATTATCTGGGCAAAACCTTCAGGTCCATGGCGCAGGCAGAATAAAGAAAGTTTAAGGGCTTATTTCCCTTCCACTGAACGGATCATCTTTGCTGAACATTATCAGGGGCCTTATCAACCTAAAGGTGATGGGTATTTCCACAAATGCCGCGAACTTAAGCAATATGTCTTTAAACCGCTTGTGGACTACTTTCGCAATGCACGAAAGGTGTTGGGTGTCACAGCAAAAGAAATTAACACTGCCACGGGAAAACAGATGGCCAGTCACTGGTTCAGTGATAGCCAGTGGCAATTACCCAATGAAGTGGATTACCAAAAACTGCGGGTATTGTTCGCTCGAATAGCCAGAGAAAAACACCAGAACGGAGAATTAAACAGGCCGTATCATGAGTTAGTAGAATCTCATCTTACTCTGTCACGCCAATATGAGGAATTGAGTCTGGAATATGGGCTGCTGCGCCGTCCGTTCTCGGTGACGGTAGATGTGCCTTATACTGATGTCTGGTCTTTTCCACCTGTTCAGTATTACCCAGGTAAACATCCTTGCGAAAAGCCGGCAGACTTGATGGCGCATATTATCCGATCCAGTAGTCGGGAAGGGGATTTGGTGGCGGACTTCTTTATGGGATCGGGCTCAACACTAAAAGCGGCACTGAAGCTGAATCGTAGGGTCTTGGGTGTAGAATTGGAAGAAGAGTACTTTAACCAAACTAAGCGGGAAATTGGGGTAATAATATGAATAACTACCTCGCTGCGGTGAGGGGTTATTTGAGTTTCTCTCATTAGTTATTATGGCGAAATAGTGAATTGTTGGATAGTATTTGGCGGATTTCATCGTCAGAAAGTGGTTGTAATCTAGGTGAACAGAGATTAACTTTTTGACTTGAAGTAATGCTCTTAGCGAGATCTATATAAGCTCTAAATTCAACTTGGCTGTGTCCACCTTCATTCATTTCCATCGGCTGAATAATTACATGATGGTTTGACAAAAAAAAGTTATACCAAGTATTTTTTCTCACTTTCTTTATTAATTTTTTAAGCAAAAACATTGCAGGTATCATTTGCCCTAGTAATAAACGAGATGTGGTAAAGGGAGTGTCGGGGGTACCAGAGACTTCCTTACCAGTGCTGACGTTGCGAACAACAATTTTATTAATATATAGTCGTATGTAAATTAAGCTCATGAAAATGTGTATGTCAGGTAATTCAAATTTGTTGCAAGTATACGTTCTTCTCTTAATACAGTGAAGTCTGATGCTTATTGAGTCTTTTAAATCAATACTGGGCAAATTAGCCCAAATAATTAAATTAACTAAATGATCACTCCATCAGTGGGATGGAATTATGCGTATGGACAAATACACCAGCCCCACTGCATACACTTGGGGCACATTTACAGCAATGCTTGGAGCTCTGTCGCTGAACGACTGGGCCATCATTATTGGCATTATCTGTACTGTTGGCACCTTTGGGGTCAACTGGTACTACAAGCATCGGGAGCTTAGCCGCAATGACAAAGACCAGTAAGTTAAGTGCTGCGGTTATCGGTCTGGTTCTCTCTGGTGCAGGTGCCACGGCGATACTGTCTCAGTTCTTGGACGAGAAAGAGGGTAACCGGCTATCAACGTATCAGGATGCGGGGGGAGTCTGGGCAATTTGCCGAGGTGTGACTCGGATTGATGGAGCTCCCGCTCGTCAGGGGATAAGGTTAATACCGAATCAGTGCCGTGACCTCAATGCACAAGAAGCAAAGCAGGCCATTGCATGGGTAAAACGCAATGTGCGAGTGCCATTAACTGAGCCTCAGATAGCAGGTATTGCCAGCTTTTGCCCATATAACATTGGCCCATCGAAATGCTTCTCTTCCACGTTCTATAGAAAGCTGAATGCCGGAGATAAGAAAGGCGCTTGTGCTGAGATAAAACGCTGGGTATTTGACAATTGTCGAGACTGTTGACAGACCAAAGGGCAGGCAAACGGCTGTTATGGTCAAGTTGAGCGACGTGCCCAAGAATCGGAATTAACTTGCTGGGGGCTGGATGAATAGATATTCGTTGGCCAGAATATTGTTTCTGTTTGGTTTCGTTCTTGCTTTGATAGGTAAAGATGGATGGGGCTGGTTTCTGGGGTGTTGTTGCTATGAAATTTAGCTTTCATTACTACACGATACTAGCGTTGATCCTTATTTTATTGATAGCGTATTACTATCACTCTGAGTTACAGAGAGAACGTCATGTTACAAAGCAGCAGCAAGAAGACATTCAGCAACTCACAGACACTATCGACTATCAGAACTCTCACATCACGATGTTGAACGAATTGGATGTGAAACATACGAAGGAACTTGCTAATGCTAAATCTGAAATTGATGCTCTTCGCAATGATGTTACCGCTGGTCGTCGTCGGTTGCGCATCGCGGCCATCTGTAATTAAGATGAAACCACTGCCACCTCCAAATTGGATGATGCAGCTCCCCCCGACCTACTAACTCCGCTATCCGAAATTATTGGATTCTCAGAGATCGAATTGCAATTTCAAAGCAAATAATTTTGGGCTTGCAGAACTATATTAGGACTCGGTGTCAGTGAGGTGATTATGACAGAAAGAGGGATTCTTTTCTTAGTATATGAAAAAGTGCGTGAAGAGATTGAGTGGTGATCGTTCAAAGAAATTATCAACGAATAATTACACTCTAAGCCAGAAATGGGGACTCTTCACAGCACAGGTAAAAGACTATTCAGAGTAAAATTGTTCAAAAAAATTGAGATTAATCCGGTTTTGATGCTTTTGACATACCATAGTTATAGTAATCAACTTCAGATTGACAACTTTTGCATAAAGTTTCGTCGTAGGCGTAGTATTCATATAATTGCGAGTCAGGAAGTAGAAAGTTACATGTAGTGTGCTCTTCTCCAATGCTATGTCCTGTACAACACAAATTTTCAATTAAGGGAAGGATTGCTTTGTTAAAGTTGTAAAGCTGGCGAGAAGAAAGCTTATCTGTTCCATTTTCTAAAACAAAAGATGCAATGCCATAAACAGTTTTTTCGTCTAACTCATGCTCAATAGCACTCGATTCAATAATTTCTCTCTTTTTTTCAACTAAATAGCGGAGAGCTTCAAGGTTCATAGAATATCCTTTAGTTGTGTTTCAAATGAGGTGAACTTATAGTAATACTAAGTATTACTATAAAGTCAATAATGATAATTCCATATTGTGAAGAAGATAAGACAATAAATAACGTTTCATAATTCTGCTACACGCAGCATTACTCACCCATTGTTATATATAATTATGAGTAGTATAAGATGTAAAACTATTTTGGAATCTTAATTTATATGAAACCGTAAATTACGTACCTATTTTATAAAGTAACTTCATTAAAATTTTTTTGTAGAGTTTTATATAAGTTTTTGTCTGATGGTCTAGTGATACCACGGATTTATTTTAGATGTAGCGGAAAGTTCTAATTGCAACTGTTTCCAGTTTGGAAATAATTTAGTAAGGATTAATTATGAAATTTAAAGAGTTAATATCTGAATCACAATTAATAGCACGTGAAGTATTAGTAGATATGTTGAGGATGAAATACCAACATAAACTAAGCCTGGGTTTGAATGTTGTTAAGATTTCCAGGCCACCATGTAGGGAAGACGTTTGTGGCCTTGGAAAGTGAAGAGTCTGCTCGTGGCTCAGGAGAGGATTAAGTTTCATCAAGTCCTTTCCAGGTTCTTCCGTTAGATTCGGTGACCAACACTGATGGATTTTTCTTTACTGATTTGGCGATGTCGTAAGCTAAATCACGAACTTCTCCTCTGTCCTTACTATTAGATTCATAATTATATTCTGCTGAAGGTAAATAATATCGGGTTCCATCACCAGGGGTAATTGTCTTTTTAAAGCCTTTAACTTTCATTTTATCGTAGAGTAAATCGTAATCAGAGCTAACAGCATTATGAAGCTCTACACGAACAGTGAAAGATGTCATTCTTAATGCCTCATTTGACTGTGGAATGACCAATTTATCAATTTTCCTCGACTGTGGAAAGTAAGAAACTACCTTACCTGATGTGGTTAAAAGCAGGCATGTATAATGGTGTCTATTCAATAAGTGACTACGATAATGATACATTGTTCATTAATTGATCAGATTAAAGGAAGAAAGAATGAATTGGATATCAATAGATGACAAATTGCCTGAAATGGTTAGACAATATGAAATGTTTCTTGTTGTCACTGATAAAGGTATAGGTACAGCAGTCTATGATAGTCTAAATGAGTTCTCTAGAATAATTGTAAGTGGTAGTACCCAGTATTCACATTACACGGTTACACATTGGATGCGACTACCAGAACCACCAACAGCTAAATAAATTCAAACAAGGTCGCCCAGTGCGGCTTTTTTTATTTAAGGAAATGAAATGGCAAAACCGGACTGGGACGAGCTTCAGCAACGGTTCCTGTCCGAACACGCTAAAACTGGCATATCACCGCGTGAGTGGTGCAAATTGCAGGGACTGAACTACGCTAGTGCTCGTCGATACATTAAAAAACCGGCTGTGCAATACTGCACAAAAGCAGCTTGCGCCTGCACAAGATGAAAGTGCAATTTGCGTACTTTCGCAGAATGATGACAAAGAAAACCTAGGGATACTTAAACCACAGCATGAGAGCTTTGCTCAGAATATTGCGCAGGGCATGCCGCAGAAAGAGGCGGCTATCTGCGCGGGTTATGCACCAAACAACGCCGAATCACAGGCTAGTGTGATGTTCAAGCGGCCTGACATTCGACGGCGCATAAAGGAGTTGAGGCAAGAGGCTGCGCTTCTGGTTTCATTTAATGCCAAAGACTTAGCCGAGTTATCACACAAGGCAGCGCAGCAAGCGTTAGCAGATAAGAAATTTGGTCAAGTTGCGCCAAATATTAAAAACGCAGCTCAGCTCACTGGTATTGACATGAGTAGTAATAAGACAGAAGTTAATGTCGATTTGGCCGGATTGAGCTATGGAAAGGTCTGCATTGTGACCCCTGCGAATTGCCCGGCTGATGTGTGGGTTTCTCACATGGAAAAACTGCGCGAGGGAAAATAGACAGCCCGGTCATAATTGATGGTGTTCTGTACGCCTTTAGTAGTGACTGGGCGACAGAAGTTTTATACGACCAACCGTTAGGCTCTGTTCGTTGGCGTTGGACGTACGGCGGGCGTGGTGGCGGTAAATCGGTAGAGATTGCTCGTGCGCTGGTATTGTTGGGTGCTATAGAGTCAATGACGATTCTCTGTGCGCGTGAATTCCAGAACTCAATCAATGATTCGGTACTTGCACTGCTTGAGGCGCAAATCATTGAGCTTGGCTTGTCCCACTTCTATAAAGTTAAGAACAACGAGATAGAAGGTCGGAATGGCACTCGCTTCACGTTTAAAGGTCTTCGTAACAATATTCAAAGCATCAAGTCGATGCATGGCATTAAGATCTGTTGGGTTGAAGAGGCTCAGACTGTTTCACAAGATAGTTGGGATATTCTTGGTCCGACCGTTCGCGCCAATAAATCCGAAGTCTGGGTTTCTTTCAACCCCAGAGAAGAGGAAGACCCAACATACAAACTGATGACCCGGCATCAGGAAGATCCCCCTGACGGCGGTGTTATTATTCGCAAGGTTAACTATTGCGATAACGCCTTTTTCCCTGACGTACTCCGGCAAGAGATGGAATATTGCAAACGCATCGATTATGAAGCGTATGAGCATATTTGGCTTGGATTACCAAAAGCACTCAGTGAAGCGGTTATCTTCTTTGGCAAGTACCGGGTTGAGGCATTTTCTAATGAGCTGTGGCTAGAAGCCGACAGACTTTTCTATGGGGCTGACTTCGGTTTCGCTAATGACCCGTCAACATTAATTCGCTGCTTCATTATCGGTACCAAACTATATATCGAATATGAAGCCTATGGGGTAGGCGTTGAATTAGATGAAATGCCCCAGTTCTATGATTCAGTGCCACTTTCTCGCAAATGGCCTATTCATGGGGACAGTAGCCGACCAGAAACTATCAGCTACTTATCGCGTCAGGGGTTCATTATTGACGGCGCCACAAAATGGCCCGGAAGTGTTGAGGACGGGATCACTTATCTTAAAGGCTTTGAAGAAATCATTATTCATGAACGCTGTAAGCACATGATTGATGAGGCAAGGCTCTATTCATACAAGACAGACCGCCTGACCGGTGAAGTCCTGCCGGTGGTGCTCGACAAACATAACCACTTATGGGATGCAGTACGTTATTCGCTGGATGGTTATATCACAGGTAAAAACAATCCTCTTCGTATATCTAAGAATCTGTTGGGGCGAATTTGATGTTTTCCATACGTAAGAAAAAGAAAGCGGAGGCTTCGCCAGTTGAACAGGATATTGATCAAGCATCACCTCAGCCGATGAATATACATCCGGATACTGTCGGATCGATAACAGAGAGAAAAGTAGCTCGGCCTGTTGAACCATACAGGCCCCTCCCGGTGTTGTTCCTACTGAGCAGTTATCCGCATTAATGGCAATGGATTCTACACCTTATGAATATATGACCGGTATAGGTGGTATATCGGGGGATGTGGGTTTCCCCGGTTATCCTTATCTGGTCCAACTGTCACAATTACCCGAATATCGGAAAATGGTAGGCACTATTGCAGGGGAGATGACTCGTAAGTGGATAAAGTTAACGTCCGTGGGGGATTGATGACAAATCAGATAAAATTAAAGCGCTTAATGAGGCTATTGAAAAATTCCATGTTCGTGAACGGTTAAAAAAATCCATTGAACATGATGGTTTTTTTGGGCGTGGTCAGATTTATATTGACGTGCGAACATCAAAAGGTGTGCTTGCTGCAACCGATCCGGTTGAACTTGAGTCTAGATTATTTCTGTCACCCAAAAAAATCACAAAGGGAAGTTTTATCGGTTTTAACGTCATTGAACCAGTATGGACATATCCCGGTATTTATAACGCTAACAACCCGTTGAGTAATGATTTCTATAAGCCATCAAGTTGGTATGTGATGGCAAAAACTGTACATGACAGCCGTTTGATTACATTTATCACCAGGCCATTAACCGATATGTTTAAACCTGCGTATAATTTCGGCGGCTTATCACTGACTCAGATTGCAGAATCTTATGTACAAAACTGGTATAGGACACGTGATAGCGTATCTGATTTGATCCATTCATTCTCTGTGTCTGGATTTAAAACCAATCTTCAATCGACGTTACAAGGACAGACGAATAATCCCGATCAGTTAATTTATCGTGCAGAATTGTTTAACAAGATGCGTGATAACCGAGGGGTAATGATGCTGGATAAAGAAGAGGAGTTTTTCCAGTTCAATACACCGCTAAGTGGCCTTGATTCATTGCAAGCACAGTCTCAGGAACATATGAGTTCAGTCAGTAGCATACCATTAGTTATTTTTACAGGTATCACACCGAGCGGGCTAAATGCGTCATCTGATGGGGAAATCCGTGTTTTCTATGACTTCATTGCTACCTTGCAAATGTTAGTGAAAGATGGACTGGCACGAATGATTGATATTATTCAATTATCCGAATTTGGCGAAATTGATCCTGATATTAACTTTACATTCGAACCATTGTATCAAATGACTGATGAACAAAAAGCCAGCATACGCAAGACCGATGCAGATACATCTGCTGTTAACAGTATGATATCTCCAGGGTATGGTATTTATTATGCATCCGGGCAGAAGCCGTTTACGCCCACCTTATTCATTGCAGTAGAAGTCACACGAGAGGCATCAATCACTACGGTGCCGATAGAGAAAGGCGGCTACACATCGTACAATAAAGTGCAGCGACCCGGTGAAGTCCATGTGACATTTTCGTTTGAGGGGTGGACCGGTTTTTCTGGTTCCGTGCCTAACTTAACAAACCTCACCCTGACGTCCCGTTCTGATGTTCTTGAAGCGTTAGATAAGATGGTATCCAGTGCCGAAATTTACGACATTGAAACACCTGATACTACGTACACAAGTTATGATTTGATTAAGTACGATTTTCGAATAAGGCAGGATAACGGTGTTACCTTACTGATTGTGACCGCAGTTTTCCAGGCTGTACAAGACATTGCCGAAGTGAAAATGAGCAGCAATGTTGCTAACAAGTCGAATACAACAAAGAATGAGACGGCGAAAGGCCCAAGTAAAAATACCGAACCGTCAACAAGTTCAACAAAACACGCCACACTATCCGATGTCAAAAAGGCCCTGACCGGATTGAAAAAATCCGTTTCCAGTGCTGCAACGCAAGTTGCCGATAAAGTTTCATCCGGTTTCAAGTGTGCGACAGAGACGATTACCGGTCCATTAAATGATTCTGTATTGAGTGCCACCAACCATCTCAATGATGCAGTAGAAGAATTATCAAGGAAATTAACGTGATTGAAATAGCGATCAGAGCAGCCAAAGCTCAGGAGTTCACTGTGACCTTGAATGAGCAGTCATGCATGATACGTCTCAATCAACGTAGCACAAGTTTATATATGGATTTAACCGTTAATGATAAACCTATATTGCAGGGAGTTGTGTGCCTCAACTGCAATAAAATTGTCCGTTACAGTTACTTACGGTTCCAGGGTGAACTGTTTTTTGCTGATCTGGATGGTTCATCTGATCCCTATTGGGAAGGGTTAGGGCAACGCTACAAATTATATTACCTTTTTCCAAGAGGGGTGATTCAGTGACGTACAAGTAACGCAATATCAAAGTTGAATTTCAGCTAGTTGACGGCAAGATATTTGATGATAGCGGTAACAATATACTGACTATCGAAAATGCACGCGCTTATGTCAACATGGCGGCGTGGGGCGGCATATCAGGGACACAAATAACATTACAAATCTGGGGCTTAACAACCAGCCAAATGGCAACGTTGAGTTATCGCGGGATCTGGATTGGTAGTGCGAAATTCAACTTAATGCGGGTGTGGGCGGATAGTCATGCCATATTTGAGGGTTTTATCAGTGATGCTTATGCAGATTTTAATCAGTTACCCGATACTCCCCTGACGATAACAGCCAGTGTGATGTTTGGTCTAAGAGCAAAGGAAGTTGAACCGTTCACTGCATCGGGAGATGTGGATATTGTCGATATTATTACTGCAATGGCTAAAAAAGCGGGTCTAACGGTTGAAAATTATGGCGCCACAGGTGTTATCTCAAATCCTCATTATACAGGAAACGTTGTTAATCAAATCCAACAGGCGGCAAATGCGCTAGATATAGACACTGACTTCGGGATTGATAAAGTAACTATTTGGCCTTATGGTCAACCCATCTTTTAGTGGCACTCCAGTGAAAACAGAGGATAAAAACAATGACGAAGCTGACAACAAAACCAACGGACATAAACAGTGAAGCGAATGCTTTTGACTTTGTCATGAGGCAGTTTCTTAGTCAGCATGTTTTTATCACTTTGGGCCTTATTATTAAATCGAACGGGAAAACCGTAGATGTAAAGCCGATGGTACATAATATGACGGGAACCGGGAGAAAAATCGAGAATGGAATAATCTATAATGTTCCAGTATTTCGTCTTCAGCGTGGTAACAGTACTGTCATTATGAATCCGGTTGTTGGTGATATTGGTTTAATTGCTATCTGTGATCGTGATATTAGCAGCATCAGAGCAACAAAAGCACCGGCATTGTCGGGTTCAAAAAGAACGCACAATTATTCAGATGCAATTTATCTGGGTGGAGTTTTAAACGCAGAACCACAACAATATGTTGAATTTATAGATAATCAGATAAGTATTGTTTCACCGAATAAAATTAACGTAGTCGCTCCAACAACGGAAATGACTTCATCAAATTCAATCACAATGAACTCACCATCTATTATATTAAATGGTGCGGTTATTCAAGGTGGTGGAGGGTAACGGTGGAAATGCAACATTCGATGGAACCGTGAGATAGTTAAAGCTGTAAATAAGGATGATAAATATGTAGAAATGAAGAAACTAAGAAATCTTTGTGAAACCCAGGTAAATTTTTTATTTTTCTCGGTCATTGTTTTAACAGGTAACAGTATTAGTTGAACTGTGAAACTGGAAAAGGTTACGAGTATGTGCGACTTGGAAAAGAGCTTCTTTTGACTGATATAGAGATAGAAGCAATTGTTCTGTACTATAAAGTCAATCACATTGAAGTCAACATTATTTATTTTAGCTGAAGTTTAGAGAATAAAATATAGAGAACGGTAAGTTATAAACCTGAGTCACACTGGTGGATATAGCCATCCTTGGTTTGGGGTTAATTGTTAACTCATTTGTCATTGTTAAATAGTGCACATTTTAATGGCAAGAAAAGTTAAATAGCATATGAAATAATCACAAAAAGCTGTAAGATATATCAACCAATTAAAAATGAGAGATAAAGAATGTTTAATCTTGAGCAGATCGGGCATGTGGTAAGAAATAGCATGCAGATTATTGTTGATGAGCTTAAGCTTAACCTTGCTGTAGGGGATATCTTTGATGATGATTACAGAATCCTTTCTCGCGGATATGGCGAACTAAACTGGGATGAATGTTTGTCTAGGGTAGGAAACAGAGAAGATAAATTTGAATTTTGCTTAAAGCTGGTAGAATGTGGAAATGTGCAAGGACCTCCTTCTGGGCTAGCTTTATGTACATATTCCATTGATGAGGAAAGTTTTGAAATTCATATGATAGAGAACTTCTATCGTGATGACGCAAAACATCCTTTAAATGGGAAAATGTTTCAACTTACCCTGATGGCTGCTTACATGTTTTGTAAATCTGCACAGGGTAAATATATCCGTATCATTGAGCCTGTTGAAGAAGTAATCTCCTATTACTCATCTTATGGATTTAACATGATGAAGTGTGGTTACATTATGGAGGCTGATATTGATACGTTTGAAACAATATTCAAGACAATCAAAGATTGATAAAAAAAGACTAGACACTAGAGTTTATAGTGATAGCATACGAAAACCAACAAGTATTAGTTTGTTTTTTGTGCAAGAGAAAACTTTGTTAATGTGAACACCCCTTATGGGCTCAGGCTCAAAGCTATTGGAGAGAAAATCTCTTAGGAGTCATTATGTCAAAGCAGAAAGCAGCCATTAAAGATATCAAAAAATTTGATACGCAGCAGGTGTATACTGCTGTGGGTGGAGCTGTTGACTTGTTGATAAAAGCTGCCCCAAAAATGTTTGAGCATAAGCCAAAAGTTGAGCTTCAAGGAAAGCGTAAGAATCATCGTCAAGCTGCTTAAAATTTTTTGAGTAGTCGTCAATAAACCCGCCCACAGTGCGGGTTTTTTCATATCTACACCGCTTAATTGCGGTTTTTTTATTTCTATAGGGTTCGAAAATGCAAACTCGTTCACTTCTGCTTGATACCGAGTCATGGGATTTAACGTTAGATGATTCTGGAAATATCGCCATTACTGATAATCCCTATTCTGTAGCGCAGGATGTCGCTTGTGCCTGTAGTACATATCTGGGTGAGTGCTGGTATGACACAACATTGGGTATTCCTTATTACCAGCGAATTTTGGGACATTGGCCGGGAACTCAACTAATCAACAGCAAAATGCAACAAGAAGCAGTGAAGTTACCTTATGTTCAATCTGCCATTTGTAAAGTTATAAACGGGAACGAAAGAACTATTGCGGGCACGATGACAATAACGGACATGAATAATCAATCAACGGTGGTAAATTTCTGATGACTAACTCTGTAGTACTGACAACAAGTGTTCCAAGTGTAACCTTTACAAAGACGGGTCTAACTGTGCCCGATGAGGTTGATATTTTAAATGGGCGGCTAAATGATTTGGCTACAGCAATGGGTGGTGCAATGAGTACGAGCTTAAAACACCACAGGGTCAAATAGCAATGAGTGATGCGGCTATCATTGCTGACAAGAACGATCAGTTACTTGCTATCGTCAATCAAATTAACCCGGATTATGCAACCGGACGTTTTCAAGATGCTATCGGACGAATTTATTTTTTAGATCGAATTCCTGCATCGGGAACAACGGTAACAGCAATATGCACTGGGTTAGTTAATACTGTTATTCCAATTGGTAGTATTGCTCAAGATAAAAAAGGGTATCTTTATCATTCAATAACAGAGGCTAAGATCCCTGACAGCGGCTCTGTTGATGTTGTTTTCCAAAACTCAACAACAGGGCCGTTAGCATGCCAAATTGATGACTTGAACACGATTTATAGCTCGGTGCCCGGGTGGTCTGGTATCAGTAATGCGAGTGCTGGTGTACCTGGTACAGATGAGGAAACCCGCGCTAATTTTGAGTATCGTCGTAAACAATCTGTTGCTAAAAATGCGACAAACTCATTACATGCTATTTATGCAGCAGTATTAGAAGTAAATGGGGTAGCAGATGCATACGTTATTTCAAATGATACTTCGGTAGTAAAAACAGTCGGGGTATCAAAATACAGAATAGCATCGAACTCTATTTATATTGCTGTATATGGGGGAAAGACTGAGGATGTCGCTAGAGCAATCTGGAAGAAAAAGCCGCCAGGTATTCCTACGAATGGAAATACAATTCACACAATTGTTGATGATGAAAATTATGTTCAGCCGTACCCTGAGTATGAAATTAAATATGTGATACCAACGTCCATTCGTGTTTATGCCAACGTCTCACTTGCTGATAGTGATTACCTTCCTGCTGATATTGAAACACAAGTTAAGTCGGCTATAGCACAAGCGTTTAACGGTGAAGACGGTGGAACGCGAGCAAGAATAGCATCTACATTATTTGCTGGTAGATATTATTCAGGTGTTTATAACATAGATACATCGAGTGTTGATATTTACAATATTACGCTTAGTCGTGACGGTACTACTTATTTAACATCAATTAGTTTTGGTATTGATGAAATTCCAACGCTTGACGTTGATAATATATCTGTGAAATTAGTAGGTTCATAAATGGAAAATATGGGAGCAACTATTCTTGCTCAGTATGCCGCTAGTCCAAAACTCAACTCACTTATTCGAAGTTTCAATGCCGCTGTTTCCTCCGCTGAATTTATTAATACATTTTACGACCTGATTTGGAACATTGACACAGCAAATACTTACGGTATAGGTTTTGGTGAAGCTTTACTGAATGTTCCGACAACGACAGATCCAAATCCATTTGACCAAGCACCATTTTATTCCGGGGAGTCAAAAACAAAAACTATTGAGCTATCAGATCAGATGTACCGAAAGCTAATTATGATGAAAGCCATATCAAATATATCTGACTGCACTATACCAAACATCAACAGAATGCTTGTTTATATGTTTAGCGATAGCGGACGTGCATATATCACTGATGATGGAAATATGAAGATGAGTTATGTATTTGAATTTCAGATATCAACAGCAGAATTAGCAATTGTTCAAACATCGGGAGCACTGCCTTACCCGGTTGGTGTCAGTGTCGCAATCGTTCAAAGGATACCAACAAATGAAATCAACTGAAAAACCTAATCTTATTGTTGTTCCGTTTGCGAGCGCCGGAGACTATAACGAGATTGCAACAAAATCAACTGAAAGCAGCTTGGCAAAAGGCGTAGCTACGTATCTGAGCGGTTTTCCCCCGTTAACGATGACAGTCTGCTGGTGGAATTCCTCCATCTGGCAAGGATATGAACGGGATATTGAATGATATTACTACCGCAATACGTTATTCAATGTCTGGTGGCTTGTATTCGTATAATGCTGACTTTAGTGCTGCCATTGATGGTTATCCTAAAGGGGCCATTGTTGCCAGTTTTGATGGAAGTAAAATTTGGTGGAATGGGGTAGAAGATAACAATACAGATCCGGATAGTACATCAGTTTCCGGTTGGAAAAATCTACTAGCAGATCCTAATGGGTTATTTCTACAGAAAGCTAATAACTTATCTGATATTAATAACAAAGCGACAGCGCGTAATAATTTGGGACTGGGAGAGATTGCAACTCAAGATTTTATTCTTGACGCCACACTCACAGAAAAAGGCATCACCCAACTTACAGACAAGACAGGTAACAGTAATACCCTTGCAGCAACTCAGAAACTTGTTTCTGATGTGAATTAATGCTAATAATAAGCTCGCTAAAAATCAAAATGGCGCTGACATCTTCAATAAAACTGAATTTGTAAAAAATATCGGTTTATCGGAAACGGTGGAGTTGGCTAAAGGGGCGGTGCCGAATAGCCGGAAAATTAACGGGAAGCTGTTGGCCGGGGATATTAGTTTGAATGCTGGGGATGTGGGAAGTTATGCTAAATCTGAGAGCGATAATACTTTCTTGCGCATTTCTAGCGATAAAACCGCAACAATTGGCAGTTTACTGATTGATAGTAAAACTCCATTTCCTGAATTACGTTTTAAGTCGAAAGATGGGTATGTATTGGGAATTAATGGTTCAGAAGGGAAATTGTTACATATCTATTCTAATGATCCCAGGAATCAGCGGCGTTACAATATATTAACGCCTGAGAGAAGTGGTACTCTTGCATTACAAAATACAGCTATAAAATCCGAAAATGGTTGGTGGCAATGTGGAGATACCGGGATTATTATTCAATGGGTTAAGGTTGCATCAGATCAGAAATCATGGATAAAAGTAAATTATCCAATTTCTTTTAAAAATAAGTTTTTTGGTTATATTGCAAGCATGTCGAGTATCAATACATCAACTGGTCACACATTAGTACGTAATGCAACACTATCGACATTTGAATATCAAGCAGGTACTCCCAACAATAATGAGAACCCAAGCAAAGTTGTACATATATTATTTTGGGGGGTATAAATGGTCTATTTTTCCAGAAAAGAATGTGCTTTTTATAATGAAGCTCATGAAGAGTGTGTTGAAATAACAGTAGAAAAACACAATGAATTGCTTGACGGTCAATCACGCGGCTTTGCTATCGTCAGTGATAAAGAGGGTTATCCAATTCTTACAAAACAAGCACCGTCTGTTTATCACAAATGGGATAGTGAAAAGTGGATAATATCAGAAAGTGATAAAATAAAGCTTAGATGGGAACAGCAGCAACAAGCAGAACATAAGAAACAGCAACTTATGTTCACTGTAAGTAAACAGATCGCTCCGTTACAAGATGCTGTAGATTTGGGGATGTCGAGTGATGAGGAAAAATCGCTGTTAACAGAGTTAAAAAAATATAGAGTATTATTGAACCGAATTGATGTTAATTCAGCGTCAGATATTAACTGGCCCGAAAAACCTTTAGAATAACGGAATCAGGGCCAATTGAACCGACCCCCAATAGTTAGATAAGTCTAATCAAATATGGCTTTTCTGTACTACTCTGACTGAATCGTCCTCAAAATGTTGGATAACTATCCAACATTTAAAGGTGTAGTCCATTTATGCTTTAGTCTATTAGATAATCATCAACCCACCAGGATAATACTTAATCCAATCAATAGCAGCACTGGGGTTAAATGGCTCAATACTCAGTCCTTCCAGGCATTGCCAGAGTTCCTGAGTGTTCTGGGCGGTAATAACAATACAGTCCGGCATCACCCGGATTTTTAGTGGCATTCCGAAGGTAAATCCAGCCTCCTGTAACCATTTTCCTTTTAAAGAAATACCGCTTTTAGCTACCTTGCCAAAACGTTCAGCTTGGGAAATTCTGCGAATTGTTTTATTATCGCGTTTAGCCATAATTAACTACCTTATATAGTTAGTTGTGGTAAGCAGGGTTATCGGGTGCCCGCCCGGTAGCTCTGCGTCAGTGAAAATAGTCTCTCAATGTTGAATTATGAACTATAGGTCACCTTTCTGCAATAAAAATGTGACCTATAGTTTACCTGGGCTTTTCGTTTTCAGGCAGTCCATTGAGGGCGTCATTCCAGTGTTGATCCCGTTCTATATTATTCACTATTTTGCTGATCCATGTTTCTGATTTGCCCCACCGTACAGCCAGTTCGCGGCGCGTCCAGCCTTTTCGTTTCATTTCAGACTTAAACAATTCTGGCGGTATACGTTTCAAAATTACTCCACAAATATAAACTGCTTATCGACACATCATAGTATAGCCATTTCGCCGGTAGGGTGACATTGGTAAATAAAATGACCGCTTAAGTGACATGAACTAGACTCCATGAACATAGGATATGCCATACCAGAAATACCTATCACTAAGGTGACTGTTATATGAAGTTGGGTCACATGCATGCGTCAAAAACTGACGGTATCAGGTGCTGGATTTATGAATAATACCCAATGAAGCAGAGATCTGGTGAGGCATTTTATTTTGCACTACGCATTATAATAGAGGTGTTAGTTCTATTTTAATGAGTATGGTATTAACACCTGACAGTGAGGAATTGGTTGCTATGCTACAGACATAAAAAAACCAACCTAATTGTGGTTGGTTTTTCCAAAAGCTCCGCGGCTCCTTTGCGTATCCTTTTGTGTTCCTTCATTGTCCGGTCAGTGTCCAATCAACTTTGCTAACTCACTGTTTTTAAAGCTGTTGTCCTGTCACTGTCCCTACTAAATTGGTGGAGCTGGCGGGAGTTGAACCCGCGTCCGAAATTCCTACATCCTCGGTACTACATGCTTAGTCTAATCTTTACATTCACTTGCCAGCTGCGGACAGACACGCCACTAACAAACTAGCCTGATTAGATTTAACGCTTCAACCCCAGGCAAGGTATCCACGCGATCTCTTTTGGGTTTGACCTCTCTTGATCCCCGTCCTAAGAGCGGAGGCTAGGGAGAGAGGGAGCTACGCAGGTTATTAAGCTGCTAGTTCGTATTTTTCGTCGTTTGCGACTATTATTTTGCGGCTTTTTACGAGGCCAACCGCCCCTCGGCATGCACCTTGGGTTTCGCGAATCCCGTCGAATCCAGAATCAGCCCCAAGTGTCTTGAACGCAAGTATATCAGAATATTAAACCATAATACCAGAATTTATCTTCCAGCATTCTTCATAATACGTGCTTTGTCTAATTTCCATTCACGTTCTTTAATGTCTGAACGTTTGTCGTGTGCCTTTTTGCCTTTTGCTACGCCAATTTTGATTTTGCACCAGGCATTTTTCCAATAGAGAGATAAGGCAACAACGGTATAACCTTCGCGATTGACTCGACCGTATAATGAATCAAGTTCGCGCTGATTGAGTAAGAGTTTGCGTGAGCGCATTGGATCACAGACGACATGGGAAGAAGCTACATTTAACGGAGTGATGGTGGCACCAAAAAGATAAGCGTCGCCATCTTTGAGTAAAACGTAACTGTCGCTGATATTAGCTTTACCAGCGCGCAGTGATTTGACTTCCCATCCTTGTAACGAGAGACCAGCCTCAAATTCTTCTTCAATGAAGTATTCGTGACGGGCTCGTCTATTCATGGCAATGGTTGCCGAACCGGGTTTGTGTGCTTTTTTCTTTGTCATAGTGTGTACATTATACTGAATGCTTTGATGAAAGAAATCTTTTCCCACAGCATATTTGCCGATTAATGAGTATTTATTGCATTATACGCTGACAGATTTTTCTTTGATCACGTATAGGTGATATTATTTGCCACAATTAAGCCTTACAGGAAATGATATGCCACAGATTAGTCGCTCTGCGTTAGTACCGTACAGCGTGGAACAAATGTACAAATTGGTCAATGATGTTGGTTCTTATCCGGATTTTTTACCGGGATGTGTCGGCAGTCGTGTACTGAGTATCAGTAGTAATGAAATGACTGCGTCAGTCGATGTTTCCAAAGCGGGTATTAGTAAGACTTTTGTTACTCGGAATATTCTGGCTGATAACCAAAGTATTAATATGCAACTGGTGGATGGGCCTTTTCGTAAATTGATGGGTGGTTGGCAGTTTATTCCACTTAGTGATGATGCCTGTAAAGTCGAGCTGCACTTGGATTTTGAGTTTACCAATAAGCTGATTGAATTGGCTTTTGGTAGGATTTTTAAGGAATTAGTCGGAAGTATGATTCAGGCTTTTACTTTGCGCGCACGCGAGGTTTATAGTGCCTGATATCAATATTAAAGTCGTTTATGCATTGCCTAACCGCCAATATCTGCGTACTGTGAAATTGGCCCAAGGTGCGACTGTAGAGCAGGCGATAGTTGCATCAGGTTTGCTGACTTTGCGTAGTGATATTGATCTGCAAAAAAATAAATTCGGAATTTATAGTCGTCCCGCCAAGCTGACGGATGTTTTGGAAGAGGGTGATCGGGTGGAAATTTATCGCCCATTATTGGCCGATCCAAAAGAAATGCGTCGTAAGCGTGCTGAGCGGGCTAAGAATAATGCTCAATGATTATCAATAAACAGCCAGTCAGGAAAATGAATGATTGGCTGTTTATATTTTTTTAATTATTGAAGATTCTCAGTAAGTGAATTTTCGTTTTTAATGTCAGTCAATACACCATTACTGTCAAATGTAAGTGTCAGGGTTTGTTGAGCTACTTTTTCATGTCCAGGTTGTTGACGAAACACATAAAACCATGTTTGAGTGCCAAATGGGTCCTGTAACATTGGTGTCCCCAATGTGTAGGCTACTTGTTGCTGGGTCATTCCTTTGTGGATTTTTGATACATTAGCAGATGTCAGGTAGTTTCCCTGATTAATGTCAGGCCGATAAACAACCCGTTCCAACGTAGAACAACCCGCAGTTAGCATAACGAATGATACAGCAGCGGCAGTCAACATTTTACAGCGCATGGTAATTACATTCCTTTAGGAGTCAGGGTGTCGATAATAATAGACCTTGGCGAGATTGAAAACCTCTATAAGCCTTAGTTATGACCCCAAATATACGCAAAAGTTGTGTCATATCATGCAGCCAGCAGCTCTTTTGCGTTCGCTAATGTGTTTTTTGTGACTTCACTACCAGCGAGAAGCCGTGCCAGTTCTTGTAATCGGGTCTTTTTATCCAGCAACTGCATTTGTGTTTCAGTTTCTTCACCATCAGTCTGTTTACTGACATAGAAATGCTGGTGACCACAACCGGCTACCTGAGGTAGGTGAGTAACGCACATGACCTGTGTGGATTCACCCAATTCTCGCAACAGGCGACCGACAATCGCAGCTGTTGGGCCACTGATGCCTACATCCACTTCATCGAAAATCAGAGCTGAAGTTTCCATTTTCTTGGCCGTTATAACCTGAATAGCGAGCGCAATACGGGAAAGTTCACCACCTGAAGCAACTTTCGCCAGTAATTGATGTGGTTGACCAGGGTTAGTTGTAACATTAAATTCAACTTTATCCGCACCATCGGTATTCAAGTGTTCAGGTGCAAAAGAGACATCAATGGTAAAGCGGCCGTGAGGCATGGAGAGTTGATGCATACTGTTAGTAATTAGCTCATTTAATTCTGTGGCATATTGTTGGCGAACCAGATGTAATCTTTCTGCTACTTCTAATGCTTGCTTATGGTGTTTATTAACTTGTTCGCTGAGATGAGCACAATCATCCTCTTGCTGCGCTAGTAGTTGCTGCTCTTCTAGTAGTTGTTGATGTAGTGAAGGAAGCTCTTCCGGCACAACATGGTGCTTACGGGCCACTCTGATTTGCTGCGAAATCTTCTGCTCTAGTTCAAACAGGCGGTTTGGGTCCATATCCAATTGATCACCGTAGTGGCGAAGTTCATCACTGACTTCGTTAATCTGGATAGATGCTTCTTCCAGCATGGTGAGTAAGCTATTGAATTTACCATCCATTGTGATCAGTTCAGCCAACTCGTGTTTAGCGTGGTTCAGCAGACTGATAATGTTTTGCTCATCATTATCATTCAGTAATTGGAGAGCATGCTGGCTGACAGATAATAGTTGACCTCGGTTTGCCAGCCGTTTGTATTCATTATCGTGTTCCTGATATTCACCTGGTTGCGGTGCCAGTTCATTTAGCTCTTTTAGGTGATATTCCAGTAGCTGTTGACGGGATTGGCGCTCAAGAGCCTGTTGTTGGAATTGAGCCAGATCTTGGCAGCTTTGGTGCCATTTCTGATATGCCTGTTTCATCTCATTTTGCAGATTGAATTGATTCGCGTAAGTATCAAGCAGACGTTTTTGGTGGCTGCTATCTAATAGTAATTGGTGAGCATGTTGACCATGAATCTGAATAAGGTGGGCACCCAGTTCGCGTAATTGGGAAAGTGGCACAGCGGTACCATTAATAAAGCCCCTCGAACGGCCATCTGAAGTTATGGTGCGTCGTAGCAGGCATTCGTTACTGTCATCAAGTTGGTGCTCTTCCAACCATTGACGAGCTGAAGGAGCATCAGCATGAGAAAAACGGGCACAGATATCAGCACGAGAAGCCCCGTTACGCACCATATTGGTCTCACCTCGATTACCCAGGCATAAACCTAATGCGTCAATTGCGATGGATTTACCGGCACCAGTCTCACCTGTGATGGCTGTCATACCTGACCGGAATTCAATTTCAAGCTCACGAACAATGGCAAAGTTGCTGATGGTTAACTGGGTGAGCATTATGCCTCTCCTGTGTATAAAAACACCTCTGTATTTCCATACAGTATAAACTGGTTTTTTATACAGTAAAGTGGTGATGCCTATTTTTCAGAACATTTTTTTAGACCAACTGAGTTTTGTACTTAGTGTATTGAAGTAATTATAATCTTTAGGGTGGATTAAATTGAGCTTCTGCTTGCTACGACTAATAATGACATCTTCACCCTCTTGTATAGGCAGAACTATCTGGCTATCGCAACTGACTTCATAATCGTTGCTGTTCTGTGAAAATTTCAATCTGATGCTGCTTTCACTACTGATAACCAATGGACGGGAAGATAGTGTATGCGGGAACATTGGCACTAAGACGATAGCATCCAAATTAGGTGTTAGAATCGGTCCTCCTGCGGAAAGTGAGTAAGCGGTGGAACCGGTTGGAGTTGCGATAATCAGCCCGTCAGAACGTTGGGAGAAGGCAAAACGCTCATCAATATAAACTTCGAATTCAATCATGTGAGCTACTTTCCCCGGGTGGAGTACTATTTCATTGATTGCACTACTGATGCGGGGTTTCTGGCCGTTTCTTCTAACTTGTGCTTCGAGTAGAAAACGGTATTCGTTGCGATATTCGCCATCAAGTACTTCAGAAAGTTGTTGCAGAGCATTATCAGGATCTAAGTCTGTCAGAAAACCCAGATTGCCTCTGTTAATTCCGATGACTTTAATGTCATAACGGGAAAGAACCCGAGCCGCGCCCAGCATGTTGCCGTCACCACCAACAACAACAGCTAAATCAGCCAGCTTACCGATTTCAGTCAGTCCGCCGGTCTGTGCATCTTCCAAACCAATCTCTTTGGCTACCTGGCGATCAACGATCACACAGTAACCTTTAGATTTTAACCAATGATAAAGCATTTCATGAGTAGCCAGTGCTTCTGGGTGACGAGGATGACCAACAATACCGATGCATTTGAATTTTTTATTCATCGTTGTAATTTCCTTCAGCAAGAGGTTTTGTCCTCACAATATGACGGGTTCCCTTGAATCCCTAGTTTAGATCCCCATAATAAGCTAAGTAGTGAGATTAATGCCAAATACGCGGAGATATTCATGAGTAGTAAAGAACAAAAAGTGCCTGACGAGCAAGTCTCGGAAGATATGGAAGTTGTATCTGAACAGCAAAACAGTGCGGATAAAGCAGAAACATCAGAGACTGAAAGCGTTGTTGATCCGCGTGTCGTAGAGCTGGAAGAGCAGCTCAAGCAGGCGCAACAGCGCGAACGTGATGCCATTTTGCGTGCTAAAGCTGAAGTTGAAAATATCCGTCGTCGTACTGAGCAAGATGTGGAAAAAGCCCATAAGTTTGCTTTAGAAAGATTTGCCAATGAACTGTTGCCAGTGATTGATAATCTTGAACGCGCTCTGGATGCAGTAGATCGTACTAATACCGAAATAGCATCAATGATTGAAGGTATTGAGCTGACGCTGAAGTCTTTCCTTGGGGCTGTTGGTAAATTTGGTATTGAAGTTGTTGACGACACAGATGTTCCTTTTAATCCTGAAGTCCATCAGGCCATGACCATGATGGAGTCCGATCAACATGATCCGAATCATGTCATGATGGTCATGCAGAAAGGGTATACCTTAAATGGTCGTTTATTGCGCCCGGCAATGGTAGCCGTATCAAAGTGATTTTAGTTAGTAGTAGATATAAATGCCGCTCCAGTTGGGGCGGCATTTTTTTACTGTGGTAATTCAGGTGTCCAGTTAATTGGCTCTAGTCCTTGTTTTTCAAGCAATTCATTGGCTTTTGAAAAGTGTTTACAGCCAAAGAATCCCCGGTGAGCAGATAGAGGCGAGGGGTGAGGTGCTTTGAGAACATGGTGTTTATTACCATCAATAAAGCAGCCTTTTTTCTGGGCATGAGAACCCCAAAGAAGAAAAACCACGCCTGAGCGGTGCTCGTTGATGGCTGCGATAACTTTATCCGTGAAAGTTTCCCAGCCCAGATTTGCGTGAGAGTGAGCGTTGCCACGTTCTACGGTTAATACAGTATTGAGCAGTAGTACTCCTTGTTTGGCCCAACTGATCAGACAACCGTGATTTGGATATTGGAAGCCCGGTATATCAGATGTCAGTTCCTTGTACATATTAACCAGTGAAGGTGGTGCAGGAATACCAGGTTGCACAGAAAAAGAGAGGCCATGTGCTTGATTGGGGCCGTGGTAAGGGTCTTGCCCAAGTATTACAACTTTAATATCGGCCAATTCGGTGTAACGGAATGCATTAAATACATCCTGTTGGGGGGGGTAAATAGTTTTACCTGCTTGACGCTCTTTGGCGACATAGGCCAGTGTGTCGAGAAAATAGGGTTGTTTTTTCTCATTACCGATCACGTTGTGCCATGTGAGAGGTGCGGACATAACAAATCCTTTCTATATAATTACCAGATGGACGTTAGCTTACCGACTCCAAAATCAGAGGGAAACCTTTGATGAACACTAAAACGAAATTTTTGATAACTATTTCAATGTTACAAAGTTTTTTGAAAATTTATCAAAATAATTTCTTTGTAGTTAGCTATAAATACTTATTTAAACTATAAGGTTGTAATGTATTTATAGTGACTATATGAAATTAATTGAGCTGAATCAATGGATATCCTCATTCGTGCTGGTATACAGGCATCAGATATATTGGTTTGACCAAATAACCAGGATGATGTTCTTGATAATTTTGTTTGTTGCATAAATAGGGAGATAGAAATGGTTACTGGTATTCAAGTTGCTGATAGATACTAGGTAGAAACTGAGCTGATATCAGAGATGGAAATCACAATTCATTACCATTGTTAACATAATGCAAACATTTGTTTAACTTAATGTCATTCCCTGCCGATAGATTAATTGCACCAATTAAATAGCTAATTATTTTCAACTATCCTTAGGGGAAGTTTATGAGTTTATCAATTGGTATAGGACTATCAGTCGATTCAGGTTTTCCTGTTTTAAATAAGCTTGAACTTGTTACACCACCTGCTGTTTCAACCCAAAATATTAAGAAAGCAACTACTGAAGTTTCTTCTGTTTCAGCAACAACTAGCCAGAATAATCGAATCTACCAGTCATTAGTTAATGAGCAGAGTATTAACATCAATTTAAAATTAATGACAGGAATTAAAGCTGAGCAGATTAGTGGTCAGCAATCTCATGAAATTGATTATATGTTGGCCTTGATTTCTGATGATGTCTATATAAGAACCACTATGGGAATTGGTGATTATGTTCGTCTTTCTGATGGAGAATTATTAAAAGCAGGAATAGAACCGAAAAATCTGAGAGATGACACAACGGGTTTTCAGGCGGGTATTTATCGTAATGACGATCTCTATATCGTTGCTTTTGTAGGTACTAATGATTTGAAGGATATACTGACTAATTTACGGCAAGGTTTTGGGTTTGATGAAGCGCAATACCATCAGGCTGTCGATTTAGCCCGTACTGCCAGAATGGCATTTGGCGAAAATATGTTATTTGCTGGGCATTCTTTGGGGGGCGGATTAGCAGCAACAGCTGCATTATCCGTTGGAAAGCCTGCGGTGATATTTAATTCAGCCGGTGTTTCCGACAATATGATGAAAAATCTGGGGCTTTCACCACAAGAGGGCCGAAATATAGCTGAGAATGGATTGATACGGCATTATGTTGCGGAATATGACTTGCTTGATACATTACAACAGAAACTGCCAGTGTCCCAGCCAATAGGGCATAAAATTTTACTGAAATATAATGGTAATTTGGAAGAATCGAACAAATGGTTGCCTTCTCTGATACGTGGATTAAATGCACATTCTCTTAAAAAGGTGTTGGAATTATTAACGATATACAAACCTTGGTTATCTTTAGATGGTGAACAGCAAGAAAAATCTCTGGCGATGTTGAACGAATCGACTTTGAATGTTTCTGTATAATTGAAAAGGGGTGTGATGAAAATCGGTGAAGCAGTTGAGTTTGAATCGGAATCAGATTGTCAGTGGAATGAAGAAAATATAAATCCGTTGCAATGGGCGATATTCAATCAGCGAATGGATGATGTTAATACTTTGCTGAGAGAGGGTGCTGATCCTGCTCAACCAGGTTTACAACAAGAAAGTGCTTTACATACGGCTGCAAAAATCAACAACCCTGATTATCTTAAATCTTTGTTATCATTTGCTCCTGATGTGAATATTATGCATCCTGTAACCTTAGCAACACCTTTACATGTTGCGGTTCAGGTAGGGAGAAAAATGCAGATTGAATTACTGTTGGCCGCCGGTGCTAATCCCAATCAGGCTAATCGGATTGGAGATACTCCATTACATATTGCAGCCAAAATCAATTCGCCGGAACTGGTGCTGATATTGTTGAAGTCGGGCGCTGATCCTAAATTGCAAAACAGGCAACAATCAACGTTCCAAATGTATCTCAATCTCACACCACTAAAAGCACAGAGCTATGAGATGCAAGCGGAATATAATAAAGTCAATCATTGGCTGAAAGCGCAGCAAGTCAGCCGGTATTATTTGAAGTAAGATAAAAACGGGCTATTTGGCCTACTTTACGTTTCCTAGAAACGAAAACAAAGAATATGAAAAGTTAAAGTTATTGCATAGTCAAATATTAGAAGAGTGTATTTTAAATGAAGGTCGGCCTTATCTTGCAGGATGGCATGAAATGAAATATGAAGATAAAATAAAAATATATGGAGATGATTATATAAAAATTTTAGAACTCAAGAAACATCTGGATCCTAAAGGAATCGTAAATAATTATGATTTTTTCAGTATAGAAATGAACTAAGTTAATCAGATAAATTATCTATACCCGTTATCTTTCAAGTTGCTTCTTTGTTGGCTGCACTCGCTCACTCCGGTCACATAGTTATCTATACTCCCGGGGATTCGCTCCCTTGCCGTCGCGATGCATTTTGAAATCTATTGGGTATAGATAGTGAAGCCTGCTTAGAAAATATATTAGAACTCAATCAGGTGAAAGTTGTGAATTTATATTATATTTTGAGTTTATATTAACGATTTACTATGGGGATATTACTTAAATGAAGAAGATATTGATTATTTGCATGAGAACTTGGGGGAGAATGGGAAATTATGAAGCAGCAAAAAAAATTGAATCAGAACTAGCCAGTAAAGAGGCTTTTTCTGCAGAGCTAATCTGTTTTGATGAATTAGTGCCTGTGTTCAGCAAGTTTGGATTAAGGATGCAAGAGATTGCTGCAAGTTACTATGATCCTAACATTAAATTGAAATTATATGATGAGTTGATAGATGATATTGATTCATGGATTAGTAATTTCAATAATGAGCAGGTATTAAATGAATCATTATCGAGTGTCATTGATAATAACTTTCCATCGTTAATTATATCTACAAAAGGTGTTATTGCAAAAATAGTCCATGTATTCAAAAAAAATTCTATTTTGACTTCAAAACTGTGAACTTCATAACTAATCCTGGTTTGTTAGATATTAAAATACATCAACATTTTAGTAGTGATTTGACGATTAGAACTACAAATTATTACCCAAATTCTGATATGGTTAAAAAATTTCATAGATTAGAGACTGTTCCATTATTTAAGCCAGTTTCAAACTATCAAATCGAACAGAAGGACATTCCTTCTATTTTAATTCTCTGCAATGGATGTGAAGAAGGTTACTTTGATGTATTAAAAACCTCTTTCGAACATCCCTCGAAACCTAAAATTTTCATGGTTATTGTTTCGAATAAGAAATTGTATGATGAATGCATAGATTTAAATAGGAAGTATGCAGATAGAGCATGTATTTATAATACATTAGCTAATAAGGATTATCTAAAGTTGGCACTAGAGGCTTCAACAAACAACAGATCATTTCTATACTCTAAATCTGGTCCAAACACAGTATTGGAATCAATTAGATTCAATTTACCCGTTCTAGTACATTTCTCTGGGTTACCAATGGAAAGATGGATAGTGGAGTTGACAAACAAAAGAAAATTTGGTTTTTGTTTTGAAAATCAATCTAATGGGCCTGGCTTAATAAAAAGATGGTTGGACAATCCTGAGATTGTCACTAACTTTAAGCGTAACATAGAATCAAGTAAAATTGATGATATAGATGTTACACTTAAAGATTTATCTGATATAATTTATGATGTTATGTAATGATTATGAAGGAAGTATTGAATGTTCCAAATTAAAAAAGCTCCTATAACAACAGTATTTATAGTATGTGTGACAATTGTTTATTCCACATTTGTTTCATATTCATTAACAGATAGCTTTATCGGTAAAATGAGTATTATAGATCTAGAGAAATATGGAGGATTAACACCAAATAGATTATATGAATTTGAGTATTGGCGACTTCTGGTTTCTCAGTTCATACATGTTAAACAACTGCATATGGTCTACAATGTGCTATCACTTTCCATACTGGGAGTTTTATTAGAAAAACATCTTGGATCTAAATTTTTATTAGTTTTATGGTTTATTTCTGGTGCCTTGGGAACTCTTTATAGCACTAACTTTGTTAGTTACCCTTGGAATATTGGTACGGGAGCATCACAAGCTGTTTTGGGCGTATCCTCCTTTGCATTGCTGCTGGTTTTTGTCAAAGAGCATACCTCTAGTATATTAAAGTTTGCTGTTGTTTTTTCCATGCTGCCGGCAATAGCTCTAGATTTTATTTATGCTCACTACCCGAAGCCAGGACATGTTCTTTCTATTTGTATTGGGCTTACAATGAGTTTGTTTTTCTATAGGAAAAATAAATCTTATTTTGATAATGTTGTTATTTGAAAATAATAATTATCCACGAATAAATTAATAATGTGAGAATTTTCTATGAAATCCGCTGTGATAAAAATTAAAGGAATAGATTACAGTATAATTTCTATGTTAATGTGGTTCTGTTTAACCATATATAACCAATAGATTTCAAGATGCATCGCGACGGCAAGGGAGTAAATCCCCGGGAGTATAGATAACTATGTGACTGGGGTGAGTGAGTGCAGCCAACAAAGAGGCAACTTGAAAGATAACGAGTAGAAAAAGATCTTCTATGCGTGATATAGTTTTTTTTCTTGAAGAATATCCAGTCTTAACACAAACTTTTGTACATCAACAGATTATCAGTTTGAAGAAAGAAGGATTTAATGTAAGAGTTGTATCTGTTTCTAAATCTAGTGATACAATCTGTGCTAATGATTCTACAATTCCCTATGTTTGTCTAGAAGATATAAAAAACATTCATCCTATATATGCAATATTTAAATTCATTCATTTTTCTATAATCTCTGGTTATTTATTTTCTCGAATGAGTTTATTTAAACGAAATTGTTACCGTAAACGCTTGTTATTTAAATTTCTATCCAATCCGTCACAAATAAAACCTAATGATATCGTTATAAGCCATTTTGGTCTGGCTAGTATTATGGCGGCACAATTGAAAAAATATGGATATATTAAGAATGCACTATATAGTGTATTACATGCATATGAAATTACTAAAGAAAAGAGTCTTAGTGATCTGGGAAGTCATTACGGAACTTTATTTGAGCAAGCAAATAAAATTTTTTCAGTTTGTGAACATATGCGTAATAGAATTATTAATCTAGGATGTCATCCTTCCAATGTTGAGGTGCTACATCTGGGGGTTGATATTGATGCTCTTTCATGTTTATATCCAAATGAATTTAATAAAGAAAAAATGAAGATAATTTTTGTCGGCCGTTTGACAGAAAAAAAAGGATTGCCTGATTTATTGTTATCTCTAGCACGAATAAGCAGTGAAGTGTCATTTACTTTAGACATTGTTGGCGATGGGGAGCTCGATGACTATTGTTATGAATTAATATTAAAACTTAATTTGAATGAACATATAAAAATGCATGGTTTTCAACCCCATCACATAGTCTTAGATCTTATGAAAGACGCAGATGTTTTAATACTTCCATCCAAAACATCTAACTCTGGTGACATGGAAGGTATACCGGTGGTATTAATGGAGGCAATGGCTATGAAAAAGATAGTTTTGTCTACCTATCATAGTGGGATTACTGAGTTAATTGAAAATAATGTCAATGGATTTCTTGTCAATGAAGGAGATATTGTAGCTTTATCAGAAAAAATATCATATATAGACGAGTTGAGCAAAAAGGATAAAGATATTATAAGGACGAATGCACATCAAAAAATAATGAATGATTTCAATATTAATATTCAAAGTAAACATTTAGCTAACATAATACTTAATGGTGGATTTGCTGAAGGGTGAATATAGATGAAATATGACATTTTTTTTATATCTTATGATGAACCATGTGCTGAATCTAATTGGAATCATTTGAAAAATAGATTTCCTGATGCAAAAAGAATTCATGGTGTCAATGGTATCTTAAAAGCTCATAAAGTTGCTTCTGATTCTGTAACGGCTAAATGGTTCTTTGTTGTAGATGGAGACAATAGAATTAGAGATGAGTTTAATTTTGAGTTACCAGTGGAACCTTTATGCTCAACTGCGACCTATGTATGGAGAAGTGTTAACTCAGTTAATCGCTTATGCTATGGGAATGGAGGTGTGAAATTATTTAATAAAAGGTTGTTTCAGGAGGTTAGAAGTTTTTCTGGAGATATGACCATATCTCTTAGTCCTGATTATCACGTAGTCAATGTTGTTGCTTCAGATACAGTTATTAACACAAGTAGTTTCCATTCCTGGAGAGCTGCTTTTCGAGAATGTATAAAACTCAGTATACCAAGGAAAAATCCTAAAGAAGATATTATTCGTAAAGAAAGATTAACGGCATGGAATTTAATTGATACTCGGATAGAATTTGGTGATTGGATATTAAAAGGAGCTAATGATGCTGCTCATTTTTATGAGGAAAACATTGAAAATATGGAATTCTTGTTATCAACCATTAATGATTTTAAATGGTTAAGAGATACATTTAATTTAAAATACATTCAGAAAGATAGAGCATGATGGCTTCATTATAGTTAAATTTATTAGGAGGTAATGGATGTTACGAAAAATAGCAATTCTTATTCCTACTTATAAACGTAGTTCATCATTATTACGTTTATTGAAATCCATTGAAAAATTAGAGACATTAAATAACTATACTGTCATTGTGGCAGATAACGATTATTCTCAGCAAGAGTCTTTTAACATGATCAATGAAATCAAAGGTGATTTTAATTTCCATATTGATGTCATTCTTGTTGAAGATAAAAATATCTCATTAGTTAGAAATATGCTGTTAACTTTGGCCTTTGAAACATATAAATGCGATGCAGTTGCTATGATTGATGATGATGAGATTGTTAGTCCTCGGTGGTTAGATGCACTTATTGAATGCCAGATACAGACAAATGCTGATGTGATACAAGGTAACACTTATCCTATTTTTTTGGATAAAAAAAGAAAATGGATGGAAAAAGTTTCATTTTATTACCGAGACTTATTAATATTAGATCCTAAAGATATAAATGTCAGCACTTGTAATGTATTTATTGTACGCCGAGTATATGAATCGATGAAGGAGCAGCTATTTGATTTGGGTTTTGGTGTTACAGGTGGAGAGGATACGGATTTTTTCCATAGAGCAAAGCAAATTGGGATCAGCTGTTTCTATTGCCGTGATGCATTGGCCTATGAATTCTACGATCAAAATCGTGCAAATATTTTTTGGGTATTAAAAAGAAGTTTTAGAGTAGGAAGAACAAATTATAGAATATTTAATAATAATGACCAGAGTAAGGTGTGGATTATTGCTCTCATTATCCCATTTACTATTGTGAGGTTTGGTTTTTTCTTTTGGTATCCAAACCTGTGCATACATTATTTAATAAAGATATTTCGCCAATTTGGTGTTGTAGTTGAAGGTGTTCATTGTAATTTTAATAACTAATAATTATTTTGAATGAGTAGCTTATATGAGTAGAGTTTCTGTACTAATTCCCCATTATAATCAACCTATACTTATTGTTAGTGCTATTGAGTCTATAATGAGAACTTGTTTGAGTGATGTGCAGATTTTAGTTGCTGATGATCATTCATCAGAAGACAACTATATACAGCTCCGATATGTTTTAGAATATTTAGCAAATAAAACTAATTTAAATATCAGGTTGTTTAGGAGTGATGTTAATGTCGGGACTTATCGATTGAAAAATGATATTATCAATCGAATTGATACTGAATTTATAACCTTTCATGATGCAGATGACTATTCTGTACCAATGAGACTAGATTGCCTGTATAATCTGATGAATAAAAATATTCATATTGATATATTAGGTTCCTCATATATAGATTTCTACCAAAATTTTTATACAGTTAACTCATTTCGCATTAAGAAATTTTATAGAATCCCTTATATTGCACATCAACTTGGTAAGAAGTATCTGAGTTTTCAACCTTCTCAGTTAATTAGATTTAGTATATTTCGTACCCTTGGTGGTTTTGATGGTACAACTAGAATTGCTGCTGATGATGATTTTTTACTTAGGGCTATTCATTGTGTAAAGGTCAGGAATATTAACCGTCCCCTTTATGTAAAGATAGAAAGAGAAAGCTCTCTTACCACATCGTCTGTTACTGGATTCCAATCAGAAACTAGATTAAATTATATTAAGAAGCTAAATCAATTACGAAATACAATAAAGAGTAACTTACCATTGTCAGATTATATGAACAAACCCAACGATGTTCGATTTCACCTGAATGAAATCGAGTTAAAATAGTTGAAATGTTTTGATGTGAAATATGCTGTAGTTTTCAGTGAATTATTTTTATATTTTTCGTGACTGATACTCTAAGTGAGGTAGTATGGACGACATTAAAGAATGCTTAAAAGAAATTGTAGAAAAAATAAATAGAGAAGAAAAAGTTTTAGCTATTCTTGGATATGGATCATATTTTACGGGCAAGTATAAAAATGGAAGCAGTGATATTGACTTACTTATTATACATGGAAGTGAAACTGATTTATTTAGAAAGAAGATAGTCTATCGTGAAGTAGAATTTGAACTTCGGTATATGGCAGAAAAATCTTTAGTAAAACTTTTATCTCATAAGCATGGACCAACAATAAAGCATATGTTGGATTCAGAGATTATTTTTGATAATAAAAATATAGCAAGAGAATTGAAACTAAAAACCTATTCTATAGTCGAGTCACCTATTGTAGAAACATTTTCTATAGAAAATAGGAGGAAAAATGCATTGCTAATTGAAAACTTATACCGGAAGGTACATCAAGTGAAAGATGACCTCGGATTTTTCGAATTTGCATGTTCTAAGTTTTTGCTCAATATTGCAGATTCTTATATTAGACTTCATCGCCATTGGGGACTGCAAGGTTTTCGCAAAATGATTAGCCAGCTCAAAGATATTGATGAAAGTTTTGCTGAGCATTTCTCACTGGCAATGAGCCCTAATCATATAGAAACAAGAATTGAGGAAATCGATTTTCTTTATAGAGAGGTTATTATGCTTCTTGGTGGTGAAACAAATTCTGATGAAAATTTTGTGAGTCAGGGCATTATGAATATACTGAATGTGGTTGAGAACTAGCAGTTATATTGCAATTATATTTATTTTAAAAATACATATACCCTATGGATTTCAAGATGCATCGTGACGGCAAGGGAGCGAATCCCCGGGAGCATAGATAACGCTGTGACTGGGGTGAGTGAGTGTAGCCAACAAAGAGGCAACTTGAAAGGTGCATTCGCGATTATTTCATTTTTGTAACTTATATTAATATTGTCTAGGAATTTAGCATGAAAATGGATGTGGCATTGAAGAATAACTTTGCAACAGGTTATATAAAATCCTTATTGCTATACTCTTTACTATTAAGTGTCATTAGTTCTTTTTCTGCATTTTTTATGCAGTATCTAATTGACGCGGTTATACCATCTGGTGACTTACGTTTTTTATTTATATTTATGATATCTTATCTATTATATGAATCATTCAATATGATACTAACTTATTTGACTGCTCGCTTTAGAGCGTCGCTAGAAAAATATTTGGACTATTATTATTTAGATAAATATTTACTTGCTTTGATTACTACAAAATTATCTATATTGAATGATTATAATAAAGGTGGATTGATTCAAAGGATTTATGATGCTCAAAATATTAAAAAGTATTATTTGACTCTGCTAATAGATATTGTAGTTAAGCTTATTACAATTTTAATATTATCAATCATAGTGCTATATGTTAGTCCTCTAGTTGTCAGCTTTTTGATCTTAGGAATGATTATGCTGGTGGTTGTTTATTTTTTGTCTATTAAGAAGATGGTTATTTTAGAAGAGCAGCGTTTTAAAATAAAATCAAATTTTCTTTCAATTATGGATGATATTCTTGGAGGAAGGGAAACGATACGAGGCAATAATTATCGAAATAGGATTCTGGATAGATGTGTTGACAGGATGAGTGATTTTTTGAATAGAGAGAAAAATGTTGCATTACTCGTTGCTGGTGTGAAAAGTAAAACTCTAGCGGTTAACACAATCATTGGTACTGTTATTAGATGTGTCATGGTTATTAGCATTATTAGATATAGTAGTTTTTCACTAGGTGTAATGTTGACATTAATTGCTTTTACAGAAATATCTCTAAAACATACAATGCAAATTTTAGTTTCTTTTATGGAGTTGAAAAGATCAAGCATTACTCTTGAAAGATATAAAGAATTCATGGGGAATAATGTTGTAGATGAGAATTTATTGAATGCTGAATTAGATGATAATATTGTTAGTGTAGATGAAATTACAGTGAGGAATCTTCATATTGGTACTAAGGGAAATATTGTCTGTAAAATTCCGGATCTTACCTTTCAAAGTAATAAGATATATAAAATAATAGGACCGAATGGTATTGGTAAGACAACTTTATGTAAAACTTTGATTGGTTTGATTCCACCTGTAAATGGAACTGTGAATTTTTATGTTTATGATAAAACTATTAAGCCTGAAATCCATATAAATCAATGTTCTGCATACTTCCCACAAGATATACTTTTTACTACAAGTATTATTGAAAATATTACATTAGGAAGAGAGATTAATAGGAATAAAGTTGAGAGTATGCTTAAAAAGTTAAATTTATGGCAGCTAATAGATAGTTTGCCTGAAAAACTAGATACCGTTATTAGTGACAAGGTTAACCCTTTTTCTGAAGGACAAAGACAAGTATTACTCTTTTTACGAGGTTATCTGTCAGATAAATCGGTACTGATATTTGATGAAATATTTAGAGGAATTGATAGTAAAAATGCTGAAGTCGTAAGTAAATTAATTTCAGAAAAAGAAGGTTGTATTATATTTTATGTCGCTCATGATTTTACTATCGATTGTGAAAATCATGAAGTATTAGAGCTGAAAAGTGAAAAGAACGATGATTTTTTCAAATTAGAGGTTTTTAATGAGTAAATTAAGCTCTAATAGTGAGGTTAAGTTAGAACTGCATAAAGAATACAAATTAATTATAAGTATAACAGTTATTTTGCTGATTATATGTTTTGCTTTATCTTTTGTTGTGACTATTAAGAGAAGAGTTGTTTTAGAAAATGCTTTTATTAAAACCGCGCCAGAACCTGTATTATTTTATGCGGAAAAGAATATAGACATTAAAAATTATAATTTTCGTGATGGTGATGTTGTTAAAAAAGGAGATTCTATTTATAATGCGATTAATCCGGATTTAGAAGAAGCTGAATCTATTTTATTGCAACATATAAAACTAGATAATACAAAAATCAATGCAATGGAAAATTATATAGATAATGTCTATGAACGGATGAAGATTGAAAAAAATCATGAAGATTTTAAGTTTAATAAAAATGAAAGTGAGTTAAAAAATATAGACTCTCTTTTGAAAGAACATAGAAATGAATATGATTTTTTTAGTCAAAACTACAGAGAACAGATGAATTTTGTAGATAAATTGTTAAATCACAATAATAATTATTTATCCAAGAAAGATATTATCAAATATAAAATGGAGTTGTTCTCATCACGTAGTCGATTAATTAAGCTTGAATCTGATATATTAAATTTAGAGAGAAGAAAGTACAGTTTAGGTGATGAACAGAATAGATATATAATTGGAGCAACCAAATATAAAGAGTTAGATATGGAGCTTAACCAGTTAAGAGGTGAACTCTCTATTCTTGTCTCAGAATTGAATGTAAAAAATACACGGATGGAGAATATAAAGAATGGCAAGTTGAGAATAGAAGGAATTGCAAAAGCTGATGGTAAGGTTGAGTTTAATAATATTAATGGCATCAGACCTAAGCAGGTAAAAAAAGGAGGATTAGTTTTTACTATATATCCTGATGGTAATCACTTTATAGCAAAAGGAGTTGTTAGTGAAAAATATATTAGGAAGATTAAGATTGGACAGAGCGTAGAATTAAAAATAGATGCTTATGATTATCTCAAGTATGGGGCAATAAAAGGGAAAGTTGAGGTTATATTTGGCGTAAAAAACGGCACGGCTGAAATTGTGATTAATATTGTTGATAAAAGGGATTTTGATTTAGAGTTTGGTAATTCAATCAAGGCATTTATCATCTTGAATGAAGTTAATCTGTATGAATATATATATGAAATAGTGTTTCCATATTTTGCTTAATGGTTTTATACCCTATGGATTTCAAGATGCATCGCGACAGTAAAGGAGTGAATCCCGGGTGCATGGTAAACTATGTGACCAAGGTGGGCGAGTGTAGCCAACAAAGAGGAAACTTGAAAGACGACGGGTATAATTAACGGGCCAACTGGCCCGTTTAAAGATTTACTCATCGCTATTGCTGCTGGTTGGGACTTCAGGTTTTGGATTACCAACAGGTTTACGACGTTTGCCGATATTCTTGCTATCTCGATGGCGTATTTTTACTTTTTTCTTCAGCTCTTCGGCTTTCTTTTTCTCTTTGTTTTGTTTGTGCTTAGCCAGTGCTTTTTTCGATGGCTTATTACTGGTTTTTTCACTTGGTGCTCTGGTTGTTGGGCGGAGTTCATCAACAATCCGCGACTTCAGCGGTTCGTTGATATAGCGATTGATTTTGCCTAATAAAAGGTGATCATGTGCTTCCACTAAAGTAATTGCGGTACCTTTGCGGCCGGCACGAGCTGTTCGGCCAATACGGTGTAGGTATACATCAGCGGTACGCGGTAAATCGAAATTGAAAACATGACTGATATCATCAATATCTAACCCACGGGAAGCAACATCAGTGGCAACCAGAACATTGACACTGCCATCATTCAGACGCTTAACGGCTTCTGTCCTTTTGGCCTGTACCATTTCCCCTTCAAGGAGCCAAGCTTTGATACCGGCTCGACGCAACTCATCTACGAGCTCATGTACACGTTCACGCTTGCGAACAAAAATGATGGACTTAGTGACATCAGGTTGTTTCAGTAAATGGCAGAGCAGGGCGGTTTTGTGTGTTAAATCATCTGCCCGATAGTAGAATTGTTGGATTTTTTTGCGTTCGCGGCGGGATGGTTCCGCATCAATTTCAACCGGATCTTCCAGTAAGCGTTCAGCAAAATCACGAATAGCTTCTCCTTCCAGGGTGGCAGAAAACAACATCGTTTGTTTGCGCCAACGGGTTTCACCGGCTATTGTTTCAATATCGTTGGCGAAACCCATATCCAGCATACGATCTGCTTCATCAAGGATCAGTGTTTCAATTGCCCGGCAATCAAAGTTTTCTTCTTTGATATATTGCAGCAGACGGCCTGTAGTAGCGACGACAATATCCTGATTTTCACTGAAAACTTCTGCATGGTTCATATATGCCACGCCGCCAGTAATCGTAGCGATGTCCAGATGGGCATGGGCAGCAAGTTCTTTTGCCTGGTCTGCTACTTGCATTGCCAGTTCACGGGTTGGTGTTAGGATCAGAATGCGTGGTGGCCCAGATTTTTTGCGTGGGAAATCCAGTAAATGTTGCAGAACTGGCAGTAAATAAGCCGCAGTTTTACCTGTACCAGTCGGCGCGGAACCCAGAACGTCACGTCCATCCATTGCTGCCGGAATAGCAGCAGCCTGAATTGCCGTCGGGCGGGAGTAGCCTTTGCTATTTAAGGCATCAAGCAGGCGTTCGTCAAGATCGAGTTCAGAAAAGTTTGTTGCAGTCATCATATACCTCTGTTTGGGCCGCTGATTATAAACAGGTTGAGCGTATTGTTCATCTATTTAAAGCTTTTAGGGAAACAGATAGCTTTTATCGGAACATAATACCCCTTATCCTAATAGCGAATTTTTTTGTACTAACAGATGTAGGTTATTAATTTGGAACAGAAACGATCTCTGCGTCGGGGTGGATTTACTTTTAAGCAATTTTTTGTCGGTCATGATCGGTGTGCGATGAAAGTAGGGACTGATGGTGTTTTATTGGGCGCATGGGCTTTAGCTAGTAACAAAAAAGCGATTTTAGATATTGGCTGTGGTAGCGGGTTGATTGCTTTGATGTTGGCACAGCGCACCGATGAAAATGCAAAAATTGACGCAGTGGAGCTGGATATAAATGCTGTATTTCAAGCACGAGAGAATGTAGAACAGTCTCCATGGCAGAGAAAAGTAAATATTTATCATCAGGATATTAGTGATTTTGTTGATCGATATTCACAATGTTATGACCTGATTGTTAGTAATCCACCTTATTTTGAGCCGGCTGTTGCTTGCCGGAATGAGGCAAGGGAGCAGGCTCGTTATACTGGTTCTCTGACTCATCGGCGGTTATTGCAATACGCAGAAAAGTTAGTCTCGCCAGATGGCCTGTTCTGTGTGGTATTACCATATGCTATTGGTAAGGTATTCGAAACAATGGCGCGTGAGCAAGGCTGGTTTTCTCATGACCGAGTTAATATTCGCGATAGAAAAGGTAAATCATTTCATCGGATGTTGTTGGCACTTTCTCGTAAAGAAAATACGGGTTTAATCAGTGAATTGACCATCCGTCAGCCAGATGGTGTATATACGTCGGAATTTCAGCAACTGGTGACGGATTTTTATCTTTATTATTGAAATAATCATGCTGGGTGTAGCATGAGCAGGTTTCGCCGACAGAGATTAGGGTGTCAGAATCGTTGGTTTTGACTCTGGCAGTAAATTGGGATAATCCAGCGTGAAATGCAGACCTCGGCTCTCTTTCCTTTCCAGTGCACAACGTACAATTAATTCAGCGACTTGCACTAAATTTCGTAATTCCAGCAGATTATTAGAGATTCTGAAATTGGAATAATAGTCGTGGATTTCCTGTTGTAGCATATTAATGCGGCGTAGTGCTCGTTCCAGGCGTTTGGTTGTACGCTCGATGCCAACGTAATCCCACATAAACAGGCGTAATTCGTGCCAATTGTGCTGAATGACGACCTGTTCATCTGAATTATCAACACGGCTTTCATCCCAAAAGGGGAGTTCCGGTATCTTTTCAATTTTTTCAATCTGTTGTTGGATATCCTCTGCAGCAGACCAGCCGTAAACTAAACATTCCAGCAGAGAATTGGATGCCATACGGTTTGCACCATGCAGGCCAGTGTAGCTGACTTCACCGATAGCATATAAATTGTTTAGGTCAGTACGTCCCTGATGATCGACGACTATACCACCGCAGGTGTAATGTGCGGCAGGCACGATTGGAATCGGTTCTTTTGTCAGATCAAAGCCTAGCGTCAGCAGTTTTTCATAAATCATCGGAAAATGCTGGATAACGAAATCAGTTGGTTTATGGCTAATATCCAGAAACATGCAATCAGCACCAAGACGTTTCATTTCATGGTCAATTGCCCGTGCTACGATATCGCGAGGGGCCAGTTCAGCACGTTCATCAAAATCAGGCATAAAACGACTACCATCTGGTCGTTTTAGATAAGCACCTTCACCTCTTAAAGCTTCAGTTAGCAGGAAATTACGTGCTTGTGGATGAAACAGACAAGTTGGGTGAAACTGATTAAATTCCAGATTGGCGATACGGCAGCCTGCACGCCATGCCATTGCAATGCCATCACCGGATGAGATGTCGGGGTTTGTAGTGTATTGATAAACTTTAGCGGCACCGCCTGTTGCCAGTACAACGACTTTAGCACGATAAGTTTCTACTCGTTCCTGCTGGCGGTTCCAAATATAAGCGCCAACCACTCGATTATCGCCATTGAGTTGGGCTTTATTTGAGGTAATTAAATCAACTGCATTGCAGCGCTCTCTTACAATAATGTTCGGATGAGACTTGGCTTTTTCAACCAGTGTGGTTTCTACTTCTTTACCCGTTGCATCTGCATGATGCAGAATACGTCGATGGCTGTGGCCACCTTCACGAGTCAAATGATAGTATTTTTCTCCATCTTCACGGGTTTCTGTATCAAATGAAACACCCTGATCAATCAGCCATTGCACACAATGGCGGGCGTTGCTGGTGATAAACTCAACAGCGCTTTTGTCGCAAAGCCCTGCTCCGGCGATCAAGGTATCTTCAACATGAGATGCGATACTGTCTGTTTTATCAAATACAGCGGCGATACCACCTTGTGCATAATAGGATGCACTTTCGCTAAGAATACTCTTACTTAATATAGTGACTTTATATTGCGAAGCCAGTCGTAAAGCCAGGGATAGACCAGCCGCACCACTGCCAATAATAAGTACATCGTTATAATGTTGCGAGAATAATGATTGCATAATTGATGATGTGTGGAGAAGATGAGTGAAAATCATGTTAGCCTATCAGATATGATAGAGGCTATGATTGCAACAAAATGATGACAGAAATTGAACTTCACAGAATTTTATTACTCAAAGCCATGCTTGCTCGGAGAAATAGGACATCTATGGTTGGTTCAATAAATACAAATGTGGAGCTTTGCTTCGGGAGATTTAACCTCGGATGAGCGAGCAGTTAACGGATCAAATGCTGGTCGAGCGAGTGCAGAAAGGTGACCAAAAGGCGTTTAACTTACTGGTGATCAGATATCAGCATAAAGTAGCGAGCCTTGTATCTCGCTATATTCCGCAGGGTGATGTTCCTGACGTTGCGCAGGAGGCATTTATTAAGGCATATCGAGCATTGGCTTCATTCCGTGGCGATAGTGCTTTTTATACCTGGTTGTATCGTATAGCAGTAAACACGGCAAAAAACTATTTGGTTTCTCAAGGGCGACGTCCACCATCCAGTGATTTGGATGTCAGTGACGCCGAAAATTATGAAGTTTCGAATGCACTAAAAGAAATTTCGAACCCTGAGAATTTAATGTTGTCAGAAGAGTTAAGGCAGGTGGTTTTCCGAACCATTGAATCTCTTCCTGAAGATTTGCGAATGGCAATAACTCTAAGGGAATTAGATGGGCTAAGCTATGAAGAGATATCTGTTGTTATGGATTGCCCAGTAGGTACGGTTCGTTCCCGTATTTTCCGGGCGAGGGAAGCCATTGATGATAAAATTCAACCACTGATTTAAAACTAAAAATAGTGGGATAATACTGAAGGGTACTTTGGCATGCAAAGAGAAAAACTTTCCGCACTGATGGATGGCGAAGCTCTTGATAGTGAAGTCGTTAGTATTTTATCTAAAGATTCTGCAATGCAGAAACACTGGGAAAATTACCACTTGATCCGTGACACATTGCGCGGTGATGTGACTGAAGTATTACATATCGATATTGCGAGTCGGGTTGCACAGGCACTTGAAAAAGAGCCTGTTCATTTTAACCGTGGGTCGATTTCTGAATCTCAGCCTCGGCCAGAGACTTGGCAGAAAATGGCGTTTTGGCAGAAACTTCGCCCTTGGGGAAGTCAAATTACTCAAGTGGGTGTTGCAGCCTGTGTTTCGTTGGCAGTACTGATAGGAGTACAGCAATACAATAGCCATGATGCTGTAAATTTTGAATATCAATCTGATACACCAGTATTTAATACACTGCCGATGATGGGTTCGGCTTCCCCAGTGAGTTTGGGAGTGCCTTCTGGTGATGATATGTTTGGCAATGATCAGCGCATTCAGGTGCAAGAGCGTAATAAACGCATTAACATCATGTTGCAACAATATGAACTTGATCGCCGTGTGCATTTTGAACAAAATGACGGACAGGAAATTCCACCACAGGTTGCCATTCCGGTTCCCGGAACGCAATCTTTAGGAACACAACAGTAGTAATGAAACATATCTGGTTTTCCGTCTCTTTACTGGCGGGCAGCCTGTTTACTCCTCTACAGGTCTCGGCACAGCTCAGTAGCGCTGAGGCTTTGTTACAGGAGATGGGTAATGCCACTCAGTCCCTGACTTATGAGCTTGCTTTTATTAATCTCAGCCAGCAGGCTATCGTCTCAGCTCGTTATCGCCATGCCGTTATCAATGGTATTCCCATTGCTCAAGTTATGCAGATGGATGGTTCCCGCAGGGAGATTGTCCAGCGTGGTAATGAGATCAGCTATTTTGAACCTGGATTGGATGCTTTCAGTCTTAGCGGCGATCATATTATTGATTATTTACCGGCAGTTGTTTTTGCTGACTTCACTCAGTTGAAAAAATACTACAATTTCATCGATGTTGGTCGTACCCATATCGGTGACAGACCTTGCCGGGTTGTACGCATCATTTCCAAAGATGAAGTACGTTACAATTACATTTTGCTTATCGATGAAGAAAACCATTTACCATTACGTATTGATTTACTTGAGCGTGATAGTGAAACACTTGAGCAATTTCGGGTTGTTTCTTCTACAATAGGCGGGGATATCTATGATGCAATGAGTGTTATTACTCACCTGAATATGCCACCAATGCTGGTCATTCCATCGTCAGAGAAAGTGGTATTCAATTGGAAAGTAGGTAAATTGCCGGATGGTTTCACTGAGGTTTCGCGTAACCGGCGTAAACTGTCAAATACTGATTCGCTTGAGTCTATTATGTTCAGCGATGGCTTATTTAGTTTTTCAGTGAATGTGACTAACGCTGATAAAACCAGTAAATTAGAATATCCTCTTCGTCGTGGGCACCCAACGATTTATAGCGTAATACGTGGGGCAAAGGAGGTGACTATTATTGGTGAATTGCCACTGGCAACTGCCAAGTATGTTGCCGCAGGTGTTGCATTTATGGGAACTGACTAATGGTCAAAGAATGGGCAACAGTAATCCGTTGGCAGCAGGGCAGAGCATTATTACGTTATGGCTCCTCTTCTGGTTGTGGTAGTTGTCAAGCTCGTGCGGCGTGTGGCTCTTATTTACTGAATAAATTAGGGCCTGATGACATTCATCAACTCGAACTTGAGATTTTACAGCCGTTGCAACCAGGGCAGAAAGTGGAAATTGGTATCCCCGAAGGAAGCTTATTGCGTTCAGCGTTGCTGGTTTATCTAACCCCACTTATTGGACTATTCCTTGGTGGTGCACTTTTTCAATTATGGGTGACCAATCAATTATGGGTGTTTTGTGGCGGTGTTTTGGGAGGAGTTGCAGGTTTTTTCCTTGCCCGCAAAGTTGCCACTTATTGGGATAATCAGCAGGAATACCAACCGATAGTTTTACAAATTGGCTTGCCTCCTGATGTAATTCGTGTTCAGCATCCGGAATAAATCTGTTTTAATCATACAGAACTTTTAATTGACTGATCATACTTAAAGCCACAGGCATGACTAGGTTTTCATAGGTTTGGCATGTAGAATACAGCCTTTCAGGCCAGTGGCCGACCTATAAACCGTCGCTTTATGTCCCTCTGTGTGTCCATTAGGCGAATGATTCAGAAATATCAAGGCAGAAAAATATTTATAATGAAGCAAATACGAAATTTCTCCATTATTGCTCACATTGACCACGGTAAGTCGACGTTATCTGACCGTATTATTCAAATTTGTGGTGGCTTAACAGATCGTGAAATGGCAGAGCAAGTGCTGGATTCCATGGAGCTTGAGCGTGAGCGTGGTATCACCATCAAGGCACAGAGTGTCACTTTGGATTACAAAGCCAATGATGGGCAGCTCTATCAATTAAACTTTATCGACACGCCAGGGCATGTTGACTTCTCATATGAGGTCTCCCGTTCGTTGGCTGCTTGTGAAGGGGCATTGCTGGTGGTTGATGCTGGGCAGGGTGTGGAAGCGCAGACACTGGCTAACTGTTATACCGCTCTGGATATGAATCTTGAAGTTGTTCCTGTTCTGAATAAAATCGATTTACCCGCTGCGGAGCCTGAGCGCGTAGCAGAAGAAATTGAGGACATTGTTGGGATTGATGCTACTGATGCAGTGCGTTGTTCAGCCAAAACTGGTGTAGGCGTACAAGATGTCATTGAGCGTTTAGTTAAAGAGATTTCGGCACCGGAAGGCGATCCTAATGCGCCGTTACAGGCACTTATTATCGACTCATGGTTTGATAACTATCTCGGTGTTGTCTCGCTGGTTCGTATTAAAAATGGTACTTTACGCAAGGGTGACAAAATCAAAGTGATGAGTACCGGTCAGGTATATAACGCTGATCGTCTTGGAATTTTCACACCGAAGCGAGTTGACCGCGATATATTGGATTGCGGCGAAGTAGGCTGGTTGGTTTGTGCAATTAAAGACATTCTTGGTGCCCCAGTTGGCGATACATTGACGCTGTCCCGTCAACCTGCGGAAAAACCACTGCCAGGTTTTAAGAAAGTAAAGCCACAGGTTTATGCGGGGTTATTCCCTGTCAGTTCTGATGACTATGAAGCATTCCGTGACGCATTGGGTAAGTTGAGTCTGAATGATGCTTCTCTGTTCTATGAACCGGAAAGCTCTACTGCACTGGGTTTTGGTTTCCGTTGTGGTTTCCTTGGGTTGTTACATATGGAGATCATTCAGGAGCGTCTGGAACGTGAATACGATCTTGATCTCATTACAACTGCACCAACGGTTGTTTATGAAGTGGAAACGACGAGCCACGATATTCTCTATGTGGACAGCCCTTCTAAATTGCCATCGTTGAATAATATTGAAGAGCTGCGTGAACCTATTGCTGAGTGTCATATGCTGTTACCTCAGGAATATTTGGGGAATGTCATTACCTTATGTATTGAGAAGCGTGGAGTGCAGACCAACATGGTTTACCATGGTAAACAAGTTGCACTGACTTACGAAATACCGATGGCTGAAGTCGTATTGGATTTCTTCGATCGATTGAAATCCACATCTCGCGGTTATGCTTCACTGGATTATAATTTCACTCGTTTCCAGGCTTCTGATATGGTTCGGGTGGATGTGTTGATTAACGGTGAACGAGTTGATGCGTTGGCGTTGATTACTCATCGTGACAATGCTCAATATCGTGGCCGGGAATTAGTCGAGAAGATGAAAGAGCTTATTCCTCGTCAGCAGTTTGATATCGCGATTCAGGCTGCGATTGGCAATCATATTATTGCTCGCTCAACAGTGAAGCAATTGCGTAAAAACGTCTTGGCGAAGTGTTATGGTGGTGACGTTAGCCGTAAGAAAAAGCTATTGCAGAAACAGAAAGAAGGTAAGAAACGCATGAAGCAGGTTGGTAATGTTGAGTTACCACAGGAAGCTTTCTTAGCCATTCTTCATGTTGGTAAAGACAATTAATAAGGTTGTAAGGAGTCTAAATGGCTAACACTTTTGCCCTGATCCTAACGTTAGCAACGTTAGTCACCGGCATTATTTGGTGTATTGATCGTTTCAAATGGGCCCCAGCGCGCAAGAAAAAACTTGCCAGATTGCAGGAGCTAACTGAAGGTACAATGGATCAGGAGCATCTGGCTGAGACTATTAACAAACCAACATGGATAGATACTTGTTCATCTATTTTCCCAGTGCTGGCCGTGGTTCTGATCTTGCGCTCTTTTGTTTATGAGCCATTTCAGATCCCATCGGGTTCTATGATGCCAACTTTATTGATTGGTGATTTCATTCTGGTGGAGAAATACTCATACGGATTGAAAGATCCCATTACTCAAACTACATTGATTAAGACTGGCGAACCAAAGCGTGGTGATATTGCAGTATTCAAATATCCACTGGACCCAAGTTTTGATTACATCAAACGAGTGATTGGCTTGCCGGGCGATAAAATTATTTATGATCCGCTGAAGAAAGAGCTGCGTGTTTTTCCTGGTTGTGGTGAAACAAAAAGTTGTAAGGAAGAGCTCCCGGTTTCTTATGGTTCACTGTTCCCAAGTGAGTGGACAATGAAACAGTATGGTGTCAATTCCCATGGTGAGAGCCTGAAAAAGATAGGTGTTTTTCAGATACCTGTTGAAGAAACTTTACCCCCTTACAGCATGCGGCAGGGTGAACGGATTGAGAATCTGGGTGTGACAACACACCATATTTTGGAGATTCCGGGCGTACTGCCGAGGCCAAATTTCCGTCAGCCTGGTTTGCCTGAGGGAATGTGGATTGTGCCTGAAGGTCACTATTTCATGATGGGTGATAACCGTGATAATAGTGCTGATAGCCGTGAGTGGGGCTTTGTTCCTGAGAAAAATCTGGTTGGTCGCGCTTCAGCAATCTGGATGAGTTTTGAGAAACAGGAAGGGGAATGGCCTACCGGAGTTCGCTTTAGCCGTATTGGTGGAATTAATTAATATTAGCGAAGCATTAATTTTACTCACAGTGTAGAATATCCTTTCAAACTTAATGACTGGCTCCTGACAAGGAGCCAGTGCAAACGCAACAGTTTTGTCAGGGTTTCCTGTACAGGTCTGTTGCGTGTGCGTTTTTATTTGACGAATTCTGACCTATATTTGGTAGCACATGAATCCCATCGTAATTAACAGATTGCAGCGTAAGCTGGGGTACACTTTTGATCAGCATGATCTGCTGATACAAGCATTAACTCATCGTAGTGCCAGCAGTAAACATAATGAGCGGCTGGAATTTCTCGGTGATTCAATTCTCAGTTTTGTTATTGCCAATGCACTATATCATCGCTTTCCTCGCGTAGATGAAGGCGATATGAGCCGGATGCGTGCCACATTAGTTCGTGGTAATACTTTGGCTGAGTTGGCAAGGGAATTTGAATTAGGTGAATGTCTTCGCTTGGGGCCGGGAGAACTGAAAAGTGGCGGTTACCGCCGTGAATCTATTCTGGCTGATACTGTGGAAGCGCTGATAGGCGGTATTTTCCTTGATAGCGATATTCAAACGGTTGAGAAAATTATTCTGAGCTGGTATGAAACTCGCTTGAATGAAATTAGCCCGGGTGACAAACAGAAAGACCCGAAAACCCGGTTACAAGAATATCTGCAAGGGCATCATTTGCCTCTGCCATCATATCTGGTTGTTATGGTTCGTGGTGAAGCTCACGACCAGGAATTTACTATTCACTGTCAGGTGAGTGGTATCGAACAGCCGATTAAAGGAACAGGTTCTAGCCGCCGCAAAGCGGAGCAGGCAGCGGCGGAGCAAGCATTAAAACAACTGGAGCTTGAATGAGCGAACAAGAAACCTATTGCGGATTTGTTGCAATAGTTGGACGGCCTAATGTGGGGAAATCTACATTGCTGAATCAGCTTTTGGGGCAGAAAGTATCTATCACTTCCCGTAAGCCACAGACTACCCGTCACCGTATTATGGGTATTCACACTGAGGGGCCTTATCAGACTATTTATGTGGATACACCTGGATTGCATATTGAGGAAAAGCGGGCGATTAACCGTCTGATGAATCGTGCAGCCAGTAGTTCTATTGGTGATGTAGAGCTGGTCATTTTTGTTGTTGAAGGTACTCATTGGACTCCAGATGACGAGATGGTGCTGAATAAACTGCGCAACTTGCGTTGCCCGGTTTTATTGGCTATCAATAAAGTGGATAACCTGATTGATAAAGCTATCCTGTTGCCACATATTGGTTTCCTCAGCAAACAGATGAACTTTCTTGATGTTGTACCGATGAGCGCGGAGAAAGGCATGAACGTAGACACGATTGCAAAGATTGTGCGCGGACATATGCCGAAAGCAACTCACCATTTCCCGGAAGATTATATTACTGACCGTTCTCAGCGTTTTATGGCTTCTGAAATTATCCGCGAAAAACTCATGCGTTTTCTCGGTGATGAATTGCCATATTCTGTCACGGTGGAAATTGAACAATTCATAGCCAATGAGCGCGGCGGTTACAATATTCACGGTTTGATTCTGGTTGAACGTGACGGCCAGAAGAAAATGGTCATTGGTAATAAAGGGAGTAAAATCAAAACCATTGGTATTGAAGCCCGTCAGGACATGGAAAGGCTGTTTGATGTTAAAGTCCACTTGGAACTGTGGGTTAAAGTTAAAGCAGGTTGGGCTGATGACGAGCGGGCGCTGCGGAGCCTGGGTTACGTCGATGATTTGAAATAAGGCGTTGCCGGTGGACGGTTGGCAGCGTGCTTTTATTCTTCATAGGCGCCCTTACAGTGAAACCAGTTTGTTACTGGATCTTTTTACTGAAAATGAAGGGCGGATCAGTGTGTTGGCTAAAGGTGCGCGCAGCCGTCGTTCCAATTTAAAAGGCTGCTTGCAGCCATTTACCCCGTTGTTGATGCGTTGGAGTGGGCGGGGTGTAGTTAAGACGCTGCGTGATGCCGATCCTATTTCTTTAACTCTTCCTCTTACTGGCAGTGTGCTGTACAGCGGTTTATATGTTAATGAATTGCTGTCGAGAGTGCTTGAACAAGGAACGGCTTATCCGGCTCTATTCTTTGATTACCTTCAATGTTTACAAATTCTTGCTGCCAGTGAATATACACCAGAACATGCATTACGCCGGTTTGAGCTGGCGTTGCTGGCAAATCTTGGTTATGGCGTTGATTATCTTCATTGTGCGGGAAGTGGTGAACCTGTGACCGATACAATGACCTACCGTTATAGAGAAGAAAAAGGATTTATCGCTAGTCTGATTATTGATCATTACAGTTTTACCGGGCGTGAATTGAAATCACTGGCAACCCGTGAATTCCCTGACCCGGCAACATTGAAAACAGCAAAGCGTTTCACTCGTATTGCACTGAAACCTTACCTTGGTGGTAATCCTTTAAAAAGTCGTGAACTGTTCCGGCAGTTTGTACGTAAGAAACCGGAAGAGAAAGAAAACTAATGAATTTGTTCCCCTTCATGATGGAAAGTGTAAACTTATTATCATTCAATACGACTACAGGAGATAAATATGGCTGAGGTATTGCTAGGTGTTAATATCGATCACATTGCGACAGTGCGTAATGCTCGTGGCACAAATTACCCAGATCCGGTTCAGGCAGCTTTTATTGCGGAACAGGCTGGTGCAGATGGTATTACCATTCATTTGCGTGAAGATCGCCGTCATATTACTGATCGGGATGTTGAACTATTGAGTCAAACTATCCAGACCCGGATGAACCTTGAAATGGCTGTGACAGATGAAATGGTGGATATTGCCTGTCGCATCAAACCTGAATTTTGTTGTTTGGTACCTGAAAAGCGGCAGGAAGTGACAACAGAAGGTGGTTTAGATGTTGTTGGTCAGAAAGATAAGGTTATGGCGGCGGTTAAACGTCTGTCTGAAGCGGGTATTCTTGTTTCTCTGTTTATTGATGCGGATCACCAACAAATAGATGCGGCCAGAGAAGTTGGTGCGCCTTTTATTGAGATTCACACCGGCGCTTATGCTGATGCAGAAAATGAAATTGAACAGGAAAAAGAGTTCCAGCGTATTAAAAAGGCCGCGACCTATGCTGCGGGTATTGGGCTGACGGTTAATGCGGGTCATGGGCTGACGTATCATAATGTACAACGTATTGCGGCTCTGCCGGAAATTTATGAATTGAATATTGGTCATGCCATTATCGGGCGGGCGGTATTCAGTGGCTTGACTGCTGCTGTAGCAGATATGAAAACTCAAATGCGGAAAGCGCGTGGTTAATGGCTATTATCGGCTTGGGCACGGATATTGTTGAAATTGCTCGTATTGAGGGGGTTGTTGAGCGCTCAGGTGAGCGCTTGGCAAAACGTATTCTCAGTGAATCAGAATGGAAACAATATCAGCAACATGAAAAACCGGTTCGTTTTCTGGCTAAGCGTTTTGCGGTAAAAGAAGCGGCAGCAAAAGCGCTGGGAACGGGTATCCGTAATGGGCTGGCATTTAACCAGTTTGAAGTGGTTAATGATGCTCTGGGAAAACCGACTTTGCGGCTCTATGGTGCAGCAGCAGAATTGGCTCAGAAACTGGGAGCTATGTCTTTGCATGTGACATTGGCCGATGAGCGCCGCTATGCTTGTGCGACCGTTATTTTAGAGAGTTAATTTTAGATTTTATCTGCATGATGCAGTAATACAAATTTATCCCATAATTGCTCTTTTGTTTCTTGTCGGTCTGGATCGGTAATAATGGTATTATTTATCGGACAGACTGATTGGCAAGTTGGGGCATCATAATGACCGATACATTCGGTACAACGCTCAGAATCGATTTCATAAATTTCATCTCCCATTGATATAGCCTGATTGGGACATTCAGGTTCACACATATCACAATTGGTACAGCTCTTTTTGATTAATAACGACATTTTAATAAATTAACTTATTTTTTGTTTTAAATCAGTGTGTTATTGATGGTTTTTATTCCTTGCTATTACACACTTCTTATATTTCTATACAGCATAAATTACATTGAAAAACCAAGTCTAGCAACACTAAACCACAACACATGAGATTTTTTATCTTAGAAAACCTTTATGTATGAGCTTTATTACCCGGTTAGCTATATAAAGGAATTTCAATAATGTACAAGGTCACCAATATTTCATGGGCTAATAAGTCTTGGGGGAGAATAGTTCGAATTATAACAGAATATTTATGGCTGTAGTATTAGCAATAATAAAATAATTAAGACCGAGCACTATCCTGATCCCGGTCTTTTTGTTGATTACGATAATTTTGTAATTGACTAATAAAATTCCTATTATTTATCAAGATAATTCTAAAGTCTGAGATAGATAACAACTATGAATGTTGAAAGTTAGTTATCTGATACCCCTACTACGAATATGCGTACAGGCGGAAGGCTTGTACTGCGAGAGTACCAATGTGATATTATTACTAGATTTTCTTTATTGATTTTTAATATATCAGCTCCTTCACCATAGTTACCGCCATTGATATATCCACCCATACTTGAAAGTATAGCATGAGGTTCATAAGAGTATGCAATTGGGTATGTGATAGTGAATTTCTCCTCGTTAGCTAAATTTGGAGCCTTTGCATATACAGATTGAAATAAGATATATTTTCTCTCTAATCCGCTCAAAAATGGAATTTTAAGAGTCATGAAGTTATCCCCTTGTGTAAACAAAGGAGTACCTGCCAATAATAATTCCAATAAACCGAGATTTTTCACAAACTCATTTTTATTGGGAATATCTGCACCATTTTGGTTTTTGGCCAATCTGCCATTAGCATTATCATTTACATCGGAAACAAGTTTCTGCGTTGCAGCCAGTGTATGACTATTGCCAATAATATCTGTGAGTTGAACAATACCTTTTTGTGTTAATGAGGCATCAGGAATTTTTGTTGTGATTTTTTGTTCTAACGCTTTATTTAATTGTGCAGTGAGTTTGGTTATATTACCATCATCCAAAACATCACTGCCAGATTCTGTCGCAATAAAATCAGCTACAACAGATGATATTGTTGATGACTGACGTAATGCCTTATTTAATACATGCGTGGTAAGACCGTCTGGTGAAAACCCAGTCCGCAATTCTGGACTGTTTTCATATAAATTTTGATCCACCACATTAGCACCATTGCTAATAGAAAACGCTTTAAAATCATTCTTTGGATTCATATCAATTTTCCTAAGGTTTAATAGTGGGTTTATAGTAATATCTTAAATTATTGTAAGGATAATTTACTGCCTCTTATAGTTTAAGGATAAAAAACAATAATTAAATGTTTTTATAACTTATGGTTTTAATTGTTTTTATATGCTTTTAGCAATAAAAAATTCGATACTATCTAAGTAATTAATACTTATTTTATAGAAACTATCTTAAGTAATTTCCCTATTGGAATATTCATTATGGAAAGTAGATTTCAATAATGTTCGTAGTCACTAATATCGTATGGAGAATAGTTAGAATGATAACAAAATATTTATTGTTGTTGTGCTGGCAATAATACAATAACAGAATGATAAAGACCGGGTTCTACCTTTATTCCGGTCTTTTTATTAGTTACGATAATGGTTGAATTGGCCAGTCAATTTCCGGTGCTTTTGAAGTATCAACTCGGTTAAGCATCACGCGGTATTTTTTCCATTCTTTAAATAATAACGTTTCTTCATCTGTTGCTATATCAAGTTCTACCGCATCAGCCAGTGGCATTATTTCTTTATTTGCGAGAGATATAAATTGCTTTCTTTGGATTTCTGCAATAGATATCAATTCCTCTTTCGTTGGAGGTGGAATATCTTCCCAGCAGGGAAGACCATTTTCGTCAGAGGAAAGTATTTTTCCTGTGGGTGGCATTCCCGAAAATTCATTGAATATGTCATCAGTTACAGGTATAGGATCATTTGGCCATGAGCCGGCTTCAATATAATCCTGTTGTAATGATAGTGGATAAAATGATTTATTTAATGCACTGAATACATAGTTTTTATTGTTCATAATTTCCTGCCAACTTTAATTAGATAATCGTCAATTTGATTTTTTAAATTAATATCCTATTGCTATAAAAAATGTTTCAACATAGGGGGTGTAAGGAGTATTACTTCTATAACACCGAAACTGACTCTGATTTTCTATTTTTGTTCCAAATATTCCGGCTGAGCCGGGGTCCCAACCATAGTGAGTTAATGTGATGCTAAAACATTTATTTGGGAATGGTATTGGAAAGCTATTAAGATATCCGCTATTCGGTTGTCCACTTCCACCGAAAGAAACTAGTGCTATTCCCCACATTATAATTAGACCTGAAGGTAACTTTTGCCAACCATTCTGAGCCAGGTTTGCGGTGAAAGACGACATATTTGGAATTTGATTAATTCTATCATTTATATTGGAGACAAGTTTCTGCGTTGCAGCCAATGTATTGCTATTGCCAATTACATCGGTGAGTTGAACAACGCCTTTCTGTGTTAATGAAGCATCGGGAATTTTTGTTGTAATTTTTTTTTCTAACGCTTTATTTAATTGTGCAGTGAGTTTGGTTATATTACCATCATCCAAAACATCACTGCCAGATTCTGTCGCAATAAAATCAGCTACAACAGAGGATATCGTTGATGACTGGCGTAATGCTTTATTTAGTACATGCGTGGTAATACCTTCTGGTGGAAACCCAGTTCGCAATTCTGGACTATTCTCATATAAATTTTGATCCACTACATTAGCACCATCTTTAATAGAGAACGCTTTAAAATCATTCTTGAGATTCATATATATTTCCCTAAAGTTCTATAGATAATATCTTAAATTATTGAAGGGATAATTTCCCAACGCTCATAGTCTAGAGATAAAAAAGAATAATTAAATATCTTTATAACTTATAGGGTTAATTGTTTTTCGTATGTTTTGAGTAATAAATGATTAAATGTTTTTCAATTTAAAGAATTAATATCCAAGTAATTAACACTTATTTTATATAGACTATATTAAATAATTTCCATATTTAAAGGTTTATACTGGAAAGTAGATTTCAATGACGGGAAAGAACACTAATATTGCATGGAAAATAATTAGGATGATAACAGAATATTTACTGCTGTTGTGCTGGCAATAATACAATAACAAAATGATAAAGACCGGGTTCTTCCTGAATCCCGGCCTTTTTTATTAATTACGATAATGGTGCAATTGGCCAGTCAATTTCCGGTGCTTTCGAAGTATCAACCCGGTTAAGCATGACGCGGTATTTTTTCCATTCTTTAAGTGATAACGTTTCTTCATCTGTTGCTATATCAAGTTCTACTGCATCAGCCAGTGGCGTTATTTTTTTATTTGCGAGAGATATAAATTTCTTTCTTTGGATTTCCGCAATAGATATCAATTCCTCTTTCGTTGGTAGAGGAATATCCTCCCAGTAGGGAAGGCCATCTTCGCCAGAGGAACGTATTTTTCCTTTGGGCGGTATTCCCGAAAATTCATTGAATATGTCATCAGTTACAGGTACAGGGTCATTTGGCCATGTACCCGATTTAATATAATCTTGCTGTAATGATATCGGATAAAATGCTTTATTTAATGCACTGAATACATAGTTTTTATTGTTCATATTAATACCCTATTGCTCTATAAAATGCTGCTACAGGAATTTGTAAATTTGGAATACTGCTAAAACATTGGAATTGGCCATTATTGACCATTATTATTGAAAATGTGCCAGCATGTTGAGGGGCGTTACCAACGTGAGTTAACGTGACGTTGAGACATGTATTCGGGAATGGGATTGGAAAGTTATTTAAAGCACCAGGTTCGGCATAAGCATTGCCTTTAACTGATGCTATTCCCCACATTTCAATTAAACCCGAAGGTAGTTTTTGCCATCCGACTTGATTCAGGTTAGCGGTGAAAAATGACATATCAGGCACCTGATTTTCACTATTCCCTATCGTTATCTTTGTTGTATCTGATAAACCAAGGTTCTTTATAAATTCAGCTTTATCAGGAATGTCTGCGCCGTTTTGGTCTTTTGCCAGTCGATTATTAGCATTATCATTTACATCAGAAACAAGCTTCTGAGTTGGAGCGAGTGTATTACTGTTGCCTATTTGGTCTGTGAGTTGAATAATTCCTTTTTCTGTTAATGAGGCATCGCGAGTTTCTGTTGTGTTTTTTTGTTCTAACGCTTTCTTGAATTGGGCGGTGAGTTTGTCTATATCCCCATTATCCAGAACATCATCGCCAGATTGTGTTGCGATAAAATTAGCGACGACAGTGGATATGGTTGACGACTGACGTAATGCCTTATTTAATAGTTCGGCGGTAATATTTCCTGTTGGAAACCCAGTTTGCAAATTTTGATCTTTTTCATATATTTCTTGATTCACTATATTTGCATTTTCACTAATAGAAAAAGCCTTGAAATCATTCTTTTGACTCATATATTTTCTCCAATTAAGTACTGCATTTTATAAGCAATATAGTGAATTTTTATAGAAATAATTTTTCCCTATTCACGCCGGCTATAGTTTAGTGAGAAAAAAGAATAATGGAATATTCTTATAACTTATGGGGTTAACTATTTTTATATAATTGGCGGTAATAAGTGTTTTAATGTTTTGTAATCTGAAATATATCTAAACTATTTGTATTTAATGTTTGAAAATGATTTCTATTAATTCCATTTAGGGTCTGAAAAGGTTGGGTGATTGCTATTATCTAAGTCTGTTTTTTCTAATTATCTGTAGTAGGTGTGTATAATATTGCTCAATAATATGAATTTCATTGCTGATATTAAGATGTCAATGTTGAGTTATATTTTTTTGATAAGGCTAAAATAAATGTTTTAATAAATAAAATCTATTCTATCTATGTGATTGACTGTATTAAATTGCAATAATATTTTCATTAATAAAGTCTCATTTATTAACTGGGGGAGTTATGTGGTATGACTGAATTGGTTTAATCTTATCGAATTTGTAATAATTATGAAGTTATTTATATTCATATAAAGGAGTTGGTTGGGTTAAATTAATCATTTTATTTTTTTAATAAAATGATTATTAAAACCAATTCATTGATTGTTTATCTATTTATGCTAGATTGATTTTTGTAAATTTCCATATGAATGAGTTTTTAATCAATAATATATTTTAGGTTAGGAGGATAAATGAGTAATAAGAATGATTTTAAAGCTTTTTCTATTAGAGATGGTGCTAATGTGGTGGATCAAGATTTATATGAAAATAGTTCAGAGTTGCAATCTGGATTTCCCCCAGTAGGTCTTACCACGCATGTATTAAATAAGGCGTTACGCCAGTCGTCCACAATAGCTTCTGTCGTGGCTAATTTTATGTCAACGCAGTGTGAAAAGGATGTTCTGGATAATGGCGATTTGGCAACACTTAATAAGACTTTTACTGATTCATTACAGTGCCATATGAAAAAACAATATCCTGGTAGCCTGTCACCTAACGGTTATCAACAACTGCCAGGTGGATTAATACTTCAATGGGGAAGACATAATTTTACTCCATTAGCGATAAACAAAGTTATTTTACCAACACCTTTTAAGCATGGTTGTCTGAGGGTTTTTATGTCACCTGTTGGTGATTGGATATTTCCGATGTCAGCAGCAACTAACGGGACATTGAATACTTTTAACTCCTGGGTTGCTGCGCGAACTATTAATGCTTATGGAACTGAAATCAGATTATCTGCTAATGATACTTATGTATATGGAGATTATTTCGCAATCGGTTATTAATTAACATTGCAAAAATAAATAATAAAAATAAGCCGGATTTATTCCGGCTTTGTTTTTTTATTTTTAAATATATTGTGTGAATTGATTTTGGGAATATTGCAGTGACATAAAATATTTTAAATAATATCAGATATCTATTTTCATGGAAATGATAAGTAAATATATCTGGAAAATAGGAAAAATAAATCGTTATAATTGTCCCTGATATAGTGAAGAGAGATACCGTAGTGACTAAAATATATAGTGATGAATATTGGATGCAGCAGGCGATAGAACGAGCAATAAAAGCCTGGGAGCAGGGGGAAATACCTGTAGGCGCTGTATTGGTCGCTGACAATGAAATCATTGCTGAAGGCTGGAATCAATCTATTATTGCGCATGATCCCTCTGCTCATGCAGAAGTTATTGCGTTACGGAAAGGGGGAGAGCAGTTACAAAATTATCGTCTGCTAAATACCACTTTGTATGTTACTCTTGAGCCTTGTGCTATGTGCGCTGGTGCTATGATACATAGCCGGATACAGCGACTAGTTTATGGCGCCAGCGATATGAAAACGGGTGCCGCGGGTTCTTTAATTGATATATTGCGCCATCCTGGTATGAATCATCAAATTGAAATTACAGGTGGCGTACTTGCTAAGGAGTGCTCCACGATGTTGAGTGTTTTTTTCAAACAACGTCGGGAGCAACATAAAGCATTAAAAGCCGCCAGAAGACAGCAGGAAGAAAATCAATAAATATGGTTGATTCACTCTTTTAGCACCCATACATGGTACTCGCCGTTTATCATCTCTGCGCCTTCCAGAATTTTCTCGAAGCCTGGGAATCTCTTATTCCATTCATCGATCTGGCGAATATATTGTAACCAAGGAGAATTTTCATCACCAAAGGATTCTCCCGGCATGATGATTGGTATACCCGGTGGATAAGGAATAACGCCAACAGCCGATATACGTCCTGCTAGTTTACTGAGTGGGATATGTTCAGTACGGCCTGCCATATGGTCAAGGAATGCCTGCCGAGGGAGCTTCACTATATTAGGTAATTGGCCAAATGATCTTGTTTGTTCAATATCCATTTCATATTCTTTTATATATCTGAACATTTCGTCCGAAATATCTTTTAGTCCCATTTTTTTATAATTTGGGGGATATTGTTTAGTGAGTTTCGGCAAACATTGTTTAAGTGGTGTATTAGCGTCATAGTGTCTCTTGAAGCTTAATAATACATTGAGCAAAGTGCCCCATTTGCCTTTGGTGACACCGATAGTAAACTGGCAAAGAACGATGAAATCAGTGGTACGTGCAGGTACAATGTCGTGCTGGCTCAAATAAGCGGAAAGAATTTCGGCTGGAATGCCATTTTCCATCAGTTCATCATTATCATTCATTCCTGGGCACAAAATACCGACTTTCATTGGATCAAGTAGGCACCATTCTTCCGATAGATTCTTAAATCCATGCCATTTGTCTCCATCTTTTAATACCCAACAGGAGGGATCATTTGCCAATTGCTCTCTGCTTGCTTCATGGAAAGGAATTAATTTACCGCTGTCTGAACTGATAATCTCTCTGGCATTCCAGGGTGAGAAGAACCAATCATCTTTTTGTTTAAATTCATGATGGGTCTTTGCCAAAGTCAGACGGAAGTCCACGGCTTCATTGATAGCACCTTGTATCAGTCTTTGTCCCTGCGGGCCATCCATCATAGCAGCACCAACTTCATTAGTAGCGATCAGCGGATATAGCGGTGAAGTTGTGGACTGCATCATATAAGACTCATTGAAACGAGAGTGTTCAATGGGTTTTCTGCCATTGCGGATATGGATATAGGATGATTGCGATAATGCCGCTAGCATTTTATGCGTGGACTGAGTAGCAAATATTGTAGGGCCATTACTATCAAAATCATCTGGTTCACCACGCATTGAATAACGATGTTTATACATAGGGTTAAAACGGGCATAAGCAAACCAGGCTTCATCAAAGTGAATTTGATCAACACTTTTTGCCAATAAATCTTCTACTTGTTCTGAGTGATAACATATCCCATCGTAAGTACTGTTGGTTACGACAGCATAAACAGGTTGGCTGTCTGTAGCATGCTCTTTTAACGGGTGTTCATTGATGATTTGTTGGATATATTCTGGTTGAAATTGATCTTTAGGAATGGGGCCGATAATGCCATAGCGGTTGCGTTGTGGAATAAGGTATATGGGCAAAGCCCCTGTCATTATTAAACCTTGTTCAATGGATTTATGGCAATTGCGGTCGCATATAATAATTTCTTTTTCACCAATAACTGCACTCATGATAATACGGTTGGAACCAGAAGTGCCGGTAAGAACACAATAGCTCTGATGAGCACCAAAAACAGTGGCTGCATATTCTTCTGATTCTTTGATTGCACCTGTATGATCTAAGAGTGAGCCAAGTACTTTCCTTTCTATTCCAAGATCACTTCTGAATAGATTTTCCCCAAAAAAATTGATTAATTCTCTTCCTGCCGCCGTTTTGGTAAAAGCGACGCCTCCTTGATGTCCAGGAGTAGCCCAAGAATATTCTGGTGACTCTTGGGTATATTGAAGTAATGTTCGAGTGAAAGGAGGTAATAACTGAGCATAGTATTTCTTAATCAAGGAATTGGCGCGGGAGGCGATAAATCCAACAGTATCTTCAAGCATCCAGACGAATTCATCTACTAATTTCATTGCTTCAAGTGTCAGAGTATCTATGCTGGAGTATTCGGCCGTTAGCAGTACCGGGATAGTGATGTTGTGTCTGCGTATTTCTCTCAGTAATTCTGATACTTGTTCATGAGATTCAGCGTTATTGTCACCTGAAGTCCAGTCAACAAAAATACAGCACAGGGAAGAATCAGAAGAAACCGTTGCTATACCATCTTGAAATGTTGCAGCAGGGATAACGGCAAAATTGTTCTTTTTCAATGCATCTATTAACTCTGTAAATGCACGACCATTTGCCGTTGCCGGGTTATATACATGGCTGCTTACAACCATAATCTTGCTTTGTTCGTTAATATCTAAATTAATCATGACGCATCCTTTAAGTGAGATAGTATCCTGATAAATTTAGTATAGTTGGTTTAATTTACTGTAAAACATAATATGATTGGGGATATATAATTAACTATAGTTGTCTTTTTAGCGGCAGTTAATTGTTTACTCTGCTTTTGATTTTTCTTCCTGAGAAACTAATTTTTTCCGGTTTTCTTTTGCCTGTAAATATCCAACTAAACTAAGTTGATAACGGCGGATATTTTCGACATAGCGATAAGCTTCATGTCCACGGGCATAGCCATAGGTGGTGTTAGTGTAATATTTTTTTTGGCTTAACAGCGGTATTCGGGCTTTTACATCAAGCCAGCTATCAGGATTACCTTTTTGTGCTGCTGTCAATTTACGGGCATCTAACATATGGCCATAGCCCATGTTATAAGCAGCCAATGCAAACCATATTCGCTCATCTTTGGGGATGTTTTCAGGTAGCCGTTTCATCAGATCTTGCAAATAGATTGCTCCTCCTTTAATGCTTTCTTCTGGATCAAGGCGGTCAACAACACCTAATCCTTTAGCTGTTGGGCTGGTTAACATCATCAGGCCACGAACACCCGTGGGAGAGGTTGCCTGCGGGTCCCAGTGAGACTCCTGCCAGGCAATTGCAGCCAGCAGTTGCCAACTGATATCACCGGAATATTTTTCAAACAATGGTCGGTAAGTCGGTAGAACATTATCAATGGCACTGAGAAAAGAGAGTGTATCGAAGTAATCAAATGAGCTGACATGACCAAAGTATTTCTCTTCCAGTCGTGGCATCACATCTTCTTCCGTCATTTGGCTGAAAAAATCTAGCATAGCAGCGTAAAGGCTATAATCATCAATACGTTTTAAATACCACGTCAGGGGATTATCTTCACTGATATCAAAAGCGACGGCCAGATTAGGGTGAGTACGCTGTTGCAACGCGACATTGATAGAGTCGCCCAAGGTGTAATCCAGTTTGCCCTCTGATACCAGCTCCAGTAATTCCCGGGTGTTGTATTGTTGTGTCTCATCCCATTCAAGTTCCGGGTAAGACTCTTCTTTCATCTTTTTCAGTGTGCTGACGTGAGAAGAACCGGAAGTGACGAGGAGTTTGCCTTTTAAGTCCTTAAAAGAACGAGGGCGCGGAGTACCTTTGCGATAAATCAACTGTTGGGAAACAGAATAATAAGCTGGGCCAGTGTGAGTTTGTGCCAACCTCTCTTCGTTATAGGTCAGACCTGCGGCTAAAAAATCAGCATCACCATTTTCTAGATCGTCAAATAATTGGTTGATATTTTTTCTGAATTTGATTTCCAGTTTAACGCCAAGGTAATCAGCGAAGCGTTTTACCAGCTCATAATCGAATCCATTTGGTTCTTTCTTACTTGTGAGATAAATCAGAGGTGAGCTGATGGTGCTAATCCGCAGTTCTCCCCTGGTAATGATCCTGTTAATCTGCTCCTGCTGTTTATTCGGCCAACTGATGTTTAGGCTGATTATGGCAGCAGAAAAAAGAGCGATAACAATGATAACGAAATAATTTATTTTTATATTATTCAAATGGTTATCTCTGTGTGACGCGGTGTGGTGCTATGTGGAAACGCGCTATATTATCATGGTTAAATTTCCAGTGATTGAGCATTTTGCGGAACAAAAACTTACTGCGCAACTTAATTAATACTATTCGCATAACCTGATAACCAAATAATTAGCCTCAATAATCGTCACGCAAACGGTTTCGTCACTGGTTGCAATCCTTTATAATGTGTTTATTTCCCCCGAAGGCATCAGTCAGGTTTTGCTTCTTAAGATGAGAGAATTTATTACTATGGAAATTCTGCGTGGTTCCCCCGCTTTATCAGTATTTCGTATCACCAAGCTCCTTTCTGTGTGTCAGGAACAGCAACTTCTGGTCAATGATATTTATGCGGAATACGTTCATTTTGCAGAGATTAATGCACCTTTGAGTGAGGCTGATTCAGCAAAGTTACAACGATTACTAAAATACGGGCCTTCATTGGCTGAGCATGAACCAAAAGGGACATTGCTGCTGGTGACTCCCCGTCCGGGGACGATTTCCCCATGGTCTTCCAAAGCAACCGATATTGCTCATAATTGTGGTTTGTCTCAGGTTGTGCGTCTGGAGCGTGGTCTGGCTTATTACATCCAGTGTGATGAAATGAGTGGTTCACAGTGGCAAATATTGTCCTCATTGCTGCATGATCAGATGATGGAGGCGGTTTTTACTCAACTGGAACAGGCGGAAAAATTATTTTCTCATCAGCAACCCACTCCATTAAAGCGCATTGCTATTCTGCAAGAAGGGCGCGGTGCTCTAGAGAGAGCTAATACTGAACTTGGATTGGCATTGGCACCGGATGAAATTGATTATCTGATGGAAGCTTTCGAGAAATTGGGGCGCAATCCAACGGATGTTGAGCTTTACATGTTTGCTCAAGCTAACTCAGAACATTGTCGCCATAAAATCTTTAATGCTGATTGGATTATTGATGGTCAGGAACAGCCAAAATCATTGTTTAAAATGATTAAAAATACCTATGAGCAAACACCTGATTACGTGCTGTCCGCTTATAAAGATAATGCTGCTGTGATGGAAGGGTCTTTTGTTGGCCGTTTCTTTGCTGGAGTAGAAGGCAGTTCATATGATTATCATCAGGAACAAGCTCATATCCTGATGAAGGTTGAAACTCATAATCATCCGACGGCAATCTCGCCTTGGCCGGGTGCCGCGACCGGTTCCGGTGGTGAAATCCGTGATGAAGGTGCGACAGGACGGGGTGCCAAGCCAAAGGCTGGGTTGGTAGGATTCTCTGTATCCAATCTGCGGATACCGGGTTTTGAACAGCCATGGGAAGAGGATTTTGGCAAACCGGAACGTATCGTCAGCGCTCTCGATATCATGACTCAAGGTCCTTTGGGGGGCGCTGCGTTTAATAACGAATTTGGCCGTCCAGCACTGCTTGGTTATTTTCGTACCTATGAAGAAAAAGTACACAGCCATAACGGCAGTGAGCTACGTGGCTATCACAAGCCAATTATGCTGGCGGGCGGGATTGGTAATATCCGCGATGAACATGTCAAAAAGGGTGAAATTTCTGTTGGCGCGAAACTGATTGTGCTCGGTGGTCCGTCCATGAACATAGGTTTGGGGGGGGGTGCTGCATCTTCTATGGCGTCTGGTCAATCTGATGCTGATCTGGATTTTGCTTCTGTGCAACGTGATAACCCGGAAATGGAACGCCGTTGTCAGGAAGTTATCGATCGCTGTTGGCAATTAGGCGAAAACAACCCGATTTTGTTCATTCATGATGTTGGTGCTGGTGGGCTTTCCAACGCTATGCCTGAGTTGGTGAGTGATGGTGGTCGCGGTGGTCGGTTTGAACTACGTAAGATTCTTAATGATGAACCAGGAATGAGTCCGCTGGAGGTCTGGTGTAATGAATCTCAGGAGCGTTATGTACTGGCTGTTGCGCCAGAACAACTTCCTTTGTTTGAAGAGATTTGTCGGCGTGAGCGTGCACCTTATGCTGTTATTGGTGAAGCAACAGAAGAACGTCATTTGCGGCTTAATGATGAGCATTTTGATAATCAGCCAATCGATATGCTGCTGGATGTGTTGCTGGGTAAAACGCCAAAGATGTTGCGTAATGCCAGCACATTAAAAGCCAGAGGTGAAAACCTTGAACGTCGGAATATTGACCTGGCAGAAGCGGTTAAGCGCATTATGCATTTGCCAGCCGTGGCAGAAAAAACATTCTTGATAACCATAGGTGATCGTACGGTCACGGGAATGGTTTCTCGTGATCAGATGGTAGGTCCGTGGCAGATTCCGGTAGCTGACTGTGCTGTGACTACCGCCAGCCTTGATAGTTACTATGGCGAAGCCATGTCTATGGGGGAACGAGCTCCAGTTGCTTTGTTGGATTTTGCCGCCTCGGCTCGTCTGGCTGTCGGTGAAGCTCTGACCAACATCGCTTCCGCTTATGTCCAGGATTTGAAACGTATTAAACTTTCAGCTAACTGGATGTCTGCTGCCGGTCATCCTGGTGAAGATGCCGGTTTGTATGCGGCGGTCAAAGCGGTGGGTGAGGAATTGTGTCCGGCGTTGGGGCTGACTATCCCGGTGGGTAAAGATTCTATGTCGATGAAAACCAGCTGGAATGATAAAGGTGAAGAGCGTGAAATGACGTCACCTTTGTCGTTGGTTATTACTGCTTTTGCCAGAGTGGAAGATGTACGCCGTACAATAACGCCTGAGCTTTCCATTGATGAAGATAATGCGTTGTTGTTAATCGATCTGGGCCAAGGACAGAACACATTGGGTGGTACAGCATTGGCGCAGGTTTACCGCCAATTGGGTAATAAAACCGCAGATGTGCGTAGTGCTGAGCAATTGGCTGGATTCTTCAATGCTGTTCAGCAACTGATCGCGGAACAGAAATTACTGGCTTATCACGACCGTTCTGATGGTGGTTTGCTGGTCACGTTGGCTGAAATGGCTTTTGCTGGTCACTGTGGAATTGAAGCTGATATCAGTGTGTTTGATGAAGATATTCTGGCAGCGCTCTTTACGGAAGAGTTGGGTGCCGTGATTCAGATTCGTTCATCTGAAAGGGAGTTTGTTAAACAGGTTTTGGCAGAACATGGCTTGGTCGATTGTGTGCATTATTTGGGTAAAGCCAGAGCAGGTGATGATTTTGTCATTTTCAGCGGTAATACTGAAGTGTATCGCCAGAATCGCAGTACTTTGCGTCTGTGGTGGGCTGAAACCACATGGCAAATGCAGCGTTTGCGCGATAACCCGGAATGTGCAGATCAGGAACATCAGGCGAAACAGGATAATCAGGACCCAGGTCTGAATGTAAAATTAACCTTTGACCATTCAGAAGATATTGCGGCTCCTTACATTTTGCAGCAGGTAAGGCCGAAAGTGGCGGTATTGCGTGAACAAGGCGTTAACTCTCATGTTGAAATGGCTGCCGCGTTCCACCGAGCAGGTTTTGAGGCTATTGATGTTCATATGAGTGATTTGCTGTCTGGTCGTACTGGTTTAGAGCAGTTCCAGACACTGGTTGCTTGTGGTGGTTTCTCTTATGGTGACGTATTGGGGGCGGGTGAAGGTTGGGCAAAATCAATTCTGTTCAATGAACGTGTTCGTAATGAATTTGCGGCTTTCTTTGCACGACCTGATACTTTGGCGCTTGGTGTTTGTAATGGTTGCCAGATGATGTCTAACTTACGGGAATTGATCCCAGGTGCAGAACATTGGCCGCGTTTTATACGTAACCGTTCAGAACGTTTTGAAGCACGATTCAGTTTGGTGGAGGTTGCTGACAGCCCGTCACTCTTCCTGAAAGATATGGTGGGTTCTCGTCTGCCGATTGCTGTTTCTCATGGGGAAGGGCGAGTGGAATTCCGCGATAATCAACACCTTCATATGACTGAAAGTAACCAATTAGTGGCACTGCGTTACGTGAACAACTACGGTCAAGTTACTGAAAATTATCCGGCTAACCCAAATGGCTCAGTAAATGGTATTACCGCGGTTACCAGCCTTGATGGGCGAGCAACCGTGATGATGCCACATCCAGAAAGGGTATTCCGCACTGTTAGTAACTCATGGCACCCAGAGGAATGGGATGAAGATGGCCCATGGATGCGAATTTTCCGTAATGCTCGTAAGCAGTTAGGGTAGTGTTGTAACCTAATAAACAGGGTTCTTTAGTCACGGCAGTTGGAGAATACTTTCAACTGATACGAAAAGGGTGAGCAGAAATTGCTCGCCCTTTTTACTAATGGAGTTTCAGAAGTTCAGTCCCTACGCAGGCAATATTGGATTAATGCTTGGCGTAAGCTTTGCCGTGTACTTAGGAGCAGCATAGCAATTACGGTATGGTTTGCTTCATCTATATTGTAGATTACCCGTAGTTGCAATTTAGTATCTACATAGTCATGGTAGTTGATTAACCCAATGTCAGCCGTTTCTTCACATAATGGAGCACTTTTGGGATGCTTAAGGATACGGGCCTCAAAGCTGTTTAAAAAGGTTTCTAGAATTTCCCAAGATGCTTCTGTGCCGATATGTCTGGTTAAATAGTCAAAGCGTTCATGAAGCTGGTTTTCAAACGTCTGAGTATATTCAATTTTATTTACGATCACTGCTTGCTAAGTTCCGTAGGTTATTTCGTAGTTCATTAGATGATACGATTCGTCCAGCTCTTACGTCTTTTTCAGCAAAGGATAGTAAGCGCAGCAATGCCATTTGTTCTTGCTGCATCTCAAATTGAGTAGGATCTTGAACCACATATAGCGGCTCCCCGTTTTGGGTTACTATGACCGGCTGAGATACATCCATAGAAGCCAATTCTTTTTTAAACGCAGAAACTGTCGTAATCCGCGAATTTTGGGTTTGATACATATTGTCCTCCGAGTAGAAACCTTGTTGCATCTATCTTTAATAATACATCATTTGCTGATAAAGGCCATATATGGGGCGAATATAGACCATTAGTATGATGGCAGTGCTAATGATTCAGATGAGAAAGTGTTGTATCGGAAATTCTCAGGAGTTCAGGCCCTGTTTTCCACTGTCTCAATTACCCGACAAACGCCCATTATGGGTGTCTCCAAAGAGAGACATTTAATCATTTGATTTATATGTATTTTTATTTTTATGATCTTAGGTGTCTTTAATTGGCGACAGAAAACAAATTTTATTGATGCCAGGAACAAGGTATTTGGTAGCTGAAACGTTAAGTTTTTATTTTTTTTAAATAAAAACAATTGATTATGATTCTAATTATAATGTTGGCATGTAATCTGCATTAAGTCAGCGTAGTTGCTCATTCAACTTCCTATGTTGGCCCACATCGGTGGAGACATGCCACATAAACTATCGAATGATGCCAGAGTAAGGTGCCTACCGTCCAACTCAGTGATATCGCTTTCCGGCCTTATCAAACATCGGGCGACACGTGGAGTGAGGCACCACCTATCCTGACTGTAGATAAACAGCAGGAATGTGTTCTCCTCACTGGCGGGATAATAGTTAAGACTATTGTCCCGCCGTCATAATTCAGGTGTCTGCCTGCCTCATTGTCTGGATGTTTGCATCTACTATTTATCAGTAACAGCAGAATTTATCAGCCGACAGGTTTTTCTATCTGCCCTTTGTCGGCTAACATTGGTGTACTGACAGGTTACGAGATGATTTCCTTGAAAAAATGGCGTTTGTTTCCGCGCTCATTGCGCCAATTAGTTGTGATGGCCTTTTGGCTGGTGCTATTACCGTTATTGGTTTTGGCTTATCAGGCTTATCAGAGTCTTGATCAGCTCAGTGAGCAAGCGGCTGATATAAACCGTACTACGTTGGCTGATGCCCGCCGCAGTGAAGCCATGACGGGGATTGCGCTGGAGATGGAACGTAGCTACCGCCAGTATTGTGTGTTGGGGGATAAAACGCTGGAAAATCTCTATCAGAAGCAATACCGGCAATACTCTAAGATGCTGAAAGATCAAATGGCTATACTTGATGATCAACAGCATATCAAGATGCTTAATGATTTGTTGTCACAATTGACAAAAATCACTTGCTTCAATAGTGAGCCAACACAATCCGTAGCGCAATTACTTGAGCAATTTTCTAATGTTAATAGTCAGATGGTACAAACTACCCGTGATGTTATTTTCAGTCGAGGGGAACAGCTACAGAAAGATATTGCCGAGAAAGGACAATTCTTTGGCTGGCAGAGCCTTATTTTGTTTTTATTGAGTGCGCTACTGGTAGTGTTATTTACCCGTATGATTATCGGGCCAGTAAAAGGTATTGAACGGATGATTAACCGATTGGGAGAAGGGCAATCATTAGGCGTTCGTATAGATTCTTTTCAGGGGCCGCGAGAACTTCGCTCTTTGGCGCAGCGGATTGTCTGGCTCAGTGAGCGATTGGCTTGGTTGGAATCACAACGCCATGAGTTTTTGCGTCATATTTCTCATGAATTGAAAACACCATTAGCAAGTATGCGGGAAGGGACAGAATTACTGGCTGACGAAGTTGCAGGGCCATTGACGGTTGATCAGCAAGAAGTGGTTGCTATTCTTGATAATAGTAGTAAACATTTGCAGCAGTTGATCGAACAATTGTTAGATTATAACCGTAAACTGGCGGATAGCTCGACGGAACAACAGCAAGTTTCTTTACGGGAAATTGTTAATGAAGTGGTTTTATCACACAGTTTGCCTGCAAGATCAAAGAATATTCAGACAGAAATTCAACTTAACGCTGATATTTGCTGGGCAGAACCTACACTATTAATGCGGGTTATTGATAATCTCTACTCCAATGCGGTGCACTATGGCGCTGAATCCGGTAACATCTGGGTTTCTAGTCGTCAGATCGGCAAATGTGTTCAAATTGATGTTGCTAATACCGGTACTCCAATCCCTGAATCAGAACGTAGTATGATTTTTGAACCGTTCTACCAGGGAACGCTCCAGCGTAAAGGCGCAGTGAAAGGTAGCGGCCTTGGGCTAAGCATTGCGCAGGATTGTATTAAGCGTATGGGAGGTGAACTGTTATTAATTCAGAGCGAATTTGCTGACGTATGTTTTCGTATTGAGTTGCCATTAACTGCTGAGAATAAATAATGTATAACAGGTCTACTTACCGTTTTGTACAAAAGACGGATCGGCAGAGTATTGCGGTACAGCCTGGGAAAAACGTTTTTGTCACCAGACTATTATTACTACGAGTTTCAGTTTGGGGTTTTAGAATGATTCCGCTGATTCTCACTCCTTTTTTATTGGCGGGTTGCGTCAAAAGTCCGGTTAATAATAATTTAATTACAGCTGTGGTAACACCAGAACAACAGGTGACAGATTACCGTATCGCAGATTGCGATTTAATGTGGGATTTAGAGACACCGCCATCGATTGAGAACGCACTTTACTGGCTGCGGCTGATAGATTGTTCAGATAACCTGACGTTAGCCGAAGCGCGTAATATTGCGAAACACATCATTCCAGTTACTTGGGATTTGGCTTTCAAGCAGAGCATCTTACTGAGTAGTGCCAGGCCGACGCTGGCTGAACGCCGGAAAATGGTTGAAAATCTCAACAAATACAGATTGAAATTCCCAAACTCATTGCGACCATTGTTGCAGTTATGGCGTGAACAACAGGTTCAGCAAATCGCAATTGCTGAGGAACGGGAAAAATTCCATAAATTACAATCGGATACCGATAATAAAATTGATCGTTTGCGTGAAAGTCGTGCACAGCTGGAATTTGAACTACAGGAAACTGCTCGTAAACTGGAAAATTTGACAGATATTGAACGCCAGCTCTCTTCCCGTAAACAGAATCAGAATAGTGCCAGTTCAAGTAATTCAAATGAACATACTGAAATGCCAGCGACGTCATCACCTGGCGAAAATAGCACGCCAGATGACACATCTGAATCAGATAAAGGAGCAGCACAATGACAGCACGTAAGCCAGCCCGTCTTCTTCTGGTTGATGATGATCCTAGTTTGTTGAAATTATTGGGAATGCGTCTTACTAGCGAAGGCTTTCGTGTCACAACGGCAGAGAGTGGCTATGAAGCACTGAAGCTACTAGCTAAAGAAAAAACTGATTTGGTGATCAGTGATCTGCGTATGGATGAAATGGATGGTATGGCGCTGTTCGCTGAAATTCAGAAACAACAACCAGGAATGCCAGTCATTATTTTGACAGCCCATGGTTCAATTCCTGACGCAGTTGCAGCAACTCAGCAAGGTGTTTTCAGTTTTCTGACTAAACCTGTTGACCGGGACGCACTTTATAAGGCAATTGATGGAGCATTGGCGTTATCTATACCAGCCGGTGATGAGCAGTGGCGGGAGCAGATAGTTACCCGTAGCCCGGTTATGTTGCGTTTGTTGGAACAGGCGCGGATGGTTGCTCAATCTGATGTGAGTGTGTTGATAAACGGCCAGAGTGGTACAGGGAAGGAAGTATTAGCTCAGGCAATTCATCGTGCCAGCCCACGAGCGAAAAAACCATTTATCGCCATTAATTGTGGTGCTTTGCCGGAACAACTGCTTGAGTCGGAACTGTTTGGTCATGCTAAAGGCGCATTTACCGGTGCGGTCAGCAGCCGTGAAGGGCTGTTTCTTACTGCACAGGGGGGGACGCTGTTTCTTGATGAAATCGGTGATATGCCGCTGGCTTTGCAGGTTAAATTGTTGCGGGTATTGCAGGAACGTAAAGTGCGTCCACTAGGCAGTAACCGTGATTTGGAGATTGATGTGCGGATTATCTCTGCTACTCACTGCGATTTGCCAAAGGCAATGGCAAAAAATGAATTTCGTGAAGACCTCTATTATCGCCTGAATGTGGTTAATCTGAAGATTCCTGCCCTGAATGGAAGAGCTGAAGATATTCCTTTGCTGGCGAATCATTTGTTACGTGAATCGGCGAAGCGCCATAAACCTTTTGTCCGCAGTTTCTCTGCTGATGCAATGAAATGTTTGATGTCGGCAAGCTGGCCCGGAAACGTGCGCCAACTTGTTAACGTGATTGAACAATGTGTTGCGTTGACTACCGCACCTGTTATTAGTGAAGCTCTGGTTACGCAGGCGTTGGAAGGGGAAAATACAGCGTTACCCACTTTTGCCGAAGCTAGAAATCAGTTTGAACTGAATTACCTGCGTAAATTACTGCAAATGACCAAAGGTAATGTGACGCATGCAGCACGTATGGCAGGGCGTAACCGGACTGAATTCTACAAGTTACTGGCGCGTCATGAGCTAGATGCGAATGATTTTAAAGAATAACTTTTTCGCTGTTCAGGAAGTTTTTACACTGGTTAAAGATTGATGGCTTGGGAGAGCCAAATTGTATGAGCCGTACTCTTAATATTGCCCTTGCACAGCTAAATTGGATGATTGGTGACATTGAAGGCAACTGTGAACGTATGTTGCAGACAGTGCAGGAACAGCAGCAAAATGCTGATTTGGTTATGTTCTCTGAACTGGCATTATCCGGTTATTCTCCAGAAGATCTATTATTCCGTACTGATTTTCATCAACGTTGCCGTGAGCAACTGGTGCGTTTACAGGCTGCCAGTTGCCAAACGGCTATTTTGGTTGGTCATCCTTGGGAGCAGGATGGGGAAATTTACAACGCGCTTTCCTTGTTCTGGCGAGGAGAAATCTTGGCTCGTTATTTTAAACAACGGTTGCCAAATTATGGTGTTTTCGATGAAAAACGCTATTTTAAAGCGGGTGATCAAAGCTGTGTTGTACCATTTAAGGGCTATAATCTTGGCCTGTTGATTTGTGAAGATTTATGGTTTGATGAGCCGATTGATGCTTTGCAACAGGCTGGTGCGGATTTAATTCTTTCTATTAATGCGTCTCCATATAATCGTGAAAAACCCTATATACGTTATGAACTGATTAGAGAACATTGCCAACGTACCGATTTACCGATGATTTATCTCAATCAGGTTGGTGGTCAGGATGAATTGATTTTCGATGGCTGTTCTAAGGTTTTTAATGCACGTGGTGAAATCACTCACCGGTTGGCTGCATTTAATGAACAAGTCCAGCAATGCTGCTTTAATGAATTAGATATTGAACCTATGGCTAATCCGGCACCTGAATTACCCCCATTGCAGCAGGTGTATCAAGCCTTAGTACTTTCAGTTCGTGATTATGTGCGTAAGAATGGCTTTAAAGGTGTTCTGCTAGGCTTATCTGGGGGGATTGATTCTGGCCTGACGTTGGCAATTGCTGTTGATGCGTTAGGTAAAGAGCATGTTCAGGCAGTGATGATGCCGTTCCGCTATACATCTGAAATGAGTATAGAAGATGCCAAAGAACAGGCTGATATGTTGGGTGTTGAGTTTAATGTCATGTCGATAGAGCCGATGTTTGATGCATTTATGACACAATTTGAACCTATGTTTGCCGGTACTGCCAAAGATACCACCGAAGAAAATTTACAAGCGCGTTGCCGCGCCGTTATTCTGATGGCGATGTCTAATAAGCGCCATCGTTTGGTGCTGACGACCAGTAATAAAAGCGAATCGGCTGTGGGATATTCCACATTATATGGCGATATGGCCGGTGGTTTTAATGCGCTGAAAGATGTACCGAAAACATTGGTATTTGAATTGGCAAAATATCGTAATACGGTTTCTCTGGCGATACCTCAAAGAGTCATTGAGCGTCCACCATCGGCAGAATTGGCACCTGGACAGCTTGACCAGGACAGTTTACCACCCTATGACATTCTGGATGCTATTCTGGAGGGGTATGTGGAACAGGATAAATCTGTAGATGAGCTGGTGGTTGCGGGTTTTGATGAAGAGGTGGTGCGCAAAGTTATTCGTCTGGTTGATATTAACGAATATAAACGTCGTCAGGCTCCGGTTGGCCCGCGTATTACGCCACGTAATTTTGGTAAAGACAGACGCTACCCGATTACCTCTGGTTTCGGTCGTAAAAACTGGTAATAACAGGAAAACTTCATGAAAAAGATCGATGCGATTATCAAACCTTTCAAATTGGATGATGTGCGTGAAGCTCTGGCTGATGTGGGTATCACTGGAATGACTGTCACAGAGGTGAAAGGTTTCGGACGTCAAAAAGGGCATACAGAATTATATCGCGGTGCAGAATATATGGTGGATTTTCTGCCAAAAGTAAAAATTGAAATTGTTGTGCCGGATGATATTGTCGATACCTGTGTTGAAACTATTATGCAGACAGCACAGACCGGAAAAATCGGTGATGGTAAAATCTTTGTATTCGATGTTGCCCGTGTTGTCCGTATTCGTACTGGTGAACAGGACGAATACGCAATTTAGTATAATTTAATTTTTGGGGGTGGTAATAGTCAGATCAAAGTACCACCCTTAAATATAAAAATATTTAAAATGTAGTAAAACTTGCCGGTATAATAGTAAGATTAGGCTAATATATTCATTAATTATGATGCGTTATATGGTTAATTAAGCAATTGCTTATAAATATTATTATATAAATCAATTGATTAAACTATAGTTCAGCCCAATTTCAATAAAGAAATTTATTTTTTATAATCGAATATGATAATTGGTGTGTAATATTTTTTTACAATTTTCAAACTTGTTTTAAATCAATTGCTAATCTCTAACTTCACTATTTTTAATCTGAATTTTTTGTAATAATTTTAGGCTATCTTTAAAAATTAAATTAAAATTGTATTATTGCATAGTTGCTCTCTTTCCTGCTAAAGGGAGAAAATTAAGAGTTTTGCAGATAATTGAATTTATTATCTTCTTTTAGGCTGATCAGTAGTACCTGTAAACTTAACTTTATAATGAGGTACATATGGCAGATTTTCATAGTTTCAATACTCATTTGTTTCAAATCATGGATTGGCATTTTTCTCCTGAAACGGGATCACCATTTTGGCTTGAGAAATACAAAGCATTGGATTTTGATCCATTTCGAGATATCCGTACTTTCTCTGATTTAATGCTATTTCCAGATATTTCTGATGAACTTCGGGATATTCCTGTTGAAAATTTAGTGCCTCGAGGTTTAAAGGGAGCCATGATTGCAGGCGTATTTGAAAGTGGGGGTACGACAGGGCGCCCTAAGCGAGTTATTGTATTTGAAGAATGGTTAGAACAGCTTGTGGCTTGGCGTCTGAATGATATACAGGTCATTAATAAGGGGGCAATAAAGAATACGCTCGCCTTGGTTCCTTCCGGGCCTCATGTTATAGGGACAATAAGCCGTCTTCGGGCTCGCTCTAGTGGAGGGTATTTTTTTGCCATAGATTTAGATCCACGTTGGGTGAAGAAGATGATCCAGCAAGGTGATACTAATGGGGTGGATGCCTATTGTGAGCATATTATTGATCAGGCGGAAGATATTATTAATACGCAACATATTAGTTATTTGATTGTTACGCCTCCACTTTTAGAGCGCATGGTGAGAAGAACTGCCCTGGTAAGTTATTTGAATAAGACTTTGGATCTTATTGTTTGGGGTGGAACTCATATGGACTCGGATACACTGACATTTTTACAATCCTCAGTTTTTCCTGATGTCAAAATAACAGCCAGTTATGGCAGTACGATGATACTGGGCGAATCCAAATCAAGAGATGGCCAGGATTTTGAAGGTTCACCTATTTTTGATAGTTTTGCCCCTAATGTCCTTTTTGACGTTGTTGATCCGTTAACGCAACAACCCGTTCCTTTTGGGGAGCGAGGCCGGGTTGTGATGAACTATCTCAGCAAGTTTGCTTTATTCCCGAATATATTGGAGCGTGATACAGCTGTGCGACTTCCAAGGATAGATAATTATCCGGGGGCTTCAGTTGCGTTGGTGCGTCCTGTTGAAGAGATTTCTGGTCAGGCAGTGATAGAAGGGGTTTATTAATGCTAGTAGATAGTGTAAAGCCTGACGTGAAACCGGCAATGGAGAACAAATTGCAACAGGTGGGGGTCCTCGCACTGGGAGAATCCTATGTTACACGCCGGCGTGCGGCGGTTATTGGCGTTTTAAATGAAGTTGCTGGAGAAACCGCGGTCGTTCCCCCGGTTTATATCTGTGAAGTTGTTCGTAAGATGAGAATGGCACCGCAATTGAAGCTGGCTGAAATTCATGCAGCGATGAAGAGGGCCGCAAAAATTTATTCCAGTGAGAGTGTGGCCGGACTTTCTCCGTCAGAGTATGTGCAATTGGCACATCGTGTCATTGGGCTGCCAGCAGCCATTATCGAAAAGTCTCTGATCGAAACTACAGAAGTTCTGATTATGATGCCTGAGATAATCAAAGCATCTATGCCACATGGTGCGGTTTGGGATGTGGATGATGAAAGAGTAACAGAAGGATGTGCTTTGTTCAGCCGGCGAGCAGATGTGTTGGCGGTTCTGACTGGTGGCAATGGACCGGGAGCACATGCTTTATGGCCACAAGCTCTCGCTTTTGGGTATAGAGTCTTAATTAAGCCTTCTGTTCGTGAGCCATTCACCGCTCAGCGATTAGTTTCTTCATTGGAACAGGCTGGACTTGGAAATTATGTTGCGCTCATACCGACAGATCATAAAGGTGCTGACGAAATTGTTGCTGCGGCAGACCTGTCTATTATTTATGGCGGACAAGATGTCGTTAATAAATATCACTTGAATCCTAGAGTTTTAATACAAGGACCGGGGCGTTCGAAAATTGTAGTTGGTTCAGATGTGAATATGGATGAAGCGGTTTCACTTGTTGCACAATCGGTCACTTCTCTTGGTGGTGCCGCATGTGTTTCTGCTAGCACGGTATTAGTAGAAGGGGAGCCTACTGATTTTGGTAAACGTTTATCCGAAGCTTTTAATCAGATGAATGCCGAAGAGGTATTTCCGTTAGGATCATCTAATACCACGGCTTTATTACAGAAGTCGCTTTATCCGGAAAAGATAGATGGTGAAGATCTTCGGCTGTTTGGTGATCAAACATTATCAGGATATGTTCTTAGACCTCATGTTACCGTTGTCGATAATCCAATAGATCCTTTAATTCAACGCGAATTTCCGTTTCCATGTGTAACGGTTGCACCTTATAAGAATCCAGATAGTTTACACATGCTATCAGATTCGTTAGTCGTTACTGTATTTTCGAAAAAAAGTGAAATTCTGAACCCTATTCTCAGTGATACAACCATCAGTAATATCTATGTAGGAAATATCCCAACCACTTGGATGGCGCCACTTGTACCTCATGATGGATATTTGTCAGAGTTTTTGATGCATAGTCGAGGGATTCACATTCAGAAAAATTGGCTTACTTCGAACGATAAAGGGAAATAAACGACATAAATGCATATTACAGACCAGTGACTGAATTGATTTTTTGAATCTGAATATAATATACACCTAACTCAAACCGCGCCATTCATGGCGCGGGTGTTTTATTCTTTTAGTGATGAAACTGAAAGTTTGGGTCACCTTATGCGAGCCAAAGCACTCATAGCGGATAAATTGTTTATCAACTCCTATATCTAATAACTGCTTTGCTACATATTGCATAAAGGGAACCGGGCCACAGAAATAAAAATGCATACCTTCAGTTTTTAGCGTCTCATTCAGAACGGTCAGATTCATAAAACCTTTGTGTTGATAATGAACACCGGTGATGGCCAATTATTACATAGCCAAAAGCAAAGCCCGCCTGAAAGTTGCCAAATTCTACTCTGGTGCCAACGTTGTATTTCATCATATTTTCTTATGATTGAATTGTCTGGTTGATTAAAAAACGGTATGATTGCTTTTTTTGTAATCATTTCGTCTGGGGTATATTGCGGGCTGATAACTTAATTATAGGTAACAATTGCTTATGGCTAATGATTTTGATGTGGAACGAACCGGATTGGTTTTTACTCTCACGGTCGGTAATCTCCCCGTGAAAACTTTTGCTGTGGTCGAATTTACACTGAATGAAGCGTTGTCAACGTTATTCAGTTTGCAAGCCACACTAACCTGTGCTAATCCAGACATTGATTTTGCGGACGTTCTGGATAAATACGCCACATTGACTGTTTATCGCAATGGACAGCCTGAGCGTTATATCACTGGAGTTGTGACGCATTTTGTGCAGGAAACAACTGGCCGTTATCGTAGTCGCTACTGCCTGACACTTCATCCTTCCTTGTGGCGTGCCGGATTACGGGTTAACTCTCGTATTTTTCAGAATCAATCGGTCACCGATATTATTGAAAGACTGTTGAAAGAAAATGGCGTTCGCCATTTCTCTTGTCTACTGCGTTATGAACATCCAGAACGGGAGTTCTGCGTTCAATACGATGAGAGTGATTTGGCTTTTTTACAGCGCCTGTTAGCTGATGAAGGGATCTTTTATTACTATTACTTTGATCAAAATAAGGATGAACCGACAATTATTTTTGTCGACTCTTATACCCAGAATGGCGTTCTTTCACTGCCCTACAACCCTGAATTCGATGCCACAGGCAGTCAGTGTTGCATCAGCCAATTTCGTTGGGGAAAAAAGGTAGGTATTGCTGAAGTTTCGGTGAAAGACTACACATTTAAAAATCCCCGATGGCCTGCTGATTTTCAATTCCATGAGACTCAAAGGTACATCAGCAATCAGCGTTCGGATTTACGTAGTTACTATCACTATGACTTTCCCGGACGTTATAAAGATGAAAATGGGCAGCGGATAAGTCAGTATCGGTTGGAGGCGTTGCGTAATGATGCTTTGCTCGGTAGTGGACAAAGTGACAGTTTTGCTCTTTTACCGGGCATATGGTTTACGCTTACCGATCATCCGAAAGAAAAATTTAATGCCTCGTGGCAAATAATCCAAATTACTCACCATGGCCAGCAGCCTCAAGCGGATGAATCTCGTTTTGGTAGCAAAGGGACGATTTTGACGAATAATTTTACCTTTGGCAGCCCCAACCGGGTATGGCGTCCCTTACCTTACCCCAAGCCACGTATTGATGGCCTGCAAATTGCCACAGTGGTTGGTCCGGAAGGGGAAGAGATATTTTGTGATGAATATGGGCGGGTGAGGGTGCAATTTGCCTGGGATCGGTATGGCAAGCTTAATGATCAAAGTTCTTGCTGGATAAGAGTTAGTCAGGCTTGGGCTGGACATGGTTGGGGAATGATTACCATCCCACGTGTTGGACAGGAAGTACTGGTCGATTTTCTGCATGGCGATCCTGACCAGCCGATTATTACTGGACGAACCTACCATGCTTGTAATATCCCTCCGAACCGTTTACCGATGGCAAAAACGCAGATGTCAATCCGATCAAAAACCCATAAAGGGGAAGGATTTAATGAACTGCGTTTTGACGATGATAAAGGCGGTGAGGAAATCTATATTCATGCTCAGAAGGACATGAAAACTGAGATTTTAAACGATGAAATGGTCAATGTTGAACATAACCGGACTCATCATGTTAAACACGATGCCCACTTACGTGTTGATAATGAATATCGTGTTCTGGCGAAACAGGATATTTCCATTTCAACCGGGCAAAAACTCCATATCAAAGCTGACGATGCGTTGTTGGTACAGAGTGGAAATGAAATTCATCTCAGTTCTGGGGCAAAGATAGTCATTGATGTCGGAAGTGAACTTACCTTACAGGCAGCAGGGCATTTTATTAAAATTGATGCCAGTGGTATCAGCAGTAGTACCGGGATTAGTTTTGCCAGTGGATCGCCAGGTACAGGTTCGGGTTGGGGAGGGAAACTGCCGGATATGCTGGATAGACTGAAACAGGTCAGTGCTGAAATGCCAATTGCCGTTGCTAAAGAACCACTCAAAGAAATTTGTCTCAGTTGTTTGATGAGGGCAGAACGTGAAGAAGCAATAACCGTTATCCGGGGGCAGTCATGACATCTGAATTAAGCGAAAAACTGACTAATTATCAGAAAGAACATCCCGGCGTTCGGCTTTATGCGCTGGTGAATGGTTTGCAATATGAGCGCTGTTTTGGTGAGGAAATTAACTATATCGCGGGTGTCAACAACCCACTGTTCCGGCACTATCCAGATTCAAAAATTGCATTTGCAGGCCCGTGGCTGTTTGATATGGAATATGCTCATCAGTGGCAAGATAGATTGTCAATACTTGAAGAAACGTCTCCGGCAGTATCATGGCTGTTAACCTCTCTGTCATTAGATAAACTGACTCGCCATCTTGTGCCATATTTAAATATTCAGCTGTCGGCAAAACAGACGGCACTACTACGTTTTTATGATCCCCGTATTTTGCATCGCATTTGTGACATTTTCAGCCATGAGCAACTGTCTGCATTTATGCAGGGTATTAACGTATGGGTTTATCAACACAATGCTACTTACTATTCGGTGTCAGGAGCTCCATTATGATTAAATTGACCCAGGCACAACTTGATATCATTACCAAATTAGAAAAGCAGACCGTTATTGATCGTATAAAAGCCGAGCTTCTAGCCAAACACGCTGAATTAATTCCTTCTCCGTCTTCGCTGAATGAACGGCTAATAGCTGCTTATGACTATTTACTGACATTAAACTTTCAGGATAACTACTTGATTCAATCCTATTTATCTCTGGTCGCGTTTAATCCTGATTTTCAGCATGCCTCGCCAATCAAGTCTGCTTTGGAATCCCCTGGTCAGAAACCCGAACAGCAGTTTAAAGATATTCTTTGTATTGCAAAAAATAAGATAAACAGGAGACGTTAATATGCCAATACCATTACTGGCCCCTGTCGCAGTGGGTGCGGCTGAATATGTCGCCAGCGCCTGTGCCGGGGTATTAATTGCTGTCGGTATCATGGAAGCAAGTAAGGAAAAACCGGTCGAAGACGATGAACATATTCACCGTAAGAAAAAGGATTTTGTGATAAGTCCTGAAATCACGGATGAAGACAGAAATATCGTCTGGAATGCTGAAGCCCATGCGGATTTTTGGGAGGATGATGATTTAGGGGATGAATTAGTTGATACCAGTGCGGTTCAGGCGAAGGCCCAGTCTAAGGCGGAAGAATGTGAAAAAACGGAGAGTAAAAGGGAGTGCAAGGCTTGCCTGGCTATTCCGGTGACGAGTGAAAAATATCGCAAGGTGAGCCGCTGGAGCGCCATCACGATTAATTATCAGCGATTTATTGCCCAAACGAAATATGATCCCACTATACAGATGATCCAAGAATTTCAGTGTCTGAAAGTGACCTTTGATGGCTGGCGACCCGCGTATTGCTTATTTCTGGAAGCTAAGGCGCGGTATGACCAGTTTTTTAATAGTAAAGGAAATCCTAAAAATTGGTGGAAGGGAATTTATTCCGCTAAAGGCCAAGCACGCAGACATCAAGTAGTCTGTGATGCACTAGATAGTACGCCCTATGTGGAATGGCATTTTTTACAACCTGTCAGTTCTAGCTATTTTAAGATATTGTTCAGTGAATATAAAAATATCAGTGTTCACTATACTCCTTGCGATAGTTTAGTTTAACATGAGGCCAACATGGCAGTAATTCATATAAAATTTAATGTACGTTATGAGCAACAAGAAAACATTACTCCTAATGTTGCATTGATAGATTTGTTTCATATTACTCGGCAAATAGATATCTTTTTGGGACAGAAAAAAAATTGGTTCTTAAAGGGATATTCCCGTAAAGATGCCTTGAAGCATATTGTATTTGATGAACTGGGGCCAACCGAAGTTGCCATAAAAAGTTTCGAAAAAGATTATAAGAAAAATTTTCCTGCTCTCATTAATGGAATATGGGATGGTGAAAAGGATGAGTTGGACAGCGGAATTGATTACTTTAAATCATCAACTTCTCGCTCTAATTGGGTTTGGTTAATATTAAATTTAGCAGCTGATACTAGTCAGCTTAATCTATCCCGGTTAATTGACTTAGTTAAATATTTAGCGACTAGCCGTGACTTTCCTTATATCCAAGTTGAGACCAACGGCTATACCTTAAAAGGCAAACAGGTTTTCCCTGATCGCCTCAGTGTTGGCTGGATGCTTTACCAGCCCCGTATTATTGATA
>NZ_PUJW01000014.1 GCF_011189575.1 Photorhabdus cinerea
ACGGCGTTTCTCTTCACTACCTCACCCCCAATGATGATGAGTCGCAGGCAATCCGGCAGCGGTAATCCGGTGTCCCGGGCCGCCAGTTCAGACCAGAATAAGGTCGGCAGAGAGATAACCGTAATACAATGTTTCCGGGTTAAAGCAATGAATTCCGGCACCGACGCCAGCCAGCTATCATCACGGATCACCAGCGTGGCCCCGTTGCATAATGACGAGAAAAATTCTTCCACTGAAACATCAAACGCAAAAGCCGCAAATTGCAACACCCGGTCTTGAGCAGTGACATCATAAAGCTCATTAAAGCCCAGATAACGTTGATACACCGCCTGATGTTCCACCATCACGCCTTTTGGTTGCCCGGTGGAGCCGGAAGTGTAGATGACGTAAGCCAGATGCTGCGGCGTTAACCCCGGGACCAGCGGATTGCGGGCCGGCTGATCAGGCTGGATATTCGGATCAAGTACGGTCAGCCCGACCAGCGCAGATTCACCCAATGCCGCCCGCCCGGTTTCATCAACCAGCACCACTGACGGGGCCGTATCATTCAGGATATACGCCAGACGTTCCGCCGGATAAGTAGTATCCAGCGGCACATAGGCGCCACCGGCTTTCAGTACCGCCAACAGCGCCACCACCATGGCCGGGGAACGGGCCACACAAATCGCTACCCGCTGGTCTGGTATAACGCCCAGGGCAATCAGTTGATGAGCCAGACGGTTAGCACGGGCATTCAGTTCCGTATAACTGAAAATCTGTTGTTGATACTCTAACGCCGTAGCTTGTGGGGACTGCTCTGCCTGTTGCTCAAACAGCTGATGAATACATAACGGGTCTGGATAGGATGGATCAGTCGCGCTCCAGGTTTCCAGCAGCAACGTACGCTCAGCCTCAGACAACAAATTAAGCTGCCCGACGGGGATTTCATCACCACGCCTTTTCGACCATGCCAACACCTGTAAGTGCTCGCTCATCCGATGAATTATTTCCCGGCTCAGGCGGTTTTCATCGTAGATCCAGCGAAAATCCCCCCGCGTATTTATCTGGAACGTCAGCAATTCACCGGGGACCTCCTGAGCACACGGTTTGTCATCCTGTATCACCGAGACGGCGATCAGCCACGGTTGGCGAGTCCTTAATGCCGGAATAGCTCGCAATGAAGGAGAGCGGGAGAGGAGATCACGACTAAATGTACGGTGCTGTGACAGCCGGACCAGTTCGCTATCAACCCAGTCAGCGACCACGCTCCACGGCTTATCAAACGCCACCTCAACGACCATGGGTACCACCGGTGCCAAATCTACCGACGAATCTTTTACCTCATCTACACACCAGCCGATTTGGAATTCAGTCTGCTGAGTCAAGCGCGCAAGATAGATAACAAATACTTGCAACAGTGCCTGTAATGGGTCTTCTTCATCGTCTTTTGACAGTAAGCACTGCCAGGGACTCATTACCCATCGGGATTCTGCCTGTTTCTCCATCATTTCAAAAGGTAACTGGAGGGGTTGCAAAGAGGCAAGACGCTCACACCAAAATGATTCACCAGGTGTAAGCACCTGGGGGATATTCCTTTCGCTCCCAGTCTGTTGTGAAACATCATTGGTGCTGGTTATGTTTTCCACTGTCTGCGAGAGGTGTTCAACTTTAGGAGCACTTCCCGTTTTAGCCATATTATCTTTCATTTACGACCTCAACGAATCTGTTAGAAATTTAAAAACTGTCATTCTTAACAGTCATCACAAATGCTTTTTTTTACTTCTTGATTCCAAAAAATAAAAACGGATACGTCTGACATCAATTCAAGATATTAGATGCCACAGCCCAGCTGACCGCTGCCAATTAACAATTCTTCAACGCTAAATTTCCCTGACAACGGGATAAATAATTCACTTTATCATGCAGAATAATAAATTCCATTTTTGTTCCTATTTTTTAGATAAATTCTTGCAGTTTTTATTGTCTGGAGCTGAAATTCCATAGATAAGAATGGAACCATTAGATGAATTTATTAGCCCATGAGGTAAAAATATAATCCCAGAATAACAATAATCACATTCGATATTATTTTACAATAATTAAACCATACAACTAATAGAAATATTATTATATTCAATAACATGAAGAAACATTATAAATAACAATTAACTTCAGACATATTGTTTCATAATAATAAAACAATGCAACCAAAATAATCCATTAATTTCAAATAGATACATTCAATCCAGATCGTTCTCTAATACGATTTCTCGGATATCCCGCGATACTGACCAACACATGGTGAAAACTGGGACAAAGTTCAATATTATTCAGTTTTATATACCTCCTAACATATATATTTAGACTATTCCCCACCGCTTTTTCACTGTTACCACTTCTATTCCACAGGGCTATATTCCTGCACACGCGCCATGCTGACCATTTATTAAAAAGAATAGTTACAGTAATTACGCCTAATGGATATTACGAATTATTTAGAATAAATCCAATATATTCCAAAGCTAAGTCATGAAATTAAGAATAATTAAATCAGCTTATATTCCCATTTAAAAACACATTATTATATTCATATCTCCTCCTAATTATTTGTTAGAAATAACGCCAAAAAAATAATAGAAAAAAGACTTTGAAAAACAATTAACATAGGAATTATCACTTTTCTTATTCTGCTTTAATATAGAAAAAATCCGATGCGCATAATGTATACCGAACTATCACAACAGCACCAAAACATTTAAATCCATGTATTCATATTCGGGTCAGTTATTGGTGCCGGTAGGTTTGACAACTTACAGACAATTTAGTCTTTAATCATAATACAAGATCCCAATCTTGGGATCTCAGGAATTCCTAATCAATTGTCTTAATTGCTCTTTTATGATTTTTCCACTTGCGTTTCTGGGTAAAGTTAAAAAAGTATATCCCTTAGGACGCTTATACCGCACCATTACCGTACAAATATAATTATTCAGTTCATACTCTGTAACTGATGAATTTTCTTCAAGCTCTATAAATGCATACGGTACTTCACCCCAATGTGGATCTGGCTTTGCTACAACGGCGGCAGCTAAAACACCGGGATAGTTTGACAGTACATTTTCCAATTCCAGACTAGAAATATTTTCACCACCAGAAATAATAATATCTTTCTTTCTATCTATAATTCTGACATAGCCGTCATTTTCAACGACAGCCAAATCCCCCGTAAAAAGCCATCTACTTGCTGCATCAAAAGTCACATGCCGATCTGGATCATAAGATGCAACCATATTTCCACGAATTACGAGTTCACCAACAGTCTTTCCATCAAAAGGCACCTGTAATCCCGTATTTTCCTCAAGAACACAAACTTGACCTTGTAAATTTGAGACAATTCCTTGACGCATTCTCTTGGATATTCTTGCAGATTTGGGGAGCTTCTCCCACTCGAGCTTTTCTTCACACACAACGACAGGCCCATATGTCTCAGTCATACCATATACTTGTGTTACTGTTATTCCAATGGAATCTAATAGAGAAAACATCATCTCTGTAGGCGGCGCACCTGCAACTAATCCATTAATTTTTTCCTCAAAATGCAGCCCTTGCTTCCGAGCAATATTACCTAATGCGTAATGGACAATAGGTGCTCCACAATAGTGTGTTACCTTATGCTTCTGCATTAATAATATCGCTTCTTCTGCGTCAAACTTGCGCATACAGATGTGTGTACCCCCCCGAGCAGCAATAGCCCACGGAAAACACCACCCATTACAGTGAAACATTGGTAATGTCCATAAGAATATCGGTCGCTTTGGTATATCCCAATCCAAAACATTAGAAATGGAATTCAGAAACACGCCACGGTGAGAATAAACAATAAGTTTAGGTTGTCCACTTGTTCCTGAAGTTACATTTATGCTGATCGCTTGTTGTTCATCTCGCAGAGAAAAAGACAACTCTCCAAATTGGTGAGTAGTTATCAGCGATTCATATTGAATAAATTCTCGGTCAGAAATTGATTTTGAAATGAATATATCATCCACATCAACAACAATGATCTTTACTTGTTTGTCTAGGGAAACATCATCCAACAGTGAAATAAAAGTTCTATCAATGAACAATACCTTAGGATTAAGTTTTTTAAATATAAAATTTAAAGTGTTTGAGTCCGTTCGGGTACTGAGCGCATTCAAGATACCACCTGCCATTGGAACCGCAAAATGTAATTCAAGGAGTTCATGTATATTGGGTAGAAGCGCGGACACAACTGTTTCTTTACAAACGCCAATTTTTTTCAGAGCTATTGCAAGCCTTTCACACCGAGATGCATATTGGTTCCAAGTCCAACGACATTCTCCATCTATTACAGCAATATCATCTCCGTTACTTAGTATTGCTCGTCTTAGAAATGAAATAGGTGAAAGTGCGACACCATCATATTCACTTAAGAAGGAATTAGAACAAATCATATTTCTCACTCCCTTTTTTATATACTCTAAAAGAGATTAATATCATGATAAGAAGCAATATAGCGTCGATAATAATTGGTGCATCGATTCCGCCAAATTGCTGAGCATATGGAGTTACAGCTTGGCCGATCGCTTGAGCTAAAAATGTACTTGTGCCCAAAAATCCATAAATTGCAGGAATTTGTTCAACAGGATAAGTCTTCGATATAAACTGATGAAAGGCAGTGAAATAAATGGTACTACCAAGACCACCCAATAGTAACATTATCCAAAAGCCTAAGTGAGTTGATATCAAAAGAGCACCGCTCGGTTGCAAAAACAAAAGTACAAGAGAGATGACAAATCGTGCCTTTAAAGTTGTTTTTCGTAACAGCTTACGCAGCGGTAAAACAAAAAAACCTCCCGCAGCCGCAACAGCAAACGAATAGCCAACCTCTATTGGATTGAATTCACTAACGTATACAGCAAAGATGGGCCATGAGGCTAACCATAAACCAAGACACATAAATTCTAGATGGTGAACCAAGAGTAGCCTCCAATTACGACTAAGGAGCTGAGCGTACGTTATCCGAATATGTTCACGACTATGATTGTCAGTAGATGTTGTAATAGCAGTTTTTTGGGGCAATATTATCAGACACAAGGAATATAGAATTGCTGAGAATAAGAAAACACTATAAAGGTCAAATTTCGCAACGATAATCCCACCTACCATTGGCCCTGCTAAACGCCCAGCATTTTGGGAAATAACATAACTATCATTCACCGACTCAAAATTCGGAGATTGGGAAAATCTATTAAGCTGTGTTCGCCAAGAAATAATGAATCCTGAAAAAAAAGCCCCCTCCAGCAGCCTGGAACACAATAGTAAACTAACAGGGTTGCTAAAAAGGAATAAACAGATGCTACAAGACATAAGTCCAATTAATGCACCGGTGTATACCTGTAAACAGTTTTTAGGTGAGATAAATTGCCCCATAATAGGCTGGAATACCATTCTTCCAATCGCAGTTCCCGATAGGAAGACGGCTGCTTGTGTTGTGGAAAAATCCGTCATTTCTACAAACAAAGGTATATAACCCACGGCCGCAGTAGCTGCGGCCCAAAACAGGAAACCTCGAACAAATGTAGTAAAAGGTAGCAGATCTAATTTTCCGTTCATAACTCGGCCTCTACTCTACTTGAGCTATTGAGGAACTATGTTTGTCTTAGAGACCTGTTCATAAACCGCAGCAAGCAATGCAACTGAATTTTCGTGAGTTGATAACTCAGAGTTCGCATCTCCACCACTTAAAAAATCGCGAAGCTGCTCTTTTCTTGCGTGGACATTCAAGCCCGCACATAGAGGGAGGCTTGGATTTAACTGTGATAGATCTTTGCGGTTGATTCGTAACACAGTTTGTTTCCCCCTTTGGGTAAACATTGGATGGGTAGCAATCGTTATGCTGAAATCTTCCGGTATCGTGTCACCTTCTGTCAGTTTCCGGAAAGAATTCGATACGATACTAATTGAGCAGAAGTGCCCTAGATGAATATTTACGATTTCCTGTCGTATCCGTCCATCACTTGGAATACTATTCGGCATTATCCTTCCAGTTAAGGTTGTTTCTATTAGATCCATGCTGAAAAACATTCGATGTTGAATACCTTTGGAATAATTTCCTATTACTGAGAAGTCTAATTCACCATAGTCCGACAATTGATACGCAATTTGATCTTGACTTTTATCCTCTTTCTTAAGGGTATGCGAATAAGTCGTAAATGGTAGAGCTTCCGCTAGCGCATTTGGGCGTACTACCATTGTCTTAACATGTGGTTTCAGGAGGTCTATATCATGTATTTTTTTATTGTAGAGTGCAAAGCGAGCAACCAAATCTAAATAATGATACCCAGAATGAAATAATACTCCATAACCGTATTTAAGTGGATGGTTTTCCAAATTGAGCATTTCCGATGGAATTACCCACCACCCGCCACCAAAATGAACATGCATTGATGTGATCGGTATTTGGAATGAGCTCATGAATTCAGTTAGAAACTTTTCCACATATCTATATCCAAATTGCATTCGACGTTCACAACTGATTACAAATCTACTGTTGGTTTTTCTCGAAGCAGTCAACAGTTCTGCGAAATCCACCATTAAATTTTCCGCGTTTGATGAATAAGGGGCGGTTATTGGTTTATCCATGAACACGTTCAATCCATTTTCGGCTGCCCATAGAGCATATACTTTATGAGCTTTTGGTTCAGTACTCACTATAACAGCATCAGCTTGTTGTGCTTCTGGAATTGCAGAAAGTAACTTGTAAATTTCGTCTGAATCTGGATAATTTCTGTATTGTTCATCAAGAAACAAGTATGCTCTGGGCTTTAATCCTTTCTCATTTAATGCACAGCGAATTTTCATTTCTCGGCATTTCAAATCAACTATAAGCATAACCTCAATGGTATCGCGGTACTCCAATAGAACATCTAAATATCTATTTAAAAAGTGAGGACCACATCCAAATACGATTAGTTTCCGTACTGGTTTATGCTTTATTTTCATAAATATAGCTCCTGTGGTCGCAGAATTGGCGCTTTACTATCAATACTGTCATAGTAATGAGCCAACCAACCAGCAGCACGGCTAAAGCAAAGGAGAGCAGTATTCATGTGCGACTTGAAACCAACCCTACGAAGTAACACCCCATTAAATAGATCCGGATTTGGATATAATCCCCGTTGCGAAAAATACGGCCTTTTCGATACTTCTGATGCAAGTTCCTGTGAAATATTTACATAAGGAGAAATAACATCGAATTTTTCCTTCTGTTTGACAAGAATATCGCTCATGTAAGAAGCTCGGGGGTCTGGTTGTTTGTAAATTCGATGACCAAATCCCATAAGACGTTGCTTTCTTTCTACTAGTTCATCAATAAAAGTACTAATATTTTTAGAATTGTCGTGTATATCATCGATCATTAAACCAACTTCCTCACTCGCTCCTCCATGAAGAGGGCCACTGAATGCGCAAATACCCGCAGCTACAGCATTAAATGGAGCTGCACCGGAACTCGCTACAGCCCTAACGGTTGCAGTTGAGCAATTCAACCCATGTTCAGCATGAAGAATTAAAAACTTATTTAACATTTCTTCTGCTACATCGTCACACTGTTGTCCAAAACATGTTGCTAAAAAACTTGCAAGGAATCGATGCTTAGTATCGAAAAAAGTTTTAAATACAGGTTCGGACATAACATATTTCTGAACATATATAGCAATTGCAGCAGCTATTGCGGCCAAAATAGATGCAGTAATTATCAGGCGTTCATCCTTTGTTTTTACAGAGCGGTCAGAAAGCCATTTACCCTGCGAAGATAGAACTGCAATTGCGAGGAAATCAGTGGGAGTAGTACCGAATATTACTGGTGTTAACTTTTCAATATGCTTGATTGCTGATAGGTAATTGTTATGGAGCATATCCAAAAACTCTTCACTTTCTTCTGCATTTAGTTTTCCTGTAATCAGAAGATGCACAACATCACTAAAAGAATAGTTATTTGCTAGATCTCGAACATTATGGCCTCGGTACTCAAGCTTCAACTCTTTTTCATCGATTCTACCTACATTACTTCTACAGATGGCTGTTTGCATTAAACCTTCATCGAGTATCTTCATCTTTATTTTTCGATTTGGCTTGAGAATAGTTTGGTCTGATAATTGTTGTACTTCAAAAAATTCGTTAATTGATCTTGCCAAGATTTTTGACGTCATGCTTTATTCCTCTTAATAATATATGTGCATTAAACTGACATATTGGTGTAAATAGGATTACAATAATTAAATTATTGCATTAGCTAATGACTATGTTTAGATACGAATTAATATTTTACCCATCGTAATATCCTTAACTGAAAGAACTAGAGTCATTCCGTCTATGAAATTGACTTCTCGATCTGTACCATATTTAATCTCTCTGCCACTATTTCACATGCGTCAAGTAATGAATAAAATAAGTTTTCTATTTCAGCTCGACTTCCAATAAGTAATTTTTGCTTTAGAGTGTTCTCACATTCTTTTAGGTTTTGCGTATATTTAATAATGTCGGTGAGAATTTCGTTGTCTCTGTAGTATTCCAAAACCTGAGTTTTCTTCGTTGGGTAGAAACCACCTTTCAGGATTTGCAAAGGTCGTAAGCAACCGTGATCAGTGAGTTTCATCATCAGTCCAAGCATATAATATGCCCGATGTCCATATGTACCAGAAATCAGATAAGAACGAGCTATTTGCCTTATAGTAAATAGATTGTTGATAATGCCATATACATCACCTTTCAATGACGGTTTCATTTCTAAAGCAAGATTACCATAGACACGCTTAGTTCCATTGATGAGCGCATATGCTCTGAAACTAGGATATTGGTGAACATTCGATTCACTATATACGGAGATGGATAAATCCTTGAACCTGGATTGTGTTGAGCGAATTGCTTCAAGGATAACTGTATCAACTTTATCCACGATAACAATAGAGTCTATATCTGAACCACTTCGCATATCACCCCGGGCAGCACTACCGTGGAGATAAAAGGCTAATAATCTATTGCCAATAAACTGCCTTAAAAGAATAATCACTTGATCGATGAGAGGTTGTAATGAAAGAAGATCGTCTACTTTACCATGTGCTGGAACAGTACGTGTCTCTGGGTACAAGTGCTGCAATAATGTCGAATAGTACTCCGCGATTTCACTTAACCGTGCCGCTGCATCACGAAAAACATTGATATTGGACAAAAGCTCTTCTTCGAACTTTTGCCAAGATGTATTACAAGTGATCAACCAATTAAGGTCTTTTGTTGGTGCTTTCAAAACATACGCGCTATCTTTGTGAATACAGGATAGCTCCGTTGATTCGAGCTGACGATATAGCCCCAATTCAGCGTAACGCATTGCCCAACCAAGCTGGCGTACTCCCCAAACGTGAGTCTTTGGCGTCAAGTTTCTGAGGTAGTAAAGACGCGCAATATGGGCAACGCTAAAGACTGCTTGTCTATATATATCAAGATTCCCTTTGATATTAGGGAGTACCACATCACTAATTTTTTCCGACCGTAAAAGCCAAGGATTCTTAGCAAATTGCCACATACAATGAGGCGGATAATACGATAACTCACTAATAGTGAGATAATTTAGGGTAAACTCAAAAAACTCCGCCTGAAGGTATCTTAGTGATGTAATGCAATCTGTGACTAAATTGTCAGCTACAATCACGTAGAAATGCCTCACACACCGAGAAGAATAATCAGGCTGGCGGAGATATGAATCAGTTTCCACAATACCAAGGAGATTCTCTCCCAAAACTTCTAATGCGGACTGAATAAAATAGTCAGTTCTTGCGTCCATATAAATTTACTCTATAAGTATATCAAGTTCATAAATCATGCATCGAATCAAGCTACATGTTTTAATAGGTTATAGTCGTAAGCAACAGGGATCTCAATTAAAAACGGTTCATTAAGAAGATATGCTTGTTCCAAGACTTTCGGAAGTTCTTCTGGATTCTTGAGTAAAGCAGATTTCATACCGTTAGCATTCGCCAATAGATGAAATTGAACCGGTCCTAGCTCCGTCATGCCTTTTACCGGCTCTTCACTGTGTAAGCCTTGATAATACTTTATTAAACCGAAACAAGAATCTGACAGTACTATGATGATAACTGGCAGTTTATATCTAACAGCCGTTTCCAAGTCTTGACTTGTAGAATGAAAACCACCATCGCCACAGATGGCTACAACTTTTTCTGAGGGATTACAAAGCTTCGCAGCTAACGCTGCGGGAAGACCGAAACCAAAACTTCCACATACGTTGGAACAAATGAATCTATTAGGCATATGAGTACGAGCTAATAAACCAGCGTACTGTTTGTGCAAACCGACATCACTGCATAGAATACCACTATCCCCCAAATAGTTGCTGATTACCTTCATAATCCTGGGAATATCAGTCGTTCCAGGCTTAACACTAATTGCTTTGCGCTCACCGAAGATCGCTTTAAGCTCTTTATGTTTTTGAGAGAAAATTTGGTTCCTCACAGTACAAACATTCCTGAGATAACGCAATGACTGCTCAATATTACCTAGACAATTCACTTTTGGCTGAAAAACTTCTTCCATGGGAACATCGAAGCTATTTATTACAATAGTATCCTTATTACAGCCCCACAAAGATGGTTTTAGATCTTCTCCAAAGTCGTAACCGATTAAAATAAGAAGATCAACATCGTCGAAAAGGTCTGATATAACTGGCCGACGATACACTCCATCAAGATATTTATTAGCTGCTGTTAAGAATAAATGATGTTTTTCAGATATTGCACCTTTTGCGGCCAAAGAACATATTATTGGAGTGTTGAGCTGCTCTGCCAAAAGCCTTACTTCATTTTGAACTTGTTCCCGTAGTACTTGGTTCCCAATAACGATCATTGGATAACGTGAATTATTTACCAAACTAGCCACTTTCTCCAAATTAGCCACTATCGGTTCCACAGGTTCCGTCCTTTTTGGTATTTGTAGCCCTTCAAGAATATCAACAGCTTCTTGAGCTGAGATTTCCTGCTTAAGGACATCTATAGGTATACTCATATAAACTGGACCGGGTAATTCATCAATAGATGCCTTTATTGCGGAAGGGATTTTTTGTCGAATGTCTTGAATATCTTCGATCTGGAAACTTACCTTTGTAATTGGCTTCATAAAGCTTACATTATCAATACATTGATGAGTTAAGTTGTACTTAGCCTGTTCATTTGGTATTTGAGCTGATGCTACTATCATAGGAGAACGATCTAATATTCCTGAACATACTCCGGTCGCTATATTGGTAAGACCGGGGCCGAAAGTAGACCAGCACATTTGAGGTTTTCCTGTAAATCTTCCTAAAACATCAGCCATAATGCCAGCTGTAAATTCATGTCTTGTAAGGAAAAATTCGATACCAATCTGATTTGCAAATCTAATAGCTTCTGCTTCACCTCCTACAATACCGAAACATTTGGTTACACCTTGGCGCGCAAGCGCCCGCAGAAACAGTTCATCAAGTTTCATGTGGTCATCCTTTATGTTTAGAATCTAATTTATAAAGAAATATTCATGAATTTTTAATATGTACAGATCATGCCAATATTAATCTTCAGCTCTAAAAAGGCTTTTTGTGTGACCTAGCTCATATAATGAACTTAACTACATAAATATCGTGATAACTGCTGAATAGATTTTTTTGAATTAGCTTATACAAGGTAGCTATTAAAAAGTAGTTTAATTACTTATATCAGTCAAGAAAATTAATTTGATTACTGTCACAATAAGAAATAGCAATAAGGTAAATTTTCAAAATAGTAGATAGTTTAAAAAGAACCTAATCTAACTTTTACAACCTGATTAATAAGCAAAAATCTAGACTTAAGTCTTTGTTCCAGCATGCCTATTCATTCTTGGTTGAATAAAACCGAACAACAGTACGATCTCTGCATAAAATAGTAACAAGTAACCATTACCATCAATCCATGAAAATTAATTAAAGAAATTAATCCATAATAACGACCATCTTCAAGAATTGTGATAGAAGTCTGTGATAGTACCATTACCACGACATCACACATTTTCAGGCATTAAGGAAATACTTGGTGCACAAGCCGCATATCAGCACAAGCGCACCCAGCAAAAGGCGATACAGACACCAGCGGATCAATTAATTACAAACTATAATCCCGGCGCTTTCCAAAGTGAAGTTGTTAAACCATGATCAACCAATGTTAACTGATCGGCATATATCGCCTGCCAGTTCTGTTTAGCCTTTTGATACACCTCATAATGTTCAGGATTGGGTTGATATTCGTGTTGCCAACGCACCAACTTTTCCCCTGTAGCGCCCATTGCATCATACAGCCCAACCCCTACTCCTGCTGCAATTGCACATCCCAAAGCAGTAGACTCTTTGACAATCGGAACCCGCACCGGAAGCCCTGTCACATCAGATAAAATCTGGCTCCATAATTTTCCTTTTGAGCCACCACCAGCAAATACCAGAGAATCCGGTTTCACTGCCGAAAATGCAGAGATTAGATCCAAATTGCAAGCCGAAACAATCGCAGCGTTTTCTTCCAATGCACGGAATAATGTCGCTTTATTACATTTTTCAGGATCAATTGACAGGTTAATAAAGGAAGGTGCAGCATGATACCAAGCTTTAAACCGCATTACATCAGAGAAAATTGGCATAATACCGTAAGCACCAGCCGGCACTCTGGCTGCCATATCTTCCAGTAAGCTATAGGCATCAACACCAAGACGTTCCGCCAGTAATTTCTCTTCCGCGCAAAATGCATCCCTGAACCAGCGCATAGTTAAACCTGTAAAAAAACTGATGGACTCCGCCTGAACCATACCAGGAATAATATGAGGGTTAATCCGTGTATTCATATTCGGGTCAGTTATTGGTGCCGGTAGGTTTACAACTTGCTGCCAGAAAGTACCACCGAGAACAGCCGTCTGGGCGGGTTTTACAACACCTAAGCCAAGACAACCAAGCTGAACGTCACCGCCGCCCATGATCACCGGTGTTCCAACACTAAGTCCGCATTGAGATGCGGCCTTTTCAGTGACAAAACCTAACAAAGTTCCTGTTTCTTTTACCGGTGAAAGAATATCTGAACGCAGTCCTGCCATCTCAAGAAGGTCAGAACGCCAGTCACGGCTGACCAGATCCAGCATTCCTGTTGTACCCGCATTGGAAGGATCTACCGCCAATTCACCACTGAGCATATTTGCCAGCCAATCGCTGATCATCGTTAAGGCTGCGGCTTGACGATAAATATCTGGACGATGATGAGCAAGCCATAAAAGACGAGGCATAGCTCCCAACGCCAACGTTTGGCCTGAACACTGATAAACATCATATTCAAAGGTATTGTTATATAACGCTTTCAATTCACCCACTTCATGGCTGGAGCGTGCATCCACATTGGCACAGGCCCAGATCGGCTCACCATTACGGTTATAAAGAACAATACCTTCCCGCATAGAACAGGACGCAACGCCTTGAATAGCGCTGGCAGGTAATTCTGCTTTTTTCAGCGCCTGACGGATACATTGACAAGCCAACTGCCAGTTCATCACTAAATCAAATTCCATTGAACCGGGCACATCAGGTACAGGCTGATGTACCCACTCAGCCTGCCCTGCGGCTATTTGATTCCCTTCAAGATCAAATATTACTGCACGAACACTCCCTGTCCCTGCATCAAGCGCCATCAGATATTTTCCTGATGGATTAGCACTACGGCGTTGATTCATGATGCTATCCTCAGTTTAATTATTTTCTGAACTTCTAGCCTTAACTCAAATTTTTTACTTATTCACGGATAGATTGAGTACATGGTCAGTGTAATTGTAATAAATTCAGCATCGCCCTGGCGGTCTGCTCTTCTGTCACCAATGCATTGATATATTGACCGTTAAGCGCAGCAATAATGGCTTCCGCTTTATCTTCACCTCCCGCAACACCAATAACTGTTGGAATCGTTTTCAGTTCCGGCATGGAGATACCAATAAGCTCCTGATGAATCTGCATATCTTCCACCAACTCACCATCTGCTTGCATAAAATAGCCAAGGATATCGCCGACAGCACCTTTTCGGGCAAACATCAGTTGTTCACCACCGCTGATATAGCCAGAACGCATAATTGTCGCCTGCTGTTTCTGACTAATGGCACCGATACCAACGATAGCGATATCAGCCGCACCCGCTGCCAACAAAACATCACGGACACTGCTCTCCTGACGGAATGTTTCGGCGACTTGGGCAGTCGAAGCGCGTAACGGTGCGGGAATAATACTTATTGGACAGGCTGCATCCAGTTGGCCAATTCCAGTCATATAAGGACCGACACCACCGGACAGCGTTACCAGCCTAATTTGCTGTGATGAGATAAAACCACTCAAATGTTGTAACGTGCACATGGTAGTTTCACCAAATCCCACCGCCAGTAATTGCTGTGGTTCAATCAGTGCCATCAGTAAATGTGCTGCACCGATACCCAATCTGGCACTAAGATTCATATCAGCCAGTGCGGGTAAAACACGCACTTGTTTCAGAGAAAAATGTTTTTGCAAAGTATTTTCCAGCGCCAGACAACCCTCATAGCGAGAGTTAATCTGTACTCGAATAACACCTGACTGTCGCCCCTTTTCCAGTAATCTGGAAACCTTTAACCGGCTCAAACCAAGCAGATCACCGATATCCCCCTGTGTCAGGCCATCGTGATAGTAAAACCATGCAATACGCGCAAGCAGTTCTTCTTCACTCATGCTTTTACCCGGGTAGGTGTCCTCAGACAGCACCTGTTTCTCTTTGGCTGATTTTTCTTTTGTTAATTTTATCGACATAACCACTTTCTTTTTATCCGCACTCCACAGATAAGCATTAAAACGCATTACACGCCAGAGTCTTACCGTACAATTTGAACATAATATAATGCAGATCAAATTTTTTCATAAATTGTGATCTAAATAGTGCTAAATTCGGAATACAACAGCTACCATATTGAATAATTGTTTCTTATAAAAAAATATGTTCATTCAAATTACCGCAGCACCTGCATCACTTGCATAACAGAGTGCCGAGATGTTAGAAAATAATGATGCAGGCAAATCGACGCTATATGAAGATTATTGCTGGTATAGAACAACCGAATAAAAGGTCTAACGGTGAAACAATTCAGACTTTGGGATGTTGTTAATCGGGACAAGATTTCAACTCATGCAGCCAATGAATTACTCAAGAAAGGTGATTTAAGTATCGGTGAGAAACGAGATATTCCCCATATTGGCGCCATCAAAGTTGCATCAAACCGTTTTCAGGGTTACAGCTATAACGACACCAAAGGGAACGATATTGTTGTTTTGCCTGAACGGGTAATTTTCACCAAAGCAACATCAATCAATACGATTTCTAATTCTATTGTCCGGCAATCTCCGCCATTCGTGGTTGCTGGCCCAGTGTAAGCTAGTTAGGAGAAGAAAAATGGCAGATTTAGACGATATTAAAGATGGTAAAGATTTTGGTATTGACGTTCCACAGCAGAACAGTCTGTTTGAACTGAAAGGCTGCGGCGCACTTGATTGGGGAATGCAATCACGACTATCACGCATTTTTAATCCTAAAACTAACCGTACTGTTATGCTGGCTTTCGACCACGGTTATTTTCAGGGACCAACAACCGGCCTTGAGCGCATTGATATTAATATTGCCCCCCTATTTCCGCATACTGATGTATTGATGTGTACGCGCGGTATTCTCCGCAGTCAGGTTCCACCGGCGACTAATAAACCTGTAGTCTTGCGTGCTTCCGGTGCCAATTCTATCCTGACAGAACTGTCCAATGAAGCTGTCGCGGTTACAATGGAAGATGCCTTGCGCCTGAATGTTTGTGCAGTAGCGGCTCAGGTATATATCGGCTCTGAACATGAACATCAGTCAATCAAGAATATTATCAAGTTAGTCGATCAGGGAATGCGTTACGGCATGCCAACTATGGCAGTAACCGGTGTTGGTAAAGATATGGTTCGGGATCAGCGTTATTTTTCTCTGGCGACTCGTATTGCTGCCGAAATGGGCGCGCAAATTATCAAAACTTACTATGTCGATACCGGCTTTGAACGCATTGCCAGCGGATGCCCAGTTCCTATTGTGATTGCTGGTGGTAAAAAGCTACCAGAAAAAGAAGCTCTGGAGATGTGTTATCAGGCAATTGATCAAGGCGCCGCCGGTGTGGATATGGGTCGTAACATTTTCCAATCCGAAGCACCGGTTGCCATGTTAAAAGCCGTTCAAGCCGTAGTACATCAAAATGAAAGTGCCAGCAAAGCTTATGAGTTGTTTTTAAGTGAAAAAGAATAAAGAATAAGGGGGGGTAAGATGCACGTAACTTTGGTTGAAATTAATATTAAACAAGATAAATTAGATAAATTTCTTGAAATTTTCCGCTTAAATCATCTGGGTTCAATTGAGGAAGAAGGTAATCTTCGTTTTGATGTATTACGGGACGAAAATATTCCGACCCGTTTCTATATTTATGAAGCCTATGTTGATGAAAAAGCCGCTGGTGAACACAAGAAAACATCTCATTATCTGAAATGTGTTGAAGAGCTTGATTCTCTGATGTCTGAACCAAGGAAGAAAACGACATTTATTGGTGTAATGCCAGAAGTGAAATAAATAAATCACTTCAATATAACGATAAAATACAACATTGTTTAAATAATTAAATTGCCCGGGACAGAATATTCTGCCCGGGAATTCTATTTTCACGCGATTCTAAATATTCCATAATCAAGAGCAACATTATCTCCTACTGATATATCAGTAAAATCAACGGATATCCAACACATCAAAATCAGTGTTACTAAATACCGTGTTAACAATATCAATATAGGAAACTAAATCTATACATCAGCTCTTTATTTACAACCACCATATTATTTCATTATATATTTTTACAATTCTGAACTATCTAATGACAGTACGCATGAAATCATAGTAACAATGCCATTATTAATAAAATATATTATTGCTTCGAATATATAATTTACAATAGGATTTAGTAACTAAACTCACAATTCAGAGGATATAACATGACAATTAAGCTCGATGATATAACTGACTTCGAGAACAATAAGTTAAATTCATGGAAACCAAGACTTCCTGAATTTACATCTCAAGGACATGCTAACTGGCAATTTATTACTATCAATGGTAAAAAAGCATTATTATTCAATACCAATGGTGGCATTGATAATAGTGGTAGCGTTTTAACAAAACAATATTCCAATTTGACTTTTGGCCATTGGTATAGTCTCACCGTTTATGTCCGTCGTTATAACAATGTTAATCCCGCTCCAACAATTTCTCTTCGCGTAGGGGTATCTGAAAATGACTCACCTAATGATACTATCATTTATGGAGCAACTATACCTGAACAAGGTAATGGAACAATTTTGTCTGGCCTGATAAGAGCACAAGATCCTGCATATTATTTTAAAATATATAATAGTACTCCAGACGCTCTTGGTAATGATTTCTCAATATCACGTATCCAAGTAACAGAGCACGTGTGGCTGTAGACCGAAATACTAGAAATTTTTACCATTCCGGCTCAGTTGCTACTACAAGCTCATCCAAACCGATGAGCTTTATGCCTATAATCATATCCATTCTATTTGTCATAAAAACATATAGATTTCATCACCGTTATAAGGGAATCTAGAATAAAAATCTCAGCACTCTGCCAGTTTAGCTATCTAGGACAGCCTTTAATTACTTATATTCAATCTTTCTGGAAGTTCTGGAGCTTTTTGTAATTCCTGATCTTTCTTTTTAACCATGAACACCCTTCTCCAGTTCACCTTTAGCTGCAATAAGTACTTGCTCTGGCATTGTTTTCAGGACTTCTTTGGGTTTTTTATTACCTAACCAACTATTATTTGAACCAAACCAAACAGCCAATCCCCAAGAGGTCTTTTTATCACCAAATAATGTGATTATTTTCTTAACAATATCAAGGGGTTTAAAATCTTCATTCAAGGCATATTGAGGAAAATAATCTTTACCATCAACCGTAATTGCAAAAATCTTATTACAGTTTTTCCATCTGTTTGGCCCCGCACTCTTATTACTAGATTTAAACCCATACCCATCTGAAATAGCCATTGAGGTTAACCAGATTGAATCTGACAGAATCAATTCCTTTAACGCTTTACGACGTGCTAAGAAGCGAGCATCACGATCCTGCTTATGTTCAGATGATAGCTTCCTGACAGAATTATCTTCTTTTATCTTATTGGATAATTCCTTTTTGGGGTCAATCTCTGGTTCTACTTTTTTCTGCTTCACTCTCTTACTAGTCTTAAGTACAGGGGAAATATCATCTGTTTTTGAACTCACAAAACATAATGTTGGATAATGATCATCACAAATAGCAATAGAATTCACTGTTGCAACTGCGGCGTTTACTGCAACATATAAGGCTTTACCATATTCAGTGTTACCCGCTATGTTGCTATCCAATTTGATAACTAAATATTCAGCATCTTTATCAATCTTGCGATCGATGAGTTCAGATCCACTCAATGTCTCGATTTCCACCGATTTTTTCACCTTAGCGGATGAATATATTCTAGTTGCCATAGTATATCTTCTCATAACAGCATATGGATATATTCAATATATAGGATATATAATGGCTAGTCACCATAGCACCAATAATAAATATTGTTGTTACTTTATAACACTTATGTGCTGACAAATTTTTATTCAAAAGGAGGAGTGTTCACCGCCGTGAGTAAGAAAGGAATTTAAGAACAGAAGCAGTAAGCTCCACCGCTTGGGAGCTTGGTTATTCAACTAAAACAGATAACTCAATCAATTTTTTTATTCATAATAACTTCATCGAAGTCATTATTACGAGTTAGCCACAGAGAAAGTGCTTTTAACGAATCAGATGTAAATTCGTCACAACGAATCGTAATCTCCTCCGGTGTCAACCAACACACATCGTCAATTTCTGCTGCCTGTAAAGCAAACGGGCCATGGCTGATACAACTGAATAACGCGCCATAAACACGGCAATTCTCTTCTTCATAATAAAAACTACCATGCTCGGCAAAAGGAACACCTGCAATCCCCAGCTCTTCTTCTGCCTCTCGCCGGGCTGAATCCAACATATTTTCCCCCGTCAGCACAACACCACCTGCGGTCGCATCCAGTTTTCCCGGGTAAAAATCCTTAGTTTCTGTACGATGCTGAACCAAAATTTTCCCCATGCCATTATGAACTACGATATAAGTGGCACGGTGCCGTAAACGTTGGGCTCGCATCTGTTGACGTGTAGCCTGGGCAATGACTTCATTATTTCCATTAACGATATCGATCCACTCAATACCCACTGTATTCTCTTGTTCCATCTGCAAAAAACCTTTTTTTATTAGCAAGAAATCGCAAATCTATAGAATGGTTAATCTACCCAAAATAACCAAATTGATAGGACTATAAGACGGTATTCGTTTCGGACGATTCATGCAACCTTTTAACTTAACCTGAAATAGAACATCTGAGGAACTATACCCGTTATCTTTCAAGTTGCCTCGTTGGCTGCACTTACTCACCCCGGTCACATAGTTCTCTATGCTCCCGGGGATTCGCTCCCTTGCCGTCGCGATCCTTCTTGAAATCTATTGGGTATAGTCACCTTCAACATCTTGGTTTCATCCAGTAACTAAAATATTCTTACGGAGCTATTTTATCTTACACTTTATAAGATCTCATATTTACACTACATTGTTTTCTTATTATTTACGACATCCAATCTTCACCAATTAGTACAAAATTATCCGTATAGCGTTTTAAAGCCAAACTACCCCATTTATTTTGTTTAGTATCAATAAGAGCCTGATTTAATTTATCATCCATATGTAAGAACAACATATTACGTTGCCGAATATCAGGAACAATATCACCCCGTTCTTTCATTGTTCTTTCAAATAACCGCACTTTATCCCGGTAAAAATGATATTTCCTCGGTTCAGCCAACTCTGCAATTCGATCACCAATGTAATGAATATATTTAAGCATACGGTGATCAGGCACACTCAAGGCATCTTTTAAAGTCGGGTTTTCATTACGTGGAAACCATTTATTCCTATCAGCGTCACTGATATGTTTAAAAAATTCTTTCTGAATCTCTAATGCTGCCTTCATATCACTTTCTGTTTCATGGTTCAGCGCCGGAATTAAATACAATTTTGCTTCAACCGGTAATGTAGCTTTGATCCGTATATAGTTACTTGAATCTCTCTCTTCCATCCGTTCAATAATCAGATTGGCTTTATAAAGGTGAACTATTTTTCCATGATGCAAGAAAACTTCATTACCTTTTGTCAAGCCCAATAATTCAATAGTACTAAATAGATAGCCCAGCGGCCCCCAATAATTATAAAGCCAGTTATCAAGGTCTTTTTCCGGAGGCACGGATGGAACCAGGTCATTTTCATTCACATGACGGTAATGCGTGATACCTTCCAGTTCCTCTACCGCACTACGGGTTAATGTCCGCGGCATTCCATAACTATACAAACAAGGATGATATTTTTTCAGTTGTGCGCTATGCAATAATCCCAACGCCCCCCCCAAGCTATGTCCACAAATAAATAAGTTTCGGTTTTTAGCCAAGTCACTGATTTCATCAAATACACTTTTATTATCAGAATCAGCAGATTTTAACTTGCTAATAAGACTAAATGCCTCCCAAAAACCCCTATGAACTTTACCATTCTCGATAAAACCACTGCATACACCGCCTTCACCACACCCCAATTGCACGGGCTGGTACATAATATCAGTGATAGCATCATTGATACTGGCTGTCCCTCGCCAACTAACAATAATATCTTGTTGATTAACTGCATAGAATAACTCAGTATCTCCTAATAAGTTCACACTCGCTTTTGAGTCAATAAATACAATATCAGTATAACGTTCACGAAATGGCACATCATAAGTAATAGGAGAACGCGCTATTTTTTCTACTTTATTGGGCAATTGGGATATATCCAACATCTGCCGGTTAAAAAAATGAGTGATAGAACCGGCTACATTAGCATTATCATCAGAATATGCCAGCACCCCCATTAACGCTAGATTATAAGCATTCACCAAAGCGTAATCTGTCTGGTGATGTAACAACAACGTCCAAGCCCGAAACGGGCACACTTCCAGAACATATCGGCAACTAATCGCATAAACGCAAAAACCTTCCGGTATTGGGTTAGGGAAATGGTAATGCGGCGGTTTATTTTCTTTCCATTTATCGATCACAGGCAAGCCATCACTTATTTGACCAATCGTCACATAACGATATTGGTGGCCTGCTGCTTCCGCTTTCGGTTTAACTACCGATGCCCTAATATCACGCTTCTCTCGTAATGGTCGCTGTTCCATTTCATCAGCCAATGGCTGAGCACTGATATACAATATTACTGAGTAAAGTGGCAGGTTTTCTTCCCTGAGCAATCCTTGATCATTAGTCACACCTTTACGTTCATTACTTGGCATTCCCTGGCTTATCAGGCGATAAGGCATATTAATTAACGGATTACCTTGTTCATCAACTAATTGGAATTCCACCCAATGTTCCATTATTTCTTCACTGTCAATAGCGTCTCGCAGGCATAATTTGCTCATAATTGTTGTTTTCCTTTTTTTATTTTTAAATATTAATACAACGCTTATTTCAAACTGACACTAATAATAGTGAAAGATAAAGTTAATTCACTCAAGCATGCAATTGTAATAAAATTCAACAAATGCAAAACGAATATAATTATGAAAAACTCAAGAACAAAAAATAAAAAATCAGGAACAACCCAAGTTATTGAATTACTTTGTTTCATAAATCTAAAATTTATAAAATAAAAACCACAGCATTAACCAATCTGACAAAAAATTATCAACACCATAAAAACCAATAAAACAACACATTGAATAATATATAAAAATATTCATTCTTATAACTGTCGTGATGAGTCGTTAAATTTTATTTTTAATGGATTAAATAATAAAAGATTCTATTTTAAACCAACCAAAATAACGATAAAAAGGTTAATGATAACATGCCAATATATTATTTATATGTTCGTTAAGTTAACGCAACAGAACCTGAATAACAATCTTCTTGAACTGTCCTACAGGAAGATCCATTGATAAACCAGAAATTATTAACTTTTATTCTGGCGAAAAGAGTGGCTATTTCGAGTTAGTTTTAATGCTGTACTGTCATCTACGTTAACAATTACCCGACTTCTACCGTACAAATCTTTCCTGAAAGTAGAGTAATCTGTACGAACATCCTCACAGTCTTATGACTGCTTCCCCCTGTCAGGTGAGAGTTGACGAGCCGGATTGAACGCTTTTCTTCTTGAATAAAGTATATTACATGCTGCATAACCTAATGATAATGTGTAATACCATTTTACGCTCCATCGGAGGCTCTATGATCGATCTGTACTATGCACCAACGCCAAATGGCCACAAAATCACACTCTTTCTTGAAGAAGCCGGTCTTCCCTATAATATTCACCGGATTGATATTGGCGCTGGGGACCAATTCAAACCTGAATTTCTCGCAATTTCGCCTAATAACAAGATTCCAGCCATTGTTGATCAGCAGCCAGCCAATGACAGCAAGCCTGTTGCCATTTTTGAATCCGGTGCCATCCTTATCTATCTTGCTGAAAAAACGGGGAAATTGCTTAGCAAAGATATGCATGAACGCATTCAAAGCCTACAATGGCTGTTCTGGCAAGTTGGCGGCTTCGGCCCAATGTTGGGGCAGAATCACCATTTTAATCGTTTCGCACCTGAAAAAGTGCCTTACGCGATTAACCGTTATCAGGAAGAAACAAAACGCCTGTATAAGGTTCTGAATACCCAATTAGAAAAACCCCCCTATCTGGGTGGTCAGGAATACAGCATTGCTGATATCGCAACTTATCCGTGGGCTCGTTCCCATGAATATCAAAATATTGATCTGGATGATTATCCAGCAGTCAAAAAATGGTTTGATATTATCAGTCAACGTCCCGCCACTCAGACAGCATACAGCAAAGCCTAACTCTGTTTGCGGGGTAACTATTTCCCCGCAAAACTTGATCACGTTAACAGATAGCCGTATCTTTAACCATCAGCCCTTACATCCCTGCTATAGTTTTTTATACCAACTTTAGGTTACAGGAGTGGCTATGCGTATTTTAATCACCGGAGGAACAGGGCTAATTGGTAGCCGCTTGGTTTACCAGCTTCTTTCCCTATCCCATTCCATTACCATTCTGAGCCGTTCACCTCAGAAAGTTTATTCTCTGTTCTGTAAACAGGCTGAATGTTGGACCAGTCTGAAAGACAAAACAGATCTCAACGATTTTGATGCTGTTATTAATCTTGCTGGTGAACCCATAGTAAACAAGCTCTGGACTCCAACTCAAAAAGAGAAACTGTGCCAAAGCCGCTGGGAATTAACAGAGCAGATCAGCCAGCTCATTAATGCCAGTCAAACACCGCCAGAAGTATTTATTTCCGGCTCTGCCGTAGGCTATTACGGAGATCAAAATCAAGCTGTTGTTACAGAAAATGATCCACCCAATGATGAATTTACTCATCAACTCTGTAAGCGCTGGGAACAACTCGCATTACAGGCTGCTAGTGATAAAACCCGTGTTTGTCTTTTACGTACTGGCGTTGTACTGGCAAAAAACGGTGGAGTACTGAAAAAAATGTTACCACTCTTTCGTCTTGGGCTTGGCGGCCCTATGGGGAGCGGAAAACAGTATCTCCCTTGGATTCATATTGATGATATGGTGAATGGCATCTATTACCTGCTGATGACTCCCGAATTGAGTGGCCCTTTTAATATGACCGCCCCTTACCCAGTACATAATGATCAGTTTGCCGCAACACTGGCGGAAGTGCTGAAACGCCCTGCAATTATCCAGATACCTGCTTTCGTGCTGAAATTACTGATGGGAGAGGCTGCGGTATTAGCACTGAGCGGACAACAGGCAATACCACATAAATTAGAGCAGGCGGGATTTGGCTTCCGCTATTTTCAGCTAAAAGAAGCTTTTGAAGATCTACTTAATATTAAATCTCAACACCTTTAGCACCTTGCCAACGGGTGAATAGATCATGAGGTAACTCAATATCAAACTGATCGAGCACTCGATTAACCGTCTGATCAATAATGTCCTGGATTTGTTTAGGCTGATGATAAAACGCAGGAACTGGCGGCATAATTACAGCGCCAATTTCTGCTGCCTGAGTCATCAGCCGGAGATGCCCTAAATGCAATGGCGTTTCTCTCACACCGAGAACCAACTTACGACCTTCTTTCAATACAACATCTGCTGATCTGGTCACTAATCCATCAGTATAACTGTGGACAATGCCTGAAAGGGTTTTCATTGAGCATGGTAAAATTACCATGCCCAAAGTTTTGAACGAACCTGAAGAAATAGCAGCGGCTATGTCTCTATTGTCATACACAACATCAGCCAGCGCCTGCACATCCCGTAAACTATAATTTGTTTCAAGCGCCAACGTTTGACGAGCGGACTGACTAATAACCAGATGTGTTTCTACACTTTCAACTGGTTGTAAAACTTGCAGTAGCCTGACGCCATAAATGGCTCCACTTGCTCCCGTAAGCCCCACTATCAATCTTTTCATTTTTTCCTCATGCTGACACCGGGCTGCTATTTAAATCCAAAGGTAATCAACCTTCATTATAGATATCCAGGTTTTCAATTTCATTCTGATTATTCAGTTCCTTTTCATCGTCTTTACGCAGATTTTCCAGATAATAAAGGTAAGTCTGGTCAATATCTTTGGTGACATAAATACCATTGAAAACCGAACATTCAAACTCTTCAATATCCGGATTTTCTTCACGAACAGCCGCGACCAAATCAGTTAAATCCTGGAATATCAACGCATCAGCACCAATAAACTGACGAATTTCATCAACCTCACGCCCATGAGCGATCAGTTCATTTGCACTCGGCATATCAATGCCATAAACATTTGGAAAACGCACTTCCGGCGCTGCCGAAGCAAGATAAACCTTCTTCGCTCCTGCTTCACGAGCCATTTCAACAATCTGTTCCGACGTTGTACCACGAACGATAGAATCATCCACCAATAAGACATTTTTATCACGGAATTCTGCACGATTGGCATTCAGTTTACGACGGACTGACTTCCGGCGCTCCTGTTGCCCAGGCATGATAAATGTACGACCAACATAACGGTTTTTCACAAATCCCTGGCGATAGGGTTTACCCAGTATACGGGCAATTTCCAGAGCGATATCACAAGAAGTTTCAGGAATTGGGATAACCACATCAATGTGCAAATCTTCCCATTCACGGGCAATTTTTGCCCCCAGCTTCTGTCCCATGCGCACACGGGCGTTATAAACCGAAATCTTATCAATAAAGGAGTCTGGCCGAGCCAAATAGACATATTCAAACAAACACGGAGTTAGAGAGGGGTTTTCAGCACATTGGCGGGTAAATAACTGACCTTTCTCTGTAATATGAACCGCTTCACCTGATGCAACATCCCGCAGGAATTCAAAACCTAGCGTATCCAATGCAACACTTTCAGAAGCAATCATATATTCATTGCGGCCATCATCCAAAGTACGCTTGCCTAAAACCAATGGACGAATACCATGCGGATCGCGGAAAGCGACCAATCCATGTCCAATAATCATCGCAATACAAGCATAAGCGCCACTCACTTGCTTATGCAATGCCGCTACCGCAGCGAAAATATTATCAGGCTCCAATGAGTAATGCTGAAAATGCCCCAATTCATTAGCAAAAACATTGAGCAAAATTTCAGAGTCTGACGTGGTATTCACATGACGACGGGCATTTTCAAGCAGTTTTTTCTTTAACTCATGAGCATTCGTCAAATTACCATTGTGTGTCAATGTGATACCAAATGGAGAGTTTACATAAAATGGCTGAGCTTCCGATGCACTAGAGCTGCCAGCTGTCGGATAGCGTACATGACCAATCCCAATTGTTCCCTGTAAACGCAGCATATGCCGAGCTTCAAACACATCTCTCACTAAACCATTAGCTTTGCGTAAACGGAACCCATTGTTACCATCAATAGTTGCAATGCCAGCAGCATCTTGCCCACGGTGCTGAAGCACCGTCAACGCATCATAAATCGACTGGTTAACCGGTGTAAAACCGACGATACCAACAATACCGCACATGTAGTTTTTCCTCATCAGCCAAGCGGAGAGGTATATTTCTCCGGCAGGAAACTTGACGCATTTTGCAGGTAGTCAAAGAACCACCTGATAATATGACTGAACTGTGGGATCAATTGCGACTGTTTCCAATCCTCACTTTGAGCAAATGGTGTGAATGTATCCAGAAAAAATAGAATAGCCGCGACAATCAGCACACCACGCAACGCCCCAAAGCAGATCCCCAGCACCCGATCAGTACCTGACAATCCAGTCCGTTGCACAAGAGAACCTATCACATAGTTCACCACAGAACCGACAATCAAAGTAGCAACAAACAAAACCGCAATGGCAATTCCGTTACGCACCAACTCATCTTCAAAACGGGTAAAATAAGCCGCTAAGTAAGTGTAGAAGTGACTTGCTACAAAGAAAGCACATCCCCAAGTGACCAGTGACAAAGCCTCTCGAATAAACCCACGAATCAGGCTAACCAATGCCGAGAAGCCAATAATGGCAATAATAACGTAATCAATCCAGACCATGTTTTAAATCCCAAATAGGCACCCCGGCATCCGTTTCGGGCGCATTCTAACAGAAAACGAAAACGTTTGCGTAGCAGATTTCCTGTTCCACTGAAAATAATTAGCGGCGATATGGAGAAATCATCATTGCCGCAGTCACCTAATATTTACTGCTTGATTTCATGATAACCCCACTCATCACATAAGCAATGACAGCCTTATTACGGCTTATAACCTCTTACCTGCCCTTGTAACCCTGTCAGACTTTTCAAGTCTGATAACGCCGATTCGAGTTGTTGCCTGGAAACATTTGGACCAACATATATTCTGGTCAACTGCCCGTGAACTGGAGACGAAGGAACAGTATAGACTTGATAACCAGACAGACGCAGTCTAGCGACTATTTCATCTACCTTCCCTGCATTTTTCAAAGCACCAAGTTGTACGATATAAGCTTGTCCCTGCGGTGCTTTTTCAACTGGCTTCGCTTCAATTTTTGACTCTGGTTTAACCTCTAATTTGGCTTTAGGCTTCGGTGACACTAGCGGTTTAGGATCTGTTTTTTGCTCAGGCTTACTCTGTAGTTTAGGTTTCACTTCTAGCTGAACAGCAGGAGGCGTTATCGACGCTGGCTGTGGCGGAACCGTTACCAGCGGTATTTCCGGTTGTTCTAACGTTTCTGGCAGCAATACCTCTGTCTCATCCTCCAGAGGGACTGATAATATTGTTGAATTAAGGGGAGAAATAGATTCAATCTCCTGCTCATCCCCAGGCTTGGGAACCAAGGGAATTGATGCAAACTTATCTTCGTTGTATTTCTTATTGCCGTCCAACAACACAGGTAGCACTATGACCCCTAGTGCTACCAATACAATTGTACCGACCAAACGATTCTGAAATTTACTTGCCACTTCCCTTCTCCCTGTCCAGAGCCTCCATGACATGCGCTACCGTGTGGAATGAACCACAAACTACAACGATATCCTGTTCATCAGCCTCTGCCATTGCCTGATACCAAGCACTTTCCACATCAGTGAATACCCGCGGTTGTTCAAGATGCAGAGCCAGTGTCTGTGCATCCGCACCACGCAGTTCAGTCAAAGGAGCGCAATACCACTCATCAATTTGCTGTGATAGGCAAGCCAGTGTGCCGACGATATCTTTATCACTCAGCATACCCACTACACCAAGAATTTTACTATCTGGTTGACGGGGCAAAAGAGCCAGTTTCTGCACCAAATAAGCCGCAGCATGTGGGTTATGTGCCACATCCAAAATCAACAATGGATGTTCACGCACTATCTGGAAACGCCCTGGCAACTGTGCATTTTGCAGCCCTTGATGAATTGCCCGCTCATTAATAGCCTGACTGACTTTATCATCCTGTCGCAATAGACAACAAATCACTCCCAGCGCGGTTGCTGCATTCATCAAAGGCACATTCGGCAAAGGCAGATTACTCAGTAGCATATCATCAGATTGCCAGCACCAACTTTTCTCCTGTTTGGAAAATCGCCAGTCAGTACCACAACGGAATAGCTTAGCGCCTAATTCACCAGTGACTTCCGCAATAGAAGATGGCATATCCGGTTCACCAACCACGGCAAAATGATCTTTACGGAAAATACCCGCTTTCTCATAGCCAATATGCTCACGGTCTGCTCCTAACCAATCAGTATGATCAAGTGCAATGCTGGTAATAGCTGCAATATCAGCATCCACAATATTTGTCGCGTCTAACCGGCCACCTAAACCCACCTCTAAAATGACAACATCCAGACAAGCTTCTTTAAACAATTGCAAGGCTGCTAATGTGCCATACTCAAAATAAGTCAGTGAAATCTCACCACGGCGGGATTCGATATCCGCAAATACACGGCAAAACACCTGTTCAGGCAACTCCTTACCCTGAATACGTACCCTTTCGGTATAACGTACAAGATGAGGAGAACTATAAACACCCACTCGCAATCCAGCCGCTAGCAGAACAGCTTCGATAGTGCAACAAGTGGTACCTTTACCGTTAGTGCCAGATACTGTGATTATCTTAGGTGCAGGATTCACCAGTTCCAGGATTCGGGCAAGTTTCCCCACACGCTCAAGCCCCATATCAATGGCTTTAGTATGCAGGCTTTCAAGATAGGAAAGCCACGTCGTCAATGACGACGTGGCTTGAGGAATTTGCAAAGTGTCAGACATCTTCTTTATTAGTACTTATTTGAATATCCGCATCAACATCAGCGGGTTCTGCCACAAATTCAGCAACAATCGGCTGAGCGCCTGGTTGCGGCTGATGAGTCAGTTTAGAAAGCAAACTGGCAAGAGTGCTACGCATTTCAGGACGGCGAACAATCATGTCAATCGCGCCTTTTTCCAACAAAAACTCACTGCGCTGGAAACCTGGTGGCAATTTCTCACGTACTGTCTGCTCAATAACACGAGGTCCAGCAAAACCAATCAATGCTTTTGGTTCAGCAATATTAATATCCCCCAACATTGCCAAACTCGCTGAAACCCCCCCCATTGTCGGATCGGTCATCACAGAAATGTAAGGCAAACCACGTTCCTGCAATTTTGCCAGAGCAGCACTGGTTTTTGCCATCTGCATCAGTGACATCAGCGCTTCTTGCATACGAGCGCCGCCACTGGAAGAGAAACAAACCAAAGGACAATCGTCTTCCAACGCCTGCTCTACTGCGCGGACAAAACGAGCACCAACAACAGAAGCCATCGAACCGCCCATAAATGCAAATTCAAAGGCAGCTGCAACAACTGGCATACCATCCAAGGTACCTTTCATCACGACCAGAGCATCTTTCTCTTGCGTTTGTTTCTGTGCTGCTGATATGCGGTCTTTGTACTTTTTAGAATCACGGAATTTCAAAATGTCTTTCGGTTCTAATTCGCCACCTAATTCAGTTGTTGTTCCTTCATCAAGAAAAGTCTCCAACCGGGTACGTGCTGAAATACGCATGTGATGATCACATTTAGGACAAACCTCAAGATTGCGCTCTAACTCAGCACGGTAGAGCACCTGACTGCAACTATCACATTTAGTCCAAACCCCTTCAGGAATATTTGCCTTACGGGTTTGGGTAATGTTGCTTTTATTAAGAATTTTTTCAATCCAGCTCATTAATGATCTTTCCGTCTGAATCTGGCTTATGCCAGTTTTGTTATTGTGTGCCATTAAACCACAATGCTATTACAGTGTGGATAAAAAACTGCTCAAACCTGTTACGAGTTATTCGCTTTCTGTTTTGCCACCGCACGACGATGACGCCAAATTTCAATTACACCCGGCAGGATTGAGATAAAGATGATAGCGACAATCAACAGTTTCAAATTCTGTTGTACCACTGGCATATCACCGAATATATAACCAGAATAGGTGAATAAAAGCACCCAAACCAGTGCACCAATCACGTTGTAAGCAGCAAAATGACGATAAGACATTTTACCCATGCCAGCAACGAATGGCACAAATGTTCTGATGATCGGTACAAATCGCGCTAAAATAATTGCTTTCCCACCATGTTTTTCATAAAACTCATGCGTTTTTTCTAGATAACTACGGCGGAAAATTTTTGAATCCGGATTTGTAAACAACCTCTCACCAAAAATGCGGCCAATAGCATAATTCACCGCATCACCAATAATGGCCGCAGTAATCATCAACGCTACCATGACGTGCACGTTTAGATCGTTTGAATCCAAAGCAGCTAAAGCACCCGCAACAAATAAAAGTGAATCTCCCGGCAGGAACGGAGTAACAACTAATCCTGTTTCACAGAATAAAATTAAGAACAGAATGCCATATACCCAGTTACCATATTGTGCGACAAGTTCAGCCAAATGAATATCAATATGGAGAATAAAATCAACAATAAATTTTGCAAAATCAAATAAATGAGTAAAAAATTCCATCATATTCTCCGTTATACCAAAACATCCGTGTCGGCAACTAAAAACGTTAAATCAAATCATCTGCCAGAAACAGAGGCCCCATAACAGATTCCGGCAAGTCAAACTGAGCCGGATAATCAACGGCAACTAAATATAATCCTGCCGATTTTGCCGTTGCAGCAGCTTTCGTCCGGTCTTTTAAAGCCAGCAACTGGGCCATCCAGTTAATATCCTGATTACCACAACCAATTTCCATCAAACTCCCAGCAATATTACGTACCATATGGTGTACAAAAGCATTGGCTTTAATATCTATTACCACGTAATGCCCGTAACGGCTGACATTAATATGCATCACATTACGCCAAGGGGTTTTGGATTGGCACTGCACGGCACGGAAAGAGGTAAAATCATTTTCACCCAACAAACACTGCGCTGCCTGATGCATCCGCTTTTCATCCAGTGGATAGTAAAAGTGTGTTACTCCACAGGCCAGCACGGCTGGACGATAACGATGATTAAAAATAATGTAACGATACCGCCGGGCCGTAGCACTGAAACGGGCATGGAAACCCTCATCCACTATTTTCACCCAACGAACAGCAATATCCGGTGGTAAATGTGCGTTCACGCCCATGGTCCATGCTGCATCCTTGCGCTGGGCAGACGTTTCAAAATGAACAACCTGTCCTGTTGCATGTACTCCAGCATCAGTTCGACCGGCACAAAATACTGATATAGGTTCATTGGCGACTTTTGATAATGCTTGCTCAAGGCACTCCTGAACACTTTTCACTTCCTGCTGGCGCTGCCAGCCATAATACTGGCTGCCATCGTACTCAACTCCCAACGCAATTTTCATTTTTGAACCTGGCACAGATTCTGTTTGTTCTGTACCAAACATCAGTAAAATTGCTCCTGCATCAGTTTTTCGGCTGTCTCGATAGCCATCAGCGCGCCACCAAAACGGATATTGTCGGCTACAGACCAGAACTGCAATACTTCTGGCATTCCGTAATCATTGCGCAAGCAACCAATACTCAACGAATCATTACCAGACGCTTCTGTCACCGGTGTTGGATAATCACCTTCATCTGAGACATTAATATCAACTATCCGTTCCAGTTCCTCGCGGGCTTCTTCCACACCAACCGGACGTAATGTTTCCAAATGGACTACCTGAACATTGCCATAAAAAACAGAAGATTGTACACAACTGACTGAAATCGGTAATCCCTCATCCTGTAAAACCTTGCGCACCTGATCCACAAGACGGCGCTCTTCACTCACTGAGCCTTCAGCATCCGTCAGCAACGGCAAAAGATTAAACGCCAATTGTTTGCTGAAGCGGCTCGGCTCTGGTGGAATACCATTTAGTAAACGGGCACTCTGTCCAGCTAATTCATCAACTGCCGCTTTACCGTGAATAGAAACAGAGAACAGATTAGTCAAATGCAAACGTGCAATTCCAGCCGCATCAACCAGCGGTTTTATCGCTGTCAGTACCTGACTGGTCATACTATCTGCCAAAGCAATAATATTACGATTGCGATAATCCGCCAAAGCATGAGGGTTAACACCTGGAACAACCAAAGGCACATCCGGTTCCATAGCAAACAATCCACTGCTATCAATGACCAAACAACCTTCTTCCGCCGCTTTTTCAGCATATTGTGCGGTGGCTTCTGTCCCAGCCACAAAAAAAGCGAGCTGTACCTGCGACCAATCAAAATCAGCGGCATCACGAACAATTAGATTTTTACCATTAAAACGCAAGTTTTCACCAGCACTGCGCTCACTGGCAAGAGGATACAATTCACCAACAGAAAACTGACGCTCCTGTAATAACGCCAGTATCGCTTCACCTACTGCGCCTGTTGCACCCAACAGGGCAATATTCCAACCTTCTGACATGTTGGTTTTCTCCACCTTATTTTTCTTTCTGGCATGTAGACATATTTCTACACGGATTAAATCAGTTCTGTACTAAAACCAAGAGTAGCTAACAACTCGGCACTCTCTTTATTATCACAACACACAGTCAAAGATGACCATTCCCGACGTTCCAAATAGTTTTTACGCAGACGATCAAATTGCCCTTTCTGACCAGCAACTTGCCGTAACGGAGCATCATCGCGGCGCACATCATACACTAAATGTATCAACCGTTTCAGTGTGCTTTGAGTCACACTTCCATGTAGGGTAATACGGCTGAAATCCGGTTCAGGCAACAAATCAGATAAGGCAACTTTATCGGATTGACCGAGAAATTCGCAGTAAGCTTCATATACCTGAGAGGTACCACGAGCCTTACCTTCAAGCGTGTATCCCGCGATATGCGGTGTACCAATATCAACTAATTCCAGTAATGGCAAAGATAAATCAGGTTCCGGTTCCCAAACATCTAAAACAACACTGAGTTTTTTACCAGATTTCAGCTCAGCAAGCAGTGCTTGATTATCAACAACTTCGCCACGGCTGGCATTAATCAATATGCGGTTATCCGGCAAAACCGACAATAATTCAGCATTCACCAGATGGAGTGTTTTATACGGACCTGATTTATTAAGTGGCGTATGGAATGTAAGGATATCAGCCTCTTTGACTAGTTTTTCTAGTGGCCAAAATTCACCCGCGTCTCTTCTATCCGCTCTTGGTGGATCACATAAGAGTGTCCGGACACCAAGGACAGATAACCGTTCTGCCAGCCTGCTACCAACATTACCGACACCGATAATTCCTACAACTTTATCTTTAAGTTCAAAATTGTCACGTTCTGCCAGCAACATCAACGCTGAGAAAACATATTCAACCACAGCAATAGCATTGCATCCCGGCGCAGCAGAAAATCCAACTCCTGCCTGAGATAACCATCGCTGGTCCACATGGTCAGTACCCGCCGTTGCCGTACCGATGAATTTTATCGTGCTACCTTTCAACAATTTTTCATCAACTTTAGTCACCGAGCGGACCATAAAGGCATCAGCATGATCCAATACACCTTCCGGTACCGGGCGCCCTGGGATAGCCTGCACATCCCCCAATTGCTGAAACAGTTGCTCAGCATAAGGCATATTTTCATCAACCAGAATCTTCACTTAATTCATCCTGTGGCATAAAACGGACGTAGCCCGCTATTTTGCCACTTAATCATAACAAAACCCATAATAATGGTTTCTTTTATTGTTAACTTTTTCTGAAACGATCAGGTGTTATACCTGCCAATTGCTGACACATCGCAATAAAAGCAGAAGGTGAGCTGTAACCGACATCAAAAGCGACTTCATTGACGGTTTTTACCAGCTCTAGCAAAGAGATAATGGATAAACCACAAGTAACCAGAATCTACGTATAAAGGTTTTAAGCCATGTCCTATGATGCTGTTGATTTTCTTAATGAAAAATTGATGACTATTTAATTTTTTAACGCATTCACAATATTCATAGCTTGCTCTGTATCTTTTATCGACATTCTGAATGAAGGACCTAAGGCAGTTTGGATAGTATTCGAGATAATAGGTATACCTTTAAACGATATTGTCACTTGGGAGCCGACATTTTTATTGATTAAAGTATCAAGGTGGGGAAAACAGGGTTTATCTTTTTTCACCACTATTGCTAATTGGTTATTGCCACTTTCATCTGCCCCTAAATAATCGATTTGAGCTGTACAGGCTTGAGTTAAAATAAATTTATCACCGGATGAAAATGCAAATTTCAGCCCTTGTTCTATTTGTACTTGTTTATCTGGATTACTGGAGCACCCTGTTATGACAGATAGAAGTAACATAATAACCGATAAACTTCTCATAATTTCGATCCTACAATATTGAACAATTTCACATAATATAAGCCCTACTTAAAGCTCAAGTAAGGCTGTAATTAGCATTACATTAAAATAAAATAAAATAAATTACCAAGTAATTCTAATGTTTTGCCCTATAGAATGACTTTTACACCTGATTCTATCTACTCCTATCCCTCCGTTACTACGGACCAGATAATTACCAGGACCTATAGTTTGTATGGTTTTTAGTGCTGGTTCATCTACATATCGTATTTCCACGGAAAAAGTAGATGGAGCCTGTGATTCTGTATCAAAAGAATATCTAACACTGTGGCTGTTGCCGAACCATCCTTGTAAATCGATCCAAGGCCCCCAAAAACCAGGTGGAGCGTAAGCTTGAGCTGCTGGCATATTTAACTCCTTAAATGTAAAAAGTTAGTTATGTTGGTAAACAACAATTTTTCAAATAGCTCCTCTATAGTATAGATAAGAATTTCATTTATTATAATTTATATTTATGTTTTGTATGATATTTATAGATATATCCTTCAAGTTGCTGCTTTGTTGGCTGCGTTCACTTGCCGCCGCACTGCAACTTGAAATCTATTGGGTATATGCTCCCGGGGATTCGCTCCCTTGCCGTCGCGATCCATCTTGAAATCTATTGGGTATATAATAAATCAGACACTGTTAAACTAAGCACCCATTTTTCTCTCAATGCGACTCATCTATATGAATATGTTTTTCCCGTTTTTAGCCGTCCTAATCTGGTCGATCAATGCCGTGGTAAGTAAAGCCGCTACCACTGCTATTGATCCTGCTGCAATTTCCTTTTACCGCTGGCTCTTGGCTTTTCTCACACTCACCCCTTTTGTTTTACTGCCTGTTATCCGCCAATGGAAAATAATTTGTCAGCATTGGTGGAAATTATTAATCCTTGGTGCACTCGGCATGGTGCTTTATCAAAGCCTAGCCTATTACGCTGCGCACAGTATCAGCGCAATGTTTATGGGAATTTTTAACTCAATGCTCCCTCTTTTAACTATCATCATCAGCATATTTGTTTTGCGTGTTATCCCCACTATCGGTATTGCCCTTGGCTCTGCTTTATCTCTGTTTGGTTTGATCTGGCTGGTCAGTACCGGTGATCCCCTATCATTACTGCAACACGGTTTAGGCCGTGGTGAGCTGATGATGTTCCTTGCTTCCGTCTCCTATGCTCTATATAGCGTATTAACTAAACACTGGTCTATTCCGTTATCAAACTGGCAATCCCTATATGTGCAAATTACTTTCGGGGTCCTGTTATTACTGCCAAATTTCCTGTTGACAAAAGATGTTCAATTAAATGCTAACAATATTCCGTTAGTCTTATTTGCAGGTATTCCAGCCTCAATCCTCGCACCTTATTTATGGATACAAGGTGTCATAAAACTTGGCGCGAATACTACTTCCATATTTATGAATCTGGCCCCAGTATTCACAGCTATTATCGCTATTCTGGTTCTACATGAAAAAATGCACAGCTACCACCTGATCGGTGGTGGCATAACCTTGCTAGGTGTTATGCTGGCACAACAACTTCGTACTCCGCTTATTAGACGTAAGACAGCAAAATCGCAGGAAATTAATCATCAGAAAACCTGAAAGGAATTCTTACCAGTAAACCGCCCAGTGTTTTGCTGGGCAGTAATTGGGGATAAGTGCCATGATAAACACTAATATCTTTTACCAGAGCCAATCCTAATCCTGCGCCTTCATGTCCTGCGGCATTATCAAGGCGATTAAAAGCCATGAGTGACAAACTGACTTCTTCTTCAGCAATTCCTGGTCCACTGTCATCTACTTCCAAATAGCAATACGTCTTACAAGGGCTAATAATAACTCTGGCAGTGACCATTCCGCCTTCCGGAGTATATTTAATCGCATTGTCCAACAGATTGGCGCACATTTCTGTCAATAGTACAGGTTCCCCCTTTATCCACTGAGTATTTTCCCCTTCATAGCCTAAATCAATATTCTTACTTTCAGCCTGTCGCAAACGCGAAAAACACGCCTGTTGCAACAATTCAACTAAATTGACTGGCTTATAATCCTGAACGGCCTCTTTTTCATGTGCTTTCAAACGAGAAAGCTGCAATAAACGGTCTGTCAGAGAAATCGTACTATCCAATGTGCTATCGATGGCCTGTAAACTTTCTTTCCACTGTTCAGGATCTTTACTGGCAAGTGCTACCGCGACCTGAGTTTTTAATACCGTTAATGGTGTTCTGAGTTGATGAGAAGCATCCGCACTGAATCTTTCTTGCCGACTAACCATCAATTTCAGCCGTTCTATATAGTGATTAATGGCATGTAATAACGGGGAAAGTTCCGACCACGGTAGCATGTCTGGTAACGGAGTAAGGTCATTAGCGGAACGACGAACCATAACACCGGAAAGTTTATATAGTGGTTTAAGTAATTGTTTCAACAAAAAATAAGCCAGAATCAGAGTCAGCCCAACAACCGTTCCCTGGCTCATCAAAGATGATATTAATAATTGTTGCGCAAGATAGTGACGTGAAACCACCGTTTCGGCGACCAATATTAACGCCATACCCATGATTCCGCCTTCATTGATCGGCTGATAAAATGCAGCAACCCGGATAGGTTGCCCATGATATTCAGCATCATAAAAATAAACCAGAGCCGTGTATAAATTGGATCGAAGCGCATGTTCGGGTATCAATGGTAAATCATCATAACCAGAAATTGTTTTCCCCTGAGGGGATAACACCTGATAGAAAAGTCGATCATTCATATTTCGCTCAAAGCTATCCAAGACCACATAAGGTACATCAACAATTAATCGGTTATTCTCAACTGTCAGCCGCTCTGCCACTGTGCGTGCAGATGCCAATAACGTGCGATCATAAGCCAATGTCGCCGCATTTTTCGCACTAAAATAATGGGTATAGACAGATAGACCACCTAATAAAAACAGTGGAACACCGAAAAACAAAAGCAACTGATGAAACAATGACTTTGGTATTTTGAATAATCTCATTCGTTCTGGCACTCTAGACGATAACCTAACCCCCGTAGCGTGCTAATCCCCACATTACTACCTGATAATTTCTTCCGAACCCGATGTACATAAAGTTCGATACTTTGTGGATTCGCCTCATCTGACAGTGCAAATACTTGTTCAAAGAGCTGTTGTTTAGAAACAGGTCTTCCCCGACGATGGAATAGTGTTGTCAGAACTGAAAACTCTCGCGGAGTTAATGCTAATGGTTCATCATTCAGCATAAAGTAACCTTCATCCTGATAAACAAGGGAACCAAATGCCAGAATCTCCTGAGGAATACCTGTACTACGCCGAAGTAACGCCCGGATACGTGCTTCCAATTCCTGTAAATCAAAAGGCTTAGTCAGATAATCATCAGCGCCAGAATTGAGCCCTTTCACCCGGTCAGAAACATCGGCTTTAGCCGTTAGTAATAATACCGGCAAATTTTGCCCTCGCTTACGCAAACGAACCAATAGTGAAAGACCATCCAGCCTTGGCAAAGCAACATCTAAAATCAGCAATGCATAGTTTTCTGTCTGCAATAATTGATCAGCCACTATGCCATCACTCGCTACATCTACAGCAAACCCCGCACTGCTTAGTGCTTTTTGCAGCCAGTGCAATAATTCAGGGTGATCTTCCACTAATAAGAGACGCATTTCAAAGATATCTCCATGATTTTATAAGCATAATCAAGAATACAATTCCATATTATCCTGAACAGACGGCCTGACTGCCCCCTTCCTCCACAGGCAAGCATGGTGTGCCCTGCCGCTAAAATGTTACGAGCGCCGTTGATATTGGCATTCGCTGTATATCCATATTTCTGACACGCCAACTGACTTTGTAACAGACGGTTTTCCTTCAATGTATTCCCACAGTCAGCACATTTCTGGCTGGTATAGGCTGGCGGGGACTACCAACACCTGACCACCTCGCCAGCGCTGCTTGTACTCAAGCTGGCGGCACATTTCATACCAACCATGAGGCAGTATCGCGCGATTTAACCCAGATTTTGCCCTGACATGGCGTCCGTGCTAATTAATCGTACTCACCGCTGACTTTGACATGTTGGCAACCTTTAAGTCTTCAATGACGATCATGACGCGGTTTTTGCTGATTGCCGTCGTGACTTTGTGAATTTAGTTAGCTGCATCAATGCGTTGGCTATCAATCATCAGTGGTGTATGGTGATGACCACTAACTGCATACATAATTTTCCCGGTTACACTCACACGGTGACCAAGCAGACTTCTGTACTCATCATAAAAGTCAGACGGAACTACCAGTTGCATAAAGTTATGATCAGCCCAGTCTGGCGCTCCCTTCGCGCACTTAATCGGATTATCCGGCTGTAACACCCAATAAGTTTCAGGGGTATCCCCATTTTCCACGCTCTCGTAATTCGGTGGACCGGGATAAGTAATCCTCAGCAAAGTTCCAGCTAGAATGATTTTTTGTCTTTCTTTATAACAGTTTTCTGTAGTATTAGCGGCGATCTGCCTGTACATTTCAAATGATCTCTGATACCAGTCCTGAAGACATTTAACAGTGGTGCATTTCTCGCGAAGTTTCCAGTTCTGCTTCGTCAGCGCTTTGAAGTCAGCGCTGTTGTCCGTAGCCTGCTTAGCTCTAAGGTAATCAACATATAGGTTATCATCAGCCTGGGATAGCTCAGGAGTCGCACAGATTAGCATCTCAGCTTTACTGGTAGCTTTGGTGCAATCAAAACTCGCAGAATGGGCGCTGGCGGACACCAACAACAAAGTAACAGCAATTTTCTTTAACATCTTTTACCCTCTATAAGATTTATTCAAATTAATCCCTAATTATAGGAGTAGACTTTCCAGTAGTCCGCAGCGATACCAAAAGCAGAAAAAACAGCAAAGCTAATTAGAGAATTTTCTTAATTCATCTTCCTTCTCCCTTAATCAGTTACGTTTAATATCTGCGATTCACTAATGATTTTATCTTATTTATCAACTATCTCTTTTAGCATTGCTATTTGTTTTTTGCTTTTAATGCTTTCCTTACAATAAATCACGCAATAGCAAAAAAAATCACATACGAAGCAATGGTAATTATTGTTAAGGGCAACGTTCATAGTTCCACATTAGACTTCATATTTAAGGCAATAAATCCATATCACCTTTCTATTTACTCAGGCATTGCCATTAATACAGGAGTGAAATTAAAACGTTCATCTAATGCAGATGCAACAGACACATTGGACAAAGTTAATTTTATTTCACTCCCAGCTTTCAAACCGAAATTCGATATCACCATCGGATTTTTATCATTAAGGAACACGGATAAACCGGTCATGTTCAAAATTTTATCTGTATCGTTCTTAACGTTAATTGAGATTTTAGTTTTTGCTGCAATAGAACTATCTGCCTTGTTAATTTTTTTCTTCATCTCTTTGGATATGCTAATCGCCAAAATATCTGCATCATTACCGTAAAGGTGAATTCCCTTAGTAGAACCATTATCATTTGAGTTCCCTACACTCACAGGGATTTTAAAATGAGCAAATGAATCCATATCTTTTCTGAAACATTCTACATATTCCGCACTGGTAAAAATATCCGGTACTTTTGCCTGAGCCTCTAACAGAGATTTTGAAGGCTGCCTGGAATCTTGATAATCACCACAAGCACTGACTTCAACCAATAAATCAGATGTCACTATTTTTACCTGTTCAGATAAAAGATCGCTAACAGATACTGAAGTGTTTAGTTCTGTTTTACATCCTGTTAAAGCAAAAGCCATAACACTGCAAAGAATCAATTTTCTCATCATTTCCTCAAATTTAGACTTCATCAGGGTAAAATTTATTTGATTATATTCAATAAATTGTCTATTGAACATATCGCATAAATAAATAGTTGTCATCCGCATCATATTTCCCTGGCAAAATATAAGATTCTCTACCTGCAATATTTAACCACTAAAAACTTACAACAAACCAAAACAAAAAAGAAAGCCTGTAGCCATTTGTTAACTCATTAATGCGAAACGCTACGCAAATTAAGAGACTGAAATCACATATCAGCAACTTTTCTTGTTAATGAAAGGTAAATGAAAGGTTTTGTTATTATCAATTGTGTCAACTAGGTCTGTTTATAGTGGTTGTCTCTTACACGGGTATCTATGAGAACAAATAAATGAAAACTATAACAATCAAAACATTAGCAGCAACCATTTTACTATTTAGCACAAGCAATGTTTTTGCTGCCGGTGCACCTGGCAGGACTGAATGTATTGCTCCAGCAAAACCCGGTGGTGGTTTTGACCTGACCTGCAAGCTGGTACAAGTTTCATTACTGGAGACCAAAGAGATTAGTAAGCCTATGCGCGTCACCTTCATGCCTGGTGGTGTTGGCGCCGTCGCTTATAACGCCATTGTTGCGCAGCGACCTGCTGAAGCGGGAACCATTGTTGCCTTTTCCGGTGGCTCTCTGCTCAATCTGTCTCAGGGAAAATTTGGTCGTTATAACGTTGATAATGTTCGCTGGCTAGCAAGTGTTGGGACTGATTACGGAATGATTGCGGTCCGAGCTGATTCTCCTTATAACACCTTGAATGACTTGATGCATGCTTTCAAGAAAAATCCAAACAGCATTGTATTTGGTGCTGGCGCCTCTATCGGCAGTCAGGACTGGATGAAAACAGCACTACTGGCCAAAGAGGTTGGTGTTGATCCCCACAAAATGCGTTATGTCGCTTTTGAGGGCGGTGGTGAGCCTGTTACTGCTCTACTGGGTAATCATATTCAAGCTGTTTCCGGTGATCTAAGTGAGATGGTGCCTTACCTGAATGGAGACAAGATCCGTGTTCTGGCTGTTTACGCTGATAAACGCCTGGACGGTGATTTAGCCAACATCCCTACAGCCAAAGAGCAAGGTTATGATCTGGTATGGCCGATTATCCGCGGTTTCTATATGGGACCAAAAGTTTCTGATGAAGAATACCAATGGTGGGTTGACACTTTTAACAAACTACAACAAACGGATGATTTCAAAAAACAGCGCGATCTCCGTGGATTATTTGAGTTCAATATGACCGGCAAAGAGCTGGACAACTATGTGAAAAAACAGGTTGAACAGTATCGTGAACAAGCCAGAGCTTTTGGATTAGCTAAATAAATAGAGGCGGCTATCATCATGAGCGATCGTATTTTTGCTACTGTCTGGTTGATACTCTGTGCCATTGGGCTAGTTATCGGTTGGGGAATTCAGAGCGAATACACTTATGAACCACTGGGACCCAGACCTTTTCCTATCGCCATTCTGTCTCTAATGGCTATCTGTGCCTTACTACTACTTTTCAGAAAACCAGAGCAGAGCAACTGGCCTAATACCCCCGTTATCTATCGCCTGATGTTAATGATTGTCTCTTTAGTTATTTATGGCTGGGCGTTTGAGTGGTTGGGCTTTCCCCTGGCTACCGCTCTGCTGACATGCAGTGTAGCGCTGTTATTTAACGCTCCACTGCCTGCTGCAATCATTTCCGGGGTGTTCCTTGGCGTCACGCTCTATTTCGCCTTTGATCGCTTACTTGATGTAACCCTGCCTCTTGGCAACTGGCTCAACTGACGGAGAATTTATGGAAACTTGGATGTATCTCAGTCAGGGTTTTGAAGTCGCCATGGTGCCACAAAACCTGATTATTGCGTTGATTGGTTGTTTTATTGGAACGATTGTTGGATTGTTGCCGGGGCTTGGGCCAATTAATGGTGTAGCTATTCTGCTACCACTCGCTTTTGCTTTAAAACTGCCTGCTGAATCTGCCCTGATATTATTAGCAACTGTTTATATCGGTTGTGAGTATGGTGGACGTATATCATCGATTCTACTCAATGTTCCCGGTGATGCCGCTGCTATTATGACCGCACTGGATGGTTATCCAATGGCTAAACAAGGTCGTGCAGGTGTAGCATTGTCTATTTCTGCGGTCAGTTCTTTCTGTGGTTCTTTGCTGGCAATTTGCGGCATTATTTTGTTTGCGCCATTACTGGCGCAATGGTCACTGGCATTCGGTCCTGCTGAATATTTTGCACTAATGGTTTTTGCTATTGCCTGTCTGGGTAGCATGATGAGTCAGAATCCTCTGAAATCACTACTGGCAGCACTGATAGGATTAGGTCTGGCAACTGTCGGAGTAGACGCCAACACCGGGGTTTACCGTTTTACTTTCGACAATGTTCATCTGTCAGATGGCATTCAATTTATCGTTGTGGTGATAGGTCTGTTTTCCGTCAGCGAAATTCTGCTGATGCTGGAAAACACATCAACCGGCAAAACCATTATTCGCAAAACAGGCCGTTTGCTGTTTAACCGCAAGGAAGCGGTTGAATGCGCCATGCCAACTATCAGATCATCTTTTATCGGTTTCTTTGTCGGTATTTTGCCCGGAGCAGGTGCAACAATTGCCAGCGCAATTACCTATATGACAGAAAAGAGGATCAGTGGGAATAGTGATTCATTTGGTAAAGGTGATATTCGTGGCGTTGCAGCACCAGAAGCTGCTAATAACGCTTCGGCCTGCGGCTCCTTTATTCCAATGCTAACATTAGGAGTCCCAGGTTCAGGCACCACTGCCGTTATGATGGGGGCATTAACGCTCTACAACATTACCCCAGGACCGGGGATGTTTACTGAACAACCGGATATTGTTTGGGGATTAATTGCTGCATTACTGATTGCTAACATTATTCTGCTAGTTATGAATATCCCAATGATAGGTATGTTTACACGGATGTTAACCATTCCATTATGGTTTCTTGTTCCAGCTATTGCTACCGTTTCAGCCGTTGGTGTATATGCCGTACACAGCACAACTTTCGATCTTCTGTTGATGATAGGGTTGGGCGTTTTTGGCTATATTCTGAGAAAAATGAATTTCCCAATGTCGCCATTAATCCTTGGTTTCGTATTAGGAGGAATGCTGGAACAAAATTTACGCCGTGCACTTTCCATCAGTAATGGAGAATTTGGCATTCTGTGGAACAGTGCTATTGCTCAATGTCTCCTGATATTGGCCGTACTGGTTCTAATTATTCCACCAATATTACGAATCATCCGTAAGCGCCGTATTCAATAGACGACGATTAAAACCAAAGTTTAGTAAATAAAAGCCCATAATTATCATAAACATATTATGGGCTTTTTCTATTGACAAGATCAGGAATAGACTTTCACATTAATGTCATATTTTACGAAAAATCAAAACCCAGCAAACTGAGCCTTAATCCATAATTATCCCCAAAAAAATACAATAACAGTCAAGACCGATAAAAAACCTTTAAAACAGCATATTGATGGTTGGCACTTAGAACTCTCGACTAACTGTTAAATAACCACTAAATGACACCGAGCATTCGATATCATTGACAATTGTCGATGCAATAAAAACATTTGCCTTGCCTTTTTTATCGAAATAGGTAAATTTTACGATTAGATTATGCGGGTTATATTCTTTATAATTTTTATAATAGTCTTCATACTTGGGTCTAGTTGGACTATCTCTTAATTTATCTTTTTCCACCTCTTTTCTGGCAAGTTCCGAGGCAAGAATATCATTTACTTCAACATCAGAGAGCAACTCAATTTTTGTCTTTTTAAAATCAATATGTTGAGACTTAATATTCAAATCATTTATCATTTTACCCCGCATATTCATCTCAATATAGCCACCTGTTTGAATGCAAAATTCGGTTTCAGCGTATAAATTAAAAGAAAAAAACAACAGAATATAAAAGAATAAGCGCAGCATTGTACAACTTCCAATTCTTCATCATTAAAGCTCCACACTTTTTTACTTGTGTTGAACTCAACTATGATAACCTTCTGACATCCACCAGACAGAAGCAATGTCCTTCTTCTGTGAATTCTGAACTCATCTCTTCTGAACACACAATGAGTAGAATCAGACGGCAGAATAATAGTGATACGGACAGTGCGCCAGAAACGACCACTTTTGTCTAAACACTGTCCTGAATAACCTAATGATAAAAAGGGCTTACTCCAAATACTTGCTCATAACCAGGGAAGCATTAGTACCACCGAAGCCAAAGCTATTAGACATCACAGTATTCAACTTCTGTTCAGTAGGTTTAGTAATGATATTCATACCCACTGCTTTATCATCGATATCCTCAATGTTAATGCTAGGTGCGATAAAACCATGCTCCAGCATCAACAGGCTATAAATCGCTTCATGTACACCAGCCGCGCCCAATGAGTGGCCGGTCATCGCTTTTGTTGCAGAAATTGCAGGTGTCGTATCACCAAACACTTCCCTAATCGCCTCTAGCTCTTTCAAATCACCAACAGGCGTAGAAGTACCATGCGTGTTCACATAATCAATAGTACCGTTCACACCTTGCAGTGCCATATTCATACAACGAACGGCACCTTCTCCGGATGGGGCAACCATATCCGCACCATCAGATGTTGCACCATAACCAACAATTTCAGCGTATATGTGTGCGCCGCGTGCCAGAGCATGCTCCAATTCTTCAACAACAACGATACCGCCACCGCCAGCGATAACAAAACCATCACGGTTTTTATCATAAGTACGGGAGGCTTTTTCAGGAGTTTCGTTGTATTTCGTGGAAAGAGCACCCATCGCATCAAATTCACAGCTCATTTCCCAGCACAGTTCTTCACCACCACCAGCAAAAACAATATCCTGCTTCCCTAACTGAATAAGTTCAACCGCGTGACCAATACAATGAGCAGAAGTAGAACATGCAGAACTGATAGAATAGTTTACTCCTTTGATTTTGAAAGGAGTTGCAAGGCAAGCTGACACACCAGAAGCCATTGAACGGGTCACCATATAAGGCCCCACACCTCGCAAGCCACGGGCACGCATACCATCAGCCCCCATAACCTGGTTATACGGGGAACCACCACCAGATCCCACAACCAGCCCACTACGAATATTGGAAACCTGACCATCAGTTAGGCCAGAATCTTTAATTGCTTCATCCATCGCCAGATAAGCATAAACAGAAGCGTCACTCATGAAACGCTGAATTTTGCGGTCAATTAACCCCGTCGTATCCAGTTTTACATTACCCCAGACGTGACTTCTCATTCCTATATCTTTGAATTTTCCGGAAAAAGTTATCCCGGAGCGGCCTTCTTTCAGAGATGCCAGTACTTCTTTCTGGTTATTACCAATGCTGGAAACAATACCTAAGCCAGTGATCACTGCACGCTTCATTAAATACCTCACCTCGTTAAAATGTTTATCTGCTATCTGCGGAATTTTTATAACGGCACTTTAGCGTACACTTGTACGCCGAACAAGTCCGATCAGGATAAAATTACGAAGAAAAATTCATCTATCCAAAAATTCCAATATATTTTCTGATCAAAACAACAGCTAACTTGCATCGAACATACTCAAACCACAATAGATAAAAATAAATTTCAGGTAGAAATCATTCCGGTAAACAATAAGACCGGGAAAACTAGCAATTTTTATCAAATACCGGGTAAAAGATAATAATATCAATAATATACCTATAAATTCATCAAACGTATGAATAATGATCATTAAGTTGGTTTAATTAAAGATAGGTACTTTATATCTATTTAGCAAACCATGTTGTTACTTATTGTTTTGTTTTTCATTTCATCTTCTTAAAAAGGAGAAAATCGGATTACAGGCAACAATGATGATGCTCGCTGCTACTATATCTGTTATATTTTCTAATTCATTTACATACGAAATGATGGTAATTATGCTATGTAATATACAAATAGTAGGTTCATTGTAAGACTTAGCTAAATTAGGGTAATTCCACCGACTAATTTTAATGAGGATTAATAATGAGAGTACTTGGTTATTTTCTATTAAACGTTGGTATCATATGGATATTAGTGGCTCTTAATATGGACACAAGCGTTTCATCACAATACGGTAGCAAAATTAACAGCATTAGGCTGATTGCATCACAACAGAATCACCTCTTAATTGGAGCATTCATCACTCTTTATGGTCTCATTATGATTATATCCAGTAGAAATCAGCGGTTATTAGAGTTCATATGCAAAAAATATAATAAGGATGTTTCTAGATTGAGTTCAGAGAAAACGCCTACGCAAGTACCCATGAAAAATTCAGATAACTTAAAACGAGCTAATAATTACCGCTATTATGATTTTATCGATAGAAACTCAAATATCCTTGAAAAAAGAGTGGCTGAATTTTGTGAATTATGTTCATTTTATATTAAAGAGGTCAAACACAATGGAGGTGACGAAAAAGCAGCCAGATTCAAGGTAATGTTAATTATTGATACAATTTCTTTACATTTGACGAAAAAACTATCAAAGGAATTTAAAAAATTGTGTGAACTTTATATTTCTTCATAAATATAAAACTCACTTCGTTGGTAGGGCTTTTTCTACTTTTCATTAAATTTTACCGTTACTATTACTAAGGAAACTTGTTAATGATAAAGTGCAATATGTGATGTGAGTCTTTATTTATTTTTCAATAGCATTTAGATGCTTACTACTAAATGGAACTTAGATGAAATATCTCAGGAAAAAATACTGAGAGAAAGTTTTTCATATTTTTTATGAGATAGAAATAGCGTTAGTATATTAGTATGAAAGTAAATAATTTATAGAATAAAAGATTATATCTTTCCCTGAAAGAATCCCCCTTATCACAATGGATGCCGCCCAGTACAACTATATCCCTTGTCAATACTTTGCCTGTGCACGCATAGAGGCATGGACTAGCAACTCATATTGGCAACATATGTGTAAGTTTAGCAGTTTCCATCGGTACCTCGGTCTTAACGCTTTGAATACTGTCAATCCGAGTTAGGTGTTCAGCATGGAAACGGCGGTAAGAGTGGAGATCCTCGGTAACGATTCTCAGAAGCGCATCACATTCTCCTGCCATTAAGTGGCATTCCACAATTTCAGGCATTTCTTGGATAGCATCAGTAAAATGCTGAATCGTCTCTGCATCCTGAGCCCTGAGCCAAATCCGGGCAAACAATGAAAGACCCGCTCCGATCTTCGAGCCATCAAGCACTGCAACATAGCGCTTGATGACTCCCGCCTCTTCCAATAACCGTACGCGCCGCAAGCAAGGGGATGGCGATAAACCAACTTCCTTAGCTAATTCGACATTCTGGAGCCGGCCGTCACGTTGCAAAGCACGAAGAATACGTCTATCAATATTATCTAATTTCATTGGCATTCAATTCCACTATAGCGAAAAATATATTATACAAATTTCACTATGACTATTAATAGTGAAAAATTAGACACAAAATATCATAAAAATTAGCTTAAAATACCAACTCATATATTTCTATAGATTAATTATAGCGTCTAGCCTGCCCAACTTATTAGTACTCATCCAGTACTTCAGATGTTCTTATTATATGGAGGCAAAATCATGCAGTTAGAAAATTTTTTAGTCTTCGCCGCTACTGTATTACCGTTAATTTGTACCCCTGGGCCAGATATTATGTTCGTGGCATCTCAAGGTCTATCCGCAGGAAAAAGAGCCGCTCTACGTGCCAATGCAGGGGTCATCTCCGGCTATTGTCTACATGGCATTCTTGGTGCTTTAGGTGTGACCGCTATTGTGGCAACCTCACCAATTCTGTTCGAGGTGATGCGCTGGGCCGGCGTTGTCTACCTGGCCTATTTAGCGGTTCAGATGTTTCGTTCAGCAATACACCCCAACAAAATCATCTTCTCATCCTCACCAGCCAAAACCTTGCTGACCAAAGGCTTCCTAACCAGTTTCCTGAATCCCAAAGGGTTATTGGTCTATTTTGCTATCCTGCCAAACTTCATCATTGCTGATGGCAACCATACGCTCCAATCCATAATTCTTTCCGCAATTTTCATCAGCACCTGCGCTCTGGTTTATGGATTAATCGGTATCGTTATAGCCGGTATGGGGCAAAAAGGCTCGTTCAGCGACTGTCATCGTCGCTGGGTTGAAGGGATTGCTGGGGGACTTTTATGTCTGGCTGCCGGTCATCTAGCCAAGAACTGAACAGCAAGTTATTGGTATGATCCCCGATAATATTCAGCACCTACCCAAACACAGGTGCTGGCTACTAATCAAATCACCATATTTCCAATCTTTTTTTCTGTCCGGTGGTGCATCAAGCTTAACCTCGCTAAAATCGCGTTATTATCATTAACATTGCAGGCATTACCGTGAAAAATTCTGCCATCTGTACCGCAACCCTAAGCTGGAATGATCAGGGTACCCCGATTTCAACACAATTTGATGACGTTTACTTTTCAAATCAGGATGGACTGGAGGAAACCCGTTATGTATTTCTTAATGGCAACCAATTTCCCCAACGATTCTGTACTCATCCTCGTTCTAACTGTGTAATAGCAGAAACCGGCTTCGGGACAGGGTTGAATTTTCTGACACTCTGGCAATCATTTGATGCATTTCGGCAACAGCACCCTGACGCCCCACTACAACACCTGCATTTTATCAGTTTTGAGAAATACCCACTAAAAACCAGTGATTTATGGCAAGCTCATCAACGCTGGCCTGAACTTGGCATTTTTTCTCAGCAACTCTGCCAACAATGGCCTCAACCACTAGCAGGCTGCCACCGATTAATTATGGCAAATGGAACTGTCACACTGGATTTATGGTTTGGTGATATCAATGATCTGTTACCAACCATGGATTCCAGCCTTTACGGGAAGGTAGACGCTTGGTTTTTAGATGGTTTTGCCCCAGCCAAAAACCCACAAATGTGGAACGAACAGCTATTTGCTGCTATGGCGAGATTTGCCCGGCCAGCCGGAACCTTTGCAACTTTTACCTCTGCTGGCGTTGTCCGTCGTGGTTTACTACAAGCTGGTTTTGATGTCAGTAAAGTCAAAGGATTTGGTCGCAAAAGGGAAATGCTGACTGGAACCCTGGCAACCCAAAAATGTCAATCATTGCCTGCACCGTGGTTTGCCCGTCCAGCCGCAAGCCGTACAGATGATATCGCCATTATCGGCGGAGGCATTGCCAGTGTTTTCACCGCTCTTACGCTACTGCGTCGTGGAGCACGTGTTACGCTTTATTGTCAGGATGAATTTCCAGCACAAGGTGCATCTGGTAATCGTCAAGGAGCACTTTACCCGTTATTAAACGGCAGTAATGACGGACTCGAAAAATTCTTTACCTCTGCATTTACTTTTGCTCGCCGCCAGTATGAGTTGCTATCAGCACAGGGGATCAATTTTGACCATCAATGGTGTGGTGTCAGCCAGCTTGCTTATGACGAAAAAAGTAGCAGGAAAATTGAGAAAATTTTGACAACAGAATGGCCGAATGAACTCGCTATTGGCATGAATTGTCACCAGTTGAGTGAAAAATGCGGGCTGGATGTTAATTACCACGGTATTCATTATCCACAGGGTGGATGGCTATGTCCGGCTGAATTGACCAGAGCAGCAACAGAATTAGCACAACAACAAGGGATGATTTGTCTTTTTAATCATGAAATTACCGCTCTTGGCCGCAACAAAGACAGTTGGCAACTACATCTAATGTATCAAGGGCAACCCTTAAACAGGCATCATAAAGTGGTCGTTATTGCCAATGGCCACCATCTCCCCCAATTTGAACAAACCGAGAAACTGCCGGTAACTGCCGTTCGCGGTCAAGTCAGCCATATTCCGACAACGACAGAATTGAGTAAATTAAAAAATGTGCTTTGCTATGATGGTTATATGACACCGGCTAATCCAACCAATCAACACCACTGCATCGGCGCCAGTTATCAACGTCATCGGCTTGATGACGAATATTCTGAAATGGAACAACAGGAAAACCGAGATCGATTGCTGAAATGTTTACCTGATGCCGAATGGGTAAATCAGGTTGATGTTTCTACTAAACAATCCCGTCAGGGTATTCGCTGCGTTATTCGTGACCATATGCCAATGGTAGGAAATGCGCCGAATTTCAATGAAATAATGGCAGATTATCAAGATCTACCAGAACAAATCCGTACAGGGAAATCAATCACAAACGCTCCCTATTATTCCAATCTATTTATTATCGGAGCATTAGGTTCCCGTGGATTATGCTCAGCACCATTAGGTGCAGAAATCCTTGCCGGACAAATCTTTGATGAACCATTACCACTGGATAATGAAACACTGACGGCCCTTCATCCAAACCGTTTTTGGATCAGAAAGCTGCTGAAAGGCCGTAAATTGAAAAGCCATTAAGGAGCTGCACTGCCAAACGTTAGATATTCATATGAATTTTGGTAATGTAATTTAATATATCCTAGCTCTTGCACATAGCTCTCAAATGAGATACATAATGAAATCTGATAAGCGGAGGATAAAAAAATGGCTGCTCAAACATCAATGCTACACGTTCGTGTAGACAATAAACTCAAGGCCGATGCAACAAAAACACTCGCTAATTTAGGTCTAACCATATCGGATGCTGTACGCATCCTGCTAACCCATGTCGCCAAAGATGGTGCGTTACCCGCTGGTTTCACCGCTGATACGGAAACTTACGATGCTTGGTTTTTCGCTAAAGTGCAAGAAGCACTCGACGATACACGCCAACCTGTCCCACATCAGCAAGTAATGGATGAAGCCCAAGAATTAATTGAAAGGAAACTTCGTGCTAACTCTTGAATGGAGGGAAACAGCCAGAGCTGACTTGTTGACAATTATTGATTACATATCTGACGATAATCTCCATGCAGCTCAACAGTTAAAAAACGCAATAGAGAATAAGGTGGCAACACTACCAGAACGCCCACACGGTGGTTATCCTACGGGTACTACACACCTCACAACAATGGCCACCATCAAACGGGATAAAAGCAACGAAAAGCAAACATAGAAAGAATAAAAATCGCTATTGAGCCTCTGATTCTGACGAACTGCACTGCCAAACGTTAGATATTCATATAAATTTTGGTAGCACAGTTCGTTTTCTGCCCCTTAATAAAATTATTGAGTTTTAGCATTGTCTAACAGGCGCTGCCAGGTATGGAGAACCAGAATCTGATCCGGTGGCGCCAATTCCCCAGCTTTAATCGCATTTTGGATACTTTTTTCAACACGATCATGAAGCTGTTCAGCCGTATGAGCACCTTCCTGCTCCAACTCTGCCACCGCTAAAGTAAGATGCCCGCGGAGATAACCACCAGCAAATAACTCATCATCACTGGCGTGATCTACCATGTCATCAATTTGCGCTAAAATACGCGTTTCAAACTCAGCGAGCATCATTTTTCCTCAAATTCAGTTTTATTCTGCGAATAGATCTTCCGGGTAAGGAAAGTGTTCCGCTTTCAATGGGGACGTATTGTAGAACGATTGCAGTCCCTGAATAAAGCACTCCGCTCTTACAGGTATCCCTTCTGCTAAGTAGTCCATAATCTGAGCATGAACTTTACGTTGAAAAGTCAATCTATCAGGCTCAAAATCCTCTTCAAGATTGTCACAACTGACATTAAACGGAAAACCTGCGGCGGTACAAAACAACCAGTCAAGTGCTTGCGGTTTAATTTCTACTTTCTCAAATTCACTTTGCGCCTGCGCATCACGCCCATCTGGGCAATACCAATAGCCAAAATCCACTAATTTCCTGCGCTCTCTACCCGCAATGCACCAATGAGCAATCTCATGCAACGCACTGGCATAGAAGCCATGAGCAAATACAATTCGGTTATAAGGAGTCTCTTCATCCGCTGGCAGATAAATAGGTTCGTCATCACCTTTGACTAAACGTGTGTTGTATTCTTCGCCAAAACAGCGATTAAAAATATCAATAAGTTGTTGATAGTTATGCGTTGTCATGAATTAAAAACAAAATCCTGAATCAAAAATAAAATGCCAGCCAAGTACGGATTGTATCGCCGTGATTATCATTCAGTAATTTAATACTCATCAAAAAAGAGATAGTTACAATCATAGGGCGAATAAGTTTTTGACCATGTGTCAAAACCAAACTTGCGCCCAACCGTGCGCCAATCACCTGCCCTGCCAGCATCACCAGACCCAATACCCATAAAACCTGACCACCAAGGATAAAAAGCACCAGTGAACCTATGTTAGAAGCAAAGTTCAATACCTTGGCATGAGCTGTAGATTTCGCCAGGTTATAGCCGCACAGGGCAACGTAAGCTAACGCATAAAATGAGCCAACACCGGGGCCAAATACACCATCATATAAACCCAATCCACCCCCGATAAGACAGGCAAATGCTACCGGAGTTAAGCGACGATGGCGATCTTCCATGCCAATTGCCGGAGTCAAAAGGAAATACAGACCAATAATAATGACCAGAACCGGTAATAGCTGACTGAGGAAATCTGGTTTCATAAACTGGACAATTATTGCACCAGTCATTGAGCCAAACAGTGTCATCAGTATGGCAAAGCGCTGAGACTTGAGATCAACCGCACCATAACGGACAAAATAGAGACTAGCAGAGAAAGAACCTCCCACTGCCTGTAACTTATTTGTCGCCAATGCCTGAACCGGAGAGACACCCACCGATAACAATGCAGGAATGGTTAGCAAACCACCACCACCAGAAATCGAGTCAATAAATCCAGCAATCACCGCAACCAGAAAGAGCAGACCATAAACTTCCACCCCTGATAATAACCAATCCATACTTTATCCCATCAAAAGAAATTGCTTATCAACATTAAGCTACCCATTTCACCATCCGGGATTTTCAAGGCTAGCTTCATCCTTCACTCACCAACCAAGAAGTCTGGATTCGACATCAGTACACTGTGCTCTCTGGCGTAATAAATGATCCATCAGAACAATAGCCATCATTGCTTCTGCAATCGGTACTGCACGGATGCCAACACAAGGATCATGGCGGCCACGAGTCACCATTTCCACCTCTTCACCCTGACGGTTAATCGTTTTGCCCGGCACCATGATGCTGGATGTTGGCTTTAGCGCAATACGAGCAACAATTAGCTGGCTACTGCTGATGCCACCAAGAATTCCACCCGCATGATTACTGGTGAACCCTTGAGCTGTAATTTCATCCCTGTTTTCGCTGCCACGTAAATTGATCACACCGAAGCCATCACCAATTTCAACACCTTTTACTGCATTAATACTCATCAGCGCATGAGCAATATCAGCATCAAGGCGGTCGAAAACAGGCTCTCCCAATCCAGCCGGAACATTTTCTGCCACAACCGTTACTTTCGCACCAATGGAATCACCGGCTTTTTTCAATTCACGCATCAAGGCATCAAGTTGTTCAAGTTTGGTCTCATCAGGGCTGAAGAATGGGTTTTGTTCCACCTGTCCCCAATCTTTCAATTCGCAATGGATATTTCCCATTTGGCTCAGGTAAGCACGGATACGAATGCCATATTTATCCAGTAGATATTTTTTCGCTATTGCACCTGCTGCTACACGCATTGCCGTTTCTCGAGCAGAAGAACGGCCACCACCGCGATAGTCGCGAACACCATATTTTTGTTCATAAGTGTAATCGGCATGCCCCGGACGAAACACATCTTTGATAGCACTGTAATCCTGAGAACGCTGATCCGTATTTTCAATGAGTAAACCGATACTGGTGCCGGTTGTTACCCCTTCAAATACCCCCGAAAGAATACGAACTTGGTCCGGCTCACGACGCTGCGTTGTATAGCGGGAAGTTCCCGGGCGACGCCTGTCTAAATCAACTTGTAAATCGGCTTCTGTGATTGCAATACCCGGCGGTACACCATCGACAATACATCCCAACGCCAAACCGTGGGATTCGCCAAAAGTGGTGACCCGGAAAAATTGCCCGATACTATTTCCAGCCATCCCAATTCCTTCCTGTTAATTGTTCTTTTATTTAACCCGACAAACAGCAATAACAACTCATCCAACTATCAGTCTTTGAATAAACGAAAATGCTCATGATGTTCGACGAGTTGCTGGCGCGTCATCATAAATACACCGTCACCACCGTATTCAAACTCCAACCAGGTAAATGGCACATCCGGATATTGTTCTATCAAATGCACCATACTGTTACCAACTTCACAAATCAGTACACCCTGCTCTGTCAGAAAATCTGGGGCAGTTGCCAAAATACGGCGTGCGAGTTTCAAACCATCGGAACCCGCCGCCAGACCTAACTCAGGCTCACAACGGAACTCTTGCGGTAAATCGCTCATATCTTCAGCATCGACATAAGGCGGATTAGTGACGATAAGGTCATATTTAACAGGTGGCATATCACGGAATAGATCAGAACGGATAGGAATAACCCGGTGTTCAAGATTGTGATTCTGAATATTCTGTTCAGTTACTGCCAGCACATCTGCGGAAATATCCACTGCATCGACTTCCGCTTCCGGGAAAGCATAGGCACAAGCAATGGCAATACAACCGCTACCGGTGCAGAGATCAAGAATATTTGCCGGTTCGTCAGGGATCAATCCTGCAAACTCATTATTAATCAATTCACCAATCGGTGAACGCGGCACCAGAACCCGCTCATCAACATAAAATTCATGACCACAGAACCATGCCCGATTAGTCAAATAAGCAACAGGAATACGCTCATTAATACGGCGAATAACCCGCTCGACAATACGATGACGCTCAGTTGATGTTAATTGCGCTGTCAACATTTCCTGTGGAATATCCAGCGGCAGAAATAGCGATGGAAGAACCAGTTGCAGCGCTTCATCCCATGGATTATCTGTACCGTGTCCGTAATAAATATTCGCCGCATTAAACCGGCTGACAGACCAGCGCAACATATCCTTAATAGTATATAATTCAGCCACTGCCTCATCGATAAAAATCTTGTCCAAAAGCCCCTCCAACCCTGTAAACTCATTGACCCGTTAGTTTGCCACGATCACTGAGACAAATCAGCTTTCATATCAGGCTAATGACATAGAATTTTAGTGCAGGTATTTTATTGCAGATTTTGAGCCATTCTGTGGAAATCGTCTTATGAGTGAGTAAATAAGACGATTTCTACATAATTTATATCATATTTTCTTAGCAGACCGAGGGGTAACGGCGGTTACATTGTGCCGTATCCATAAATAATAGACCGCGGTTAACAAGAGTATCCATATTCCACCCACATAGAATGCGATTCGTGTATCTGGGAAATAACTGAGAATAGCAATAATAAATACCATAAACACAATAGTCAGTATCGGTGCAACAGGCCACATCGGTACTGGAAATTGTAATTTTTGTGCTTCTTCTGGTGACATCTTTCTACGCATAGCAAATTGAGAGAGCAAAATCATTAACCAGACCCACACCGTAGCAAAAGTGGCAATCGAAGCAATGATTACGAACACCTGTTCAGGGAGCAAGTAATTAAGTACGACAGCACACAACAGCGCCAGCGTCATAATCATGATAGTCACCCAAGGCACACCATTACGGCTTAGATTCATAAATTTTTTATGCGCTAACCCTTTCTCAGCCATGCCGTACATCATACGACCTGCACCAAAAATATCACTGTTGATAGCCGAAATCGCAGCGGTAATAACGATAATATTTAGAATATTCGCCGCCGAACTAATTCCCAATCCCTGAAATATTGCAACAAATGGACTGCCTTCCTGACCGATGCTGCTCCAGGGGTAAATTGCCATCAATACAAAAATAGTCAGTACATAGAACAGTAGAATACGCAGCGGGATAGAGTTAATCGCTTGCGGGATCATTTTCGCCGGATTTTTGGCTTCACTAGATGTGATACCGATGATTTCAACACCACCGAAAGCAAACATAACGACGGCTAAAGACTCAATAACGCCACCAAATCCATTAGGCATAAATCCGCCGTGTTGCCACAGATTCTGTACTCCAGTTGCCTGAAAATGACCGCTAAAACCAAATAAAATAATACCTGCCCCAGCAATAATCATTGCGCTGATCGCTGCTACTTTCAGAATCGACAACCAGAATTCCATTTCGCCAAATACTTTGACTTTACAAAGATTAAGCGCGCCAATAATGAAAATAATACTGAGTACCCATATCCAACGCGGTACTTCTGGATACCACAGTCCCATATAAATACCGAAAGCAGTTACATCGGCCAGACAAACTATGATCATTTCGAAAGTATAAGTCCAGCCAGTAATAAATCCCGATAACGGACCCAGGTATTGATGAGCGTAGCTGGCAAAAGAACCGGCATCCGGTTTATGGACCGCCATCTCTCCCAGAGCGCGCATGACCATAAAAACCGCGGCACCTCCTACTAAATAAGCTAACAATACCGCCGGACCTGCAATTTTTATTGCTTCAGCAGAACCATAGAAAAGACCCGTGCCAATTGCAGAACCCAACGCCATGAACCGAATATGACGGGCGTTGAGTCCTCGTTCTAGTTGTAGTGAGGCTTGCATGATTTACCCTCTTATCTTTTATTATTGGGTTTTATGAAATATAAATGCAACAATCAGGCCGGACAGAAGCCGGCCATCGGCTTATTTAACGATTATTTTTAATCTGTAATATCTGTCCAGAAGGAAGTAGTGAGGAAAGGTGTTGCTCAGCCAATAGTTGTACAGCAGCAGCAATATCCGGCGCAAAAAAACGATCTTGATCGTAATAATCTACCTTTTCCCGCAGAATACGGCGCGCTTTTTCCAGAACTGGGCTACTTTTCAGACCATTCCGAAAATCGATTCCCTGACAGGCAGATAGCCATTCAATTGCCAGAATACCCCTGGTATTTTCTGCCATCTCCCATAAACGACGCCCAGCAGCCGGGGCCATTGAGACATGATCTTCCTGATTGGCCGAAGTCGGTAAACTGTCAACACTAGCAGGGTGGGCCAACGCTTTATTTTCACTGGCAAGCGCCGCCGCCGTCACCTGAGCAATCATAAAGCCCGAATTCACACCACCGTTATCAACCAGAAAAGGAGGAAGCTGTGACATATGCGAATCCATCAACAACGCAATCCGCCGTTCTGATAATGCACCTATTTCTGCCAATACCAGCGCCAGATTATCAGACGCCATTGCAACAGGTTCGGCATGGAAGTTACCACCAGAAATTACTTCACCTTGTTCAGCAAATACCAATGGGTTATCAGATACGGCATTAGCTTCAATCAGGATAACATCGGCAGCATGACGCAATTGAGTCAAACAAGCTCCCATGACCTGTGGCTGACAACGTAATGAATAAGGATCTTGTACCTTGGGGCAATTTATATGAGAATCTGATAGTTCACTGCTTTTTTCTAATACATAACGATACAATGTAGCAACGTCAATCTGTCCCTGTTGCCCCCGTACGGCATGTACACGCTCATCAAATGGTTTGCGAGAACCCAACGCCGCTTCTACAGATAAAGAACCGCAAACTATTGCTGCCGCTAACAGATCTTCTGCCTCAAATAATCCACGTAAAGCAAAAGCCGTAGATACTTGAGTACCATTGAGCAATGCCAAGCCTTCTTTAGCTGCCAATGTAATGGGTTGTAAATTGGCTTTTGCCAGAGCTTCTTTAGCTGGCAACCACTCTCCCTGATAATGAGCCTGCCCTTCCCCAAGTAATAACAAGCTCATATGTGCCAACGGTGCCAAATCACCAGAAGCTCCCACCGATCCTTTACAGGGAATATGAGGATAAATTTCCGCATTAACTAATGCAATTAATGCCTGAATAACTTCAAGACGAATACCAGAGTAACCACGGGAAAGACTGTTAATCTTCAATACCATGATCAACCGGGTCATATTATCGTCCAACGCTTCACCTATCCCAGCAGCATGAGACACGACAAGCGAACGTTGTAGTTTTTCTAAATTATCTTCTTCAATCCGTGTACTGGCTAATAGTCCGAATCCGGTATTAATTCCGTAAGCAGTGCGATTTTCAGCAAGAATAGCATTAACACATTCCACGCTACGTTCAATAGCAGGAAAAATCTGGCTATCCAGCGTTATTTTTACCGGTTGTAGATAAACCTGACGTAATTCATCAAGGGTCAATTTGCCTGGGTAAATAGTTAACTGTTTCATAATGTTCCTTATTTTGTATTGAGCATCGGCAAATCTAATCCTTGCTCTTTGGCACAATGGATAGCGATTTCATAACCTGCATCGGCATGACGCATAACTCCGGTAGCTGGATCGTTGTGTAGTACCCGGGCTATACGCTCAGCGGCTTCATCAGTTCCATCACAAACAATCACCATACCGGCATGTTGTGAGAAACCCATACCAACACCACCGCCATGATGCAGAGAAACCCAAGTAGCACCGCTAGCAGTGTTAAGCAAAGCATTCAACAGCGGCCAATCTGAAACTGCATCAGAGCCATCACGCATAGATTCGGTTTCGCGATTCGGGCTGGAGACAGAACCGGAATCCAGATGGTCGCGCCCAATGACAATAGGCGCAGAAAGTTCACCACTGCGTACCATTTCATTAAAAGCTAACCCCAGCTTGGCTCGTTCCCCTAAACCAACCCAGCAAATACGAGCGGGCAATCCCTGAAAGCTAATGCGTTCCCTTGCCATATCCAGCCAGCGATGCAAATGTTTGTCATCGGGGAGCAATTCTTTAACTTTGGCGTCAGTTTTGTAGATGTCCTGTGGATCGCCAGAAAGTGCTACCCAGCGGAAGGGGCCAATACCACGGCAGAATAACGGGCGAATATAAGCAGGAACAAAACCAGGAAAATCGAAGGCATTTTCTACACCAACCTCATACGCCATTTGGCGAATATTGTTGCCGTAATCAAAAACAGGAATACCCCATTGCTGGAAAGTCAACATCGCCTTAACATGTTCTGCCATCGAAAATTTTGCTGCTTCGATAACTTCTGCTGGTGCTGAAATAGCACGTTGGCGATATTCTTCCCAACTCCAGTTTTTTGGCAGATAGCCGTTGAGAGGATCGTGTGAACTTGTCTGGTCAGTGACCAAATCCGGACGTACACCACGACGAACTACTTCTGGCAAGATTTCAGCAGCATTACCGCACAATGCGATAGAGATGGCTTTGCCTTCCTGAGTGTATTTTTCAATCCGAGCCAGTGCATCATCCAAATCTTTCGCTTGTTCATCAACATAACGAGTACGCAGGCGGAAATCGATCCGGCTTTGTTGGCATTCAATATTCAACGAACAGGCTCCGGCTAATGTTGCAGCCAGCGGTTGTGCTCCCCCCATACCACCCAAACCAGCGGTTAGCACCCAACGCCCTTGTAAATTACCGTTATAATGCTGCCGGCCAGCTTCCACGAACGTTTCATAAGTGCCTTGCACAATCCCCTGACTGCCAATGTAGATCCAGCTACCCGCCGTCATTTGACCGTACATAGCCAGCCCTTTCGCATCCAACTCGTTGAAATGCTCCCAGGTAGCCCAGTGCGGTACCAGATTCGAGTTTGCAATCAGTACCCGAGGTGCATTTTTATGGGTTTTAAATACCCCAACCGGTTTGCCTGACTGAATTAGCAGAGTTTCATCGTCTTCCAGTTTTTTCAGTGTTTCAACAATCTTGTCATAGCATTCCCAATTTCTGGCAGCTCGACCAATACCGCCATACACCACCAATTCATGCGAATTCTCAGCCACTTCCGGATCAAGATTATTCATTAACATACGCAGAGGAGCTTCGGTTAACCAACTTTTAGCGGTTAATTTCGTTCCTCTGGGTGCCCGGATATCAACATTACGAAATTTACTTTTCTGGGCGGTCACGGTTTGGCTCCTTGTTTGTCTTTGTATATTTGTTAAATGTATAGTTGTATATACATGTATATTCAATAGACCAAACTGTTAGCTAAAATGATATATTTATGAGTTTATTGTTATTATTTTCTTATAAATCAATTTGTTAATATTATTTCTTTTTTATTATCAAGAAGTAATATTTTTCTTATTTTTGTGTTTATAATCACAATTTGTTTACATTAATTTTACAAAAATATAATTTAAGGAAGGAAAGATTTTGTTTGGTTTGTCACCAATACACAGGCAAGTTCTGAGTCGTGACAAACTGATGCTCCATGTAAACAATTAAGGGCATCAGTCATCGTATGAATGTGGTTATAAGGGTCTACATTTGAAGTTAAGACATATATCTTTAGCAGCAACCTCTATTAGATAAGAGTTTACAGCGCTTCTTGCTAAAAACATGGTATAGCTATGAACTGAAACGTCCTTTCAATTTATAGCGATTACCGGGAAATAGCAGCCTGGCACTGGAAACGGTGTAATGAGTTGACCAAGTTCGGCGACTAATTAATAAACAAGGAGCCCCCGACTCAATCTGCAATAATTTACAGGACCGGGGATCACCAGCAATAGCCTCTACAATATGTTCACCTTCCGTTAGCGGTGCAATCATTGACAAATAATCGTGCGGAGTCAGTTTGGTGAAGTCTTGCTGCAAATAGCCAGGAACCGCTTGAACATTGACGTAACGATCTTCTATCTGAACCGGAATATCGTTTTCATAATGGACAATAACTGACTGATAAATCGGCGTGCCGGCGATAATATCCAATTCGGCAGCTTGTTTTACGTTAGCGTTCAGCTCTGATAACTTTAATATTTTACAGCGATGCTGATGAGAACGGGATGAGATCTCATCAGCAATACTGTGGATTTCGAACAGTGCGGATTGCCCTTTTGGCTCAGCGACAAAAGATCCCACCCCTTGCAGCCGTACTAATAGCCCTTCAGCAGTCAATTCACGCAACGCACGGTTGGCGGTCATACGGCTACAGTTAAATTGCTTAACCAACTCAGCTTCTGATGGAACACGATCATTAGATTTCCATTCACCGGTATAGATTTTTTCGATAATGGATTGTTTTACTCTGGCATATAAAGGTATAGGTTTGGCAAATGATCCTGATAAATGTGTCGTCACAATAAATTCCTTGTCGCTATAAAAATGTAAGTGATTAATTACACTAATTTTATCAGGCTATCTTTACCAAAAAATAACAGCACAATAGTACTGTTATTTTAGACAATCAATACCACCAATGCACTAATTGCCAAGCAAGACGCGCTGCTGCTTTCCCGCCTATCCCTTGAATATCAAATATTGGATTGAGTTCAACCAGATCAGCCGCTTGTAATTTCCCACTCTGACAGATTGGCTGAATCAATTGCAGAAGGAGTTCCAATGGTAGCCCGAGTGCTGCCGGCGCAGAAACTGCTGGCATCTGATAAGCAGGTAATACATCCAGATCGATTGTCATGTAAATCAAATCAACTTGCTGAAGTGTATCTTGTATCTGCTGTTGTATTTTGTCCAGTTCGGTTTCACTACACTGATTATCCCAGATGATCTTAACATTCAAGTGGCTTGCTTCATCCACCAATGCTTGGGTATTAGATGCCAAACTGGCGCCAATGCAAGTATAGTGAAACGGTCGGTGGTGTTGCTGACAATACTCGGCGAGCTGACGAAATGGTGTACCGGAAGTGGGTTGCAATGACCGCCGTAAATCAAGATGAGCATCAAAGTTAATAATACCAACGCGTTGATGTGGAAAAGCATCATAAATTCCAACACCATGAGCGAAAGCCGTTTCATGTCCACCACCCAGCACCAGAGTGCGCACATGCTGATGTTGGCATTGAATAATTGCATCAGCCAAGGCTTGTTGTGCCTCACTCAATTGATTAGGATTGGCGCGAATACTTCCCAAGTCCACCAATCTGTCATGCCCTTTATGACTAGCCATATTTGCCAATGACCGCCGCAAATAATCAGGGCCTTGATTGGCCCCCGGCCTACCCTGATTGCGTTTTACACCTTCATCACATTCAAACCCCAGTAGTGCAATATGGTGAGAAAATTCTTCCGGTGTAAAATAGGGAGATTGTTTGATCGTTTGAAAAATCCGCAGTGCATTATCCGCTTCTGCCAAATCATTTCGCCCTTGCCAAATAGTAGGCAAAGTAGCATGCCATAAATTCATTTACTGCTCCTTATCTGCTATATATTGGAATGAGCAATAGCACCACGAAATACCCTGGTATTCAGCGGGTTATGGCCTAACTCATAGAAAATATCGACAGGATTTTCTGCATCCCAAACAATAAAATCAGCATAAGCACCCGCGCGTAGCTGTCCGTGACTATTTCCTCTACCCAATGCACGAGCGGCATGTCGAGTAACACCTAACCATACCTCTTCAGGAGTCAGCCCAAATTGCACGCAAGCCATATTCATCGCCATACGCAGAGAAGCAAATGGGCTGGTTCCAGGATTAAAATCCGTAGATACAGCTATCGGTACATTAAATTGTCGTAATAAATCGACAGGCGGGTGCTGCGTTTCCTGCAAAAAGTAGAAAGCGCCGGGAAGCAAAACAGCAACCGTACCACTGTGGCTAAGAGCTTCCACTCCTGCCTGATCCAAATATTCAATATGATCAACTGAAAGACCGTGATAACGAGCGACCAGTTCACTCCCTCCCAAATTGGACAATTGCTCCACATGTCCTTTTACTGGAATGCCCCAGCGCTGTGCTTCCTGAAAAAGCCGCTCGGTTTGCGCTAAATTAAACCCTACGCTTTCACAAAAAACGTCTACTGCGTCAAACAGCTGTTTTCGCCAAAGTTGCGGCAGGATAATTTCACAAATCAGATCTATATAGGCATCAGGATTGTGTTTATATTCAGGCGGGCAAGTATGAGCAGCGAGCAATGTCGCGCTGATTTCTATCGGATTATATTTCCCCAAGTTTCGTGCAACCTGTAGCAATTTTTCTTCATTTTCCAGATCTAATCCATAACCCGATTTAATCTCAATAGTGGTTACGCCTTCAGCCATAAATGCAGCCAAACGCTGCTGGGCAGAGTGTCCAAGTTGTTCAAGAGAACTGGTTCGGGTTGCTGAAACTGTCGCATTGATACCCCCTCCCTGCGCACTGAGTTCAGCATAGGACATACCATTTAAACGCTGCTCCCATTCATAAGCCCGGTTACCACCAAAAACTAAATGAGTGTGACAATCGATTAAACCGGGGGTAATCAGGCGTTGTTGGACATCAATTACCTGACAGCTACCCGTCTGTAATGTTGCTGTGGGAAAAATAGCTAAAATTTTGTCATCACGTACCAGAAGATCATGTTCTTTTAATAATCCGTAAGCTGCATTGATAGAAGGGTCCATTGTTGCCAGTCTAGCGTTACGCCAGACGACATCAGTATCACGCAGTTCTATTGTCATGTTTAGAATCCTGTATTTGTCTGTATCTGATAGCTCAGGCCATTAGTTGTATATACATTTATTTTCTAACCAACAGTAATTGTCAAATTATTTCGTTGACTACCTGAACATAGCTTCTTACTCCGCATTTTCAGTCAATAAATCAGGCAAAACCAGGTTCTATTAGACATAATCAGGTTAAACAGTTAAAAAGATACCGTACACTTGTCACAAAATAGTTTGATTAATTGAGCAATGATGAAAAATAAACATTCCCTGAATGAGGAAGAGATTAACTTGTTTAAAGAGTCGGTAGCAGGTATCAAACGCATGAACCAGGATACTGTCTTACATCCTCCCATAAGAAAAAAAGCCAGCCATATTACCCCTGAGCGAGTACAGCAAGAGCAAATTGATGCCAGCTACTATTTTTCTGATGAATTCCAGCCCAATCTTGATACAGAAGGCCCTACCCGTTACATACGGGGAAATGTAAGCCATTACGAACTGAAAAAACTACGCCGAGGTGATTATTCGCCAGAACTGTTTCTTGATTTACACGGGTTAACACAAATGCAGGCCAAGCAGGAAATTGGTGCACTAATCGCTGCTTGCCGCCGTGAACATGTCTATTGTGCCTGCATCATGCACGGTCATGGGAAACATATTCTCAAACAACAAACTCCACTGTGGCTAGCCCAACACCCAGATATTATGGCCTTCCATCAAGCACCAAAGGAATGGGGAGGTAACGCCGCATTATTAATACTTGTCGAACTTGATGAGCCTATACGTCGCTGAATTATCAGGCCCTTGCTGCCAATTGTGATGGGCTGACCTGCCAGACAAGCGTGCCTTTACCCGTCTGGCTGTTTAAATCCACACATGTAATTGCAGATGTTGCGAACATCGGTGGAGTCTCTGCTGGGCAGAGCTCAGCAACCAAATAACCAACTAACGGTAAATGAGAGACAATCAAAACGGCATTATGCCCTTGTTCAGCAATAACCTGTAGATAGCTATTGACCATAGCAGCATCACCTGATGGCGTTAACCCCGGCAACACTTCTTCACCAACCGGTAATGATAAAGATTTACGAACAACCTGTAACGTCTGCTCAGCACGGATATAAGGACTCACTAATACCAGATCAATCTTAGGCTCCTTCTGTGCCAACCAACGAGCCATTTCTTGTGATTCATTACAGCCGCGGAAAGTGAGTTGCCGGGCTGAATCGCTGATTGCATCTAAAGCTGCTTCACCATGACGCATAATAAAAACTTGCATAATCCACCGTATGAATGAGTTAACATAGTTATCTTACTAATAATAAATATCAGTAATTGCCACATGAGTTATACAACAAAAATTGTTATCACAAAAACATTTCAGTATATAGTGAATGAGCATCCTGCTGTGACTGCTCTCCGCCCTGAGCCGTCCTAAAGATGATGCCGGCGCTCCAATATGGCGCCGGCATCGATTTCTTCACAAATGCAATGTATAGGTTACTATGGATAGAAATTTTTATTCTGTTCAGCCATTTTCACCAAACGATCACAAGGTACGAATCTATCTCCATACTGACTTTCCAACTTGCGTAGAATTTCCACCACTCTGGCACAACCAAGGCTATCAATATAGCGGAATGGACCACCAAAGAATGGTGGAAAACCTATACCAAATACCGCACCAATATCACCATCACGCGGACTTCTGATAACCCTTTCATCCAAACAACGCACGGCTTCATTAAGCATCAGCATCACACAACGCTGAGCAATTTCTGAAGAAAGCATACGAGATTCAGGTTTTATATTCAGCAAGGCATAAACTGAACTATCAACTTTTTTACCTTTTTTCCCAATCCGCCAAGATTTTCTGGATTCTGATGTATATAAATAGAAGCCACGACCATTTTTCCTACCTTTGCGGCCATCTTTCAGTACAGCATTAAGCGATTCAGGCGCCGCAAAACGTGCCCCTAGTTGCTCTACCAAAATCGGCATAATTTTGGTGCCAACATCAATTCCTACTTCATCTAATAAATTAATTGGCCCTACTGGAAAACCAAAATTAACTAGTGCCTTATCTATATGATCAATTGGCTCTCCTGCTACCAGACAATTTGATGCCTCACTGATATAAGGAACAAGGATACGGTTTACATAAAATCCGGCTTTATCACCGACCACAATAGCGGTTTTACCTTGCTTCTTAGCCAAAGCAACTGCTGTAGCAATCGTTTTCTCACTGGTTCCTTGATGCGGAATAACTTCCACCAGAGGCATTTTATCTACCGGGCTGAAATAATGTAGACCAATAACCTGCTCTGGTCGTTGAGCTTTTTCAGCAATCTGATGGATAGGAAGCGAAGATGTATTAGATGCAAATACCGTTTCTGGTTTGGCATTCGCTTCAATTTCTGCCACCATCTGTTGTTTCAGTGATAAATCTTCAAATACCGCCTCAACAACAATATCCACCTGTTCGAAACCACGATAATCCGTTGTTCCTGAAATAAGCATCATTTGCTTAGCCCGTTCTGCCGGACGTAATCGCTTTTGCTTCACTCTCTTGGACAACAAATCCCAAGTGTACTTCAGTACCTGACTAATACCCTTTTCATTAATATCTTTGATACGCGCGGGTAATTTACCTCGGGTAGCGGTTACATTCGCAATTCCCCCCCCCATCAAACCACCACCTAATATGCCAACACGTTCGATTTTTGCCGGTTTTTCTGATGAGCCTGTCTCATTTTTTAATGACGTTGCAGCAAAAAACAGATTACGTAAAGCAGCTGATTCCCGTGTCATTGCTAGTTCACCAAATGCCATTGCTTCGGCCCGTAAACCTTGGTTCATGCCTTTTTCAAGACCTTCTTTGACAACCTCAATAATTCGTTCAGGTGCAGGATAGTGCCCACGAGTTTTCGCCAGTGTTTTTTTACGAACGATATTAAACAAAAAGTATCTTCCTACAGGCCCTACCAATAACCGCTGTTGCCACGGTAAAGACTTACGCACAGGAATGCCTTTTTTGATTTTTTCAACAGCAACTTCCAGCAAAATATCTAATGGCACAGCATCATCCACGACTCCCAGCCGTAATGCCTGTCTCGCTCTTAATTGCCTACCTGTCAGGATCATATCCAGCGCCGAACTGACACCAATAAGTCTCGGTAATCGCTGAGTACCACCTGAACCAGGTAATAACCCAAGCTGAACTTCAGGTAATCCAAGACGGGTTTTATCATCCAGTGAACATATACGCCAATGACACGCCAGCGCCAATTCCAAACCGCCCCCCAAACAAGCACCATGAATTGCCGCTACAACAGGCAAAGGATAATTGGCTATTTGAGAAAATAATTTCTGACCCTTTTCAGCCAGATCTTGTGCTTCTTCTTTGGTTTTACACCCGGCAATCATGGAAATATCAGCACCGGCAATAAAAGTATCCGGTTTACCGGAAATCAATATTAATCCTTTAAGGCCAGAAGACTGCTGAGCTTGTTTGAAAACATTCAGAAATTGATCAACAAATTCTGCTTTCAGCGTATTTACTTTTTCTCCTGGCACATCAATAGTGATAACGCCGATTTTATCCGGCCTGACATCAAAATTGAAAACAGAAACCGCCTGTTTTGTATCCATAGTGATGGTTGCAGCATCATGCTGAGACTGAGTCATTATTCCACCTCCAATACCATAGCTGTGCCCAACCCACCAGCAGCACAAGCAGTTGTCAACCCAAGCCCTCCTCCACGGCGCCGCAACTCATTCAATACCTGCGTCACCATGCGAGCTCCTGTTGCTGCGAACGGGTGCCCATAAGCAATTGAACCACCTAAGACGTTAAATTTATCCATATCAACTTCACCAATCGCTTGAGTGCGCCCTAATTTATTTCGGGCAAATTCATCACTGGCAAACATTTTCAAGTTTGCCAATGTCTGAGCAGCAAAAGCTTCATGCATATCAATTAAAGTTAGATCTTTTAGTGTAATACCGGCACGATCGAGCGCTATCGGTGTCGCATACGATGGCCCCAATAGCATATCTTGCCAGACATCAATAGCTGAGAATGCATAGCTACGCAGGTAACCAAGCGGTTTTATTCCCAACACTTTAGCCACAGACTCACGCATCAAAATGACTGCTGCTGCACCATCTGTCAGCGGTGTACTGTTTGCCGCGGTAACAGTACCATACTTGCGGTCAAATGCCGGACGCAACTTCGCATAAGAAGTTAATACGGAATTTTTACGAATATTATTATCTTCAAGCAATGCTTCACGATATGGAGGGAAATGGGCCGTCATGACTTCATCAGCCAACAAACCCTGTTCCCAAGCTTTTGCTGCAAGAATATGGGAACGGTGTGCCAACGCATCCTGATCTTCCCGACTGATACGGTAGGTCTTCGCCATTTGTTCTGCGGTATCTCCCATACGCAGACCTGTCGAATATTCCGCTACTGCCGGAGATACAGGCAATAAGTCACGAAATTTGAGGCGGCTAAGTAGCTTAAGGCGCTGTGATAAAGTTTTCGCTTTATTCATATCAACAAGAGTACGAGCAAGAGATTTAGTTACACCAATCGGCAATACAGAAGAAGAATCCGCTCCACCCGCAATTCCGATATTCACCGTACCTGCCATAATGCTTTCCGCCACGTTAGTAATCGCCTGGAAACTAGTCGCACATGCACGGGATACACTGTAAGCATCTGTATTCACACTTAACCCAGTACCAAGAACGATTTCACGGGCAATATTCGGTGCCTCAGGCATTTGCACCACTTGTCCAAACACCAATTGGTCAATCTTTTCAGGGAGTAAACCACTCCTGGCTACCAGTTCACTGACCACTGATTTACCCAAATCCACAGCCGGTATGCCGTGATACGATGTTGCCTGTTTAGCAAATGGAATGCGTAGCCCGCTGACAATTGCGATACGATCACCTTGCTGTGTCACTTTTGTTAAAGGACGACTCATAACGGCTCCTGAAAGATTATTATCAACTATACCCTTCATCCTTCAAGTTACTGCTTTGTTGGCTGCTTTCACTTACCCCAGTCACATCGTTATCTATGCTCCTGGGGATGCGTTCACTTGCCGCCGCGCTGCAATTTGAAATCTATTGGGTATACATCAAATTACTGAAAAATTTTTTTAACCAACCTGGACAGGTCTGACCTGATAGATCATTGTTAGCGTAATGTCTATAAATAGCAAACCTGAATAAATTAAAAATGAGAGCAAGCGCAACTTTAATTTATTTAATGTCTAAATGATCTCAATGCCTCTTCGAACATCTTTGCAAACAGTAAAAAAATAAATAACGAGAAGGAGGGACTCAGTGAAATACCTCCGCTATCTACTTAAGACAGCGGAGAAAACCAGCCCTTGGATTAACGCAATCCCAACTGGAAAATTAGTGCTTCTGCCTGGCAACAGAAAACGAAATCAGCAATTAGTTGAATCCCTCCATCAACTGGCTCAATTTTATGATTAATAACACAAGGTTCTGATTCAATAGACTTTGCTCTTTCAATCAAAGTGTTAAGCATTGTTTCTACTTCCTGCTTATCAGCAAAAACATGCTGGTAAGATACGATGCAGTCTGTATTATCTATCACCGCACCTACATCTACGCAGCAGCAAGCAACCGTCTCTTCTGCACTACATTTCATTCGTCATACTCCATTCTCCAAATATTAATCACGCATCTTAATATTTTATTCCTCTCATCATAGGAAAACTAATCACTTACTCTTTATAAGTATATTTATCCTATTGAAATCTGATTTCAAAAATTTATTTCCAAACGTTTTTATTAACACCTAAAATCATTTTTTTGTTAACTGAGTCGCGTTTTTGATATCAATTTGGACATATTTTAAAAACACTCTTGCAACACCAACAGATGTCAGACCTATACTTCACCACTGGTCTGATTTGTCATGAAGACAAACCGACTCTACAATCCTGCGCTCCTTGCTAAGTTAAGTGGCATAGTTAAATAATAAACAAGAGGGTTTTGGTCATGAACCAGAAAAACCTGTTCACCCGTTCAGCATTAGCGGTTGCAGTGGCTCTAATCTCATCCAACGCGGGTGCCGCTGGTTTCCAGTTAAATGAATTTTCTACTTCGGCTTTAGGCCGAGCTTTTTCCGGGGAAGGCGTTGTTGCTGATAACGCAACGGTAGGAAGCCGTAACCCAGCAGCGATGACCCTGTTTGATCGCCCATCCTTTTCTATTGGTGCCGTCTATATCAACCCAGATGTTGATATTACAGGTAAATCCCCAGTGACGGGTAAAAGTACCAACGCTAAAAATATTGCGCCAGTAGCTTGGATACCTAACCTACATTTTATTATGCCTATTGATGATCAATGGTTTGTTGGTACTTCAGTCACCACTAACTTTGGTCTGGCTACTGATTTTAGCAATAACTACGACGCAGGCCCTATCGGTGGTAAAACTGACCTAACAACATTGAACTTCAACCTGAGCGGAGCTTATCGACTAAACGATAATTTCAGCTTTGGTTTAGGACTTAACGCTATTTATGCTGATGCAACAGTCGTCCGTCATGCGGGCGCTCTGTCAGACATTCTGGCGATGAAAGCCCCTCAACTAAAAGGTCTTATCAAACCAACAGATGAAGTTTCTAATCTGGAAGGTAAAGATTGGGGCTATGGCTGGAACGCGGGCATCATGTATGAAGTGGATGAAAATAACCGCTACAGCCTGACTTACCGTTCTAAAGTTAAAGTCAAATTTAAAAACGGTGACTATAAAAATGACATTCCCGTCCAGCTAGGGGCAATACTTCAGAACGCAGGAATATCCTTACCTGCCACCGGTGGTCAAACTATTGGCGGTAAATTAGACCTCAATTTGCCGGACATCTGGGAAGTTTCTGGTTACAACCGCGTAGCACCTAAATGGGCTATCCACTATAGCCTGGCATATACAGGCTGGAGTGAGTTTAATGAACTGAAAGGGACCAGAAATAAAGATGGCGCAGTTCTGTTTAGTAAACATGAAGGCTTCAAAGATGCCTATCGTATTGCTTTAGGTACAACTTATTATCACGATGATAACTGGACATTCCGTACTGGTATCGCCTTTGATGACAGCCCGATTCCTGCTGAAAACCGTTCTATCTCTATTCCGGATCAAGACCGTTTTTGGCTAAGTGCTGGCGCAACCTACGCATTTAATAAAGACATGTCTCTGGACGTAGGTGTTTCTTATATGCATGGACAGAAAGTCACAGTTAAAGAGAAATTGTCTGAAAAACTGCCTTACACATATGAATTTGATGCAAAAGGTTCTGCCTGGTTATATGGTGTGAACTTCAACTATGCATTCTAATCAAATGTAGTTCTCAAAAAAGGATAGCGCTCTACAGCTATCCTTTTTATTTATGAAGTTAAATCGGACAATAACGATCAATCAATACTGTCCAAATCACCCTGTAATGCTTCAGCATTTGGATTTTTTGTGGCTTCCAACTTACCGCCGCTTGCCATAAAATCATGGCTCTGGAAGTAAGCCTCACGCATCATCAGATAAGGATCTGATGAATTCTTCAACAAACCATCAGAATCCAGCAAACGAGCACGAGTTTCAATACCTTCAAATACCCACTTACCCGCTGACATCCAGATGGTCAAATAACTCAACATTGGGTAAGTCATATCAGCCCAGTTTCCCCCTTCATCACGCAGAGTAAAACTGCCATATCCCGGTAATACAGCATAAGGACCATATCCCACATCATAATAGCCCAAAGTACTACCAAAACGTTTTGGTTCTTCTTTTGCCAACTTAGGGTTTGCCATAGTTGCAACATCAATCAAGCCACCTATACCCCAAATGGTATTCAGGAAAAAACGATTAAAATGTTTCATTCCCTGATATGGGTCACCACGCAAGAAACTGTTTACCATACTGGCTGGCTCTTCGAGATTACTGAGAAAATTGCCCAAACCATTTCGTGCAGGCATTGGTACATAGTCGCGCCACGTTACAGCTACCGGACGTAAGATATAGGGATCAAGGACATTATAATTAAAGTTGAACATTGTACGGTTAAAACCTTCCAGAGGGTCTGAACGCCCCTGTTCAACACTATTAGATGAACCGGCACATCCCACAAGTAATGTGGCTGTAAGAGCGATTACACCCAAACGATACTTCATACAATTCTCCAAGTAACAATCTCTTAGATCCGGCAAACCAATCTTGTCGTACTACCTGCCGATGATCATCAATAAATATAAATATTACTGACAATTCAACTTGAATGGTACTCAATTTGAGTGGTCGTTAAATAAGCAAACAGTTCATAACGTCTTATCTTAGGAAGAAAAAGCAGTTATAATGCAGCGGTTGTCCCCTTAGTTAAATGGATATAACAAGCCCCTCCTAAGGGCTAATTGCAGGTTCGATCCCTGCAGGGGACGCCATTAACAGAACCAATAACCACATATGCAATATTTTGAGAGATATAAGAAAATCTCAAGATAATATACAAATAAAATAATATTATTTTTTATATAAATTAATATCTTTATATAAAAAATTAAATATTCATTATATAATAAATCGGATATAAAACCTTATTCAACTTATCAAAGTTATAAACATTTGAAATTAATTTAAAGTCGTTTAATTTTATTATCTTTTTCAATGAATTATATTCTTATTCATTCAATAAAATCATATATATTTAATTATACGCTTTAAATTTTATATCAAAACAAAAAATTCATTATAATGTTTATTTAAAACATTATTTAACTTTATTTCAAAAATCAAATAATGCCATTAAACACTAATTATAAAAATAATAACTTCCAATAAAAACGTAATCACCCCATCATCAAATAAAATTTTTAATAATTTCAAATAGATAAAACATGATTAAATCTATAAAATTATTTATTTGTAAGCCCATCTACAATTCTATTGTAACCAAGGGATAAATATATTATCGAAAATCCAACTGAAATATTTTCATTATTTATTTTAAAGACTTATTATTCTCCAAACAAGAAAACATGCAAATAAATAAAAAACCAACTCTATTTTTATATTTATTAGTAAAAATAACACCAGCATCCCCCAATAATTATTTAACTCATCAATTTACATTTAATAAAATTATACTTTAAAAAATTTGACCAGATATATACAATTATTAATTCTAATATGTATATATCTGTCTTTATAACTTAATCAATCAGCGATAACTGTTGCCGTAAATATGTACCTGAACCTAACAATCCAGGTTGCGGATGAGTAATCAAATAAACAGGAATCTGTTGTATTAATGTTTTAAAGCGCCCTTTATCTTCAAATCCATCCAAGAAATCTGACCGCTTAAAGAAATCAAGAAATCGTGGCACTATACCACCAGCGATGTACACACCACCAAAAGTCCCCAGATTTAACGCCAAATTTCCGCCAAATCTCCCCATAATTTCACAAAATAACGCGAGAGCACGATGACAATATTGGCAACTTTCATCCAGTGCTCGCTGTGTCACTGTTTCTGGTTCCAAATCTTCCGGCTGATTATGGTTCAAAATAGTAATAGCCTGATAGAGATTCACCAGTCCACTACCTGACAAAATTCTTTCAACTGAAACATGGCCCAGCTTGCGACGTAAAATAGCCAATATTGCATCTTGCTCTTCACTATTCGCTGCAAAATCCACATGCCCTCCCTCACCTGGCAAGCTTATCCATTGCTTGTTTACTTTTATCAGATGAGCGACTCCAAGGCCCGTTCCAGCTCCGTAAACAGCAACCGGTTTATCTTCAACTGCTTTTCCCCCTCCCAACTGAACTTTGTGTTCCTCTGTCAACATGGGAATAGCCATAGAAACGGCAGTAAAGTCATTAATAACATCTAATTTTTCTAGCCCAAGCGTCTGTTTTAGCTCACTAACAGAAAATGCCCATTGGTGATTAGTCATTTCTACCCAATCACCACTTATCGGGCAAGCAATAGCGATACAAGCACAAGTTACTACTGTATTTTGCTCGGCCAAATAATGGCTAATAATAGACTCTAATCCAGCGTATTGTCTTGCGCTATATGTTTCAATCTGCTCAATAGCCCCATTTTTCAAATTACAAAGTGCCAATCTGGCATTCGTGCCACCAATATCAGCCACCAGTCCGCAGAGGTTCATTTTTATATCCCAATAATTAATTAGTACAACAATATATGTAAAGCTTATCCCATCCAGCATTATTGGTATAGGTAGTTTGAACGTAAATAGCTCACACAATCAAGGCACATGCGTAGTACATGAAGTTAGTTTGCTCAACCAGAACCCGAAACCAATAAATTAAAACACAACTATTCTATCGACTGAGCTAACAGTACATTGGAGGGTTATTTGAATTATGCTTTTTGAATGGTGGGTCGTGCAGGATGACTCGGGCTACGCCCTCGCCCTGCGGGCCAACGCGTCGCATTGTTGTCTCGCTTCGCTCGGCTCAAACCTGCCGATCAATTGATTAAAAGTCAACTGCTCTGCCGACTGAGCTAACAACCCATCTAAGATGGTATTTCGATTTAATTGCGCTTTTTTGAATGGTGGGTCGTGCAGGATTCGAACCTGCGACCAATTGATTAAAAGTCAACTGCTCTACCGACTGAGCTAACGACCCATCTAAGATGGTATTTCGATTTAATTACGCTTTTTTGAATGGTGGGTCGTGCAGGATTCGAACCTGCGACCAATTGATTAAAAGTCAACTGCTCTACCGACTGAGCTAACGACCCATGCCAAGAAGATGCAAAATTGCTGTAACAATCTAATGAAGTGGTGGGCGATACCAGATTCGAACTGATGACCCCCTCCTTGTAAGGGAGATGCTCTACCAACTGAGCTAATCGCCCACTTCATAAGGACTATCACTGCATTTTATATCACTGAATTTATGATTGGTGGGCGATACCAGATTCGAACTGATGACCCCCTCCTTGTAAGGGAGATGCTCTACCAACTGAGCTAATCGCCCAATCATAAAATCATTTCTATCACAACGAGATGGTGGGCGATACCAGATTCGAACTGATGACCCCCTCCTTGTAAGGGAGATGCTCTACCAACTGAGCTAATCGCCCCGTCGTGATGGAGTCGCATTATAGGGATAGTTCAGGATGAGTCAACGCTTTTTCTAGGTAAAAATATCGTTCGTCTCAAAATTAAACAAACGTGAGATAATTATCATCATTTAGGGTACGGTTTAAGCAGATATGCTGACTTTTCTCAACAACATCCCGCTAACAGCATTGAGGAATTAAAGTGCAGTGATAAAATAACTCCCCATTTTGTTACTTTAAATTACCAATAACGTTCATTGAAAAGTGAAACGTAGTTAAGGCAATCCTCAATGCGTAAAATTAAAACCCGTTTTGCACCAAGCCCAACTGGCTATCTCCATGTTGGTGGTGCACGTACCGCACTTTATTCCTGGTTATACAGCCGCCATAGTGAGGGCGAATTTGTATTGCGTATCGAAGATACTGACCTTGAACGCTCAACTCAGGAAGCCATTGATGCCATTATGGACGGTATGAACTGGTTAAATCTGAATTGGGATGAAGGCCCTTTTTATCAGACAAAGCGTTTTGATCGTTATAACCAAGTCATTGATCAAATGCTAGAACAAGGAACTGCTTATCACTGCTACTGTTCTAAAGATCGTTTGGAAGAATTGCGTGAAACTCAGATGGCCAATGGCGAGAAGCCTCGCTATGACGGTCGTTGTCGTGATAGTCAATGTCAGCATAACCCAGATCAACCCCATGTTGTTCGTTTCCGCAATCCACAGGAAGGCTCTGTTATTTTTAACGATAGTATCCGTGGTCCAATTGAATTCAGTAATCAGGAACTTGATGATCTGATTATCCGCCGTACCGATGGCTCACCAACTTATAATTTCTGTGTTGTTATTGATGATTGGGATATGGAAATTACCCATGTAATTCGCGGTGAAGACCATATCAATAATACCCCACGCCAAATTAATATTCTGAAAGCTCTGGGTGCACCAGTTCCAGAATACGCGCATGTTTCGATGATCCTAGGGGATGATGGTAAAAAACTGTCCAAACGCCATGGCGCAGTGAGCGTTATGCAATACCGTGATGATGGCTATCTACCAGAAGCCCTGCTGAATTATCTGGTTCGTCTAGGTTGGTCGCACGGTGATCAAGAGATTTTTAGTCTCGAAGAGATGACTGAATTTTTTAGTCTTGATGCTATCAATAAATCTGCTAGTGCATTCAATACAGAAAAACTGCAATGGCTGAACCATCATTATATTAATACTTTACCCCCAGAGAAAGTTGCTGTTCATCTGGCATGGCATATTGAGCAGCAAGGCATTGATACCCGTAATGGCCCACAGTTGGTTGATCTGATTAAATTATTGGGTGAACGCTGTAAAACTCTGAAAGAAATAGCTGAATCCTGCCGCTACTTTTATGAAGATTTTGCTGAATTTGATGCAGATGCAGCGAAGAAACATTTGCGTCCAGTTGCCCGTCAACCTCTTGAAGTTGTTTATTCGAAGCTGGCCTCAATTACTGACTGGACAGCAGAAAATATTCATCATGCCATTCAATCTACAGCTGATGAACTGGAAGTTGGTATGGGTAAAGTCGGTATGCCGCTGCGTGTGGCTGCCACTGGTGCTGGACAGTCTCCAGGTTTAGATGTGACTATTCATGCTATCGGACAAACCCGTACTCTATCTCGTATTAATCAGGCTCTGGAGTTCATTGCTCAGCGTGAAACCCAACAGTAATTAATGCAACAAAGGCATCACTGGCTCTATAGTGATGCCTTCTGCTTTAAAAGGTTTTCGTTTAGCTTGATCATATTATCCATCGAATCACACGCCTTAAACCGCCTTCCATCTCACGGCAACCCATTGGCTAACCTTTATTTTGTCGATTTATCACAAAACTGATGGCTTTTTCAACGCTTGTGCTGAGAATGATAAGTTAGCCGTTGACAGTATTTGCTGGGTTTCATATTATGCGCCCCGTTCCATTAATTTTGATTGGGGCTATAGCTCAGCTGGGAGAGCGCTTGCATGGCATGCAAGAGGTCAGCGGTTCGATCCCGCTTAGCTCCACCAAATACTTTCACCAAAGTAAAGGATTTGGTACTAAAATTAGGAAAAACCACAATCGTGGGGCTATAGCTCAGCTGGGAGAGCGCTTGCATGGCATGCAAGAGGTCAGCGGTTCGATCCCGCTTAGCTCCACCAAAATTATCAGGCCCTGAAAGCCATATGCTTTCAGGGCCTTTTACTTATCACAGTTTATCACTACCATTAATAACTCCTTACTTTGGCTGACCTTTCTTCAATGGTTTCACCGCGAATCTAATCCTTCTATTTTTATTGCCAAAGTCATCTCCATCAGTGCACCTAATTTGCCTTGTGGAAATTCACCCTTACGGGAGAACCACAATAAGTACTCTTCTGGTAAGTCAATGAGTGCTCGACCTTTATATTTACCAAATGGCATAACCGTATTAGCAATCTCTATCAGATTTTCTTTTTCCATAACTTGCATATATATCAATTAAAAAAGGTAGTCTCAGTTTACGGAGTAAAGAAGAAATATGCGAAAGGAAATAAAGAAAAATTGCATCATCCATGACGCAATATCCCACTATCAAACTTTATATTTTTACAGCACCAAACCTGCAATAGCTGCGGATAGAAAGCTAACAAGAGTTGAACCAAACAGGAGTTTCAAACCAAAGCGAGAAACTACATTACCCTGCTTCTCATCCAAGCCTTTAATCGCACCGGCAACAATCCCAATTGAAGAGAAATTAGCAAATGAAACCAAGAATACCGATAAAATACCCTGTGAACGCGGAGAAAGTTCTGTAGCAATTGACTGCAAACTATGCATCGCAACAAATTCGTTAGAAACCAGTTTGGTTGCCATGATACTGCCAACCTTCAGCGCTTCATCAGCGGGGATACCAATCATCCAAGCAAATGGATAGAACACATAACCCAAAGTTTCCTGAAAATTCTTATCAAAAATCACACTAAACAGCGCGTTAATAGCCGCAATCAGAGCAATAAAACCAATCAACATAGCGGCAACAATCAATGCTACCTTAAAACCAGCCAAAATATATTCACCCAGCATTTCGAAGAAACTTTGGCCTTCGTGAAGATTACTCATTTGAATATCTTCTTCACTGTCAACAGTATACGGGTTAATGAGTGACAAAATGATAAAAGTACTGAACATATTAAGCACCAGGGCCGCCACAACATATTTAGGCTCCAGAATTGTCATGTAAGCACCCACTATCGACATAGAAACCGTTGACATCGCAGTCGCTGCCATTGTGTACATTCGGCGCTCAGACATTTTGCCTAGCACATCTTTATAGGCAATAAAATTTTCAGATTGACCAAGTACCAAAGAGCTAACCGCATTGAATGATTCCAACTTACCCATGCCGTTAACTTTAGACAGTAGAGTACCAATAACCCGGATGAAAATTGGTAATACTTTGATATGCTGCAAAATCCCAATCAGTGCAGAAATAAAGATAATCGGGCACAATACATTCAGAAAGAAGAATGCCAGTTTTGCATCCATCATGCCGCCAAAAATGAATTCAGTTCCTTCACCCGCAAATTTCAGCAATTGCTCAAACAAGCCAGCAAATCCCATGACAAATTCCTGGCCAACACCAGAATTCAGGAAAAACCACGCCAGAACAAGCTCAATAGCAAGCAGTTGAATAATATAGCGAGGACGAATCCCTTTACGGTTACTACTCGCCAGAATAGCAAGGCCACCAATAACCACCAGAGCTAAAAGGAAATGCAGGATCTGAGACATATCATACTCCAAACTAGTTTATAAATGCATTCTATGTAATAAGAGTTAATAAAATGGGATAAATATCACACTAGTTTGAAATAATTCTTGTCCTAAATCTATATTTAGTGGGACTGCTCACATTTTCAACTGAATCGTATAAATCAGATTTAAAAATATCTATTACACATTACGGATTATTGAGAAAATCTCTCAATAATCCGCATGCAAACAAAAAATTATTCACCCAATAAACGGATCATTTCTTCTTCATCAATAACCGAAATATTTAGCTCATTAGCTTTAGCCAATTTTGAACCAGCAGCTTCACCAGCGATCACCAAATCTGTTTTCTTAGAAACACTGCCAGTAACTTTTGCCCCAAGCACAATAAGTTTATCTTTGGCTTCATCTCTGGATAACTGATGCAATGAACCAGTGAGCACAATTGTTTTACCCGCAAAGGGGCTATCAATCTTCTCGGCCTTTGTCACGACAATAGGTTCCCAGTTAATTCCTATATTATCAATCAGATCATCAATAACTTTTTGATTATGAGGTTCACTGAAGAAGTTAACCACATGTTTTGCCACCACTTCACCAACATCTTGAACTTCTTTCAGCGCTTCTTCATCAGCGGCACGTAATTTATCCAGCTCGCCAAAGTGAACGGCCAAATTAGCGGCTGTCGCTTCCCCAACCTCACGGATACCCAAGGCATAAAGGAAACGGGCAAATGTGGTTTTTTTCGCTTTTTCCAGAGCGTCTACCACATTCTGAGCAGATTTCGGCCCCATACGATCAAGCCCGGTTAATTTACCTGCCGTAAGCCTGAAAAGATCTGCTGGGGTTTCGACATATTCCTTATCCACCAGTTGATCGATGATCTTTTCTCCCATACCGTCAACATCCATCGCCCGCCGGGAAACAAAGTGTCTCAGCGCTTCTTTACGCTGAGCACCACATACCAACCCCCCTGTACAACGAGCTACCGCTTCCCCTTCAATCTTCTCAATATCTGCCCCACAGACTGGACAATGTTCAGGGAAAATCACTTCATCACTGTCCTGCGGCCTTCTGTCCTCCACAACACCTACAACCTGTGGAATAACATCACCAGCACGACGAATAATAACAGTATCACCAATACGCAAACCTAAACGTTCAATCTCATCCGCATTATGCAACGTCGCATTGCTTACCGTCACACCAGCGACCTGCACAGGTTCTAAACGCGCTACCGGTGTAATCACACCAGTACGACCAACTTGAAACTCAATATCGCGAACAATCGTCATCTGTTCCTGAGCAGGAAATTTGAATGCCGTCGCCCAGCGTGGCGCGCGAGCGACAAAACCTAACGTTTCCTGTAATTCCAGCGAATTCACTTTGACAACAACACCATCGATATCAAATCCTAACGTTGAGCGCTGATTTTCAATATCATGATAAAAATCAATAACCTGCTGACTATTAGAGCAAATTTCAACTTTATCGCTGACTGGCAATCCCCATTTCTTAAACTGTATCAATCGCTCATAGTGACTAGCCGGCAACTCTCCCCCTTCCAGAACACCAACACCATAACAGAAAAAAGACAATGGACGTTTAGCGGTAATACGGGGATCAAGCTGACGTAGAGAACCAGCTGCCGCATTACGCGGGTTAGCAAATACTTTTGCACCTGTGCGACGAGCCTCTTCATTCAGTTTCTCAAACCCTTTTTGTGGTATAAAAACCTCGCCACGGACTTCAATACGGGCAGGAATATTTTCTCCAGTCAGGCGCAGCGGAATCGCGTTGATAGTCCGTACATTCGATGTAATGTTTTCCCCTGTTGTCCCATCACCACGGGTTGCCGCCTGTACCAACTCACCATTTTCATACAACAGACTAACCGCCAGACCATCCAGTTTCAGCTCACAGCAAACGGCCAAATCCTGAGCATCTTTCAGGCGGTCACGTACCCGCTTATCAAATGCCAGATAACTCTCTTCATCGAATACATTATCCAGTGACAGCATAGGAATTTTATGGCGGACTTGTTCAAAAGCAGTCAAAGGAGCAGCCCCAACCCGCTGAGTTGGTGAATCAGATGTAATCAGTTCAGGGTATTGTTCCTCAAGAATTTTTAGTTCCTGCATTAACCGATCATACTCTGCATCCGCGACCTCTGGCGCATCCATAACGTAATACAGATATTCATGATAACGTAATGTTTTTCTGAGATTTTCTATTTGTTGAGCAGTTGATTTCATAACTTATAGCCAGCGATAAAAAGCCCCCGACTAGCGGAGGCTTGAATGTTCGATAAGTTGATTATACCTGAGCATCGAGTGTGCTGCGAATACGAGCCTTATATAATTCGATTTTTTGCGGTGTTAACATTTTGCGTTCATCATCAAGCACCACGCCTCCAACATCAGAAGCGATACGCTGAGCGGCCTGCAACATTAGCTTAAAATTCTGATTCGATTCTCCGTAAGAAGGTACCATCATAAACATGGAAACCCCTGGAGTAGTAAAATCAACCATCGATTCAGGATTAAATGAACCTGGCTTCACCATATTAGCAAGACTGAATAACACCGGACCGCTACCTGATGGATTTAGGTGACGGTGAAAAATCTGCATTTCTCCAAATTGGAAACCAGATTGCAGAATGCTTTGCAACAGAAATTCACCATTCAATACCTGGCCTTGGTGTGCTGCCACATGAAGAACCAAAACAATTTCTTTCGCTTTGGCTTGCTCCTCTTCTGCAACAGTTCCCTCTTTTGCTACTTCCTGAGATTTTTCTTCCACCACAGATGCATTTTTCTCAAACTCTTCCAGCTCTTCGGATTCAAACAGTCCGAGCTGCGGTTCCTGCTCTTCTGGTACTGCTCTCCTGGCTGTCGTCTCAGTCTGACGACCAGCAAGCAATGGATCATTTCTCTCTTCAGGAATTGCAGTGTCAATTGACTGACGGCGCTCAATCACCGACTCAGCTTTATGCTCCTGATGGGGTTTCACCTGCTTATGGGCGTAAGGCTTTTGCTGATTGTCGAACACTTCATCTTCACTGTCATCGACGAAACTATTCTGACGATCACGTTTATGACGTTTCACTGGGCGATCACGAAAAAGCGAAGAACGCTCTTTACGGTTGGTCCACAACCCATGTAACAGCAAAGCTATTATTGCTATCGCACCAACAATGATTAATATCAGACGCAAATCCTGCATCATTGCTATCTCTGTTGTTTAAATTAATATGCCACCACGGCAGAACATTTTCTGTATTAACTCTATTTGTCAAATAACACAAGTGCAAGCTTATACACACTTTTCTTCTCAGAAACATGCCTGACAAGCATTTTTTGCGTTTTTTTTGTACAGAATGAGGCTAGTCAGTCGAAAATCCTGCCTATATGATAGCGTTTCAATCATATAGAAGAGAATAGGAAGTATGCTTAATTTGACAAAACCGCCCAAAAACTTGAGCGGCTTTCAATATTTGATGCAAGGTTGCAGATTAATTACTCGACGAGGCATCAAAAGATTCGTTCTATTGCCTTTGCTGGCAAATATTTTGTTACTTGGTGGTTCATTTTGGTGGCTCTACCAGAAACTGGAAAGCTGGGTCCACTGGATATTGAGCAAAGTACCAGATTGGATGCAATGGCTGAGTTATATTTTATGGCCGCTGGCAGTGATTTCTATTCTGCTGATTTTTACTTATTTCTTCAGCACGATAGCGAATTTTATAGCTGCACCATTTAATGGCTTGCTAGCGGAGAAACTGGAAGCGGATTTAACAGGAATCCCTGCACCAGATACCGGAGTTATAGAACTGGTAAAAGATGTTCCGCGTATCTTAAAACGGGAATTAGTAAAACTGCTCTATTATATTCCCCGCGCTCTGCTATTGCTGCTTCTTTATTTCATTCCTGTTATTGGACAAACTGTCGCACCTGTTATCTGGTTTATTTTCAGTGCCTGGATGTTGTCGATTCAATATTGTGATTATCCATTCGATAACCATAAAGTCAGTTTTCCAACAATGCGTAATGCCCTTCGTCAAAATAAAATAGATAATCTGCAATTTGGCGCCATAGTGAGTATTTTAACAATGATCCCTATTGTCAACTTAGTGATTATGCCAATCGCAGTATGCGCTGCCACCGCGATGTGGGTAGATCGCTACCGTGATAAGTATGCAATTCATATTATGCAAAAATATTAATTCAAAGTTATTCTTTTAGACGATAAGAATATATTTAATCTATATTTCCATAAATTGATTGTTGGCGTATTATTAACCGGATATCATCAAAGATATCACTAAAGGGAGTTGAAAAACGAGTATGAGTAAAATTTATGAAGATAATTCTTTAACTATTGGTCGTACCCCGTTAGTTCGCTTAAAACACTTTGGTAATGGACGCATTCTGGCAAAAGTGGAATCCCGTAATCCCAGTTTTAGTGTGAAATGTCGTATCGGTTCTAACATGATTTGGGATGCTGAAAAACGCGGTATTCTGCAACCAGGGAAAGAGCTGGTAGAACCAACGAGCGGCAATACAGGAATAGCACTTGCTTACGTTGCTGCAGCTCGCGGCTACAAATTAACTCTGACTATGCCTGAAACCATGAGTATTGAGCGGCGTAAGCTACTGAAAGCACTGGGAGCAAATCTGGTGCTGACTGAAGGCGCTAAAGGCATGAAAGGCGCCATTGAGAAAGCTAATGAAATTCAAGCCAGTGATCCATATCGCTATATCATTCTGCAACAGTTCAGCAATCCAGCAAACCCAGAAATTCACGAAAAAACCACAGGGCCAGAAATTTGGGAAGATACAGATGGTGAAGTAGATGTATTTGTTGCTGGTGTAGGTACTGGCGGTACATTAACCGGCGTCACCCGTTATCTCAAAAATACCAAAGGTAAAAATATTACTGCGGTTGCAGTAGAACCCGAAGACTCTCCAGTAATCACTCAGACTTTAGCCGGTGAAGAAATAAAACCAGGTCCACATAAAATTCAAGGTATTGGTGCTGGTTTTATTCCAGATAACCTTGATCTCAAACTAGTTGATCGGGTTTTCAAAATCAGTAATGAAGAAGCTATCAAAACTGCCCGTGAAATCACGATGAAAGAAGGCATTCTAGCGGGTATTTCCTCTGGTGCGACCGTTGCAGCTGCGGTGAAACTTTCCCAAGAACCAGACTTTAAAGATAAAAATATCGTTGTCATTCTGGCTTCATCAGGTGAACGTTATCTGAGCAGTGTGCTGTTTGCTGACTTATCCGATGAATAAAAGTATCTGAGTAAATTACTTAGTTTTATTGATAAAAAAGCACCTAAATGGTGCTTTTTCTGTGTAGTAGATCAAACTTTTACACTTTGCCAGATGATTTCTTACAATGGGTTTAGTATTTAACCAATAATAATTATTTCGATGCTCGAAATTAATTAACAGAAGTAGTAGTTTCGGTTAAGGAGTTCTGCGATCTATCTTTACTTCAAACTATCAATCAGAAGCATCGGAAGAAACAATTTTTTAATAATGAATACTCAAGTTAAGATTTATCCACTACACATAATCTTAGCTTAACAGCAGAAATCTAAGTTATTGAGGAAACGTTATGTTCCAGCAAGAAGTCACTATTACCGCGCCAAATGGCCTACACACCCGCCCGGCTGCACAGTTTGTTAAAGAAGCAAAAAGTTTCGCCTCCGACATTACGCTAACTTCCGGCGGCAAAACTGCCAGTGCGAAAAGCCTGTTTAAACTGCAAACTTTAGGACTGACTCAAGGCACCGTTGTGACCATCTCTGCTGAAGGTGAAGATGAGCAAAAAGCAATCGAACACTTGGTTAAATTAATGGCAGAACTGGAATAACAACCTGTTAGCCACAAAGCCAGCCAAGATTCAGACGTTATGAATAAACCGATATTCACTTAGCCGTCCTCCATCCCCAGATAAACATTTATCAGGGGATGTCAGTTTAAATGCATATCCTAAAACAGCAAACCATTTGCAGGCTGGCTCTTTAGAAAATAATTATTAGTAGTTAGGTAACATTATGATTTCAGGCATTTTAGTATCACCAGGCATCGCTTTCGGTAAGGCTCTATTACTGAAAGAAGACCCCATCATTATTAATCAGAAAAAAATCAACCAAGAACAAGTCGAGCAAGAAATCTCCCATTTCAAGCAAGGTCGTGAAAAAGCCTCATCCCAATTAGAAATAATCAAGAACATAGCGGCAAAAAACCTCGGAGAAGAAAAAGCTGAAATCTTCGAAGGACACATCATGCTGCTGGAAGATGAAGAACTTGAACAAGAAATTATTTCGTTAATCAAAAATGATCTCAAAACTGCGGATGCTGCGGTTTATTCCGTTATTGAAACTCAAGCCCATGCCCTTGAGGAACTGGATGATGAATACCTGAAAGAACGAGCGACAGATGTGCGAGATATCGGTAAACGCCTGCTGAAAAACATTCTAGGTATGCCTATTGTCGATCTTGGTTCAATTTCAGAAAAAGTCGTTCTGGTTGCTAGCGACCTAACCCCCTCTGAAACTGCACAGCTCAATCTGGAAAAAGTGCTTGGTTTCATTACTGATTTCGGTGGCCGCACTTCCCACACATCAATCATGGCCCGTTCCCTTGAGCTTCCGGCAATTGTCGGTACGACTAACTCAACAACAGAAATCCAGAATGGTGATTACCTAATCCTGGATGCGGTAAATAACCATATTTATGTCAACCCATCCGATACAAAAATTGAGCAGTTAAAGAAAACCAAAAACGAATATCTGGCAGAAAAAACTGAACTTGCGAAACTGAAAGATTTGCCAGCAATTACGCTTGATGGCCATCAAGTTGAAGTCTGCGCCAATATCGGAACTGTTCGGGATGTTGCTGGCGCTGAACGCAACGGTGCCGAAGGTGTCGGTTTATACCGCACAGAATTTTTGTTTATGGATCGTGATTCATTGCCAACAGAGGAAGAACAATTCCAGGCTTATAAAGCTGTTGCTGAGGCAATGGGCAGCCAAGCGGTTATTATACGCACGATGGATATCGGCGGTGACAAAGATCTGCCCTATATGAATCTACCGAAAGAAGAGAATCCATTCCTCGGTTGGCGTGCAATTCGCATTTGCCTTGATCGAAAAGAGATCTTACATTCTCAGTTACGTGCTATTTTACGTGCATCTGCTTTCGGTAAATTACGTATTATGTTTCCAATGATTATTTCTGTAGAAGAAGTACGGGAGCTGAAAGCAGAACTTGAATTACTGAAAGGTCAATTACGTGAAGAAGGCAAAAAATTCAATGAAGCAATTGAAGTGGGTGTGATGGTTGAAACACCAGCTTCAGCGGTTATTGCTCGTCACCTGGCAAAAGAAGTTGACTTTTTCAGTATTGGGACAAACGATTTAACTCAGTATACTCTCGCTGTAGACCGTGGTAACGAGTTGATTTCTCATCTTTATAACCCGATGCTACCAGCAGTATTGAGCCTGATTAAGCAAACCATCGATGCTTCACACGCTGAAGGTAAATGGACGGGGATGTGTGGCGAGCTTGCGGGTGATGAACGTGCTACACTGTTGTTATTAGGTATGGGGCTAGATGAGTTTAGTATGAGTGCAATTTCTATTCCCGGCATCAAAAAAATTATTCGTAATACTCGTTACGAAGATGCAAAGGCACTGGCTGATCAAGCCCTTTCTCAGCCAACTGCCAAGGAATTGATGGAGTTAGTTGATACTTTCATCAAAGAAAAAACACTTTGCTAACAATATCGGTTAAAACGCGGTCCAGTATAAACAATTAGGAGAAGATTCATGGGTCTGTTTGATAAACTGAAATCTCTGGTTTCAGATGATAAAAAAAACAGCGGCACTATTGAAATAATCGCGCCTTTGTCTGGTGAGATTGTCAATATTGAAGATGTTCCAGATGTTGTTTTCGCCGAGAAAATTGTCGGTGACGGTATCGCTATAAAACCTGCTGGCAATAAGATAGTTGCTCCTGTTGATGGGACTATTGGCAAAATCTTTGAAACCAACCATGCGTTTTCTATCGAATCGGACAGCGGTATTGAGCTATTTGTCCACTTTGGTATTGATACGGTTGAGCTTAAAGGTGAAGGCTTTAAGCGCATTGCTGAAGAAGGTCAACGTGTGCAGAAGGGAGATTTAGTTTTGGAGTTTGACCTTAAACTCCTCGAAGAAAGAGCGAAATCAACTCTGACACCTGTTGTTATTTCCAACATGGATGAAATTAAAGAATTATCCAAACTGAGTGGCTCTGTCACTGTTGGCGAAACGCCCATTATGCGGATTAAAAAGTAACAATACGTTCATTTAATATCGAAATACCATTTTCATCTTAAAAAAACAGCCGACAATTGCGGCTGTTTTTTCGTCCCATTATTTAACTTATCTAACCTTCCAATTCAATAATCAGGTAATGTGGGCATCGTTTACCTTTATTGAGACTGTTACTTTTGCCTTTACTTGTTCCAACTTATTGATATCTGCCAGCATAACAGCATTTGGACTTCCTGCTGTGTTCCTCTTTTCAGACTATGATATAAACTCAGAACGATACTGACGGATATTTTAATCAGATTAATTAAATACTCCGGTAGAAAGATATCTGTCACCACGATCACAGATAATTGCAACAATTACTGCGTCCGGGTTTTGAGCTGCCACTTTTAATGCGCCAGCAACAGCACCACCAGAACTGACCCCACAAAAAATCCCTTCTTTCCGGGCTAACAGGCGCATGGTGTCTTCAGCTTCCTTCTGAGTAATATCCAGTACCTTATCCACCAGCTCCTTTTGAAAAATACCAGGCAGATAGGCTGGCGACCAACGACGAATACCTGGGATATGACTATTTTCAGCGGGTTGTAATCCAATAACTTGAACACTATCAGACTGGCTTTTCAAATAGCGACTAACACCGGTAATTGTCCCCGTTGTTCCCATACTGGAAACAAAATGTGTAATACGCCCTTTTGTTTGTTGCCAAATTTCTGGTCCTGTAGTGGTAAAATGTGCCAATGGATTATCCGGGTTATTGAATTGATCAAGAACCTTACCTTCACCATTACGCTCCATTTGTTGTGCTAAATCACGTGCACCTTCCATACCCACTTCTTTACTCACCACAATAAGTTCTGCGCCATAAGCACGCATAGAAGCTTGACGTTCAAGACTCATATTGTCAGGCATCAATAATTTAAGCTGATAACCTTTTACCGCAGCGATCATCGCCAACGCGATACCTGTATTTCCACTAGTTGCTTCAATTAATACGTCACCAGGAGAAATTTCACCTCGTAATTCAGCCTGCTGAATCATTGACAGCGCTGCTCTGTCTTTTATTGAACCTGCTGGGTTATTACCTTCAAGTTTTATCCATATTTCCACACCTAGCTGATTGGTCATTCGTTGTAATTTTACCAGCGGGGTATTACCTATAAAGTGTTCCAAGCTTGCCACAGCTATTACCTAATTTTTATTTAATAGAAAAGCGAAATAACCATATTCAGAAATATATCACAAGACTTTAAATAAAAAATGCTCATCTCCTGGCGGTAAAGAGATGAGCAAATGGTACCAACCAAAATTTAAATTATTATCAAGCGGTCTGGGCTAAACTAAGGGCTTGCAGTTGTTTATCACCAGCATATAAACGCGCTTCAGTACCACCAATAAAATAACGGCTTCCCCTCGCCGGTACTGAGGTTTCATCAAACCAAATAATAGCAACTGGCTCCTGATGCCAACCCAGAGGTTGAACGGAAAGCTGCCAAAAATGCCCACGAGGGCTGACCTCCGTCACCTGTACAGGCAGGGGGCTAGATGGTGTAGGCTGCGGATTCATCATGACTTCCCACGGACGCAGGAAGACATCAACGCTCCCCTGATAGATTGGTGTCACCTTGAGAGGCAAGTGCTGCCCGCCAATCAAAAGTTGAGAACCTTTAATCTCACCACGCAGGTGGTTAACCTCCCCCAAGAATTCCATAACAAAACGGCTTGCCGGATAACGCCATACCTCTTGGGGTGTACCTACTTGTTCAATACTGCCCTGGCTCATGACAACAATCCGGTCAGCCACTTCCATAGCTTCTTCCTGATCATGAGTCACAAAAACGCTGGTAAATTTCAATTCTTCATGGAGTCGACGTAACCAACGACGTAACTCCATTCTTACCTGAGCATCCAGTGCACCAAATGGCTCATCCAGTAACAAAATTTGTGGTTCAACAGCTAGAGCCCTTGCCAGTGCTACCCGCTGCTTTTGACCACCAGAAAGCTGTGACGGATAACGTTCAGCGAGATGAGTCAATTGCACCATCTCCAACAATTCCATCACCTTACGGCGAATAGAAGCCGTATCAGGACGCTTACGTCGTGGAAGTACTGTCAACCCGAAGGCAACGTTATCAAATACGGTCATATGCCGAAACAACGCATAATGCTGAAATACAAATCCAACCTGCCGGTCTTTGGCATGCATGCGGCTAACATCTTGTCCGTGGAAACTCAGTTTTCCCGTAGTCTGTTGTTCCAGACCAGCAATAATCCTTAACAAGGTTGTTTTACCGGAGCCGGACGGACCAAGCAGAGCGACCATTTCTCCGGAAAAAATATTCAGAGTGATATCGCTCAGAACCTGAGTTCGACCAAAATATTTACTGATGTTGTTAATTTCAATACTCATATTCGCTCCTGCTTTAACCATGCTGGCGGTTTAACCGCCATTGCAAAGCACTTTTAACAACCAATGTGATAATTGCCATCAACGCCAGCAACGCCGCCGCGGTAAACGCCCCTACGGTATTGTAATCTTGATGCAATAACTCAACTTGCAACGGCAATGTGTAAGTTTCACCACGAATAGCACCAGATACCACTGAAACAGCACCAAATTCACCAATCGCCCGGGCATTGGTCAAAACCACACCATATAACAACGCCCAACGGATATTTGGTAACGTCACCCGCCAAAACATTTTCCAACCAGATGCTCCTAGCAATATTGCTGCTTCATCTTCCTGACTCCCTTGGCTAAGCATCATTGGCACCAGTTCTCGAACAACAAACGGGCAAGTAACAAATACGGTTACCAACACCATTCCCGGCCAAGAAAACATCAATTGGATATCATAGGATTCCAGTACACTCCCTGCCCAACCATTCGAACCATAAAATAATAGGTAGAGCAAACCAGCCACTACTGGAGAAACAGCAAATGGGATATCAATTAACGTCAGCAAACATTGCCGCCCAGGAAACTGAAAACGCGTTACCAACCAAGCGATCATTACGCCAAAAATTAGGTTTACCGGAACTGTGATCAATGCAATCAATACCGTTAACCAAATGGCATGCAACATATCAGGATCTAAAAGATTCTGAGTGACTACGCCAATTCCTTTAGAAAAGGCTGTCATAAAAATCCACACAATTGGGATCACTAACAGCAAGACTGAAAACAGTACTCCTGTTGCGATAAGTGCCCATTTCCCCCAATTTACAGGAGTCCATTGCGCTATATAAAATTCAGATAAATCGGCCATCAATGCCCCCCAATCCGCTTACCAAAGCGGCTTTGTAAGGTATTAATGCTAAATAGTAATATCAAGGATACAGCCAATATAACTGATGCAATGGCACTGGCAGCTGGATAATCAAATTCCTGCAATCGGATGAAAATCATCAACGATACCACTTCTGTCTGCCATGCGAGGTTACCTGCAATAAAGATCACTGCACCAAATTCCCCCAAACTGCGGGTAAAAGAGAGTGCCGTTCCCGCAATTAAAGCTGGAGATAATTCCGGTAATACTACACGCCAGAAAGTCTGCCAATGGCTCGCACCCAACGTCTGAGCTGCTTCTTCATACTCTGGCCCCAACTCTTCAAGTACTGGTTGAATCGTTCGCACTACAAATGGCAAGCTTGTAAACGCCATCGCTACTGCAATACCCAGCCAGGTATTCACCACTTTCACATCAAAATGCCCAAGCAATGAACCATACCAACCGGTAGCAGAGAACAGGGTTGCTAGTGTCAAACCGGCTACCGCAGTAGGTAACGCAAAAGGGAGATCCATCAAACCATCCAGTAAGCTACGACCGGGGAAACGATAGCGAGTGAGTATCCATGCCATCAACATACCAAATACTGCATTAAACAAGCTGGCAACCGCCGCTGCTAATAATGTGACTTTATAAGCCGCCACCACTTGGGGATTAGCAATAACCTGCCAATACTGTTCCCAGGTCATACTGGAAAGCTGCACAACCAATGCACTCAAGGGCAATAATAAGATCAGACAGGTATAGAACAAACTGCTACCTAAACTCAGCCCGAAACCAGGCAATACCCGTTTACTGGAAACCGTAAACATTACTTATGCCCTTCCGCTAGCAATTGATCCAGCGTAGCGCCAGTATTAAAGTGAATTTTCATCACCTGTGACCAACCACCAAACTGATCTTCCAGCCGGAACAATTTGGTTTCTGGAAAACGGGCTTTCTGCTGCTCCATCACCTCCTGATCGTTGACACGATAATTAAAGCTGGCGATGATCTGCTGTGCCTGTGGGCTATAAAGATAATGCAGATAAGCTTTAGCTGCTTCCTCAGTGCCGTTTTTCACAATATTCTTATCAACCCAAGCCACAGGGAATTCTGCCAGAATATCTACCGGCGGGACGATCACTTCATATTTGTCGTCACCATATTGCTTACGGATATTATTTACTTCAGATTCGAAACTTATCAGCACATCACCCAAACCACGCTCAATAAATGAAGTTGTTGCACCGCGACCGCCAATATCAAACACGGCGACATTTTTCAGGAAACGCTTCATCCACTCGCGGGTTTTCCCTTTATCACCGTGATTTTTCTGTTGCATCGCTCCCCAGGCGGCCAGATAGGTGTAACGGCCATTACCGGAAGTTTTAGGGTTTGGGAAAACTAATTTAATATCCTTACGCACTAAATCACCCCAATCATGAATATTTTTGGGATTACCTTTGCGCACCAAAAACGCCATTGTGGAATAGTAAGGTGAACTGCTATTTGGCAGTCGTTTTTGCCAGTTAGCTGGAATCAAATCACCACGATCATGCAAAATTTGTACATCTGTCACTTGATTGTAAGTGACAACATCAGCCCGCAATCCCTGAATAATTGCCAATGCTTGTTTGGAAGAACCCGCGTGGGATTGTTTAATTAGCAATTTGTCTTGTGGATGCAGTTCATTCCACTGTTTTTCAAATTCAGGGTTAAGTGCAGAAAATAGCTCACGCGCAACGTCATAAGAGCTGTTTAACAGCTCTACAGCAAAGGCATTACTGCTGCCCAATAAAGTTACTGCCACCAGTCCGTTTAGTATTTTATTTTTTATTGAATGCTTCTTCATTGCTCACCTTAGTACCTACCTCAATAGGGGTTATTGGTGCAGGAAAACAAAATAGCCTAATGAATAGGTTCTCAACCTGTGATTTCACTAAAAACACGCCAGTGACTAATGTATCCAGTTTATTTATAACAGGGTAGATAACTATTGCCGTTTAATATACCGAATTGCAATTAGAAAGTATGAAACGCAATAAGCTGACAGAGCAGTAAGTTTTTTAAATGAAAAATGCGGGCCTGCTATGGCGCCGCATATGAGGAAAGAGCAATACTTCAATCAACCATGGCTTTTTATCGCACCCAGACAATACGTTCCACTTTCCAATTTTTCAGCACATCATCAGAAGGAATCAAACCGTCAGGGCCATTCCAGTTGCCTGTAAACAGATAACTGACATTTTTGCTCTGAGGAGATACGCAGATGATCGCTCTCTTCTCTGATTCACTAACCATATTTCGACAAGCACCAAATGCTTTGTTATAAAGCGCCGAGAATGGAGTACCAACCTTTGTTCCCCAGACGGTTTTAACATCTTCATCTAACACTTCAATACGGCTCACTTTTCCATCTGTCTGACTAAACAGCTCTATTTTCAGTTGGTCACCGTCCAATGCTTGAAATACTGTCACCAACTGACCATTCTTAGTCTCCATACCACCGCGTAAATGGTACTTCTCATGCAACCCTTTATCTATCGCGTCTTTACTGATTGCTGTTAGAGCATTTATTTCTCCAACGCCCTGATCTGAAATTTGTAGCGAGTTGCCAAACCAACTAAAAGGCGATAGACCTGACCATGAAAAACTGGATGGCCCTGCACAACCGGCCAGTAATAGCGAACTACCCATTATGACAAAACGTAATCCTGATAAAATGTTAGCTAAAGAAAACTCCTGCATAATTGACTCCTTTTGATTAAATACAGGGATGGCTACTGAGACATCACACCTGATTGTTAGTTTCAGAAAGCACAAAAAGTTTGCTAATATTACTAACAGTGAGTGAATATTGTATTGATTAAATATCACTTATCGGTATTCTTCTTTTCCGATAAAAAACCATCTCTAAAACAAGGTCAACATGATGAAAAAAATATTTACAACCACCGCCTTAATTGCTTTATTCAGTGCACCATTAACAGCGCAAACTTCACATATGCAATCGGGTGGTTTTTCTGGCCCCAATGCAGCACTGACACAAACGCAGACAGCCCCACAAGGTGGTTTTATCGATAACAATGTAAAAATTTCGACCACTGAACAAGCCAAAAATATGTGGGATGACAGTTGGGTCGTGATGGAAGGAAGTATCGAATCCCGTATCCGTGGTGATCACTTCATATTCCGTGATAACGCAGGAGTCATTGAAGTCGAAATTGATCATAAGTATTGGAATGGTCAAACAATAACACCTCAGGATAAAGTCCGCCTTGAAGGTGAAGTCGATAAAGAGTGGAGTTCTTTGACAGTTGATGTAAAAAAAGTGACTAAATTGCACTAATGATTTGTGGCTGAATGACACTCATTCAGCCACATGACTCAACTTAGTATTCCTGATCAATAATCAGACGTTTGCTGAAAATGACACTCTCCTGATGACGATCTTCATATTCCAGCTTTTCACACATATAGAGAGTGGCGTCATTATCCTCTGGAACAATGAAAATTATTTTTGGACAACCACGGGCCATCAGTTTCTTTTCCAACCGGGAAATCAATGCATTTGCAATTCCCCTCCCCCGAAACTCAGGATGAACCCCCAGATAATAAGCTGAACCCCGGTGACCATCATAACCTCCCATAATAGTCCCAACCACTTCACCACCCACTTCCGCGACTAAAAACAGGTCAGGATCATGAGTCAACTTACGCTCAATATCCATTTCAGGATCAACACCAGGATTAAGTAAATCGCAGCGTTCCCATAAGGTGATCACTTCTTCAAAATCATCTTGTCGAAATACCCGAATTTCCATCCCTAACCAACCTGTTTTTATTGAAATAACAATTTTCTCATTATCTCCGCTTTACTCCCGGAATCAATACGAAAATGCGTTCTCTATCACAATAGGTATAATATGGTAATCATCCCATTACAATGAGAAAAGGGTAGTGAACATACCAAACGTTAATCAAATTAAATCTTTTTTCCTTTCATTACAGGATAAAATTTGCCAACAACTGGAACAAGCAGATGGTACAGCGAAATTTACAGAACAGAGCTGGCAACGGGAAGAAGGTGGAGGGGGCCGTAGTCGGATCATGAGAGAAGGTACTGTATTCGAGCAAGCAGGCGCTAATTTTTCCCATGTATCAGGAACCATGCTTCCTTTATCAGCAACAGCCCATCGCCCCGAATTAGCTGGTCGTAGTTATCAAGCAATGGGGGTCTCTGTAGTTATTCATCCTTTAAATCCATATATACCAACCAGCCATGCCAACGTCCGGTTTTTTATTGCAGAAAAAAAAGGTGAATCTCCAGTATGGTGGTTCGGAGGCGGTTTTGATTTAACGCCTTATTATGGTTTTGAGGAAGATGCTATTCACTGGCATACTACTGCCCGAAATATATGCCAGCCATATGGCGAAGATATTTACCCAAAATATAAAAAATGGTGTGATGACTATTTCTATATTAAACATCGTAATGAAGCTCGTGGAATTGGCGGCTTATTTTATGATGACTTAAATACCCCTAACTTTGAATATTGTTCTAACTTTACTCAAGATATAGGTAAGGGCTTTCTTGATGCCTATCTACCTATTGTGGAAAAAAGGAAAACTCTATTATGGGGTGAGCGTGAACGACAATTTCAACTATATCGCCGTGGTCGCTATGTGGAATTTAACTTAGTTTGGGATAGAGGAACTTTATTCGGATTACAAAGCGGTGGACGAACAGAATCTATTTTAATGTCCATGCCACCCTTAGTACGCTGGGAATATGATTATCACCCTGAACCAGGATCTGCGGAAGCTTCTTTGTATATTGATTTTCTTCCAGTAAAAAGCTGGATATGATTTTTATTATGTTAGGAATATTACACTCAATTATTCCTAACTATTTATATTTTTAATATAGCCAATACAAAAATCCTCTATACAACAAATACAACATCTCGTTAACAACCCCTTAACACAAAAGAAGCAGGCTGGCCCTGATGACTATCCGATGGAAACGTGTTTAATATGAAAATGTACCTAAAGAGTACATCTAATTAATAACTAATAATTTATTCCAGGAGATATTTTATGCAAATGCAAAACAATAACTACAAAGGTTTAATACCACCGTACATTCTTCAAAATATTTATAAGAATAACAGTGAAAGTGAAAAAGATAACGTATTAATGACATTAAATCATACCCAGAGTTTAATGTTGGACAGTGTTATTAAAACATCAGACTCTATTGATAATACTGATAATGAAGTTGTCAGCGATACTCTACATCGTAGTATTTATGATGCAAAAAATGAAACCAGGTTACCCGGAACTTTAGTACGAGATGAAGGTGATCCAGATAATGGCGACGTAGCCGTTGATAATGCATATAAATATCTGGAAGCAACTTACAATTTCTACAAAGAAGTTTTTAACCGCAATTCATTAGATGATAAAGGAATGAAATTGATTGCCACCGTGCATTACGGCAAAGAATACATGAATGCGTATTGGGGCAGAGGACAAATGGTGTTTGGTGATGGTGACGGTAAGGTTTTCAATAATTTCACCACATCTATCGATGTAATTGGTCATGAATTATCTCATGGTGTTATCGAAAAAACAGCAGATTTGATCTATTTCTTCCAGTCCGGCGCATTGAATGAATCAATTGCCGATGTCTTTGGCTCACTGGTAAGGCAACATTATCTAAAACAGAAAGCTGATGAAGCAAGCTGGGTTGTAGGAGAAGAATTACTGGCCAAAGGTATTAAAGGCGTAGGGATTCGTTCAATGAAAGAACCCGGCAAGGCATATGATGATCCGCTTCTTGGTAAAGATCCTCAGCCTGGTCATATGGATGATTTTAAAGACTACCCGATTTATAGAGACAATGGTGGTGTTCATGTTAACTCAGGTATTCCTAATAAAGCCTTTTATAATCTCGCGATAAAATTAGGCGGATATGCTTGGGAAAAAGCAGGAAAGATATGGTACAACACACTGCTGGATAAAGATCTTGCACGCGATACTACCTTCTTATCCTTTGCCAAGTTAACAGTTAAACATGCTCGTGATTTAGGTGAGGATGTTGAAAAAGCCGCTATAGACAGCTGGCAAGAAGTGGGCATTAAAGTGAAGGAAGAAGATAAAGATAAAGATAAAGATAAAGGCAAAGACGAAGGAAAAGATAAGGGAGAAACTAAAGTTTAATCTGTAAATATATCGCTGGTTTAATACCAGCGATATTCTATTATTTGTAACACCTAACCTGACAGCTCCTATTAATAAAGAAAGATAGCTAATGAAAGGTGCTAAAATTGTTAACGCCGAATTTCACGCTATACTGTAGAAACGTAAAAATTAACCGTGCAAAACTGGTATATCATGAACAATAAAATCATCGAACTCACAACTGATAGTAAAATCACGATTTCCCTGCAAGGAGGATTTGCTGCTACACCGGGTCTTAGCCAAGATAAAACAGTGAATTTAAAATCATTATCTCCCCACCAGAAACAACTATTTGTTCAGGCTATAGAACGGAATTTTTCTGATTCTATGCCGCTATCACCCTGTCCTGATCAACATTATTATCTGCTCTGTATCATCACCGGAAATGAAGAATATCACTTCATATTTCCAGAATTAGATGCACCAGAAATAATTACTCAAATATGGGATGCCAGCAAAAAGGGTGGTTAATCACCACCCCCTCTCTTTATTAGAAACTAACGCTTTTTCAGATGAGCCATCAGACGCTTACGTTTACGCATCTGATTCGGTGTCAAAGTATTACGTTTATCAGCAAAGGGGTTTGCCCCTTCTTTAAACTGAATCCGAATGGGTGTCCCCATCACTTTCAAGGACCGACGGAAATAGTTCATCAGATAACGCTTATAAGCATCAGGCAAATTAGCTACTTGATTACCGTGGATCACAACAATGGGTGGATTATAGCCACCAGCATGGGCATATTTCATTTTCACCCTGCGCCCACGGATCATCGGCGGTTGGTGATCTTCTTCAGCCATACGCATGATACGGGTTAACAGTGCAGTATTCACCCGGCGAGTCGCGCAGTCATAAGCCTCAAGAATCGAGTCAAACAAGTTACCCACACCACTGCCATGTAAAGCGGAGATAAAATGCACTCTGGCAAAATCAACAAAGCCAAGACGATAATCAAGCATTTCTTTCACTTGCTCTTTATCTTCCTGCGACATGCCATCCCACTTATTGACCGCAATAACCAATGAACGCCCGCTATTAAGAATAAAACCCAATAACGACAAATCCTGATCGGAAATGCCTTCACGGGCATCGATCACCAGTAATACAACGTTAGCATCTTCAATCGCCTGAAGGGTTTTGATGACTGAGAATTTTTCAACCGTCTCGGTAACCTTACCCCGCTTACGCACACCCGCGGTATCAATCAGGATATATTCGCGGCCATCACGCTCCATAGGAATATAAATACTGTCACGGGTAGTACCCGGCATGTCATAAACCACAACCCTTTCTTCACCTAAGATACGGTTCGTCAAGGTAGATTTACCGACGTTTGGCCGGCCGACAATGGCTAATTTTAATGGCAGAGTTAATGGATCAAAATCATCTTCTTCCTCTTCCGCCATTTCCACTTCATTCTGCTCCAGCTCGGCCCAATAGGCTGCGTTCGCTTCTTCCTCTGTCAGCTCAACCTCTTCTTCCTCACCTTTACCGGAAAAAGGCAGCAATGCCCGTTCGATAAGTTGGGTGACACCACGACCATGAGAAGCGGCGATGGAATATATATCACCCAATCCAAGTGAATAAAATTCAGCTACGGATGTATCAATATCAATACCATCGGTTTTATTCGCCACCAAAAAAGTGGCTTTTTCACGGCTGCGCAGGTGTTTTGCTATAGCGTGGTCTGCCGGCATCAGCCCGGCACGGGCATCTACCATAAACAGAACAATATCGGCTTCTTCAATCGCCATCAAAGATTGTGCCGCCATATGGGTTTCAACACCATCTTCGGTACCATCAATACCACCAGTATCAATGATTATAAATTCCTGTCCTTCAACTTCGGCCCGACCATATTTGCGATCGCGGGTCAGACCGGGAAAATCCGCTACCAACGCATCTCTTGTACGGGTTAAACGGTTAAATAACGTGGACTTACCCACATTTGGGCGCCCTACCAGAGCGACGACAGGTGTCATTTGTTGATGCCTCATGACTAAATTTGAAATCAGTATTTTGCTACTCATCGTTAGCTGCAACAAAACACTAAAAAGACGAAACGGCCCCTGTGCTTTTCAGGAGCCGTGGGATTATAACAACTCTTTATTCTCTATTTCCGGTAAACAGACAGTAAGAAGTACTCAACGGGTAAACAGATAAACCGTACCGTCTTTCGCCTGTACCATCAGTTTATCGCTGGCGACAACCGGACGACTCAGTAAACCAGAGCTATCAACTTTATGCTGAGCAACAAACTTACCGTCATCCATATTCAACCAATGTAGATAACCTTCACTGTCACCAACAACCAAATAACCATTATACATTTCAGGCGCAGTCAGATTACGGTGCTGTAATTTTGTCTGAGTCCACAGAGTCACACCATCACTTTGACGCAATCTCATAACCCGATCGTTTTGATCAACAATGTAAATATTATCACCAGAAACAACCATCTCGTTCACTGAACCCAAATCGCGTTTCCAGAGAAGCTGACCTGAGCGCATATCGAGCGCCACCAAATTACCATTATATGCTATTGCATATATCACACCCTCAGAAATAACCGGTGTCATATCAATATCATTAAGACGACCGATTTCCGTAGAACTGGTTACCTGGGAGATACGTTGTTGCCAGATCAGTTGCCCCTGAGAAATCAGTACTGCGTTAACACGGCCATTATCACCACCTACGATCGCCGCACCATAAGCCACAGCAGGGGCCGACTCACCACGCAATGACAACGATGGCGTGTCCATATTAACGGACCACCGAATTTTACCATCCGACTCATCTAATGCTTGCAACATACCATTGCTGGTATGAATCAGTACCAAGCCATCACTCACAACCGGACGCGACAACGCTTCACCAGCAACTTCAGATTCCCAGGCAACCTGACCATCCGCCGTATTTAGCGCAATCACTTTCGCACGTTCAGTACCTACATATAAATGATCCCCGGAAACCGTCAGACCACCTGAGAGCAACGCAGGTATACGGGAAGAGAGCAAACCCACTTTTTCAGCCAGATTTACCGACCATATCTCTTTGCCACTATCAATTTCCAGTGCCTTAACGATGCCATTACGATCAGCAACATAGACAACAGAGCCCTGCCAGGTTGGTGTCAAATGAGAGTAATAACGACCAACACCATCACCTACAGATTTATCCCAGATAACGCTTGGGTTAAATTGATTTTCAACCTGTGGTAACGGTGACATAGTTACCGTATCCTGCTCACTTGAACAACCTGCTAACAGAACGGAAGTAACCAGACCAACCAAGAGTGTTTTACGCAGTTGCATTGAAAAAAATCCCCTTAGCTGGATAAGTTATTCAATTTAAGATTTAACATCGATTTGATCGCCTGAGGTGAATCTGATCCCAAACCTTTGGTATAGGCTGCACGAGCACCAGCAATATCACCTTTTTTCAATAGTGCATCACCACGGATATCTTCTGCTACTGCAACCCAACCAGAACCTTTCACCTGTTCCAGTGTTTTCAGTACAACATCCGCTTTACCTTCTGCCAATTGAACCCTGGCTAAACGAATATTAACCAGAGCCTGCAAATCTTCATTTTTTGTCTGCTCTACCGCTGTAGACAAAAATTGCTCCGCTTTAGCTAACTCATTCTTTTCAACAGCAAGTTTAGCCAGTTGCATATGAGCCATCACGCCATAACTGTTATTCGCTTCACGGGCAAATTTCTCAGCAACAGCATGACTCTCTTTTACATCGGAAATTAAGCCACGATTTACTTGCTCAAAAGCTTCCGCACTTGCTTGTAACTGATTTGTTTGATGAGATTGCCAATAACGCCAGCCAATCAGCGCTCCAGCGCCCAGGACCAGCCCGAAAACCATCGCTTTACCATTATTGGCAAAAAAGCGGCGGATCACATCAACTTGTTCATTTTCATTGGTATAGACTTCCACAGAGTCTCTCCTTAGCCTAACAGTTCAGCCAAACGAGCGGCAATTTCGCCTTGCGGCAACGTTTGTTGTTCGCCGGTCCGTAAATCTTTAATGGCTACCTGACCAGAACGTACTTCATCCTCACCAAGGATCAACGCAATTTTAGCGCCGTGTTTATCTGCACGCCCTAGTTGCTTCTTAAAATTACCTCCGCCATGGTTCATCATCAGGTGCAATTGCGGCAACATATCACGTACCTGTTCAGCCAAAATCAATGCAGCCTGCTGACTGCCTTCACCAAAAGAAGCCAGATAAACATCTGCAACTGACAGCTCAGCCACAAATGTTGGGTTAGTTTCCTGCACCAACAGAATCAGACGCTCCATTCCCATGGCAAAACCCACTGCCGGAGTCGAGCGGCCACCCAGTTGCTCAACCAGCCCATCGTACCGGCCACCAGCACAGACAGTCCCCTGAGCCCCAAGAGCCGTTGTCACCCATTCAAATACCGTGCGGTTATAATAATCCAGACCGCGAACCAAACGCTGATTAATCCGGTACTTGATACCAACTGCATCAAGAAGTGCGCACAGGCTGTTAAAATGTTCCTTTGATTCGGCATCAAGATAATTAAACAGTTCCGGCGCATCATTAAGAAGTTGCTGAACTTCAGGATTTTTTGAATCCAAAACACGCAATGGATTGCTGTACATACGACGCTTGCAATCTTCATCCAGTTTATCTTTATGCTGCTCAAGAAAAGCAACCAGCGCTTCGCGGTAGCTGGCACGCGCTTCCAATGAACCAATAGAGTTCAGCTCAAGCGTTACATGTTCAGAAATACCAAGCTCACGCCACCAGCGGGCAGTCATTAAAATCAGTTCGGCATCAATATCAGGCCCCTGAAGACCAAATACTTCAGCACCTAATTGATAAAATTGACGATAACGACCTTTTTGTGGGCGCTCATAACGAAACATTGGCCCGATATACCATACGCGCTGTTCCTGATTGTACAGCAGACCATGTTCAATACCCGCACGCACACAGCCTGCGGTATTTTCAGGACGCAAGGTCAAACTTTCACCATTGCGATCATCAAAGGTGTACATTTCCTTTTCAACCACATCAGTCACTTCCCCGATAGCACGTTTAAATAACGGGGTCTGCTCTACAATCGGTGTACGTATTTCGCTATAACCATAACCCGCAAGCACTCGTTTTAAAGTGTTTTCAATACGCTGCCAGATAGCAGTATCTGCTGGCAAGTAGTCATTCATACCACGGATAGCTTGGATATTTTTTGCCACGTTTTATCTCTGTTAATAATTCAAAAATGATGTTGATTATAGGAGCGAATACTGACGAGGTTCAATTGGCAAACAAAAACAACACTAGCTCACGATAACTATGAGCCAGTGTCAGGTTTATTATTTATCCAATTGACTTATGTCAATACGCTTATTTTCATCCAGCATTGATGCCTTAGCACGGATCTTAGCCTCAAGCTGATCGATCATATCAGCATTATTGAGGCGCTCTTTCTGCCGAACCCCATCTTCATAAAAACCACTTTTCGTCTTAGCACCGGTAACGCCCAAAGTGGAAACTTCCGCCTCACCCGGCCCATTAACCACACAACCAATGATTGAGACATCCATCGGTGTCAATAGATCTTCCAGGCGTTGTTCCAAAGCATTAACTGTACCGATAACATCAAATTCCTGACGAGAGCAGGTTGGACAGGCAATAAAATTAATACCACGAGAACGAATACGTAATGCTTTCAGAATGTCAAAACCGACTTTGACTTCCTCTACCGGATCGGCGGCTAGCGAAATACGCAAAGTATCACCGATACCTTCTGACAGAAGAATCCCCAGACCAATAGCCGATTTTACAGAACCCGCACGAGCGCCGCCGGCTTCTGTGATACCAAGATGTAATGGCTGATCGATCTTCTGAGCCAACAAACGGTAAGCCCCAACCGCCAGAAATACATCAGACGCTTTTACGCTGATTTTGAACTGGTCAAAATTAAGTTTTTCAAGAATATCCACATGACGCATAGCCGATTCCACCAAGGCTTCTGGCGTTGGCTCACCATATTTTTCCTGAATATCCTTTTCCAATGATCCGCCATTCACACCAATACGGATTGGGATACTTTTATCTCGGGCAGAAGCCACAACCTCACGGATACGTGCCTCATTACCAATATTACCAGGGTTAATACGCAGACAATCAACACCATACTCTGCAACTTTAAGTGCAATACGGTAATCAAAATGAATATCTGCAACCAAAGGAACATTAACTTGCTGCTTAATCAGTTTCAATGCTTCTGCTGCGTCCATCGTTGGTACTGATACCCGGACAATATCAACCCCAACACGTTCCAGCGACTTAATCTGTTTAACCGTTGCTTCCACATCTGTAGTGCGTGTGTTTGTCATTGACTGCACCGCAATTGGCGCATCATCCCCGACTGGCACATTCCCTACATAAACACGCGTAGATTTGCGTCTTTTTATCGGCGATTCATTATGCATACTGGTGTTTCTCCCATACTTCCATGTGCTCACTTACGAAATAAAAACTAACGCTGTATTACCAAGCACTTACTGTGTTTCTGGTACTTTAAAACGCGCAATACGACCCGCTTTAATAAAGCTACTCAAATCGACAACCTGCCCCTGGAACTGCACATCCACTGCCGCTGGGGCACCAATAGTTAACTTATAAGGTAATGAACCAGAAAGATTCAGACTATCCCCCTTCCTTTTAGTTCCGCTAAACAGCGTCTTCCCATTAGCATCAACAACCTGTAACCAACAGGCTGCTTTGAAATTCATTACCAATTTATCACCACCAGCCACTACCGTTGTTCTATTTTCCACAACATCGGGTATTTGAGCTGTACTCTGATTAGTCGGATTAGTTGGTAATGGGACAGTCTGTGGATGAGTTTCTGGTGTTTCCACTGCCTGCTTTTGAGTTGATATTACAGGCTGGGTCGCTTCGCTACTATTATTATTCGCTTGCGCTACATTTTCCATTGGGACAACTGGCACAGGCGGCTCATTGGCCTGCAACTGTGTTGCCTGCTCGTGATTTCCCGTAGATAAATCCACAGCGTTAGTCTCTTGCTGAACAACCTGAGCCGCAGATTGATCAGCCATCGAAATCAATTCCTTCTGTTGAGCTGTGTGGTTCTGCCACCACCATGCTCCAGTCAAACTGATCACCACCAAAATAATTAGCCACGTAATCCGCATTAACCAATTGTCACGCTTTTTGCGTTTCTTACCCAATGAAAAACTCTGCATTGGTGAAACTTTTGCTGTTTTCGCTGGCGTATGCTTATCCAGAATTGCCAGAATTTCTGCTTCTGGAATTTGTACTAACTTAGCATAAGAACGAACATAACCACGTAGAAAAGTCGGCGCCATATTGGCCGGTATATTGTCCTCTTCAATATCGCGAATAGTGGAAAGTTTCAGACACAGGCGATCAGCCACAGTCTGCTGAGTTAGCCCATGTTGTTCGCGGGCCTGACGCAGGAGGTGACCTGCTGTTAAATGAGCTTGTTCTGGAGTCGTTTCAGTATTCATTAGCAAGAAGATGCAGCACTGTTCAGGTTGTGGAAAACTTCGCGCCTGCTTCTCTTGCGATAATTTTTACATTATGCAACAGCCTGCGCGGCGAAATAGATTTGCTATTTTACTAGCGGCAAATCATTGATAACAAATACGCCTGTCAGCATTGCTCCCGGCAAACAAAATTTTGGCTTCTTCATACTGCCCCTGTTCACAGAGAAAAGCGCTGTAATAATGCAATACCGTATCATTTCCTGGCGCATACTGCATTGCTATTTTATAACGCTGACGAGCAGCTTCCGGCTGGCCGGAATATTGCTCATATAATGCCATACCCAACTGAGCCTGATAATGGTCAGGCTTTGCCAGTAATACTTTATCAAAGTGATATCTGGCAGCCGGTAAATTGCCTTCAGCCAGATAAGCCATTCCCAGTTGAATCCGAGTTTCTGTTGCCACTATTCGCTGTTTATTTCCGTTTACTGATTGACTGGAACAACCCGCCAATAATGCAGCAGCAACAATCATTCCCGATAACGTCCTTATCATAACTATCCTCATTAGATTAAGGATTCGCAATTATAACAATAATTTCAGTTACTGTATTACAGGACATGCCTGAATTCAGACCGTTCTTACCTGAATAGGTTCACCTGCCTGACGTTTTTTCAATGTACGTTTTGTACGATCAATAACATCACCGGCAAGCTGGCCACATGCAGCATCAATATCATCTCCACGGGTCTTACGAACAATGGTTGTGAAACCATACCCCATCAGCACCTTGGCAAAACGGTCGATACGGCTGTTAGAACTGCGGCCATATGGCGCACCTGGAAATGGGTTCCATGGGATCAAGTTGATTTTACTTGGTGTATCTTTTAAGCATTCAGCCAATTGGTGTGCCTGTTCCACGCTGTCATTAATCTGATCCAACATGACATATTCCACTGTCACACGCCCTTGATTAGCATTGGATTTAGTCAAATAACGGCGTACACCGGCAAGGAACTGCTCAATATTATATTTACGGTTGATAGGAACGATATCATCACGAATATCATCTGTTGGTGCATGCAGGGAAATTGCCAAAGCAACATCAATCATATCGCCAAGTTTATCTAGCGCTGGCACCACTCCTGATGTCGATAGCGTCACACGGCGTTTGGACAGACCAAAACCAAAATCATCCATCATGATTTCCATGGCAGGAACCACGTTATTCAGATTAAGCAGAGGCTCCCCCATTCCCATCATAACCACGTTAGTAATCGGACGACGACCGCTAGATTTCAGTGAGCCAATAATTTTCGCTGCACGCCAAACCTGCCCAATAATTTCAGAAACCCGCAAATTACGGTTAAACCCTTGCTGAGCGGTTGAGCAAAATTTACATTCCAGTGCACATCCTACCTGAGAAGAGACACACAACGTTGCCCGATCATCTTCTGGGATATAAACCGTTTCAACTTGTTGATCACCAACACTGATAGCCCATTTAATCGTACCATCGGCTGAACGTTGCTCTTCTGCAACTTCAGGCGCACGAATCTCAGCAACCTGCTGCAATTTTGCTCGCAGAGTTTTGTTAATATCCGTCATCTGCTCAAAATCGTCATAGCAGTAGTGATACATCCACTTCATCACTTGGTCAGCACGGAAGGGTTTTTCCCCCATATCAACGAAAAACTGGCGCATTTGCTTGCGGTCCAGATCAAGTAAGTTAATTTTACCGCTTTTATTTTCTGGAGTTTCAGACACGACAGAAACAGCAACTTGTGCCACAGTATTTGGTTGGGACATTTCTTACATCGCCTCGTTGTTACACTTTCGGCTCTGCGCTGATGAATTCAACGCGAAGTTTCAATTCGGGTACCACTATCAATTTAGTATAGTGACAAATAATAAACGCCCCGTTGAATTAACAACGGGGCGCCGCATTGTACAAACTTTAATGCAATGATGCTACGGCTAACTGTAAATCAGTTAGCGTGGGCAAATTTCATCTTCAGTGAAGAAATACGCGATTTCACGGTTGGCAGATTCAACAGCATCAGAACCGTGCACTGCGTTTTCAGTAAAGCTGTCTGCGTAATCAGCGCGCAGAGTACCAGCCAATGCATTATCAGGATTAGTTGCACCCATCAGATCGCGGTGACGCTGTACTGCATTCTCGCCGTCCAATACCTGAACCACAATTGGACCCGAAGTCATGAATTCCACCAGACCATCAAAGAAAGGGCGGCCTTTGTGCTCTGCATAGAAACCTTCAGCCTGTTCACGGGTCAGGTGAAGCATTTTGGCGGCAATGATTTTAAACCCGGCGCTTTCAAAACGGGCATAAATAGACCCGATAGCATTTTTCTTCACAGCATTAGGTTTAATAATAGAAAAAGTACGTTCAACCGTCATGGATAACCTCTTGGCTCTTCTTTCAGCAACAGATAATTTTAATTTTTTATTCCCGATATAAAGTTGATCGGTTAATACCCATCCCGCAACCCTAGCAGGGATAAAAGAGGCGTTGATTATAGGGGCACGAAAGACGGTTGCCTACAGAAAACATAACAATCTATTAAATTTTCCTTAGCGAAAATTACCATTTTTTCGTACAAATCACACTTTTAACTGAATCGTTTACTTCAAGGTAAAATTAACAGAATCTATCTGCCCTCCCAAATCCAAAACACTAAGCTGATATTTTCCCGGTTGGGTCAATGTCTGTACCAGCGCCTGATTATTTTCAGTGGTCATAATCTGTTCTCCATTTAAGAACCACCATTGCTGCCCACTCCCCCCCTGAGTCGTAATACGTAAATCAAGGCTGCCAATACCGGGAAGCCGTTTCAATACATCTCCGTTATGGATACCAACGATCAACAAGGGTGCTTGATCTGATTTCAGCGGTGGGCATTGCGGATTAACGGGTGGCAAACGTTGTGCCCGGCGTTCCTCCTCCGGCAACCATGATTCGAGAGTAATCGGCCATAAAGCAATATTTTTAGGTTGAGCATCAGGACAATCAGGAGCGACACGCAACCCTTTTTTATCCACCCATACCTGTTCATTAATGCCCAAAATACCTTCTTGCCCCACTGCTGGCAATGTAGGAGGAACCGTATGATCAAGTATCCAACTCAAGCGGCGTTGGCGGCAATTACTATCTCCCTGTGGCAGACTCTGCCCTCCTGGCCAGCAAATTATTGCCTGACTAACACTTGCCGGGCGTGGATCAGAAGGAATCCATTTAGCACCATTATGCATATTCGCCAACAGCAAGTTATTGATCTGAGTCATTATCGGAATCGCAGTGGCATAACCGAATTGCCCCACAACCGGCGTTCCGTCCGGCCTGCCAACCCAAACACCTATGGTATAGCGGGCATTTAAGCCAATAGCCCAAGCATCGCGGTAGCCATAACTGGTACCGGTTTTCCAAGCCAGTGGCACTTGTGCCGGTAATACATCATCGGGTTGTGGACGTCCTTCTCCGGCCATAATCCGCCTGACTATCCATGCTGCCCCCGGCGAGAAAAGTTGTCTGTCACGCAATTTCTGCTGCGGTGTGAATCTCAGAGGAGAAACCTTCCCCTGACGAGCAAACGCGGTGTAAGCCGCCACCAATTGATCCATCCGGGTTGCCGTTCCACCAAGAATCAATGACAAATTAGGCTCACTACCGGGAGGAAAACGTAATACAGTTCCCACATTACGCATATTGGCGGTAAACCGCTTAGCACCATATGCTTCAAGCAGTTGTACTGCGGGTAAATTCAACGAGCGGACCAATGCATCACTGGCACTGACCGGCCCGTTAAAACCACTGTCGAAATTTCCCGGACGGTAATAATCAAAACGGCGGGGTACATCCTGTAAAAGTGATTCCCCATGAATCAGCCCATCATCCAACGCCATGGCATACAAAAATGGCTTGAGGGTTGATCCCGGCGAACGCCATGAACTTATCATATCAACATGACCAAAACGGCTGTCATCCCGGAGATCCAGAGAACCAATATAAGCTTTCACAGCCATATCAGTGTGATCGACCACCAATACCCCGACTGAAGTTTTATCCGATAACTGATACTTCCAATTTACCGCCATATCCTCAAGCTGGCGTTGTAATCCCACATCAATAGTTGTTTTGATGATTTCCTGACGACGACCTTTAGCCATTCGTCTGGCAAAAAGCGGCGCAAGCTGTGGAACCTGTCGAGGTGCTAACCACAATGTTTCTTGCCGAATATCAGCCACTTTCTCAGCCGGCCAAACTTTATATTCTGCCAATCGTTGCAACACCTTATCTCGGGCAGCCTGTGCTCGTTCAGGATAACGATCTGGTCTTAAACGGCTGGGTGCCTGTGGCAATACAGCCAATAAAGCGGCTTCCCCTGAAGAGAGCTCAGATGGCGGTTTTCCCAGATAAGCCCAACTCGCAGCCCCAACTCCTTGCAACGTGCCACCAAACGGGGCACGATTCAGATACATTTCAAGAATATCATCTTTGGAGTAGTGCCATTCAAGCTGCAAAGTACGCCAGATCTGTTTCAGCTTCCCGCCTAAAGTACGTGAATGGGGATCAATCAACCGGGCAACCTGCATTGACAACGTACTCCCCCCCGACAAAATTTTACCTGCTCGTATATCTTGCCAGGCAGCTCTGACAAGAGAAATCGGGTTAATTCCCGGATGCTGATAGAACCAGCGATCTTCATAAGTCAATAGTGCTTGAATATATTCCGGCGACACTTGATTCAGTGTTACCGGGTAGCGCCAAACCCCTTCATCATCGGCGAAACGCCAAAGCGGAGTACCATCCTCACTTACGACAATCCGTGCCATTTTGGCTTCACGCAATGGCAAAGGCCAAACTTTATCTGCCAGCCATAAACTCGCCGGGATCAGAAACAACAACAGCACAATCAGCCAAATAAGGTGATACGTTTTCTTCATCAATTGGAATACCTGACAAGAAATCAGCCCTTACGCTTAAGCGTAAGGGCTAGCTAGGTTTAGCGGACAACTTCCAGTTTTTCAGGGGTAGATCCCACTGCTCGCCAGTAAGGGACATACATAGATTCGACCTGAGGTGCCGGAATAGTGTAGACACCCGGTGTCACCGCACGGGCCAAATATAGCAATGTCACTGGCTGATATGGATCAACTGCGACTGCTGCCACATATCGATCATCACGATATTCAGTATGACGAATAGTCGCTTGTTGCATATCACCAATCAATTCCTGGAGATTAGCAGCACTATCGCTCAAACTGGCACTACTATTAGCCAGGTTCTGGTTTTCCACTTCTAAACCTGCTGGCAGTAAATCAACAACCAAAGCATCCGGTACTGATTTATCTGAGTTAACCACCAACTTCACCACCACCATTTCACCACTTCTCAGACGATCAATAGAAACCAGATTACCATTTAGATCCAGATAACTACGCTGGATATTCAGCACATTAGAGTAAGGTTTCGGTGCATACTGTGGATAACCGATTACATTCAAACGAGAATAGAGCGTACTGTCACCACGATTGCTGATATTAACCCCTTGCAGGATCTGCTCTGCATTCATCACCTGATTCCATGATCTGCTACTACTCAACGGTGGCACTTGCTGATTAATCACTGCTTCCCATGGTTGTTCCGAAGTATTGATAAAGAAACGCCCTGCCAGATAGAGTGAATTACTCTCCTGAGTTGAAAAATAGTTACGGGATGGCAACTCATCAGACAGCGCCAGCAATTTCTCATCACGATCTTTTGGCAACATATTATTTTCAGTCAACAGAGCGACAATCAGGGCGTTATCACGGATAGCACTACCGTAATCACCCAATCCAAAATCATCATTACGGTTTTTATTGATTCCCAAACGGATCGCTTCATCTGCTCTGGTGTTATCACCCATCAATTTCAGTGCAACTCCCAATTGTACTAATGACAAGCCGTTTCCTGCCTGATAACGACGTTCATAAACTTGTCTTAGGGCGCCTAACGGGGCTTTCTGCTGACTGGCAAGCACCAAACCAGCATAAGCCTGCGCTGAGAACCGCATGGCTTCCTGATTCTGACTGTAGCGATAGTTAATGACACTCTTATCCTGTAAATAACGCAACAGACGGTTATTAGCAGAATTTAGTGCATCAATCGGTACGCTATAGCCTCTCTGACTTGCACGGAATAGAAAATCTGTGGCATAAGCCGTTAACCAATATTCTTCATCACCGGCCCTATCCCACAAGGCAAATCCACCGTCGTGGCGCTGCATACTCAACAAGTGGATAATCCCCTCATCAATACTCGCCCGGCGTTTGTTGTCACTTTCCGTTTTGATACCCAGTTTTTTCAACTCTGCTTCATTTGAATAAAGTGATGGATAAAGCCCGCTGATAGTCTGCTCAAGACAGCCATACGGATAAGCGTACAGTTCACGGATATAACGTGAAATCTGTAACGGCGGGCGACTAGTCAGTAACAACTGACCTTCGAGCGTTTCTGGCGCTAAACCCGATATTGCATCTAACGGCAACTGCCAATTTTCTCCCTGATGGATAACATCAGCAAACAACATAGTTTCTGCTGGTTGTGCCGGACGCACACCAATCTTCCAACTATTTTTATACTGTTTCAGATCTTCACTCGGCAGATTAAGACCATCGACTGTCAGGAAAATTTCCCCCTGACCAAAACCACGATCCGCTGTAACAGGAATTTCAACTGTCGTACGTTTACCTTTTTCCAAGGTTATTTCCTTATTGGCAGCACCTTCTAGTTTAATCAGACCATCAGTCGTAAAGTTTAAAGTCAGATTTTGCGTCTGTTCAGTCAAGTTAGTCAGATCCAGCGATAGCAATGAATGATCACCACCAGCCATAAAGCGCGGTAATGCCATCTGTGTAATCACCGGTGCAGCAATGGTAACTTTGCTTTCACCGTGGCCGAACTCATCCTCACTCCACGCCTGAGCCATCAGCCTCAATTCACCATTGAAATCAGGGATTGGCAAAACGATCTGCCCTTCCCCGTTTTCATCCAATGTCACCGGCTGCGCTTGTTCAGCGATAATCTTAACTTCGGTTAATGGCTTTCTGCCACCACGGTCAAGGGCATCCTCATCACCATCACCGCCAAAACGCAGATTTGCCAGACGACCTTCACCTTCAATCAACTGACCATACACATCATATTGATCGACGCTGTAACGTTTACGGCCAAGGAAAGCACCATAGGGATCAGGGGTTTTGAAATTAGTGATATTCAGTACGCCAGTATCAACCGCTGAAAGCAACACATTAACCTGTTTAGGCAACGATTGCCCTGGCTGTGGTGTCGCTTTTACCTTAACTGTCAGGTTCTGATTCGGACGCATTTTTGCTGGCGCAGATAACGTTAGATCCAATTTGCGGTTTTCATCTGCCAGCGGCAGATGTAACACACCAATAGCACGCTTTGGTGTCGCCTGACGGGATTTATCACCCGGACGTACAACTACGGCAGTCAGATAAAGGTCATGACGACGCCACTCTTTATTGATCGGCACTTCCACATCCAGACCTTGCTCCGGCACATTAATTTCCTGCCACCAGAGCGGACCTTCACTGGATTCCACCAACAAATAACCTTTGCCTGCCTGTGGTGCAACCATATGCAATTTTACTTTCTCGCCCACCTGATAGGCCGGTTTATCCAATGATAATTTTACCTGATCAGGACGAACGGCACCTGTACCACCGGTATTATCTTGCCATGAGTAACCGGCCCAGAAATTAACGCTGGTCACTAATTGATTTTCTGAATTAACCACTTCAATACGGTACGAACCCCAATCAACCGGGAAGCTGACTTTTGCCGTACCATCCTGAGCAATCTGGATATGCTCGTCTGCCATCACCAAATCTTTCTGGTCATAACCTGATTGCCAACCTTCACCATCCGACCAGCGCCAATAATAATCACGACGTTCATAAACCAGACGGGCAGTCAGATCTTTCGCCGCATATTTTTTACCATTGGCATCCGCATAGACCAATTCAAATTCAGCCAATGAATTTTCATCCACGTTATAACGGCTTTGGTCTCGGCCAGTGCGATAGTCATAAATTTGTTTCTGACCAAATAATGGACGGATACCAACCAGTTTTTCTGCTGGCCACACGGCTTGCTCAACGCGACGTGTAACCGGGCGACCACCAGACTCAAGCAAGCTTGCCTGTACAATCACTTTTACCGGTGACGTGATTGAACTCCAATTTTCCGCCTTAACATCCAGTGCAGTTTCACCATCACTATCCAGGGTAAGATCAAACTCATCTAATGTACGGCTGAGATTTTCTTCATTGATAGCACCAAATTCATAGCTAGGTAGTTTTGCTACCGCATCACGGTCCGGACGAAGAAATAATTGCCCTTGCAAGCGATTATTCGCCGCAGGTGCACCGTACAAGTAACGGCCTTTAATGGCAAAATCCACATTGTGGTTTTTCATCACCGGCTGCAATTCACGGCTAATTTCCAGCGCCATACGCTCTGGCATAAAATCTTCTACATTAAACTTATAGTAACGAAGCTTGTTATCACCCAAATCAAAACGTAACGACCAGAGACCGGTTTCCGCCGACTGAGGAATAGTGTAGTGATACTGATACAACCCATTTTCAGGTTGCCAGACAAAACCCCGGGCTACCTGACCATCTGTTTTCAACACATCAACTTTGACTGGCTGGCTTTTAATTGCACGGCCATCACCATCACGCAACAGGCCATTTACAATCAACGTTTCACCGGGACGATAAAGATCACGAGGCCCAAAGACAAAAAACTGTTTGCTGTACCCTTGTGGACCTGCAATATCAAATTCAGACAGATCCAGCGCGGGTGACACCAAATCTATCATGCTGGTTTGCCCATCACGAGTGGCAAGTAGCAATTTAGCTTTCGCACTTTTCTCCAGACTTGCATGTCCATCACCGTCTGTCATTGTCTTTGACAATAACTGCCCTTTATCATCCAACAGGCGTACTTCCACTCCTTTCAAGCTACTGCCTTGCTCCAGCGACTGGGTAAACACATCCATCTGATCCAGATAGCTATGCACAGAAACCCCAACGTCGCTTAACGTGAACATGGTTGCCGGATTAGTATCGGTGTATTTACCCGCCTGTTGCATAACCGCCATATAAACACCATCTTGCTGCAACGCTTTAATGTTATTTAATGGCAATAGCAATTTCTCGCGGGTATTTAGCGTTGGATTGAGATCGAAACGACCGGTATAAACCAATTCCGCATCTTTAAGAATGTCTTCAGATTCCCAGTCATTTAGGTTATTGCGATATTGCCACTGGGCAATAAAAGAAGGTAATGCCGTATCTTTGATCCTGAAAAAATTAACATCAACGTGATTAACATTGAGTGCTAGCACAGGTAAACCTTCTGCTACTTTACTGGGCAGCAGAGATCCCTTGCTGGCAAAACCAACAGAGGGAGAAATAGTTGCTGTTGTCAGGGTTTTCTCATAAGCCGCTTCAAGCTGACGCTCATTAATACCTTTAACCCCTTTATCTACGACCAATTGCAACTTACGGGATGGAGGCAAATGACGCAGACGAAGTTCCATCATGTTATCTGACAGTTCCCAGGCACCATCAAGTTTGCCTTCTTTTACATCGACCAAATGAACATTCTGGGCAAAATTTTGATTTGGATCTAACGGAACAGAAAATGTCACCACCATTGCGCTGGCGCCATCAAGCTGAAGCTCAGAAGCATCTAAAATTGTCACCTCTTTACCAACATAGCGTTTTGCCAACTCAGCCAATGATGCCGCATCTTTCTGTTTTGCTAATTTTGGTGGAACATTTGATTGCGGAGATGTTTTCTCGCTTTGAATTTCTGTGGACTGCGATTGAGCGGTTTTACTATTATCAGAACTGTCAGACTGGTCACAACCAGAAAGCACCAGCAAAGAAGCCAAAATCACCGCAAAATAACGCCTTTTTCTTTCTGGCCGATGCCAGAATTGACCTTGATTCATGACCGTAACCCCTATCTTATCCCAACCAATCAGTAATAGGATTTAATGAATAACTTTATATACCTGTTATCTTTCAAGTTGCCTCTTTGTTGGCTGCACTCACTCACCCCGGTCACAGAGTTATCTATGCTCCCGGGGATTCGCTCCCTTACCGTCGCGATCCATCTTGAAATCTATTGGGTATAAATCAATACATTAATTTAATGCAAACCGATTAAGTAATATTGCACTATTTGAATAGTGACAATATACAAACATTAAGTTCATATAATAACTCTTTTTTAACGAATTAAATATCATAGAATGCGATAAATAGATTTGAATTTATAGCTTTAATCTATGATTAAGAACTCAATATAGTTCATTAATGAATAAAATTTTCCACTTCATTAATTTGGCGAAAATAACATTTATTAAGCTATATTTCTTTATAAATCATGAAAAATAAGCAAATAAGCAAATAAGCAAATAAGCAAATAAGCAAATAAGCAAATAAGCAAATAAGCAAATAAGCAAATAAGCAAATAAGCAAATAAGCAAATAAGCAAATAAGCAAATAAGCAAATAAGCAAATAAGCAAATAAGCAAATAAGCAAATAAGCAAATAAGCATAATTAACAATAACCAAGATTAATAAAATTAACAAGATATAATTCAATATAGAAAACATTAATATTAAGAATAATATACAGGTACATCATGCCACTTTATTACCAAAAGTGGCAATGATTACTTGTACAAAATTTTTGTTTTCTGAGTCTTTTTTGAGAAAATTCCGACAAAGCCCTCTATGAGAAAAAATGCAATAATAAATGTCAATAAAATCAGCAATGGAAATATTCACTAATCGTTATTTATAGGCCAAATGGTTTAAGGAAGACAAAGACTCCAATTCTTAACGTCGGGAAAAATTGAGTAGTAACCCAATGAAAATTTTCGTTCTGAATAAATCTCATCACCATTACCCTACCAATAACACTTGTCCTGTTTTCAACCCCTTAGCATTTGGCAGCCAAAGCCTTCCCCAACTACCAGTACAATGACACCCATAGACTTCTTTTATATTTTCTTTTATAAAAAATTCTCTAATCTTCAATAATTCGGTCGGTAATGCTCTCCTCAAATGGAATCCACCTATTACTGCGAATACTTTATCCACACCTGTAATCATTTTAGCGTGGTTAATTATTTCACAAATACCCGAATGACCACACCCAACAATAATAACAAGCCCGTGATCGCTTTTCCAAATTAAAGCACTATCATCAAATATATAGTCATTGGACCAAGAACTTTTTTTTACTAAACCATAGGATTTTCGATGATTATTTGTTATTTCTCCTGAAAAAACAAATCGTTCACTTATCTTCATATGCGATTTTGTCAAACGAAAAAAAACTTTCTTCTTGATTCTTTTATTAATTTTACCCGACATTTTTTTAAACTTTAAAACACTATTTTTGAACTTAACCCCATAATATCTCTCATTTAATGCATCAGGATGACATATTAATTTAGCATTATGAGGGAAATAATTAACACCACCGATATGGTCAGAATGTCCATGAGAGATAACAATCTTAGATATATCATCAATAGATATTCCCATCCTGTTTGCATTCTCGATATAGCTGTCATCCGGGCCGGTATCAAAGATTATCTTCTCTTCACCGTCCTCAAGTAAAAGGCTTAAACCAGGCTTAGCTATCAAATATGAATCAGATGTTTTATTTTCCAAGAGTACAGTTATTTTTAATGACATGGTATATCCATTAATTTTGTTGAAGTAACACTTCTATTAAACGATACGGGTAACAATAGCATTGATGTACATCAATAAAACAATGAAAAGCGTTTATATCGTCACATTCTTATAAGCAGATCACAAATTATCACTTATTTGCTGCAAGTTAATTTTTCAACATAAAATGACTATCTCTCTATTATATTTATCGCCTTGAAATATTAACACGCAATTATTATCCCTTGTTGCACAACATATATTTACAAATAAAGATAAATATATTATTCCACATAAAAACTCAATGGGATATTATTGGAACTAATAAAATAGACGCTCAAAAACAATATTAATCCATCTAATTTAAGCTCATGACTGTATAATTTTACATATTATTTAAAAGTCAGCAATAATTAATTACAATTGTTATACCATAGGATAAAAACATAAGGAATTTGTTAGACAAAATATAACTCATAATTATGAAAACAACTTTTTAGACAATATCCATTTAATTATCGCCATATTAAATCATCAATGCATTAATATATGAAAGTTATTAATAAAATAAACCCATTAATATCAAACTATAATTAACTCATTATTGTTTAAATCAAAAAATATATTATCTATATTTTAAAAAACAACATTAATTTCAATTAAAATATTAACCATATAAATATTCAAATCTATTTTTTAAATAAAATTCAATAAGAATTAGAAAATCAGTATCCGATAGTATCAAAATCGTGGCGAAGTCACGGGGGAAACCTGTCCGTTCTTTTATTTCTACCCCGCCCAACCTCGCCACTATCGAATTGATTATGTATTCGTTACCGGAATACTCCCTCGTAACCAACTGCCTAGTTTACGCTGGTAAAATGGTTGCGTATGCTGAATCAAATAATGGCTAATGCCACGCTCTTTTTCATCAACCAAGCAAAAATCAATAGGTTCTTCTTCGGAAGTGTATTCACAGGCAATACTACCGGCCTCTTGAATTAGCTGTTCAACTTCATCCGACGTACCATTCATTTCCAGTCCAATTAATAAATTGGGCTTTTCATCCACATTTTTATCATGAGCCTGAATGATAAAAGCACGGCGGACAGGTTTACGCTGGCTAAATAAACTGACCAGAGCGTCAATGAGCTGTGAAGGATATTCTTCCGGCTGGCTGAGTGTTATCGCGCTGCCACTTGGAACATTAACCTCAACCGAAACCAACTCACTTAATGAACTCATAAAAATCTCCAATCAGTTTTTATATAAAATAGAATTATTTCGCTTTCGCCAACAACAGATTTGCAATCGAACGAACACCATAACCCGTTGCACCAGCAGACCAATGTTCTACAGCAGATTTACGGTAAGTTGCCGAGCAATCAATGTGAATCCAACCTTTTTGGTACTCTTCCACAAAATGAGATAGGAAAGCCGCCGCTGTGCTGGCACCAGCCGTATGTGATGGCGCAGCAACATTGTTCAGATCAGCAAAATTTGATGGCAGCTGGCTACGATGGAATTCAGCCAATGGCAGGCGCCAGAATAATTCATTCTCAGATTCAGAAGCAGCTAGCAGATCCGCCGCTAATTTATCATCAAAGCTGAATATAGAGTGATAGTCATTACCCACAGCCGCTTTCGCTGCACCTGTCAAGGTTGCCGCATCAATAATTAATTTAGCTTTCTCTTTGCTGGCATCAATCAAACCATCAGCCAGAACAAGACGACCTTCCGCATCGGTGTTCATCACTTCAACGGATTTTCCATTACGGTAACGGATAATATCACCCAATTTAAAGGCATTACCACTGACCATATTATCCGCAATACAGAGGAACAGTTTAACACGCTGTTTCAGACCTCGATTGATCGCCAGAGCCAATGCTCCCGCCAGTGTTGCAGCTCCGCCCATATCTGCTTTCATAGAATCCATAAAAGAAGATTGTTTTAAGCTGTAGCCGCCGGTATCAAATGTAATGCCTTTACCAACCAGACAGGCGAATACAGGCGCTTGTGGGTTGTCAGTTGGGTTGTAATCCAATGCCAGCAGAATCGGATCGCGGGAAGAACCACGACCAACGGTATGAATACCCGCATAACCCTGTTCACGTAAATCTTCGCCTTTAGTAATACGATAACTTACTGTCTCATTCGCAACGCCACACATTAGGTCAATAGCACGTTTCGCCAATTGTTCCGGCCCAAGCTCTTCAGCTGACATATTGATGGTGTCACGTACCCAATCAATAATTTTAATTCTGTTTTCCAATTCTTGTTTTTCAGCCGCAGGCAATTGAGGCCATTCAATAGAACGTTTACCTTTTGGCGCACGGAATCCTTGCCAGAAAGACCAACTTCTCTCTAAATCCCAACCTTCTCCAACCAGAGCCACATGACAAATTCCCTGTCCGTCAATTTTACGCCCGGCACGTTGAACAGCGCCTAATTTACCTTTACCAACTAGATGAATGGTCACCCCTTGATCACTGGAACTAATCAACGCTTTTTCACCCCAGCAAGTTGCTGCTGGTTCATAAGACAGTGTTATTGGCATGATTTGTTTAGTCATTTTTTTCACCTCTTATTATTACCGCTTGATGGCAGTGAGGAGCTTATTCAAGCTTCTACCTATACCCTATGGATTTCAAGATGCATCGCGGCGGCAAGGGAGCGAATCCCCGGGAGCATAGATAACTATGTGACCGGGGTGAACGAGTGCAGCCAACAAAGAAGCAACTTGAAAGATAACGGGTATACATAATTATTCGCCTGCCAGATATTAACCCTATAAAAAAACTGGCCAAAGCCAGTTTTTCATTGAAGTTCAGCCTACCTCAAAACAATACGAATAAATAACAAATTAATGCTATTTTGTTATTCAAATTCATCCAGCCAGACCAGAAGAATAGCTTCCAGAATCTTTTCATTAGATTTCTCGGGAGCATCATCAAAATCATCTAATTCACAAATCCACTGATGCATATCAGTAAAGCGAACTGTTTTTGGGTCTAGATCAGGAAACTTGTCATACAGCGCTTCTGCAATTTCACGACTGTCAGACCATTTCAGGCTCATTTATATATTTCTCCTGCCAATCAGTGCTCACGGGCATGGTTAATCGTGTATTTTGGAATTTCTATTACCAAATCTTCATCCGAGACTCTGGCCTGACAACTCAGACGACTTTCTGGCTCCAGCCCCCAAGCTTTATCCAACATGTCATCTTCCAGTTCAGAGCTCTCTTCCAGTGAATCGAAGCCTTCACGAACGATACAGTGGCAAGTTGTGCAAGCACAGGATTTTTCACAAGCATGTTCAATTTCAATCCCATTGCGCAATGCAACATCCAGAATGGATTCCCCTTCTCTGGCTTCCAGCACTGCACCATCAGGGCAAAGATCGTTATGAGGTAAAAATACAATTTTCGGCATAATTAAATCTCATCCACAGAATGGCCCGCCAATGCACGACGAATAGATGTATCCATCCGACGCGCTGCGAATTCCTGCGTTTGCTTGTCCAGTTGTTTAATTGCGTTCTCTATAATTTGAGGATCACTCCCCTGAACGCTTTTTATAAGTATTTCTACAGCGGCATCAATCGCCGCCTGCTCTTGTTCATTCAGTAAATCAGCATCTTTTTCTAACGCACTGGTGACACTTTCCAGTACCCGCGCCGCTTCTACTTTTTGTTCTGCCAGTTTGCGCGCATTGATATCCTCCTGAACATTTGCCATAGAATCTTTTATCATGCGAGCTATTTCTTCATCAGATAAACCATAGGAAGGTTTCACCTGAATAGCGGCTTCCACACCCGTCGATTTTTCCAATGCGCTGACGCTCAGCAAGCCATCAGCATCCACCTGGAAAGTCACCCGGATATGGGCACCACCAGCCGGTAATGGCGGAATACCACGCAGTGTAAAACGGGCCAGTGAACGGCAATCATTCACCAATTCTCTTTCCCCTTGCACCACATGAATACTCATTGCACTCTGACCGTCTTTAAAGGTCGTGAATTCCTGTGCTCTTGCTACTGGAATGGTGGTATTGCGGGGGATAACTTTTTCAACCAAGCCCCCCATGGTTTCTAGTCCCAGTGAAAGCGGAATCACATCCAATAACAGCATGTCGCTGTCTGGTTTGTTACCTACCAAAATATCCGCCTGGATCGAAGCACCAATGGCTACAACTTTATCAGGATCAATTGAAGTCAATGGTTCACGGCCAAAAAACTTCCCAACCATGTGACGAACCAGTGGTATACGGGTTGAGCCTCCCACCATCACCACTTGTAAAACTTCATCCGCTGAGACTTCTGCATCTTTCAGCACTCGGCGACTTGCCAGCAAAGTACGTTTTATTAACGGTGTAATCAGTGCTTCAAATTCGGAACGGGTGATTTTCCCCTGCCAGTCGGCAATATTTATTGCTGCAACATCGGCATCACTTAAAGCAATTTTTACCTGAGTGGCAATATCCAATAGCTGACGTTGTAGACTGTGGTCATCCCGACTGCTGATACCTGCCTGTTCACGAATCCAGTCAACAAGCATCAAATCGAAATCATCTCCCCCAAGCGCAGTGTCACCACCGGTTGCCAGCACTTCAAATACACCACGGCTCAGTCGGAGAATAGAAACGTCAAATGTACCGCCACCTAAATCATAAACAGCAATCACACCTTCCTGACCAGAATCCAGTCCATAAGCAATTGCTGCGGCAGTCGGTTCGTTAAGCAAGCGCAGAACATGTAATCCAGCTAAACGAGCTGCATCTTTTGTGCCCTGACGCTGTGCATCATCAAAATAGGCAGGAACAGTGATCACAACGCCATCAAGCTTACCATCCAGTGTTTCTTCTGCACGCTGTGCCAACAATTTAAGAATCTCAGAAGAAACCTGAATAGGATCGACTAAACCTATTGCCGTATTGATTAATGGCAGCCCGTTCTCACTCGCCTGAAATTGATAAGGAAGATTGGGATAACGTTGTTGAATATCAACCAGAGAGCGCCCCATCATGCGCTTCACAGAACTGATGGTATTAACGGGATCACATGCAGCCTGTTGACGAGCTAACCAACCAATTTCAGTCCCCTTTTTATGGTAGTGAACAACCGAAGGAAGCAGGTAACGATCTTCACTATCCATCAGGGTTTCCGCTTGCCCACTACAAACGGTTGCAACTAATGAATGCGTTGTACCTAAATCAATACCGGCAGCCAAACGACGTTGATGTGGTACAGCAGATAAACCCGGCTCGCTGATTTGTAATAAAGCCATATACGCTTTCCTTAAAAGTCGTCCAGTAAACGTTCTTCTAGTTGTTCAACTTGCTGTTGCAATTTATCCAGAAAACGCAATTTACGAACAGTATCGGCTGCCTGTCCCCACTGCTGTTCATTCAATTGTTGCTCCATTTGCTGACTACGGGTTTTAATCATCCCGTTCAGACGGGCAGCAAAATCTGCCAATGCCATTTCTGCATCGGCTTTATTTTCAATGAATTCTAACTCTTCCCGCAACATAAGCTGTTCCATCAGGAAAGCATTGTCATTCATGGTGTGTTGCTCGTTGGCTAAATCAAAACCATGTAGAGAGAGTATATATTCAGCACGTTTCAGTGGGTGTTTAAGCGTTTGATAGCCATCATTGATAGTCGCTGCCTGCTGCAACGCCAGCGTTTTTTCACGCTCCGGCTGACTAGCAAAGCGATCAGGGTGAAACTGACGCTGCAATTCCTGATAACAGTTTGTCAGTTGTTCACGGTCAATAGCATAACGAGCCGGCAGCCCGAATAGAGTGAAATAGTCCATAATCTAAACTTGTTCTCTGGATTTAGCCGAAAAACGGAATTAAACTTTAAAACTTTCTCCACAACCACATTCGCTGGAAACATTCGGGTTGTTGAATTTAAAGCCTTCGTTAAGGCCCTCTTTAACAAAATCCAGTTCTGTACCGTCGAGGTAGACCATGCTCTTGCCATCCACGATAACTTTGACACCCTTATCTTTAAATACGGTGTCGTCTTCGTTAATCACATCGGCAAACTCAAGCAGATATGCCATACCTGAGCAGCCTGATGTTCTGACGCCAAGGCGTAAACCAACACCTTTTCCACGGTTACTTAGGAATGACGAAACGCGTTGTGCAGCACTTTCTGTAAGGGAAATTGACATACAACAACCTCACTTTTCAAAACCAACAAAGGCGGATACTGGTTGGTATATATACCCGTTATCTTTCAAGCTGCCTCTTTGTTGGCGGCACTCACTCACCCCGGTCACAGAGTTATCTATGCTCCCGGGGATTCGCTCCCTTGCCGTCGCGATACATCTTGAAATCCATTGGGTATAACAGCCAGTATCCACCAAATTCATGTTCTATTTTCTTATTATCAAGGGCAATTATTTGCCCTGGCGTTTACTTTTGTAATCCGCAATGGCTGCTTTAATTGCATCTTCTGCCAGAATAGAACAGTGAATTTTCACTGGTGGCAGTTCTAATTCATCTGCAATTGCAGTATTTTTAATCGCTTCTGCCTGCTCCAGAGATTTGCCCTTCATCCATTCAGTAACTAAAGAGCTGGAAGCAATTGCAGAACCGCAACCATAGGTTTTGAAACGCGCATCTTCAATAATGCCTTCATTATTGACTTTGATTTGTAGTTTCATGACGTCACCACACGCCGGGGCACCGACCATGCCGCTACCAACCGTTGGATCTTCATTATCGAAAGAACCAACATTGCGTGGGTTTTCATAGTGATCAATTACTTTTTCGCTGTAAGCCATAGTTGTTACTCCCAAAGCCGTCTAATTAGTGATGAGACCATTCGATACTGTTAAGATCTACACCTTGTTTAAACATTTCCCACAGTGGAGAAAGTTCACGCAAGCGGCCAATAGATTTGTGAATCAGTTCAATGGCATAGTCGATCTCTTCTTCCGTGGTAAAGCGCCCTAAAGAGAAACGGATAGAACTGTGCGCCAGTTCGTCATTCATACCCAACGCACGCAATACATAGGAGGGCTCCAAACTTGCGGAAGTACATGCAGAACCCGAAGAAACCGCCAGATCTTTTAATGACATCATCAGTGATTCACCTTCAACATAGTTGAAGCTGACATTCAGAATGTGTGGCGCGCCGTGTTCCAAGTCGCCGTTGAGGAAAACTTCCTCGATATCTTTAATACCATTCCACAAGCGTAAACGCAGACCGCGCAGACGTTGAGATTCGCTTTCCATCTCTTGTTTAGCAATGCGATACGCTTCACCCATACCGACAATTTGGTGAACAGGTAAAGTGCCAGAACGCATACCACGTTCATGACCGCCACCATGTTGCTGAGCTTCAATACGAATGCGTGGTTTACGGCGAACGTACAGCGCACCAATCCCCATCGGCCCATAAATTTTATGCGCGGAGAAAGACATCAGGTCAACTTTAAGTTTAGCCAGGTCGATAGGCAGCTTACCTACGCTCTGAGTGGCATCAACATGAAAAATGATGCCGCGACTGCGACACATTTCGCCAATAGCAGCGATATCCTGTACCACACCAATTTCATTGTTAACGTGCATGATAGAGATCAAAATAGTGTCATCACGCACTGCGGCTTCCAGATCTTTTAAATCAATCAGCCCATTGCTTTGAGGTGCCAGATAAGTGACTTCAAATCCTTCACGCTCTAACTGACGGCAAGTATCCAGAACCGCTTTATGTTCGGTTTTGCTGGTGATGATGTGCTTGCCTTTTTTCTGATAAAAATTAGCGGCACCTTTAATAGCAAGATTGTCTGATTCAGTTGCGCCGGAAGTGAAAACAATTTCACGCGGATCAGCACCCACTAAATCAGCAATCTGATTACGGGCAATATCAACCGCTTCTTCAGCCTGCCAGCCAAAACGGTGAGAACGGGAAGCCGGGTTACCAAATACCCCGTCCATGGTCAGATATTGCATCATTCTTTCAGCAACACGCGGATCAACCGGTGTCGTTGCTGAGTAGTCTAAATAAATGGGTAATTTCATTGCTCACATACTCCCTACTTCTAATACTTCAATTCATCACAAGTTCTGCTTATGCGCGCAGATTGACATTAATTGTTTCTTGTGCTCTGCCATTAGGCGTACGGCGTTTATCGTTATCTTGACGATCAGCAACATCTAACACTTCTTGATTATTAACTAATTCTTTTAAACTAATACTACTCAGGAAACTGGTAATACGATCACTTAAATCGCGCCATAAAGCATGTGTCAAACAGCGATCACCACCTTGACACCCTTCTTTACCCTGGCAACGGGTAGCATCTACCGATTCATCAACAGCGAAAATAACTTCGGCAACGACAATTTTATCGGCATCTCTGCCCAGCAAATAACCGCCACCCGGACCACGGACGCTTGAAACCAGACCATTTTTACGCAAGCGAGAAAATAATTGTTCAAGGTAGGAGAGGGAAATACCCTGACGCTCAGAAATGTCGGCCAAGGGCACCGGACCTTCTTGTGAGTGTAACGCCACATCAAGCATGGCAGTTACTGCATAACGCCCTTTAGATGTCAATCTCATAAATGAATTACCCCGTGGTGAAATATGAATGAAATTGTGTCATTCCTGAGTGTTTTAGTCAACTATTTAACCTAGTAATTTACTCAACTATTTCTTCGCCCATTTTTCAACCGAGGTCAGTATGCCACGCAGAATATTCAGCTCCTGCATCTCTGGACGAGCACGGGTAAAAAGCCGTCTTAATTTATTCATTATTTGGCCTGGATGTGCTTTCCTGATGAAACCAGAATCATGTAATACCTGTTCAAGGTGATGATAAAAACGCTCCATATCATCAACTAATGGATATTCAGTCTCATTTGTTTCCTGCTCAACTTTATCCTGACGCGCGAGATAGGCCATACGGATTTCATAACTCACAAGCTGAACCGCCATTGCCAGATTTAATGAACTGTATTCTGAGTTAGTCGGGATATTCAGATGATAATGACACTTCTGCAATTCTTCATTAGTGAGCCCTACACGCTCACGCCCAAAGACAATTGCAACAGGTGCATGTTCTGCTTCTTGAACGCTCCGTTCACCACATTCACGAGGTTCGACCATCGGCCATGAAAGGGTTCTTGAACGAGCACTGGTACCAATCACCAGTTCGCAACCAACCAAAGCTTTATCCAAACTATCAACAATAGTCGCATTACCAATAACATCGCTGGCACCCGCAGAAAGAGCGATCGCATGAGAATCTGGCTGAACCAGTGGATTAACCAGATAAAGATTGGTTAATCCCATTGTTTTCATTGCCCGGGCAGTTGACCCCATATTCCCAGTGTGGGAAGTTTCAACCAAGATAATGCGGATATTTTCTAACATGACAACTTCTGGACTAGTTATAAGAATCAAATATCTTAACACAGTATTAGTCATTTTTCCGAACTACTGCTATACTGCGCGCCGATTAATTATCCGTTCTTTAACATCCTAGTGGAAGATACCCCATGCATCCGATGCTGACCATCGCCATACGCGCTGCGCGTAAGGCCGGCAACCTGATTGCCAAGAATTATGAAACTCCTGATGCGGTTGAAGCGAGTCAAAAAGGTAATAACGACTTTGTGACCAACGTTGACAAAGCCGCAGAAGCGCTGATTATCGACGTTATCCGCAAATCTTATCCTAAGCACACGATTATTACGGAAGAAAGTGGCGAACTAGCAGGCGAAGATGATGATATTCAATGGGTAATCGATCCACTGGATGGCACCACTAACTTTATCAAACGTCTCCCCCATTTCGCTGTTTCTATTGCAGTTCGCATTAAAGGCCGTACTGAAGTTGCCGTTGTTTATGATCCAATGCGTAATGAGCTTTTCACCACAACCCGTGGTCAAGGTGCTCAGTTGAATGGTTACCGTCTGCGTGGCACCAATGCCCGCGATCTGGATGGCACTATTCTGGCAACAGGTTTTCCATTTAAAGCAAAACAGCATTCCACTGTTTTCATTAATACTCTAGGCAAATTATTTGTGCGTTGCGCTGATTTCCGCCGTACAGGTTCAGCCGCGTTGGATCTGGCTTATGTTGCGGCTGGCCGGGTTGATGGTTACTTTGAAATTGGCCTAAAGCCGTGGGATTTTATGGGCGGTGAACTGTTGGTTCGTGAATCTGGCGGTATCATTACTGATTTCGTTGGTGGCCATAATTACATTCATTCCGGTAATCTTGTTGCGGGTAATCCACGCGTTGTTAAAGATATTCTGGCCGAAATGCGTGATGAATTATCAGAAGCATTGAAACGTTAATTCAAAGCCAATCTTTAAAGCAGGAATTGCAGACGATATCCTTTGAGCCTGCAATTCCATTTGACAACAAAAAAGTCATCAATGAACTTTTTTGTTGTCGTTTTAAACCTAAATTACTCCGCTAACCAATAAACCGCTTCGTAAGGCTGTAGCGACATATTTTTCGCAGGTAGCTGACGTTCAGGATAATTCCCCATTAACTTAACCCATGAGCAATGGGATAAAGAAGCATCCAGTGACCACTCCTGCACTTCCGCGCTGAGATTGGCGATAACCAGCAACGTTTGATTTTCCCAACGACGAATATAACACCAAAAAGAAGGATGAGATGGCAATAAGTCTTCATAGCTGCCATAAGTCAATACAGGATATTCCTTCCGCAATTTTATTAAACGTGCATAACAATGAAAAACTGAATCATCATCCTGCATAGCGTTTTCAGCATTCACGTCCCTGTAATCACTATTTAGCGCGAGCCACGGTTCCCCCTGAGTAAATCCTGCATTATGAGTTGCATCCCACTGCATCGGCGTTCGCCCATTATCACGAGATTTCTTCGCTAAGACCGATAAGATTTTTTCTTTATCATCGCCCAGCTCAATCTTCTCTTGATAAATATTTAAACTTTCTATATCCCGATAATCCTCAATTTGAGAAAAATTAGGGTTAGTCATCCCCAATTCTTCCCCTTGATAGATGTAAGGCGTTCCTTGCATACCGTGCAACACCATTGCCAACATTTTAGCAGATGGAACCCGTAATGCTCCTTCACCACCAAAACGTGAAACAATCCGCGGTTGATCGTGATTACACCAGAACAGAGCATTCCACGCCCGTCCATGCATCCCTTGCTGCCACTTAGCAAAAATTTTCTTCAATTCAATAAAATCAGGTGGCGCAATGACCCATTTTTCGCCATTGGGGTAATCGACTTTCAAGTGATGAAAAGCAAAAACCATCGATAGCTCTTCACCATCTAACGAGGAATAGCGCTGGCAATTTTCCAGGGAAGTAGAAGACATCTCCCCGACAGTCATCACCCCCGCAGGCTGGAATGCCTCTCTGTTTATTTCCTGCAAAAACTCATGAATACGCGGACCATCGGTATAGAATTGACGTCCATCTCCTTCAGTTGCTTCAGGAAAACCCTGCTGCTTAGAAACCAGATTGATAACATCCAGACGGAACCCATCAACACCAAGGTCAGCCCAAAATTCACAAATCTTTTTAAGTTCAGCGCGTACTGGCTCATGTTCCCAGTTTAAATCCGCCTGCTCCGTGGCAAACAGGTGTAAATAATACTGTTTGCTTTCCTCGTGCCACTCCCAAGCATTGCCGCCAAATTTTGACACCCAATTATTAGGCGGAGTCCCCGGTATCCCATCCCGCCAGATGTAATACTGCCGGTAAGGGCTATTAATGTCCTGTGCTTGTTTGAACCAAGGATGCTGAGTGGATGTATGGTTGAAAACAATATCCACGATGATACGGATATCACGTTGATGTGCTTCATCGACCAAACGCTTAAAATCATCCATTGAACCGTAAGCCGGGTCAATCGAACAATAATCAGCGACATCATAGCCATTATCTACCTGTGGTGAGAGGTAAAAAGGAGTCACCCAAATAGCGTCCACTCCCAGTTTCTTCAAATAATCAAGCCGGTAAGTAATACCGTTCAGATCGCCGGTTCCACTACCAGTAGTATCCTGAAAACTTTTAGGATATATCTGATAGATGACACCTTGTAACCACCATGGAATGATTTTGTCCATCAAAAACGCCTTATCAATATATTTCCTGAGTTAAAGTTACTTTTATATCTGTTAATCAAGTGAAGATTTAACAGGATTATTCAACAGCTAACACACTACTCATATTCTTCTTTCGATAAACAATGGTAGTCAGTACCAACGGAATGATAACGGCCACGAGCATAGCTAATGCATAAATTGCCCAGAATTGTGGTTTAATCGAAAGGATACCTGGCAGACCACCGACACCAATACCGTTTGCTAATACACCACTCAATCCACAAATTAATCCAGCGAAACCAGAACCAATCATGGCACAGAGCATAGGGTATCGATATTTGATATTAATACCATACATAGCAGGCTCAGTAACGCCCAAATATGCGGAAATCGCTGCGGGCACAGATAACTCACGTTCATTATGCTTTTTGCTAATTAAAATAATGCCAACAACCGCTGAACCTTGAGCAATATTAGATAATGCAATAATAGGCCAAATCGGTGTCCCACCTATACTTTGAACCATCTGCATATCAATGGCTAATGTGGTTTGATGAATACCTGTGATAACCAACGGCGCATAAAAGAATCCGAATAAAGCCGCGCCTACAGGAGCAAAACTTCCCGTCATCAATGCCTTAACAACCCAAGCAACTCCATCCCCGAGTAACCGACCAAACGGCCCAATCAGGCTATGTGCTAAAAAGGTTGCTAAGATCAATGAAACGACAGGAACAATCACCAGATAGAGATAACTAGGAACCACCCGTTTTAACTGAATTTCAATCCACCCCAAAGTAATGCCAGCCAACAATGACGGAATAACTTGTGCCTGATAACCGACTTTATTGATTGTGAATAAGCCAAAATTCCATATATCAGGAATATGTTGCCCTAACTGATAAGCATTCATAAGTTGAGGCGACACTAATGTTATTCCTAATATAATTCCTAATATCGGTGTTCCCCCCATTGTCCTGACTGCTGACCAACAGATACCCACCGGCAAATAGAAGAAAATAGCCTCACCTAACAACCATAAAAAATCATATATCGTTTTCCAGACAGGATACATCTGGACTAAAGTTTTACCATCACTGAATGGAATATCACCAATAATATTACGGAAGCCCAGAATAAGCCCTCCGCTAATTAATGCCGGTAGAAGAGGAAAAAATATTTCTGCAAACTGAGAAATAATTCGCTCTTGCCATTTCATATTTTTTTTCTTAGCCTGCTTTTTCTGAACTTGCTGTATATCTTGCTTACTCAATTCAGATTGACCAAGATAGCTATTTAAAACCTGATAATAATCATCAACGTTAGTGCCTATCACGACCTGGAACTGCCCTGCATTGGTAAAACACCCTTTAACCATCGGCAGATTTTTTATTTTATCTGTCATCGCCTTAGCGGGTTCAACCAATACAAACCTCAACCGAGTAATACAATGAGTCACACTGGCTATATTTTCACAACCACCGATTAATGTAATTAGTTTTTCAATATCTTTAGAATTTATTTTATTTTTCATCATAGCCAATCATTATAAGTTAGTATCAATCACTAATTAGCATGCTTAGTAAAGTAATTTCATCCTAATATCATTCAGTAATGCTTGTCATGGGAACGTTCCCAAAAATGCGTTAAAGATCACATTGAAATTGCAATATTCTTACTTTTAAGCCAATTTACTGGGAACGATTACCTGTTGTTTTGGGTATTGTCGATTTATCTGAGCCATCAATTGATGGGCCGCATACTTACCTGCTTCACTATAGCCCAAATCCACAGAAAGCGTATTAGGGTACAAAAAATTCAGCAAGGGTGTACTGCCAATACTACCTATCTGTATATCTTCCCGGTTATTTTGCTGCAAATACTTATATGCTCCCAACGCCAGGCTGTCTGTTGCACAGATTAAGGCCGTAGTTTCCTTTCTTAATACTTTGTCAACATGTTGAAACCCGCTCTGATAGCTTAAATCACATTGAACAGAAAGTGGGCGTAACCCTTTCTGTTCACAGCAATTTAAATAGGATTGATGACGACGAAAACCTGTTGTGGTATCACAATCACGTACACCAAGAAAACTGATATCTCTGTGATCCCGCTGGTAAAGTTCATTCATTAGTAAGCGAACAGCGCCCGCATCGTCATAACATATGGAAGAAAAATCAGCATATTCACGTGCAAATACCACTATTTTTTCACGCCAGGGAAATAAGAATTCTTCTGACAATCCTGTGAAACCAAACAAAATAACACCATCCGCATTACGTAACGCCAATTGGCGTAGATGTTCCTGTAAAAGCTGCGGATTAAAATTACTTTCCATAATAATAGGATCATAACCATGCTGATAAAATAGGGGTAACATCGTACTTATAGATAGATTTTCCGAAAAGGACCCCAACCGTGACACAATTAAGGCAATAATTTTGTCACTTTTCACCCGCATCGCTCTCGCAGATTTAGAGGGAATAAAGTTATTTTGGTGAATAATCGCTTCGACTCTTTCACGTACCTGTGAACTTACACTACTTTCATTGTTTAATACACGCGATACAGTTGATTTACTGACATTAGCCAAGCGTGCTATATCTTTTATTGTTAACTTGTTCGACATGATATCTCATAAAAATATTATTAAAACTATCCAGTTTCTTATAAAAATTTCATAAGAAACTGGACCTATATTGTTAATAATTATGAGCTTTAACCTGTGGCCGCAAGAAGATGGCAGGAAAAGCAACTAAAGCCATTACCCAGAAAATTCCACTGTGCAGATAATCATACATAAATCCTGCAACTACCGTCATGACAGCAATAGCGCCCCCCATTGCTAACGCAGAATAAGCCGCCTGCAATCGAACAATTTCCTCTTCCTTTCTGGCACCGATAAAACGCATTGCCGCCAAATGGCAGACAGTGAATGTGCCACAATGCAGGATTTGCACGACAATCAATACCGGCAATTCAGTGAATGTTGCCATCAATCCCCAACGAACGACACCACATATACCAGAAAGCAGCAAAAGGTCACGGGCACTCCAGCGACGGAATAATTTATTACTCAGCGTAAAAATAACAACCTCAGCTACTACTCCTAAAGACCAAAGATAACCAACTACCGAGGCAGAGTAACCCAATTTTTCCCAGTAAATTGCACTGAAACTATAATATCCCGCGTGGGCGCCCTGCAATAAAGCCACACAGAGCAGGAACTGACATATCGGTTTTTCAGACAACAACTGTTTAAATGACACAACATCAATTTTGTCTGATTTGACTTCACTAGCGGGCATGATGGAGGGTTTAAGCAATGTCACCAACAGCGTTGACAAGACACTGAACAGCATAGTGATAAGAATGGCATAATGGCCCCAGATAGAGATCAATTCCCCGGTCAACGCTGAACTGATAATAAACGCAATCGAACCCCAGACCCGTATTTTGCCATAATCAAAAGGAAATTGTTTTTGCCATGTTCCCGCCAGCGCATCTCCCAACGGCATCATCGGTGAAAAAAACAGGTTGAAACCAATCATGACGAACAGAAGCCATGCCCAGTGATTTCCCAATGTAAAACCAACAACGAAAATTAAGGTCAACAATGCCAATATACGCAACGCAACAATAAGTTTCGCAGGATTTTTAACCGTAGGCGCTATCAGTAAGCTGCCCAGGAAACGAGAAACTAAACCTGCACCCAATAAAACCCCTATCATATCAGGTGCTATACCTTCACCCTGAAGCCAAACAGCCCAAAAAGGCAAAAATATCCCGTAAGAAAAGAAATACGTGAAATAATCTAACGCCAACCAACGTGTCGACTGAATAACCATCAATCCCTCCTGGTTAATAATGCAAAAAAACCTGCTCGACACTAACTTAAGCAAACAAGGTTAGCTGGAGCAGGTTTTAATAATTATTTATTAAAATTATTATTTATGCGTAAACCGGATATTCTGCGCAAATAGCCAGAACTTTTTGCTTAGTCGATTCAATGATCGCTTCATCATTGATGTTGTCCAGTACATCACACATCCAGTCAGCCAGTTCCTGAGCTTCTGCTTGTTTGAAGCCACGGCGGGTAATTGCAGGAGTACCAATACGTACACCGGAAGTCACAAATGGGCTCTTCGGATCATTAGGTACGCTGTTTTTGTTTACGGTAATGTTTGCACGGCCCAACGCAGCATCAGCATCTTTACCAGTGATATTTTTGTCAACCAGATCCAGCAGGAATAAGTGGTTCTCAGTACCACCGGAAACTACTTTGTAGCCACGCGCCAGGAAAACTTCAACCATTGCTTTAGCATTATCAGCAACTTGGTGTTGATATGCTTTGAATTCTGGCTCCATAGCTTCTTTCAATGCAACGGCTTTACCGGCAATAACATGCATCAAAGGTCCACCCTGGCAACCCGGGAATACAGAAGAATTCAATTTCTTATACAGCTCTTCGTCGCCACCTTTTGCCAGGATCAAGCCACCACGTGGGCCCGCTAGTGTTTTATGCGTCGTGGTAGTCACAATGTGGGCATGAGGAACTGGGTTAGGGTAAACCCCCGCAGCGATTAGGCCAGCAACGTGTGCCATATCAACGAACAAATAAGCGCCAATACTGTCTGCAATTTCACGCATTCTTGCCCAATCAACAACACCAGAGTAAGCAGAAAAACCACCGATAATCATTTTTGGTTGGTGTTTTTGAGCTTGTGCAGCGATATCGTCATAATCAATTTTACCGCTATCATCGATACCGTAAGGCACGATGTTATATAACTTACCAGAGAAGTTAACCGGAGAGCCATGAGTCAAATGACCACCATGTGCCAAATTCATCCCCAACACAGTATCACCTGGTTGCAGCAAGGCCATATAAACTGCCGCATTCGCTTGAGAGCCTGAGTGAGGTTGAACGTTGGCATAATCAGCACCAAACAGCGCCTTAGCGCGATCAATAGCCAATTGTTCAACAACATCGACATATTCACAACCGCCGTAGTAGCGTTTACCCGGATAACCTTCGGCATATTTGTTAGTAAGCTGGGAGCCCTGTGCCTGCATAACTCTTGGGCTGGTATAGTTTTCAGAGGCAATTAACTCGATATGTTCTTCCTGACGAACAACTTCTTGCTCCATCGCCTGCCATAGTTCGGGATCATAATTAGCAATATTCATTTCACGCTTTAACATTGGGTTCTCCTGACTTAGCTAACTTCTCTTCAAACAACACCCCAAAGGGCAGAATGGCACACAGTGTAAACCCTTTTCACAGAATGAGATAGTCTTGACAAAATATTTTACGCAAACGATTGCATGCCAATTGCAACAAGATATCGGTTTTTTCAGACATAACAAAAATTTCCTGCATTTTGGATCATTATCGGAATTTGTGACCTCGGGTAGTCTTAGCCTCAATGTAAGTATCTTCTGCAAATATTTTTTTACCGTAAAGGCCACATTTTATATTTACAAAATCCTCAAAAAGCTATAAGTTGCATTTAATTTACATGTTATAGCTTTCATGATCACTTGAAAGAAATTCAGGAGTTTCAACCATGCTGGATAGTCAAACCATTGCAACTGTCAAATCTACTATTCCACTGCTCTCTGCTACTGGCCCGAAACTGACCGCCCATTTTTATGAGCGGATGTTCAAACATAATCCTGAGCTGAAAAATATTTTTAATATGAGTCATCAACTCAATGGCGATCAGCGTGAAGCCCTATTCAATGCTATTTGCGCCTATGCAGCCAATCTTGATAATCTGGCAGCCCTCTTGCCGGCAGTTGAAAAAATCGCTCATAAACACGCCAGTCTGAATATTCAACCAGAACATTATCAAATTGTCGGTACTCACTTGCTGGCAACATTGGATGAAATGTTTCAACCGGGAAATGAAATTCTGGATGCCTGGGGAAAAGCTTATGGTGTGCTGGCTGATGTTTTTATCAATCGTGAAGAGCAGATCTATCATAGTGGCGAATCGACAGATGGCGGCTGGCGTGGCTTGCGTCCATTCCGTATCAGCCGGAAACAAGTAAAAAGTGATGTCATTTGCAGCTTTGAGTTTGTGCCGCAGGATAGCGGGAAAGTAATGGACTATAAACCCGGCCAATATTTGAGCATTTATCTAGAAGATGATAGCTTTGATAACCGCGAAATTCGCCAGTATTCACTGACAACAGCACCAAATGGTTCCAGCTATCGAATTGCGATCAAACGAGAGCCACAAGGAACAGTTTCCAACCATATGCATGATAAGATGCAAGAAGGTGATACCGTTTGGCTGGCTGCTCCACGCGGAGATTTCTTCCTTGATATTAAACCAGAAACCCCCGTGACTCTGATTTCTGCTGGTGTTGGCTTGACACCGATGATGAGTATGTTGCATCAACTCCACCAACAAAATCATAACAGCCAGATTAACTGGTTACATGCAGCAGAACATGGTGGTCATCACGCATTTACCAACGAAGTCGCAGCCATTGCACAGGCAATGCCGAATCTTAACAGCACAATTTGGTACCGCGAGCCAAGAAATGAAGATCAGCAAAGTGTTCATTACCAACACAAAGGTTTTATGGATCTGGCAGTTCTGAATGGTGCGCTAAAAACTGAAGGTATGCATTTTTATTTCTGTGGCCCAGTTCCCTTTATGCAATATGTAGCGAAGCAGTTATTAGAGATAGGAATTGATAAACAATTTATCCACTATGAATGCTTTGGTCCGCATAAAGTGATTTAAATTTTCAGTTTAGTATTAAAAACGTTATACGGTGAAAATAGCCAATAAAGTGAACTGAACAGAAGCTATACCCAATAGATTTCAATTTGCAGCACGGCGGCAAGTGAACGCATCCCCAGGAGCATAGATAACTATGTAACTGGGGTAAGTGAAAGCAGCCAATAAAACAGCAACTTGAAAGATGAAGGGTATACTTTAATTTATGGACTCTGATGTTCAATATTTATGTGTATTGAATGTGCTTAATGTGACTGAAAAAACCAATTCATCACTATTTTAGAGACTTTAATGGAGTTTATTTATCATGGAGCCCATCCCGCTGGACGTCAGCTCCATTGATTTCAAAAATCATGGGTAAACTTACTTTGACTGGCAATTAATTTTGCCCCACAAGCGGTTCACATTCCTTCAAGCGCAATCGATTTTCCTTTATATTTTAAAGCGTCAGCACCCTGAATAATAGGAAATACACCTTTGCATTGAGGGCACTCCACCCAATCACCTTTACCCGCGATAGGAATACCCTTGTGAGTATAGTCATCAATAGCGGTAATCACCTTACCGCCATGATCTGTCGTATCACCCAGCAGAATAACCGCTTTTGACATTAACGTTCTCCACCGTTTTTCAATTGGAAAATAGCATCATTTCCCATCACACCTCGGTAATTAATGGCAATAATCCTAAGTTCACCAACTGAATTTCAACATCATTGGATTTATCAATATCGTCCTGATTTTCACCGTCAAAAATGCCTTTCTTGGTGATAATCAGAGTACCTACCTGTTCATTATTATGCTGCACCGGAAGCACATCCTCCGCCATAGGCAGATAGGATTTATCAATAATACGGGGCTGGTAAAGCATCCAGCCAACACTGAGGCGGTCAGGGAAAACTTGTTTGCCTTTTAAGGTATATTCATTCGACTCCACCTGAATATTAGGTGAATTACGGCTCAAGGCCAAATAGCTAACTAGGTTAATTAACCGCAATACATCAAGCTGCTGACTGTCAATATTTAAATTCAATTGCAACCAAACCCAGTTAGGGCGAACACTTGGCATTTTGCTATAATCTATGCCGCTAGATAATTCATCCTTTTCACCATCCCATATCCCAGTAATAAGCGCTGGAAAATCTTTTTTATAATCTTTTTCAAAGTTTTTTATGGCAACCTCAGTTGGCCCCTGTTCATCAAACACAATATATTTTAGTGCTTCCTTTCTGGAGTAACCTGTTAAGTACCAAGTTTTTTTCTGGTCAAAAAATACATCAATTTGCCGTGTGATATTAAACAAGTCCATTAATGCCATATTAGCGGTAATGGTTTCCTGCTGTTGATAATATACATTGATTTCTAAACGAATTATCGCCATGTTGACCTCGGATTAAACTAAATTGTCGCAGGGGGTATAGTGGACACTGATATTTTTATATTTACTAAACAGTACCTTAAAATATCCATAACTGATCGGCTGTAAAAAGTGCCATTCCACATGAGGGGTACCATCCAGTACATCACAAACCGTTTGATGCCTTTCTGCTTGATTTCTAGCTGAATAACGGCCTCTCCACCATTTTTTAGGTTTATTATCCTTAAAAAACTGGTCATACCGCGCTTTGGCCTCCAGAAATAAGCAATACGCGGGTCGCCAACCATCAAAGGTCACTTTCAGACACTGAAATTCCTGGATCATCTGTATAGTGGGATCATATTTCGTTTGGGCAATAAATCGCTGATAATTAATCGTGATGGCGCTCCAGCGGCTCACCTTGCGATATTTTTCACTCGTCACCGGAATAGCCAGGCAAGCCTTGCACTCCCTTTTACTCTCCGTTTTTTCACATTCTTCCGCCTTAGACTGGGCCTTCGCCTGAACCGCACTGGTATCAACGGATTCTTCCTCTAAATCATCATCCTCCCAAAAATCCGCATGGGCTTCAGCACTCCAGACGATATTTCTGTCTTCATCCGTGATTTCAGGACTTATCACAAAATCCATTTTCTTACGGTGAATATGTTCATCGTCTTCGACCGGTTTTTCCTTACTTGCTTCCATGATACCGACAGCAATTAATACCCCAGCACAGGCACTGGCGACATATTCAGCCGCACCCACTGCGACAGGGGCCACTAATGGTATTGGCATATTAACGTCTCCTGTTTATCTTATTTTTTGCAATACAAAGAATATCTTTAAACTATTGCTCCAGCTCCTGACCAGGAATTCAAATGCCCCGGATTAAATTCACATTAACTGACAAGAGTAAACTTATGCTGACTGGCAATTAATTTTGCCCCACAAGCGGTTTGCATTCCCTCAAGCGCAATCGGTTTCCCTTTATATTTTAAAGCGTCAGCCCCCTGAATAATAGGAAATACACCTTTGCATTGAGGGCACTCCACCCAATCACCTTTACCCGCGATAGGAATACCCTTGTGAGTATAGTCATCAATAGCGGTAATCACCTTACCGCCATGATCTGTCG
>NZ_PUJW01000015.1 GCF_011189575.1 Photorhabdus cinerea
GAATATGCCTGGCGGCGATAGCGCGGTGGTCCCACCTGACCCCATGCCGAACTCAGCAGTGAAACGCCGTAGCGCCGATGGTAGTGTGGGGACTCCCCATGCGAGAGTAGGGCACTGCCAGGCTTTACATACCGGGAAAACCCTCAGCGGAAGCTGGGGGTTTTTGCGTTTGTGTGCCGGAGAAGCGATGACATGCCGGCGCGCCGGGCGGTTCATTCTGCCCGGGGCAGGTAACCGGGGATAGGACGGTGAGAACCGTTTCTGACGCCCGGGATTGGCAGGGCACGGGCGGAGGGGGATGCGGAAACGCGCGCTTAGCGGTTTCGGATTGACCCTCTTTATTGTCTGCCTGTGGATCATCAAAACCCGTTATAGTCATAGCCGGCCCGAAAAATAACTGAAACCCGGTTTCTGCAGGCGGATAGACAAGGGGGCATGGCATGCTACAGTTGCCCGTTATATGGTTTACTATTGCATTAAGAGTTTTAAAAATTACGGATTAGTTATCCTTATCTTATGTCTACGAATTATTCTCTTAAGTTGATGCTAGAGGCAATAGATCTGAGCATCTAGAAATCACTTGTTTGAAGCTTTGATATCTTTTTCGTCAGGGAGATTGCTATATTGCATCAGGTTTTTATTGCCATCTATTACCATTAATTCTTTTGGTGGTTTAAAACAGTTGCTTAATGGAGAGCGGCAGTGTTCTGGAGATTTATGATGAATACCTAGCCAATCACTAATAAGATAATAATTATCTGAAGTTGAGAAATGGGTATTTATCACGCCGGTGTGGCGATATTGTGGGTTAACATTATTGTTATACCAGATAAATAGAGGGATATTATAAGCATCTTTTCGTGGATTACTGACACCATGATGATAACGAATATTACCATCTTTATCTAAACGTTGTAATCCATGATCTGAAAAATAGAGAATAGATGCTTTATTTCCTTTGATTTTATTAACTATTTTTCTTATTAACTGATCTGTATAAGCTATTGAACTATCATAGCAGTTATCATCTTCATTTGATGAGAAGGAAATTAATTTATTGTCTGGAAATCGATTGCAGGATGGTTCATGACTGCCGTAGATATGCATGATGATAAGTTTTTTACCTTTCTGTTCTAGTGTATCATCTAAATAGGGTAGTAACTCTTCATCATATCCAATATATTTATTCCACTTTTGATTATCAGACATATTAGCAATAGCTGTGATCAGACTGTTACTTTTCCCGGCTTTCCCTTGGTTACTTATCCAGATTGTTTTAAATCCTACATCTTTAGCTAATGATATAATATTGTCGGCATAGTGAGTTTTATTTCTGAGCTGATATAAGGTGATATTAGAAAGTGAAATAGGTACGGATAATATAGTCACTGGTGCTGGAGAAATAGCTTGATTAAATATCAGCATATTTTCTCGCATCATGTCCAACGTTGGTGTTGTAGTTTTATCATAACCGTACAGGGACATATGGTCTCTTCTTGCAGATTCTCCTATCAGTAATATATAAAGATCAATATCCTTATTTTCTTGTATATAATTGAAATTCACTCTAACAGATGCGATTTTCCTGATTTGTTGATTTTCGTATATTGCCCTTACCATTGCTGATGAGTTATAGAATGGTGTTCCCATTAAAAAGTGTTCTGACAAAATAATTTTCCCGGAATGTTTTTTCCCTGAAATATAATAATCAATAGGTACTAACAGGCAGGCAAAGAACAAAGCCCATACACTGGATCTAAGTAATCGGTTATCTATATTTTTTGAGAGCCATCGAACAGACAAGAAATATATTAACAGCATGAAAATAAAGAAGAATACATAGTATTTATTGTAGGACAACATACCTACAGCTTCATTGCTATTCGTATTGATAAACGTATTTGCAATAGTTGAGGAAAAACTTATCTGGTGTTCGTTGGAGAAAAAAAATGATGTGGATGTATTGATGGACCATAATAAAGATGTAAGTAAAACTAAAGGTTTAAAATATTTTAAACGATAGAAAAAAGCGTTAGTACCTGCTAGCAAGAAACCGAATAATACTATCTTTAACTTATACTCATTAGCTATATTGCCAATAAAAATTATTGGCAGTAAAGCGAGAACGAAGATAATAAGAATAGGCCATTTATTTCGCATATAGGTTAATAATGTTAAGTAACGAATTGAAATAAAAAAGTTAATCATTAACCTAAGAATAAAACAAGAGCCTAACTTGTGAAATAGCTCCGATTTCAGAATGCTTCCTAATAAAAATACCTCTCCTGAAGGAGAGGTTAGGTATAAAATCGTATTAGTGTGCTTTTTCTTGAGCGATGCCAATCCCTGTTTGTGATCGAATAAACTGATTTCTAAATTGTTCTCTTTCCTGTATACCTTGTAGTGAATTATCGGTAATGGAAAATAGCCATGAACCAATGAAAGCGACAATCATTGAGAATAGTGCTGGATACTCGTAAGGATAAATTGGTTTTTCATGGCCGAGAATGCTAACCCAAATTGTTGGACCGAGAATCATCAGAACCACAGCTGTGATTAACCCAAGCCACCCTCCGGTTAATGCGCCACGGGTTGTAAGTTTACGCCAGTACATAGACAACAGAATGATTGGAAAATTACAGCTTGCAGCAATAGAGAATGCCAATCCAACCATGAAAGCTATGTTCTGATTCTCAAATAAAATACCTAATCCGATTGCGACAAGCCCAAGTATCACAACAGTAATTTTTGATACTTTCAATTCATCTCGTTCATTGGCTTTACCGTGTTTAATGACATTTGCATACAAGTCATGTGATACAGCTGATGCACCAGCTAGTGTCAAACCAGCTACAACGGCCAGAATAGTGGCAAAAGCTACTGCGGAGATAAAGCCAAGGAATAAGTTACCTCCAACTGCACTAGCAAGGTGAACTGCCGCCATGTTAGTACCACCGATAAGAGCACCTGTGGCATCTTTGAATGAAGAGTTTGGGCTAACGAGTAAAATAGCGCCGAAGCCGATGATAAAAGTCAGAATGTAAAAATAGCCTATGAAACCAGTAGCATAGGAAACACTTTTCCGTGCTTCTTTGGCATCATTTACGGTAAAGAAGCGCATAATAATATGTGGTAAGCCAGCAGTACCAAACATCAACGCAAGGCCCAGAGAGAGTGCAGAGATCGGATCAGAAACTAATCCTCCCGGACTCATGATAGCTTCTCCCTTTGAATGAACGGCAACAGCTTCTTTGAACAGTGTGTTGAAATTGAAGTTGACTGCTTTCATGACCATAAGAGCCATAAAGGTGGCACCAGCCAGCAAGAGAATGGCCTTGATAATTTGCACCCAAGTAGTAGCCAACATTCCACCAAACAGAACATAAAACACCATTAGGATGCCAACCAATACGACTGCAATGTGGTAATCCAGACCAAAAAGTAATTCGATAAGCTTACCTGCTCCAACCATTTGAGCGATAAGATAAAGAGCAACAACAACCAGTGAGCCAATTGCAGATAATGTACGGATTGGACGTTGCTGTAACCGGTAAGAAGCAACATCTGCAAAAGTATAACGCCCAAGGTTTCTTAATCGTTCGGCAATCAGAAACAGAATAATGGGCCAGCCAATCAGGAAGCCTATAGAGTAAATCAGTCCATCGTAACCAGATGTATAGACCAAGGCGGAAATTCCAAGGAATGATGCTGCGGACATAAAATCACCTGCAATTGCCATTCCGTTTTGGAATCCAGTAATACGTCCGCCTGCGGTGTAATAATCGGTGCGGGAGCGCGTTCTTTTTGAAGCCCAGTATGTGATATAGAGTGTGAAGCCAACGAACAGGATGAACATAATAATGGCCTGAATGTTGACTGGTTGCCTTTCTACGTTTCCAGAGATTGCGTCGGCCCAAGTGAGATTAGAAAATAGTAGTATGACTATCAGCCAAAAATTTTTCATTTTTTTACCTCGCTGAGAATTTGTGAGGTAAGAGAATCAAACTCACTATTAGCTCTGATTACATATAGGCCGGTTAAGATGAATGAAATAACAATTAAGCCAATGCCAACTGGTATCCCACGGGTAATATGGGAGCCAGCGTAAAGGGGAGTACCTAGCCATTCAGGTGCAAATGCAATGATGAAAATAAAACTGACATACAAAACTAATGTAATTATTGATAGCAACCATGCAAAACGACCTCGTTTTTTAACTAATTCTTTGAAACGGGGGTTATTCTCAATCCCTTGGTAAATGGCGTCATTCATTAGAGTATATCCTCTTATATTTATTATATTAATTGATTACTGCCGCCTTGCGGCGGCATTGTCTGTCACGAAATACTCATTGTTTGTTTTTCTTCCAATAGTTTTTCTACTACTCCTGGATCTGCCAGTGTTGAAGTATCTCCCAAGTTACTAATATCGCCGGAGGCAATTTTGCGCAGGATGCGGCGCATAATTTTTCCTGAGCGAGTTTTTGGTAAGGAATCTGTCCAGTGCAGGATATCTGGTGTAGCGATTGGGCCGATTTCTTTACGCACCCAATTACGGACTTCGGTATATAATTCTGGAGAAGGTTCCTCGCCGTGAATTAGCGTGACGTAGGCATAAATTGCTTGGCCTTTAATGTTATGTGGGACACCTACGACAGCGGCTTCTGCAATTTTGGGATGGGAAACTAAAGCAGATTCAATTTCAGCAGTACCTAGACGATGACCAGAGATATTCAACACATCATCAACACGGCCAGTTATCCAATAATAGCCATCTTCATCACGGCGTGCGCCATCACCACTAAAATACATGCCCTTAAAGGTGGAAAAATAGGTTTGTTCGAAACGATCATGATCGCTGAACAGTGAACGTGCTTGTCCTGGCCAGGAATCAGTAATAACCAGATTTCCTTCACAAGCACCTTCTAATGGCTCACCAAGATTGTCAACCAGTGCTGGTTGAACACCGAAAAAAGGTAAAGTTGCGGAACCTGCTTTTAGTTCGGTTGCTCCTGGTAGTGGCGTTATCATGAAGCCACCGGTTTCTGTCTGCCACCAAGTATCAACAATCGGGCATTTTTTATTACCAATTTTCTGGTGATACCATTCCCATGCTTCCGGGTTAATAGGTTCACCAACTGATCCCATAATACGTAGGGAAGTACGTTTCGTTCCTTCAATGGCTTTATCTCCCTCTGCCATCAGGGCACGAATCGCTGTTGGTGCTGTATACAGGATATTAACTTGATGTTTGTCAATAACCTGACTTAAACGGTTAGCTGAAGGATAGTTTGGTACACCTTCAAACATCAGAGTAATAGCACCACAGGAAAGTGGCCCATAGAGAAGATAACTATGCCCGGTAACCCAACCGACATCTGCTGTGCACCAATAGATTTCACCCGGATGATAGTCAAATACATATTTAAATGTCAGGGATGCATATACAAGGTAGCCCCCGGTCGTGTGCAACACGCCTTTAGGTTTACCTGTAGAGCCGGAGGTATAGAGAATAAACAGAGGATCTTCTGCATTCATCTCTTCGACTGGACAGTCAGCACTAACGTTTGTTGTCAATTCATGCCACCAAAGGTCACGGTCAGGGTGCCAGTTACCAATATTTCCCGTGCGTTTGAAAACAATCACATTGGATACATTGACAACAGCTGTGTTACTTAATGCATCATCAACATTCTTTTTTAGGGGAATGGTACGTCCTGCTCTCAAACCCTCATCGGCGGTAATGACCAGTTTGGTATTTGAATCAATAATACGTCCAGATACTGCATCAGGAGAAAAACCTGCGAAAATAACAGAGTGGATAGCACCAATACGGGCACATGCTAACATAGCAACTGCAGCTTCTGGCACCATCGGCATATAAATAGCAACAACATCGCCTTTTTTAATGCCTATATTTTTCAATGCATTAGCAAACTGGCATACATCATGATGTAGTTCACGATAAGTTACAGTTTTGGACTCTGCTGGATCATCGCCTTCCCAAATAATAGCAGTTTGATCGCCATGCTCTTTTAAATGACGATCGAGACAGTTTGCGCTTAGATTTAGTGTTCCATCTTCAAACCAGCGGATATTGATATGTCCGGGATCAAAAGAGGTATTCTTTACTTTGGTGTAGGGTTTAATCCAGTCAACGATTTTACCTTTTTCACCCCAGAACCTTTCCGGATCTTGCAGTGATAATTGGTAGTTTTGCTGATATTGTTGTTTATTCATCAGGGCATGTTCTGCAATGGTAGCAGGAATGGGGTATTTCATTATTTGGGTCATATTATATTCTCCTTGCGAATGTTAATATTATGTCAAAACAAAGTTAACTAAAGTGTAAGGAGAATTTTTGTTTTTTTTTTGCGCGGAAGATCACGCAATAAAAAGAATATTTTTCACAATGTTGTCATTTAGTGTGGCTGGTTTATTTAGGTTTAATCGCTAACCAAAAATAGTAATTTAAAATCCTAATCCAATAATAATGTTAAATATATACCCAATAGATTTCAAATTGCAGCGCGGTGGCAAGTGAACGCCTCCCCAGGAGCATAGATAACGATGTGACTGGGGTAAGTGAAAGCAGCCAACAAAGCAGCAGCTTGAAAGATGAAGGGTATAGATAAATTGGCTGATAAGTCACTGGAATACAGTTGCATGATAAAACCATAGTGAGACTATGGTATTGATAATCATTTCCAATAATATTTAATTAACTATAATGATCATGTTGTTCACAGAGATGTGGACTTGGAATCATTCTTATATGACTGGAGTACATGATATGAGCTATTCATTACCTTCTCTTCCTTATTCTTATGACGCTTTGGAACCTCATTTTGATAAGCAGACGATGGAAATTCATCATACCAAGCATCATCAGACTTACGTTAATAATACCAATAGTGCTCTGGAGGCTTTCCCTGAGCTAGCAAAGCTTGATATTGATGATTTGATCCAGCAATTAGATAAGATACCAGCGGATAAACGTACTTTTGTACGTAACAATGCTGGTGGTCATTCTAACCACAGTCTGTTTTGGAAGGGACTGAAATTAGAAACAACGCTGAAAGGCCCATTGAAAGAAGCTATTGAACGTGATTTCGGTAGTGTTGATGTTTTTAAAGAAAAATTTGAGCAGGCGGCAGCTACCCGTTTTGGTTCTGGTTGGGCGTGGCTGGTGCTGAAAGATGATGGTAAACTGGCGGTTGTCTCTACTGCTAATCAGGACAGTCCATTAATGGGTGAAGCTATTTCTGGTGCATCTGGCTATCCGATTATTGGTCTGGATGTTTGGGAACATGCTTATTACTTGCAGTATCAAAACCGTCGTCCTGACTACATCAAAGCGTTCTGGTATGTTGTTAACTGGGATGAAGCAGCAGACCGCTATCAGGCAAAAGTGAAATAATTTTCTAACCCATTTTCTCTTTTCTGCTATGCCGGCTGATATTACTGCCGGCATTTTTATTGGTTAGGTATTAGTTTATGATGATGCCGGGCTGATTTCAATTTAAGGAAAGTGAATTATGCATTATCCGCAGGTATATACAGGCAAAATTGAAATATCAGAAAAACTGTCTGCCAGTGCAATTAACAAACGGATGGTTGATGGCCGCCTGCATCTGACTTGTCTTGGATTAGAAGGTGATGAACAGGCTGAAACTCGTTTCCACGGAGGCACTGATCGGGCGCTTTGCCATTATCCTCGAGAACACTATGATTTCTGGAAACGTCAATTTCCAGAGCTGGAAGATTTTTTTATTGCACCGGCATTTGGTGAAAATATTTCTACAATCGGGCTGACTGAAGAAAATGTTTGTATAGGTGATATTTTCAGTTGGGGAGAGGCAATGATTCAGGTAACTCAGCCTCGTTCACCTTGTTATAAGCTCAATTCTCATTCCGGTATCAGCAATTTTTCTGTCATTATGCAGGAGAGCGGCCGTTGTGGCTGGCTTTATAGAGTCATTGCTTCGGGAAATATCAGCCCGGATGAGCCTCTTGTTCTTGTTTCCCGTAATAGCGATGTTTTAGTTAAAGAAGCGATAGCTATTGCTTTTAATATGCCATTTGATGAAGAGCAGTATCGGCGTTTAATGAGCGCAGCCGCGCTTTCTGCCAGTTGGAGCTTTACTATGCAAAAGAGGGTAAGGTTTGGAAAGATTGAAGATTTTAATCGCAGGTTGTTTGGGAAATAATAAAATGTGCACGTGGTGAAAACGTGCACACCATTTTCCTGCTTTCAGATGTTCAATCACCACCCGTTGTTGTTCCTCATTAAGTACCTAAGGGCGTCCTATGCGTTTTCCTGCTTGCAATACCAGAATGAGTGCGCTCTATCAGTAAATTTTGTTCAAACTCTATCATCGCAGCTATTATCTGCATGGTCATTCTCTCTGCAGAACTGGTCAGATCCACTCCTCCGAGTGCGAAACAATGAACCCTGATTTCCCTAGTAGTTAGTTCTTCCACTGTTTTTCTGATATCCATTGTATTTCGTCCTAATCTATTAGTTGGGTAACGACAAGAATGTCTCCAGCCTCCGAGTGATCCAACAGACGGTTAAACCTAGGTCGCTAGCTAGCAGTTACTGAACCATTGATACTTTCCTCCGTGACTCAATGGGGGTGAACGAAAAATAAGCTGCTCTGGGAAAAAGACACTTCCCCAGCTGTACAAAAAACAGATTTAATTTAGAATTACCTTCGTTCCCCCAAACAGCCCCTAAGTCATGTGCGTGAATTTAAACGATTCCGCCAATAATACCTGGTTATACAGAACAATCCTGTTGAGATAGAAACCAAGATGTCCGATATCAGTAATTTGCTGCGAGATCCGCAGTTTTTTTCCATGCTGCATAAACAAATGTTGCAGTTTGCCAGCTTGCAGTTGAATGATTTTCATCAGGCAGAAGATGTTGTCCAAGAGGCGCTAGAAGGGGCGATGAAGAATGCCGCTTCTTTTGCCGGACGAGCCGCCTGGAAGAGCTGGGTGTTTACGATCTTACGTAACAAAATCGCGGACGCCTTGCGTATGCGTTATCGGCACAGCAGCGTGCAACTGGCTGATGATGTTGATAAGCAAAATTTCGAAGCGTTGTTTGATGAATCTGGTCATTGGCCGCGAAACGAGCACCCTCAGTGCTGGCATTTACCGGATGAGGCGGCTGAGCAGGAGCAATTCTGGGCGGTTTTCGAGCTTTGTCTGACACAGTTGCCAATGCAAAACGCGCGGGCATTTATGATGCGCGAATTTATTGGTCTTGAGACTCAAGAGATCTGTCAGGAGATGGCGCTCTCTGTCAGCAACCTGAATGTGATGCTCTGGCGTGCGCGTATGCGTTTACGCGAATGTTTGTTACAACGCTGGTTTTCCCAGGAGGGTAAATATGCTTAGTTGTTATCAAGCTACACGCTTGATGTCTCAGGAGCTGGATGAAAAAATCGTGCTTTCTGAACATGTTCAGTTGATGCTGCATTTGAGAATGTGCGACGGGTGCCGAAACTTCAGACAACAGCTTGCCGACCTACGCACTATCACTTCCGCATTCGCTCGTGGCGAAAATGAGAATCAAAATAAAGTAACGTAGGGAGGAGGAGTCAGGTACGATGGCGGTAAATCAGGCGATCAAGCGAAAACCTCCCACCGCCATAAGTCACCAGATACAACTGAGCTGTCAGCCAGGTAGCGTGGACAGGCCAGGCATCCGGATAAACAAATATCTGAATTACCAGCGTCATCATCATTAATGCTAGCGCGGAGAAGCGTGTCGCTAATCCGACAATCAGCAGCAGCGGAAACAAGTGTTCTGCGGTCGCAGCCATGTTGGCAGCAACATCGGGGGGCAGCAGAGGAAGCTTGTACTCGCTGGTAAAGAGCGACACAGAGCTATCGGTAACGCGCGGAATCCCCAGTTGCCAGGGTGTGCGTGTCTCCAGAATATCTATGTTTAATCCTACCACTTTGCTTTGGCCCGACAGCCAGAATGTTGCGGCAAGGCTAATGCGCGCCAAAAGGGGGATAACACTTTCCTGCGCAATGTGTTGCCCTTTTGACACTAATATTTTGAGTAATGCCATCTTAGCGCTCCGTGTTGCTATATAGAGAAAGGATCAGCCCGTAGTGCTGCATGTGTTGTAAAACCGGCTGAGGCTCAAAAGTTGCATCTTCTCTGGCGGCGATATCTAGGGCTTCGGTAAGACACCGACCGGACAGGAGCATGGCAACAAATTGCATTTCCGCACGGCTGAGCAACATTATTCGCACGTCGTCGTCAACGCGGCACAGTAGCATATGTTCCGGCTGGAATGGGTCGAGCGCCATCTCGTTTTCACTTTGTTGGTGTGAGACCCACAGGCTGAAGACGGCATAATCTGAACTGAAGAGCCGTACCGAAGGATGGAGCACCATCTGTAACTGTGCGGGATCGTCAACGGGGGCCGCTTCTGCCGTCTGTTCGGTAGGGTCCGCCGCGTGCAGAGATTCAATAAACAACATTTCCAGCCGGGTGAGATCGCTCAGCCAGGGCCAGTCTGCTAACGGCTGAAACGTCGCAATCCAGTCCGGCAATTGCGCGCCATAGCCCGCCAAAACAGGAGAAGAGGGCGGTTGTTGACGTATAAACTCCGCCGCCATCGCACGGAAAAAGCACTCTCCGAGCTGGGCGAGAAGGACGGGGCAGTTTTCGGCCAGTGCGTCGATCAGCGACGCTATGACATTATTACGATAAACCGCAAAACGTACCGCTGGATCGCTACCGTTCCAGGCTGTCAACCCCTCTGGTACCATGAGGTCGGGGTCAAGAAGTGCTTGATACAGTTGTTGTTGCATGTTTCGTGCTCTCCGTAATGTAGCGTTGGGCATGGCTCGCTTCGTTCAGCAACACGTCTAATGGTGGAATATTGCTGTCCCATTCGAGCAGGGTAGCGATCGGCCCCGTTTCACGCAGGGTCTTGTTATAGAGATCCCAGACAGGCCCGGTAACATGACAGTCGTGTGAATCAATCAGCAGTAGGTCGTTTGCCCCATCGCGGCTTTCCGTATAACCCGCTAGATGAATTTCACCGACACAGTGAAGTGGCAGCTCGAATAGCATTTGCCACGGGCAGCGATTATGGTTGACGCCACTGATATAGAGATTGTTCACGTCCAGTAGTAGCCCGCATCCGGTGCGGCGTATCACCTCGGAGATAAAGTTAGTCTCGCTCATGGTTGAGGCACTGAACTCGACATAGGTGGACGGGTTTTCCAGCAGAATGGGGCGACGCAGCATATTCTGTACCTGATCGATGTGTTCGCAGACCCGCGTCAGCGTGACGTCGGTATAAGGCAGTGGCAGCAGATCATTGAGAAATAGATCGTTGTGCGTCGACCAGGCAAGGTGTTCAGAAAAAACGGCTGGCTGGTAGCGTTCAACCAGCGCAGCAACACATTGTAAATGGGTCTGATTCAGAGGATTTTCTCCTCCGATGGACAGGCCCACTCCATGAATAGAGAGCGGATAATCTTGGCGAATGGCAGTCAGTGCCTGATGAAACGGACCTCCCGCAACCAGATAATTTTCCGCGTGAATTTCAAAAAAACCAATGTTGGGTTTATCGCGCAGAATAGCGCGAAAATGCTCCGGCTTTAACCCTATCCCTGCTCTGGCCGGAAGCCTATTTAGCATAAGGCGGTCAGGAGCATCACGAGAGACGCTGTGTGAGGGTAAAGAAATTGTCATCATATGAGCTCCTGCCTAATGCCGGAATTACACTTTTTTAAAAGCGTCCAGTTGACCAAAACCGGTCGGGGAGGTCGGAGACTTCATTTTTACGCAGGAACCCGCCGGTACCATTTTCCAAGCATTACCCTGATAATCCGTTTTTGAGGTACCAGCACAGGTGGTGCCTGCACCTGCTTTACAGTCGTTTTTCCCTTTCAGAGAAACGCCATAGCATTTCTCCATTTTGCTGCCTGAATCCGCCATTGCTGAAGTGCTTCCCGTAATGAATACGCTACCTAAAGCCAGGGCCAGTAATGCTTTTGTCGTTTGCTTAGTCATAGAACGTTCCTTTTATATTTATGCAGAAGGTGAATTACTGCTTTGCTGAAACAAGCATTTGCTTCACTCAATTAGTCGCACCACACATCAATTTCTTACAGCGAATATGAGAAAAAAAATGATTTTTTTATAGTTAACTGATTTTTAATGACTTATTTTTGTGAGTCAGATATCGGTCTGTACAAAAAACAAGATTGTTCTAGGATATTTTCCGTTTTCTAAGCGCATCCCTTCATGTTCATTGTAGTAGGTGTGAAAGTGGGGAGGGGGCGTCGTAGTACATCTGTATCAGGATGTCAAAGAAAGTCCGATTAAACCTAATAAAAAGCAGGCGTTAAAAGTGGTAAAAACAACGGTTAAAACCTTATACCGATTAAAACTAGAAGGTAAAACAGCGGCCTTTAATAATGGCTTAAAATCGGCCCGTCATAAAACTATCAATGGAAAATGAGAAGCAAAGATTGGTTTTGTTAATGGTTATATCCCCAGAAAAAAAAGTAAATAAGAATATGAATAGGTTGATTAGATAATATATTTTCCAAAATGAACCGCTTTAATAATATTTTCAATCATAGAATAAATTTTTTAATAAACCAGTTAAATAATCGAATATGAAAAATCAGAATACTTTAAATAGGTCAGTTTAAGCTTGTTTTACACTATTTTAGTCTGTCCAATCGTATAGCTTTTCTGTGGCTTGAAATGTGCACGTTTACCACGTGCACATTTTAATTTCTAATTAAGGATGGGCGATAAAGCCAACAGCTTCGTACACTTTATCTAGCGTAATCTGAGCACGGGCTTTTGCCTTCATGGCACCTTCTGCCATGATTTTATTCAGTAGAGCCTCATCATTACGGAAATAATGGAAATGCTCCTGCAATTCAGTCAGCATTCCAGAAACAGCATCAGCCACAGCACCTTTTAAATGGCCATACATTTGGCCTGCAAACTCCGCTTCCAGTTCAGGAATGGTTTTGCCAGTAACACCCGCGAGGATATCTAATAAGTTGGAAACCCCCGGCTTTTGTTCCAGATCGTAGCGAACACGAGGGGGTTCTTCTGAATCTGTAACTGCGCGTTTTATTTTTTTAGCGGCTGATTTTGGATCTTCCAACAAAGCGATAACGTTGTTGCGGTTATCATCTGACTTGGACATTTTCTTTTCTGGGTCTTGCAGAGCCATAACACGGGAGCCACCTGTTGGGATAAATGGCTCTGGTATAACGAAGATATCGCCATAGATAGCGTTAAATCGCTGAGCGATATCACGACTCAGTTCGAGATGTTGTTTTTGATCGATACCTACTGGAACTTGGTTTGTTTGGTATACCAAGATATCCGCAGCCATCAGAACTGGGTAGTCAAACAAGCCTGCGTTGATGTTTTCGGAATGGCGGGATGATTTGTCTTTGAACTGAGTCATACGGCTGAGTTCGCCGAAATAGGTATAACAGTTTAGAACCCAGCTTAACTGAGCGTGTTGTGGGACATGAGATTGGACAAAAATAGTACTTTTTTCTGGGTCAATACCACAAGCCAGGTAGAGTGCCAGTGTATCCAGAGTGCGTTTTTTCAGTTCTGTTGGGTCTTGACGGACAGTAATTGCATGTTGGTCGACGATGCAATAGATGCAGTCATAATCACCCTGCATTTTAACCCACTGACGTAACGCCCCCATATAGTTACCGATGGTTAATTCACCGGAAGGCTGTGCGCCGCTGAATACAATAGGTTTTTGGGAGTTTGGTTTTTCAGATACAGTGGGTTCACTCATTTTATTATGCTTCCTGAAGTTTCAAAGATGGGAGTCCAATTGTGGATAGCAGATCCGAGAAATTCGTTAATAGGTAGTCTGGATTGCTTAATTCAATAGATTCACCGTAGTTATATCCATAGGTTAAACCAACACAAGGGCAACCTGCCGCTTGCGCCGCTAAAATATCATTACGAGAATCACCGACAAAGAGCAATTCTTCCTTACGTAGTCCGAATGTGCCCATTGTTAGATAAATAGGTGCTGGGTGTGGCTTTTTCTCTTTAACATCATCACCACCTAATACCAATGAAAAATATTCACTGATGCCCAAAGAAGCCAGCAGGGGGGCAATAAAAGCGGTGGGTTTATTGGTGATGATACCCATTGGCAGGTTGTGTTTTGCCAATTCTTTTAATGTGGTTTTGACTTTCGGGAACAACTGACTACCTGTTGTTACGGTTGTTTCATAGAAATGGTCAAACAGTTCACGGGTTTCTTTATGCAATTGTGCAGTCAAGTCGACTTTAGCCCATGTCAGTGCACGTTCGACCATAATGTCAGCGCCGTTACCGATCCAAACAGCAACTCGTTCTTTTCCCACAGCGGGAAAACCTTTGGCTAACAGTGCCTGATCTAGTGCATCGGCTAGACCGCCAGCGCTGTCTACTAATGTACCATCTAGATCAAAGGCGATAGCACGGATACCTTTTAATACCTTATTTGCCATGAGATACCTTTGACAATTCACTACGCATATTATCAATTACTGTTTTGTAATCTGGTTGATTGAAAATAGCAGAGCCTGCGACGAACATATCTGCTCCCGCGGTTGCTGCCGCTGCAATATTGCTAGCCTTAATACCACCGTCTACTTCAAGACGAATGTCATAACCGCTTTTATCGATGATTTTACGAACCTGACGTAGCTTATCCAGTGTTCCAGGAATGAAAGATTGGCCACCAAAACCAGGATTTACTGACATCAACAGAATAATATCTAGTTTATCCAAGACATAATCAAGATAACTTAATGGAGTTGCAGGATTGAATACCAGACCTGCTTTACAGCCATGTTCTTTGATAAGTTGTAGACTACGGTCAATATGCTCACTAGTTTCTGGGTGGAAGGTAATGTAAGTGGCTCCTGCCTTGGCGAAATCAGGGATAATGCGGTCAACCGGTTTTACCATCAGATGAACATCGATTGGTGCAGTAATGCCGTAATTTCGTAGAGCCTGGCAGACCATAGGCCCGATAGTCAGGTTAGGAACATAATGATTGTCCATGACATCAAAGTGAACAACGTCAGCACCTGCTGCCAGTACCTTAGCGGTATCTTCACCCAACCGCGCAAAATCCGCAGATAAAATGGATGGGGCAATTAGAAAATCTTTCATTATCTTCTCCAAATCGTTTCTATCATCCCTTAATTGCGAGGCAAAAGGGGGTGGATAACAGTCAGCGATATAATGCCAAAAGTTCGTCTACTTTACTGCGAGCAAGGATATTCCTGCTGATAGTACGACGTGCTTTGACAATATGAAGTGAAGCCTGGTAATACCATTCTCGTGTCATTGGCGTATCGTGGTTGGATATCAGAACAGGAATTGCACGTTCTGATGATAACTTAAATGCAATATTTGCCAGATTTTCCTGATCTGTAATGTTAAAGCTATTGGTGTGATAAGCCGTAAAGTTTGCTGTTGCTGACAAAGGAGCATAGGGTGGGTCGCAATAGATAACCGAGCCTTTATGTGCTTTGTCCAACGTGTATTGATAGTGCTCACAGATAAAAGTCGCATTTTGGGCTTTTTCAGCAAACCAATATAATTCATCTTCAGGAAAGTAGGGTTTTTTATAACGGCCAAAAGGTACGTTAAACTTTCCATGAGAATTATAACGGCAGAGGCCGTTGTAACAATGGCGATTGAGATAAAGGAATAACACGCTGCGGTGAAACGGGTCAGTGCTTTGGTTAAATTGTTCCCGTAACTGATAAAAATGTTCGGCTGTGTTGTATTCTTGGGTAAACAGAGGGCGCGCATGAATGATAAACTCATTAGCCCTGAATTTTACTGTGTTGTACAGATTAATCAGGTCACTGTTGATATCAGCGAGGATGTAAGAATCATAGTCTGTGTTCAGAAAGACAGAACCTGCGCCAACAAATGGCTCTATCAGACAACTACCGGCTGGCAGATGACGTCTGATGTCATCTACCAACGGGTATTTTCCACCGGCCCATTTTAAGAAAGCGCGTTTTTTTTTCATGCTGTCAATTAATTACTCAATCATTCCAGAGCCGCAGATTGTACTCTGTTTAGGACAGCATATCAGCGCCTAATAAATATTGTTTTATTTTCTCAGGTCTTGTTGCACTTGTTGCATCGTTCTGACCCAAGGTTTCTTTGCCTGAATTTCAGCCGGTAGAGATGAAACAGCCTGCTTCGCTTCAGAAACGGAACTGTAATCACCGTGAATCAAGACAAACCAGGTTTTTCCATTACGTTTAGTTTCGTAAACTTTGTAGTGGATGAGGTTATGCTTATTAGCAAAAGCAGTCAGGGTATCTGAACGGCTGGCACTACTTAATTGCAAAGTATAGTGGCTTACCGGGGTTTTCAGCAGATTATTGCCAGTGTTGGCCACATTATTTTTACTGTTAGTGTGACTTGTTGATGGTTTTGATTTAGCCGATTCCTCTGGTTTCAGTGGACGGATATTTTCCGGTTTCTGTTGTACCTCGGGTGGCGGTGTTACTGTTTGCGGTTGCTGGGTTTGATTCAGATTCTGCACTGCATGGTTTATATTACTTTGTTGCTGAATCAAAGCATCAGGAATCTTTCCGGATAATTCAATTCGTTGGCTTTCGCCATTGTTAACTTGGGGCTGTTGAGGTTGCGTTGGAGTACCACTGACAGGGGGAATATTAATTTCCTGTGACCTGTTAATTGTATCTGTGGTGGTATTCTCTGATGTTACGGATTGATGGTTATCATCCTTGGATGATGAACCCGATAAATCAATATTTCTCTCTGCAACATTTGGTGATTGCTGTTTTTCATGTTCAGTTGGCGCTTTTAGAGCAGAGCTGATAGCTATAATCAGTAGTAGCAGTACTAAAATCCCAATACCGATCATCATTTGCTGGCGTGAAACTGCAAACTTGGGCTTGTTTAATTGCTGACGCGATCGTGAAGGGCGGCGATCTGAGGTATCTGGTCTAAACTCGCTATCTGCCCTTTGCTCGTTTTTTGATTTGAATTCGTCCATATGCCCTCCAAACAGAGCTAATACTGCCAATTGCAATTAAAATCGGTCCGGTAGGTTGACCTAACTAGAATGAAAATTCGTCATTAAAGTAGCTACTTTATGACACAACAACCAGATGTATGCAAAAAAACATTTAATTTATTGATAATTACACATTCTCGGATGGTAAACACTGATGAATAGCTTCAAGAACACAATCATGTCCAATATCTGAGCATAGACCAGCTTTGCCAATTGCAGTTGGAAGAATCAGACGTAATTTCCCTGCTATAACTTTTTTATCTCTCATCATATGTGGAAGATAGGTTTCCGGCGGCATGTTCTGTGGCCCGTGTACAGGTAGATTTGCCCTTCTCAGCAATCGGATAATACGTTGAGTGTCTTGCTCAGAGAAATTCCCTGCGAGCTGGGCTGTTTTTGCCGCCATAACCATTCCCGCAGCAACAGCTTCTCCATGTAGCCAGATGCCATATCCCATTTCTGTTTCAATTGCGTGACCAAATGTATGACCAAGATTCAGCAAGGCACGCAGGCCGCTTAATTCTTTTTCATCTGCGGCGACAACTTCTGCTTTTAATTCGCAACAGCGACGGATGCAGTAAGCCATTGCTTTGTTGTCGAGAGCAAGCAGTTTATCCATATTATCTTCAAGCCAGCTGAAAAACTCACTGTCGAGAATGATGCCGTACTTAATGACCTCAGCCAGACCAGAAGAGAGTTCGCGGGCTGGAAGCGTTTGCAGGCAATTGAGATCGACCATCACAGAAACGGGCTGATAGAACGCGCCTATCATATTTTTGCCGAGAGGATGATTTACTGCGGTTTTTCCTCCAACAGAAGAATCAACCTGAGCGAGAAGAGTGGTAGGAACCTGAATAAAACGGACACCACGTTGATAACAGGCAGCGGCAAAACCGGTCAAATCACCGATTACGCCGCCGCCGAGAGCGATAAGTGTTGTATCTCGACCGTGGTTATTTTCCAGTAGAGCTGAGAATACATCGTCTAATATGGAAAGAGATTTGTACTGTTCACCATCAGGCAGAATAATTTCATCTACCCGAACCCCGGCTTGCTGCAAAGTGGCTTTTACTTTTGCCAAATACAGTGGAGCCAGTGTTTGATTCGTCACCAGCATAACTTGCTGGCCTGCTTCTAGTGGTGCAAAAGCAGAAGGATCATCGAACAATCCTTTTGCAATGGTAATCGGGTAGCTACGCTCCCCTAAAGTAACAGTGATCTTTTCCATAGCAGCTTTAGCCTTAATTATTTATCGCTGTACAGACTTGCCTAAATCAGTTTTTTTCCAGTAACTCGATGATTTGGTTAGCAACAACTTTCGCGCTTTGCTCATCGGTACGGATAGTGACATCAGCAATTTCCTCATACAGAGGATTACGTTCGTCCGCTAAATTTTCTAAAACTTCACGTGCTGGTGCATCAACTTGAAGTAAAGGACGTTTTTTATCGCGCTGGGTGCGTGCTAGCTGTTTTTCAATGGTGGTTTCCAGGTAGACTACGACACCACGGGCAGACAGACGATTTCGGGTTTCTCTGGATTTTACAGAGCCTCCACCAGTCGCCAGTACAATGCCTTGTTTTTCAGTGAGTTCGTTAATCACTTTTTCTTCGCGTTCGCGGAAGCCTTCTTCGCCTTCCACATCGAATACCCAGCCCACGTCAGCTCCGGTACGTCGCTCAATTTCTTGATCGGAGTCGTAAAACTCCATATTGAGTTGCTGAGCTAACTGACGACCAATAGTGCTTTTGCCGGCACCCATAGGCCCAACCAGAAAGATATTACGTTTCTCTGCCATGTTTTTGGTATTACTAAGACTATTCGTTAATGATAACCCGCCCCGCTAATCAAATCAGCAGCGGGACCTAAACTGAAACCTCATGAGCGGTAATGTGAGATCAGATGATAAAATTATCTCAGTTCACCAGCCAGTTTTGCAACTATATAAATCAATGATGAGCTTCCTGTAGCAGAAGCCCTAGTTTTATTGGCTTATTATTGTGATGTTAACCCGACCGCTCAATTAGCTAACCCTTGTATGCTAAATCGGACTCAGCGTCAAATCTATAAACAAGGTTAGCTGAAAAAATCTGCGCATGATCATACTGAATAGTCGTTTTTTTTATTTTCAACTCATTGATATAACGATTTTATTCTATTTTTTGGTTAAATATCCATCAGTTGAGGCGTGATAAATATTACTAGCTCACGACGGCTGTGTTTATGACCTTTCTGGTTAAATAATGAACCAAGCAGAGGGATGTCTGATAAATAGGGTACTTTCTGAGTTTTCTCACCTTTTTTTTGTTGGAAAATCCCACCGAGGATGAGTGTTTCGCCATTTTTCACGGTAACTTGAGTCATTATTTCCTGTTTATCGATGGTCAGATTCTCACCTCCTCCCTGACTTATTGAGATTCCTGGCATATTTTGACTAATTTTTAGAGAGAGTCTGATTTTGTCTTTTCTGAGTATATGGGGGGTGACTTCCATTCCCAGTACAGCTTCTTTAAATTGCACGGTACTTTTCTCTTTTTCCTGACTAACATAGGGAATATCCGAGCCTTGCTTAATGCTGGCTAACTGTTGATGTGAGGCTGTCAGTCTTGGGCTAGCGATGATATCCAGTTGATTTTCTTGTTCTAGGGCGCTGAGTTCTAGTTCCAGCAAGCTGGTGTGAATACGGGCAATATTGAGCGCAAATCGATGCATATTGTCATTGGCTGCTTGGTTGATATTGAGGCGATTTATACCTGTTGATGTATTAAGTTGTTCTCCTATCGGCATTCCCCAATAAATTCCCAGTTCATGTAGTGCTTCTCTGCTACTGGTCACGATATGTGCAGTAATCTGTACCTGCTGCTGTGGAGTATCTATTTCTTTCAGCCAACTTTTTATCTGCGCGATTGCGATAGGAGTATCCTGTAAAATTAGGCTGTTAGTTTCAGGATCAAAATCAGCTTTACCCTCTTTTGTCATGAGTGCGGGTATATTTTGTCTGAGATTAAGGGCAATTCTTTCTGCATCTGCATATTGTAATGCTGTTGCAAGGTACTGAATTTCAGTCTCATAGACTGACTGAGTAATTAGCTCAATAGGTTGTTCTTCTGCCTCTGTTATGGGGGGAGCAAAAGGATTTCTTATCTCTGCAACACAAATAACGGGCAGAAAAATGATAAATAGAATAAATTTCTTAGTCATAAAGTTCCTCATGTGAGGTTTCTGACAAGGTCATTTTGACATTTAGAGACTCGCCTGACGGCGAAACAGAAAATTGTTTGATTAACAGCGGTGGATATACCGCTTGTAATGCCCCAAGAAAGTCCAACATTTGTTCGTAGTTTAAATAAATCACTATTTGCCAGAGCGTTTTTTCTCCTTCTTTTTTACGCTGCCATTCAAGAACTTGCCCACCAGAATTCATCAATGGTTGTTGTAATTGTTTTACTGCGGAAATTTTCACGGTATTTTGTGATGGCTTACTCAGTTCATTTCCTATTTGGTTTATGTGTTGTTGTATATCTTCCAATAGAGGTAACTGATTTAGCCGATCATTAGTTGATTTTGTATTAATTTCCTGGGCTGCTATTTTCTGTGTCAGGCTTATTTCCTGTTCAGTTCTCTCTTGCCAGAAGAAAAAATAAAATAGAATTAGAAATGGGGTAATGATCGTTTGCTGCCAAATAAAGAGTAGCCAGGCTGGTTTGGCAAACCACCATAAATAATCACTTTTTATCATTGGGTATCTCCACCGGCCAGTTAGCGTCAATAGTAAACTGCCTGATTTGTTGCTCGGTTGTGGTCATTTTTTTTAGTTGTATTTCAGAAAGTTGTTCGTTGTTTTCAAGATTATCCAGTAGAGATGTCATACTGGAATAATCCAGACTATTAGCGACGAGTTTCAATTGACCTGCATGGTCATCGAAAGCTGTCAGCCAACTCCCTTCCGGAAGTAAATCCGGTAGTTGATTAAATAATTTCAAATGCTGCTGATTCTGTTTCAGCCGTGTTTGTTGTTGCTTTAATTTATAGGCCAGCTTGTTGTGAAGATTGAACGCCTCTTCTGTCTGAGTTATCTGTTGTTGCAAATGTAATTGCTGCTGGTTGAGTTGTTGCAGTTGCCTTTGATGCTGATTAATCGTTTCCTGTTGTTTAAAAGAGATCCAAATAAATACGATTAGCCACAACACCAATTGCAGTAAGAGAAGAACAACCCACCAGCGACAGCGATGTTTCAGCCGGGTTTGTCGCCAGGGTAGAAAATTAACTTGATACATCATTTATCATCCGGTCTGAGTGCTAAACCACCGGCTATCACATACTCCATTAGTTGAATTGGAAGCGGGGGATGATAGTGACGGAATGCTGCCAGCATGTCCCAGGAGCAGGTTCCTTCAGGTAAAGCTTCCTGCTGGAAGCTGCTGTAATAAATATTTTTTTCAGTAATGGATGAAGCCGGTAATTGGCTAATAACCTGTTGTGGAGAGACAACAGTATTTGCTGATACCAAATCATAGGCAAAAGGTGCATTGGCAGGAGATACCCATAACCAACCGGATTGTTGCCTATGTAACAACCAACTATTAATTGGAACGCCAGAATATTGCGCCATATAGCGTAGTGCACAGGGAGCAATGTCAATGGCATCTGGGCATATTCCTGCTTGTGCAAGACATTGTAGCCAGAGTTCTAGATCTTTCTGGCGAGCTGCGCTGATATAGGCATTTTGCTCAATAATACGATAATCCAATGTCAATTCACGGGTGTTAAAGGGAAATTGTTTTTCGGCACTGGCATTGATAAACCAACCTTGTTCCGGTTCTTTAAGACTAATATCTGAAGGTAAAATCAGATTCCGCTGCAACGTTTGCTGTACAGGTAAGGCGAGTCTGAAACTGATTTTTTTAGGTAATTTTTGCCGCCATTGATTTAAAATATCACGTAGTATTTCAGGTCGTTGTAAACGACCTTCTGGCATAACCACATCAGGTAAAAGATATTGCCAGCAATGGCGAAGCTGCCAACCATCACGGCGTTTTATGGCTGCGACGGCACGAATGATTCCATTTTGTATGTCCAGTCCGACATACCACTTTGGTGAGTACATATTGGTGATCTCCGTATCAGTAATTTTAATAAAAGACCATATTCAAGGTGCTGTGTAACCTTTATACTACGCGCCGATTGTTTATAAACCACCCAACTAACGTGGCATGGGAAATTTCAGGTGAAGTTCGTAAAGTATTTTCTAATCTTTGTTGTGTGTTGCATTTTTCTGGGAACGGTCTCGATTTTTGGTATGTACAAATATATCGAGCCTCAGTTACCTGATGTGGCGACATTAAAAGATGTTCGACTACAAACACCAATGCAGGTGTTCAGTGCGGATGGTGAGCTTATTGCTCAGTATGGTGAAAAGCGCCGTATGCCTCTTACGTTGTCCGAAATTCCACCGATTATGGTGAAAGCATTCATTGCAACGGAGGACAGTCGTTTCTATGAACACCACGGCGTTGACCCGGTAGGGATTATCCGGGCTGCATCTGTAGCACTGAGTTCAGGACGTGCTTCGCAAGGGGCAAGTACTATTACTCAGCAACTGGCGAGAAATTTCTTTCTCAGCCCTGAAAAGACGTTGACGCGTAAAATCAAGGAAGTTTTTCTCGCTATCAGGATTGAGCAGTTACTGAATAAAGATGAGATCCTCGAACTCTATCTTAATAAAATTTATCTTGGTTACCGGGCTTATGGTGTCGGAGCTGCGGCTCAAGTTTATTTTGGTAAGAATGTCAATGAGTTGACTCTGAGCGAAATAGCCATGATTGCCGGTTTGCCAAAAGCACCTTCTACTTTTAACCCGCTTTATTCTTATGATCGGGCAATTAACCGCCGGAATGTGGTTTTGAGTCGTATGCTCGATCAGGGTTACATTACTCAGCAGCAATATAATCAAGCCAGAGGTGAAAAGCTGGTGGCTAATTACCATGCTCCTCAAATTGCTTTTTCTGCTCCATATTTGTCTGAGATGGTGCGCCAGGAGATGATTGAACGTTATGGTGAGAATGCTTATACAGACGGTTATAAAGTTTATACCACCATTACCCGTAAACTTCAGTTGGCAGCCGTAGAGGCGGCTCGTAATAACATCATTGATTATGATGTCCGTCATGGTTACCGTGAGGAGCAGGAGGTTTTGTGGAAAGTAGGTGAACCTGCCTGGTCTCAGGAGCAGATCCTTAAGAAGCTCAAGACACTGCCAAATTATGACCCGCTAATGCCGGCAGTGGTAATCAGAGCAGGTGCTGATCAGGCAACAGTGATATTGGCTGATGGCAGCAATGTCGAATTACCAATGGCTGGTGTTCGCTGGGCCAGAAAATTCAGATCTGATAGTGCGCAGGGTGCAGTTCCTCGTAGTGTGAATGAAGTGGTTCAGGCGGGTGAGCAGGTTTGGGTGCGGAAAGTAAAAGATATCTGGTGGTTGGCACAAATACCGGAAGTTAATGTTGCTCTGGTTTCTATTGATCCTAATGATGGTGCAGTGAAGGCGTTGGTGGGTGGGTTTGATTTCAGCTTGAGTAAATTTAATCGAGTCACCCAATCATTACGTCAGATTGGTTCCAATATTAAACCGTTTCTTTATGCGGCAGCGATGGATAAAGGGCTGACACTGGCTTCTTTGCTCAATGACCTGCCAATCAGCCGCTGGGATGCGGGAGCGGGTACCGATTGGCGCCCGAAAAACTCACCACCAACTTACGCCGGGCCAATTCGTTTGCGTCAAGGGTTAGGGCAATCGAAGAATGTTGTGATGGTTCGCGCAATGCGTGCAATGGGAGTTGATTATGCCGCGGACTACCTACAACGATTTGGCTTCCCAGGGAAAAATATTGTTCGTACAGAATCTCTCGCGTTGGGCGCTCCATCGTTTACACCAATGCAGGTGGTACGTGGATATTCGGTGATGTCTAATGGAGGTTATCTGATTGATCCCTACTTCATTACTAAGATCGAAAATGAAGATGGAGATATTCTATTTGAAGCCAGACCTAAGATTGCATGTCCGCAATGCGATATTCCAGTGATTTATGGTGATACTGCACGTTCAATCGAACTTTCTGAAAACTCGATTGAAAATGTAGCTCAATCTCATGTTAGCCAACAGGAGATATTGCCGTTACCTGAATTGGAAAAAGCGCCGGTAATTGATGGTAATGAAAATGAGCAAAAATATGCTCCTCATGTTATCAGTACTCCTCTGGCATTTTTGATCCATGATGCCCTGAATACCAATATTTTTGGCGAACCGGGTTGGACTGGTACGGGTTGGCGTGCCTCGCGTGATCTGAAACGTCGTGATATTGGTGGCAAAACCGGTACAACTAACAGTTCAAAGGATGCTTGGTTCTCAGGTTATGGGCCGGATATTGTGACAACCGTCTGGATTGGTTTTGATGACCACCGTAGAAGCCTTGGCCGTACTGCCGCCAGTGGTGGTGAAGCGGGCGCGAAGAGTGCACAGCCAATTTGGGATGACTTTATGAAAGTGGCACTGGAGGGGGTTCCTGAAAAAGAAATAGCACTTCCTCCAGGTATCGTTTCTGTCGTGATAGATCGTAAGACAGGGAAACTTGCTAGCGGAGGTGGGGATACTCGCAGTGAATACTTCATTGACGGAACTCAGCCTACAGAAAGTGCGGTACAGGAAGTTGGCACAACCTTGATTGAAGATGGTGAAAGCCAGGAATTGTTCTGATAATAAGACAGGCACAACTGGGAAAGATCTGTTGTGCCTGTTAACTTCAGCGATGCTGTAAGTATTTTTGTGCCAGAAACAGGGCACTAACATTGCGTGCTTCGTTGAAGTCAGCGTGATCCAGTAATGACATCATATCTGCTATTGGCCAGCGTATTTGTGGCAATGGTTCAGGTTCATCTCCTTCCAGATTTTCTGGGTAGAGATTCTCAGCAATAACAATGTTCATTTTATTAGAAAAATAGGAGGGGGCCATGGTGAGTTTGGCTAATTGTTCTATTCTCTGCGCACCAAAACCGACTTCTTCTTTCAATTCACGGTTAGCTGCTTCAAAGATACTTTCACCAGGGTCGATAGCACCTTTAGGAAAACCTAATTCGTATTGTTCAATACCTACTGCATACTCACGAATAAGTAACAATTCGTCTCCAAGGACTGGGATTATCAGAACAGCTTCCCGATTGGCTGGACGCATCCGTTCATAAACGCGTTTTACACCGTTACTGAATTCGAGATCTACTGATTGAATATGGAATAAACGTGAATGGGCAATATTCTCTATGTTCAAGATTTTAGGGTTTTTCGGGTCATTCATAATTGCCCCTGATGGTATTAATATTGGTTGAGTTGAGTATCTATGCATCGTTACATCATGAATTGTTTTGTTAACCTTAGATTTCATGGCGAAATTAGAGACACTCCATAGCTTGACTAAATATGGCCGATTATTTTAATAAATGATAGTGATTATCGCTTGTCATTTCTGTTGCTGCTATCTTTAATCCTCATAGGGAATAGAGTTATGTTATAAATAGTTCAGGGTGTGATTATATAACTTGTTGTAAAGTAGATTAAAAAATGGGAATGGTCTGATTCAGAACTTAACGTGTGGTTGTTATTCTGCAAACAGTAATATTGTCATGGATGTGGGGGAGAAATGAGCGTAACGGTCATTATATTGGCTATCTTGATCATTAGCCTGATTATAATGGCTTCCTTTCTGATTTTCAGATGGAAGCTGCATGATAATGTCCGTTATCTGCCTTCTGTTGCTGAGCCAACCTGTCGTAAATTTAATGCTGATGAATATCAGGCTATTGAATGTTATCTGAATCGTGTATTACCTCCGGTTATGACTGATCGTATCAATAAAACATGGCCAGTCCAGGTAGGCAAAAATGACACGATTTATACTATCTGTAATTCCATTACCCGGTTTGCTATTGCTACAGATGAACCACATAGCTGGCGTTATTATATTGATATGGCAGAAGTTCATTTGCCGTTTTTCTTTGAGCCTTTTATCAAACAGCAGAATATTATTGACGTAGTTCATACTGCGACAATACCGCTTGTCATTTCGATTAATGGTCATTTTTTAAAAGATTTTCAGCGAGATTTCCTTTCAGCTCTGGTCGTTTCAGATGTGCCTCATCAACAGGCATCGATCCAGAAAAATGGTGATACCAGCGTAAGATTACAGAACATCCGCAAAGAGACGCCGGAAGAATACCGGTTGAATCACTCATCGGGTGTTTGGGAAGGGGGATTTTTGTGTGTCGGATTTTTTATTTGGCTCCTTGCTTTGTTTTCACCTGCATTATTTTTGCCTTGGCTGATATTGATTGCAGGCAGTTTAATGGCTGTTAGCTTCTGGTTGTTATTCTGCCCATTCTCGGTACGTCGGCGTCAGGATATTCATTGTTTTACCGGCATACCAAAACGATGGGGATTATTTGGAGAGTTTGAACAAGGACAAATGAGTAATATTTCTCTTGGTGGGATTGATTTGATTTATCCACCTCACTGGGAACCTTATGTTATTCACAATCTTGATCAAAAAACCAATATTGATATTTACACTAATGGTCAGGTAGTCAGGCAAGGGCATTATCTTTCTCTGCATGATGAAGAGAAGAATTATCCTTATCACCGTTATGGAAAAAATCTGATGATGATTGGTAGCAGCTTGCTTATTATGTTACTGCTCTATTTTTATCAGCCAATTAGTGCCCCAATGAAGTTGAGTTTTGCCTGGTTGCATGGGAGCAGTACAAAGGTTGTCACCAATGCTAATGTGATGGAAGGGATGGAATTGCGAGTCGGGGATGTCTTGAAAGCAAAAGGAGTTGGTATGTGTTATGTGTCGCCGAATAATATGAATGGCAAAGGAGACGCTCATTTTTCTCCATTCGATTGCTCAGGAATATATTGGAATAGCGCTAACCCACCGCCAATGCCAAAATCAGAAATTATAGAAGATGCGGCTAAACTCATTGCAACCGTTAATAAGCAACTGCGCTTACAGGAAAACAGTGATGTAATTAATCCAAGCCTTGCTCAGGAAATTTCCAAATCTGGTATGATTTTGTTGGATAATTTCTCTGATATCATATTGAAAACTAAAAATTTATGTGGGAAAGACGCAGACTGTTTTCGATTGAAGAATGCTTTGGTTAACCTTGGCAGTGCCAATGATTGGGCAACTTTGTTAAAAGATGCAGAAAGTGGCAAGTTTGATGATACCCACGTTTTATTGCGTCCAGCAGGGGCTGAAGCTTTGGGAAAGCTAGTTGATGCTACTACATCGTCCTTTATCTATCGGGAAATAGACAAAGCAGCAATGTTGCTTAATAGCCCTTCTCCGGGAGGGGTTCTGCTGATCAGTGATGAAGGCAAACAGTTGGTTGAAAATATGATGCCGTTAATCATTTCTTATGATCATAATGCGTTGGAACAGTGGCGTGATTTACAGCGGTTATCAGAAATGTTGTTGCAAACGCCTTTTGAGACAACGGGAATTATCACGGAATTATCTGAGGATACTAGTGGAACCCGTCGGATTGTGTTGCACAGTGTGCTGGATTCTATGACACTTGCTCGTTGTATTAGTACAACCCTTTTACTCCTGGCCCTTTTTGTTACTTTGATCATTAATCTTGTATTCGTTGTTAAGAAAAATCGGCAAAACAAGCAACGCTTCAGCAAAATCAGGCAGTATTACGATAACTGTTTCAATATGACTTCCCCGCCTACGCGTTAGCGATAATCAGCAATGGTGTGTTACGCTCTGTTTTTTTACCAGCGCTGATATTGGGAGATAAAGATGAAGGATAATTCAGACTCCGATCAAGCTGTCCGTCTGGATAAATGGCTGTGGGCTGCCCGCTTTTATAAAACGCGGGCTGTTGCACGGGAAATGATAGATGGTGGTAAAGTTCATTATAATGGTCAAAGAAGTAAACCGAGTAAATTAGTTGAACTGAGGGCTGAGATTAAACTACGTCAGGGTAATGATGAACGTATTGTTGAAGTTCTTGCATTAAGCAGCTCTCGGCGCAGTGCGCCAGAAGCTCAGTTACTTTACCAAGAAACTGAAGCAAGTATTGCTAACCGGGAGAAAATGGTAATAGCTCGTAAAATGAATGCATTAACTATGCCTCATCCTGATCGTCGGCCAGATAAAAAAGAAAGGCGCACGCTGATTAAGTTTAAGAACACTAAATTGAGTGAGCCGGAATAACTTGCTCATAAAGATGAGAGATATTTATGTCTAAACAAGACCAATTACACCGCTTTTTATTTGAGAATTATTCTGTACGTGGTGAGCTGGTTTTAGCCAGTGAAACTTACCAGCATATCCTGGAAGATCATGATTACCCGCAGCCAGTACAACAATTATTGGGAGAATTGTTAGTAGCAACCAGTTTATTAACTGCGACACTGAAATTTGATGGAGATATTACTGTTCAGATTCAGGGAGATGGGCCGGTGAAACTGGCCGTAATTAATGGTAATCACCAGCAACAGATGCGTGGTGTTGCTCGTATTGATGGATTAATTGCTGAAAACAGCGGCCTGAAGCAGATGGTTGGGACAGGTTATATGGTAATTACGATTACCCCAACGCATGGTGAGCGTTATCAAGGTGTGGTTGCTTTAGAAGGTGAAACTCTGGCGGACTGTCTGGATGATTATTTTAGACAGTCTGAACAGTTACCAACCCGTCTGTTTATCCGTACCGGTATTCAGGATGGAAATATCGCGGCTGCGGGTATGTTATTACAGGTTCTGCCGACGGCGGAACAGGATAATACAGAAGCATTTGATCATCTGGTGCAACTTACTGCCACCATTAAAGGTGGAGAACTCTTCTCATTGGAAGTTAAAGAGATTCTGCATCGTCTTTATCATGAAGAAGATGTGACATTATATGAGCCGCAATCGGTTGAATTTCGTTGCACTTGTTCCCGTCAACGTTGTGCTGACACGTTAGTGACACTTTCTGACGAAGATATTCATCATATTTTGCAGAAAGATGGCAACATTAACATGGAGTGTGAGTACTGTGGTACACACTATATTTTTGATGCTGATGATATCACTGAAATTAGGTCGGAAAAAAAGGGTCAATAGCACTAATCTGTTTTATCTTTTAGGGCGCGGGTTCGCGCCTTTCTACCAATATCCATAATATTCAAAGTCTTCCTTTCGTGCATTCCGCCTCAAATTAACCTTAAAAAAATGATAGGTTTTCAATTTTTTGATAACAATCGCTGTTAATTAATCGTAATTATTTATTATTGCTCACAGAAAAAGTGTGACTACCCAGGAGCCAGGAGCAATAACATGAGTGTTAAAGGCATTACCCCGCAGGAACTCGCGGGCTACGGAATCCATGATGTTAGCGAAGTTGTTTATAATCCAAGTTATGAGCTGTTATTTTCAGAAGAAACTGAACCTTCACTTGAAGGCTACGAGAGTGGCACTCTGACCAACCTGGGGGCTGTAGCTGTCGATACGGGGATCTTCACTGGTCGTTCTCCCAAAGATAAGTATATTGTTCGTGATGATGTAACCCGTGATACCGTATGGTGGTCTGACCAAGGAAAAGGCAAGAATGATAACAAGCCATTACATCAGGAAACATGGACACATCTGAAAGGGCTGGTCACTAAACAACTTTCAGGCAAACGTTTGTTTATTGTCGATGTTTTCTGTGGGGCGAATGCAGATACACGCCTGAAAGTCCGCTTTATTACCGAAGTTGCGTGGCAGGCTCACTTTGTTAAAAACATGTTTATCCGTCCGTCAGATGAAGAACTGGCTGGATTCAAACCTGATTTTATTGTGATGAACGGTGCAAAATGCACTAACCCACAATGGAAAGAGCAGGGTTTGAACTCTGAAAACTTCGTTGCATTCAACCTGACAGAGCGTATGCAACTGATCGGGGGTACCTGGTACGGTGGCGAAATGAAAAAAGGGATGTTCTCAATGATGAACTACCTGTTGCCATTGAAAGGGATTGCTTCAATGCACTGTTCTGCCAATGTTGGAGAACAGGGGGATGTTGCTGTCTTCTTCGGCTTGTCCGGTACAGGTAAAACCACACTTTCTACTGATCCAAAACGTAAACTGATTGGTGACGATGAACACGGTTGGGATGATGACGGTGTATTTAACTTTGAAGGTGGTTGTTACGCAAAAACTATCAATCTGTCCGAAGAAGCGGAACCGGATATCTACAATGCGATTAAACGTGATGCGTTGCTGGAAAATGTTACTGTACTGGCAGATGGTACCGTTGATTTCAATGATGGTTCAAAAACCGAAAACACGCGTGTTTCTTATCCTATCCATCATATTGAAAACATTGTTAAGCCAATTTCCAAAGCGGGACATGCTACCAAGGTGATCTTTCTGACGGCTGACGCATTTGGTGTGTTGCCTCCGGTATCCCGACTGACACCAGAGCAGACTCAATATCACTTCTTATCTGGCTTCACGGCAAAACTGGCCGGTACAGAACGTGGTGTGACTGAACCAACGCCAACATTCTCCGCATGTTTCGGTGCTGCATTTTTGACTCTGCATCCGACTCAATACGCAGAGGTATTAGTAAAACGTATGCAGGCCGCAGGTGCCAAAGCTTATTTGGTAAACACTGGCTGGAATGGGACGGGGAAACGAATCTCTATTAAAGATACCCGTGGGATTATTGATGCCATTTTGAGTGGTGATATTGAGGAAGCCGATACTATCGAATTACCGATCTTCGAGCTGGCAGTTCCTACTGCATTGCCTGGTGTTGATACCAATATTCTTGATCCACGTAATACTTATGCAGATAAATCTCAGTGGGAAGAGAAGGCGAAAGACTTAGCACACCGTTTTGTCGACAACTTTGATAAATACACGGATACCCCAGCAGGGGAAGCTTTGGTAAAAGCAGGCCCTAAACTGTAGTTGTAAATTTTTTAAACCTCATCTGTATGGGTGAGGTCAGACTGCTGACAAACCTCGTTTAAAAGAACGGGGTTTGTTTTTTCATGATGAAAAATGTTGTGGCCATTTTCCTCATTAGCTCCATGGGATCGCCCACCGATGCGCCATTTTTGTCCTTGCCGTACCATATACCTCCTGTGTCCAGCAATAAAAATAACAAAACGTGGCGACTCGCAACGCTATCTTCTTGATATTTTGGGCTGTTACCGGTCAGTCCGAGGCGCAGAAACCAACGGTAAGCCACATTAACCTGAATTTCCTGTACCAGACGGCGTTCACTGGGAATACCAAATAAATAGCCCAGTAACATCATCTTAATCAGCATGACCGGATCGATGGCTGGCCGGCCATTATTGTGGCAATACAACGGGGCGACTAATTCGCGGATAAATTCGAAATCAAGGGCGGCATCAACTTGACGTACCAGATGGTTTTTGGAGACCCGCTCGTCAAGCGAGTGGGTTTCTGGCGGGAAAGTTTGGGGCGGCGGTGTTCTTAACATGGCGGCAAGCTCCGTCTTGTGAACGGAACTTAATTAAAACAAAGTGCCGTATAAAAAACCAGCACTTTGTCAATAATCTAACCACCTCTTAAAGAGGTGGTTAGAAATAACAATAAAATAGAATTTTTTCGTTGAGAGCCGTTGGGAATTCACATATACACAAACTAAATTTAACAATCTCAATGATACATAAAGGTGTTATAAATAACTTTTCAAAATAGTAGATCACTTGGAGGGAACTCAGTCCAATTTTTGCGATCTGATCAATTGCAAAAAATCCCAAACCACTAAACGGACTGAGTTATGCCTATCATAGCACTGATACCCCGCAATGAACGACGCCTGATGAAAAAAATTATCCAAACCACCCGAGATAAAAATTATGCCCGCAGACTCATGGCCATGTTAATGCTACATCGCGGCGAGTCTGTTTCACAAGTCGCCAGAACCCTTTGTGCCGGGCGTTCTTCCGTCAATCGCTGGATAAATGGGTTTACTTTATATGGTCTGGAAGGCTTGAAAAGCCTGCCTGCGGGCAGACCCGCTGTCTGGAATTTAATCCCACTTTATCCTTTGCTGTCTTTTTTATTACAACATTCTCCCCAACAATTGGGTTGCTTGCGTTCTCGTTGGAGTCTTGAACTTTTTATAATGAAAATCAATGCATTATTAAATATAAAATTATCCATCAGCACCTTCTATCGTTACTTACGTAAAATGGGTATCGTTTGGCGAAGAGCAGCTCCGACGCTTAAATTACCCGATCCCGAATACCCTGAAAAAATGGCGAAAATTATTGAGGCATTGTCAACGTGCTCGGAAAAACATCCGGTCTTTTATGAAGATGAAGTTGATATCGAGTTAAATCCAAAAATCGGAGCTGACGGGTATTTAAAAGGGCAGCAGAAACGTATAGTGACACTAGGAAAAAACCAAAAACATTACCTTGCGGGTTGTCTGAATGTTCAAACAGGGAAAATCACTTATGTTGGCGGGTTAAATAAGAATTCTCGATTATTTATCAATGTATTGGAAGAACTTGATCGCCAATATTGTCACGTTGAAACCCTCACGTTAATTTTGGATAATTATAGTATTCACAAAAGCCGGATGGTCAGTGATTGGCTGACTCGTCATTCTAAATTTAACCTATTGTTTTTACCTGTTTATTCCCCCGAGCTGAATAAAATTGAGCGCCTGTGGCAATCCCTGCATGAAACGGTGACACGAAATCATTGCTGCCAGTATATGTGGCAGTTGCTCGAAAAAGTGAAAACATTTTTGAATTCATTCTCCTACCGGGCTCACAGAGAATAAAAAGAAAGGGTGTATCATAATTATGAAAAGTTATTTAGATGAGGATTCAGCAGAAAAAGAGCTTTTTCATTGTATCAAACAAGTAAATTGGCCTAACTTCCCTATCGAATTTTCTGATCCAAATTATCGTTTCACTGGAAATGAAAATAAAACGGAGGCATTATCATTATTCCTTGAAAAGATTAAAAATGTAGATTCCAATTATGTTAGGGACTTTTTAGAGTTTGATTTTTCCCAAGAACAATTTTATAATGAATCCTTTGATATGTTCTTTTCTCATTAATTATTGCTGGATATTTTTATAGTTGAGAAATTATGAATTTCGTAGAAAAAATTAGCTATTCATCCGATAAAAATAACTCTTTACTTTGTATCGGAATAGATCCTATAAACGATAAATTACCCGAACATTATAGAAACTCCAAAGATGGATATTATGAATTTAGTAAGAAAATAATTGATTCTACTCATGATTTAGTATGTGCATATAAGCCACAGATTGCTCATTTTTCATCTGCTGGTAAAGAACATGAACTCGAAAAAATCATCAATTATATAAAAACTACTTATCCTGATATCCCTATTATCCTTGATGCAAAACGTGGTGATATTGGCAGTACTGCAGAACAATATGCAAAGGAAAGTTTCGAAAGGTATAATGCTGATGCTGTTACAATTAACCCTTATCTTGGTTTCGATTCCTTAAAACCATTTTTAGATTATAAAGACAAAGGCATTATATTGCTGTGTCGGACATCAAACCCCGGCGCAGTAAATATCCAAGATTTACTTGTTGATGGTGAACCATTATATAAGAAAGTTGCATCTTTGATAGTTAATGAATGGAATTATAATAATAACTGTCTTGCTGTAGTAGGCGCAACCTGGCCGACTCAGATGAAGGAAATTAGAGAAATAGCAAAAAATATTGTTTTCCTAGTTCCTGGAGTTGGCGCACAAGGTGGATCAATTAAAGACTTGGTAATCAACGGAAAAAATGAAGATGGAAAAGGATTAATAATAAGTAGTTCTCGTTCAATTATTTATACTTCACAGAATGAATTCGATTTTGCAGACAAAGCAAGGCAGACAGCTAAAGAAATTAGGGATAATATCAATCTGTATAGGTAAATAACCTCAGCTCTGCTTAAGAAGGGCTAGGTCAGAGCCTCGTAAATTTAAGCTCGGTTTTTTGGGTTGAAAAGTGTAAGCAATTAATCCTGACACAACCTCCAATAAAAAACCGAGCAGACTACGGTGCCTTGAATGCTCTATCTGAGAAATATTTCTTAATTGATCGACCACCGGTTGAGTAGACTGCAGGAACTTCCCCCGCAGTCTCTTGCAGAACGGTACGTGAGCCTCTCGACTCATACCGCTCTGTAGTGGTTTAATATTCCTGGACACATCAAAAGCCTGTTAATGTGACAACAGTCAATTGAGGTGTAGTCTATGAACAATCATCAAACTAAACGTCGCTTCTCCTCGGAATTCAAGTTGGAGGCGATTACACAAGTTATTACACACCGGCAGTGTGTGCCTGATGTGGCCCGGGCTCTCGAACTTGACCCCAGCACCTTGCGCAAGTGGATAAAACAATATCAGGCCGAACTGAACGGGATTACCCCTTCCGGTATCGCGCTGACGCCTGAACAACAGCGCATTAAAGCGCTGGAAGCCCAAGTCAGGCGCCTAGAAATGGAGAAAGCCATTTTAAAGCAGGCAGCCGTGTTGATGAGCGAGATACCCGGCAAGTTTACGCTTTAATCACATGGCTAAGTCGGCGTTGGCCGGTCACTGACCTTTGTCGTCTCTTGAATGTTTCCCGTAGTGCTTATTATGCCGGGAGCCGGAAAGTGATTGATGATAACCGACTGAAAATTAAGGTGCGGCTCAGGGAACTGCATTCGGCCAGCCGTGGGGCGGCGGGGAGTCGCACGTTAATGCACCAATTGAGAAAAGCCGGTATTCCGGCAGGTTGCTGGAAGGTGAGTCGTCTGATGAAAGAGTTCGGTCTGATAAGTCGCCAACCGGGGGGACATCGTTATCGGATTTGCCCTGAGGAATCAGTGGCGTCACCGAACCGAGATTTATCCCCGGGGAACCGAACACCCTTTGGTGCGGGGATATCAGCTATACAGAATGGCGTTGGCATCGCGGATCGTTTCATCCCGAATATAATTACTGTCAGTCCAGGCCAGACGGTCACGTTTTAGTGCGGCAACATCGTTGCGAATGAAGGGCTACAGCCCGCTGTTACAGGCTTCTGCCATCAGCATTGCACATATATACTGATATTCAGATCAGAGACCCGTGAGCCCTGTTCTGAGGCATGGGTGAAGGCACTGGTAAACTGTGTTCGGGCATCAATTTCAAGTATGAGTTCTGGCAAATCTACGCGTGGCAGCATATCCGCCACCTGCTGGCGTAGCTTGATAAGTGACGGCGTATCTTCAATTGCGTCCAGGGGACTCAGGATCAGTTCTATTTTTTCACCTGGCCCGTAAATCTTATGGCCGGGTTTTCAGGAAGTCGATTCAACATTTCACGATAAGTCGTGTCCAGTTCTGCTGTTATTGCTGACAATGTTGCTGTCGGCGTTGATGACAGTCCCAGAGAACGGCAGATAACAGGGAGTAAAGCTTCCCACTCACTCCCTTCGATAAGTCCTGTTCGTGGATCAGCGTAACGCCAGCTGGGGGTCACATAGATATCTCTTTTTTCAGTGTAGTCTGAAGTTCTTTCAGGGCACAAAACGTATAAGCATGAAAATCAATACTGCCATCATTTCTTATAACATGCTGTTGCCACGGTTTGTTAATTATTTCACGGAGCACATCGTTATCTATTTTTTTCTTTTTAAGGTTGTTTTCAATCCAGTAAAGTGCATCAATCAGTGTTTCGGCTGAAGCATTACCTTCAAAATGAATTTTTGAAAGCAATTCAGGTAAAAAGCGACGAATCGTACGGAATTTAGCATCCAACTCATTGAAATAAACATTATTAGCAGGGCGAATGAGCGAGGTTACATTATTTACGGCATTCGCCAGTACATCTTCAGGGATCAGATTATATATTTTATCCCGAACATCCTCGTCAGGTAATTTATTATCAAGAAGCATCTTACAGGCTTTTGCCAGTATCTCCGCAGCTCTATCCAGATCTTTAATTGTTCGTTGCCGATTCTTTTTATCTGCCTGAACTGCACCATTAAACAAATCACGGAGCAATGCTTCCGGTAATTTAAGCACATCATCCTGTGCAGTAGTTTCGCACAGCAAGGGTTGGGAGGGTGTTAGGGAACAAATCGGGGCTTTGGTCAAAGAACCCCTAATTGAGAAGAGAGAGCATAAAAGCTTAAAAATCTAACCTTAGGATTCAAATATTTTGAATGAATAATGATCGCACTGATACAATAAAAAAAAGCCAGCACCCGGCTGGCTAAAGTAAACACTGGAAGCAATGTGAGCAATGTCGTGCCTTCATATGTACCCTGAAGGTGGTTCATCTGAAAGCGATACGAATGATAATAATTATCACTATCGATTGTAAAGCGTTTTTTCTGATCAAATAGGAAATAATTATAGGGTATTTAATTAATTATTTGATAATAAAGGTATTTTTTAGAGTGAGACTTGATAATTTATTGAACGAGAATCATTTCATATAGCCTATTCACTAAATAGCGATCTAATTACCTTCAATTACTTAGCGGAAATCTCTATAAATACTCGCTTTTTCCCTATGCCAATGTTTTATCTTAGGTCAAAAAATGTGTAGGTAAAATGAACAAGATTAACCCAAGCACTGGAATCTGATAGCCATTTCCTTTATATATTCTGATTACGTCTTTAACGTCATGAAAGATATCCTTTCAGGTAATCATATGTGGCATTTTTTTGCGTGGATTGTATTAACTGTCTTGACCGCTTGGGGAATGATTAATCATTCATTAAATCAAAATTATCAACAACAAACAGTTTCATTTAATATTCTTTATCGAGAATTGAGCGAAAAGCTTGCACAGCATGATGCCATTGTTTCGCTCATGGATGCTAATATTGGATTGAAGCAGTTACAGGAAAATTTTCCGCAAGTTGTCGGATTACAAGAGATTCCTGTGCATGTATTAATTTTCCCTATGATCAGTGAAGCGGAAGAGGGAAGATATTGGCTTAATAATACACGCAATAGTATCCGATTATTGATTGATCTTAATATTCTGATGAAAAATTTGTCATTATTGTCACAATTTCGAACGGTAAAATTAGATTGGAATAACCGTCCATTAATTAGATATGGGTTGGAAGAAGGGCGGCATTTTTGGCATTGGGAGAAAAAGCTGACTAGTCGTTTTCAGCCTTTTGTGCTCAAAGCGAGTAATGATCAACAGTGGTCTAAACTGCCATGGGGTTATATTACTTGTCTCAGTTTTTTATGGGCAGTAATTATCTGTTTTATCTTTTTAATTCAGAAAAATAGAAGACTGAGAAAGGCTTCTGATTTACGAGCACATTTCTTTGAGTTCACTCGCCTGAATACGATAGATGAAGTGGCAACAGGGATCGTTCATGAATTAAACCAGCCTTTGACAGCGATTATGAGTTATAACCAGAGTGCACTGCGACTAATGAAAAATCAGCAATATGATAAAGTTATTGCAATATTGGACTCATCAGTTTTGCAAACTCAACGTATCGCGAATTTATTAACGCAATATCATGATAAACTGAAAACCGGTAGCTCTATTTTACAGCCTGTGAATATTCTATCGATATTAGGTAGAGTTGAAATATTGCTAGAAAATGAAATCAAAGCAGGGGAAATAAAAATCATAAAGCAGATTTGTGATGATCTACCAATGATATTCTCTGAGCCGTTGTGGATTGAGCAGATATTTCACAATTTAATAAGCAATGCAATTCAGGCACAGCAAGAGCAAAGTCAGGTAGAACACAAAAATTGGATCTGTATTGATATCATTTATGCTGATGAAATGATAAAAATTGTGATAACAGATGGTGGTCCTGGATTAAGTGATGAAGCGTTGAGGAATGTATTTATTCCATTTTTTACCACACGTCAGCAGGGCATGGGATTGGGAATGACTTTAACGGAGACGTTAGTTCAGAAACTTGGTGGTGATATTAGCGCTGAAAATTGTGAGGCAGGCGGTGCTCGTTTTATTATTTTGTTACCAGCTAATAAAGGCAAGGAGGAATAATGACGGCAATGATTTATCTTATTGATGATGATGAAGCGATCTGTGATTCATTATCTATTTTATTGGAAACCATGAATTGGTCAGTAATTTCATTTTCTGGTGCTCAAGAATTTCTTAATGTAATTAATAAGGCAAATATCTCAGAGCTTCAGGGATGTATCTTATTGGATATTCGTATGCCGGGAAAACCTGGCTTGGCATTGCAGGATGATCTTCTGAAACTCAACAATACATTGCCAATAATTATTATGACAGGGCATGGAAATATTGATATCTGTCGCCGTGCTTTTAAAAATGGGGCTTTTGAATTTCTCACTAAACCTATTGATGCAGACTTATTGATTGAAACAGTTTCAGATGCATTATTATTTCATCAGAAAATATTTAATCAATGTCAAATATATAAGCAGCTGAAATCTAAATTTAGCCAGTGATCTGAGCGTGAAAGTGAGGTAATGGAAATTATTCTGGAAGGGAAAACCAGTAAACAAATTGCTCAACAATTGGCATTATCACCACGTACAATAGAAGTTCATCGTGCCAATATATTTCATAAATTAGATATACATTCTTTACCACAATTAGTAAAAGAGTATGAGCTGTTTAAATCATTATCTTATGACTAAGTATTTCTACTAAGTCTGATAAGTAATCAACCGAATAGATATAGCCTATAAACCTCATTAAGTTAGAGAAGAATAATTTATCAATTTAATGAGGTTTACCTATGAAACATTCTCTTTTTTACACTATTTTAGCAACGGGTTTATTCGCACAAACAGCTTTTGCTACATCAACAATTACCGAGCGTAATATTACCCTTGAGGTGGCAAATAAATTAGCTGCTGAGGCAATTCAATCCTGTAAATCGAATAATTATCACGTGACGGTTTCTGTTGTTGATAAAAGCGGGGTTTTAAAAGCGGTTCAGCGTATGGATAAAGCCGGGTTGCATACTGTTGAGGCGAGTAAAATGAAAGCTTATACTGCGTTATCTACCCAGAGAACGTCAGAGGACGTAATGAAAACTGCACAATCAAATCTTGGCGCTCAATATTTAGGGGATATTCCCGGTTTTCTACTGTTAGCTGGTGGTGTTCCGGTTAAATCTGATGATGAAGTGATTGGTGCTATTGGTATTGGTGGCGCACCAAGTGGTTCCTTAGATCAACAATGTGCTTTTGATGCAATTCAAAAGGTTTCATCAGAGTTTTAACGATGCAATCTGAATTGATTATCTCTTGTATATGATTAAAATATTTAAGCATTATTCTGGATAAATTTAATAGAGAATGTCGTAAGGCATTCTCTATTAATGTTAGGTGCGAAACAGTATTTATATACTCGTTTGATATTACCTATTATAATGGAAGGTTGGTTGATAATAACCGTGATTTACCAGAACATATAATATATGGAGTAATATATATAAATTCACATCAGTCTTATGTAATAAGAGATAATTACATTATTATCGTGAGCAATGTCACGAAAAAGCAGCTCCCCCTGCGTTCTCCTCCCTCTTTATATTAGGTGTAGGAGGATGTTGATCTGTCTGAGACATTATTTAATATTTCATTTTAATTTTATTAACAATAGTATCGTCGATGATTTATTTCTATTAAAAAGGTCTGATTATGGTGGAGCATTTTTGGAAAAAGGCTTACCTAGCCCTATTAAGCAGTACATTTGTTTTACTACTGGCAAGCTGTGATAACAATAGTTCTTTACCCAAATCCCTGGAGGAGCCGATGGCGTATATTCCTAATAAAGTACCTAGTGAAGCTGCTATTGCTGGCAATTTTCAGGCAGTGATCCACTTGGTGGACATTGCTAAATTAGGTCAAAGTCCAACAACAAATCATGACTACAGCACTAACACACTTTATCTATGGAACGATAAAAGCTGCGACGCCTTAGATTCTCCCTCGTTGAGCTGGAATGATATCAGTGCAACTCCTACAGGTAGCGATAGTTATGGGCCTTACTGGGTAGTGCTTTTAACTAAGAACGAGGGTTGTATCAATGTTATTGTGCGTGATGGTAACAACAATAAATTGATCGACAGTGATCTGAAAATTTCCTTCTCCGATTTTAGTAACCGTACCGTTTCTGTGATACCAGGCAATCATCAAATCTATGGCAGTCGTGCGGAAGCTTTTAATTCCGTGTTTGGCGTTTCTCAAGCTTCGGCACATTGGATCGATAACCAGACTCTATTATGGTCGGGCGGAGCAGATAAGCCTTATGTTCGTTTATATCATAACCAGAACGGCAAGGTTGGCGCTAATGATGACGGACACTTCACTGATGGCTATCTGACGTTAACACCAACAACTCTAAGCCAGAAGACGGCAGATCGGTTCCCTCATTTGGCGAAGTTGACAGCATTCCACCTGCCAGCGGGCGCGGATGTTGATACGTTACTTACCGGCGATTTGGTGGCGTTGGCGACCAACCAAGAGGGCTTACTATTATCGGCTACTCAAGTACAAACGGCTGGCGTATTAGACGATCGTTTTGCTAATGCTGCCGATACACTCGAATATGGTGCATTGGTCAGCGGATCAGGTGTTACTTTTCGCTTATGGGCTCCGACGGCTCAACAGGTAAAGTTGGTTATCTACGATACAGATAAACAGGTAATTGCTAACTACGCAATGAACCGAGATGCTGCTAGTGGCTCTTGGTCATGGCAAGGCGATAAAGATTTGATCGGGGCTTACTACCGCTACGTTCTAACGGTGTACCATCCACGTTCTCGCAACGTGGAGCATTATGAAGTTACCGATCCCTATTCCCACAGTTTGTCTACCAATTCGGAATACAGTCAAGTCGTTAATCTGGATGACGAGGCGTTGAAACCACAGAACTGGGATAGCTTGATCATGCCGCGTTCGCAAAGTACACCGGCGGATATTGCTCGTATGACTATATACGAATCTCATGTTCGTGATCTCTCCATTGCAGATAGCACGGTACCGGAAGCCTGGCGTGGTAAATACCTGGCTCTGACAGCGAATAACAGCGATATGTTCAAACATCTCAAGGCGCTGAGTCAGGCAGGAGTTACTCATATGGAGCTATTACCTGTATTTGATGTGGCTTCCATTAATGAATTTAGCAACCAAGTGGCTGATCTTAATCACCCATTTAGTCGTTTGTGTCAGGTCAATGCAGTGGTGAGGAGCAGCCGTTTTGCTGCTTACTGTGATGGTTTACAGACTGTGGGCGAAGTGTTGCAGGAGCTGAAGAGTGGTGACAGCGCTAATAACCCGCAGGTACAAGAACTGAATGCAATGATTGCAGAAACCGACTCCTATAACTGGGGCTACGATCCGTTCCATTACTCGGTACCGGAAGGTTCTTATGCCACTAATGCTGAAGGTTCAGTACGCATAAAAGAGTTTCGCGCAATGGTTCAAGCTATCAAGCAACAGCTGGGAATGAATGTGATCATGGATGTAGCGTACAACCACACCAATGCCGCGGGTCCAACAGACAGATCTTCCGTGTTGGATAAGGTAGTCCCTTGGTATTATCATCGTCTGAATGAAATTAGCGGTAACGTTGAATCCAACACTTGTTGTCACGATACAGCGCCAGAACACCGTATGTTCGCTAAGCTCATTGAAGACTCGTTGGTAACTTGGGTTAAGGACTATAAAATCGACGCATTTCGATTTGACTTAATGGGCTATCATCCGAAGGCTCAGATTTTATCGGCGCTGGCAAAAGTACGTGCGATTAACCCATCGGTCTATTTTTTTGGTGAAGGTTGGAACTCAGGGCAGGGAGACCGTTTCGAGATTGCTTCACAGATTAATCTTAAAGGCACGGGGGTTGGTACTTTTTCTGATCGGCTACGAGATGCGGTACAGGGTGGCGGGCCGTTTGATTCCGCTGATAGCATTCGCATTAATCAGGGAGTAGGCAACGGCGCTGGAACGTTACCTAACGAAATGGCGTGGTTCGATGCTAATGAGGTGCGTCATCTGGCGGATTTGGTACGTCTTGGTATGGCGGGCAACTTGGCTGATTTTGTGATAATTAATAAAGATGGAGCGGTAAAAACGGGTAGAGACATTAACTACAAAGGCGCTATAGCCGGTTATGCCGCTGATCCGATTGAGGTGATCAATTATGTCTCTAAGCATGATAACCAAACGTTGTGGGACATTATCAGCTACAAAGCGGCGCGTGAGGCAGATTTGGCGACACGAGTTCGTATGCAGGCAATATCTCTCGCCACGACATTCCTTGGACAGGGGCTGGCTTTTGCTCAACATGGATCGGAGTTACTGCGCTCAAAGTCTTTTTCCCGTGATTCCTATAATTCCGGTGATTGGTTTAATCGTGTTAGCTACACCTACCAGGATAATAACTATGATGTTGGTATGCCGGATCAGCGTGTTGATGGCGAAAATTACGCATTGATTGAAAAAGTGAAAAATGTGGTAGATAAACCCGGCCAGACTGAATTGTTGCAGATGACGGCTTTTTATCAGGAACTGCTACGCCTGCGTCAGTTTTCACCATTGATGACGCTCGGTGATGGTGCATCGGTTAAACAACGTGTTGATTTCCGTAACGTTGGGCCGCATCAGCAACTTGGACTGCTGGTGATGACGATAGATGATGGTAATGCCACCAATGATGACCGTGATTTGCGGTTTGACGGTTTGGTGGTGATGATTAATGCTGCGTCGCAGCCTGCCACGGTGAGAGATCTTAACGTCAGAGGATTGAAGTTGAATGATATTCAGAGTGAACTGGGTAATGCTTCTCTGGCGGCGGGTATCAGAATAGCTGAAGATGGTTCTGTCACGTTGCCGTCTTGGTCAGTAGCGGTGCTGGTTCTACCGCAAGATGGCGTTCGTGGCATAGGTTTGCCAGTCCGTAGCAAATAATGCGGAAATTTCTTAAAGCTGGGCGGTTATTCGGACCGCCTATTATTGAGGGAATTTTCGATGGATATCAATATTTGGTTGGGAAATGCACAGGGCCTTGCCTGCTAACTAGTCACTATCGGAAAGTATTATACAAATAATAACGATCTGATCTTTGACATAATAGAAAAGTTCATTCAATTTGATTTGATGATGTGTAAGAACGCAATTGTTCGAATTGCCAATATAAAGCTGGCTTTGAGCAATATTCCAGACGGCCTGACTTTATTTATGGGCTATCTGCCTATTTCTGCAACGCAATCCGTGTTTTACCGCGGTACTTGAATAATTCATCAATCTAAAGGAATCATCATGACACAATCACAATATTCCCAAACTCCCCGCCAGATCCTTACCGATGCTATCATCGACGCCAAGACACGCAAGAATTTGACGTTTGAGGATATTGCCCAAGGAACTGGCCTAAGTCTCGCATTCGTCACTGCTGCACTGCTTGGCCAGCACCCATTACCTGAAAACGCTGCGAAGATTGTGGTTGAGCGACTTGAACTTGACGAAGATGCTCTCCGCTTGCTGCAAACTATCCCTGTGCGTGGCAGTATCCCCGGTGGTATACCGACTGATCCGACTATTTACCGATTCTATGAAATGGTGCAAGTTTATGGTTCAACGCTGAAGGCGTTGGTCCATGAGAAGTTTGGTGATGGTATTATCAGTGCGATTGATTTCAAACTTGATATCAAAAAGGTCGATGACCCTAATGGCGGCTCTCGGGCTGTAATTACACTAGATGGGAAATATTTACCGACCAAACCGTTCTAAAGCGATTAATTAATATTGGCAAAGGGCTAAGTTCGAAGGAAAAGTCCTTTGCCGTTTCAAGAATGAATATCCGCGCTCATTGCTTTTGGCGTTTATTGATTATGTTGTAATGTGATGTATATAGGGAGCAGGATCAAAATTGCTATTGCGTTTCCTGAACGTATGAGCAAAATCCGGCCATACCAGTGTCAGACGCTTATTTCGGGGATCAAGGTACCAGCTTGTACAGTTACCGCTAACCCATACCGTATCTTTAATCTGATTTTGTAATTCAGTGACATAACGCTCCTGAGCTTCGGGAGAAACTTCAAGGACATAGTTGCTATTTTGCCTGCTGTATTCAATAGCACCAAGAATGTATTCTATTTGAGATTCAATTATGTAGATAATTGAGTTATGGGTAAGCGTCGCATTTGGCCCGTTGATAATAAACAGGTTTGGGAAACCTGTAACTGCGGTTGATGCAAAAGCTTCCATACCTTGGGTCCAGTGATCTGTGAGGCTAAGGCCATCACGACCATGAACCAGATGGGTATAAGGCGGCTGGGTGGCTTGAAAACCAGTACAAAAGATAAGTACATCAAGTGGATAACTGTTGCCAGACACTGAGATTGCATTTTGTCCATCAACTTGCTTTAAGGCTGATGTTTCGAGTTGAACGTTATCTCGGAGAAAGGCTGGATAATAATTATTTGCGGACAGGATTCTTTTACAACCAGGTTCATAATTAGGGGTGAGTTTTGTGCGTAATTCTGGATCGGAGATTTGCTGTTTAAGATGATTGAAAGCTATACGTTTTAATTCTGCCAAATATTGCGGAATAGAACGGCAAACTGGATATAACGACTCAAAGTGCCAGAATATATCTGAACGAAGAGCAGGAATAGACTCTGGATCGCGTCGGAACAATTGCTTTTCAGCCTCTGAATAACATCGGTCAGGACGTGGCAGGACGTAGGGGGCGCTGCGCTGGAAAATAACGAGTTCAGAGACATTGTTAGCCACTTCAGGAATTACTTGTGCTGCTGAAGCACCCGAGCCAATGATACCTACGCGTTTACCTTGAAGAGGGATGTGATGTTTCCAGCGGGCTGAATGGAAAACTTCCCCAGTAAAGCTATTCAGTCCTTTAATCTGTGGAATATTTTCATCTGTCAAATGCCCTGTGCCTGCTACTAAAAATCGACCACTGAAAACCCCTGTGGTTGTGACAACTATCCAGCGTTCTTCTTGGTTATCCCAGTAAGCTTTTTTAACGTTGGCGCCCAAACGGATATGAGGCAATAACCCTTCATCTTTGGCTGTAGCTTGAAGATAGGCACGTATTTCATGTCCTGGTGAAAAAACGTGGGACCAGTCAGGGTTGGGACGAAATGAGAAAGAATAGAGATGTGAGGGTATATCACAGGCTATGCCGGGGTAAGTATTATCGCGCCAGGTGCCTCCGACATCATCGGCACGTTCGAGAATAAGAAAACTGTGCTGAGATCTGCGCTTAAGCCGGGTTCCCATACCAAGGCCAGCAAAGCCTGCGCCGATGATAATAATTTCTACATCAGTGGCCTGCGATATATCTGTTTGTTGATTATGGTCTGGTGTACTTTTATTCATCATAGTTCTCCAGAGGGTAAGAGAGATTATGGCTGATCTGTAGGGATAATGGTTCCGGCAGGATAAAACGAAGGGGCCGTACAGAACTGATCAATAACCTGCACTAACTGGAAAGGGCGTTCATAAATGACTGCGTGTCCACATTCTATCTCTGTATAACGTGCATCCTGAATTGCGCCAAAAAGTGCTTTGCTATGGTAGGTAGGAACGATGTGATCATATTTGCAACCAATAATCAGAGTCGTGGCTTTTATGGCAGGAACAAGTTGGGTGATATCAACTTGGGAATCAAGAGTTATTTGCAATGCATCAAATTCCCCCGGATTGATATTTTCAAATCCGTTTGCCAGTTGGTCTGGAAGCATGTTCACATGACAGGGACCTCTGAACGCACAATACATCATAAAGTCTGTAATAGCGGGTGACTGGATTTCATATAACTGATGCCAGACGGCAGCAAATCGTTTTAGCTGTAAATCTGATTTCATCCATCCTGCGATCAGAACTAAATTACGAATCAGATCCGGACGTTTAGCAGCAACAGCCGCAGCAACGGCAGCGCCTAAAGAGTAACCTATCAGGGTGACAGACTCTCCTGGGGCTGCTGTTTCAATAACAGCTTCGACCTGCTTTCCAAGATGTTCAAGAGTCAGCATTTCGTCTGCGTTTACTGGTTGAGTAAAATCCAGTGATATAACCCGGTGTTCTGTAGCAAGTAATTGAAACAGAGAACTGAAATGTATTTGTGTACTTCCGCCAGTACCATGCACCAAGACCACAGGATTTTTTTTGTCATTATCCTTAAGCCCCAAGGGTTTAGAGGTGAAAAACTTTACATCCTTTCCATCTACTTTTATAACACTTTCATTGGCATTGAATTCTTGTTCGGATCTATTCATAGTAGTTAAACACTCTTGATAAATATGGGTTATGAGGAAACTAAATATAAATGATTAAGTAATTTCCTTATCATTGCTTAATTAAATTAATAACTAATGCTAGAGTTATTGTCAAACTATAAAATTAAAATAGTATCGTGATTGAATATTTTCATTATTATTATAAAGTCCAATATTAGGACTTGTTTATATCCTTCATTTTTCAAGTTGCTGCTTTGTTGGCTGCGTTCACTTACCGCCGCGCTGCAATTTGAAATCTATTGGGTATATTGTATTTTATAGGTAATTTAAAATTGAAAATAAAATATTAACCTGCTAATAAATATGGAAAAATTATGATTCATATCGTTTGTTAAGTTAGTTAAAGGAACAAGGGGTATCGACCGGCCATTTAATGTGGTGCTTCTGTCTAGTTAAACGGATAAATTATCAATATATTAAAGGTTTTATATATTTAACTTTTCTCTAAATTACTTGTTTTGCATTGACAGGTTTTCATCTTCATACCATAGTAATTACATTGAATATAGTCTTTATTTTTCCTGTTTGATTTATTTTTTTGTTGAATAATTTAATTTTCTTATTGTTTTTACTTTATTGGTTAATAATTCACATAATTAAGTAAGGCAAGTAATTAGAATCAGGTAAGTAAAATCAGGTAAGAAAGTACTGTACCGTGTTTTCCTCAATCTGACCGCATTTTGCCAGAGTGCTCGGTCCGGTTTATACAATTCAGAGCATATAATCTGTTTCAGATAAAACTGAATGACATCATGAAATGTTTAACACACTTGTTCAGGAGATGAAAAATGTCTACTCAAGCCGTGAATGAATATGCGATAGCAGAAGGTGAAAAACGTGCTATACGCACAATTAAACTGTTTATTGCTTTGGGATTTATCGCAGAGTTTGGCTTTCTTTTGATGGGCTTTATTTTATTTCCCGCTAATGGCCCCTTGGTATGGCGTCTCGTATGGGCTCTTGGTCTATGTGGTATCGGGATGGGCGCTGCTGTTGGGGGGCTGACCTATCTGGTTTCATTTCGTCTTACCCCTGGAAGCACAAGTGCTTATATCATGACCGCAGTGAGTAGTGCTTTGCTGTTTAGTGTTTGCCAGACTCTTTGTTGGGGATTGGACCACAACGTTGGTCTGAATTATTGGGGCTCAATAGAAATGCCGTTGCTGTTCCTGATCAAAGGATACACTGCTGCACTTTTGGCCGGCATTCTGGGTAGCTATCTGCTTAATTCTGCAAAAGGTGCAAGATTTCTCGCTTATCTGAAGGTGTTTTAGTGAATACAAAATCGAGTTTACCTAACAGTTTTGCCATTTCCGTATTTCTGGCTGTGCTGGCTGCATGTCTGAATCTTATGTTGTGGCGCACTGATATTCTGGAATTGACACACAATGTCTCACTAAAAGGGTTAATGGCTATTTGGTATATATTAGGATGGGGTTTTGCTCCGGGTTGCTTGACCGTTCTCGCCATCCATTCAATCAGGGGAAGATTACCTCAGATAACGGGATCGGTGGTCGCCACGTTCATAAGTTTTCTGCTGGTTACAGGGATTTGTGGTTTGGTTTATGCCTACCTGACGAACTCTGTTTTCATGCAAATGGCTATGGGCGGGATGGCTGAGCATCATTCGGCTGCAAACAACGGAACTATTCTTGGTTTTATTACGATGTTACTACCCAGTTTGTGTGCAACCGTTATTTCAATCATGCATGCTTTTTCGATAAAAGTGGAGAAGTGGTTTGGGTGATAAGATCTGATTGGATGTCGCGTTCACTTGTGTTGACTCCTAGAGAAGCTAAATTTGTTCCTCCAATTATTCTAGCTACTCTAGCTTTTCGTTACAGTTGTGCCTTTAAGCCCAGATAGACATGCCAAAATTTTGACTGACGTGTAAAGAACGTTAGTAACCGACAAATAGACGGAGCAATTTAAGCTGCATTATTTTCCGCGATTCCGGCTCAGGGTCCCATGTCTGGCCCTCAGCTTTCTTTATTTGTACCGGTCTGCTGTGTCTGTATGAATATTTTTCTGTAAACAGAGGGGGTCATGCCCGTATTTTTAACAAAGGCCCGGCGCATCACATCACTGCTTCTGTATCCGCAAGCTCCTGGTATTGCCTTGAGTGGGAGACTGCCTTCCTCAAGTAACGTTCGCGCTTTTTCAACACGTGCATTCTCCAGCCATACTCCTGCCTTCATGTTAAGTTCTTGGCGGAACAGGCGTCCCAGATGCCTGATGCTCAGGTTCATGTGTGTGGCCATGTCTTGTAGGCCACTTATGTCCTGAAGGTTGGCCTGTGCCCAGCGTTGCAAATCCTGAAAAGCAGCTCTCCCGGATAGGGACAACTGACTCCTGCGGATAAAGTGTCCCTGACAGACTGGCCGCTTGAAAAACATGACGAGACTTGCTGCCACCTCCATAGCGAGCTCGCGGCCCAGATCCTCTTCAATCAACCGGAGCGCCAGATCCAGCCCGGATGTCACCCCCGCAGCCGTTCTCAGCGGTCCATCAGCCACATAGAACATGTCCGGTTCAACCGTGATTTCGGGAAAACGCCTCGCGAGCAGTTCGGCACATGCCCAGTGGGTTGTCACCCGACGCTGTTTCAGCAGTCCGGTCTGTGCCAACAGCAGGGCACCAGTACAGATGGAGCCGTAACGCTGACTACGATGACATATTTCGATGATAGCAGTTCGCTCCTGTTCTGAAAGGGTATGGTTGTACGCATTAGGCGCGCCAGCCACAAGAAACGTGTCTGCCGAGTGGCTGGCGGTATGGTTCAAAATCACATCGGCCATCAGCCTAACGCCCGAAGAGGAAGTGATGATGTCTGAACCGGTCGACATCACGCTCAGGGAATAGACTTGCCGATGCAATATGCGGTTCGCTTCAGCGAACACGTCTAAGGGGCCTGAGACATCGAGCAGCTGAACGTCAGGCACAGCCAGTATGGTGATGTTGTGAATCATTACTCTGTAGAAGTCTTATTTAGTCTTAGTGTCCTGAATCGTCGTTATAAGTTAATTCAGGACGGATGTCATATGTTTTATGCTCACCCTTCATTTAATCAACCGGAGACAGAATATGAGTTTTTCAGTTAATAGCGTGAGTATTCCTGATACCCAAATAACTCGTGACGCAACTATGTTCATCCGCGATACGGAATCTGACCTGCTTTTTCATCATTCGAGTCGTGTTTACTACTGGGGTGCGCTGGCTGGTCAGCGTCTTGGGCTTAACGTGGACCATGAACTGCTCTATGTCGGATGTATGTTTCATGACATCGGCCTGACACATGAGCACTGTAGCTGTGATAAACGATTTGAGGTTGACGGAGCGAATGCGGCGAAACATTTCCTGCAAGGATACGGAATCGCTCAGGTCGATATTGATAAAGTCTGGACGGCGATTGCCTTGCATACTACGCCGGGCATTCCGGAGTTTATGGCGCCCGAAATTGCGCTCGTCACCGCTGGCGTTGAAATGGATGTGTTAGGTATCAATTACGAAGCGTTCAGCGACAGTGAGCGCAGTGCTGTTGTACAGCAACACACACGCACTGACCACTTCAAGGAAGATATCATTCAGGCTTTTTATGACGGTATCAAGGACAAATCCCAGATAATATCAGGTAATTTCAATACGGATGTCATACAGGATAAAGAGCCCGGACTTGTTCCCCTCAATATCTGCCACGTGATCCGCAATTCCCGCTGGAAAAACTGAGTACCTTGCTGTGGCTAACCTGCTATTCAAGTGCAGGTTAGCCGTTTTGAGGCTACAGGAGCAGGCACAGGGAAGATCTGCCTGAAAAACAGATAGGTCGATGCTTTTAAACGAGTTGTGACCACTTCCTGTAAAAGATAGGGCTGATCCAGACGAAATTCGGCCAGAAGGATAAAGCCTTTCATCTGGCATGGCAGCTCCCTAAACAAGTATCGAGATTGTCACAACGCCTGCGCACATGCCCAGGCGGAACTCCATGCCCATTGGAAATTGTAGCCACCAAGCCAGCCGGTGACGTCTACCACTTCACCAATAAAATAGAGTCCTTTTACTTGATTAGCCTCCATCGTTTTAGATGAAAGCTGGTGAGTATCAATGCCGCCCATTGTCACTTCGGCGGTGCGATAGCCTTCAGTGCTGTTGGGTTGCACTTGCCATGATTGAAGGCTGGTTACTAACTGCCTTTGCTGAGCTGAGTTAAGTTGTTTAAGCGAGATATCCGGCAGCTGGCCGAGCGTTTGCAGACATTCCGTCAATCGCTTCGGTAATAATTTTGCCAGAGAATTTTTTACGCTTTGATTTGGGTGAGAACTTCGTTCTTGTTCTAGAAAAGTTTCCAAATCAATATTTGGAAGTAAGTTAATACTCACAAACTCTCCGGGCTGCCAATAACTGGAAATTTGTAAAATTGCCGGGCCAGAAAGTCCCCGGTGGGTAAACAGGATATTTTCTTTGAACTGAGTGCCACTTTCTGCGGTGACAATAGCGGGAACGGATACACCAGAAAGCGTATGAAGTTGTTCTAGTAGTGGCTTATGCAGAGTAAAAGGGACGAGAGCGGCGCGGGTTGGTAAGATTTTTAGACCAAACTGCTCTGCAATCTGATAACCAAAAGGGGTTGCGCCAAGACCTGGCATAGATAATCCACCGGAAGCAATGACAAGTGAGCGGGTACTTACTTCTTTTCCATTAACGGTGATAACGAAACCCTGCTCCTTTTTTTCTACGTGGCTGACTTCGCAGCGCAGACGGATAGTGACCTGACCGGCTTCACACTCTTTTAGCAACATATCAACTATCTGTTGGGCTGAATCATCACAAAAAAGCTGCCCCAAGGTTTTTTCGTGGTAAGCAATACCATGACGTTGAACCAGTTCGATAAAATCCCATTGTGTATAGCGGGCTAGTGCAGACTTACAAAAATGAGGATTAGTAGAAAGATAAGCCGATGGTTCTGTATACATATTAGTGAAGTTACAACGTCCACCACCGGACATCAAAATTTTACGTCCGGCTTTTTTGCCATTGTCCAGAACCAGCACTCGTAAACCGAGTTGCCCGGCCTGAGCTGCGCAAAACAGACCAGCTGCTCCGGCGCCAATAATAATTGCATCAAATCTTTCCACTATTTTTCTCTTTATAACTGAATAATTTAGTGGGGAATTTCCCCTAACATGTTGCATTTTTGATAAATTTACGGAGAAAAAGCTCCATATGACCTGAATTTGTCAGGTAAACTTATTTTTTGTCTTAAAATTGTATATTTTTCAAAATATATATAACGATATGATATGTAAAGGATATTCCTGTTTCTTGCTGTTGTCTGATTGTCATAAAATCAAAAAAAGTTCATATTTCACTTTCCCCGCTAGCATTTGTCACTGATAATGCGCCGCGTTCATGTCCAACTAACTGGCTTAACGTTTATGCTACATCTTTTTACTGGCCTGGATTTTCACACCAGCCTCATGTTAGTACTGGCACTGCTGTTTGTGCTGTTTTATGAAGCCATTAATGGCTTTCATGATACCGCGAACGCGGTAGCAACAGTTATTTATACCCGTGCTATGCGAGCACAGTTTGCTGTCGTCATGGCTGGGGTATTTAACTTTTTCGGTGTTCTTCTTGGTGGATTAAGTGTCGCCTACGCGATTGTACATTTACTCCCTACCGATCTTCTTCTCAATGTCAGTTCTGCTCATGGTCTCGCCATGGTGTTTTCCATGTTGCTGGCTGCGATTGTTTGGAACCTTGGTACTTGGTATTTCGGTTTACCTGCTTCTAGCTCTCATACCCTGATTGGTTCCATCATTGGTATTGGTTTGACCAATGCCATTGTGACCAGTTCTTCTGTGGTTGATGCGTTGAATGTGCCGAAGATGATACAGATTTTCCTGTCGCTGATCCTCTCTCCTTTAATTGGATTGATTATCGCTGGGGCAATGGTATTTCTGCTGCGTCATTATTGGAGTGGAACCAAGAAACGCAAACGTATTCATCTGACGCCCGCTGAACGCGAAAAGAAAGATGGTAAACGTAAGCCACCTTTCTGGACGCGCACTGCGCTAATTCTGTCTGCGGTAGGAGTAAGCTTCTCACATGGGGCGAATGATGGTCAGAAAGGCATTGGTTTGATTATGTTGGTGTTGATTGGTGTCGCTCCGGCGGGATTTGTCGTAAACATGAATGCTAATGGTTATGATATTGCCCGTACTTACGATGCTGTTACTCACCTGCAGCAATATTATCAGCAGCATGGCACAGCGTTATCTCATGCCATTAAACTGACGCCATCGGTAACTGTTGTTAAGAATGAACCGGAAGGGAGATTCCATTGTGATAGCACCCGTGCCGTGGTTGTTCTTAATCATACAGAAAGCATATTGAAGGGCATTCAGAGTTACAGTGAACTGAACTCTGAACAGCGTAACAATATGCGCCGTATGTTGATGTGTATTGCTGATACGGCGGAATCTGTGGCTAAACTGCCGGAAACCAGTGGTGAAGATGCTCGTTTCCTGAATAAACTGCGTAAAGACTTATTGCATACTGTTGAGTATGCACCGGTCTGGATCATCATTGCGGTAGCACTGGCTCTGTCTCTGGGCACTTTGGTTGGCTGGAAACGTGTTGCGGTGACTATCGGTGAGAAGATTGGTAAAAAAGGCATGACCTACGCGCAGGGTGTTTCAGCTCAGATGACTGCGGCTGTTTCAATCGGTGTTGCGAGTTATACCGGGATGCCGGTCTCTACTACACAGGTGTTGTCTTCTGCGGTTGCAGGTACGATGTTGGTTGATGGTGGTGGTGTTCAGGGTAAAACAATCAAGAACATCATGTTGGCCTGGATACTGACATTGCCAGTTTCAATCGCGCTGTCCGGTACTCTCTACTGGTTCGCTTTGAAATTGATTTAATTGTTCAACGGATAATTGAAAGGCGGTATAGGTTAACTATACCGCCTTTTGTTTTAATACCAAATCAACATAGAAATCAGGCAAACAACAACTAACCCACTCAGCGCACTTGTCAAAATAAATTGCTTCCTCAGCCTTTCACAGCGAAGAACCACTTCTGGATCATGATGGTCAAGGTAACGTTGTGAATTGATATAGCGTACTAACCGAATCTGCTTATTAAGCTGCCCATGAGTAGTAAAAAAACCGTTACCGTCTACTGATTGGTAAAGCAAGGGATCGGACTGGCGAAGAATAGACAGCAATGCCCGCAGCGAAGAGAAGTAGCGCATCATATTCATAATGCAGACAAGACACAGCGCCCAAAACAGCGCAATTGTACTGAACATAATCCCCTCCTTAGAATGGTTAGCCAGAGCTGTCACAAAAGGAAAAAATCAAAATTGCAGGCGGTGATGCCTTATATTTATTGTAGGAAAGATAGTCAGATAGTACAAAAAACCCCTTTTGTGTGGCTTAAATTTGGACAAAGCCATAAAATGGCGGTCAAGTTGTGGTGATTGTTGCCGATACCAGATGGTAATAGTCAGGAACGTTAATCCTTTAATGTGATGATATTTTGATAATAAGTACGGCTTATATAATGAAATTAATCATAAATTCCATTATCTGAGTTGTTGTAACCACTGAGTAGTTCAATGTAGTGGGAAATAAGGATTTTTTGTGTACCAGATAAACCTCTGCCACTGATCTCATTCGATAAGCAGAGAACAGAATGTCAGCCATCACCTTATCGTAATAAAAAAACCTATTGATAAATCATCTCCACTTTTAGGGTTAGCCATTTCAGATAACGAAGTACTTGATGCTATTTTTGAGTGTTATAGAACAAATCAATCAGGTGCTCAAGAGTTGTATTACACCATAAAAGTGGTTGATGCCACTATCTCCGATTTAACAGCTACTCATCCACATAATAAACGCATACAGGTTCTGAGCCACAGGAAACTCTCTCTTTACGATACAAGAGTATCACGTGGACCCATCATATTGCAGGAACCAGTGCTTAGATAATTATCTTATTTATAATTCATGTATTGTGTTTACGACGAGCAATGATATATGGGATACAACATGAATATGCAAGAACAAATGAAGCATAATGTAGAAAATCATCATTTGTTGTGTCTATATTTAGTAAAGGAATAAAATCGAAATGAAAAACATAAAGATGAAAAGCAGATAGAGATAATGGTAATATTATAGCATAAAGATGACAATAGATATTGTCTGATATTAAAAGCTTTTTTATGAAAACATATGTAGGTCTTAGTATTATCAAAGATAATAATATATAAAGAAACCCCATTAATTACTCCTCATATATCCATGAGCTAATAATAATCCTCCATAGCCAGAACGTGAAAGTCTCGTAACAGTTAACCCGCCAACTATTTGAAGCCCCCCTGAAATGAAACCAACACCTGCAATAATTAATTTATCAAATTCACGTCTTTTGCTATTTCTAGGGCTATCTATAACCTCTTTTTGTACAACAATCGCTTGCCTTACATTTTTTTGCGAAATCATTCTATCTTGTTCTTTTAAGGATTTTATTTCCTCTTCTAATAAGTCTATTGCCTCAAGTATTGAAAGTTCCCCTGTGTTTATTTTTGCTGTAATATCTTGAGAGTAGGCGATAACTTCATTGATGAAATGATCTTTAGCCAGGCTCCATTTTATAAATTTATTAGCAACACTATTCATAACTATAATCAGTTCATTTTGTTTATCCATTTGGATCTTCATAAGCTGCCTTTCTTTTTGAGTGGCATCATCAAAGTATCCTCTGGCTCACGGATTTCTTCCGTAGAATTCATCTAAAACATCCATCATAATCCTCTTCTTTAAAATATCGTCATGTATCGTTATCTACATTAATAAAAATAAACAAATTGAACAAGTCTATTTCCAGATTATAGTGATCTGCAATCCAAATCTGATAAGCCGGAATTATCTGAAAATGAACCTACATTTCATTACAGTGAATTAGGATTAACGATAATCAACAAATATTCTATTAATTCTTCGCTTGTCATTGTTACTGGGATTCAAATGTATTTTTAGCAGCATAAAGTCTGATGCAGACGTCTGTACGTTTCATCCCCCTCCCGGAAGGGCCATTGGGTAATCTAGTACTACAGCCGTAGATACCAGAAAGTTGCATTTTCCTTGATGCTCACAACTCTGAGAAACCGCATGAATTAAGCTTTTCTATGAGTGTCTTTTCTGTTGAAAAAAGTAAGTACGGCTGTAGTACTAGAATGAATGAACACAGATTAATTGGAGATGTCTTGTTTCTGTTTGCGGGCCGTATCAGTAATACCTACCTCAGATTATTGGGGGTCTACGTAAAAACTCGATTTGAGCATTGAAAAACATGGATTGGACAAGAAAGACCATAAAACCAGAGTTTGATTTTGTTATTCATCAAGTGGCAGGAATAGTCATTGTGGTATATGTTGTTTGTTTGGTGAATGTTCTTTGCTCGATAGCTAAATACGATGAGTTGTAATCGAAACAACGCCTTAAGGACATTCTAAACAGTAATAAACATAGCATAGTGGCGATTTGCTTTGCCAACTCATTAACTAGCATTATGAAAGGAGTTCGCTTATGGCTTACAAACATATTCTTGTTGCGGTTGATTTATCCCCGGAAAGTCAGGTGTTGGTGCAAAAAGCTGTTTCCATGGCAAAACCGTACAATGCCAAAGTTTCCTTGATCCATGTTGATGTTAACTATTCCGATCTCTACACCGGTTTGATTGACGTTAATCTCGGTGATATGCAGCAACGTATTACTGATGAGACCCGCAATGCGTTGAAAGAGCTTTCCACAGAGTCGGATTATGACATTCAGGAAACTTTGAGTGGTAGCGGTGATCTGGGGCAGGTATTGGTTGATGCAATTAAAAAATATGACATAGATCTGGTTGTTTGTGGTCATCATCAGGATTTCTGGAGCAAACTGATGTCTTCTGCTCGTCAGTTAATTAACACTGTTCATGTTGATATGTTGATCGTTCCTCTGCGTGATGATGAATAACCACAAATTGAAAAACTATTCGATTAAAACGCCTGCTTATGCAGGCGTTTTTTTTGATGAAATGTGGTGTAGTTTGGTTTGTTCCCTGTGCAATCAAGAAATTTTTTTTACCATTCTGTAAAAAAACTTCTTGAAAGATGAATATAGAACAGTGATATATTCAAAGAGCAAACACAACTTACCTCACATTTTCGACAAAAATAATTATCAGAAAATGGTGGGGAGACATCACAACCGAAGTAAAAAAAGGAAGGGTTAAATGAGCTGTTTACTATCTTTGTCTTCATTTCTTGGATCAATTCAACGCAGGGATGAGTATCAACCCGAATATCTCCAGGCTGTCCGGGAAGTTTTCACCTCACTTTGGCCGTTTCTTGAACAAAACCCAAAATACCGTGAACAAAGCTTACTGGAACGTATGGTAGAACCGGAACGGGTTATTCAGTTCCGGGTTTGTTGGGTAGATGATCAGGGTAAGGTTCAGGTAAACCGTGCATGGCGGGTACAGTTCAATTCGGCCATTGGTCCATATAAAGGTGGTATGCGTTTTCATCCATCGGTGAACCTCTCTATTCTGAAATTCCTTGGCTTTGAACAAACATTGAAAAATGCACTGACAACCTTACCAATGGGTGGGGGGAAAGGGGGTTCAGATTTTGATCCTAAAGGAAAAAGTCAGGGCGAAGTGATGCGATTTTGCCAGGCGCTAATGACGGAATTGTACCGCCATCTGGGACCAGATACCGATGTCCCCGCTGGTGATATTGGTGTGGGTGGCCGTGAAGTGGCCTTTATGTCAGGGATGATGAAAAAGCTCTCTAATAATACGGCTTGTGTATTCACTGGCAAAGGTCTCTCTTTTGGCGGTAGTTTGATTCGCCCGGAAGCAACAGGTTATGGTCTGGTTTATTTCACCAATGCCATGTTGAAACGCCATGGTATGGGCTTTGAAGGTATGCGTGTATCGGTTTCCGGTGCAGGCAATGTTGCGCAATATACGATCGAAAAATGCATGGCATTGGGTGCGAAAGTGGTTACTGCTTCTGATTCCGGCGGTACAGTGGTTGATGAGGAGGGTTTCACGCTGGAGAAATTGGCTCATCTTGAAGAGATTAAAAACCAACACTATGGCCGTGTGGAAGAGTATGCCAAAGAACGGGGACTGACTTTCTTAAAGGGATTACAACCTTGGTCTGTGCCAGTTGATATCGCTTTGCCATGTGCCACTCAGAATGAGTTGGATCTGGATGCGGCTAAAGTGCTTATCAAGAATGGTGTTAAAGCTGTAGCTGAAGGTGCGAATATGCCTGCAACCATTTCAGCGACTGAAGCCTTTATTGAAGCGGGTGTGTTGTTTGCACCAGGCAAAGCCGCTAACGCGGGTGGCGTGGCAACGTCTGGCTTGGAAATGGCACAAAACGCAGCACGTTTAGGCTGGAAGGCTGAGAAAGTGGATGCACGTTTGCATCACATCATGCTGGATATCCATCACGCCTGTGTTGAGTATGGTGGCGAGAGCAAACAGACCAATTATGTTCAGGGGGCGAATGTTGCTGGATTTGTAAAAGTTGCCGATGCCATGCTTGCCCAGGGCATTTTGTGAATTGAAGATATCAGCCGCAATATGCGGCTGACTTTTCAGCAAGGATAAATATCAAAACGGTGATTTTTCGTGGTGATAGCTGCTGATGCAACTACTCCAGCTAAGGGTTCTGCATAATCAGGCCGTTTTACTACTACGCGACGTTTTGCTAAAGCGCGAGCGGGGGACAACAAATTATCAGCATCTTCATCAGCGCCAACCAGAGACTGAAACACTCGCATCTCTTTTTTCACCAATGCACTTTTTTGCTTGTGTGGATACATAGGATCGAGATAAACGACATCAGGCTGTGGTGTAATATCGGCCAGCGCTGTAATGCTTGAAGTGTGAAGCAGTGTCATGCGTTCTTGCAACCAGCCACCAATTTCCTCATCTTGATAACCGCGTTGCAACCCATCATCCAGCAATGCCGCGACTACAGGATGGCGTTCCAGCATCCTTACATGGCAACCCAATGATGCCAGTACAAAGGCATCTCTCCCCAGACCTGCGGTAGCATCTACGACTGTTGGTAGATAATCTTTTTTGATCCCGATGGCCTTAGCGACTGCTTCGCCGCGTCCGCCACCAAAGCGGCGACGATGTGCCATGGTACCTGATACAAAATCCACATAGATACCACCCAGTTTTGGCTCATCCAGTTTACGGAGTTCGAGGTATTGAGGGGTAAGAACCAATGCCATAACTGCGCTTTCGTCATGTACTAGATCCCAGCGTTCTGCCAGTTGAGATAAGGCGCTGTTATCAGCGCCTTGTTCACAGATTAAACAGATACCCACCCTGATTATCCTTTAATACCGGAACTACGTAGCATTGCATCCAGTTTTGGTTCACGGCCACGGAAACGTTTGAACAGTTCCATTGGATCTTCAGAACCACCACGGGACAGAATGTTATCAAGGAAAGATTGCCCGGTTGCGCGGTTAAAAATGCCTTCTTCCTCAAAACGGGAGTAAGCATCGGCTGCCAACACATCAGCCCATAGATAACTGTAGTAGCCAGCGGCATAACCACCGGAAAAGACGTGGGTGAATGAGTGAGGGAAACGGCCCCATTCAGGTGAAGGCACTACGGAGACCAATTTCTTCACTTCCTTTAAGGTCTTCATGGTTTGAGCACCTTTCTTTGGATCATACTCAACATGTAGACGGAAATCGAACTGACCAAACTCAAGCTGACGCAAGATCCGCATAGCGGCTTGATAGTTTTTCGCTGCTAAAAGGTTATCCAACATGGATTGTGGTAGAGGTTCTTGAGTTTCGTAGTGACCAGAGATAAATGCCAGTGCTTCTGGTTCCCAACACCAGTTCTCCATGAACTGGCTTGGCATTTCTACCGCATCCCACGGTACACCACCAATACCGGAAACGCCGGCAGTTTCAATCAGGGTCAACATATGATGTAGACAGTGACCAAACTCGTGGAACAGCGTGTTGACTTCACTGTGAGTGAACAGCGCGGGTTTATCGCCAACAGGTCTGTTGAAGTTACAGTTCAGATAAGCGACAGGCTTTTGCAGTTCGCCGTTGGAACGACGCATTCTGCTGATGCACTCATCCATCCAGGCGCCACCACGTTTATTCTCACGTGCGTATAGATCCATATAGAAGCTACCGCGCAACTCATTTGTGTCATCGTACAGATCAAAGAAACGAACATCTGGGTGCCAGGTTTCTACATCATGGCGCTCTTTGGCAGTAATACCATAGATACGACGAACAACCTCGAATAGCCCTTCAACAGCCTTTTGTTCAGGGAAATAAGGACGTAACTGCTCATCATTGATAGAGAACTCATACTGTTTTTGTTTCTCGCCATAATAAGTCATATCCCAAGCTTCCAGCTTGTGGGCACAATGATGCCATTTAGCAAAACCTTTTAATTCATCTACCTCTTCTTCGCCTTGTGGATGAGCACGTTTTGTCAAATCATTCAGAAAATCCAATACTTCCTTAGGCGTTTTTGCCATTTTGGTCGCAAGGGATTGTTCAGCATAATTTTTGAAACCAAGCAATTGAGCTTGTTCGTGACGCAGTGCAAGGATCTCGGCGATCACTTCGCTGTTATCCCATTTACCTGCATTTGGCCCCTGATCGGATGCGCGGGTATTGTAGGCGTAATAAATTTCCCGACGCAGTTCGCGGTTATCTGCATAGGTGATAACCGGCTGGTAACTTGGTGCTTCTAAAGTCAGTAGCCAGCCTTTTTGTCCTTTGGCTTCTGCCTGGGCTTTAGCGGCGGCAATCGCGCTTTCGGGCAGACCAGACAGATCTTTCACGTCAGTAATTAATTTGGTCCAGCCCATAGTGGCATCAAGCACATTATTGTTGAATTGCGAACTTAAATCCGACAAACGAGCACTAATCTCGCCATAGCGTTTCTGTTTTTCTTCAGGCAGACCAATACCTGATAGTTTAAAATCACGCAGTGAATTTTCGACCGCTTTGCGTTGAGGTTGAGAGAGTTTCTCAAATTCAGCACTCTCACGTAATGACGTATACGCTTGATACAGCCCCTTGTGTTGACCTAACCAGGTACTGAATTCGGACAGTAATGGCAAACTTTCTTCATAGACGGTGCGTAATTCTGGGCTGTTTTTAACCGAATTGAGATGATTGACGGGTGACCATGCACGGGACTGCTTATCACCGGCTTCGGCCAATGGTTGACACAGATTATCCCAGGTAAAAACGGTATTCTCGGCCAATATTTTTTCGACGGTTTGGCGATAATTGGCAATCACTTCTTTTACAGCGGGAACAACATGTTCTGGTTTAATAGAAGAAAATTTTGGTAAACCTGATGGAACGAGTAACGGATTAGTCATATAAAGCGTCCTGTTTATGTTTTGGATACATTGCTGAGCGGAACAACCTTGTATCGTAATGGGTATCGGCTAATAAGATGTAGGTAAAATTCGACAAACTCAACGCGAATGTTGAGTTTATGAACAATAAAATTTAATGCTTTTTAGCAAATTGAGAATGATTTCAGCAAACGGATTCAGAAGCCAGATAATCTGCGCTATGATTGGCTTCTTTTCATAATTATTTGGTATTTATAAGGAAGATCATCGTCCCCGGTGGGGCGGCTGGACTTCAAATCCAGATGAGGCCGCCAGCGGTCTCTGGCAGGTTCGACTCCTGTGATCTTCCGCCAATTATTAATCTACTTTCTAGGCCGGAAGGTTGAATTGCCGCTGGCAATTTTTGATCCTATGAATCCGGAATTGGCGAAGATGTCGGTAGCAGGCAACTAATTGGTTTGAATATTTTAACATTTATTCTTCCCTGATTAAGGAGGGAACACCTCCTTTTTTATAGCTATGGTTGTCAATAAGTATATTTGGGGATATTGAAAAATTTTTCATTTCAATGAACCATCCAAATGAAGAAAGAATAAGTATATATCACAACCCTTTGTTTCTGAAAAAATTGGAAAATCCTATCATAGAATTCCTATTCACGAGACAAATTGCTCCTTGGATTATAATTTAATGGCAATGATAAGCTATATCAGTCAAGAAAGTAGAAATTGATAATCAACGTTAATATAGTTATTCGATAATGTGATTTTTATTGATAAAGTTGCTTTCATTCCCTATCTCCCAGGGAATTAGCATTGTAATGATTATCGTTATTGATTAGGGTAAGAAGATGCTAAACCTTGCTTTCGAATCTTAAAAACCTTCCTGACAGGAACAATATTGCCAATTTGTGGTCTTTAAATATGTCGGCTAAAGGAGATGTTAATGAAAGCATATTGTTTTAATTTACGACAGAAGATTCTGACGTCAATTCTGATTTTTACATGTTATATAGGTTTCGTTTACTCGAATACACATAAACAGTTTTTCCGTCATGATGGTAGTGAAATAACTTACTATCTTAAGCAAAGAGAAGGTAAAAACCTATTGGTGCTGATACAAGGTTCTGATTGTAATAGTATAGCTAATAATAAGTTTGTAAATGAGACATTCAATGATATTTATCCAGATACAGATGTGTTAACCGTGGAGAAATATGGTATTAATGCATCACTTCCCTGGTCTGATGCCGGTGAGCGTTCAGATTGTCCTAAGGCTTATATAGAATCAGATACGCCAGAACAGCGGGTTAAGGATTATATTCAGATCATTGGTTATCTGAAGAATCAAAATAAATATAAAAAAATCATTATATTGGGTGGCAGTGAAGGGGCAACGGTTGCCAATTTAATTACATCGCAAGTTAACTATATTGATAGAACAATCTCACTGAATGGCGGCAGTCGGTATTTAGCTGATGATGTTATTCACAGTATGAAGAGTGAAGTTCCACCAGAACATATTGATCAGGCGATTAAAGGATTCAGAGAATTCCAGCAAAGAATACATAACAACAATAATACGGGTAAGCTGGAAATGAGTAATCATGGAACTAATTGGTGGAAAGTTGCATTAGGTATTAATCAATATAAAGTATTAAATCAGACAAAAAGACCGGTTCTGATTATTCAAACATTGAATGATAACTCCGTCAGTGTGAGTGCAGCTATGAAAATGGAGGAGCAATTAAAGAAAAGTAATATTACTTTCTACCAATACTCGGGATTGAATCATGGATTTAAAAATAGTGCAGGTGTTTTGCAAGTTGCTCCTATTGTTGAAGATATAAGGAATTGGTTATCCAGAACTTCTGGATAAGAGCCTGTAATTTGCATGATATACCCTATGGATTTCAAGATGCAGCGCGGTGGCAAGGAACGCCTCCCTAGGAGCGTAGCGAACTATGTGACTGGGGTAAGTGAAAACAGCTAACAAAGCAGCAACTTGAAAGATGAAGGATATATTTAATAATTAGATAATTACATGAAATTTATTTTTATATTTTTGTTATTATCATTGTGGAATGGGATGTAATTATATTATTTCCTATGAACTATCATATGATTAATATGCTGCTTGTAATTTCCATAAAATATAATATTAAAATGTTATGAACTATTCGTTGTTTTTGCTATATGTTCTCGGTTTTATCTTTTATATAACAGAGGGGAACTCTAGGGTTATTTCTCATTATCATTTATGTATGTCATTATATTAGATGGTAAAAATTAACGATATATCATGTTAATTACAGGATGTAATGTCTTTTTTATTTATTTTTTGCTAATAAAATATTGATTTTAAATTAATTAAATTTATTTTTGTATTTTATTGACAATACATTAATGGCATCTATAGTTATATGTATTAGATAAGGCAGTAATATGGCATCAAAAATGCTGTATATATTATCTAAATGCTGGATAAATTCCTGATGTATACTTGTTTTCTAGTGAAAATGGTTACAATTTTATATGGGCAAGATAAATAGCTATTGTTTGTATTTATGAATAATATAAGTTATTTATCAATTAGTTACATTAAATCTCGGAGTTTATATCATGATGATTAAAAAAGATATTCTGTTACATGAAGAGCTGATTGTAGATGATGAGCTTAAAGTGGGTAAAGTAGAGAAGGTCAACGTTGATATTCTGTCACCCAGTTCAGTCATCGTTAGCCTGAATATTTTAGGCGTGATTGAAGATTTTCATCTATTACTAGTTGATGGTGATAAAGATAAAGAGAAGATTGTGCTGCTCTATCTGTCTCTTTTACGTGTTCTTCATGAAAAATCAGATGTAAAAGTAAGAGTCGCAAAAAGTAAGCTTGCTAAGCTAAAATATATAGTAGGTGTGGAGATTTAATAATTATTTATTAAATCTCTGAATGAGTGCATGGAATAATATATTCGGTAGAGTAATTGAATTTTGTTTGAAAGATATAATCAGATAGAGCTGGTTTTATTCAATTCAAAAAGATATTTTCTACTAAATGCACTTAGTCAAAGGCAGAATGGTAATATTATCGTTCTGCCTTTTTCTATTTTAATGAATTGTTATGGAATTAAAGGAATAATATCAGATAAATAAATGCAGTTTATTTATCTGTGGTAATAATGATATAGAGGGAAACTAAACTATCTCTATTTTACATACTATTAGTTTAATCTAAATGCGGAGAGCTATGAGTAATATAGCCTGAAAAGTGGCATATAGTTATACGATCAATACATCGATTATAATTTCTATAATTTATTTTTTGACTCTGTGATTGTACCAATAATTTTATCTTTTTAAGGAGAGTGATAAATACCCATATTATTATAATTTATATATGTAACTGTTAGATGTGGAAAAAGTTATTAATATATTAATATTCTCATATGGAAGATCTGCATTTTTGTCTTTTGTGACAATGTAGACGTATTTTAAAATTAAGCTATCACCTTTATTTGACAACGTATGAATGGCATCTATAGTTATATGTGTTAGATAAAGTATTAATGTAGTATTAAAAATGCTAACTACTATATCTGATGCGTGGATGATCTATTAATGCATACTGATTTTATAGTAGAAGTACTCACTATCTTATATTCCACAAGTAAACAGTTTGTTGTTCTGTATCTTGGGTAATATAAATTTATTTATTACATTATGGAGTTTGAAATGAAAGCTAAAATGGGCCAAGCAATACAGCTGTCTAATTGTAAAGTACAAAATATGACCTTTAATGTTGACAAACCGCAAAACGTTGTTGTTAGTATACAGGAAGGTTCTAGTGCTGCTAAAGATTATGGTATATTTTGGGATATGACTAAAGACGATGAATATAGGAATTGGGTGACAGTTTATAACACGTTGCTAGCGGCTTTTTCTAGTAAGTTGCTTTCTATAGACGTAGAAACTGTGGATAATGTAGTTCCTGGTGCTGGAATTAACAATTTTATAAAACATATAACTATAAAGTGATAGAGTTTTTTGTGTATTAATAGAATAATTATAATCTGTTAATAGGATGTAAGGAATGAAAAGTTCTTTAGAGTAACTAAAATTAATTTTATCTATATAAATAATTTCTTTAGTGGAATAAAGTGGGTCTTATTTAAATCCTAAAGGCAGCTTTCTATTAGTGCAATTAACTCAGGTGGAGCGATAATATTATCGCTCTGCCTTCCTCTATTGCAATTGATCATTGAAAAATAAAACAACAATATCTCATAAATAAATCCCACTTTACTTACCTTCGCTAATGTTATTATAAGTAAATAATACTGAGGCAAACAATAACATGTGTTCTATTTCATAGTGCTTAGATCTAATGCCTTTACAAATTTAAATGTCTATATATTATTGTTGGCAGGTGAATTTATGGCGTAATTTTAGGTTTATAAAAGCACGGTAGAATTATAATGTTGTTATCGTATATTATTACAATGATTTAATATTTTATGATGAAAAAATAGAATTCCCAACTGTGTATTACCGTTTTTAATAAAAGCATTATAATTCAGTTCCGGGTTTATTAAACCTGAAAGCATCATAGTTATTTAATTTTTCAAATTGTAGGAGTACGTAGAGCCATCATATTAATCATTACCCCATATTTAAACTGAATTTTTCATACGAAGTCACCATTGATGGTGTTAGGGTCGCAATTAATACAGTGAATATAGTTTTAAGGCGACATAATATTCAGATATCAGGAGAAGACATGCTTGATCCAAATTTAGTCGATAGTGATAGTAAAATTTCTTCCCCAGTTAATTCTTTTAACGAATGGGACCCGCTTGAGGAGGTTATTGTCGGTGTAGTTGATGGTGCCAGATTTCCTGGCTGGCATATGGCGATAGAGCCGGTATTACCACCGAATCAGATTGCGACTTTTCAACGGAATGCTGGTCGGTCATTTCCAAAAGAGCGGATTGAGGCTGCGTCCAGAGAGTTAGAAGAGTTTGTTCATATTCTCGAAAGTGAAGGTATTAAAGTACGTCGGCCTGAGCCTCAAGATCAATCTCAGGTATTTGGGGCGCCCGGTTGGAGCAGCACAGGGCTATATTGTGCCATGCCTCGTGATGCCCTGTTAGTTATTGGTGATGATATTATTGAGTGCCCTTTGGCATGGCGTTCCCGTTATTTTGAAACTGCGGCATACAAAACTCTACTTAAAGATTACTTTAAGCAAGGAGCGAGATGGAGCGCAGGGCCAAAACCACAGTTGATAGATGAACAATATGATTTCGAATGGTATCAGGATGACGGCAAGGATAGTACTCGTCTTGCTGTGACTGAATTTGAACCGACATTTGATGCTGCGGACTTTATTCGTTGCGGGCGAGATATTATTGCGCAAAAGAGCCATGTGACGAATGAATTTGGTATCGAATGGCTTCGTCGTCATATAGGTGATGATTATCGTATTCATGTTTTTGAATTTAACGATGATAGCCCTATGCATATTGATGCCACATTTGTTCCTATGGCACCTGGGAAGCTGCTGATTAATCCAGAAAAGGTGTTAAAGATTCCTGAACTGTTTAAAGGATGGGATGTGCTACATGCCCCTGAGCCGATTATTCCTGACGATCATCCGTTGTATATGACCAGTAAATGGATCAATATGAACATTCTGATGTTGGATGAGAATCGCGTGATTGTTGAAAAGCAGGATGAACCCATGATCGCTGCGATGAAACGTTGGGGCTTTACTCCGATTCCATGTAATTTCAGGAATTTTAACTCCTTCGGTGGTTCCTTCCATTGTGCAACCGTAGATGTAAGGCGACGCGGAAGTTTACAATCTTATTTTGACTAAAAGCAGCTATGGCTATCTGGAAATATTTTTATTGGAATGCGTAATGTTTACATTAAGCTTCCTGCATTAGGATAGCCATTATTACGTTGGTTTGGTTGTGTATTGGCGTAATTTCACTATTGCAAAAGTGCTTATGATAGTGAAAATAGCTCACAGATATTTGACCATAGTGAAATATGCATCTACATTTAAATAATCAAATTAAATGTTAGAAGACCGTACATACCATGTTATTATTCGCATGCATACTAGTTTCTGCTAGGTTAGTATTTAGTATTAACCACAGTAGGGGTGTGCATGCATCTTTTCATTTCTCCCCAGCTGCTCCACCAGACTTTGTTTGTCTAACCTTAAGTGAGGAAATTAATGATGGAATCGGCGATATCTGCAAACAATATTAAATTCTTTCTCAAGAAAATAAACGAACTGGTTGATATTGAAAATAAAAAAAATGGTGGTGCACTGGCGGCGGCTGTTATCCATGGGAATGAAATCATTTATGAGCGTTATATCGGCCAGGCCAGTATTGAACATGCTGTTGCTATAAATCCTGGCACTAAATTTTATTTAGCGAGTGTTTCAAAGCAATTCACCGCTTTTTGCATTGCCTTACTGGAAAACGAAGGAAAGCTCTGTATCAAGGATAAGGTCGGGAAATATTTGGATTACTTTCCTGCGCACTTCTCTGATATTACCATTGAACATCTTATTCATCATACCAGCGGGTTACGGGATGAATTTATGCTTTATCGATTGGTCGGTAAAAATTCGAACTTTGACCACCGCAATGTTAATTTGGTGAGAAAACTGGCCCAACGGCAACAAGTGCTTAACTTCACGCCGGGGACATTCTATCTTTATAGCAACACGGGCTATAATTTGCTGGCGGAAATTGTTCGAGTGGTTTCAGGCCAGCCGTTGAGAAAATATGCAGAAGAAAATGTTTTTGTCCCATTAAAGATGAAGGATACTTGTTTCTATGATGACGTAACTGAGATTATCTCTAATCGGGCGATGGGTTACATCTATGACGAGAGTACGAACCTGTGGATAAGAGATGATCTTAACGACTCAGTAGTCGGTGCTTCAGGTGTTCATTCTATTATGAATGATTTGTGTCGTTGGATGAGAGCATTTTATTCCCCATCTATTGTTCAAGATTTGCTTCCTCTGTTATCTCGTACGCCGGATTTAACCAATGGTAATCGTAATAAATATGCCTATGGTTTTGTTATCGACTACCGTGATGGGCAAAAGATAATACGACACGATGGCTCCTCTGCCGGCTTTAGATCAGAAGTTTGTATTTTGCCAGATGCGAAATTAGGTATCGCTATTACTGCGGCGACAGGTATTGATGTTGTTAAATGGGTTAACCGGTGTCTTGATATATTGTTTAACATTGATATTATTGTGCCAGAAAAACCGCATTGCCTAACCAGTGATATCGATATCTCCGGTATTTTCCGAGGGAAAGATCCTTATCCTTATATTATTACCAAGGAAGATTGCTATTTATTAGGTAATTTATTCGAAAAAGGTAACCCGATTATCTTTAGCCATGACGGTACATTCCATGAAGTAGGAAGTAAAATTCGATTCAGACCCATCCTTGAAAGTGAGAGTGTTATTGCACTGGAACAGATTAGTGAGAACGGGAATGTTCTTTATTTTGAAAAGATGCTCGATGAAGGTTATATCGATATTCAGCAATTGTTAGGGCGTTATTATAGTCATGAAACCGAAGCGACGCTTGTTATTGCAGTGTCTGATGGTGATATTTATATTGATGCGATTTTTTCTCCTGAAAGAAAAGAGGTTTTACGTCGGGGTTATGCTAATAGTTATTTCTCCCCGGTGACGAAGTTTGTTATCGATTTTGAGTTGGATTCTGATACGAATAAACCTCATCTCTATATCAGCGATCCACGGTGCTGGAAGGTGGAGTTCGGCGCAGTTTAGTTGATAGTGTTGTAAACACGAATGGAGAATAGCATTTCTCTGGTAGAATTGAGTGGATTATATGAGAGCATAATCATCCAGGTTAGAATAGTTATATTCCTGACCCAATGTGACTAAATTAATTTCCCAATAGAATTCTCTGGCATTACCATTCATATCTTATTCATCATACTAACAGGTTATGGAAAAGTATGTGCTTTCTGAAAAATTGTACTTATTAGTAAATAGCCATTTAATTATTCATGGAAATAATGATAACTCTGTTTAAGTTTGAATTTTTATAAAATTAAATGTCCATATATTATTAATGAAAAAATAAATTTTTAATAGTCTTATACTGTTTTAAATAACCGATGTTATGATTTTTAAATTGAATTTTTATGAGAGGTCACTATTGATGGTACTAAGCGAGTAATTAATACCGTTGTTACAGTCTCAAAGCGACATAATATTCAAATGTCAGGAGATGACATATCTAATAGATCGTAATAATGAAATGTCTTCTTCAGTGAATTCTTTTACCGAATGGACCTTCTTGAGGCGGTTATTGCTGGTATTGTTGGTAACGTCAGAATGATTTCGAATGACTTCAGCGTCATTTAGGTAATTATTATCGTATTCACGCTTTTGAATTTAATGATGATCAATCTATGCATATTGATGCTATATTTGTTCCTATACCTGTTATCTTTCAAGTTGCCTCTTTGTTGGCGGCACTCACTCACCCCGGTCACCGAGTTATCTATGCTCCCGGGGATTCGCTCCCTTGCCGTCGCGATCCATCTTGAAATCCATTGGGTATATAGCATTTAGGAAACTGATGATTAATCCAGAAAAGGTGTTAAAGATTCACTAATCAGGTGATTGTTGAAATGTAGGATGAACCAAGGATCGTTGCAATAAAACGTTGGGGGTTTATTCCGATTCTATGTAATTTCAGGGATTTTAATTCTTTCGGTTTATTTCCATTGTGCAACATTGGATGTAAAGCGACGCGGAAGTTTACAATCTTATTTTAACTAGGAGCAGCTATGGGCATCTGGAAACATTCTTCTTGGGATGCGGTAATGTTTACATTAAGTATATTGCATGTGGTAGCTACTGTTACTCTGGTTGTATATTGGGATAATTTCACTATTATGGGTTGGTTAGGTAATATTGTGCTGCTGACACTGATGACAACCTACAACGTAATAGTGATATCACATTTTTTCACTCATACTCCTTGGTTTGTTTCTCGTACCATGAATATATTTGTGTCTATACTGAATTCAATGAATATTGGACAGTCTGTACAGGCTTATCATCTGTCCCATGTTCGTAATCACCATAAATATAATAACGACCGGGGAGTAGGTGAAAATGGGCCACAGGATACGTCTTCTACTTTTATAAATGGAAAAGAAATAGGGGAGCATAGTACTCTTTGGAACTATTCTGTCCTTGGTGGAATATTTACTCTATATAACAGTTTTGTTCGTATGTTTTGGGCTGTATTTATCTGGCATAAACCGCTTAGCAACGTTGATAAAGGATATGAAAAACTCCTTTCGAAAGACAAGGCGAGGAAACTTAAAGAGTTATGGCAATTGAGATTAGATAGGTTATTTCAAGCAGTGTGGGTTATTATCTTATTCACCTTATCATGGAAATGGGCGTTATTTTGCTATTTACCCTCTCTCTGTTTTGCTTTTATCTTGGTTAATATACAAAACTATTATGAGCATTATGGTGCACAGCCAGAGAATAGATTTGCAAATTCAGTCAGTTATTATGGGAGGATTTATAATTTATTGATGTTTAATGATGGTTATCATCAAGAACATCATATTTCAGGTGACACTCATTGGAAGTTGTTACCTAATCTACGTAAGAAATATTCAACTAAGCTTTCAGCACAGGAAAGAGTTGTCAGCCCAGTACCTGCAATCTTGGGTTTTTTACACAAACGTAGACCTTTACTGCATAGATCTATAAACCAAGAATAGTTCCAGGTAATTATTCTTGGCTTTATGGCGAGTCCGACGAATTCACGATTAAAGGAGTCTGCTATGATGCAAGAAAAATTCGGTATTAGAGGAACAATGCTGGCAAAGTCAGAATTTATTGTATACGAAACATCAAATAATATATCTATAAATGCAGTTTCTGATCTTCTGGATGGTCATCTTGCTGCTTGCCGGATTAGTCATTTTCTTTTACCGGAACAAAGAAAGAAAATAATTGAGAATTTTTGGCGTTCTTCAGCACTTACTCCCCGTTACGGAGATGGTATTGATGGTGTTGAGGGATATTTTATCGGGGCATCCCATATTGAAAAAAATACCCGCCAATATATAGAAGAAGTAGAAAATTTCCGCCCGGCAATTAGTGAGGTTTTCCAGGATACGATCAATCCAATTGATCGTTTCATAGAGCAAATAACGCATTTTAGTGGGGATAACCCACAGGTAACGCGTCCTGCCATGTATCATGGTGTTGCTGCGGGTAATGTAAAAATTGTGTATTGGAATAATTTCGGTGAATTTCTGTTATTACCTCATGATGATCTTGCACAGTTGAGCGATCCACGTCAGAGCGATTTTGAGGTCCAACAAATTAATCGTGTCATGGCGGTAAATTTTTACGCTGACGTTCCCCAAAATGGAGGGCAATTAAAAGTATGGAATATTCAACCTGACAACCAATCACGTAGTGCCCTTGGTTTAACTTACAGTGGTTTTCCCTATCCAGCAGAGTTATTGGAAAATCATGCAAACATGGTGATCAATATTGAGGCGGGGGATTTGGTATTGCTGAATGGAAATTTAATACATGCAGTACTGAATGGTAATGTTATATCTGCACCAGAACGACGATTGCTTGTGACTTGTTTTATGGGCGTGCAGCAAAATGGTGATCTTATCTGGTGGACATAAGTCATGATATTGAAAATAGTTCCATAGATATTTGACCATAGTGAGATATGCATCTACATTTAAATGACTAATGTAAAATGTTGTAAGACGCATACTATGTCAATACTTGCATGTACACTGATTGCATCTGCTGGCTTAGCATTAACAGCCGTAGATGTGTACATGCATGTTTTCACTTCTCCCCCAGCTCCACCGCCACCCCCACCCCCTTGTAATACTCTCGTCTCTGAGAGATGGTTTGCATGCAACGTATTGCCAGATTTGGTTGTGCTGGCTTAGCTAAAACGTAAGACAGGTGTGATTCCGATGATTTCTAAAGCCCTATGGGTCTCTTATGGCTCGACTTTGCTGTTTGTTTTGTTGTGGAGCAGTGGTGCGATTTTTTCGCGGTGGGGACTTGACCACAGTACCGCGTTTGCCATTCTCTCAATGCGTTTTGCGGTTGCGCTTATTTCTTTGATATTTCTTGGATTATTGTTCGGGCGTAAGGGCCATTTCCTGCCTGAACAGGGTACGCGTAAACAAGTAGCCAGTACCGGCGTTCTGCTAATCGGTGGTTATTCTATTTGTTATTTTTTCGCGCTGGATAATGGAATTACCCCCGGAGTTCTGGCGACAGTGATGGGAATTCAACCGATTATTACATTGTTAGTCATCGAGCGACGTTTTTCGGCTGTACGTTTGGCGGGTTTATTGTTAGCGTTGCTGGGTTTGATATTAGTGGTGTATCAAAGTCTCGTGCTGTCCCGATTTTCTCTGGCCGGTATTACTTTTGCTTTGGCAGCACTAGCTTGTATGAGTATCGGTGCGATTTTACAGAAACGAATTCATCAAGCTCCTTCTGTAGTTTTACCTCTACAATATGGTGTTAGCCTACTGCTTTGCTTACTGTTTATTCCTTTTCAGCCTTTTGAATTTCAGCTGGTGCCTGGCTTTATTATTTCGTTGTTATGGCTTGGATTAGTCATTTCTGTTGTGGCTCAACTATTACTTTACCGGCTTATTCAGGCGGGTAATTTAGTGAATGTGACCAGTCTGTTTTATCTTGTTCCTGGGGTTACGGCTGTAATGGACTATTTGTTTTTGGGAAATTCGTTGCCTGCTTTAAGTGTACTGGGTATGGTTGCCATCTTGTCTGGGCTGATCTTGGTCTTTCGTACAAAGAAAATATCGCTTTCCACTGAATAAACGTGTATTTGCCAGGCTGATTACAGCCTGGCAGCAGTCCCCTTGTGGACTTAAGCACCTCAGTTACTTTGTATTGCTCCTTATATATTAAATGACAATCATTATCATTTGTATGTTGTCTATTTCCATCTTACAGTACTGCCCGCATATGTCGTATTACCAAATTGCATATATATGTCATATTTGTATCACGTTAAATTATTAGGGAATTAATGATGGAATCAGCGATATCTATAGATAATATTAAATTGTTTATTAATAAAATAGACGAATTGGTTAATATTGAAGATAAAAAAAAGGGTGGGGCTCTCGCTGTTGCTGTTACCTTCGGTGATGAAACGATTTATCAGCGCCATATTGGACAAGCCAGCATTGAACATGCTGTTGCTATACAGCCAAATACTAAATTCTATTTGGCGAGTGCCTCAAAACAATTCACAGCTTTTTGTATTGCTTTGTTGGAGAAAGAAGGAAAGCTCAACGTTAAGGATAAGGTCGGACAATATTTGGATGATTTTCCTGCGCGTTTTTCTGATATTACCATTGAGCATCTTATTCACCATACCAGCGGGTTACGGGATACATTTTTACTTTATAATCTGGCAGGTAAAAACTCAGATTTTGATTACTGCAATGCTGATTTAGTAAGAAAACTGACTCAACGGCAACAGATACTTAGCTTTACCCTAGGGGAATATCATCTTTATAGCAACACGGGCTATCATTTTTTGGGAGAAATAATCAGTGTGGTTTCAGGTCAGACGCTGAGAAAATATGCAGAAGAAAATGTTTTTGCCCCATTAAAGATGAAAGATACCGTTATTTGTGACGATATAACCGAGATTATCCCTAATCGGGCGATGGGTTACACTTATAACGAAGATTCACACCAGTGGATAAGAAGCGATATCAACAATTCTGTGGTAGGTAGTGCAGCGGTTCATTCCACTGTGAATGATTTGTGTCGTTGGATTAGAGCATTTTATTCGCCATCTATTGTTCAGGATCTGTTGCCTCAATTATCTCGTACACCAGATTTAATCAATGGAAATCGCAATAAGTATGCTTACGGTTTTGATATCGACCAACACGAAGGGCAAAGGATAATACAACACAGTGGTACTTATGCTGGCTTCAGAGCTAATATTGTTATTTTACCAGATGCTAAATTAGGTATTGCTATTACTTCTGCAACAAATGTTAATGTTGCTAAATGGGTGGATAAGAATATTGATATATTGTTTAACACTGATATTGAGCCAGAAAAACCGCATTGTCTAACCAGTGATATTGATATCACTGGTATTTTCCGAGGGAGAGAGCCTTATCCTTATATTATTACCAAAGAAGATGTTTATTTGTTAAGTAATTTGTTAGAAAACAGTAACCCAGTAGTCTTTAACTCTGACGGTACATTCCAGGGGAAAGGCGGTAAAATCCGGTTCAGACCCATTATTGAAAAAGACAGTGTTATTGCATTGGAACAGATTGATGAAAATGGCAATGTGTTTTATCTTAAAAAGCAAGTTGATGATGGTGGTGTCGATATTCAGCTATTGTCAGGACGTTATTATAGCCATGAAACAGAAGCAACGCTGGTTATTTCTGTTTCTGGTAATGGGGTTGATATTGATGGAATAGTTTATCCAGGTAAAAAAGAAGTCTTACGGCGGATTTACGGGAATAGTTATTTCTCTCCTGGTGCTGGACTGATTATTGATTTTGAATTAGATCCTGATACTAATAAACCACGTCTCTATATCAATGATGCACGCTGTTGGAGGATAGAGTTCGTTCTAATTGATAGGAGATAACATTGCCTTAGCAGGACAGGAGAGCTTGAAGATATTTTTTATTAGATACACTTTGTTCCAGGCAGAACGATTATATTTATATTTTGCCTGTTTTATAACCTTAAATAAGGAAATTCATGATGGAATTGGCAATATCTACAAATAATATTAAATTGTTTCTCAAAAAAATAAACGAGTTGGTTGATATTGAAAATAAGAAAAATGGCGGCGCCCTCGCGATTGCTGTTACCCACGGAAATGAAACCATTTATAAGCGCTATATCGGGCAAGCTAGCATTGAACATGCTGCTGCTATAACCCCAAATACGAAATTCTATATGGCGAGTGTTTCAAAACAATTCACGGCTTTTTGTATTTCCTTGCTAGAAAAAGAAGGAAAGCTCAACGTCAAGGATAAAGTTGGGAAATATGTAGATTATTTCCCGGCACATTTCTCTGATATTACCATTGAGCATCTTATTCATCATACCAGTGGATTACGGGATAAATATCTTCCTTATGGCTTGGCAGGTAAAAATTCAGATTTTGACCATCGTAATATAGATTTATTGAGAAAACTCATTCAACGGCAACAAGTACTTAATTTCACACCGGGAGAGCGTTTTCTATATAGTAATATGGGCTATAATTTGTTGGCGGAAATCATCAAAGTGGTTTCTGGTAAATCGTTAAGGGAATATGCGAAAGAAAATATTTTTATCCCATTAAAGATGAATAATACTTCTTTCTATGATGAGGTTACTGAGATTATCTCTGATCGGGCAATAGGTTATGTCTATAACGAAGATTCAAATCAATGGATGAGATATGATCACAACGATTCAACTATAGGTAGTGCAGGGCTTCGTTCTACAGTGAGTGATTTATGTCGCTGGATGAAAGCATTTTATTCACCATCGATTGTTCGGGATATGTTGCCTCATTTATCCCGTACACCAGATTTAACCAATGGCAATCGTAATAATTATGCCTACGGTTTTATTATTAGCCAACGCGAAGGGCAAAAGATAATACAACACGGTGGTTCCTATGGTGGTTTTAAATCTCATGTTTGTATTTTACCGGATGCTAAATTAGGTATTGCGATTATTGCAGCAACAGGTGTTGAGGTGAGTAAGTGGGTGGATCTGCATATTGATATATTGTTTAACACCACCCATATTGAGCCAGAAAAACCGCATTGCTTAACCAGTGATATTGATATCACCGGTATGTTCAAAGGGGTTGATCCCTATCCCTATATTATTACCAAGGAAGATACTTATTTATTAGGTAATTTATTTGAGAAAGGCAATCCGATTATTTTTAACGCTGATGGGACATTCCAGGAAAAGGGAGGAGAATTCCGGTTCAGACCCGTCATTGAAAATGATGATGTTATCGCACTGGAACAAATTGATGAAAATGGCAATGTTTTTTATTTGAAAAAGATGATTGATAAAGGTGATATCGATATTCAGCTATTGTCAGGACGTTATTATAATCACGAAACAGAATCGATTATCAATATTGAAGTATCTAGTGGCGAGATTTATATTGATGCGGTTATTTTACCCGGAAAAAAAGAAGCTTTACGGTGGGTTTACGATAATAGTTATTTTTCTCAGGCCACAGAACTGATTATTGATTTTAAATTTGACTCTGATACAAATGAACCTCGTCTTTATGTCAATGATGCACGTTGTTGGAAGATAGAATTTGTCCCAGTTTAATTGATAAGGCTGTAAATATGAATTAAAGATAATATTTTTTTGTAGAATGAAGAGATTCGATTGAGAGCATAAAGATATTTTCTATCTAATCTATTTATTTCCAGGCAGGACTATTATGGCTAGGTTCTGCCTGTCTGTTATTATTTTTATATTTTGATTGCTTCATGGTTTGTTTTTGGTTTATATTCCCATCGATCTCCAATGCATTAAGAATACACTCTTCTCTCTAATTAGAGATACGATTTAATTTTTATGGCAATAAAGCGGGATAAATGTGTGATAAATGGTAAATTATGTAATATTGGTTCATGTTATCTAATCTGGTATTAGGAAAAAGCTTAAATCATAATATACAGGGTAAAGTAAATATAACATTTATATTCATCGACGAAATCATATTGTTTTAAATGTTATATTGCATTTTTTATAGATGTAATTAACGTTATTTTAAACAAATTAAAACAATAATGAATGGAAATATTTAACATAATTAATAACAATAAAACACCTTCATCTGAAGATGGTCAGATATCTTATGATTTTGATTCTGAGGTCGTTATTGGGTTAGTTGGTGCTGTATTAACGAAAGATAAGAACATAATCTCAACTGGTGCTAATGATGTACCACAATTCGGTGGAGGATTATATTGGCCTGATTATGTCGGAGATTCAATTGAAGATATTGAAAATGGTAGAGATTATAAGGTAGGTGAAGATTCAAACGCGAAAGAGAAAAGATTGATTGTTGAGGATATACTTAAAGATATTCCAGATGAGGAAAAGGAAGTATTTAAGGAATATATTCTCAAAAGTAAGATAAAAGATATTACTGAATATGGAAGAGTTGTGCATGCTGAAATGGAGGCCATCTTGACATGTGCAAGAAGTAATATTAGTACTCATAATGGGATATTGTATTGTACTACATTCCCTTGTCATAATTGTGCAAAACATATCGTTGTTAGTGGTATAAAACGAGTTGTCTATATTGAACCTTATCCTAAAAGCAAAGCTTTTGATTTTCATCCTGATTCTATTTCAACACCTGAAGAAGAGATTTCTGATAATAAAGTGATTTTTGAGCCATTCGTGGGGGTTGGGCCTCGTTGTTTCTTTGATTTATTCTCAACAAATCTGGGGATAGGATATAAAATAAAAAGAAAAAATGAAGATGCTACCATTATCCTATATAGAAAGAGAGGCACAATCAGTAATTAACGTGGATAACTTAATAGAGGAGTTAAAAAAATGACTGAGAAAGAAGAATTTCTAGCTTATTTAGCTGAAATGAGAAAAGTAGTTGATCAATGGCCAGATTGGAAAAAAGTTGGATTAAGAACTCCTCGTAACCCGTATATATCCCGTAGAGATAATATTGCGTTAAAACCTGGAGGTTATGAAGATTTTACTAAAAACAAATTAGTATAACTTATTCTTACTTATTGAAAAACAGAGAACTTGATAATGGTTTTCTGTTTTCTGACTGTTATAAAACTAATTAAAATAATAGAGTAAGGTTTTATTTCAACACCCTGATAATTACATCGATGTGGATAAATATAAAAAGTAACCCTTTTTAGGGTTACTAGTAAATATAGTGAATAACTCGAACTCATTATTTTTTTTCAAAAAACGCTCGCCTTAAACCTAATTCCAGACCGCGAATTTCGGCCAAACCTTTTAAACGGCCAATACAGGAATAACCGGGATTAGTTTGTTTTTTTAGATCATCAATTATTTGATGGCCGTGGTCAGGGCGCATTGGGATTAAACGGTTATCTCCAGCCGCTTTGCGGCGATATTCTTCACGCAGGATTTCCATCACTACGTTATACATGTCCACATCACCAGCCAGATGCGCGGCCTCATGGAAAGTTTTGCTGTTTTCTTCCCGTTGGGTGGAGCGCAGGTGAGTGAAATAGATTCGGTTGCCATAGCGCTTAATCATCTCAACCAAATCATTGTCACTACGAACACCGTAGGAACCGGTACACATGGTAATGCCGTTAACCGGGTTTGGTTCAATGGTGGTCAGCCATTCAATATCTTCAATAGTGGAAATAATACGTGGTAAGCCCAGAATAGGACGAGGTGGATCATCCGGGTGTATTGCCAGACGTAAACCATATTCTTCACACACGGGAACAATCTGGTGCAGGAAATAAGCCAAATGTTCACGCAGTTTATCGCGGGTAATATCTTGGTAGCGATCCAATTGCGCTTGAAATTCTGCTAACGTATAGCCCTCTTCGGCCCCCGGCAGACCGGCAATAATATTAGTAGCCAGTTTTCTAATATCATTAGCAGACATATTGTTGTAATAGATTTTTGCCTGAGCTTGTTCTTCAGCGGTGTAATCAGCTACTGCATTAGCGCGTTTGAGGATATAGATCTCAAACGCGGCAAAGGCAATTTGATCAAAACTCAGGGCTTTAGAACCATCAGGGAGTAAGTACTCAAGATCAGTACGTGTCCAATCCAGCACGGGCATAAAATTATAGCAAACGGTATTGATGCCACATTCCGCCAAATTTTTTAGTGAAGTTTTATAGTTATTAATCCATTGTTGATAGTGACCGGTCTGAGTTTTAATTTCTTCATGGACAGGTACACTTTCAACAACTGACCAGATAAGTCCTTTATTTTCGATAAGGGTTTTACGAGCCAAGATTTCGTCTTTATGCCAAACATGTCCGTTAGGAATATGATGCAACGCGGTAACGATGCCGGTTGCACCAGCTTGGCGGATATCATCTAAAGAAACAGGGTCATTTGGGCCGAACCAACGCCAAGTTTGTTCCATTGTTATTTACCTTTGCACAAATTCATAATGAAAAGTAGTGATCAGAATAACTGGATATAAAAACTTATTTATACCCTTCATCTTTCAAGTTGCTTCTTTGTTGGCTGCGTTCACTTACCCCAGTCACATAGTTATCTATGCTCCTGGGGATGCGTTCTCTTGCCGCCGCGCTGCAACTTGAAATCTATTGGGTATATACCCTTCATCTTTCAAGCTGCTGCTTTAAATTAATTACGTCTCTTTGTTATTTCATAGGGATACGAATTAAAGAGATAACCGTCGAAATAGGGATCATCAATATCAGACAGTTCCAGTAAACGTAATTTCACATTCTCCAAATGTTGCCACATTGCCTGTTTAGCAGCAGCCGGATCTTTTTTGATCATGGCGGAGAAAATGATCTGATGATCATGCAACCACTCTTTACGGTAATCTTTGTCCGTGATTCGGGTGTGGAGTTTCAGCCACATGGGATTATTTTCCCGCCAAGCCCAGGATTGTTTAAGTAGTTCAACTAACATGCTGTTATGTGTTGCTTCAGCAATTGCCAGATGGAATTCTCTGTCACCGGATTCATCTTCACCAGAAACCAAATCTTCGGATTCTCTTTTCAATGCTCGACGCATATTAGCAATGTCGTTTGGTGTCACTTGCATTGCGGCAAATTCGGCAATATTACTTTCCAATAGTTGACGAGCCTGTAATAGCTCAAAAGGCCCTGCTGCATTGATTGAGCATGCAGAGGCAGGCAACAGCTGAGGGAGACTGATAATATAGACCCCGGAACCTTTACGGACTTCGATCAGATTTTCCAGTTCGAGCATAATTAATGCTTCACGAACAACGGTTCTGGAAACCCCTAATAATTCAGCAAGTTCCCGTTCGGGTGGTAAGCGATCCCCGATGTGATATTGCTGATTAGCAATCATCTGCCTTAATGAAATGCCGACTTCTTGGTAAGGACGTTTTGACTCAAGTAAATGCTTCATCATGTGACTACCATTACGATGATTATCTATTAATTGTATGGATCATAGTCAAAAACAGGAATTGGTCAACCAAAAACACCATTTCAGGGTGAAGGCCAAATGACCTTCACCTATGATGATTATTTTACTGCGCGAATGCGCTCTACCATACGGTAAAGTATCGGGTCATTTTTCCTGATGTCGTCGTACATAGGTTTGACGGCTTCTTCAAATGACTTTTTATCGACATCAATAAATTTAACCCCAATTTTTTCTGCATTTTGGCGTTCCCTCGCCTCTGATTTTTCCCATAATTTCGTCATATATTCCGAGGAGTTGATTGCAGCATTCATGAGAATTTTTTGTTGTTCTGATGACAACTTATTGAGAGATTTATTAGAAATAACTAATACATCTGGCACCATCGTGTGTTTATCCAGTGAGAAATATCTTGCAACTTCACTGTGACGGCTCAGGCTGAAAGAGGGAATGTTATTTTCCGCAGCATCGACAACTCCCTGTTGCAGAGCAGTATACAATTCGCCGTAAGCCAAAGGTGTTGGATTACCTCCCAAGTTTTTCACCATTGAAATGGCTGTTGGACTAGGTTGTACTCGGATCTTCATACCTTTGAGATCTGCGGGAGTACGAAGGGGTTTTTGGGCGTAGAAGCTGCGTGCACCTGCTTCATAGTAGGTTATGCCAACAAACCCGCGGTTTTTGCTGGAAGCGAGGATCTCTTTACCAATTTCTCCATTTTTGATTTTTTCGTAGTGTGCTTTATCGCGGAATAAATAAGGCAGATTAAAAGCGGAATAAGCTGGTGAGAAAGCTTCCAGCTCTGCGGCATTAGATTTGACTAAATCCAACGCACCATTTTGCATCAGCTCCATGGATTCCCGTTGATTACCTAATTGTGCATCTGGATAGATCCGAATACGAACATCACCATTTGTTTTTTGGCGAACTTCATCAGCAAACTGAGTCATTGCCTTGTGTACTGCGTGATCGCGGTTATGGTTATGGCTGAGTTTTAATGTTGTCACTGCCATGACTTGTGATGCTCCTAGGGTAAATATCGCCCCGATTACAGTACATAAAATACGCTTAGAATTGTTCATTGTTCGTTCTCCAATTGCTGTAAATAGGTTACGGGCACAACTGAACTGACGGCCAAACCATAAGCACCACTTCTGCTGTCGTCAAAAAGTAAATGCCATTTGGTTGACCAATATCACAAAATAATCGTGTCAGCTAGTGAACCAGTCAGTTTGTGATCCTGCTCACTGGATGTTTTTTTGACCTGGATCTTATAATCCAGGTGGCGTAGCGTTCTCTTTACTTACTTTGGTCAAGCAGTTTTCCATTATCTGGTTGACCAAATATGGCATCCGTTAAGGTCAATTCCGTTAAGATCAATTTCGTTAAGATCAATAAAAGGACAAGCCCCATGAAAAACCTTGTGGATTGCATCAATAAAGGTTTGGCATTTTTTACAATCTGCCTTTCCACTTTTTTGGTGTTTTGTGTTACATGGCAAGTAGTTTCCCGCTATGTGCTTGGTACGCCGAGTACGGTAACGGATGAATTTGCCCGTTATCTGTTTATGTGGGTCGCCATGATTGGCGCGGCATATACCACAGGCCAACACCGCCACTTAGCTATCGACTTGTTAGCCATGAAACTTAAGGGGGTAGGTAAAAATATTGTGGGTTTAGTTATACAGACCTTGATTGCTCTGTTTGCTTCCGTGGTGCTGGTGTATGGCGGATCGGTACTGGCTATCTCGACGCTTGAAACTGGGCAAATCACTCCCGCGTTGGGGTTACAGATGGGATATGTCTACTTATGTCTGCCAATCAGCGGTGTTCTGATAATCTTCTATGCACTGGTAGATAGCGTTGCTCTTATTCAGAATTTTTCAGGCAAAGATACCACCGTTTCAGAAAATTATTGAAATCACCAGACAAGACAGAAGGGGATGAGCTTATGGATTGGCAAGTTGTTTTAGCTTTGTTTGGTAGTTTCGCGGTATTACTGGCACTGGGTGTCCCGGTATCCTTTGCGATTAGTTTGTCATCATTACTGGCCATTATGATGACGCTACCAATGGAAGCGGCTATTACTGTTGTCGCTCAACGTATGGCTGCGGGTGTTGATAACTTCTCTTTACTGGCTATTCCGTTCTTTATTTTGGCGGGAAATATTATGAATCAGGGGGGAATTGCTACCCGGTTGATTAATCTGGCAAAAGTTATTGGTGGTCGCTTGCCCGGTTCACTGGTTCACGTCAATATTATGGCGAATATGTTTTTCGGTGCGATTTCGGGTTCTGCGGTGGCATCTGCTGCGGCAGTCGGCGGAACGATGGCGCCAATGCAGAAAAAAGAGGGTTATGAACCGGAGTATTCTGCCGCTGTCAACATTGCTTCCTGTCCTGCTGGTTTGTTGATCCCGCCCAGTAATACCTTGATTGTTTATTCACTGGTTTCTGGTGGTACATCCATTGCCGCCCTGTTTCTCGCTGGTTATATTCCTGGCATTCTGATGGGGGTATCTCTGATGATAGTGGCGGCAATTATTGCTAAACGCCGTGGCTATCCAGTCTCACCAAGGCCCACGTGGAACGAATTTTTTATCACTTTGGTTCGCGCATTGCCTTCTCTGATGCTGATTGTGGTTATTATGGGCGGTATCATTGCCGGTATTTTTACCGCGACAGAAGCTTCCGCGATTGCAGTGTTGTATAGCTTTGTACTGGCAGTCCTGATTTATCGTGAAGTCAGTATCACCAAACTGCCAAAAATCATTTTGGATTCTGCTGTGACCACTTCCATTGTTCTGTTGCTGATTGGTGCATCAATGGGAATGTCTTGGGCAATGGCAAATGCTGATTTGCCCTATCTGATTGCTGATGCATTGATGGTGGTTTCGGAAAACCCGCTGGTTATTCTGCTGGTCATTAATATCATTCTGTTGCTGGTTGGAACCTTTATGGATATGACCCCGGCGATTCTGATTTTTACGCCGATTTTTCTGCCTGTGGCGCAGAATATGGGGGTTGATCCGGTACACTTCGGCATCATTATGACCTTTAATCTGGCTATTGGTATCTGTACGCCGCCGGTAGGGAGTGCGCTATTTGTTGGCTGTTCCATTGGTGAGGTCAGCATTAATCAGGTCTTGAAACCGCTGGTGCCAATGTACTGCGCTTTGATTATCGCCTTGATGCTGGTGACTTTTATGCCACAGCTGAGTCTGTGGTTGCCTAAGATGTTACTGAATTACTAATTATTCAGGTAATTTGCGTTTTAAAAAGGAATTGTTCCATGATTCGCAATATAGCCAATTGCAAAATCAACTCTGCTATTTCTTGCCCTTCCTATGATCGTAAAAGGTTGGTTGCCCGTATTGTTCATCTGGGGTGTGGCGCGTTTCATAGGGCACATCAGGCAGTTTTTACGCATCATATGCTGGAAAAAACAAACAGTGATTGGGGAATTTGTGAAGTCAGTTTATTCTCCGGCCATACGTTGATTCAGCAACTTAAAGATCAGGATTGCTTGTGTACCATTGCGGAAAAAGGGGCAGAAAAAACTGAGCTGAAAATTATTGGTTCTATGGTTGATGCTTTGCATCCTGAGTTTGTTGGTCAGCAAGGTATTCTGGAAACCATGGCACAGCCGCAGGTTGCGATTATCTCTCTGACAATCACTGAAAAAGGTTATTGTACCGATATAGCCAGCGGTAAGCTGGATGAAAATAATGCGTTGATTCAACAAGATTTAGCCAACCCAACCGCACCAACATCCGCTATTGGCTATATTGTTGAAGCGCTTCGCCTGCGTTATGAACGTGGTTTACCGCCGCTGACGGTGATGTCCTGCGACAATGTTAGAGAGAATGGCAATGTTGCCCGTGAAGCGGTGGTGGGTTTTGCCCGTTTGCGTGATGAAAAACTGGCACAGTGGATTGAATTGAATGTGACTTTCCCATGTACAATGGTTGACCGCATTGTTCCTGCCGCGACATCAGAATCGTTGGGGGAGATTGCCGAACAGTTAGGTGTATATGATCCCTGTGCAATCACCTGTGAACCTTTCCGTCAGTGGGTGATTGAAGATAATTTTGCCAATGGCCGCCCAAATTGGGATTTAGCAGGGGCACAATTCGTTAAAGATGTTGTGCCTTTTGAAACCATGAAATTACGGATGCTAAACGGTAGTCACTCATTTTTGGCTTATCTGGGCTATCTGGGAGGGTATGCACATATTGCTGATACGATGGTTAATCCCGATTACCGGCAAGCCGTTTTGGATTTGATGTTGCAAGAACAAGCACCAACTCTGACGATGCCGATAGGAACAGATCTTTCCCAATATGCCCATCTGCTGATTGAGCGTTTCAGTAATCCCAGCCTTAAACACCAGACTTGGCAGATAGCAATGGATGGCAGCCAGAAATTACCACAGCGTATGTTGGACTCTGTGACTTATCACCTGACCAATGGCAGCGATTATCCTCACCTGGCTTTAGGTATCGCCGGATGGATGCGTTATGTCAGCGGTAAAGATGAGCAAGACAAATTGATTGATGTGCGTGATCCACTAGTAGAGCAATTTAAATCTATTTACCAGAAGTATGGGGTATCTATTGATGTGGTGCCTGCATTGTTGGCTGCTTTTGGTAATCCATTGTCAGCCAATCCGCATTTTGTCCGGGCAGTTACTGAAGCTTACCAGCAATTACTAGATTGCGGCGCTCGTCGGGCGGTGGCAGTATTCTGAACGGGGGAACAGGAAAAAGGGGATCACTATAATTGACATCCTCCCCCACCTTCGCACTTTGTGACTCAGGAGGGGGATCCCCGTTAGTGGGTGACTGCTGATCGCTCAGTGTCCGGTTCCTGCTTCAACGGGCGGCCTGACTGCACCCTCCCTCTACAGGCCAGCACGGCATGCCCTGCCGCTAAGATGTTACGAGCGCCATTTATATCGGCGTTCGCGGTATATCCGCATTCCTGACAGACGAATTGGCTTTGTGACCGGCGGTTTGCTTTCGCTGTATAACCACAGCAGGCGCACCGCTGGCTGGTATAGGCCGGCGGGACGGCTAACACTTGACCTCCGCGCCAGCGTTGTTTGTACTCAAGCTGACGACGCATTTCGTACCAGCCCTGATCCAATATAGAGCGGTTTAAACCGGATTTAGCCCTCACGTTCCGTCCAGGCAGCGCCAGCGTGCCTGCCGCTGATTTCGACATATTTTTCACTTTCAAATCCTCAATCACTATCATCGCGTGGTTTTTGCTGATTGTCGTGGTGGTCTTGTGAAGATAGTCGCGGCGAATATTGGCAATATGCGCGTGCAGGCGCTGAATTTTTCGTTTCTGTTTCTGCCAGTTAGCGCTGAACTTCACTTTTCGGCTTAGATGGCGCTGACGGGTTTTAAAACGGGTAACCGGCTCGAAAATGGTGCCGTCTGAGAGTGTGGCTAGTTTGGCCACGCCTGCATCCAGCCCCACGATTGAGGTGGATTGATGCTGCGGTGCCGGGACATCAATTTCCACCTGCAATGAGATGAACCAGTGACCTGCCTGCTGGCTGAGGGTCGCATTTTTGATTTTCCCGCTGACATCCCGTGACGGCCTGAACTTCATCCAGCCAAGACCCGCCGGGAGCTTGACACGTCGGCTCTCAAGCCGACAATATTTTTCAAAGTTAACAAAACGGACCGAATCACGACCGTCATTTTTCCTTTTAAATACAGGCGCTTTTGCCGCCAGTGTTTTATCAAAACAGCGCTGCCAGGCGCCGTGTAAGTCTTTAAGCTTCTGCTGAAGATTATCGGTGTAGGCGGCCTGTAAGAAGGCATGCTCCGGCATTTTTTTCCATCCGGTGAGCATCCGGTTCAGCTCAAAGGCTGAAGGGAGCCTGCCACCCGAGCCCAGAATGCGTTGCGTTTCGGCAAGCCCGTAATTCCAGATAAAACGGGCACAACCGCACAACTGCCGCAGACGCTGCGACTGTGCTACTGTAGGTTCGAGTCTGAATTTGTAGGCTTTCAGGATGAGCATGGGCATTCAGTATGTCGTCATTTTGTTCGCTATCCTACGGAATATCCGGTTAATTTCAATGCAAAAATACAAATTTTGCGGGTTCGTGCGGTGATGCGCCGTTGGAAGGGGTTAAACAGTATATTCAGCATCAGCGTGGCTGATGATTCTTCGGGTTTTTCGAGCCCGTCTAAATTCCCCTCCCGCCTTATGTCGGCGGGAGTACCCTTTGGAGGAAAAGATGGTTGAGGATATTTGCTTTAATAACGCCCGCCGTTATTTTGCTTTGCCGGGAGAAAACCCATGAAGCAGATTGCGTTCCTTGGTGAATGTATGATTGAACTTAATGGCGCGCCTTTCGGCACTATGCATCAGACTTTTGGTGGTGATGCACTGAACAGTGCGGTTTATTTAGCACGAGCAAGCCAACAGAAAATTGCTGTCAATTTTGTGACTGCGTTGGGAATGGACTTACTCAGTGAAGGAATGATCAAACGTTGGCAAGATGAGGGCATTTATACGCATCTGGTGTTACGTGATCCAGCTCATCAGCCGGGGTTGTATCTGATTCAGCTTGATGAACAAGGAGAGCGTACCTTTCTGTACTGGCGTAATGATTCCGCCGCTCGTTATATGGTTCGCCATCCTGATTTCTTTTCTGTTATTCAATCGTTGCAGCAGATGGATGCTATTTATCTCAGTGGCATCAGTTTGGCTATCTTGCCTACCGATGATCGTGAAAAGTTACTGAATCTGTTGGCTGAACTGGCTGAGCAAGGAAAAACCATCGTCTTTGACAGTAATTACCGCCCAGCATTATGGGAAAGTGTGGCAGAAGCCCAAGCCTGCTATCAGAAATTACTCTCTTTTACCTCACTGGCACTGGTGACAGATGAAGATGAATGTAATCTGTGGGGGGATAAATCGGTGACAGAAACCATGGCTCGCCTCAAACGGGTGGGGGTTAAAGAAGCTATTGTTAAAACTGGGGCAGTTGGTTGTTATTATCAGCATTTGGTACAGGATACTCCGATTGAACTGATCCCAACGGAGCCGGTTGCTAAAGTGGTCGATACCACGGCTGCGGGAGATGCTTTTAACGCCGGGTTTCTGGCTGGATATCTAATGGGTTGCCCGATAAAACAAGCGGCAATCATGGGGCATCGTCTTGCGGGTATCGTCATTCAGCATAAAGGGGCGATTATTCCAATTGGTATTACTAAGACAGTAACTGATTGTTTTTTTAACAACAGAGGACAAATAGATGAAACAAATGATTGAGCAGTTACGCCAGTTAAAAATTGTCCCGGTGATTGCTGTTGATCGAGCAGAAGATATTATTCCGTTGGGTAAGGCACTTGCTGACAATGGTTTGCCGGTAGCGGAAATTACTTTTCGTTCTGCGGCAGCGGCAGAAGCGATTCGTCTGCTGAGAGAGGCTCAGCCGAATATGCTGATTGGTGCAGGAACAGTTCTGAATCGTGAGCAAGTGATGGCGGCGAAACAAGCGGGGGCCACTTTTATCGTTTCCCCGGGTTTTAATCCAAATACGGTCAAAGCCTGTCAGGAATTGAATATTCCGATTATTCCAGGTGTGAATAACCCAAGTGCGATTGAAGGTGCAATGGAATTGGGGCTGAAACTACTGAAATTCTTCCCGGCAGAACCTTCCGGTGGTTTGCCAATGATTAAAGCAATATTGGCACCTTATACTGAACTGCAAATTATGCCTACTGGGGGAATAGGGCTGAAGAATATCTGTGATTACCTTGCTGTACCGCGCATTGTGGCATGCGGTGGTTCATGGATGGTCAGTAAAGCGCTGGTGGACAGTCAGAATTGGCAGGAAATTGGCCGCTTGACTCGCGAAGCGGTGGCTTTGGTGAATGGTATTAACAACCGGATGGATTAATCATCAGCGGGCCTTGAGTTAACAACGCTACACTCTCGATAAGTCACTTTGGCCTTTCCTCGCTTTGAGAATAAAGGATTTTTGGTCTCATCAGGTGAAAAATGTAATAAATTTTACACATTCAAAAAAGAAATATTTCTTGTGGTAACTTTGAACATTCCTTCACTAATCATGGCCCTGTTTGGGGCCAGTGTTATATTAAGATAAAAAGGATATAGGTATATACCTGTTATCTTTCAAGTTGCCTCTTTGCTGGCTGCACTCACTCACCCCGGTCACATCGTTATCTATGCTCCCGGGGATTCGCTCCCTTGCCGTCGCGATCCATCTTGAAATCCATAGGGTATATAGAGATAAATCAGGGAAAGATTCGCAGTTCTATATTTCGCAATTAGTTGTTACTTGAATAAAATCAATAGATTCACCGATCTTTATTTCAACATTTACCTCTTTGACTTCATTAATATTATTTATATGTGTGCCGCCACATGGAATAGTGACTACTGTGGAGTCAATAGTCGATTTCCATAATCTGGTATCACTGATCTCTTTCGATTTATATTCGACAGTGATTTCTGCTCCTTGGGTTAGCCAATTATTAAGTGTACTATTCACTTCTCTATTAATTTTATCCAGATTTTCAATTAATATATTTTTATCGAACCCCTTCTTTTTAAGTGATTTACCAAAGCGGTAAATATCCACTGATTTAAGTTCTGTGATTGAAGATTGGTAAATTGCGGCTTTATCTAAATTATAATTTCCCAAATCATCGGTATCGTACACTTTAGACCATATATGATTTGTTGCTTTGTTTAATGCAAGAGACATAAAATGCGCCATAGAGTGTGCGGCACTTACCCTGTATCTTGTTTCATAATTCACAGATAAAGTGACTGTTTTTCCTATCAGGTCTCGTTCAGAAAATTCTTGTAAGTCAGGTATATAGTGTGCTGGAATGATTTTTTCTGGCGACGTTGCTTGTTTCGTTATTTCCTGATCTATATATAAATGATCATTGAAAAGACCTGCGGTGTAAACTTTTGTTACGGCAAGTTTTTTATTACCTATTGAAACTATTCCATTATCATATAATTGATCCGGCCAGTTATAGTTTTTAGGATAAAATGGACTATCCTGGGCTATCAAAATGGTGCCATCTTCATACTTCATAACCCCGATAATGTGAGATTCTAACGTCAGGGCTCCTAGCATAAATGAAGCTTCTGCTTTTAAGAGTTCATCAATATTTATATCTGTAGTCATGTAACATCTCGCTAGTTATACCCGTTATCTTTCAAGTTGCCTCTTTGTTGACTGAACTCGCTTACCCCGGTCACATAGTTCGCTATGCTCCCGGGGATTCGTTCCCTTGCCGTCGCGATGCATCTTGAAATCCATAGGGTATATCTTTTTCTATTGACATATTAGTTATATTAATGAAAATGTCTATGTCGCAATGACAATTCTATTAGTGGCTAAGGAGTTCTATTATGGATTATTTATCATACAAAAAACAGGCTGATCATGTTATAGCAGAAAACATAGAGAATGTATCAAGAAAATCTGCGCCAATTGTATATTCAACTATGGAGGATATTTATTTAGGTTTAGTTAGATTAAGAAACTCTCAAGCTTTTTTGTATAAAGATATTTATGGTAAGCAGATATCTAATGAAGATGAGAGAATGATTGATGCAGCTATTAAAGCAATTTTTAAAAAAGGTGATGTAATTTATGATATTGTGTCTACAATCATAAATACAATGTATGATTTGATTCCTGAGAGAACACAAAGAATTATATCTGAGAAGTTTAATTTAATCGTAGCTACACTACATATGGAGTTCAAACAGCAACGAAGATTAGTATAGCCACCGCAGTAACAAGTTTGATATCGATTAAGATAAATGCGGTTCCATCTGTAAAAGCAAAAATAGCAACCTTTTTAAACATATCAATAAACTCCCTCGCTATTTATGGGATTTTCGAAAAAGCAGCTAGATCTGCACGAAAATTAAAAATAGAATCGCCTGTGACATATTTAGCCTTAAGGAAGAAAGGGTTAGAAATGCTTTATTTCTTGGTTGAGCCATACATGGGGAAATTAATAAATATTTATAGAAAAAATATCATGACTTTAGAAGATGAAAAATTACTTTTAGATGAAATAGAAAGATTAATTTACCTTTAACTTAACATAATGTAATTGGTGACAAAAAATGGATTTAATTAAATCTTTTGTAATAGATCTTGTTGGAATTTTCATAACATTTGCTCTTTGTTTAGCATGGTTTGTAATTACTCCTGAAGGGTTTGGTATAATTGGGGGAATAATTATTCTGATAGTGTCGTATTTCGTTACAATAAAAGTAAAAAAAAAATGTTGAAGTTAGAATAACTTCAACAATAAGGTATTACATTGATTAATAAAGTGTTAGTACACTCTATCATCCCATATACTGTAGCCTGAAGTTCCAGCTATGTGATGTTTCCATGTTATGCTTTTATATGCTAGAGAAATAGTTTCAAATGGTATTGCATTTGAACTGTCTATACTGTGAGGATAATTGGCACATATATCAACAATAGAGGCATCTCTTAACTCGACGGTATAGAATTTTTCCATAACACCAAAAGAATTAATTCTGTAAAAATCAAAATAAGCATTTAAGATTTCATTATTAGAAATAGCTATGCCAAGTAGAGGAGATGATTTATCTATTATTTTCATGAAATCTACTGGATGATGATCAGAATTTTGTTCTCTAGTTAAACTATGAACGAAAGATAAAACTTGAATTTCATCTTCATGTCCAATTTGATACCTATTTCCTATAGAGTCAGATGTTGAGCACCCTGATGATATTAACCCTTGTTTACGGCCAGTTAGTTTTAAGTAAATAGAAAAGCTCATATAAACATCCTATATCAATCCCATAACAGTTAATAGAAGTGTCTATATTATCTCCATAATACAAAAGAATCAAAAGTATTGTTTATATAATAATCTTAAAATGTTTGTGGCTAGTTACTCCAAGAGGGAACATGAGATAGTATTTTACACTGAATATATATGATATTTGGTCAATTTATGTGTCAATAATTAATTGGAAAGATTGATATAACGTTGAAGGGAGAAATTGGATATAAATTCAATGTAATAAAAACCGCGAAGAAGTTTTTAATATTCTCGCGGTAGTCGCGTTTTTTAAACTGGAAAAGCAATGGTTTTCTGTAAAGAAAAATCAAATCTCGGTACGTGGCTTCGCATTCTCCGCCAACCATGCCGCAATACGTTGCTTCTGCTCTTCTTTCAGCCACATACCCAATTTGGTGCGGCGCCAGATGGCATCATCCAGTTCAACAACCCACTCGTTGTCAACCAGATAACGAAGTTCAGCTTCATACAAGCCCTGGCCGAAGGACTCACCTAGATCACTTAGATCATTAGCACCTTGCAGAATTAGTTCACTGTTGCTGCCATAAGTGCGTGCATAGCGTACGGCAACGGCTTCCGGTAACCAGTTGTAGCGTTTACGCAATAAACGGGCATAACCGTCACGGTCACAGCCTTCTAAATTACCCCCCGGCAACTGACCATTTTTGGTCCAGGCTTTTCCGGCATTGGGATAGTACTGCATGAGCTTCTCGGTTGCGTGTTCTGCCAGTTTACGGTAAGTGGTTAGCTTACCGCCGAATATAGATAGCAATGGGGCTTTACCCTGCTCATCATGAATATCGAGCGTGTAGTCACGGGTAATCGCTTGAGGTGAATCAGACTCGTCATCACACAGTGGGCGGACGCCAGAATAGGTCCAGACGATATCTTCACGGCTAAGCTGTTTCTTAAAATGATCGTTATAGACTTTCAGCAGATAGTTAATCTCCTGATCGTCTATCTTCACCTCTTTTGGATCACCTTTATATTCCACATCGGTTGTACCAATAATGGAGAATTCATCCATCCAGGGAATAACAAATACGATACGATGATCTTCGTTTTGCAGAATATAAGCTTGCGGCTCATCATGCACTCTTGGTACCACAATATGGCTACCTTTGATCAGGCGAATACCATAAGGTGATTTCAATTTCAGGCCATCGTCAAAGAATTCTTTAACCCAAGGGCCGGTGGCATTAACCAGACCTTTTGCCCGCCAGGTATAGGTTTTACCTGTACGCAGATCTTCGGCTTCAACCATCCAACTGTCATGTTCGCGCCAGGCGCGGGTAACTTTTGTTTGTGTACGGACTTCACCGCCGTGTTTTTTCACTTCCTGAGCGTTAAGGACAACTAAACGAGCATCATCAACCCAGCAGTCAGAATATTCAAAGCCACGGACCAATTCTGGTTTCAACACGGAATTAGCACCGAATTTCAGCCCCTTACTGCTTGGTAGGCTGACTCGTTTACCCAAATTGTCATAGAGGAACAGACCAATGCGGATCATCCATGCTGGGCGCAGGTGTGGCTGGTGCGGCAGGCGAAAACGCATCGGAAAAGCAATGTGTGGGGCGAGTTTTAGTAAAACTTCACGTTCTGCCAGCGCTTCGCTGACCAGACGGAATTCATAATGTTCCAGATAGCGCAGGCCACCGTGGATCAGTTTTGAACTGGCGGATGAGGTGGCTTTAGCTAAGTCTTGTGCTTCCAGCAGCAGAACGGAGAGTCCCCGGCCAGCGGCGTCAGCCGCGATACCAGCGCCGTTGATCCCGCCGCCGATAACAATCAAGTCTTTAGTTTCCATTCATCCTCCCAAATGTTCGAAACAGTTCTTTAATGTTCGTTTTCGCTCACAATTGTAATCGGAAATTTGCCAATAGCCAACCACTAACTGAGAAAAAACACATTTGCGTGATATCGGTGGCAAATATTATCGTACCCATCTTTACCTCCAAAAGGGTACTCCCGCCGACATCAGGCGGGAGGGGAATTTGGACGGGCTTGAGGTAACAAAACACATTCTGGATTCTGGCGGAAAACTTCCTTCCGCGTTTGAACTAAACCGCATGCTCACGGGGTGGAAAAAAACACCGGAATACGCCTTCTTGCAGGAAGCTTACACCGATAACCTTCAACAAAAACTGAAAGACTTACAGGGGGCATGGAGGCGTTGCTTCGATAAAACACAGGCAGGAAAGCGCCTGTATGGAAACGAAAAAATGACGGCAGGGATTCAATCCGGTTCGTCAATTTTGAGAAATATTGTCTCCTTGAAAATCGCAGAGTCAGGCTGCCTTCTGGACTCGGATGGATAAAGTTCCGGCAATCGCAGGAGGTGAACGGCAAAATCAAAAATGCCACGATTAGACAGTCAGCGGGTAAGTGGTATGTGTCGTTTCAAGTCGAGATAGAAGCCTCTGAGCCCCCCCACGAATCAACAACAATGGTGGGTCTGGATGCCGGGATATCGAAACTGGCGACGCTCTCAGACGGTACGATATACGAACCCGTCAACAGTTTTAAAACCAGTCAGCGCAAGCTGGCGAGGCTTCAGCGTCAGTTAAGCCGCAAAGTTAAGTTCAGCGCCAACTGGCAGAAACAGAAGCGAAAAATTCGGCGTCTGCACACGCATATTGCTAATATTCGCCGCGACTACCTTCATAAGACCACCACGAAAATAAGCAAAAACCACGCGATGATCGTGATTGAAGATTTGAAGGTCAGTCACATGTCGAAGTCAGCGAAAGGCACGGCAGAACAGCCCGGAAGGAACGTTCGGGCTAAATCAGGCTTAAATCGCGCGATACGGGAGCAGGGCTGGTATGAAATGCGCCGTCAGCTAGAATATAAGCAGCTCTGGCGCGGCGGTCAGGTACTGGCAGTCCCTCCGGCCTACACCAGCCAGCGGTGTGCATGTTGCGGTCATACAGTCAAAGAGAACCGCTTGTCGCAGAGTAAATTCGTGTGCCAGGTGTGTGGATATACCGCGAACGCAGATGTCAACGGCGCACGTAACATTTTAGCGGCAGGGCATGCCGTGCTTGCCTGTGGAGGGACGGAGCAGTCAGGCCGCCCGTTGAAGCAGGAACCAGACGCAGAGCGATCAGCCGTCGCCCACTAACGGGAATCCCCCTCCTGAGTCACGAAGTGCGAAAGTGGGGGAGGATGTCAAATAATTGACATGGTATTAATTAGGGGATTATAGAGATGGAATTATGGGGAATTGCGAGAGCATACTGGGGATAGCTCTATCCCCAGTACAGAGAAAAAATAATTAGCAAAGTTCGAGTTGAACGTTATGTTGTTCAATCACTTTCTGGATGCTTGCAGGAGGCATTTGATCGGTGAACAAGCAATCAATGAGGTCCATATTACCCAGATTAACCATGGCATTACGGCCAAACTTAGAATGGTCAGTTACCAGCATAACGCAACGGGAATTTTCGATAATTGCGCGTTTGATTCGTACTTCATGGTAATCAAATTCCAATAGTGCGCCATCCATATCAATGCCACTAATACCCAGAATGCCGTAATCGAGCCGAAACTGGGAGATAAAATCCAGTGTGGCTTCGCCGATAATCCCACCGTCACGGGTGCGAACTTCCCCACCTGCGAGGATTAAGCGGAAGTCTTCTTTTACCATCAACAGGGTAGCTACGTTGAGGTTGTTAGTGACAATCCGCAGATCTTTATGATTTAACAGTGCGTGAGCGACGGCTTCTGGTGTCGTGCCGATATCAATAAACAGTGTTGCACCATCCGGGATCTGGCTGGCAACACGCTGGGCAATACGCGCTTTCTCTTCTGACCACATGATCTTGCGATCATGATAAGCAGTATTAACTGAACTTGATGGCAATGCTGCACCGCCGTGATGCCGCTGTATTTTATTTTTGTCTGCCAGATCATTCAGGTCACGGCGAATAGTCTGGGGGCTGACATTAAAGTGTTCAACCAACTCTTCAGTACTGACATAGCCCTGAAGACGTACCAGCTCAACAATTGCATCATGCCGTTGAGTTTGCTTCACGATAGTCCCCTAATTCTTAAAAATGCTGATTATTATTTTTGAATGTATAGCGGTTATCCCACAACGCCATCAGTAAGCCGATGGTTAAACCAGAGAAATGGGCTGCGTTAGCAATGGAGAGTCCAAATGTATCGAAGTAGCCAACAATCAGCCAGAGGATCGAAAAGGCCATCAAACCACGAGGAACGCCAATGCCGCGTTCGGGCGCGCGTTCACCGGTTAACCAAACATAACCAATTAAGGCGTAAACAACACCTGAAAGGCCCCCAAAATGAGAGCCGCTGAATAATGATTGTCCCCAGCCACTGAAAACGGCAGAGACAATAGTGATAACAAACAGTTTTCCTGTACCGAGACGTTTTTCTGTTTGCCCGCCAAGATACCACCACCACATGAGATTAAATATGATATGGAGTAGTGAGAAATGCAGCAAACCGTGAGTGACCCAACGCCACAGCTCCATATGTTGGCTGTTGTCAGGCCAGGCCAGCCAGGACATTACCTGATAATCCCCGGCGAACTGCATCCAGAGATAAACAGCGATATTCAAGATCAGCACTATCATTGTTAACGGGCCAGCCTGATGACTCAAATAATGCCAATTCAGATTATTCTGGTATTGCAATGAATGGCTGACTTTGCCAGATTGCCAACTGGCGGTCTGATAGCGTTCGTTCAGTGGATCACGGGTAAATTGCTCCAGCTCTTGCTGAACCATTGTGAGTTTAGAGTCATCTTCTAGCCACAGTTCTACATGTTGTTCATCGTGACCCGGACGCATAGTCAGGTATACCTGATGAGTTGCCATATAATCGATAAAGCCTTGTGCCAGACGCGGGTTTGAAATAGTGATTACGTGGATCATGGGATGTGTGTTATGCCGGGTTATGTAAGGAGTCAACGGCGTGAGGATAGTCTCTCAGCCAAGCTTCAAAGCCGCCATTAATGCTATAAACGGCCTCAAAACCCATGTTCAGTAAGTATTGAGCGGCACTTTGGCTGCTGTGGCCGTGGTAACACATGACCATCACCGGCTGCTCGAAATTGGCCTGTAGCATAAACTCATTTAATGTTTCATTGGTTAGATGAAAAGCCCCACACGCATGACCGGATCGGAAACTTTGTGGATCACGGATATCTACCATAATAGCGGATTTATCTTGCCAGTATTGGTAGGCTTGCTCGGGGTTAATTGTTTGAAAATGATCCATATATATTCTGAATTGCTCTTAGAATTTAGAGATTATACCAATTGGTTATTATCGTAATAATGTTTTCCCGACGGTTATCCGAGCGGGAAAATCAGTTGTCAGTAATAAGAGTGTTCACCGCGCTGATGTTCGGTTAAGTCTTTCACCCCTTTTAGTTCAGGGAACATATTCAATAACTCTTTTTCGATCCCCTCTTTCAGGGTGACATCGACCATTGAACAGCCATTACAACCACCACCGAATTGCAGGATAGCGAAACCTTCATCGGTGATTTCCATCAGGCTGACACGACCACCGTGACCCGCTAGCTGTGGGTTAATTTGTGACTGCAAAACATATTCCACGCGTTCTACAAGGGGTGAATCATCAGAAACCTTGCGCATTTTGGCGTTAGGCGCTTTCAGTGTTAGCTGAGAACCTAGCTGATCAGTGACAAAATCAATTTCTGCTTCTTCAAGGAACGGGGCGCTCAGTTCATCAACGTATGCTGACAGTTTTTCAAATTTCAGTTCAGTATCAGTTGCTTCAACTGCATCCGGCGGGCAGTAAGACACGCCACATTCAGCGGTAGGTGTACCCGGATTGATAACAAATACGCGGATTTGCGTACCGGGTTCTTGGTTTGCCAATAATTTGGCAAAATGGGTTTGCGCTGCTTCAGTAATATTAATCATGTCATTTGCTCAATAGTTGACTGCTATAGTTGGTTATAATACGCCCATTCTCATATTGACTACAAGGTTCGGCAAATCGCCCAGACCTGTATTGAACGGGCGCCAGCACGAATTAACAAACGGGAAATTTCAGTTATCGTCGCACCAGTGGTAATAACATCATCAAGTATGGCGACATGTTGTCCAGCAACTGGGCCACAAAGCTGAAATGCTTTCCTGAGATTGGTTTTACGTTGTGCCGCTGATAAATTTCTTTGTGGTAGTGTAGCACGCGTGCGTTGCAGAATGCTTTGCTGATAGTCGCATTGTAGCCATTCTGATAATTGCTTTGCCATTAATTCGCCTTGATCAAATCCTCGTTTCCAGCGTCTGTGCCGATGCAGTGGCACACTAAGCAGAATATTGGGTTTACACCATCGTCCATCACGATAGCCCTGTTGCCAGTGCAGCAGAAACAGACGCGCCAAAACTGACGCAAGTTGTGGGGTACTGTGATATTTATAGCGGCGAATCAGGCGGCTTAAGGGAGGGCGATAATCGGTAATCGCTATCATATTTTCCCACAAAGGTGGTTTTTTGATGCAGCGCCCACAAGGTAATGAAGTTAACTCTGAGGGCAGGGCACAGCATGGGCACATGTTTGTCAGACGTTTCAACCGCTTGCTGCAAAAACTGCATATTCCGTGATGTGGAAACCAAAGAGACTGATGGCATAGCCAACAGTACCCAACCATTGTTAGCATAGGTTTCTTCCTTGATGGCAAATAAAGTTGAGAATAACAATGGCTGATCTGTTTTGGCAGGTTTCTGATGAAGGTTCGCGTGATCTTGTGCTGCTGCACGGATGGGGGCTGAATGCGGAAGTCTGGCGTTCCATGGAAATGCGATGCGCTCCGCATTTTCGTTTGCATCTGGTGGATTTACCGGGCTATGGCCGCAGCCATAAATATGGCCCGATGAGCCTCGCGGATATGGCGGATGAAGTCTGGCGGCATGCCCCTGAAAATGCGCTGTGGTTGGGATGGTCATTGGGTGGGCTGGTTGCCAGCCGGATTGCGCTTGATCATCAGGATAAGGTTGCTGGATTAATTACCGTAGCTTCTTCACCGCATTTCAGTGCAGAAAGTGACTGGCCGGGGATTAAGCCTGAAGTTTTGCGCGATTTCGAACATCGGTTGAGTGAAGATTTTCAGCGTACCGTCGAGCGGTTTTTGGCTTTACAGACATTAGGCACAGATAGCGCCCGTCAGGATGCGAGGCTATTGAAATCCGTTGTGCTGGCGCAGCCGATGCCTTCTGTTGAAGTGTTGCATGTTGGACTAGAAATTTTGCGGACTGAAGATTTAAGGGAGCCTTTGGCTGAGCTTGCCATCCCATTCCTGCGGATTTACGGCTATCTGGATGGTTTGGTGCCAAGAAAAATCCAGAATATTCTTGATGAAAAATGGCCGCGTTCGGTTTCAACCATAATGCGCCATGCCGCTCATGCGCCTTTTATTTCTCATCCTGATGAGTTTGTTGGGGTATTAACTGAATTTGCTGGCAGGGCGTTAAGAAATGGTTAGTTTTGCTAGTATTTCTATAATGATATCAATATATTATTTCTGGCTTATAAAAACAGTGATGGTTCAGGAAAGAATTGGGTTGTAGGTAAAGCCAAATGAGATTTACTTGGCTGTACTTTCTGCTTTGTTTTGATGTATCTCAAGGGAGAGTCATATGATTGAAGAGGACAAACCGCTGCTAACGGTCAGATTATCCAGGCAGCTCCAGCATAAGCCTTCGTCAGGTATTGCACTGCTACAGGGACTTTAGAGTTTTTCTGATGATGTCTTGTAGAATCTCCTTTTTACATACTGAGATTAGCCACCAAATAGGGTATATTGCCACGAAGCAAAAAGTTAGGTGTGAACATTATTGATTTCAGCAAACATATTTTAAAGTGAATAATTTTATAAAATAAAGTGCTGGCTTCACTAATGCAGAATTTTATCTTTTAACATTAATAAAAATGCATATATTGATATTATTGAACCAAATCACGGTACAAGGGTATGAGTGATCTCAAAAATCAGACAATAATCTAATGGTACTATTAAATAGATATGCTAAATAAAAGTAAAATTGGAAATTAGATTAATATGAGGAAATATTATTCATGTTTTATGTAGTATGTATATGTATATGTATTTAAATGATTTTTAAATACAATAATGAAAGATATTAGAAAGTTAAAAAACATGAGTTGTTTCACAATAATAAAATTTTTACGTTAACAGCTAATTTACATGGAATAAGATTCTTGCTTATATTTAAATTCCCTCACGGGAAATAAGTAAATATCAGCCTAAAATTTAAAAAGGAGATGTTATGGACTATCAACCTCTGGCTAGCTAATATAAAACTTTAAAAACCAAGGATAGGTGTAAATATTTATTTATACCTATCCTCACGTGGATGATAATCAATGAAAAAATACATTAGTATAGGTGTCCATGAGCTTGATACTTATCTTGATTATGCTATTTTAAGCATCATAGCTATATATAGTCTGCATGCTACTCCATCCGAAATGGGAATATTGGGTGCTTGCTTCGCAGTGCCATTCCTGGTGGCAAGTGGATTATTCGGCAAGCTGTTTGACAACGGAAATATATTAAATTGGAGGACACTGCTGTTCTTTATTAATGGCATTGTCATACTTTTTTTATCTGTAGCTGATCCAATTATATTTCTTTATATTATTACATTAATCAAGACAACTTGTCGGTGTGGGCTTGGAATATCAAACACAAAATTGAACGTAGATGATAATGAATCTCAAAGATTTTATGAAATTTATGGATATATTACCAACTTTAGTAGAATAGTTATTCCTTTGTTTGTTGTATATTTAAATACGAATTATGGACTATGGTTTGTCCTGTTATTATCAATGACATTTAATTTGGTCGGCATGCTGATATCATACTTTGATAATACTTTCCGACCTGATGCAAATAAAAGTATACAGCCTACGGCTGTAGAACATTTCTCATTCATGCAACAATTGAAAAATAAACCAGATTTATATTTACTTGTTTCGGCCTATACTTTGTCAAATTTAGCTTTTTTTCTCAGTAACGATATGCTCGGTATCTTCTTTGAGAGGATTGGGCAGAATGAAAGTAGCATTGGCTACATAATTTCACTTCTTGGGGTCGGAGGAATAGTAGGAACTCGAGTGTCTGGTTGGTTACTTAAAAAATTGTCAGCTAAGAATGTCCTGTTATTCTCCGTTATGGTTAATTTTGTGGCTTTTTGGGGATTTGGTTTCTTAGATGCAAAAACATATCATTATGCCACATACTATTTGTTGGTTTTCCTTGTTGGTACGGCCTCTGGTGTAACATTCTTCGCGATTAGATATGGTGTGAGAAATATTATTGGTTTTGAACACGTAGGAAAAGCTACAGGAAATATACAAAAAATTTCATCTGTAGTGGCAATTTTGATGCCGATTATTGTTGGGTATACTGCAAAACTCATTTCTATCGAATTTACTTTCAAATTAACAAGTATCTTGCTTGTGGTGATATTCCTATATTTTTTATTTAAAAAGCATGAATTAACTGAGGAAAAGGATAAATATGTACAATCCAAATAAACTTAGTAATATTGATTTTATCAATGCGAAACATTATGACTTATATCTGAAAGGAAAAACTAAGCAAATATGGGATAGCAATCTGAACTGGGACTTGGCCGGGAAAGATTTAATCCCTGAAAGTTTATACGAGACAGCTGCAATCGTTGCGAGTTTATCAGTTCATGTTGAAATTCTGGGAATGCAAAATGCTGCGGAGTTACTGCTTCAATGTGATGACTTTTCGCTTAAAATAGGGCTAGCTCAAGCTGTTAATGATGAAGCCAGACACTCTGAACTTTTCGCGAAATAGGCGATTTTAGCGAATGGTAGCATAAAGGATCTGCCGAAAACTAGGGATATATATGTTGAGCACTTTGCCAAATTAAGAAATTTTAATGAAACATTTCTCAGTCATGTTTTTCTTGAGAATGGTGCTCTTGAGCAATTTAACATTTTTATTCATGCTTTTGGTGATAAAAGTTTAATTGGCCAGATATATAAGGGTGCGATGCAGGATGAAGCAAGACATGTTCAAATGGGAATTACATATTTCAGGGAGCTTATCGAGAAGTCACCAGCTAAAAGAGAAATGGTTATAGATCATCTGACTACTTTTAAGAAAATACTGCATGTTAATAAAGAAGGGATTAACTGGCTGTCAGATATCAGCGGTATTCCGGCTGATGAAATTGAAACTAGAATTAAAAATCGACATGATAATTTCATTAATAAAATAATGGAGAAATAATTAATGTTCAATGGTGTTCGCGTCATCGAAGATGCAATAACAGAACGAGAAATAGATATTATTTACAGATACTTAGCTATCTCTAAAAATCTGGGGCATTTAAAAGGGAATAATGACTCAACCAGAGCCCATATGTATTATGCCACACCTTATTTTGAAGCCATGCTGAGTCATTACTGTGATTTAGTATCAGATACTGTAAATGAAAAAGTATATCCAAGTTATTCTTTTTTATGGAATTATAAAGAGAAATATACACTTCCAAAGCATAAGGACAGAAACTCTGTAGATTATATTATTTCGATTGGTATACATACTAAAGAGGAAGCTGACTGGAGTTTATACGTAGAGAGCAATCCAGTAAATATGAAATCTGGTGATATTCTGATTTTAGATGGGAAGAGATTTGAACACTGGAGAGAGCCTTGCCCATACAAAAACAGATTACAACTTATTTTGTGCTATACACGGGATTTATCATTAAGATTCGATAAAAGGTCACATCTTGGCTACGATCCTGTACCTGAAGTTATAACATCACCTTTTAAAGAAAAATTAAATATCGACGATGATTATATAAAGGAGCTAAGCACTTACTATGTGTAATGGCCGATACAAATTTGTAGAAACGTATATTTTTTTTGACGGGAGATCTGTTCTCCGCAATTTTCAAGATGAAGATGATAATCTTGTTACCTTTGGCTTTATGGCAAAAGGTAAATATCGCTGGTTGGCGGAAACTACTGAGAATTTCAGGATTTATAGTGGAGTAGCCTCTTTTACCATTGAAGGAAAAAGGAGATTATTACAATCTGGTGATGAAATTATTGTTCCTAAAGATTTAACCTTTGAAGTCGAAGTAATAGAACATTTAGATTATAGGTGCTTTTATGATTAATTTAGGAATTATTGGCACAGGATTAATAGCAAAAATCATAGCCAAGAGTTGTGTTAATACTGGTGTAAAAGTTTATTCTGTATTATCAAGGAGTAAAAACAATGCGGAATCATTTTGTAGAGAGTTTTGTGGCAAAAGAGGAAAAGGCTACACTGTACCTGAGGCTTTTTTCGAAGATCCGGGGTTGGATGCGGTCTATATTGCAACTCCTAGCTCAACAAAAGAGTTTTATATGAGATTATGTCTCGAATATAAAAAGCATACTTTAGTTGAAAAGCCTTTGCCTTCATCTATGTTTCTCTCGGAGTTTCTTGAATTATCAAAAGAGAGAAATATTATTTGGATGGATGCAACGCACTTTGTACATAATGAGTTATATAATTCATTACCGCAACTAATAAATGAAAATGTGGGAAAAATTGTCAGAATTGATTCAAGTTTTTTTTGGCCTAGTACTGATTATTCACATATAAAATTTAACCGTCGTCTTGAGGATAAAGGTGCTCTTGGCGATCTTGGTTGGTATCCTATTCGCATGGTCTTATCGCTTATTGAAAGAAAAGAGATATATAAATTAGACTCATTTGTTTTGAAGAAAGAAACAGGAGCCATTCTAGAATTTAATGCGATAGGTTTAACAAATTCTAATATAACCTTCAGTATGGCTTCATCCTATCGGGGTTCCACAGCCCGGCAGGAAGTAACAATATCTGGTGAAAAGGGTGAGATTAGCATTCGAGATTTTGTAATGCCATATTGCGGTTCCTTTGTCTATGATAGGATGCTGCCATTTTTGAGGGTGAAAATAGCATCGGGACTAAAGCCATTGGTTGATGAGGAATATAAAAGAATATTCTTTAAAGAATTACAACATCACAGAATGGTATATAATTTTATTGATTTCATCAAAGGAAATAAAGATAAATATATACTTGATGAACTCCAGAGGAAATCTTTAGACACTATCAAACTGATTGAAACCATCCAATGCCAATCAGATTCTCTACAAATTTAAATCTATAGCTATTTAAAAAAAGGAAAAAACATGGAGAATATCAATAATTATTTTGATTTTATATATCAGGATATTGTTATCCCTTTTTTTAAAAGATTAACTGTGTTTTTTACACCGAGTCATGGGTTGTTCATTGGATATTTATTTATGGCTTTTTTAATTGCCGTTTTGTTTTATGCTTATAAAAATAAAACGGCTAACCCATTAAAAGCCAGCAAAATGGTAATCAAGGCGCACAAATTCACATCAAAATCATCAAAGGATGATTTCATTTTTTATTTTGTCGACAAGATAGTGTTTGGGTTTACATATGCCCTTATTTTATCGTCAGCTTTATTCTTTAAAGAGGGCACCATAAATATCTTGTCATTTCTTAGCATTCCTCATTTCCATGTTACTCCAGGCATAGCTATCAACTTGGTTTTAACTCTTGGCGCAATAATTGTTTTTGATTTTGCCGTTTTTTTTGAACATTTTCTGTCTCATAAAATCAGGCTATTATGGGAATTTCATAAAGTTCATCACATTGCTGAAAATTTGACACCTTTAACTGCTTATAGATCTCACCCTGTAAATCAAGGATTTTTTATCTTAATAGCAAGTTTGTTTACAGGTATATATGCAGGTGGAATATCTTATTTTTTCGATGCTCAGCACACATATATTCTTTTTTCTGGGCAAAACGTATTTATGTTTTTACTTCTTATGTTTGGTTTGAATTTGCAACATTCTATGGTTTACTTAAAATATCCCCCTTTTATCAGAGATATTTTTGTTAGCCCTGCATATCACCAGTTACATCATAGTAGTTCCGTTAAACACTATGATAAAAATTTTGGTTTCATTTTTTCATTTTGGGATCGCTTATTTAAAACACAAATTATGCCTCAGGCAGATGAAGTATTGACTTTTGGTGCAGCAGGAGAAAGATATGATAATTATTCTGGGGTGAAAAATATGTATGTAACGCCTTTTAAACGAGTTGTAAAACGACTGAAGAAAATAATTGAAGGTCTCCGATGCCAGTAAAATCCTTGTGAACATACACTTTTGTCGAGTTCGTCAGAGGGGAGAAGGAAGAAGTCGATGTTGCCTTTGAGGAATTAGCGGTGGGTGAATCATAATTTTTATCTCGTCAAGAGGCAATTTCCAATCATATGATCACCGCTCCCCAACTATCCGATAAACCGCCGTATCGCATTTCTGTGCTTCAGGGCATTGTTTGCAACTGCCGCTTAGGCAGGCAGTTGCATTGATCTTTTCCAGTTTACCCATCACTGTGAGCTGCTCAAGCATAGCTTCAATCATCGACAGTGAAGCAGATAGCTGGTGGCTCAACAGTTTAGCATCAGCCCGTCCATTCAGAGCGACTGCATCCCTTACTTTTAACAGGCTAATCATTCTCGGCTCCTAGTGGCAGTTTCCACTGGAACAGTGGCAGCGATTTACAGTGTTGTTGTTCAGCTTCATCGTTACGCGGCTGCGTGCCCGGCGTAGGAAGAAAAACACTAATGCGTTAAATATGGCTATAGTAAGGATAGTGATCAGGCTGCTTTGTGGGTGTTGTGAAAAAGTCACAATCTGATAGAACAGAGCTGAGATTGAGTAAGCTACATTCAGTCCCCACAGAATAGAAAATGTCATCCAGCCGCGGCTAGTTTCGCGGGCGATAGCACCCATCACAGAAACACAGGGAACATACAGTAGAACGAAGATTAAATAACTGTAAGCGGAAATCGCAGAGCCGAATTTGGTACTCATTGTTCCCATAGAGCCGCTATCCATGTCACCGTCACCTTTACTAGCTTCTATCGGGTTAGAAAGTACGCTCAGAGTGAAGGTGTCTTTCAAACTATCCCAGGTTTCATCAACAGCATCTTTCAGCTCACCAAGTAGGTTGAACCCATCTGCATCAAACGGTTCATTAGTGATACTTTCCGCGGTGTACAGGGTATTTAGTGTCCCAACAACCACTTCTTTTGCCATTGCGCCAGTTATCAGGCCCACGGTTGCCTGCCAGTTATCTGAGTGAACTCCGATTGGCTGTAATACAGGTGTAATGACTTTGCTGACCGAAGCCAGCGCGGATTCGTTGATGCTATCCACCGCTTGACCTGAGAAAGAAAAGCTGTTGAGTGCACCAATAAATATACTGGCGATAACGATCACTTTACCGGCACGGATAACAAAACCTTTCAGGCGTTGCCAGGTTTGCAGAAACAGGGTTTTCAGATGTGGAATATGGTAAACCGGAAGCTCCATAACGAATGGTGAAGCTTCACCACGCATAATGGTGCATTTCAGCATCAGGCCAGTCAGGATAGCAACCATAATTCCCAATATATAAAGGGAGAAAACAATGGTGGCACCATTTTTGCCAAAGAATGCAGCGGCGAATACAGCAAAGATTGCCAGCCGTGCACCGCAGGACATAAATGGCGCCATCATAATTGTGATCAGACGTTCACGTGGTGCATCCAGTGTTCTCGCACCCATAATCGATGGGACGTTACAACCAAAGCCAACAATCAACGGGACAAAAGATTTACCCGGCAGTCCCAGAACTTGCATTAGGCGATCCATGACAAACGCCGCTCGTGCCATATAACCGGAATCTTCAAGGAAAGAGAGGAAAAGATACATCATGCCGATTTGTGGCACGAGTGGTAGCACGGTGTTAATACCGCCACCGATACCCTGTGCGAGGAAAACCGTCAGCCATTCAGGGAAGCTTAATGTATGACCAAGCCATTGAACGCCGTGAATGAAAATAGCAATAGAGCCACCGTCGAAAATAGGCTGTAATGCACCACCGATATTAATTGCCAGCACGAACATTAAATACATAACAACCAAGAAAATTGGCACACCCAGCCAGCGGTTGAGGATAATTTTATCGATTGCCTGTGTGAGTTTGTTTGGCATGGCTTTTTGGGTGTCGATCACTGCCATACATAACGCGTTGATACTTTGATAGCGAGCATCGGCAATGACCAGTTCCGGTTCTTCATGTTGCTGTTGTTGCAGGCGTTCTTTAGATTCAGCCAATATTGAAGTAGCAAGACCGGAACGTTCCAGGCTGTAAATATCTCCTTCAAGCATCTGAAGCGCTAACCAGCGGCGTTGTTGAGGATTAAAATTGTCTGAGATTGCACCAGATAGCTTGTCAACTTCCTGTAATAGACTGTCAGGGTAGCAAATCAGTGACTGCTCTGAATTTTGTTTATGATGATCTATCGCCTGTTTCAGCTCATTTAGCCCGGTAGCACGTGTTGACACCATTGGAATAACCGGGCAGCCAAGGCGTTGCTCCAGTTCGGCAATATCAATTTGGATATGTTGGTTTTTAGCAATATCTAGCATATTCAGTGCAATAATGCATGGAATGCCTAATTCAAGGAGTTGCAGTGTCAGGTAGAGATTTCTCTCAAGGTTAGAAGCATCGACTACGTTAATCAGCATGTCAGCATCACCGCCTAGAATATAGTGACAGGCTATTTGCTCATCCAGTGATGTCTGTTCGGAAATCGTGGTGAGAGAGTAGGTTCCTGGCAGGTCAACTAATTCGATTTTATGATCCGCAGTGATAAAACGACCAGTTTTCTGTTCTACCGTGACGCCCGCCCAGTTGCCTACACGCTGGCGGGCGCCAGTAAGTTGGTTAAATAATGTTGTTTTGCCGGCATTGGGGTTACCGATTAAGCCAATGGTGAGTGCTTTCATGTTTTCGTTGCCAAATTAAGATTAGGAATAACAGTTTTACGGTTTGTAATGGATTATTCGTTTCACTGAGCGTTGTCTAATATAAGAAATTCTAGGTCTTTTTTTCTCAGAATCAGATTGACTCTACGAGTCTCAATTTGTATCGGATCGCCTAAAGGAGCTAAGCGGACAACATGAAAAGAGGAGCCGGGTAACATGCCTAATGACAGCAATTTTTGCCGGTAAGCGGGGCTTATCTTTGGAGAAAAGCCAATGATTTTGTAACTATGGTCTGGAAGAAGTTGCATATAACCTTCCGCGATGTTTGCAAGTAAAAGTGATAATCGTATTAATTAATATAAAGTACGATTTTTATTCTATCCATATTAATTGTAAATGGAAATAATAACCAACATTGATTTCAATATTAATTGCATTTTCATTATTGAAGTCACCAAGGTTGATATTGATCAGTGAATGTGGATTTTTTCTGGTTAAAGAGATAAAGATGCACTGCCGGAGCAGTGCAGCACCCTTAATCGAAGGTGCTTTTGTCTTTCGATGTTTCTGGCTCTCAGCAGCGATATTCATGGTATCGTTTGTATTCCGATCCTCTTAAATCCAAAGGTAATTCATTGATTTTCTATATAATGCTAACTTTATAACATTTACCGGGTATTCTAAATGCTTGATTAGGAACTATATTAGCCCCTTCTCTAATTCCTGTATCAATGTTGATATGTTCGGTCCGTAGACAGTAATAATTTTTGCACTTTTCGCAAATACTCCATATCATCTATATAACGAATATACGTAAAATATGAACTCAAGTAGATACAATATGGAGGCAGTATGATTACTAAATCGCAAGCCAAATCAGAAAATGTCAGCTTTGACTTTCTTTCAATTGAGTTATTAAATGACAAGGATGCTGCCAAACATATCAATTTGTCTGAAATTTCTGCTGATGAGGCAAATCAGTATGTGGTAGTAAAGTTGCCAAGAGCAATTGATTATCATGATATTAAGTTGGCAATAGCTAGTGCAGTAACAGCTGTCACTACATTCAATAAGAACAAATATCAGTCTATTGTAACCGAACCATCTTCAAAAATTGGATTTACTTCCCGTAATGAAGCACGCCTTGAAGAATTAAAAAATCGGATCATTACTGATTCAAAGTGGCTGACTGCGAGTGAACTCAGCAAATTAGTCGGGTCTAAATCAGTGAATCCCAGCGCTGCGGCAAATCGGTTGAAAAAGTCGAAAAAAATATTCGCATTACAAATTGGTGGCAAAGACCTATTCCCGCTGTATGCTCTAGACGAAGGCGGCCAGCCATTGCCAGTGATAAAAAAAATTATTGCGTTGTTTGGGGATAAAAAGACGCCTTGGGCAATAGCTATCTGGTTTGGTACACCAAATAGTTGGCTTGGTAATAAAAAGCCAAAGGACCTTCTATTAACTCAACCGAATGATGTTTATATAGCAGCCAAAGAAGAAGTTGAAGGGCCATGTCATGGCTGATGATAAAAAAGAATTTCAAGAAGGTATACCGCTTCCTCCAGAGAATACAGCAACCAAAACCCAAAAATGGAAAGCAGGTACACCTATTGAACGTATTCATAAGTCTAAGTTTAAAGGAGCTGAATTTAATCCTGGAGTTGGCAATGCTCGTTTTAGTCCGTTCAAAAATAATGGAATATCTGTTCCAACGCTCTATGGCGGTGAAAACGTAGGAGTAGCTATTATGGAGACGATTTTGCATGATATTCCATTAAATTGCGCTGGTATACCTGTTGATCTGGGTAAACTAGATGATTTAGCGCACAGCCAAATTACTCCGCAAAGAGATATCAAGTATGTCGATATCAATCCAAGAATACTGAAGAAATGGGGGATTATTCAAAGCCAACTAATAGAATCTGGAGCATCGGATTATCATATTACTCAGCTCTGGGCAGCAAAAATTTATCATAATAATCCTGATGCTCAAGCAATTCGATGGCCCTCTAAGCAACACGGCGGCAAAGCAATAATAATTTTTGGAGATCGAGTGGGAGAAAAAGATTTGCATGTGTCTCTTGAATCTGAACCAGCCACTACCTCTAAAGAAGTTAACGAAAAACTTAAAGAGCTTGCAGATGAAATGGAGTTGGTTTTAGTACCTAAAGATATAGCATAATCTACGGCATATTTGTTATTGAAAGCCTGAATTGTAGGTGGGCTCCGTCCTCTACTATGACAGTAGTAACGTTGCTGAGTGTTGTTCTGGTATCTTCACCTCCAGATAGACCAAATCAAAGGACGGAATAATGTGGCGAGCAGCCCTGCCATATGACTGATGAGTAAGACCATCATCTTTTGACATAATGAACGAGCGGCATGGCTGTGTTCTCATTGAAATTGTTAGCTCAATTAAGTAGATCTGCCTGTCACTTTTCTAAAGATTTCTCAGGAGTGCACCAGATTCTTTTCCCGACGTTTGAGTACATCGTTGATGATAAATTCACTATGTTACTTCCATCTAATCTACTCCTTGAAATGTATATTTATAGTGAAAGTTTGAGGGGGCAGTGTTCTTAACATGGCAGAAATCTCCGTAATCTGAGATGCACTGCCAAGGCAGTGCATCTATTTACAGGTATATGAATCTCAGCGTTTTTTTCCGAATGCGGCGGCGAGTGCATCACTCATGGCACTGTTCCCGGCTGAGGCAGGAGAGCGTGGAGTATTGCGGTTCCGGTCATTGCGTTCAGGACGGCGGTCAGCTTGGGTATTGCTGCTGCGGCGTGAGCTGGTTTCTCCCGGTTGTTCATCGAGGCGCATGGTCAGCGCAATACGTTTACGATTTAGGTCAACTTCCTGTACTTTTACTTTGACGATATCGCCTGTTTTTACCACCGTGTGGGGATCTGTTACAAACCGCTCTGACAATGAAGAGATGTGCACCAGACCATCCTGATGGACGCCGATATCGACAAATGCACCAAAGTTAGTCACATTTGTCACGGTACCTTCCAGTATCATACCTAGGCGCAGGTCGTTCATCGTTTCCACGCCTTCTGCAAAGGTCGCGGTTTTAAACTCTGGGCGTGGGTCGCGGCCCGGTTTTTCCAACTCTTTCAGAATATCGCTAACGGTTGGAACCCCAAATTGTTCTGTGGTGAAATCTTCAGGTTTCAATCCACGCAGTGAGGAAGGATTACCCATTAATTCTTGAAGCTTCTGTTCAGTAGCTGCCAGAATTTTCTCAACGACTGGATAGGCTTCCGGGTGAACGGTCGATGCATCCAGTGGGTTATCACCGTGACTAATACGCAGGAATCCGGCGCACTGCTCAAAAGCTTTTGGCCCAAGGCGGCTGACTTTCAGTAATTGTGCACGGTTATTGAAGCGGCCATTCTCATCACGCCAGTTTACGATATTCTGGGCTATCATACGCGTCAGCCCGGCAACCTTAGTGAGCAGAGGTGCGGAGGCGGTATTCAGATCGACACCGACAGCATTCACACAATCTTCGACGACCGCATCCAGTTTCTTGGCAAGCAGAGTCTGGCTGACATCATGTTGATACTGGCCCACACCAATGGATTTAGGATCGATTTTCACTAACTCAGCCAGTGGATCTTGCAGGCGGCGGGCGATAGAAACTGCACCACGCAGTGAAACATCCAGATCAGGAAACTCTTGGGCTGCCAGCTCAGATGCAGAATAAACAGAGGCTCCTGCCTCACTGACAATGACTTTTTGTGCTTTTATCTCCGGGAACTGTTTTTGTATATCCGCGAAGAAACGTTCTGTTTCGCGAGAAGCGGTTCCGTTACCGATAGCGACCAGTTCTACCTGATGTTTGATACACAACGCTGCTACGCTTGCGGCTGCTTTGGTGGTTTGCCCGGTATGTGGATAAATAGTGTCTGTGGCTATCAATTTGCCAGTGGCATCGACTACCGCAACTTTAACACCAGTACGCAGACCAGGATCGAGCCCCATTGTTGCACGCATACCTGCTGGTGCAGCCATTAGCAGATCTTGCAGGTTGCGGGCGAACACTTTGATGGCTTCATCTTCTGCTTTTTCGCGTAAGGTACTCATTAATTCAGTTTCAAGGTGCAGCAATACCTTGATACGCCATGTCCAGTTTACTACGGCTTTGCGCCAGCTATCTGCCGGTGCATTGTTCAGACGTAGATTAAGATGCTCCGTAATAATCTGCTCGCCGTGGCTCTCTTTGGGTGGCTCATCAAATTGGGGATCAGCATTCAGAGAAAGTTGCAGTATTCCTTCATTACGGCCACGGAACATGGCTAGTGCACGGTGAGAAGGGACCTGTGCGATAGGCTCATGATGATCAAAGTAGTCGCGGAATTTAGCGCCTTCTTCCTCTTTTCCTGTGACAACTTTAGCGACCAGATGGGCATTTTTCCATAAATATTCCCGAACTTTTGCTAATAATGCGGCATCTTCGGAGAAGCGCTCCATCAGGATATAACGGGCGCCATCCAGAGCAGCTTTGGTGTCAGCTACACTTTTATCGGTATCGACAAAGGCAGCGGCAATTAAGTCTGGTTCTTGTTGCGGATCTTGCCATAGAGAATCCGCCAGAGGCTCAAGGCCCGCTTCAATAGCGATTTGCCCGCGGGTGCGGCGTTTGGGTTTGTATGGAAGATAAAGATCTTCCAGCTCTGTTTTACTCAGTGTTCCATTAATTGCTTCGGCCAGCTCTGGTGTCAGCTTACCTTGTTCATCAATGGATTTAAGAATGGTTTGGCGACGATCTGACAGTTCACGCAGATAACTAAGGCGGCTATCAAGTTGGCGAAGTTGGGTATCATCCAGACCTCCGGTGACCTCTTTACGATATCGAGCAATAAAAGGAACGGTATTCCCTTCATCAAGTAAACTGATCGCTGAAAGTACCTGTTGTGGCTGGGCCTGTAGCTCACTTGCAATAATTTGGCTCAGAGATTCATTCATGTTGTGTTTTCTTCTGGTGGATAGGCTTCAAATATTCGCAAAAACCCCTTTATACGTTTTAGGAGAAACAATTTCCAGTTCATGCCTAATCTTATTTTGATCGGTTACGCCACAATTCAACGAATTTATTGCAAGTTACGTCAGAGCAACCGCGATTAAATCGAATCTTTTCCTTGGATTTTTCATGGAAAAAGTCACCCCATCACCGGAAAAGGTTAGTTTGTTTTAGTGATTATTTCTCTTTATTCCAGCCTCAAACCCGCAATCAGCTCTTGTATTCGCAATTTAATCTTATTCGCTGGCTCTGCCTATTTCACATATTCGATCTTATTCACGTACCACATGGCTTCTCCTGTTGGCGTATGAACGATTACGCTGTCTCCGACTTCTTTCTTTAGTAAAGCTCGAGCCATTGGAGAATCGATGGATATGTAGTCTTTACGACCAAAAATTTCATCGTACCCAACGATACGGAAGCGTTTTATCTCTCCTTGATCATTTTCTATCTCTACCCATGCACCAAAAAACACTTTTCCGTCTTGTTGAGGTGAGTAATCAACACATCGTAGTGCTTCCAGGCTCTTGGTAAGGTATCTGACCCGTCGATCAATTTCCCGCAGTCTCTTCTTGTTATATTGATAATCTGCGTTCTCACTCCTGTCACCGAGACTCGCCGCCCAGGTTACTTTTTTGGTGACTTCCGGGCGCTCTTCACGCCATAGATAATCCAATTCTTTCTTTAGTTTGTCGTAGCCTTCACGAGTTATAAGCTTAGTTTTCATTTTGATTTGCTTTGATATATGTTCAGAACAGGAGATAAGTACAGCTTTTTGTTCCTGACTTTGAATACTGTAGTTAACTATAAAGATCCTAACGATTCAAAATAATCTCATCAACCAACGATATTTTAAACAAGATAGAGATCTACTTTTGACATAAGAAGACACATTAATTTTCAGTCTAAATAAGACGAAGATCCACTTTTAAACAAAAAAGAGACGTTAACCTTTACCCTTCCTTTTTTTCTGGGAAATATACTCTTGTTGATATAAGAAATTCTTATTTCATATAACAGGGGTCTCAAGAGAAAACGGTATTTAGCGAACTTTTAGTTATAAAGATCGCATTATTCTCTCATGTGTTATACCAGCCACTCTGAACGTTCCCCGATCCAAAAATTGGGTCATTCTTATACGTACGATCCATCATGGAAAAGGATATTGATGATAATGAATCAGCAAGAAACTAACGTAAGCATATTGGCGGGGAATTCACGGGCTTATCTCAATAAGGATAGTGAGATAGTTGTCGAGGCTCAACTGAAAGCCTTTGAGGCTGCGCTGCTGTTCGCCAAGCAAAGCCAAGATAAATGTGGTCAATTGCCAAGGATATCCGTGGCTTTCGATCATCATGGGATATTCCGCCTTCAGTTCCTGACAGAAAACCTCACTAATTCTCAAAAGCGGAACCCTCGCCTGAGTCATCTCCATACCTCGATCAGGAATGTATTCTTGCCCGTAACGGAAAAATATCAGATCCCGCTCAGTGAAATACGCGTTATTCACGAAGATTCAGCCAGGCAGCACCTTGTTCACATCCTTGCCTCCGGGGAAATACCCGAAATTATCACACGACGGATGGTGTCCAAAAACCTCGCTGACGGCAAACCATCGACGTCAGATGCTTCTTACGAAGAGCCGACTCAGAAACTCACTTGTGCAGCAATTACGAAGGAGTACTTCGAGAAAGCCGCCGGCGATCACAAAGGCTCAGACGCTCTTCTGGAGGTGTTCTTTGAGGATTGCGCCTGGTCGAGAGCTTTGGCATATGTGCGTGGGCTTCAGCTCAGCCACATGCTCGGTGTTTCAACCGCCATTCGTCTTAATCTTGTTAATGAAGCGGGCGATGTGAGCAAAGGCGATATAATTACTGCCCAGCAGATATAGTCAAGATAATAAGAAAATAATTTCATCTTTGTTAAGGTAGAAAATTATGTATAACTTAGCCCGACCTATATATCTGGATAACAACGCTACAACGCCATTAGATCCCGATGTGCTTCAATCTATGATGCCCTATTTTACCAACGCTTATGGAAACGCTTCCAGCAATAACCATGCATTTGGGTGGAAAGCAATGGAAGCTGTTGATAATGCAAGGAAAGTGATCTCAACATCGATAAATGCGATGAGTCATTCCGATATTATATTCACGTCTGGCGCGACCGAGTCGAACAATCTTGCAATCGCGGGCCTTCAACATCGGGGCAAGAGGGGGCATGTCATCACATCGACAATTGAGCATAAAGCTGTTCTTGATTGTTGCAGTCGGCTCGAATCAATGGGAACAGAGGTGACCTATTTACCGCCGCAAAGCGACGGTATCGTATCCCCAGACTCAATATCTCGTGCAATAAGAGATGATACCTATCTCGTCTCAATTATGGCTGCTAACAACGAGATTGGTTCAATACAAAAAATTGAAGAGATAGGCGCAATCTGTAAGGAGCATGATATTCCTCTTCATACAGATGCCACGCAAGCGCTCGGCAAAATAGAATTTGATGTACAGCGCATGAACATTAGTCTTGCCTCATTTTCCGCGCACAAAATTTATGGGCCAAAGGGGATCGGCGCACTTTATATCAACTCACGCAATAAAAATATAACACTTACCCCTCTCATTGTCGGAGGGGGACATGAGCGAGGATTACGTTCTGGAACTCTTAACGTCCCAGGGATCGTAGGCTTCGGTCGTGCTGTCGAGCTGTCTGTGAAAAACTTGACCGATGAGTCGATAAGGTTACGTTATTTACGGGATTTGCTTCGGTCGTATATTATCGAGAATGTGGCTGGTGCTCGGATAAACGGCCATCTCACCGAATGCCTTCCTGGTCTGTTAAATGTCTCCTTCAACGGCATAGATGCTGACTCGCTTTTGCTAGAGCTTTCTGAGGTTGCTCTGTCTTCTGGATCTGCATGCACATCCGCTAACAAGGCACCGTCACATGTACTGAAAGCAATAGGGGTCAGTGATGCACAGGCTCAAGCCAGTGTGCGTTTCGGACTGGGAAGATTTAATAATGAGGACGAGATACGGTATGTTTGTCTCCGTCTGGAAAAAGCAGTGAATAAACTGCGGTCCATGGCACCAAAGTCATTCGTTACTCAATGATAATTAAGATGGAGTTTGACTCATGCGAACAATGTCGGCACTTTTTCTCCTGTTCGGAACCCTGTTCACTGCGGGGGGATATGGCGCCACCTTTCTTATTTCCGCGTATTTTCGGTCACAAGGGGGGAGTGACATTGACGCTGGGACGACTCTCGGTGTGGCCTTGGTCGGCACCTTGATTGGTGTTCCTTTGGTCGGATGGTTTGCCGGGCGGCTGGAAGCATCGCGACTTGCCGCCCTCGCGGCGTTTGCGATGTCTTGTGGTTATTTTCTCTTAGGCGGCTTTAGCAGTGAACTGAGTTACATCCCGCGTATCGCAGCATTCTTGATTGGACTCGGTTGGGGAATGTTCTATATCAGTGGACCCATGGCGTTGTCGGAGCGTGTCACCGACGCTGATAGGGGCCACTGGTTTACCCGCTTTAGTGCGTTTCAAATGGCTGGGATTTGCGGCAGTCCCATCCTCCTTGCCGTAGCGGTTGAGCAGGCAGGAATGCCCATCCGAACAACGTTTCTCTTTGTTGGCGTCGTTGGCATCCTTGCCTCACTACTGCTGGCAACCTTTGGGATCAGGGAACCAAATGGTCAACAGGAGTTATCACTGAGACCTTGGGTGAAAAAAATAACGAAGATTGCTACAAGTAGTGCGATCCGTCCCATCATAATGGTAGGTCTGGGAGGCGGCGTATTCTCCGGAATGATGTCGTTCCAGAGTTCGCTCGTTGAAGGGACTCGTGCAAATGCTAGTACCTTCTTCGCGGTACATGCAGCGACTGTGGTTGTGTCGCGGCTTTTGTTAGCCCGACGTTTATCGACGATGCCCCGTATCCCGTTAGTCACCGTGTTGATGTCATTCTTAATCATAGGTATTTTGGCCCTGTTAGGCATACCGGTGCACCCCGTGTTCCAGATTGTGGCGGCCATGTTAACGGGGATAGGGTATGGATTGGTGTATCCCGTTATTCAAACATGGGCAGTAAATGACTCTGCTCTTGAGAATCGACATGCGGCCCTCACTTGGTTCGTTGTCGCCTATTTTGTGGGTATATTTGGATTTCCGGTAATAGGTGGGTGGATATTAGTTAGCTCGGGCAAAATCTTGTTTATTCTGGTTCTGGCCACAATAGCCTCTCTTGAACTTGTGGTGGCGTTATTGGGAGGGCGGTGGTTTCGTCGTATTAAGGACGAGCTGACGGCCCAGAGTGAAATACGTTAACGGTCATTCAGTGAGTATAAAAATCAGTATGTACGAGGTAGTGACTGCTCCCCGTCCTATCGGGCGAGGCTTCCCACTTCACAGGCCGCTGCTTGTGCTCGACAAGTCTGACGCTGGCCTCCATGGGCAGAGACGACGAGACCCGCCGCCTGTAATTCAAATAACCCTTGCTCCCTGATATTCAACGCGGCATTGATATCTCTGTCATGTTCCG
>NZ_PUJW01000016.1 GCF_011189575.1 Photorhabdus cinerea
CGCAGAGTCAAGCGCTTATTCACGTTGCTCTGCCTGACCCCACCAGCTTTTTTCTCAGCGGGGTGTCGGTCAGTGGGGCGCATTATAGGGCGTTCTTCGGCGCTGGCAAGTGTTTATTTGAAAAAAACTTTCGTTCGTGTTTTTTTTCAACAAAACATTGATAAAAAGAACAAATTGATTATTTTCCACTCGAACCTCTAAGGAAATCATCGGTAAAACGATCGACTTGCTGCCAATCTGTATATTCAATCTCCTTGGTTGTATCCGTTTCCCCACCAGTCATTTTCATGATCAATTTAACCATTACACGATCCAACCAGTGATAACGAGGATAAAGTAATGCACCAGCAAAAACACCGCACAGATCTGGTTTCCAAGGTGTATTAAGCAAAAACTTACGAACATATACATTCGTTTCAGGAGTACATTTCTCTGGCTTCCTTGCTGTTAGATTAACGCCAAAAAATGCGGTGGGCATTTTATTAAGTTGTTGTTGGTGGCAAATAGCGAATTTTTTCAGCACTGGATTAAAATGGCCATATCTGATTGAAGCTCCAATCATAACCTTGTCATAAGATTCCCAATTGACTCTTTTTACTGTTGCCAAGTCTTTAAGATCACATACTTCCCCTGCTCTGCGTAAATTTTCAGCAATATAGGTAATAATTTTCTTCGTCTGCCCATCTCGACTGGAATAAAGCAATAAGCAATTCATATCTATACCCTTTTCCCAATAGGCTATTCACGCCAAAAGGTCGGTGTAAATAAAACTAACAAAGTGAATACTTCCAAACGACCAAACAACATCGTTATAACTAATATCCACTTAGCTATTGGATTCATTGCAGTAAAGTTATCTGCAACAACACCCAGCCCTGGCCCCAGATTATTCAGTGTAGCGGCTATTGCAGAAAAAGCAGAAAGCTCGTCTACACCTGTTGCGATCAGTAACAACAAACTAATGATAAATACCAAAGCATAAGCAGAGAAGAATCCCCAGACAGCTTCAATAATACGTTCAGGTAATGCCCTTCGTCCTAACTTAAGGGTATAGACCGCATTCGGATGAACCAAGCGCTTCAACTCACGGGAACCTTGCAGGAATAACAATAAGATACGAATAACTTTCAGTCCCCCCCCCGTCGAACCTGCACAGCCACCAATAAAAGCAGAACACAACAATAATATGGGCAAAAATGATGGCCAACGGGCAAAGCTATCTGTACTGAATCCAGCTGTTGTCGCCATTGAGACAACCTGGAAAAAAGCTTGGTTTAATGTCTCTATTCCCGATTTATAAACAGCATAATTCCATAAGATCAGAGTACAAATAATCACCAGAACTAATTGAATGGAGATAAACATACGGAATTCAGGATCTCGCCAATATACTGTCAGACTACGTCCCGTTAACACCGCGAAATGCAAACCAAAGTTGCAACCAGAAATCAACAGAAAAATCGCAATAATGGTGTTTATCGCGGGACTATCGAAATAACCAATACTGGCATCATGAGTAGAAAATCCACCGATTGCGATAGTTGAAAAGCTGTGAGAAATAGCATCAAAAACTGACATGCCAGCCGCCCATAATGCCAGAGCACAAGCAATTGTCAGTAACACATAGATCAACCATAAAGTTTTTGCCGTTTCAGCAATTCGCGGACGCATTTTATTATCTTTCAAAGGTCCCGGCATTTCAGCTCGATAGAGCTGCATTCCCCCAACCCCAAGCAGAGGCAGTATTGCAACCGCCAATACAATAATCCCCATCCCCCCCAACCATTGCAACATCTGCCGGTAGAAGAGAATCGCTTTAGGTAAGGAATCAAGTCCAATAAGTGTTGTCGCACCAGTTGTTGTTAAACCGGAGAAAGATTCAAAGAATGCGTCTGTAATAGAAAGACTTGGCTGTTCAGAAAATATGAAAGGCAAAGCTCCAACACTTCCTAATACCGTCCAGAATAAAACCACGATAAGAAACCCTTCTCGAGGTTTTAATTCGTGTTTTTGCTCCCGGTTAGGTATCCAAAGTATCAGACCAATAACTAAGGCAAAAATAAATGTCTGACTAAATGCACGCCCAGCGCCATCACGATAGATAAGCGCTACCAACCCGGGAATAATCATAGTGACAGAGAAAAGAATGACAAGCAGCCCAACAATACGGGTTATGGCACGAAAATGCATTCAGCTGGTTCCTTCGAAATCCAGTTACAGAAAATATTTACAAATCAGGTGTTAAATTCAGTACACCACGACTCAGATCACGTAATTTATCACTGACTTCACCCACTAGGGTAGCTGGGAGTGAAATTTGCAAAGTAACACTCTCTGTATATTCACTGGAAATGATCTTCCCTGCTGACTTCTGTAATAACTGTTCAATCATAGAGATATGGGCATATTCACACTGTAAAGAACAGAGTTTCTGTGGAACCTTATATTTTGTTTCCAGTAACTTCAGCGCCTGTTGGACACCACTTCCATATGCCCTAACCAATCCACCAGTACCTAATTTTATTCCACCAAAATAACGGACAACAACCGCTGTTATTTCACCAACACTATTTCCCATAAGCTGGGATAATATTGGCTTACCAGCGGTTCCTGAAGGTTCGCCATCATCTGAAAACCCCAATTGCTGTGAATCATCTGGTGCACCAGCAACAAATGCCCAGCAATGATGGCGAGCGTCAGGGTATTGAGCTTTAATTTGCTGGATAAACGCTTTAGCCTCATCTACTCCGCAGGTATGTTCCAGAAGCGTAATAAAACGGCTTTTTTTAATCTCTTCAGTCCAACTCACTGAAGCTGCCGGTATCAAATAAGGTTTCATTATGGTAATTGAAGATCCCGGGTCATGTTTTCCACTTTATTTTCATGGATAACAATATTGTCTTCGATACGAATACCACCGAAAGGTTTAAACATCTCTATTTTATTCCAGTCAAAATGTTTACTAAATTCACTTTCACGCCAAGATGCAAGCAGCGATTCAATGAAATAGAGGCCCGGTTCAATGGTCAGCACCATACGAGGTTCCAGAATACGGGTACAGCGCAGATATGGATATATATCCGGAGCTGCTAAATGCGTACCTGTATCATCCTGCATAAATCCTGCCACATCATGAACCTGTAATCCAAGAGGATGACCAATACCATGCGGAAAAAATGGCATTGTCAGTCCTTTTTCAACCATAGCCTCTTCACTAATATTTTTCACAATTCCGTATTTTTTCAGCAACTTAGCAATTCTATGATGCATTTGGATATGATATTCGGTATAGCGAACTCCTGCTTTAATTGTACTGATGAGAACTTTTTGTTCAGCATTCACATCTTTAATCAGAGAGGCAAATTCGTTATTACTTTTTGCTGCATAAGTACGGGTAATATCTGCTGCATAGCCATTATATTCAGCACCGGCATCAATTAGAAAACTACGCACTTCAGCAGGTGCATTGTGCTGTAATACTGTGTAATGCAAGACAGCTGAATTCTCATTCATAGCAATAATATTGTCATAAGGAACATCTGTATCACGGTGACCTGTTGCCATCAGATAAGATATATTGATATCAAATTCACTCATGCCAGCCTGAAATGCTTCATGAGCTGCCAGATGCCCGACAACAGCCGTTTTCTGCGCTTCACGCATACAAACCAATTCATAATCTGTTTTATATGAACGATAAAAATGCAAATAATCCAAAACAGCCTTTGGATTGATATTATGTTCAGAAAAACCAAGTTCTTTTGCTCTTTGTTGGGAACAACCGATATAAACAACATTATGTTTTACATAAGAATTTAGCTCTGAATTAATATCTCCGGTATTTGCCAGATGAATCATTTCGACTTCTTTGGTCCAATAACTGGTTGGTAACGGTTCTACGCTGTGCCAATAATCTATTGGTGAATAAAACCATAATTTAGGTTTATTAATACCATCTACCCATAACCAGCAATTAGGCACTTTAGTTACTGGCACCCAAGCTTTGAAGTGAGCATTAACGTTGAAAGGATAGTCTCTGTCATCAAGGAAAATACGTTGTAACTCTCCAGAGTGAATAAGCAGAGCGTCAAATTGATTATGTGCCAATACTTCACGGGCACGTTGTTGTAATGTAGAGATATGTTCGTGGTACAGAGATGCCAACTTTTCCATTTCAATTGACCTTTTTTTATTTTATGGCTGAATCATCAGCTTATCACAATCGTTGATCTTTGCAGGTATCACGTCAAAATCATTTCAATATTATCTGGTCCTACTAATCCCTTATTTATCAAAATATAAAAACAATTATTGTCAATGAGATATAAATCTCACTTGTGATCACCCTTGCAAAAAATTAATCACTCATTTGCATTTACTTAACATAATAACCACAATCAAACCCATCTGGTCATACCAGATGGTATGCGCTCATTTAGGAGAACGACATGCTCTATCAAAGTGAAACAATTCAAGTAAGCTGGCTGAAAAATGGCATTGCTGAGCTAGTTTTCAATGCCCCAGCCGCTATTAATAAACTGGATACCAAAACTGTTGCATCTCTGGATAAGGCTGTCGCAAGCCTAGAGCAACAAACTGGATTGAAAGGCGTTTTATTACGTTCTGAGAAAGTCGCATTTATTGTTGGTGCAGATATTACTGAATTCCTCTCTTTATTTGATTCACCCGTAGAAAAACTGCAAGAATGGCTTGATTTCTCAAATAGCATTTTTAACCGGATAGAAGATTTACCCGTCCCAACCATTTCTGCAATAAATGGTTATGCTCTAGGTGGCGGTTGTGAATGTGTTCTATCTACAGATTTCCGTGTAGCCTCCCCCGACGTGCGCATTGGGCTGCCAGAAACCAAGCTTGGTATCATGCCTGGTTTCGGCGGCTCAGTTCGCCTTCCTCGCCTTATCGGGACAGATAATGCACTGGATATCATCGCCGCAGGTAAAGACATTGGTGCGGAAGAAGCATTGAAAAATGGCCTTATTGATGCCGTTGTTTCTAATGAAAAACTGATTGATTCGGCAGTCTCAATGCTGGAACAGGCTATTGCAGGAAACCTAGATTGGAAAGCCGCACGCCAGCCAAAGTTAGAGCCTTTGAAGCTTAATGAAATTGAACGTGGTATGAGTTTTAGTGTAGCAAAAGGCATGGTGATGAAAGTTGCCGGCCCACACTACCCAGCACCTATCACTGCGGTTAAATCCATAGAAAAAGCCGCTACACTTGGCCGTGATGAAGCACTGAAACAAGAAACTGCCAGCTTTATTCCTCTGGCACAGACAAATGTTGCCCGTGCTTTAGTCGGTATTTTCCTTAATGACCAGTACATAAAAGGACTGGCGAAAAAACATCTGAAAGAAGTCACAACACCTGAATATGCTGCAGTGCTAGGCGCAGGAATTATGGGGGGGGGTATCGCCTATCAATCTGCCCGTAAAGGGATTCCTGTTATGATGAAAGACATCAGTCAGCAGGCCCTTGAGTTAGGCATGAATGAAGCGGCGAAACTTTTAAACAAACAGTTTGAACGTGGTCGTATGAATGCCATAAAAATGGCAAAAACCCTCTCTTCTATTCAACCTACATTAAATTATGCCGGTATTGAACAGGCTCAAATCGTGGTTGAAGCGGTAGTAGAGAATCCTAAAATCAAAGCGGCTGTACTATCAGAAACTGAAAATTTAGTTAATGAAGATTGTGTCTTAGCATCCAACACTTCAACAATTCCAATTTCAGAATTAGCCAACTCCTTAAGACGTCCAGAAAACTTCTGTGGTATGCATTTCTTTAATCCGGTCCATCGTATGCCGTTGGTTGAAGTGATCCGTGGTGAAAAAACATCTGAAAAGACAATTTCAACCGTAGTTGCTTACGCCAGCAAAATAGGCAAAACCCCCATCGTAGTTAATGATTGTCCGGGGTTCTTTGTAAACCGGGTGCTACTCCCTTATCTCTTTGGTTTCGGTCTGTTGTTACGTGACGGTGGCGATTTCCGTCAAATAGACAAAATTATGGAGAAGGAATTTGGCTGGCCGATGGGCCCTGCTTATCTTATTGATGTTATTGGTCTTGATACTGCACATCATGCCCAGTCAGTCATGGCTAAAGGGTTCCCAGATCGTATGCAGCTTGATTATAAAGATGCCATTAATGTTTTATATGAAAATCAACGTTACGGGCAGAAAAACGGCACAGGTTTCTATAAGTACACACAGGATAAGAAAGGCAAACCGAAGAAAGAGCAGGACGATCAAACAGATCAACTTCTGGCAACCATCTGCCAACCGAAGAATAATTTCTCCGGTGAGGAGATCATTGCCCGTACTATGATTCCAATGATCAACGAAGTTGTCCGTTGTTTGGAAGAAGGTGTCATCGCCAGCCCGGCAGAAGCAGATATGGCTCTGGTCTATGGCCTCGGTTTCCCTCCGTTCCGTGGTGGCGTTTTCCGTTATCTGGAAACAATGGGAACAGCAGCTTACGTAAAAATGGCTGAAAATTATGCTCACCTCGGTGCTCTTTATCAGGTGCCACCTGGTCTGAAAGCCAAAGCTGAACGTAATGAAAGTTACTATCCTACAGCAGCAACGATTGCTGTCAGCACCGGAACAACAGTGTGAGGTCTGGAAACATGGAAAATGTAGTCATTATTGATGGCATCCGTACCCCCATGGGGCGCTCAAAAGGTGGTGCCTTCCGTCAGGTCCGGGCTGAAGATCTCTCCGCTCACCTGATGAAAGAAATATTTAAGCGTAATCCGGCAATACAGAAACACAAGATAGATGATATTTACTGGGGCTGTGTTCAACAAACTCTGGAACAAGGTTTCAACATCGCCCGTAATTCTGCATTGCTGGCTGGTTTTCCTCACTCTGTACCCGCCGTGACTGTTAACCGGCTGTGCGGTTCATCAATGCAGGCACTGCATGACGGCGCCCGTATGATCATGACCGGAGAAGCCAATGCTACTCTGATTGGTGGCGTAGAACACATGGGCCATGTTCCGATGACTCATGGTGTGGATTTCCACCCTAAAATGAGTCTAAGCGTTGCTAAAGCCGCCGGTATGATGGGTTTAACCGCTGAAATGCTAGCAAAAATTCACCATATCAGCCGTGAAATGCAGGATGAATTTTCACTTCGTTCTCATCAACGTGCAACACAAGCCACACAATCAGGCGCATTCTCCAACGAGATATCACCAATTTATGGTCACGATGCCGATGGCACACTGAAGCTACTTGATTACGATGAGGTGATCCGCCCGGATACTAATCTGAAAGATCTGGCTGCTCTACGTCCTGTATTCGATCCAGTAACAGGCTCAGTCACAGCAGGCAGCTCTTCTGCTTTATCCGATGGTGCATCTGCAATGCTGATAACCAGTGAAAGTTATGCCAAGAATCTGGGACTGAAACCTCGGGCCCGTATCCGTTCCATGGCAGTTGTTGGTTGCGATCCTTCCATTATGGGATATGGCCCAGTCCTTGCTACACAAATGGCGCTCAAAAAAGCAGGTTTAGAGCTGGATGACATTGGCGTGATTGAACTAAACGAAGCATTTGCTGCTCAGTCACTTGCCTGCCTGAAGGGCCTGAATTTGCTGGATAGTATGGATGACAAAGTCAACCTGAATGGTGGCGCAATTGCTCTCGGACACCCATTAGGCTGCTCAGGTTCTCGCATCACAACAACATTGTTGAATCTGATGGAATACCGCAATGTTCAATTTGGTCTGGCAACCATGTGTATCGGCTTAGGCCAAGGTATCGCCACCATCATAGAAAGAATGGATTAAGAACTTATCTGTAAAAAATACTATAACTGAGTCGTTGTTGCCGTAATTCCCGCCTGTCAGGGGCGGGTTTTTTTATTATTATTTTAAATGAATTCGAAAGCATCGCCATACATACTGTCAGCAGAGGCCCCACGCTCACAACAAAAGCGCTCACGAGCAATTTTTGCCATTTCAAAACGCCCAGCAATGTAGATATCGTAATTGGACAAACTACCAAAATCTTCTAGCACCGCTTTGAGAACTGTCCCAGTACGCCCACACCAGCCATTCTCCGACTGTTCAACAACTGGAACAACTATCAGATTAGGATAACTATCTGTAAGTAGCTGTAATTCGGCAAGATCATATAAATGTTGTGATTCTCTCCCCCCCCAGTAAATAGAGATCTGGCGTTCAGGTTGTTCTTCCAAAGCTGTCAACAATATAGAACGGGTATAAGAAAACCCCGTGCCACCTGCAATCAATAACAGCGGATTAGTGCTACTCTGACGGAACCAAGCTTTACCATGAGGGATATCAACATCAATTATTTTCCGTTCAAGAATTCTATCCATCACAGCCATTGCATACAGATTCAGTTCGGAAGCACCAATATGTAGTTCAATAAACTTCTTTTCTGAAGGCGTTGATGCCATTGAGAACGGACGTTTATCTCTCTCATCCATCACCACCATCAGATACTGACCGGCACGGAATGAGAACGGAGAATCAGGAAGTAACCGTACCCGATAAACCGTATCAGTAATAGCCTCTACGGAGGTTACTTTACAGCTCAGTGTTGTCATGCGTTCCCTCTTATGGTCTTAAAATATCTAATTCATCCCAAATTTTGTTGACGCGAGTACGCACTTCCTCACTCATCACGATAGGGCGTCCCCATTCCCTCTGCGTCTCCCCCGGCCATTTATTCGTTGCATCCATTCCCATTTTCGAACCTAATCCTGAAACTGGTGATGCAAAGTCGAGATAATCGATTGGAGTATTCTCCATTAATACAGTATCTCTTACTGGGTCCATTCGCGTAGTTATTGCCCAAATGACATCGTTCCAGTCTCTGGCATTAATATCATCATCACAAACAATAACAAATTTTGTATACATAAATTGCCGCAGATATGACCAAACCCCCATCATGACCCGTTTAGCATGACCTGCATACTGTTTCTTCATGGTTACAACTGCAAGGCGATAAGAGCAACCTTCTGGAGGCAAATAAAAATCGACAATTTCAGGAAATTGCTTTTGCAAAATCGGAACCAGCACCTCATTCAATGCAACCCCTAATACCGCAGGTTCATCTGGCGGGCGACCAGTATAAGTCGAGTGATAAATAGCATCGTGACGTTGAGTAACATGTGTCACAGTGAACACTGGGAACATATCAATTTCATTATAATAACCCGTATGGTCACCATATGGCCCTTCAGGGGCTAACTCGCCAGGCTCAATATATCCCTCCAATATGATCTCTGCACTTGCTGGCACTTCCAAGTTATTTGAAAGACATTTCACAACTTCTGTTTTATGTCCCCTTAACAGCCCAGCAAATGCATATTCTGATAACGTGTCGGGAACTGGCGTCACAGCACCCAATATCGTTGCCGGATCAGCCCCCAACGCAACAGCAACAGGAAAACGCTCTCCTGGGTGTGCCTGACACCATTCCTGAAAATCAAGAGCCCCACCACGATGAGATAACCAACGCATAATGAGTTTATTTTTACCCAACACCTGCTGGCGATAAATACCAAGGTTTTGCCGCTCTTTATTTGGGCCACGTGTTACTGTCAGCCCCCAAGTAATCAGCGGAGCCGCATCCTCTGGCCAACAGTGCATTATAGGGATACGGTTTAAATCTACATCATCCCCAACCCAAACCCGTTCCTGACAAGCCGCAGTACTAAGCCGTTTGGTCGGCATATTAAGGACTTGCTTAAATTTCGGCAACTTATCCAGCAAATCACGAAAACCTTTCGGAGGATCAGGTTCTTTCAAAAAAGCGAGCAACTTACCTACATCATGCAAAGCTTTAACATCATCCTGCCCCATCCCCATAGCAACACGTTCGGCAGTACCAAACAAATTACACAATACAGGCATTGAATAGCCTTTGGGATTTTCAAACAATAAGGCCGGTCCACCAGCACGAAGAGTACGATCCGCAATCTCAGTCATCTCCAAATAAGGATCAACTTCAAGGCTGACACGTTTCAATTCACCTTTCTGCTCTAACAAGGTCAGAAAGTCTCTCAAATCACGGTATTTCATACTATCCATTCATGCCGGTTTTTAAGGGGGGAAAACATTATAAGCTATCCCATTCAGCTTTTTTGTGTTTTTTTGGAAGACTACAAGGTAAACCAATAACTTAATAAAAAGCAATGGGTTTAATTCAACCTTGCGATCTCAGAGCCAAATACACCTGCAATTAACAGAGCAGATATCATGCTTGGCAAACATAATATCCAGCCGATCTTTAGCATAGATTAACCAGTTCGAATTATCTGAAAGTTTGCCATTATTAAGCAGAAATACTTATACATTTATTTTTTTCCCTATTAATTGCAGAAAGAATCACCAACGGTCTACCATAATATTACTCATCACTTTTTTACTGAAAATACAGTGCCTACTCATAACAATAAATATCTATCATCAAACAATTATCACTAAGATAATGCCTGTAATGCCCTTTCCTATTTTGCTATGCTTAATAATCATTGGATCAAGGTTAAATAAACATGGAAAACTGGTACCTCATCTACTGTAAACGTGGACAAATTTCACGAGCAATAGAAAATCTAGAACGACAGGATGTTGCTTGCCTGACTCCTACTGCGAGAATTGAAAAAATAACCCGTGGTAAACGTACTGTGAATACAGAACCACTTTTCCCTAATTATTTGTTTGTTCAGTTTGACCCAGAAGTTATCCATACTACGACTATCAATTCAACGCGCGGCGTCAGCCATTTTGTCCGTTTTGGTATACACCCGGCTATCGTGCCGGAAACGCTGATTAATGAAATCATGTCTACTACAGAGCAAGAATATGTATCACCAAATACACCTGTGACTGGTGACACGGTATTAATCACAGAAGGAATTTTTGAAGGATTACAAGCTATCTACAATGAGCCAGATGGAGAAACCCGTTCTATTTTGTTGCTTAATATTCTGAATAAGCAATTACCTAAGGCACTTGATAACAAGCAGTTTGTGAAAATTTAACCAAACAAAAAAACGGGCAGAATCATATTCACCCGTTTTTAATCAATATTAAAACCGCTGCTCAAATAACTGTTGAGCGACCTGTTTTGCAAAATATGTCAGTACGCCATCTGCTCCTGCACGCTTGAAGCATAACAGGGACTCTATAATTACTTGTTCCTGTAACCAGCCATTCTGGATAGCAGCCATATGCATGGCATATTCGCCAGATACTTGATAAGCAAAGGTTGGAACACCAAATGTCTCTTTTACCCTACGGATAACATCCAGGTAAGGCATACCCGGTTTAACCATCACAGTATCAGCGCCTTCCTGCAAATCCTGTGCAATCTCTTGCAATGCTTCATCGCTGTTGGCTGGGTCCATCTGATAATTCTTTTTATTACCATCTTTTAGATTACTACTTGAGCCGATAGCATCACGGAAAGGACCATAATAACCAGAAGCATACTTAGCGGAATAAGCCATAATCTGAGTATTTACATGACCTTCCTCTTCAAGCTTCTCTCGAATTGCCCTAATCCGCCCATCCATCATGTCACTCGGTGCAACAATCTCAGCACCAGCCTCCGCATGTGACAGTGCCTGTTTAACCAAGATCTCTTTGGTTACATCATTAATTACATAACCATCCTGATCGATGATCCCATCCTGACCATGTGTAGTGAACGGATCTAATGCCACATCAGTCAGTAATCCCAGTTCAGGAACTGCATCTTTTAGCTCACGTATAGTCCGTTGAATTAGCCCATCAGGACTATAAGCTTCTTTCGCATCCAAAGATTTTTTATCTGCTTCAATAACAGGAAACAGAGACAACACAGGAATACCCAACCGGGCAATCTCTTCAGCTTCTTTCAACAAAAGATCAATTGTCAGACGATACACTCCTGGCATAGAGGGAACTTCCTGACGACAGTGAGTTCCTTCCATCACAAATACAGGATAGATTAAATCATTAACAGTTAATTGATTTTCAGCAACTAAACGACGGGAAAAATCATGACGGCGCATTCGGCGCATTCGGCGGCCAGGGAAAGTGCCTGGAAATACATATCCCATATAGCTCTCCTAACTTAAAACCCAGCGCACTAGCGCTGGGTTAATTAATATGCTATCGCTTTGTGTTAATATCTTAGCACTACAGAACGACATGTTAAGATTACTATTATCACTTTTCCGTATTTGCTTCCGATGTTTGCTCGTCTTCTGAACGATCTCCCAGTTTGCGCTGCCCAGTGTAAAAACGGGAGAGCAAAATACCCAGTTCAAACAGCAGATACATAGGAATAGCCAGTAAAGTTTGTGAGAAGACATCTGGGGGCGTTAACAACATGCCGACAACAAAAGCGCCTACCAAAATATACGGGCGCTTTTTCTTCAGGGATTCAGGTGTCACCACCCCACTCCAGCACAATAAAATAATGGCAACCGGCACTTCAAAAGAAACACCAAAAGCCATAAACAGTGCCATGACAAAGCTTAAATAGTTACTGATATCTGTTGCAATCAAAACTCCTTCAGGAGCAGTCTTAGCAAAGAATCCAAAAGCTATCGGAAATACGACGAAGTAAGCAAATGCCATCCCCAAATAGAACAACAAACTACTGGAAAAAAGTAGAGGGATCATCAAGCGGCGCTCATGCTTATATAATGCAGGAGCAATAAATGCCCACACCTGATAGAGAACCATAGGTGCAGATACAAATATCGACACCATAATGGTCAATTTTATTGGTGTGAAAAAGGGAGAAGCAACATCCGTCGCTATCATACTGGCACCTTGAGGCAATTGCTTAATTAAAGGTGCAGAAATCATCTGATAGATGTCGTTAGAAAAATAAACCAATGCTAAAAAAACCACTAATACAGTCAGTAAACTGTTTAGAATTCGCTTACGCAGTTCAATAAGATGACTGATAAGTGGTTGAGTATCATCAACAGCCATGTTTTAGTGTTCACCATTAACTTAATCAGAAGTTTTTTTCTTCGCATCAGAAGCCGCTTTATCATCCACTGGAGAAGAAGATTCGGATGAAGCCACAATCTGAGACGTTGCCGACTTTTGTGCCACCCCATTTATTTCTGATGCTTTCATATTCCCCGCATCAGGTTCGTTTTGGTATGCCTTTTTCAAAGATTCAGCCGCTTCTTTCAACTCATCCATCGAAGCTTTTAATTCCGGAGATAAATTCTGCAAGCCTGCTTCTTCTTCGACTTTTTTTAGGCTTTCCTGGAGCTCCTGTAATTTCAGTTCCTGGGCAAGCTCATTTTGAACGTTAGCAGCCAAAGAACGTAATGCCCTGATCCAACCAGCAACCGTTTTTACTGCCACCGGTAGCCGTTCTGGCCCCAGAACCACCAAGCCAATAACCATAACCAATAGTAGCTCACCGAAACCAATGTCAAACACGGTTTATACCTGCTCTTTGTTTTTGCTCTCAGATGTTTCAGATCGAGCTACAGATTGTTTTTCAGTGATGTTTTTAGTTTCAAAATCAGCATCATTACTGGTTTTCTGAGCGTGCTCAGGCTGATTATCATCCCCTATCGCTTTTTTAAAACCTTTAATAGATGCCCCAAGATCAGAACCCAGAGTACGAAGTTTATTCGTGCCGAACAACAGCACCACAATGACCGCAATGATAAGTAATTGCCAAATGCTTATACCGCCCATCCTGATTTACCTCTATTAACAGGGATTATCATTCATAGCTCATTATACGACGAACTATGTCTTCGAAAATACCGACCTTCAAATAAAGCTACCTAAGACAAATTTTACTAAGTTTTACTCAACCTACACCAGCCAAACAGCCATGAAACAGCGCCCATGCCTATAAACAGCCAAGGGATATTTGCTAAGCCAGACAACAAAAACAAACTCCCACAGAGAAACAATGTCGCACCAACACCGAGCAAATACTGTGACTGTCGCTGTTTTATCTGTTGTCCTTTTAACTGATCTGACAGTTTCTCAATGTTGGCTTGCAAATGTTTATGCTGCTGAAGACTGTCATACACTAATTCGGGTAGCTCTGGCAACTTTTCTGCCCAATAAGGTGCTTTTTCTTTCAGTGCACGAATAACAGCAGGTAATCCGACTTGACTATGTAACCACTCCTCCAGAAACGGTTTTGCTGTTTTCCATAAATCAAGTTGTGGATAGAGCTGCCGTCCTAAGCCTTCTACATACAACAGCGTCTTTTGCAGAAGAACTAACTGAGGCTGTACTGCCATATTAAAACGGCGTGCAGTATTAAACAGATTCAGAAGAACATGCCCAAATGAAATTTCTGCAAGCGGCTTCTCAAATATTGGTTCACAAACTGTACGAATTGCAAACTCAAAGTCTTCAACATTGGTATCACTGGGAACCCAACCTGAATCCACATGAAGTTCAGCAACTTTCCGATAATCACGATTAAAGAAAGCGATAAAATTCTCAGCCAGGTAACGTTTATCATCTTTATTAAGAGAGCCAACAATACCGCAATCAATACCAATATAAAACGGATCTTCAGGATGTTCATAACTGACAAAAATATTTCCCGGATGCATATCCGCATGAAAGAAACTGTCACGAAAAACCTGAGTAAAAAAAACCTGAACTCCCCGTTCAGCCAGTAATTTCATATTGGTATTCTGCGCTTCCAACGCTTCAATATCAGAAACTGGAATACCATAAACCCGTTCCATCACCAGAACATTTTCACGGCAATAATCAGAATAAATTTCTGGCACATAGAGCATTGAACTTTTTTCGAAATTACGGCGAAGCTGAATTGAATTGGCTGCTTCTCGCAGTAAATTTAGCTCATCAATCAACGTTTTTTCGTATTCCCGCACGACTTCACGAGGACGTAAACGGCGCCCATCGGGCAATAACATTGGTACCCAGTTAGCCAGACGATACATTAACCGGATATCTGCTTTAATAATTGGTAGAATATCCGGGCGGATTACTTTAATAACGATTTCCTGACCATTTTCTTTTAACCGAGCAGTATGTACCTGAGCAATTGAAGCAGAAGCCAGAGCTTTAGGTTCAAAATCATCAAACCAAGTTTCCAGCTCTCCCCCTAAAGAAGTTTCAATATATTGACGAGCTAGAGCACCGTCGAAAGAGGCGACCCGGTCTTGCAACAAAGCCAATTGATCCGCTATTGCAGGTGGAAAAAGATCACGCCTTGTCGAAAGCATCTGTCCAAATTTAATCCAGACTGGTCCCAACTCCTGTAAGGCAAGTCGTAATCTCTCCCCAAGTGATTTATCTTTATGTCTGTTCGGAATCCAGAATAACAAATAACGCCCAAAACGAAGAGGCCAAGTCAAACGAATCTGGGGAATAAGTTCATCCAATCCGTAAGAAAGAAAAACCCGTATAATCAAATAAAGGCGTCTTAATTCACTTGGTGTCATATTTTTCCTCTAATACCGCCAATCGTTGCTCTATTTGCCTGATATCTTCGGTTAACACGCTAACTTCTTCACTAAAATGAGCCACTTCAAGCTTATTTGGCGCCAGTTTCCATTCTTCTGTTAATGTTTCCGCCAGATAATTTTTCTGGCACGCTATTGAACCGGAAAAAAACTGAAATCCTTTTTTAATTACCTGATTAATACCTTCAGCAGCGATATCTCCAACATAAGGGGAAAGATAATGGGCCAAATCCCATTCAACCATATCCAGCAGAACAGACCATTGCTGAACGACCTGCATATCCCCTTCAATAACTATTTCACCATTATTGAGTAACCTGGAAAGCTGTTGACGATCCCGTAGCTTAAGCAAAACAGAAAAATTAGTTTTAACTGTACAATCGGCAGATTCAGTCCATTGACTTAATACATCCACTTGTTTTTCACTGAATACCAGTGTAAGCGGTGTATTCATTTCTTTCAGTTCAATCGACAAAACTTTACCCACCAAGCGTATACGGGCTGGCCTCAACACAGGTTCGCGGTACAATATGCGATTCAACGATGTTTCCATCACTGCGGTTAAAACCGGCATCAATGTGGAATTCATAGTTTTACTCAGTGATGGCCTTTCCATCTCAGAATTTGAAACCTCTATGTAGTGCAACAATACCGCCAGTCATATTGGTATAAGTCACCTGTTCGAAGCCAGCATCTTCCATCATTGTTTTAAGTGTTTCTTGATCAGGATGCATACGAATAGATTCCGCCAGATAACGATAACTATCCGCATCTTGCACAAAAACTTGACCAATTTTTGGCAACACATGGAAAGAATAAGCATCATAAGCTTTGCTTAATGGTGCAAGCAAAGGTTTAGAAAACTCAAGCACTAATAAGCGCCCACCAGGTTTCAAAACCCGAAACATAGAGCGCAGGGCCTTTTCTTTTTCAGTCACATTGCGTAAACCGAAAGAGATAGTGATGCAATCAAAATAGTTATCAGGAAAAGGTAAAGCTTCCGCATTAGCTTGCACATAACTGACATTACCAACAATACCAGTATCACGTAATTTCTCACGCCCAACCTTCAGCATAGATTCATTTATATCAGCAAGAACAACTTCCCCTTTCTCACCAACTAAGCGGGAAAATTTAGCTGTCAAATCTCCAGTACCACCAGCCAAATCAAGCACCCGCTGACCCCGGCGAATACCACTGGCATTAATCGCCACACGCTTCCAGATACGATGGATACCAAACGACATTAAATCATTCATTAAATCGTATTTTGCAGCAACAGAATGAAACACTTCAGCTACCATGCCCTCTTTTTCATCTTTCGCTACAGTGCGGAAACCAAAATGTGTGGTTTGTTTCGCTTGGTCTACCATGTTATTTGCCCGCTTTTTACTCAAACTGTTATAAAAGTGTATCAGCCTTTCATACAAAACCCTATCCTGGCGTTAATCATTAGCACAGGATGGTTGGTTAGCCCTATCAGCTAATTCAGGATCAATAGGACGTTTTACTTCAACCCCTAAATTACGAAAACCCTCCGCCTGGCTTATCAGATTGCCACGTCCCTCAGTAAGCTTTTTCATTGCCAACCGATAATTAAGTTGAGCCTTATCCAAGCTTTGCCCTAAACCTTGCATATCCTCAACAAACAAACGCATCTTATCGTACATTCTAGAAGCCTTATCCGCGATTAAACGAGCATTTTGGCTTTGATATTCATATCGCCACAAGTTATTGATGGTACGCACAGCAACTAATAATGTTGATGGGCTAACCAGCATAATATTGTGTTTAAGTGCCTCATCAAGCAGCTCAGGTGCTCTGTTGAGCGCGATCAAATAAGCGGGTTCAACTGGAATAAACATCAGTACATAGTCCAACGATTTCAATCCAGGCAGTTGCTGGTAATCTTTACGACTCAAGCCGCGAATATGGCCTTTAATTGAGTTAATATGGTCCTGAAGGGCTAATTCCTGCTGATGCCGATCTTCACTGTTAAAATAACGCTCATAAGCCACTAGCGACATTTTTGCATCGATAACCACATCTTTCCCTTGCGGCAAATGAACAATAACATCGGGTTGGAAACGACTGTTACCCTCTACCTTGATATTCACCTGAGTGCAAAATTCATGTCCCTCTCGTAACCCAGAAGCTTCCAGAATACGAGCAAGCACCACTTCCCCCCAATCTCCTTGAATTTTGTTATCACCTTTAAGGGCATTTGTCAGATTAACAGCCTCTTTCGCCATCTGGGCATTCAGTTGCTGTAAATTACGGATTTCATGTGTAAGAGTATGCCGTTCACGGGCTTCCTGACCAAAACTCTCCTGTACCTGGCGGCGAAAACCATCAAGTTGTTCACGAAATGGAGTCAGAAGACTACTAAGACTCTGCCGATTTTGCTCATCTGTACGACGACCAGTTTGTTCAAAAATACGGTTAGCCAAATTTTCAAATTGAGTATTCAGGCGTAGTTCACTATTGATCAATAACCGCTGTTTTTCCTCAGCTGCAAGGCGACTCTCTTCCAGCCGAGTAGTCACTTCCCGTAGTTCAGATTCCTGCACACTGTTGACTTCTCTCTGGGCTCGCAATTCCTGGTTCAATTGTTCACATTCAGCCCGCCAGTAAGCCAACTGCTCAAGTTTTTCATTGGCAACTGCAAGCTGGCTGTTCAATTCCCGGAACTCCCGTTCTTGTTGCTGAATACGTTGATAAACAGAAAGCCAGACGATAACGCCCCCACCCAGCAAGCCCCCGAGAATACCAATCAACATATATAGCAACTGGATATCCACCTGTATTTCCTCTGTTACATTCTTCAGCCAGTTAAGTTAAATAGATACTGTATATATGTCCAGATTGATCTATACAAATGGTTCAGTTTGCGAAGCCACTCGCAATCAGCTCATCCATTCAGCCAGCCATTGCAAACCAAAAGCACCTGGCGCTAATACCCCAAAAGACCAGATAAGTGCAGAACAGATATTAGCAATTTGAAAATAGCGCAATGGCATAGTACAGATCCCCGCCACTAATGGCACAATTGCACGAAATGGGCCAAAGAACCGACCGAAGAAAATGCTCCAAATACCCCAACGGTCAAAGAAATGGTGCACTCGTGTCAACAACTGTGGCTTGCGGGAAATTGGCCAGATCTTGACAACATCTCCTTTAAAATAAGCACCAACGATGTAAGATACCCAATCGCCGAAAAAGGCCCCAGCTGCTGCTGCCAACCACATTGGCCAAAAATTAAGGCCACTTTCACCTATTAATGCACCTAATCCAAGCAATATGATAGTTGCTGGCAATAGCAAGGAGAAAAAAGCTAAAGATTCACCAAAAGCGAGTAAGAAAATTATCGGTATGATCCAAGTATCATGGGCTTTAACAAAATCTACAACTAGATCAACTATTTCATGGAGGCTCAAATTCATATTCCTATATTGATTAATACCATATTCAATTTAACTGCTATCGTATTAACCAGAATTAAACCGATATTTTATTCAAGGAAATAACCTTGTAATTTCTTACGGGCTGCACAATCAAGGCCAAAGTCTTTCTCCAGCCATACATCTACACTGCCATAATTCTGATTAATACTGTTTAATGCCATCATGAGAAACTCTTCTCTGACGGAATAGACATAAGCGAATTTCTCAACCACATTGTCACTCATGGTTTTCGCATGTTCATTCAACAAATACTCTCGGTAAGGAGCCAACGTAGAATTAGTCACCAAATAATCTTCCATTACCGTGTCCAAATCAGCGCCAAGTGCAAACAACACCAGCGCAGAGCCTACACCGGTTCTATCTTTACCTACCGCACAATGTTGTACTATTCCGCCTTTTTCCGGCTGTTGCAGTAAGCTAACCAATGTTTTATAAGCGGGGTTTTTTAAAGGCAATAATTCATAAAGACGGAACATAAATGCCTGTGGATTAAATTGCTCCAACGTTTCTGTCGCTAATTTTTCCAGATTAGCATTCACCTCCTCAGATAATGGATTAGCAGGGGCATGGTGATAATTAGCACCATTCCATATCTGATCGGGTTTATCAGCTATTTCACTTACGTCACGATAATCTATAATTTGAAATAGGTTTTTCTTTGCCAGGAAAGATTGGTCTTTTTCTGTCAAACGGTCTAGAGAACCGGAACGGAAAAGTAAACCTGATTTGATTTTCCCGCCACTGACTACAGTTTTACCACCTAAATCACGAAAATTAATCCCTCCATGGAGGGGAAGCGCCGATGGATGTAATAAGAAGGATGTTGTAATCATGATTACTCTTAATTAGTTGTAAAATATTAAGACATTAACAGATTTTTATCTAAAAAGAAGAGTGAGCCGGAATATTCCGGCCCCAAAGAATATGATTCACAATAGGCGGCGAGCAGCCTCTACTACGATCATCAATGCACTGCTCTCGGTTTTCTTGAGCAATTCAACATCAGGGATTTCCTGCTGAGTACGGTTAACAATGACACCAGCAACCATACCTGCACGCAGCCCCTGGCTTGCACACATAGTCAACAAAGTTGCAGATTCCATTTCATAATTCATGACACCCATTGCCTGCCATTCAGCCATTGACCCTTTGAAACGACTCACAACACGGCCAGAATAGGTATCATAACGTTCCTGGCCAGGATAGAAAGTATCTGAAGAAGCTGTTACGCCAACATGTGTCGTTGCACCTAAATCTTTTGCCGTTTCATACAACGCAGTTGTACATTCAAAATCTGCAACTGCCGGAAATTCCATCGGCGCAAAATGCAAGCTAGCACCATCCAAGCGAACAGCCGCCGTGGTTACCAGTACATCACCAACATTAATATTTTCTTGAATTGCCCCTGTTGTACCAATACGCAGGAAAGTACGAACACCTAATTGTGCTAATTCTTCAACAGCAATGGACGTTGATGGACCTCCTATACCCGTGGAGCAAACAATAACGGCTTTGCCATCAATTTCTGCTCGCCATGACGTAAATTCACGCAAAGAAGCAAGATGAACGGGGTTGTCCATTAATCTTGCAATTTTTTCCACACGTTTCGGATCACCCGGAACAATAGCTAGAGTTGCGCCTTGCAGGTCGCTTTTGGTCAGACCCAAGTGAAACACATCAGACATATCAGACTCCTCAGCGGGAAGAATTTATAATGAAATTAATTGAAATCTACTGTATTGAGTATTTAGACATCTTTTAGTGATAAATATCACTTTAAAGTAAGATAAAAAAGAAAAACGTACATTATTTTGAGACATAAGTCACAAAATGATCATAAAAAAAGAAAAAATGAGTGTTCTAACTATTACTGAACATTAACACGGGATTGAACAACAATTGCAAATTTAACAAAAAAACCGAATGTTTTCTCTCAACCATAAGCTACCTGAATACATTTACACTGGGAAACAAGCAATAAATTGTTTAATTATGTTTATGTTTCAAACAACACCAAGAAGAGAATAGGCCAAAATAGCTGATTTGATTTATTAACCGTGAAGAAGAAAAACAAAGGTCTACTACAACTTCATTAAATATAAATTATCCTCTCCGATATTTATAAACCAACAGCATAATACATCGAATTATATTTTCATTGACTTTTTATTATCGTGAAAAATTCAAAAACAAACTATATTTTATTTCCATATTTAATGAAATGTTTTTTCTTTATTATTTTTCACCATGTTATAATTATATTTACAATAAAAATGTAACAATTGACAAATATAAATATCACAATCACCTTTTTATAGAATGCATATTGTTTAAACATATTAGAATTTTTCCAACATGCAGGAGTGCTATCTATGGTGACACAGAAAACAGTTTTAATTACAGGTTTTGATCCTTTCGACGATGAAACGATAAATCCGTCATGGGAAGCAGCCAAACAGTTGCAAGGTCGCAGACTATGCGGAGCGCGGGTCGAAGCTCTCCAGCTTCCATGCGTATTCGATGTCTCTCTGGCTTGCCTATACGCCGCTATTGATGAAATACAACCTGATCTAGTGATTTCAGTAGGACAAGCGGGTGGTAGGCCAGATATTACTGTAGAACGCGTGGCAATTAATATTAATGATGCTCGCATTCCTGATAATCAAGGCAACCAGCCTATCAATACTCCCATAGTCGTAACAGGCCCTGCGGCCTACTTCTCCACATTACCGATCAATGCGATAGTCAAAGGTTTGCATAAAGCAGGAGTCCCTACCTCAATCTCACAAACCGCAGGCACTTTTGTCTGTAATCACGTTATGTATGGCTTATTGCATCATTTAGCATCCACCAATCCTGAAATACGCGGTGGATTTATCCATATTCCTTATCTGCCTGAACAGGCAGCTAGGCACTCAGGTACTCCGAGTATGGCCCTAGAAACCGTCATAACAGCGCTGGAAATTGCCATCGATGAAGCATTAAAAAACAGTGAGGATATCGTCATCAGTGGAGGTACAACTCATTAATTTGATGTTCCGCTCACTGCGGTTGAAAACTCTCCACGAAAATGACAGGCACAGAGAAACACGATCTACTGGATAATATTAACCAAACAGCGAAGATAATCCTATCTCTGTGCCTGCACAATGTCCGTATGTAACTATACCCTTCATCCTTCAAGTTGCTGCTTTGTTGGCTGCTTTCACTTACCCCAGTCACATCGTTATCTATGCTCCTGGGGAGACGTTCACTTGCCGCCGCGCTGCAATTTGAAATCTATTGGGGATATCAAGCACCTGATACTTTTTTTAAATGACTAATCAGCATACTATTTACATAGGTTACTTTATAATTTCGACTGTTACTACATTGAAATTTAGTCTATTCAACAAAATCGGTCATACCGCATGGGAATATAAATCATCTTTAGTTATGAAATTAGATATATTTTCCAAGTCTATTGATAAAATTATTTCACCCAATATTCCACGGTTAATATCAGATTCGTCTATTTTTGTTAATTTTATTTCTGAAAGATGACCATTCATATTTTTAAAATATTCATCTTCATGATTTTTGGTTCTGATTATCTTCCGTTTTGAATACAGATCATATTTATAAACCTCTGTATTGATTTCTTCAGAAAAATACATCTGACCAACAAAGGCAAAATGCTCTTTTTCATTTATATCTTTGCTAATCTGTCTAATTGCAATATGAATATGAGTTGCCCTACCAACATAAAACCCAGGATAAATAGTAGTAAAATTGACCACTCCATTTTTATCCGATTGTTGAGCCCCTCTTAGAAAAACTTGATCATCAGTTCTGTTGATAGCGGATATTTCACCGGCTTTAGGTGGTATATCAGGGCTTATATAACTCCAGCCAGAATATTTCCCCCGGCTATTACAGTGCCAAATATCAACAAATAATTTATCGACAGGTTTACATGTTTTCTCATCCATGATAGTGATTTTTAATAAAAAAGGTATTCCTGCTTCTGAATCAGTAATATCCCTCCTTACAATTTTACTATTTCGGAAATATGGCCCTGATATCTGCTCTGGGGCAAGCGTACACACGCCTATTCCATTCTGTGACGATAATTTTCCTTCCGCACGGGCCAGACCAATCGGAGCAAGTGCAGCCGTAGCCGTGATAGCAGCACCACTTTTTAGAAAATCTCTTCGAGAGCTACTTTTCTTACCTTGCAAATTATTTACATCCATATAATCCTCTCATTAATTATTTAGCTTCTATTACAATGCTTCCAGTTTCCATTTTGTTACGTTGCGGGTATTTTGTTAATAAAATATATTTTTTCCAATATCAATATGGAATATATAAATCACAAAAAGTTTGATTACAGAGGAAGCCCCATTAAGCGACAAACTCCTCCAAGAGAAAAATTATTTTATGAAAAATGCCCATCACCCAATTAAGGGTGACAGGCAAATTGCTGGATTAATTATTTCACTGATTCACGTAGACGTTTCGCCGCCTGCACCATATTTGCCAATGACTGGCGAGTTTCGATCCAACCACGAGTTTTTAAGCCACAATCCGGGTTAACCCACAAACGTTCGACCGGAATACGATCAGCTGCTTTACGTAATAGCGCTTCAATCCATTCAACACTAGGTACGTTAGGTGAATGAATATCATAAACACCCGGCCCAATCTCATTCGGATAAGAGAAGTTTTCGAATGAATCCAACAGCTCCATATCTGAACGGGAAGTTTCAATGGTAATCACATCCGCATCCAATGCTGCAATAGAAGGCATGATGTCATTGAACTCGCAATAACACATATGAGTATGAATCTGTGTGTCATCTTTAGCAATTGCAGCACTCAATTTAAATGCCTCTACCGCCCAGTCGAGATAAGCTTGCCACTCTTCCCGACGCAGTGGTAAACCTTCTCTCAATGCAGGTTCATCAATCTGGATGATACCAATGCCAGCTTGCTGCAAATCATTTACTTCATCACGCAGTGCCAATGCAATTTGCTTAGCAATCGTCTCACGGCTGACATCTTCCCTTGGGAATGACCAACAGAGAATAGTCACAGGCCCGGTTAACATTCCTTTGACAGGTTTCTCTGTCAACGATTGAGCATATTTCGCCCACTCCACAGTGATAGCTTCAGGACGGCTAACATCACCAATAATCACCGGTGGCTTAACACAACGGGACCCATAGCTTTGAACCCAACCATTCTGCGTAAAGACAAAACCATCGAAGTGTTCACCAAAGTATTCCACCATGTCGTTACGTTCAGCTTCGCCATGAACCAATACATCTAATCCTAAACGTTCCTGTTCGTTAATTGCCTGCTTAATATGTTCACAGATATTGGTTCGATAGTTAGCACCATCTACCCGGCCTTTTTTGAAATCCAGACGCAAGCTGCGGATTTCCGTTGTTTGCGGGAATGATCCAATTGTTGTTGTCGGCCACAATGGCAAGTTATAGCGCTGGCGCTGTATTTCTGCACGTTGGGGATATGGCTGATTACGCTCACTGTCCTGTGGATTAATTGCGGTAAGTCGCTCAGTAACAGTCTGATTATTCACCCGTTTAGATTCACGGCGAGCACGGATTGGCGCACTGTAAGCATCCAATTCTGCTTGTTTACTGCCTTCTGGTTGATTCAATGCTGCAGCTAGCAGAGCCAATTCCTCACATTTCTGCAATGCGAACGCAAACCAGCTTTTCACCTCTGCATCAAGCGCTGTCTCATCACTCAAATCGATAGGACTGTGCAGCAGAGAACAAGAAGAACCGATCCACAGTGTACGACTACCTACCAATGGCTTAATCAACTGATATTTAGCGGTTAAATCAGCACGCCATACGTTACGGCCATTAATCACACCAAGGGAAAGTAACCACTCTTTTGGCAATAATTCATGCAATTGCGCAATATCATCTTGACCCGCAACCAGATCCACATGCAGCCCTTGTACCGGCAAGGATTTGATCGTTTCTAGATTGTGACCAACGCTGTCAAAATAGGTAGTCAACAATAACTTAACCTGCCCCTGAAGTGCCTGATAAGCAACCGGATAAGCTGCCAGCCACTCTGCTGGTAATTCCAGTACCAGCGCCGGTTCATCAATCTGAACCCACTCGATACCACGTCTAGCCAGCTCAGCTAATACTTGCTGATAAACAGGAAGAATATCTTGCAATAAAGAGAGACGATCAAATACCTGACCTTTCACCTTACCCAACCACAGGTAAGTTACCGGCCCCAGTAAAACTGGCTTCACTTGGTGACCCAAGGCCAACGCTTCATCCACTTCTTCTAGTAACTGAGTCCAACTCAGTTTAAATTCCTGTCCTTGCTGAAATTCTGGCACGATATAATGGTAATTAGTATTAAACCATTTAGTCATCTCTGCGGCAGCGGCAGGTTCACCTGTCGGCGCACGACCGCGGGCAATACGGAATAGTGTATCCAGATTAATCGTGCCATCTGGATTCTGGTGACGCGGTGGTACATTACCGAGTAGTAAGCTAGTCGTCAGAACATGATCATACCAAGCAAAATCACCAACCGGCACTAAATCAACACCAGCCTGCTTCTGTTGCTCCCAGTGACGGGCACGTAACTCACGGCCTGTTTCCAATAATTCTTGCTGGGAAATTTTCCCTGCCCAATAATTTTCCTGGGCCTTTTTGAGTTCTCTTTTCAAACCGATACGTGGAAAGCCAAGTGTGTGATTAATAATCGTCATTTCATTATCCCGTCATTTTTAGCCGTCTAGATGTTTACACATCCATAATCAACAGGTAAGGTATAAACCACAAGCGCAATTTATTCATTATCATCCTGAAGGTTTCTCATGATCGAAATAAAACATCTAAAAACATTACAATCATTGAGTCATTGTGGTTCATTAGCGGCAGCAGCTAATCACCTGCATCAGACACAGTCCGCTTTGTCCCATCAGTTCAGTGATCTTGAACATCGCCTTGGTTTCCGGCTGTTCATTCGTAAAAGTCAGCCACTTCGTTTCACCCCACAGGGTGAGATTTTATTACGGTTGGCAGAACAAGTTCTTCCTTTGGTCCAAAGTGCACTCCGCGAATGTAAAGAGCCAGGCCAAACAAATCTACGTATCGCCATTGAATGCCATAGTTGTATTCAATGGCTGACACCTGCACTCAAACATTTCCGCGAAACCTGGCCACAGGTCAACGTGGATTTCAAATCCGGCGTCACTTTTGATCCACAGCCTGCACTACAGCAACGGGAACTGGATGTAGTTCTGACATCAGATATTCTCCCTGAAAGTCATCTACACTACACACCGCTATTTGATTATGAGGTCAAGCTAGTTGTCGCTCCGGATCACCCTCTGGCAAATAAACTGCACATCCAGCCAAAAGATTTAATTGATGAGACATTGATGATCTACCCCGTTCAGCGTCAGCGATTCGATATCTGGCGGCGTTTCTTGCAACCAGCCGGCGTTATTCCTACGTTGAAAAATGTGGATAACACGCTGTTACTGATCCAAATGGTCGCGGCCCGCATGGGAATCGCGGCTCTGCCACATTGGGTTGTTGAATCATTTGAAAGGCAAGGGTTAGTGGTCACTAAAACACTGGGGGAAGGTTTATGGAGCAGGCTGTATGCTGCCGTCCGTGAAAGTGAACAGCACCAGCCTGAGATTGACGCATTTATCCATTCTGCACGTCAGCACGCAATGGACAATCTGCCATTCGTAAAAGGAATTTCAAAACTAAGCGTTGATGACCCCAGAACAACGCAGCAAACAAACTCCCTCCAATGGTAAATTTATCAACCATACCACCGGAACCAACATATTATTCATCATTGGCAGAAGGTTCCGGTATCTACGGCGGGAGAATCAATACCACCAGACAGACCACAAATCAGCTATCAGCCTGAAAGGCGAGATATTCACCGTTCAGACTGAATAAAGTCGTTCACAATATTGTCGTGACAACCAATAAATTACAGGATATCAGTGCTCTTTCTCTACCAATAGAGCTTCCAATAAATCCAAATCATGCAGTAAGGCTTGAAGTGTCTCATTACTGATTTTTCTAGTTGCACGCAAATGATACAACTCACCGCGTTCTGCCCTTAATGCAGTCAGGCGAAAACGACGTTCCAAATCTTCCACTAGCAGGTTATGTTCTATCTCATCCTGCCCCACAGTACGGAGACGCAAATAGCCAATGACTCTGGAAGCAACTTCAGTAATAACTTCAGCATCCAGTTGCTCTTCAGGGCTGGCAGAAAGACGTTCCTCCATCTTATTCATACTGACAATAGCCACTTCCGCCATGGCTGCCCGCGCCATTCTTACTTCACTGATATCTGCCTCTTTATTGGAAGTTTGAATTCCCCGTAACAGGAATGGCAAAGAGATAACCCCAATTAACAACGAGAACAGGATGACCCCAGCAGCAATAAAGATAAGCTGATAACGAGCCGGGAATGGCGTACCATCCGCCAGAAACAGAGGAACAGACAACGCACCAGCAAGTGTGATTGCACCGCGAACACCAGCAAAAGATGCCAGCCATAATTCACGGGTGGTATAAGCCGCGAAATGCAGCGGATTTTTTTTCATAAAGGTTTTGCTGATATTTTTCATCAGCCACAACCAACAGAAACGCAATAGTAGAAGCGCACCATAAATCACTGCAACGGCAGCAAATAACATCCAGGTTTCAACCGTTGGATCAAGTTCTGCCTGTACAACAGACGTTTCCCAGATCCCCGGTAATTGCAGGCCCAACATAATAAATACCAGACCATTAAACACGAATTCCAGCATTGACCAGACACTATCAGCACGTAAACGCATCGCCAACGGCGCATTACGGATAACCCCAGCTTTACTGATAGTCATGCCCGCAGCAACCGCTGCCAGGATACCGGAAACACCGATATGTTCTGCAATCATGTAAGAAGCAAACGGCAACAACAACATGAAAACAATTTGCGTTGCGGGATCACCACCGCTCCAACGATTCATCAAGCGCAGGGATTTACTGTACAACCAAGTCACTGCCATACCAGATAACAAACCACCAATAGCAACTTTAAAGAATTCGATAGTCACGCCGGTAACAGTAAATACCATCGTTCCCATCGCTATTGCTACCGCGAACTTTAAAGCTACCAGACCGGAAGCATCGTTCATTAACGCTTCCCCTTCCATCACACTCATCATGCGCTTAGGCATACGCCCTTTTCCAACAATGGATGACAGAGCCACTGCATCTGTTGGTGATAGCACAGCAGCAAGAGCAAAAGCGGCAATTAATGGAATGCCCGGCATCAGCCAGTAAATCAGATAACCAATACCAACAACAGTAACCAGAACCAGTACCAACATTAGTATGAAAATTTCCCTTCCATGCTGGAAAAACTCTCTGGTTGGCGTTTTCCAGCCATCAACGAATAATAGAGGAGGGATTAACAGTACAAGAAACAGTTCAGGATCGAAGGTAACATGCAAACCAAAATGTGGCCAAGCCAATAATGCCCCCATCGCAATTTGTATTAACGGCAGAGGTATGCGGAACGGAATCACCTTAGTCAGAATGCCAGAGACTGAAACCACCAAAATCAAGATCAAAATAGTAAAGAATATTTCCATGTTGCCCTTACAATTTACCTGAGAACCATTGGTATATAGATTGAGACTTTTTCTTTCCGTCAAAACAAAAACAGTGAGAATAGAATCTTAATACTAAAATAACTGAATCAATCGAAAAAGGTGGATACATGCCGAGCCGTATCCAAAAGAATTGCAGGAATATTGTAAACTAATCAGATAAATAGCGGGGAAATAATTGAGAATTTAAAAGTAATCGCAAGAAATGGTAAAGTGCGTAGGCACAGACGCCCCTTACGCACTTTTTAATCAATCAAATAGCCCAATCACTAGCATAAAATGCTACCAAAGCGATCGTAATCACCACTGTCCCCGTATTCAATTTACGCCATTCACCGGAACAGATACGACCAACAACCAAAGAGCTGAAGCCCAGCATAATACCAGTAACAATATTGCAGGTCAGAACAATAAAGACCGCACACAGCATACCGGACATCGCCCCAACAAAATCATTGAAATCCAGTTTCCTGATATTACTCAACATCAACAGACCAACATACATCAGCGCCGGGGCAGTCGCGTATGCCGGTACAAGATATGAAAGTGGAGAAAAGAACAAAATCAACAGGAACAGGATACCGACAACCGTTGCGGTTAAACCTGTTTTACCGCCTGCTGCGGTACCCGCGGCTGATTCAATATATACCGCAGCCGGAGAAGCACCGATAACACCGGCAAAAATACTGCTGACAGAATCAGCAGTCAGCGCTTTACTACCGTTAATAATCTGTCCACCTTTATCCAACAGATTCCCTTGCCCTGCTACCGCACGGATTGTACCGGTCGCATCAAATACGGCGGTCATTACCAACGCTAACACACTAGGTAATACAATGGGCTGTAAAGCCCCCATAATATCCATACTAAAAATCAGGGACAATCCATCATCTCCCAGACTCGGGACTTTAAAGAACCCTTGATATCTCACCGCTGGATCAAAAATCAACCCAATAACAGAAATCACAACAATCACCAACAGCACGCCGCCGGGAACTTTCAATTTTTCCAGGCCGAAAATAACAGCCAGACCAAGCAAAGTCATCACCACAGGAAAAGAGGTGAACGACCCCAAAGCAACAGGTAAACCTTCCAACGGGTTTTTAATGACCAGCCCAACACCGTTTGACGCAATCAGTAGCAAAAACAGTCCAATGCCAATCCCAGCACCGTGCGCAATACCCATAGGTATATTACGTAAAATCCAGGAACGAATACCGGTAACAGAGATTACCGTAAACAAGCAGCCCATCAGGAATACTGCACCGAGTACAACCGGAATACTGATTTGCTGTCCTAAAACCAAACTAAAAGCGGTAAATGCAGTCAACGAAATTGCACAACCAATTGCCATCGGTAAGTTAGCCCAAAGTCCCATTAACAAAGAACCAAAACCGGCAACCAAACAAGTCGCAATAAAGACCGCCGTATGGGGAAACCCTGCCTGCCCTAACATCCCCGGTACGACAATGACTGAATAAACCATCGCCAGGAAAGTTGTGAGCCCTGCCAGAATTTCACGGCGTACCGTTGTGCCACGTTCAATCAATTTGAAATACTTATCCAGTCCGCATTTAACTGGTGCCTGAGTGACAGACATATTATTCCCCTGCATTATGTTCATGGAACTTCTTCCACCGCCTAATCAAACGAAAACGATTACCTCACTTAATAACAACTAATGAATATTGCACCAATCGGTTCAACAAATCATAAAAGCAATCGTTTGGCTTTTAGAATAGAAAACAGTGAGAGAATTTAAGGCGAAAGATTATCCAGTGATCACAGTGTCGAAATCAATAGCTAACGATATTATTTAGAGTTCAACTTATTCACTCCTCGAAAAGAAATAAGATTTACTCGATGCTGGCTGCTGCTCACAACCAGCTTCTTATACTTCAGCCATTATCACTTTGTGGATTAAACCGAGCCATTGTCGAAACCAGAAACAATGCCGCAATGATGACAAGCAGAATAGGTAAACCTGATGGTGCCACTGAACTTACTACACCTGCAAGCAATGGGCCAAACAAACTCCCAATCCCCCACAACATAGCCGCCGCCGCATTAGCAATGATCAACTCATTCCCTGAAAAATACTGACCAATTTGGACCAATGCAATGGTGTAAATAGCCCCCGCAGTTGCCCCCAAAGCAATCAACAGAGGCCAGATAAGATACTGATGTGTCATAACAAATGGCAGCAATGCACTTGCACCGAGCGTTGCCACACCACAAATCCGGTACAAACGCATACGATTCATATGATCAGCCAACCAACCAAACGGGAACTGCATCAATGCATCCCCAGCAAGAATGACACTTATCATCAAGGCAGCTACAGCTTCGGTATACCCACAACTCATTCCGTAGATTGGTAACATAGAAAGAATAGTGCCGTCGAAAAAGGAAAAAAACAGCACACCACCACAGATCGCCGGTGCAATTTTTAAAAATTGAACAATAGAGAAATTAGATTTCTTACCATGTCTCGGTAACTTATCGCCTTTATTCTGATCCATCATGACAAAAAGTACCAATGAGAAGATGTGGATCAGAGTACAAATCAGTATCGGCGTATTATCTTCAATACCATAAAGAGCAATGATAGAAGGGCCAAGCAACTGACTAACAGTAAAGACCGTCGTATAAACAGCTAATACCCTGCCCCGCTTATTCTCTTCAGAGAGTTCATTAATCCAAGTTTCGCCCAGGCAGATCATTAACCCGTTAGCAGCACCAGTAATTAGCCGCAGAGGAAAAAGTAGCTCCATCGGCAACGAACCCAAAAGAGGGAGCAAACTGACAGCAGAAACCCCTGTTGCAATCATCATAGCGTGTTTCTTACCTATCAGAGCCACAATTTTTTGGACTACCGGAGCACTCAAAAAAATACCCAATGCCGGAGCCGCAGAAATTAAACCAATATACAGCTCATCAACACCTTGGCTATTCAAGCGTAACGCTATCATTGGAATAGTCAAACCAATGACAATACCAATAACAGCGATACTAGTGGTAATAGTAAAAATGGCGAAAAAATTATTATTTCTATAATCACGGTTATTCATCTTATTTATGCCTATCCAGCAAAAATAGAGAGAATAAATACGAAACAAAGATAAAACAACAATTTAATGAAATCATAAGAAACACATTAATTATTATTAGTGACTATTTCAAAGAGTAAATATATAACGATATATCAACATTAAGCCCGAAACCAGCACAAGGATATTGATAAACTTGAGGAAAACTTCCCTGGAAATTTTCAGTGTCACCTGGCGACCAAAATAGATTCCCAACAGCATCGCTGGAATAAATACCAGTATCAATAACAAAAATGAGGTATCCAGATAAACACCCATGACAATAAAAATAACCACCCTTGTCAAGGTACTGAAACCAATTAAAGTCGTCTGAGTAATCCTGAAAACTTCCTTATCTGGTATTCGCCCCGCCAGATAAATTGCATAAAGAAAACCACCACTACCAAATAATGCACTGAAAATACCACCACTAAGACCAAATGGAATAGCTGCTTTAATTGGGAATTGACGATAGGTTTTACCAACAAACAGAGAATAAAGTGAATAGAAAACAACAAATAACCCCAACACCAGAACTAAAACATCGGGTCGCGCCATTAATAAAATAGTTGCTCCAATCAAGCTACCGATAATCATTAACGGAATAACTAATTTGATTTCGCTGAATTCCGTTTTTTTACCCTCTCTGGCGAGATTAATCACTGCTGCGGTTAGATCTATCAATGCTAATAAAGGGACAATTTTTGCTATCGGAATATAGAGAGCCAAAATCGGGCTGGCAATCAGTGCAGAACCAAACCCTGCCATACCAAAAACCAGATAAGCAAAGAAAACGACAAAAATGCAAATAATCAGATCAGACCATGCCAGTACATGTAACATTTCTATCTCCCTGAAAATAGTTTTAAAACCAAAGTGATCGTTTCCTCAATATTAATAGTTTTTACTATCGTTTGTCAGAACAATTTGCAAAAAATGGATGCACCTATAGGCTACACTTATGTACAAATGATGCAGATAATGGGCTAGTGGACAAAATGAAAGACCAAGATTATAAACAACCATAAACACTCTCTACGTAATGAACGGTCTACAGGTTTGTTTCATTCTTTTGACTTAAGTTTACTAAGGTCTTACTAAATTGATAAAAAAAATAAAATCGTTACCACACCCCACACAAGCATTGTTACTGGCAATCTATATCGGTATCTTACTCAACCTTTCGGTTTTCTATCGCCGCTTTGAAAAAATTAACGTTGGTATTCACACCCCGAAGTTAATTACCGGCAGTATTGAAGCTCTGACTATTGTTCTGTTCACCTTTTTTTTATTACGCCTGCTTTCTCTAGGTGGACGTGGGTTCTACCGCATTACGGCTAGTTTATTAATTCTATTCTCGGTGGCTGCCAGCTATTACATGACTTTCTTTAATGTCGTTATTGGCTACGGCGTTATTGTTTCAGTTCTAACTACAGATATTGATTTATCCATCGAAGTTATTGGTTATAAATTCGTTATCTGGCTGATTTTGCTAAGTATCTTGCCATTACTGATTATATGGTCAGGCAGTTTGTGTAACACTCTGCTTGAACAACTGCGAATACCCGGTCAGAGAATAAAATCACTGGGAATAATGCTTCTGGTTGCACTATTATCATGGCTCCCTCTTAGTTGGATGAATACCCTGCAAAAAGCTAACGACGAGATCAATAATATTGATATGCCAAGCTATGGTGGTGTAGTCGCACATTCTTATTTACCTTCTAACTGGCTGGCTGCATTAGGGTTATACATTACAACTACGATAGATGAACATCTGAACCAAAATGAATTGTTCAACCCAGCACAAACATTCACTTATATCGCTCCGCAGGGAATCGATGATACCTATGTAATATTTATCATTGGCGAAACTGCGCGTTGGGATCATATGGGAATACTGGGATATGAACGTGATACAACACCACTGATGAACCAAGAACCAAATCTTGTCGCATTTCGTGGTGAATCCTGCGATACCGCTACCAAACTTTCCCTACGTTGTATGTTTGTACGTGAAGGTGGTACTAAAAATAACGACCAACGCACACTTATAGAGCAAAACATATTTTCAGTACTGCATAAATTGGGATTCAGTTCAGAACTTTTCTCTATGCAGAGCGAGGTTTGGTTTTACAACAATACCGATGTGGATAATTTTGCTTTCCGTGAACTCATTGCTTCCGAGTATCATAACGCCGGGAAACCTGTCGACGATATGATGTTGATTGATGAATTGAAAGAATCACTAGAACATTATCCAAACGGCAAACATCTAATCATCCTACATACCAAAGGTTCCCACTATCTGTATTCACAACGCTATCCACGCAGTTTTGCCAAATATCAGCCGGAATGTATGAACGTCGATGATGCTTGTAGCAAAACACAGCTCATCAACGCATTTGATAACAGCATTTTATACACCGATTACTTTATCAAAAACGTTATTGACCAAATCCGAGATAAAAAAGCACTGGTGTTTTATACCTCAGACCATGGCGAATCAATCAGTGACGATACCCATTTACACGGCACCCCTCGTCGTATAGCACCACCGGAACAATTCCGTGTGCCGTTAATAGTTTGGACATCAGATAAATTCTTAGATGTAGAAAAAAATGCCCAAGCTTTTGAAAACCTCAGAACACAAGCCCAAATAGGTAATATCTATCGCCATGTTGAATTATATGACACGATTCTCGGTTGCCTCGGTTATACCTCACCTGATGGCGGGATCACGGCGAAAAATAATAGGTGTGGCAGTAGAATAAATTCGGCAACGCGCTAATCAGAAGAAAAACGTCAATCTGGCTACACAGTTAATATCATAAGTCAAACCAATATCTCAGAAGCAACGAAACCCAATTATCTACACTTTTAGCTCTCAAGGGTATAAATGCACCTTCCCTAATAGCCTTCTCAATTCTCTATAACTGAAACAATTATTCTAATTAAACACACGCTATTAAATATACTTTCACAATATCACTCCAAATATATTATTATTTACAAAGATTCAATTATTCATATTCCAATATAACACCGAAAAAATTGTACGTTCTCTTAATTAATTTAATGACATTATAGTTTTCTAAAATAGAATTATAAACTGATACTCCAGAATGACAAACAACTAATACTGATTCAATGAATGAAGTCCAATAGCCTCCCCTTAACTCAAAGAACTATACATTAAATGCTATTTGCAAAACCATTCAAAAATAAACATTTAATTCCAAACTCTCAACAAAAATATTATACATTGAAATTATTGCTAATAAAAACAATATAATAGCATTATAAAAACAATATAAAAACGTTACTATATAATAAAAAACAAACATCACACTGAATTATATTTCAAAGAAAAATAATGAACTATATTAAATATCTGCGAAAATAAAAACAAATAAATCATATATTCTTGATGCTTATCAGCATAATTTTATCACCCCCTAAAATAAACATAATATTTATTTGCCCCAGTTGTTTTAAGATGTTATTTATTTTTTATAAATCTTGGACGATTTGTGCAATCGAATATCTTAATGTTATTAATGTTTTTCTTAAGGGTAAATTATGATTAAATTTCAACAAATTGGACAAATGAGCCTAAAAAATTCAGGCGGATTTGTTGCCAGAATTCTGTTTAGTTATATTGATTCTGACGGCGAAAAGTATTTAAGTAAACAAAGTGATGACATTACTCTTGGAGTAACAAAAACTATTGACCCAGGCGATCTTGGCGTTCCTGATGGCGCGACGGTTTATATGCATGTATTTGTAGTATGGGGTCGTGATAATGAAGCTCATCAAGTTTTTTCATACAAAAAAGGAAGTCAAGCGATTGCCAACTATATGATTAGTGGCACAACATTAAATAATGATCTCGGTTTGGTCGATGTTACGCAGTAATATATATCCTATGGATTTCAAGATGCATCGCGACGGCAAGGGAGCGAATCCCCGGGAGCATAGATAACTATGTGACCGGGGGTGAGTGAGTGCAGCCAACAAAGAAGCAACTTGAAAGATGACGGGTATATATAGGCCCTGATTATGCAGGGCCTTATAAGGTGAAGCCCTACTTTCCTTGTCTAAGATAAAGCTTATCTATTTCATACATACCTGTGGGGAAAATTTACTTTAACAAATTAAATTATAAACCTTAAGAAATAATCCTTTAATTTATGTCAAGTTTTATATAAATAATTTACTAATTTAAATATCTAAACTTAACATGAAAATCATCCAATTTTTATTATCATTTTTCAGCTAAAGTTAAGTCCCTGCTCTTCCAAAATTAACGCTAAAATCAACCAGAAATTTTACCTTAATAAATAAAGCCAATGAATTTCCAATCATATAATGAGAATAACATCATTCTATTTATTCCAATTAATTGAAACGAAATTTCAACGAAAAAACTGGTAAATATTTATCAGAGCAGGATACCGAATTAAAAAAATAAATAGCCACAATAGTGCGATCTAAATCCATCTTTCACCACACGCTATATACATCCCCCACTATTCAGGAGATACTTGTTTTATACCCATTCGTCAGAAAGAGAAAAAACGCATTCTCACTCAGATCAGGAGGATCAAAGGCCAGATTGAAGCACAAAAAACCTCGATCGAAGATGCCATTTTCCCTGATCCGAACATATCTTCGCTGACAAACCGACTGACTTTATTAATCTGTATTCGCGAACACATGACACTGTCTATTCAAAAGGAAAGATTATGAAATCACGAGCCGCTGTTGCATTTGGACCAAATCAACCCCTTGAAATCGTTGAAATCGATATCTCCCCGCCTCAGGCCGGTGAAGTACTGGTAAAAATCAGCCATACCGGTGTGTGTCACACGGATGCCTTCACCCTGTCAGGGGATGATCCGGAAGGCGTTTTTCCTGTCATACTTGGACATGAAGGCGCGGGTGTTGTCGTTGAGGTTGGCGAAGGCGTCACCAGCGTCAAACCCGGTGATCACGTTATCCCTCTTTATACCGCGGAATGCGGAGAGTGCCTGTTCTGTAAATCAGGAAAAACCAACCTGTGTGTGGCCGTGCGGGCAACTCAGGGGAAAGGTGTCATGCCAAATGGCACAACCCGTTTTTCCTACAAAGGGCAGCCTATTTATCATTATATGGGATGCTCCACATTCAGCGAATATACAGTCGTAGCCGAAGTATCACTGGCAAAAATCAATCCGGAAGCAAACCACGAAAAAGTATGTCTACTGGGCTGCGGTGTCACTACCGGTATTGGTGCAGTGCACAATACTGCTAAAGTGCAACCCGGTGATTCTGTCGCCATCTTTGGACTCGGCGGCATTGGCCTTGCCGTGATCCAAGGCGCTCGTCAGGCAAAAGCGGGCAGGATCATTGCCATCGATACAAATCCAGCAAAATTTGAGCTGGCCAGACAGTTCGGTGCAACCGACTGCCTGAATCCGAATGATTACGACAAACCTATTCAGCAGATCATTATCGAGATGACGGAATGGGGAGTGGATCATACCTTCGAGTGTATTGGTAATGTCAATGTCATGCGTGCCGCGCTCGAAAGTGCACACCGTGGCTGGGGGCAATCAGTAATTATTGGTGTGGCCGGTGCAAGACAAGAAATCTCAACTCGCCCATTCCAACTAGTCACTGGCCGTTCATGGCGAGGCACCGCCTTTGGCGGTGTTAAAGGCCGCAGTCAATTGCCTAAAATGGTGGAAGAGGCAATGAAAGGTGAAATTGAATTAAAACCTTTTGTTACTCACACTTTGCCGCTCGAACGCATCAATGAAGCATTCGATTTGATGCATGAGGGAAAATCTATTCGTACAGTCATCCATTACTAAGCCGTTTTGCAGAAGTTAAAAACCGTACTGTAACAGACGGTTTTTAACGTGAAATGAGTGAATCTGTCAGTTTTACAAAGAGGAAAAAGAATGGAGAGGATTGAACGCCACGCTTGTTTTGGGGGATGGCAGGATGTTTATCAGCACGAATCAGCTGTACTTGGCTGTACCATGAATTTTGCTGTCTACCTTCCTCCTCAAGCTGAACATCAGAAATTACCGGTACTGTACTGGCTCTCAGGCTTAACATGCAATGAGCAGAATTTCATCACTAAAGCCGGTGCTCAACGCCACGCTGCCGAACTGGGTATTATCCTTGTCGCCCCGGATACCAGCCCGCGCGGCGAAAAAATTGCGGATGATAACGCTTATGATTTGGGTCAGGGAGCCGGTTTTTACCTCAACGCAACGCAGGAACCTTGGGCGACGCACTATCGCATGTACGATTATGTGGTGTCAGAGCTACCGGCACTGATCGAAACACACTTCCCGGCAACAACCGCTAGAGCCATCAGTGGTCACTCTATGGGCGGTCATGGCGCACTGATGATCGCGCTACGCAATTCAGAGCGTTACCGCAGTGTATCGGCCTTTTCACCGATTGTTGCGCCCTCCCAAGTTCCTTGGGGAGAAAAAGCTTTTCGCGCTTATTTGGGCGAAGATCGTGACACATGGAAAGCCTATGATACAGTCGAGCTGCTCGCCAATAGCGCTGAACCATTGCATGTGTTAATTGATATCGGTACCGATGACCCATTTCTTGAAGAACAACTACGTCCTGAGCTGCTAAAAGATGTATGCGAAAGCACTAGACATTCCTATACACTGAACCTGCGTACCGGCTATGACCATAGCTACTATTTTGTTGCCAGTTTTATCAGCGAGCATATCGCGTATCATGCCAAGATATTGAAGGGAAATTGTTCTGGTAATCAATAAATCGCATATGAATCTATTAATATTTTTACGATAGAGAGTACCAAAACCATTTGGGGCTATTCACTAAATTTAGTAAAGGGCAATCCTGTAGAGTAAACCGCTGGTTTAAAGTCATCTCCCCAGCGGCTTCTCATCAAACCGTGCATCACGGCTGCGTATTTTCGCACTCCCACGCAGATATGATAACAAATTGTTTTATAAAGAAAAAAGTCGAACTCTAGAACGGAATATCATCATCAAAATCCACTGGCAGCTCATTGCTCTGTGGAGCAAAGGATTGAGCTGGACGAGAAGTAGCACCGCCACCGCTGAACTGCTGAGATTGTTGTGGCTGTGATTGTGGCTGCTGTGGCTGTCCCCAACTTCCCCCTTGTGGTTGCCCCTCCTGGAAATTACCACCAGCACGGCCACCCAACATTTGCATGGTACCACCCATGTTTACCACTACTTCAGTGGTGTAACGATCCTGGCCGTTCTGATCCTGCCATTTGCGAGTTTGCAGGGAACCTTCAATATAAACCTGCGAGCCTTTACGCAGATATTCACCCGCAACTTCTGCCAGTTTGCCGAATAAAACCACCCGGTGCCATTCAGTCTTCTCTTTCATCTCGCCGGTTTGTTTATCGCGCCAGCTTTCAGAAGTCGCCAGAGTAATGTTGGTAACTGCGCCACCGTTTGGCATGTAGCGGACTTCAGGGTCCTGCCCCAGGTTACCAATTAAAATAACTTTATTTATGCCTCTGCTGGCCATTTGGGAATACTCCTGATGAAATGAATTTCTACAATTATTAAGCAACGCAGTTTAACATGCGACGCTAAAAATGAAACGTAACCGCTTTAGAGCGAACTTTGCGAAGCTTACCGTACTTTCATACTGTACTTATTACATTATTTCACTTAAATACTGTATGTCTAATCAGTCAACTCTGTGTAATAATAACTCACTTATTATTATATACCCTATGAATTTCAAGATGCATCGCGGCGGCAAGGGAGTGAATCCCCGGGAGCATAGCAAACTATGTGACCGGGGTGAGCGAGTGCAGCCAACAAAGAGGCAACTTGAAAGATGACGGGTATATGCACGTATGAATAATCCGGGAAATAGTTCATGGATAACATCGAAGTTCGGGGCGCACGCACCCATAATCTCAAAAATATCAATCTGATAATTCCCCGAGACAAGCTGATCGTTATCACGGGTTTGTCCGGCTCAGGTAAGTCTTCTCTAGCATTTGACACCCTTTATGCAGAAGGACAGCGCCGTTATGTTGAATCGCTTTCAGCTTATGCGCGCCAGTTTCTGTCACTGATGGAGAAACCTGATGTTGACCATATCGAAGGGTTATCCCCGGCCATTTCCATTGAGCAAAAATCCACTTCCCACAATCCACGTTCAACCGTGGGGACAATTACCGAAATTCATGATTATCTACGTTTGCTGTTTGCCCGCGTAGGTGAACCACGTTGCCCCGATCACGATATTCCATTGACAGCTCAGACTGTTAGCCAAATGGTAGATAATGTATTAGCACTGCCGGAAGGTAATCGCTTAATGCTGCTAGCACCAATTGTAAAAGAGCGCAAAGGCGAACACACGAAATTACTGGATAATCTGGCAGCACAAGGTTATATCCGCGCCCGTATTGATGGTGAAGTCTGTGATTTATCCGATCCACCAAAACTGGAATTACAGAAGAAACACTCCATTGAAGTGGTCATTGATCGTTTTAAAGTTCGCGCCGATCTGGCGCAACGTCTGGCGGAATCTTTTGAAACCGCTCTGGAGCTTTCAGGCGGTACAGCCATTGTCGCCGATATGGATAACGCTCAGGCTGAAGAGCTGATTTTCTCCGCCAACTTTGCGTGTCCGACATGTGGCTACAGCATGAGTGAGCTGGAACCTCGCCTGTTCTCTTTTAACAACCCAGCCGGCGCTTGCCCAACTTGTGATGGTTTAGGCATTCAGCAATTTTTCGATCCTGACAGAGTGATTCAGAATGGTGATATCTCCCTCGCCGGTGGGGCAATTCGTGGCTGGGATCGCCGTAATTTCTACTATTTCCAGATGCTATGTTCACTGGCAGAACATTATAAATTCGATATTGAAGCACCTTTCAACTCCCTGAGCAGCAGTATTCAGAAAGTGGTGTTGTACGGTTCCGGTAAACAATCTATCGAATTTAAATACATCAATGACCGTGGCGACACCACAGTACGCAACCATCCGTTCGAGGGTGTACTGCATAATATGGAACGCCGCTATAAAGAAACGGAATCCATTGCTGTTCGTGAAGAGCTGGCGAAATATATTAGTAATCGCTCATGTATCTCCTGCCACGGAACCCGCTTGCGCAAAGAAGCACGTTACGTATTTATCGAGAATACAACCCTGCCGGAGATCTCAGATTTCAGTATCGGCCATGCGATGGACTTCTTCCAAAATATCAAACTCAGCGGTCAACGTGCACAAATTGCTGAGAAAGTACTGAAAGAGATCCACGACCGTCTGAAATTTCTGGTTAATGTTGGTCTGAACTATCTGACACTCTCCCGTTCTGCCGAAACGCTGTCCGGTGGTGAAGCTCAACGTATCCGCCTTGCCAGCCAAATTGGTGCCGGTCTGGTGGGAGTGATGTATGTACTTGATGAACCTTCTATCGGATTGCATCAGCGGGATAATGAACGCTTGCTGGAGACACTGATTCACTTGCGCAACCTGGGAAATACCGTGATTGTGGTTGAACATGATGAAGATGCAATCCGCGCTGCCGACCATATCATTGATATCGGCCCCGGTGCTGGTGTGCATGGTGGCGAAATCGTCGCAGAAGGCACAGTTAAGGATATCATGGTGAGTAAAGATTCACTGACAGGTAAGTTCCTGAGTGGTGAGCGAGAAATTGCGATTCCAGAAAAGCGTATTCCGGCAGATCCGAAAAAGATGCTGAAACTGATTGGTGCCAAAGGTAATAACCTGAAAAATGTGATGTTCAATCTGCCTGTCGGGTTATTCACTTGTATTACCGGGGTTTCTGGCTCCGGTAAATCAACACTAATAAATGATACGCTGTTCCCCATTGCCCAACGCCAATTGAATAGTGCGACCAATATCAATCCCGCTCCTTATGTTGATATTCAAGGGCTGGAATATTTCGATAAAGTGATTGATATTGACCAGAGCCCGATTGGCCGAACTCCCCGCTCTAACCCGGCAACTTACACCGGCGTATTTACGCCAGTCCGTGAACTATTTTCTGGCGTACCGGAATCCCGCGCCCGCGGTTATACACCTGGGCGATTCAGTTTTAACGTTAAAGGTGGACGCTGTGAAGCTTGTCAGGGTGATGGTGTGATTAAAGTAGAAATGCACTTCCTACCTGATATTTATGTCCCTTGCGATCAATGTAAAGGTAAGCGTTATAACCGTGAAACATTGGAAATAAAATATAAAGGCAAGAATATTAATGAAGTGCTGAATATGACTATCGAAGAAGCTCGTGAGTTCTTTGATGCTGTTCCGGCTTTGGCTCGTAAACTGCAAACACTGATGGATGTTGGTCTTTCCTACATTCGTCTGGGGCAATCAGCAACAACATTGTCAGGTGGTGAAGCTCAACGAGTAAAACTGGCACGCGAGTTATCCAAACGCGGAACTGGACAGACATTGTATATTCTTGATGAACCAACAACAGGTTTGCACTTTGCTGATATTCAGCAATTGCTGGTGGTTTTGCATCAGTTACGCGATCAAGGAAATACTATTGTAGTTATTGAGCACAACCTTGATGTTATTAAAACCGCTGACTGGATCATTGATCTTGGCCCTGAAGGAGGTAGTGGCGGCGGTGAAATTCTGGTTTCTGGCCCCCCAGAAGAGGTAGCCGAATGTGAAAAATCACATACCGCCCGTTTTCTAAAACCTATATTGCAGAAAAAAGCATAACGCGCAAGTAGGGGCTTAGTTAGGCCCCTCTATTTCCTGGCAGGAACTTCACATATAGTTTTCCCAATAATGACAAGCAATTTTCGCCGCCAATTCAGCGTTATTGAGCACTAATTGAATATTAGAAGACCGGCTATTGCCGCCAGTCAACTCAGCCACTCTAGCTAACAAAAACGGCGTGCACTCTTTCCCATTCACTCCCTGTTCAATGGACTCACGTACCGCTTGCTCAATAGCAGCATTAACCTCCTCTTCTGGCATGGCGTACTGCTCAGGGATCGGATTAGCAATCACTAATCCCCCCTGCAATCCAGTACGCCATTTTATCGCCATGACTTGGGCTATCTGTTCTGGGGAATCTAAACGAGCACTAACCGAAAATGGACTGGTACGGCAGAAAAACGCCGGCAAAGAGTGAGTCTGATAACCAATTAATGGTACACCATGAGTCTCAAGATATTCTGTTGTCAAACCAAGATCCAGAATGGATTTAGCCCCGGCACAAACTACCGCAACACTGGTTTTAGCCAGTTCTTGCAAGTCGGCGGAAATATCAAAAGTATGTTCCGCCCCACGGTGCACACCACCAATACCGCCAGTAGCAAAAATTTTAATGCCCGCCATTTCAGCGATAATCATGGTAGAAGCAACCGTAGTCGCACCGTTTTTTCCAGCAGCGATAACAAAGGGTAAATCACGGCGACTGACTTTCGTCGCCTTATAACCTTCTCTACCTAAACGTTCTACTTCTTCATGTGACAACCCCGCTTTCATCCGCCCATTAATGACGGCTATCGTTGCGGGAACAGCTCCATTTTCCCTGACTTTCTGTTCAACCTGTAGTGCAACCTCCACATTTTGCGGATAAGGCATCCCTTGAGCAATAATCGTGGATTCAAACGCCACGACAGGTTGATTATTCGCTAAAGCCTCAGTAACTTCTGAAGAAATATCCAGATATTCATTTCCAATAGCATGATTTTTCATGATTGTAATTCCAAAAGTTTTTGAACACTGCCATTCGACAGATTTGGATTATTGGTAAATTCACAAGAGAGCGTTAACGCAGAACATCCTTGAGCAAAGCGAACACTCTCAGCCAGCGTCATATCCTCCAGCCAGCAACTCACCAGCCCGGCCATCATGGCGTCGCCGGCACCTGTTACATTGACAATCTTGCTATTAATGGGACGCGACCAGCCAGCCACGCCGTCTTTTTCGCTGAAATAGGCACCCTCCACGCCCATACTGAGTACCAACCGCTGCACGCCCTGATCATGAAACCATTGTGCTACACCAGGAACATCAGAAAGTTGGGTTATTTTCATACCACTAAGCACCTCCGCTTCCAGGCGATTAGGCTTTAAGATGTGGATATAGGAAAGCCAATTTTTAATTTTAGGTGCTTTAAATGCAGATACCGGATCGACAAATACAGGGACTGTTCCGGCATTGGTAAACAGCCAGGTCAAGGCTTCTTCGGATAAATTGCAATCAACAACCAGTACACCAGCATGCTGAATAAGATCACAATTATCCACCAACAACGATGGTGTCAGTTTTTCCAGAATATGCATGTCGTTAATGGCAACTAACATCTCGCCATTGTCATCTAATAAAGAAATATAAGTTGAGGTATTCTCACCATGAAGCTTATAGCAATGATCGATGTTAACACCTGCACGTTTGGCTAAATCCAATAAAGTACTACCATAGAAATCATCACCAACAACAGAAATAAGATGACATTCTTTACCTAACAACGCGATATTTTGGGCAATATTTCTCCCTACACCGCCAGGTGCACACTTTACTTTTCCCGGGTTAGAATCTTCATAAATTAATTTAGAAGATGCATAACCACAGACATCCATATTAATAGAGCCAACCACCACCACATAATTGTGATCAGACAAAATATAACCTTTCCCCTTTATATAGCCCTTATTCATTAAATTCATAATGTGACCCGCGACACCAGAGCGGCTTATCCCTAAAATATTGGCAATTTCCTGCTGTAGGATCAACGGATCTTGTCTCAGAAGATACAATATTTGTTTTTCCCGGTTCGTCATTTTTAGGCACTTGTTTGTTTCTAAACATACGTTTGTTTTATGCGTGAAACGCAAAACAGTAAAGAAGATTTTTCACTTTATAACGAAGTTGGGAGAGTGATCGTAAGAATGGGTTGCTGAGTTTTCAGTCCTATTTTATGTGATAACCATCAAGTTAAATCCTGCTAAAAAACATTTTTACCAATACATTGATAATTAGTCAGTGTTTCACTTTAAAAATAGATCTTATAAAACAAAGAAATAAGAAAATTCTTATCGAATATTAACACGTGTTTGGGTATACCTTGAAATAGTCAGAATCAACTTTTACCACTGAAACACGTTTCATGAGAAAATGATCTATTTCACAATAAATAGGGATAGCCGGAGCATTATCAAATAGTAAGATTATTAGATAAGACAGTTATCCTGTAACCATAATAATCAGAAATTATCGTTTACCTCGGTAAGTAAATTCAAGAAAATAACTATACAAGTATATTCGTCATTACCATTAAGAGTAGTACATAAAAGAACTGAATTCTATGACGCATAGAACTCAGATCTTGTTATCTATATGATTTTTTTGACAATTTATGTTAGCAAGGTTTAAGTCAGAACAAATAATTACCATTTATCTCGGTAAGAGAATCCAACAAAATAATCATATTTTTTAAGTCAACATGATGAATAAAATAAGGCTGAATAGCTTGAATCCATCCATCTCGTACCTCAAAAACGCCTTGATTAATTGTCTAATCAATCTCTAAATCCAGTTTTTCAATAATAGAACCATCATCATCAAAATCCTTTGAATTTTCTTTCCCTGCAAGATAATCTGTTTTTTTATTAAACCACTCGAGTCTTAACTTTAATCCCATTTTCTACCTCACAAATATTTTTTTATATTTCGTTTTGGATTAGCTGATTTTAATGGTTTCCCCGTATTGGGATCAAAAGAACCGATGTTATGATAGTTGATACAATTTAAGATTAGTAATACTCGTTATTCACTTGGCACAATATGGGAATAAAATCGTTATAAATTCAATTTATTAAATTAATATATGAAGAGAAAATTAGCGCACTATAAATAATGCGCTTCTAAAGAGGGTGTACTACTATTTTACGAAACTGCCGATCACTATCATCAACAGCAGCTCATTTACATTAAATTTTATTACCTATTTACCGCCGCAAATGTCTCAGCAATACGCGCGACATTATGGCGATTAACGCCAGCCATACAGACGCGGCCAGTACCAACCAGATAAACACCAAACTCTTCACGCAGACGATCCACTTGTTGCTTGCTAAAACCGGTATAACTGAACATTCCACGCTGTTTCAGCAAATAATCAAAGTTTTTCTCTGGTAATTCGGTTTTCAGGGCATCCACCAGCACTGTGCGCATTTCCAAAATACGCAGACGCATATGCTCAACTTCTTCCAGCCACTGTGCTTTCAATGCTGGATCAGTCAGCACCTTAGCGACAACCTGTGCACCAAAATTCGGCGGGCTAGAGTAGACACGACGTACACCCGCTTTCAGTTGCCCCAATACTCGCTCTTTAATCTGCTCACCATCACAAATGACAGATAAGCCACCGACGCGTTCACCATACATGGAGAATATCTTGGAGAAAGAATTAGTTACCAGACAAGGCAAACCGGCTGTCGCCATAGCACGAATGGCATAAGCATCGTGTTCCATACCATCTGCAAGCCCCTGATAAGCAATATCAAGAAATGGCAGCAATTCCCTCTCTTTTACAACCTGAACAACCTGATCCCACTGATCATTTGTTAGATCAGACCCCGTTGGATTATGACAACAAGGATGCATTAAGATAACGCTTTTTGCTGGCAAATTTCTGAATGTTTCCAACATCTCACTGAATTTTACCCCTTTGGTCTGTGTATCAAAATAAGGGTAATAGTTCACCTTCACGCCAGCACCCGCAAAAATAGCTGCGTGGTTTTCCCAGGTTGGATCACTGCACCAGACTTCTGAATCAGAGAAATAGCGATGCAGAAAATCAGCGCCAACTTTCAGACCGCCAGAACCACCCAATGCTTGAATGGTTGCCACCCGCTGCTGTTTCAACACCGGATGATCTTTACCAAATAACAGTTCCTGAACCGCAAGACGATATGATGCCAATCCTTCCATTGGCAGATAAAGAGAGGCAGTCTGCGATAGCGCTCTAAGTTGTTCTTCAGCGGCTGCCACAGACTGTAATTGCGAAGTTATGCCCTGCTCATCGTAATAAAGCCCGATGCTCAGATTAATTTTTTCCGCACGAGGATCTTTTTTAAACTCTTCAGCCAGCGAAAGAATCGGATCACCAGCATAAGCATCAACATTCTGGAACATCAGGCTCTACTCCTTATCAGTGAGTTATTTAATGAACAATATAACCTACAACATCATTCGTTCAGGTATTCCATTACCACTCTGGAAGTGAGTTTGGTCACCAACTCATAAGTAATGATACCAGTGCATTCAGCAACCCGTTCCACTGGCAGCACATCTCCCCAGAGGACCACTTCATCACCGACTTTATCTGTCGCACCTGGCCCTAAATCAACAGAGATCATATCCATCGAGACACGGCCAGCAATCGGCACTTCACGGCCATTAATATATATTGGTGTCCCTGAAGGAGCACTGCGAGGATAACCATCACCATAGCCGATAGCCACAACACCTAGACAAGTATCACGTTCACTAACCCAAGCCCCACCATAACCAACTGACTCGCCAGCTTTATGCTTACGAACAGCAATTAAGCTCGACTTTAAGGTCATCGCTGGGATCAGGTTAAAATCCGTGGCCGTTTTATCAGACAATGGCGATACACCATACATCATCAGCCCAGGACGCACCCAATCCTGATGGACTTCCGGCCACAACAGGATACCTCCCGATGCATCAATAGATTTTTCTCCCGGTTTGTCAGCACAAAAAGCCTGAAAACAGGCTATCTGCTGGCACGTTGTGTCTACCGTTGGTTCATCAGCCCTGCCAAAATGGCTAACAATATTGACTGGTTGCTGCACATTTTTACAACGACTTAACCGTTGGTAAAATTCTTCAGCATCTTCCGGCCTTACACCTAACCGATGCATCCCGCTATCCAATTTCATCCATACTTTTACCGGATGAGATAACTTAGCCTGCTCCAGTGCTTCCAACTGTTCAATGCTGTGAACCACAGTCTCAATCTGGTTAGCTACCAACACAGGCAGGTCAGCCGCACCAAAGCATCCTTCTAATAATAGAATCGGTTTGACGATACCACCATGACGCAACGTCAATGCTTCACCAATTCGCGCTACACCGAAACAATCGGCGTCATCCAGCGTATGTGCTGTCTCCAGTAAACCGTGGCCATAAGCGTTTGCTTTCACAACTGCAATCAGATTGCTTTTAGGGGCGAGCTGCCTTACCCGTTGCAGGTTATGTCGCAGAGCGCGGCGGTCAATAATTGCGGTTGCCGCTTTCATTCTATTCCTTAATCTATTGATTCTTTGGTGGTTAATACTTATTCGTCGTCATAACTTGGCCCAGCATAGCTATCAAACCGCGACAATTGACCATTAAACGTCAGGCGAACTGTACCGATTGGGCCGTTACGCTGCTTGCCAAGAATGATTTCAGCCACACTTTTCATGTCGCTGTTCTCATGGTAAACCTCGTCACGGTAGATAAACATAATCAGGTCGGCATCCTGCTCAATAGAACCAGATTCACGTAAGTCGGAGTTAACTGGGCGTTTATCCGCCCGCTGTTCAAGGCTACGGTTGAGCTGAGAAAGTGCAACCACCGGCACTTGAAGCTCTTTAGCCAACGCCTTTAATGAACGGGAAATCTCTGCAATTTCTAGGGTACGGTTATCAGATAAGGACGGAACACGCATCAATTGCAGGTAGTCGATCATGATAAGACTCAATCCACCATTTTCACGAAAGACACGCCGGGCGCGGGAACGGACTTCGGTAGGCGTCAGACCCGACGAGTCATCAATATACATATTACGTTTTTCCAGCAGTAGTCCCATCGTACTGGAGATCCGCGCCCAATCCTCATCATCAAGCTGTCCTGTACGAATACGAGTCTGATCCACTCGAGAAAGAGATGCCAACATACGCATCATAATCTGGTTGCCAGGCATCTCAAGGCTGAAAATCAGAACCGGCTTATCCTGCGTCATGGCTGCATTTTCACACAGGTTCATAGCGAAAGTGGTTTTACCCATAGAAGGACGAGCGGCCACAATAATCAGATCCGATTTCTGTAACCCTGCGGTTTTCTTGTCCAGATCCTGATAACCGGTAGAAACACCGGTTACGCCATCATGAGGACGCTGATAGAGTTGTTCAATACGCTCCACCGTTTCCTCAAGAATACGTTCTATTCCTTTTGGCCCTTCATCTTTGCTGGCACGGTTTTCTGCGATCTGGAATACTCGTGATTCAGCCAGATCCAATAATTCTTCGCTGCTCCTTCCCTGAGGATCATAACCTGCATCCGCAATTTCATTCGCAACGGCGATCATATCGCGGACAACAGCACGTTCACGGACAATATCTGCATAAGCGTTAATGTTAGCCGCACTTGGCGTATTTTTTGATAACTCGGCCAGATAAGCAAAACCGCCTACATTGCCCAGATCGCCGCTCTGCTCAAGAGATTCAGATAACGTAATCAGATCGATTGGATTACCCATCTCCAGCAATCGCTGCATTTCAGAAAAAATGCGCCGGTGTGGACGGCTGAAAAAATCATTGCTAGTAACACGTTCGGATACATTATCCCAGCGTTCGTTATCTAACATTAAACCGCCTAACACGGATTGCTCTGCTTCCAAAGAGTGTGGCGGAAGCTTCAGCCCTTCCATTTGGCGATCTCTTGGTTCAGCCATTTTGTTGTGAGTTGATTTTTTTCCCGCCATGAATCCCGCAATAATCTACTGATAAATCTGCAACAGCACATGAGTATACGCTATGAAGTGCCTTGAGTAATTACATATAGTTTGTAATTATTTCTGACGCACTAAAGCCCATTTACAATGAGTTCAGCTGTTACGTACAAACGTTCCACCAACATTTAAGAGGTTGAGTCATGGCAAAACATATCGAATTTTCCGCAACCGGTGGTCCCGAAATCCTGAAATATTGTGAATTTACACCTGTAGATCCTGCTGATAATGAAGTACAAGTAGAAAACAGAGCTATTGGAATTAACTATATCGATACTTATATTCGTAGTGGGCTCTATCCGCCGGCACAATTACCAAGCGGTCTGGGGACTGAAGCCGCAGGCGTAGTTACCAAAGTCGGTTCTACTGTCACTACCCTAAAAATCGGTGACCGAGTTGTTTATGCACAATCAACTTTAGGCGCTTACAGTGAAGTGCATAATGTCGCGGAAAATAAAGTCACTGTTTTGCCTGATACTATCTCCTTCGAGCAAGCTGCTGCTTCTTTTTTAAAAGGATTAACGGTTTATTATCTTCTACGTCGTACCCACCAAATTCAACCAGGAGAAATCTTTTTATTTCATGCCGCTGCCGGTGGAATTGGGCTAATTGCCTGCCAATGGGCAAAAACTTTAGGTGCAAAACTTATTGGAACAGCTGGCTCTGATGAGAAAGCACAACTCGGTGACTGCTCCCCGCCGTAAAAAACGGCGAGGCTTCCCACTTCTCAGGCCGCCACCGTCTTTATGACGGATTTACACTGGCCTCCGTGGGCAGAAACGACGAGTCCCGCCGCCTGTAATGCTGTTATGCCCTTGTGCTGGATGTTGATCGCCGCATTGATATCGCGGTCATGTTCAACACCACTGCAAGGGCATTGCCAGCTCCGCTTACGCAGCGGCATTTCCGGCATTTTGTGACCGCAGCAATGACAGGTTTTCGAACTGGCGAACCACTGCTCCAGTTTGACCAAGCGGATATCACATCCGCTCTGTCACCATAGCCAACGCCTGCTTTACAACGGAAATATCTGCTCCCGGTTTGTGGGCATTCTCACTAAGATGACGACGCCATTGACGCGCCCCCGGAATCCCCTGAAAAATACCTAAAATATGGCGAGTGATATGACCCAAATATGTCCCTTGTGAAAGTTCTTGCTCTATATAAGGATAAAGCGCTCTGACTACCGCAACGGTATCAACTACCGGAATTGCAGCATCAAATAATTCATGATCAACCAGTGCCAAAATAGCCGGATTCTGGTACGCCTCACGCCCAACCATAACCCCATCCACATGTTGCAGATGTTGTTTTGCTTCTTCCAGCGATTTAATACCGCCATTAATAGCAATCGTTAATTGAGGGAAATCTTTTTTCAGTTGATAAACTCGTAGGTAATCCAGCGGTGGGATCTCGCGATTTTCTTTTGGACTCAGACCAGAAAGCCAGGCTTTGCGGGCATGAATGGTAAATATATTGCAACCACTATTCTGTACAACGGTATCAATAAAATCACATAGGAATTGGTAACTATCCTGTTCATCAATACCGATACGGGTTTTAACGGTCACCGGCACACTGACCACATCCTGCATTGCCTTGACACAATCAGCAACCAGTTTAGCCTCTCCCATCAAGCAAGCACCAAAGCGACCATTTTGTACCCGATCAGAAGGACAACCCACATTCAGGTTAATTTCATCATAGCCACGTTCCTGAGCAATTTTCGCACAATAAGCCAGTGCTTGCGGATCACTACCACCCAGTTGCAATGCCACCGGATGCTCTTCTTCACTATATGCCAGATAATTGCCTTTGCCATGAATAATCGCGCCAGTTGTCACCATTTCGGTATACAACAGAGTTTGTTTACTCAACAAACGATGGAAATAACGGCAGTGACGATCGGTCCAGTCCAGCATCGGTGCAACAGAGAACCGGCCTTGCCATAACTTACTGGAAATATTGGTTTCTCTATTCTTTTCAATTTCTTTACTTTCGTACATTTTTACTAATTTTACTCTCTCAGCTCCCCAAATATCATAGGAAACCAGACGCGGAAATAGTGGAAATATCACCTACTATAACATAAATGCCGATGATATTAGCAGGCATTATTGCACTGTTAGGGTTAAAGTGGATGGGAAATATATTTATCTAGAAAATCACATCTCTATTTTGTGAAATCAAATAACAAACTATCATTCCAGATGTTTAGTATCATATAAGGCCATTAAAATTATTAGGAAATTTTAGTTATACATGTAAATATGATAGAATATTTACATGTATATTTATCAATTAATCCAATCGTACTCAATTGATTATATTCTTGAGTGACTCAATTAGATCCAATATCATCATGACCTTCTTCAAATTCCCATTGAATATTATATTTATCTATAAAATAAAAATATCTGATTTTACCTATAATCTTACAAGTTTCTTGTTTCAGAGCAGTATTTTTTTCATCTTCCTCATTAAAGAACATAAACTCATCGCTAGTGATTTCATCTATCTTATATGCTTTATATAATGGTGATGAGTTTATCAATCTGACACCAGGGAAGCTTTTTACGTGATCAAATACACTATCTATATTTTGTACTCTAAAACAAATATGCCCAACACCACCAATGTCATTAGCCTCTTTTAACTCAACCCTTTTTATTCCGGTTGGATTGTGATATTCCATCAGTTCAATAAAAACCCCAGTCCCAGGAATTTCCAAGAATGCTATTGATACATCTACCTGGTCAGCGTTGTCAATGAAACCAGCTGCTTTTGAAAAGCCACTATTTTTAAAATGAGGAAATAATTGCTTTGGTATGGCACCAAATAAATTCTTATATAAATCAATTGCTTCCTGAATATCATCTACGACGATATTAATGTGACCTAATCCTTTAAAGTTTATCATTACTTTTTTCTCCACTAGTTTATATCAAACTTCTGTTTATATAACGTACAATTTGGTTTGAAATAAGAGAATAAAAAATTATTAAAACAGAATTAGTAACCATATTGGTTAAAGTAAGACTATATATTATATCAGAATACATTTCATTAAAAGCTAAATAATCAGTTATGGTTGTATATACCACAACAACTACTGCAAATGAGAGTATTGATGATGTTATAAAAGACAACTTTTTATTTCTGTAGAAATAAGAAAATATTATAGAATTTAAAACAAATGCTACGAATGAACCAAATATATTAGCAACAAATAAATTAGAAATTGGATTAAAAGTATTGTAATAATCCATACTCTCCTTAAACACATCAGGATAAGGCATGGAAATTACAATATTTGTGATCAAAATCATAATTAAATTAGTGATTGCCTCTAATGCTATAATGAGTAGGACTGTTTTTCTTGCATTAAAGCTGGAGAAAATATCTACTATAGAGAAACATAACATGTAAGTAACCGTGGAAGGGATTATTACATAATCACCAAAACTCACTAATCTGTAAGCGATCAAATGTGAAGTAATTGACAAACAAATAAATAATGAAGCAAAAACAATATTATAAAACTCAGATCTATTTCTGGTTCCCAATCGATTATAAGTCATCTTTCTTTATTTCCATTTTAATATTATCCAAGAACTCTTTCTCTGTACAATTTCCATCATTGAACAATTTTAAGAAAATATCATAATAAGTAATATATTTTACTATCAATAACTTGTCACTCGTTACCAAATTATTGTAATAGCTATCTGCAAAACTTCTTAATTCCATTGACGAGTTTATATCATGCTTGTTAATATGGTAAGAAACAAAGAAACTTCCTGAAAATAATTTTAAACTGTCAATCTTTACGTGCAAATTTTCTTCTTTCAATAAATCCTTCAAATAATAAAAATAATCAATTGCTCTGCGAAAAATCGACATTATAAATCCTCCATTCACAAATAGTATAGACATTTCTTTGATCATATAAATCCTTACTTTCCACAACCTTGCAATAATCTTCTGTTACATATAAATACTCATGAAAAAATACAGATTCAATCTCGAATTCCTTTGAACAACAAACAGCTATCTTGTTCTTCTCAATTCGTTTCGCAAAAGGTCTATTACCCAGGAACCGGGCTGTAAGCAAATATTGAGTATCTTCGCCTAACTCTTGCCCTCTGATGTATAATCCGAGAGAAAAATAGTTATCTATCAGAGGGACCCTATATATCTCAGGGTTACGAAAATTTCCTTTACCACTAATCAACCATTCCGGATTCAAATTTAACCCTTCCGCGATCCTGTTCGAGAGCTTTGATTCATCAAGATTATTTCTAATAATGTAGTTTAATGATTGTTGAGCCAATCGGCAGCGCTTTGCTGCTTCCGCCTGAGAAATATCCAGCTTATATAGTACAAATTTCAATCTATCTGCAAGATTTTTCATATGTTAACAATATCTTATTGATTTTTAATGTTTTTATAGATTTATTATTGATAAATCCTTTCCCTGCATATGGCTATACTTACAACTAGTATTATGCAATACCTTAACAGTTCCAGATTATAACTAACATTATGAAAAATTTATCTATTTTTTAGCAATTTATACGTTAATTTCTCCATGACAACTACAAATTTGTTATTAAAATACAAAATACTTGTTGAAAATTCATGTGTGAGTAGTTACATTAAACTTATTGAAATTTTTAAAATCCGATTAAGTATACTTATCGATTCCTTTTCATATTATATTTATTTAAAATAGCTATATATTTTAAATTCGGGGTTATTACAGCTAAAAAATCACTTTAGTCATACAAAGATACCCAGTCTTACTGACTATGGAAGTGAATTAATTGTACAAATACTTATATAACTTTGGAGAATTATTGTGGACAAAAAAGATTGGCATCCAGCTGATATTATTGCCGCTTTAAAAAAGCAAGGAACAACCCTCTCAGCCGTATCTCGCAAAGCAGGGTTAGCATCATCCACACTGAGTAATGCATTACATCGCCAATGGCCAAAAGGAGAAGCAATAATCGCCACAAATTTGGGGTTGCTCCCCTCCGAAATATGGCCTTCTCGTTACCAAAATAAGACTAATAGTGCGAGCAAATTACTTTAAGAGGGAAGTATAGCGAGAAAAATAGAAATGGATCAGAGTGTTTTTCATAATCTACATTATAGTGAAGGAAGAACTATTGATTAACGAAAATAAAATTAATCTATAGCAGATAATTGACAATTAAAGTTTTATATCCCCCAGAAAACTACACGGTTAATTTTTGGGGGAAACTCAGACTTTATTCTATCACTCTGGCAGTTCAGGCCAATCCATTTCCTGTGAAATATCTATCCGGTTAAGCATCACTCTATATTCCTTCCATGTCAATAAAGCCGCTTTCTCTTCTTCCGTGGCAATATCTAAATCGATAGCATCCTGTAATAATGCGATTTGATTTGTTGCCTCGGTCATTAGTTGCTGTTTTTTGAGTTTAGCATGCTGCTGCAATTCTTCTCTTGTCGGTGGTGGAATATCCGCCCATTCTGGTAAACCATTTTTACCCGCTATACGATATTTACCTTCTGGTGCACCACTAGCCGCATATTCCTGATAAATATCGTTACTAACCTCAGTAATATCATCCGGCAATGAACCGGCAGCAATATAATTCTGCTTCAGTTCTATCGGGTAGAATGCATTCTTTTTTGCGCTATAATAATACATAATTAATATCCTATTGCCATCCAAAAAAATGGGCTATTCCATTTGGCATTTACCCATGAATTAAACAATTCGAAAGATGAGTCACTAATCAGATTTACATATCCAATAGTTGCACCCATAACACCTATCTTGCTCTGAATCGGATTAATAATTACAGAGTAATCCATACTGGAAAAACTAATTGGTAGCTGAATACGAGCCACATGACCACTGTGGATCACATCAGTGCGCCCCCATTGATAAATTACATCGGTGTCTCCACATTTCCACCAGCCATTAATGGCTTTACCGGCAGTGTTCTTATTACCTTTAGTATTAATTTGTTTGTCTACTTCTGCTCTGGTATACGCTCCGACATCCACTGCATCCAGATGAATGTCTTCAAACAGTTCCTTACTGTTGATTTTCCGAATATTAGGTACTCTGCTACTAATATTTTCACTCAACGAATTTATTATCTCTTGGGCAAGTCTTTGCGTAATCGCTAATGCGTCATTGTGTAGATACAAAATCAGCTACCACGGATGATATAGTTGAAGACTGGCGCAAGACCTTATTTAATATACCCTTCATCCTTCAAGTTGCTGCTTTGTTGGCTGCTTTCACTTACCCCGGTCACATAGTTATCTATGCTCCCGGGGATTCGCTCCCTTGCCGCCGCGCTGCAATTTGAAATCTATTGGGTATAGATCAATAGAAATAAAATTTGGCGGTATTCCAGTATTAAGATACTGACTTTCTTCATATTCTCCTTGAGAAATAACATTAGCATCCTGGCTAACAGAAAAGGCTTTAAAATCATTTTTATTACTCATAATTTTTCCTTAAGAAAAAACCAATGCTTTCATTAAATAAAATCCTGAGTTAATAGGAATAAAAATAAAACATCTACCTTATCATCGAATATTATTTTTATATTTCATTTCAATCATAGCCTCTTTCTAATAAAGAACGATGAAAAATTTTTATAACTAAATACGATTAATCATTTTCATATAATTTATGAAAAAAATATCTTCCATTGAAACCAAAATATATCCAAACCACCTATTTACATTCAACATTCGCCCTCCTCTACCTTCTTGCGATTTTTCTGTTTCAGCGTAAATATGTTGGCATAAGTCAGCCTCTTAATGCTGAAATGATATAAAATTATTTTTTAATCAAAATTAAAAATTTAAAACTCCAATGACACAAGTAAACTTTACAAACTCATAAAAATACTCTTAAGTATTTATTAACCTGAACTATCCAGAAATAGGTCTATTCTTAAATATGTAGATAGCTTGATTATTGATACTTATATACCCAATGGATTTCAAGATGCATCGCGACGGCAAGGGAGCGAATCCCCGGGAGCATAGATAACTCTGTGACCGGGGTGAGTGAGTGCAGCCAACAAAGAGGCAACTTGAAAGATAACAGGTATAAGCCTACTTTAAGTAAGGGAGAATTGTATGCCATCAAGAAGAGACGTCATGGTTGGAGGATTAAGTCTTGCTGCTGCCGGTATTCTATCCACGGTATCTTCAACCAACGCTGCAACTGCTAATATAAAACTGCAAGGAGCTTATAAAGCAAGTAATACAGAAAAAGCACTTGATATTATTAGTCTTTATGATTTAGAAGAAGAAGCGCGTAAATTGATCCCTGCTTCTCATTTTGGTTATATTAGCAGTGGTTCAGGTGATGAATGGACTTTACGTGAAAACACGAGAGCCTTTGATAATTACCAAATTATTCCGCGCTATCTCGCAGGAGTAAAAGATCCTGACACCACAACCGAATTACTCGGCAGCAAAGTAGATATACCTATTTTCGTTCCTCCAATGGCAGCACATGGGCTGGCTCATGTTACCGCGGAACTGGGAACAGCTAAAGGAGCCGCCGATGCTGGTACACTGTTTACTGCACAAACGCTGTCTAATTCATCTCTTGATGAGATAACAAAGATAAGTAAGGGACCTAAATGGTTCCAAATTTATTTTACCAAAGATATGGGTATTAACCGTGAACTCATACATCGGGCTAAAGCTATGGGTGCAACCGCAATAGTATTTACAGTTGATTTAGAATGGGGTGGTAACAGAGAAACCGATAAACGTAATAAATTTGTCTTCCCAAATTCACTTCCGTTTCCTAATATCCCTAACGCCCCCGTCGGCGCAACATTAAAAGAGATCTCTTCCATATTTAAACGGGATCTTGATTTCAAGGATCTTGAGTTTCTTGCCAAAGAATCGGGCCTTCCAATTATCGTAAAAGGTATTCAATCTGCCGAAAACGCTAAAGAATGTGTTGACTACGGAGCCTCGGCTATTCAGGTATCTAACCACGGTGGCCGACAGTTGGATACTGTCCCGGCAGCAATCACTTCATTACCAGGCATTGTTGAAGCTGTTGGGTCTAAAATTCCGGTCTATTTAGATGGAGGTATCCGTCGTGGCGTTCATGTGTTTAAAGCTCTCGCGTTAGGTGCTAAAGCTGTCGCTATTGGCAGACCAATTTTGTATGGACTCGCATTAGGCGGAGCGCCAGGCGTTACATCCGTTTTAAATCTACTTAAGGATGAACTCAAACTTAGTATGAAACTAGCGGGATGTGCAGCCATTAAAGATATCGAGAGAAAATTTATCAGTCTAATTTAGTTCTTAACTCACTGATAAAAAACTCAGCCCCGTTTCATTTGAAATATGTGATTTCAGGAAATGGGGCAAATTACATTACCTTTATAAACGATGGATCTTATAATGAAAAAATCTTTTATTTTACTTGCTGCTACCCTCTTTACATCTGGAGTTCAAGCTGCGGAATATGTTATTGATCCTAATCACACCAACGCCCGTTTTCAGATAGATCACTTCGCTACTACCACTAACCACGGTGGTTTTTATAATTTAGAAGGCAAAATAGAATTCTCACCAGCAGAAAAAAGAGGTATCGTCGATATATCCATTCCAATAAAAAATATCAATAGCGGTTCAACATCATTTGATAATCATTTAAAAAGCTCTGATTTATTTGATGAAGTAAAATATCCAGTAATTCGTTTTATCTCAACAAAATGGAATTTCGAGGGAGATAAAGTTAAAAGTGTTGACGGAAATCTCACATTAATGGGTCAAACACATCCTATTACCCTGAATGCAACAAAGTTCAACTGTTACCAAAGCCCAATTATTAAGGCGGAAGTTTGTGGTGGAGATTTCCAAACTCAATTAGACCGTACTCAATGGGGAATGAATTACCAGGTTAAAAACGGCATTAGCAAACAAGTCGATTTGTATATTCAAGTCGAAGCCGCAAAAAAATAATGTGTCATTATCTTCTACATTAATTATTTATTTCCCCTTAAAGTTTTCTTTAAAGGGAAATGTTTCATATAAATATTAATGCAGTACACGAGACACAAGTGACTCATCGATATCTATCTCATAAATTCTCTGTTCTTCTATTCTACTACGTAAAGCTTCTTCAACTAATGTAGAGAAACCGGTCATCATTTGCCGTTCCATAATAATGCCTTTTGGTTCAGGCCATGGAAGATTAGCGATTGGCCAATCGCAATACAATTTATAATAATTAAATTGCTCTAACCTCCCTTTAGCTCTATCAAAATCATTATTCCAGTAAGCATTTCCCAACTGAAAGTTTATATAAAAATCATCAAAGCTACCGAAAATCTCATAAATATAATCAGCGGTTTTCAGCATCTTTTCCCATGCCATTTCTTCACTGATATAACCAGCACAAAAACAGTTACGACTTAAAACGATTGCAAGCCATAAATCGAATCCCCACACCAATGCAGGTGGACGTCCATTAACAGACTGAGAACATTTACGAATATAGTCAGGTGTTACCTCAGCTAATTTAGCAAGAATCTTAAACATTTTTCCATCACTAAGAGCCGTATCAACAACAAAATGTTTTGAATGTATCCCATCCCATAAGGTGGTTATCATTTTCATATAACCTTCTTCATCAATAATTCCCCAGTCGCTATATAATTGGGATTGGTGTTCCTGGGCAGCTGATAATGGTAACAGGTAATAACAATAATCGTCATGAGCAACACGTGATTGTAAAGGATAATGTTCCAAAGTTTCACTCCAAAAACCTAACCAATAGTCACTGACAATATTCAACCGCAATACCTGACGCTTCTCTTCCGGTAAAAGAGATAAACCCGCTTGTTGATAGTAACGCCGTTGCTCCCATTCAGGACGTTTAATAATACGGTAAATAATGACAGAGAGTAACATTACTACCAATAATGCTACACTTCCTACCTTAGCCAAAAGTAAATAGTCTTCATCTGGAAAAGATACATCACCTATTATTAATAATATAATTGCTACAGATAATATAGTCCCCATACATATCGCAATCAAAAATAGAATATTAATGACTGAATATAAAAAACGTAGAAAAGGAGACTTTCTTCTCTCACAGAGAATATTCTTTATTATCTGATAACCTTTAACAGGGAACTGTCTGTAATGAGGCTGATTTTGTAAAAGGTCTTTCATCACAAATGATTCCTTTTCGGAAATTATCTGTCATACATGATAATTCTTATCTGTGTTATCACAAACTTCAAAAAAACACTATTTTTGCCGCTAAGTATCAATTTAACCAAATTAACTCTATCAGGGGACAATCTCGATGAACTTTTCTGGATAATATTTTCTATCGTAGAAACATGATAACATCACAACATTGTCATCATGCTGGTTGTAAGGGGAGCAATGGAACTCGTTAATCAAAAAAAGTTAATGGAACAGGCGGAAGCTATTTGCCAGGCTCGGGGAGCCCGCTTTACTCCACAGAGGCTTGAAGTTTTACGTCTGATTTCAGAGCAACCTGGAGCAATCAGTGCTTATGATTTGCTAGATTTATTGCGGGCAGCAGAACCACAAGCTAAACCCCCAACCGTCTACCGAGCACTGGAATTTCTGCTAGAACAGGGATTTATTCATAAAATAGAATCTACCAACAGTTATGTGCTGTGCCACCATATTGAACAACCAAGCCACACCTCAGCGATGTTTATTTGCGACCACTGCGGTTCGGTTTCAGAACGGGATGGCGGCGCCGTTGAATCTGCTATTCAACAATTAGCAAAAACTGCCGGATTCAGTTTACGCCATACAGTAATTGAAGCTCACGGATTGTGTTCACCTTGTGAAGAGATTGAATCTTGCTCTGAACGGGATAAATGCCAACATGACCACAGCATTGAGGTAAAAAAGAAATAAGCAGTCAGTACTTAGAACTTATCCTAATAGGCTACTTTATTTGCCACTGGTTGCAAAAAGCGAACCCGGACAGTACTCAGACAAAAGCCTTAGTTTTTGCACGCACTTTAATACGGTCCGAAGGGTGAACGAAGCGAGTCATCCTCGCGTATTATTACTATGTGTATACTCCATTGTGTACGCTCCATTCTGCTGTGCTGCCTGTATTCACTGTTCATTCACAAGAACAGTCTGCAATAATTACACCTACTGAGTTAGATTCTTAATTTTGGTACAAGTCAGCTATCAAGATGAAAAGACAACCGCAGAATCACGTTTAAGACAATCGTAATGATACATTCAATAACATGATTCTGCCGGAATATTGCAATGTCCTGATCATCACCAAAAAAACAGTGACTTAATATATTACTATCAGAGCCAGCCACAGCTACGAATCACTCCGACCGCCAACCCTTCGATTGTCAAGTTTTGATCACGTAGATCAACAACTATTGGTTTAAACTCTGGGTTTTCTGCCAGCAATTCAACTTTATTCCCAGTCTGTCTAAAACGTTTTACAGTTACTTCATCTTCAATACGGGCAACAATAACCTGCCCATTATGAACATCCTGTGTTTTATGCACAGCCAGCAGGTCACCATCCATAATCCCAATATCTTTCATAGACATTCCGCTGACTCTTAACAGGAAATCTGCACTTGGTTTAAACAATGCAGGATCAACCTGATAATGGCTTTCAATATGCTCCTGTGCCAGCAGTGGTTCACCTGCAGCAACACGACCAATCAACGGTAAACCAGATTCTTCAAGCAGCAAACGGATACCCCTAGATGCCCCGGCAACAATCTCTATCACCCCTTTACGAGCCAGCGCTTTTAAATGCTCTTCTGCCGCATTCGGTGAACGAAAGCCAAGATGTGATGCAATTTCAGCACGCGTTGGCGGCATACCCGTTTGCGAAATGTGGTCACGCACTAAGTCATAAACTTGTTGCTGCCTTGCAGTAAGTGCTTTCACTTCGCCCCCTGTTTGTTTATACAGTCAAACTGTGAGTATATACAGGTAAATAGCAATTGGGAACCTGTCAGGACAGAAAATCAGCCAATTATAATACACTGATCAATTATTAAACGAAATTAACCCATAAAAAACTGCCAAAGAACTGTACTCCAGACAATTAATGCTAGAATAATCGTCAAAAAGACTGCCGCAGAACCCATATCCTTCGCCCGACCGGATAACTCATGGAACTCACTGCCAATACGATCAACAATCGCCTCAATAGCACTATTCAGAATTTCCATAATCAAGACCAACATAATTGAACCAATCAGTAAAATACGTTCAATTACGCTGACATCCAGATAAAAGGCAACAATCAGAGCCAATATTGCTACGATTATTTCCTCCCGGAAAGCGGCTTCATTCTGCCATGCAGCCTTAATACCTTTCACCGAATATCTTGTTGCTTTAATAATACGGGTCAGTCCCACGGATTGATTTTTCATAAATTACTCACATCCTATATGAAGTTGTTTGCCACTTTTCATGTTTATTATTGTCTTAACTCAACAGATCTCAACAACTGTTTCTGGTATGCTTGCGACCTATTGCTAACAAGAGGCTTTAGTTATTTATGTCAGGTTGGCGTAAAATATATTATAAATTATTGAATTTACCACTAAAAATACTGGTAAAGAGCAAACTTATTCCTACAGATCCCATCACTGAATTGCGGCTCGATACTACACGTCCAATCTTGTACGTGTTGCCGTATCACTCCAAAGCAGACTTACTGACATTACGTCAGCAATGCCTGGAGCAGGATCTGCCAGACCCTTTAAATCCACTGGAGGTAGGTGACACTGAACTTCCCGGTTATGTTTTTATTGATAATGGCCCACGCGTATTCCGTTATTACGCACCAAAGCAAGAATCTGTAAAAATTTTCCATGCTTATCTGGATTTGCATCGCAATAATCCAAACCTGGATATTCAGATGCTGCCAGTTTCTGTCATGTTTGGCCGTTCACCCGGACGTGAAGGGCAAAGCACCCCATACCTACGGTTGCTGAATGGTATCCAGAAATTCTTTGCCATTCTCTGGCTAGGCCGGGATAGTTTCGTACGTTTTTCAAACACAGTATCTCTGCGCTATATGGCGACTGAGCATGGTACTGACAAGACAATTGCCCATAAACTGGCTCGTGTGGCACGGATGCACTATTCTCGTCAGCGTCTGGCGGCAGTAGGTCCGCGCCTACCTGTCCGTCAAGAGCTGTTTAATAAGTTATTGGCGTCGAAAGCAATAGAAAAAGCCGTCTCCGATGAGGTTCGTACCAAGAAAATCTCACATGAGAAAGCTCAGCAGAATGCTATCAACATCATGGAAGAGATTGCTGCTAATTTTTCTTATGAAACTCTACGACTGTCAGGACGCGTACTCGGTTGGACCTGGAACCGTCTGTATCAGGGGATCAACGTTCACAATGCTGAGCGGGTCCGTCGTCTGGCACAGGACGGCCACGAATTGGTTTATGCCCCCTGCCACCGTAGCCATATGGATTATCTGCTACTTTCCTATGTACTCTATCATCAAGGCTTGGTGCCGCCACATATCGCCGCAGGCATCAACCTGAATTTCTGGCCGGCAGGACCAATATTCCGCCGTTTGGGTGCATTCTTTATCCGTCGTACTTTCAAAGGTAACAAACTCTACTCCACGATATTCCGTGAATATCTGGGTGAGTTATTTGCACGCGGTTATTCTGTCGAATACTTTATGGAAGGCGGTCGTTCCCGAACTGGTCGTTTGCTCGATCCCAAAACGGGTACCCTGACCATGACGTTACAAGCGTTGTTGAGAGGTGAATCACGCCCAATCACGATCATTCCAATTTATATCGGTTACGAACACGTGATGGAAGTTGCTACCTACGCTAAAGAACTGCGGGGCGCAACTAAAGAAAAAGAAGGCTTTTTCCAGATGATACGTGGTTTACGTAAACTTCGTAATCTGGGGCAAGGCTATGTGAACTTTGGCGAACCTATCCCGCTGATCCAATACCTTAATTACCATGTTCCTGACTGGCGCGACTCTATTGATCCAATAGAATTCCAGCGTCCAGAATGGGTTACCCCAACAGTCGGCAAACTGGCCGGGGAAATTATGGTGAACATCAACAATGCTGCTGCCGCTAATGCAATCAACCTGTGCGCAACCGCTCTGCTTTCGTCACGTCAGCGAGCACTTACTCGTGAGCAATTGATTGAGCAACTGGATTGTTATATACAATTCATGCGCAACTCGCCTTATGCTGCCGATGTCACTATACCAAATAAAACCGCAGAAGAATTGTTAGAACACGCTCTGCAAATGGATAAATTCGAGGTAGACAAAGATAGTATGGGCGATATCATCATTCTGCCACGTGACCGTGCAGTTTTGATGACCTACTACCGCAACAATATCCATCACTTATTGGTACTGCCAGCGCTGATTGCCAGCATTGTTATTCATCATCGCCGTATTAACCGTGAAGAATTGCTAAGCCAAGTTGCAATCATTTATCCACTGCTCAAAGCAGAGCTGTTTATGCGTTACGACAAAGCAGATCTGCAAGAAGTGGTTAATACTCTGATTAACGAACTTACCCGCCAATGCCTTATCTGCAACAAAGAGCAAGGTATGCTGGTACTGAACCCAGCACGTATCCGCTCATTGCAATTACTGGCGGCAGGTGTTCGTGAAACACTACAACGTTATGCCATCACCCTTTCTTTATTGAATGCCAATCCGGAAATCAGCCGGGGTATGCTGGAAAAAGAGAGTCGGATGCTAGCGCAACGTCTGTCTGTATTGCATGGCATTAACGCTCCTGAATTCTTCGATAAGGCAGTATTTACAACTTCGGTAAATACACTGCGTGAAGAAGGCTATATCAGTGATAGTGGTGATGTGATCACTGCCAATACCCAGGAGTTGTATCAGGTGTTGAGTGAACTGATGTCACCAGAAGTTCGTCTTACTATTGAGAGTGTCAGTTTGCCAGCAGAGCACAACGATACTGAAGAAATAACTAAAGAAGTGTAATTTTGGGAATACTGGTGATAATGGGGGTTTTCCATTATCACCAGATGTATCAGACGTAACTAAAGAAGATACCAAGGAATAACACTAGACCAACATAGTTATTATTGAGGAATGCCTGGAAACAGAGTGTTCTTTCCCGCTCTGAAATCAATTTCTGCTGATAAATAAATAAAGCACCAGCAAGCAATAGCGACCAATAATAGATGCCACCAAGGTTCATCATATAGCCCACCAACGTAAGAATCAGTAACATAGCTAATTGAAGTAAACCAATAATCAGCTTATCGAAGCGACCAAATAGGACAGCGGTAGACTTAACACCAATTTTTAGATCATCGTTACGATCGACCATTGCATACTGTGTATCATAAATAACTGACCACAAGATATTGGTCAGGAATAATAACCAGCATTCTAATGGTAAGGACTCACTAACCGCAGCAAATCCCATAGGAATAGACCAGCCATAAGCGGCCCCCAGTACAAACTGGGGAAGATGACTGAACCGTTTAACAAAGGGGTAAAACCAAGCCAAAGCCAACCCAGCGAATGACAGGTAAATAGTCATTTTATTGAGGGCCAGAACTAATCCGAAAGAAATCAACACCAATACAACAAATAGGATCTTACTCTCTTTTTCACTGATAGCACCACTAGGCAAGGGACGTGTCTTTGTGCGTTCTACATAGCCATCAAATTTTCTGTCAGCAAAATCATTAATTACACATCCTGCTGCACGCATCAGAAATACACCGGCAGTAAAGACTAATAATATGTGCATATCCGGGATACCTTTCCCAGCAATCCACAAGGCCCAAAACGTCGGCCATAACAACAATAATGAACCGATGGGTCTATCAATACGCACTAAACGGCAATAAGCCCACCATTTACTTTGCGCCATACTTCCCGCCACTTCTGTTTCCCCCTTCTTTAAATTTTACTTTTATACACAGGTGATTCAGGTAAAAAGACTTCCGTTAATAATAATGGCTTGCCTGATAACCTCAGCAATGATCGCCTTGCCCAACATTTTCCCTGTTGCCCCTTCTGAATATAATCCCGTGTTAATTTATTGCTACTAAAAAGATACCGTCCAAGTGGAACTGTTCCTAAATCAACCAATTTTTCATCAGGACCGGTTAATGTTGCCTCAGGAATTAATGTCCGACCTAATAGCCAGGGGATATTGTCACCATATAACACGATCTCACGCAGCCAATATCTTTGGCTAGTTGGTAAATGTTCACTTTCATCAGAAATTTCTTCCTCTGTGATAAAACATTCTCTAAATGGTACAACATGAACATGGTCACAATATTGTTCAAAACGTCGGGTCATCGAACCCAATTCCATCAACCAATCTAAAATCTCATCAGGAAAATCAGACGAGTTCATCGAAAGCCATTGAATAGGCATTGTTGTTAGTATTGAATCTGCTGACATACGCTCTTCCACTATGAACAAATTTCTTATTATTTGATTGTATAATTAACAGCCACGGAGAATACCACAGTGCAAGTATGCAGCATAAAAAGTTATAGCAAATTTTGTAAATAATGTTTGAGGAGAATGAGCGAATTATGATGAACATAATTCGCTTTATAAAGTGGTTAAATTTCTGATTCGGAATAAGTGACTAACGCCATGCTTTAAAACAGTTAATCAATCCATTCGTCGAGCTATCGTGGCTAGCAATCGCTTTATCATCTTCAAGCTCCGGCAAAATACGGTTAGCCAGCTGTTTACCCAGCTCCACCCCCCACTGATCAAATGTGAAGATGTTGAGAATCGCCCCCTGTACAAATATTTTGTGCTCATACATAGCAATCAAAGCTCCCAGACTGAATGGGGTAATTTCACGTAACAAAATGGAGTTAGTCGGGCGGTTTCCTTCAAACACTTTAAATGGTGCGACATGTTCAACCTCAGCAGCAGTTTTACCACTAGCAGCAAATTCAACATCCACTTGCTCACGAGTTTTACCGAATGCTAACGCTTCCGTTTGAGCAAAGAAGTTGGATAACAATTTGCGGTGATGGTCACTCAATGGGTTATGGCTGATCGCCGGAGCAATAAAATCGCAAGGGATCAGTTTAGTACCCTGATGAATAAGCTGATAGAAAGCGTGCTGACCATTGGTTCCAGGCTCCCCCCAGATGATTGGGCCTGTTTGGTAATCCACCGGATGACCATTGCGGTCAATATATTTACCATTGGATTCCATATTGCCCTGTTGAAAATATGCCGCAAAGCGATGCATATACTGATCGTATGGCAGAATCGCTTCAGTTTCTGAGCCAAAGAAATTGTTGTACCAAATTCCAATCAGCGCCAGCAATACCGGGATATTCAGCTCAAATGGGGTATTGGCAAAATGCTGATCCATAGCGTGTGCACCACTAAGCAATTGCTCAAAATTTTCAAACCCAACAAAAAGCGCAATAGACAGACCTATCGCGGACCACAATGAATAACGGCCACCAACCCAATCCCAGAACTCAAACATATTTTTGGTATCAATACCAAATTTCTGCACTTCCTGCTCATTTGTGGAAAGCGCAGCAAAATGCTTAGCAACATACGCTTCATCCCCGGCACTTCTCAGAAACCAGTGACGAGCAGAGTGGGCATTAGTCATCGTTTCCTGCGTGGTAAATGTCTTAGAAGCAATCAGGAACAGAGTTGTTTCCGGATTAAGTGCTTTTAGGGTCTCCGCGATATGAGTTCCATCAACATTAGAGACAAAATGCATATTCAGGTGATTTTTATAAGGTTTCAGCGCTTCCGTCACCATATAAGGACCGAGATCCGAACCACCGATACCGATATTCACCACATCAGTAATTTCCTTGCCGGTATAACCTTTCCACTCACCATTAATCACGCGTTCACTGAACTCTTTCATTTTTACCAACACAGCGTTGACCTGCTGCATAACATCTTCCCCATCAACAATAACAGGGATGTTGCTGCGGTTACGCAAGGCAATATGTAGTACCGCGCGATCTTCAGTACGGTTAATTTTCTCACCGGAGAACATGCTGCGAATAGCCTCGGCAACATCGGTCTCTTTAGCCAGTGCCTGTAACTTTTCCAATGTCTCAGTTGTGATGCGGTTTTTTGAAAAATCTACCAAAATCTGGTCATCAAACGTCGCGGAGAACTTAGCAAAACGATTTCTGTCCTGTTCAAACAACTCACGTATGTGAATATCTTTTATCTGCGCAAAATGCTGTTCTAATGCCTTCCAAGCTGGAGTTTGACTAGGATTGATATTTTTCATAGCTATGCTCTCTATCAATGACTGTAAATAAATGGAGGTAAAGATTGTAACCTGTAATTCAGTGATTAAAGTCTCTTTTCCTTTAATCACTGATATTGGTCAAAACAATTAATTTTTTCTAGCTCCATTTGCTGATTTATATAAAAAATAATTATTTTTCTCTGTCATACTCAAACCCTCAATTTCTTTTATAATTCTAATGTCATCATGAAAGATATTGATGTAGCCATTCACTAGATTGACTCAAATCCGTTAACCCGATATTTCTAAAAGCCTATTCAGTCAACAGAAGGTTATCGCAATGAGTGTTGTTTCATCTCCAGCGCCGGAAATCGGCGGATATGTAGTCGCAAAATTTGGTGGTACCAGCGTGGCAAATTTCGATGCCATGAATAGCAGTGCTGATATCGTACTGGCAAACAAAGAAGTACGTTTAGTTGTACTGTCCGCATCTGCCGGTATTACTAACTTATTAATCGCATTGGCGGAAGGCTGCGATGCAGATAAACGGGCTGACTACCTGAAACGAATCCACACCATTCAATACGCCATTGTTGACCGTTTACATGACTCTGATGTTGTTCATCAAGAAATCAACCACCTGCTGGAAAACATTAAAGCGCTTTCCGAAGCAGCCTCTTTGGCAACTTCAGATGCGCTGACAGATGAACTGGTCAGCCACGGTGAATTAATGTCTACATTGTTGTTTACTGAACTACTCCGTCAACGCGGTACAGATGTCGAATGGTTTGATATCCGTAAAATTATGCGTACCGATGATCATTTTGGCTACGCAGAACCAGACAATATACAGCTTCAATCGCTAGTAACTGAACATCTCTTACCACGCCTGCAAAACACCCTGATAATTACTCAAGGCTTTATTGGTCGTGAAGAGAAAGGGCGTACCACCACGCTAGGACGTGGTGGTAGTGACTATACTGCGGCCCTGTTGGGAGAGGCTCTTAACCTGAAACGCGTTGATATCTGGACAGATGTCCCGGGGATTTACACTACTGACCCACGAGTCGTTCCAACTGCCCAACGAATTGACAAAATTGCCTTTGATGAAGCTGCGGAGATGGCAACATTTGGTGCAAAAATTCTACATCCGGCCACACTACTGCCTGCTATCCGTTGTGACATTCCGGTATTTGTTGGTTCTAGTAAGGACCCACAAGCTGGCGGTACACTGGTTTGTGATACAACAACAGCGCCACCACAATTCCGTGCTATCGCCCTGCGTCGAAAACAAACGCTACTGACACTACATAGCTTGAAGATGTTGCATGCTCAAGGATTTCTAGCTGAAATATTTACCATTTTGTCACGTCATAACATCTCCGTGGATTTGATCACCACATCTGAAGTGAATGTGGCATTAACACTCGACACAACAGGCTCCACTAGCACTAATGGTTATCTGCTAACCAATGCACTTATGACTGAGCTTTCAACTCTATGCCGAGTTGAAGTAGAAGAAGATCTGGCTCTGGTAGCAATTATTGGTAACCAGCTTTCTCAGGTCAGCGGATTAGGAAAACAGATTTTTGATGCGCTAGAAGCATTCAATATCCGTATGATCAGCCATGGTGCCAGCAATCATAATCTATGCCTGCTTGTTCCTGGCAAAGATGCCGAGCAAATCGTTCAAACTCTTCATCAGAGTTTGTTTGAATGAATACGATCTTGTAGGTACTTGATATCCTTTCCGGATTAAAATTTGTCTCTTAATCCAATCCTTAGATTAAGAGACAAAGCAGAATGGTAGTCTTACGTGTATAGGAGAAAAAATGTGGCGCGGTTGATTGTTCTGAACATACCGGAATTATTAAGTCACTGTCACGACTGATGTAGGAAAAAGGAGAAAAGGAGAAAAGGAGAAAAGGCGAATAATCTATCTACTATATATAATTTCAAGTTATATTTACAATTCATCAATATAAATATATAACATTGGCAACTTAATGAATATAGAGTAAATTTTCTATTAAAATACCCAAAATAACTAATCTCTTTAAATAAAACCAAAAAACAACTTAATTTCTTTTTTTATGTTTCTTCCTTAATATAGCAATAAACTTAGCTCTTTCCATTTTGGCTTTTCTATTCCATAAATCCATATTCTGAGATATATTATCATAAAAATTACGTCCTGATTTTTACTCATAAAAGCCTCAATTAATACAGGTGACACTTCTATTCTTCCTTTTTTATAAAAAAACAAATTTGTTTGGTGAAAACTCAATAACCACCGACTTTAGTCGGTGGTTATTGAGTTAATAAAGACATGAAAAAACCATACAAGTAAATTAAACACATCGCCCACGTAAAAATAAGTGTCAAAAAGCATATCTCCGTTTTAGTACCCCCCAGACTATTATTCGTCATCCTCATATGACTCTAACTGCCCAATATCTCCCCGCACAAATTAATTGTAGATCCACATTAGTGAGAGTAATTCGGACATTTGAGAATCCTCTTTTACTCAATACACCCTTCTTTTTTTGAAGATTTTTTCAAACTCTTACATAACCAGCTAACGGTTTTATTGTGTATATCATAATCTCCGTCAACATAATATAGAGTGTAAGTGTATTCTACAGAATTTACTTGGTTGCTATTAACATAACCTATTATTGTTACTTCAAAAACATCAGGCGACTCTTCATTTGACCTCAACCATTTTTGTTTAATTTCAAAATCACTTGAAATATCAGTAAATCTTTCACCCAAATCAGAGATAACTACACCTGTAGGATATAATCTACCATTTGGCTCTAAATCCTTTTGATCACAGGCTGAAGACAATAAAGAAAACAATAAAACAAAGAAAAAATTACTCTTCATTTTCTCTCCTATTCATTTCATCTTTTAAAGACTTTTTCTGAAGTAATAATATTAACAATAATTGCATAAAACACAAATAAATTTATCGTAGGTTAGTACCACCATATCAGCATTCCTGGTTATGTTACCCTTTGAGCAAATTTCACCAATATACTACTGAGCCGATCTATACAACACCTTACAATTTAGTGATTTGTCTTCAAAATCTTCCGATTGAACATGATTCATTAGAGAGGTTAATATAATTGAAAAGCATAAATCATTAGGACAGGACATCTCCGCTAAATGGATTATAAAAATCAGAATAGTACCTTACACAGCAATAGTAGCCAGGCTCTCCGGGTGCTGGATTACTGGCACAAAATCGAATTCTTTGAATCCACAGATATAAAGGAACTAGAAGAGGAAGCCGAGGGGGTCATTAAGTTAACGCCAGAAGAGCTACAGGACCCCACTTGCCTGCCATGGATTAACCCTCAGCAAATAAGACGCGCAGGGAAAAACTTCTCTCCCACGAAGAAATATAATTACACGCTGTACTTCGGCATCTTCGATCGCTGTGAAATCTTTGAGCGCGCCAAATGTGCGTTTCCAGATATCATCGATGACAAAGAAGAACAAAATCAGGACGAAGGCCGGACATGCTCTATTACACTATATGTCGATCAGGATGGATGTGCTGACAAAAACAGTTTTGCATTCTCCACTGTAACCTGGGCTATAGGACAACTGGAAAAAAACGGACTCGACAACATTACGCTAAGCGCATATGAAAAAGATACGGAGAAATTGCGCCAGCGTTTTCTCGACGTCATGGCAGTAGCTGATAACCTGAAACAACAATATGGACTGCCTCCCAAACTGACAACTTATGAAATTATCGAATTTCTTAAATCGATGGCAGAGTGGACAGACTTTAGCCCCGAGATCTCAACTCCTGCCCTGTACATCAAGCTCACTCAGGAAAAAGGAAAAAACCGTACAAAAAATATTGAGCTGGACATCAATTTATTACCTTATCTATCAACCTTGCCAGAAAGGATGGTAAAAGCAGAGATCGATAAGCTAAAGATTGAAAGCTCAGCCCCCTCAATAAAAGAAACCAAAGAAATAACCATTCTCAATAGTTTTTATATCCGTGATATAGAACGAATCATGGAATGTATAAAACGGGATGGATTCACGCTTAATTCTCCTTTAGAACGTTATCTTTCTGACACGAGAGAAAGAAAACCGGATTTACTGAAACCTGATGGTAAGCCTTTACTCCTAGAAATGTTACGGTTAAATAAACTCCCCTTAGGTCGTTGGCCCACCGAAACCGCCCATTCTATGAGCTTGATGCAACAATTTGCCATCAATACTATTGAGGAAGAACTAACACTAAGTGGCCTCTATTCTGTCAACGGTCCGCCGGGAACAGGAAAAACAACCATGCTTCGTGACCTTATTGCCAACAATCTGGTGAAACGGGCAGAAGTACTGGCTGTTCTTAATAGTGCTGCGGATGCCTTTAGCCATGAAATTACTGTTACATCGGGTGACAAACAACGCACCATCAAATGCTTGTCACCATCACTCACTGGCTTTGAAATGATTGTTGTTTCTAGCAATAACGCAGCCGTTGAGAACATTTCTCAGGAATTACCCCAGATAAAAAGCCTGGGAAAATCCTGGCGGGATACCAGTTACCTTAAACCTGTCGCGCAAAAACTAGCCGCCTTTCATGAGATCCCTGACGGTCAGGATAAATATAAGATCACGCCCCTAACTGAAAAAACAGAGTGCTGGGGACTAATTGCTGCCGCGTTGGGTAAACAAAAAAACCGGGAGATATTTGGTACACGGGCGATCTTCCAGACAACAGAAAAGTGCATTGCCCCGCCTCCTACCGACCAATACCGTACACTGGCCGCTGCCATTAAACAGCTAGCAAATAGCTCTGATGCTACCTCTTCGTTTACTCAGGCGCAGAACGCGTTTCAACAAGCTCAAAAGGATCTTGAGGTACTTCTCAATGAGCTAAAAAAACTGGAGGGTCTGCCTATATTGGAAGAAAACTGCCGAGTTCAGAAACAGAAAGCAGAGCGTGAACGGTTTCGCATCCTTTGCCTGAATGCGCGCCTGGCAAAACTTCAGCAAAGGAAAATCAATTGGTGGGACCTGCGCATCAGGCATAGGTGCCGTTTACGGGCCATCATTACGGGTCTGACGCTACGCCGTAATAAAGCGGAAGCACAATATCAAAAAGATCAACATATATGGGAACAGCTGCTGGCAGAGCTGGAAATCGAGCAACAAACCTGCATGATTCTTAAAGAGAAATATGCCGGTGTACTTTTTGCCGGACAAGATACCGATCTGGAAGCTCCCACTATTCAACGCACTGCTTTTGGTCAATGCCCAGCATTGAATGAAGCCAGAAATCGCCTCACTGTAAAAGCCCTTGAGTTACATCAGGCATGGCTTGCCGCAGCTTACAAAGAGTGCCACTTCTCAGATTCCTTACTCGTTATTATGAATGTGATTAACGGCAGAATAGCGGACAAACAGGCCGCCAAAGCTTTGTGGCAATTGCTGTTTATGATAGTCCCGGTAGTATCCTCAACGTTTGCCTCTGTGGCTCGTCAGTTCAGCGCACTGGGTGACGGGGATATTGGCTGGCTGTTCATTGATGAAGCAGGCCAGGCAACTCCTCAGCAGGCTGTTGGATCTCTGTGGCGGGCGAAGCGAGCTGTAGTCGTAGGCGATCCACTACAGATTGAACCGGTATTTACCATTCCACCCGCTTTTGTTGAAGGTATTGCCAAGCGCGAACTCGGTGAACAATGGAAATTATGGTCTCCGACCATAACGTCAGTACAAAACCTGGCAGACAGAGTAAATCCTTACGGCACAGAGCAGATCGCTAAAAATACATGGTTGGGAAGCCCGTTACGCGTCCACCGCCGCTGTGATGAACCTATGTTCAGTATTGCTAATGAGATCGCCTACAACAACAAAATGCTGCACGGTCTGGATAATCCATGGAGTGATGAGACGTTTTTCTGGGGTCCAAGTTGTTGGTTTGATGTGCGGGGCTGCACTGAAGGCAAACATTTTGTTCCCGAGCAAGCCCAACATGTACTGATCATGCTACAAGCCTATATTGATCATTATAAAAAACTGCCGGATGCTTACATCATTTCCCCCTTTAAACACGTTAAAAAGGAACTAAACATCTTTCTAAAAGAAAAGCTATCCCCCATCGATGGACGAAATAAATGGCTAAATGAGCGAATCGGCACCGTCCATACTTTTCAGGGTAAAGAGGAGAAAAATGTCATCTTCGTACTCGGACTGGCTACTGAAAACCGTGGTGCAACTAAATGGGCATCTTCTAAACCTAACCTGTTGAATGTCGCCGTCACTCGTGCGCAGAAGAGAGTCTATATCGTCGGCAGCAAAGAAATCTGGTCTGGCTGCAAGTATTTCTCGGTTGCCAATGAATTGTTACAACAAACAACGCAGATTAATTGATTAGCTAATTCAGGAAACAGAGGCTTTGAAGAGCCAGAGTCAGAGCTAATTGTGTACAAAAAGGTGGTGTGCTGCATGATGTACACCACCAGAATACCAATTATGACAGCAACCCTGTTTAATAATTCTCTTCTACAAATTTATCAATTTCAGGAGCCTTACATACTGAGAATACTGGCCTGACGTGTAATGGCAAACAAATCTAGACTGAGAGAAAACACCTCCAAGTATCCCTGAAACAAACGAACATAAGTCAGCTCGAAAATTAACGGCTCCTCGATCACGGCGCCCAAAAACAATGGATAAATGAACCTAATATAACTGGAATCGGCGATCAAATTAGGTGTAATACACATAGATACCAAAATCTGGCAAAACAACGATTACACTCCAACATCTTAAGGAACAGAGAATAAACCTCACGACTACATCCACTTGACGCCACATTAAATTAAATAAAAAATCTTCAGGAAAGATTGTAATGATAACCATTCTCACATTAATATGATGCCGTAATTATTTACTTTTGATATTATAAAACTATGTCTAACTACATTGTTGTTTCTGCGGAGCTGACGATTGAATCGTTTTACGGCACACATCATGGCTGGCTGCAAAACTGGCTCACGCGCAAACTGCAATCGTCCTTTGATGCCGACGACGTAGCACAAGATACCTTCCTGCGTGTAATAACCAGTGACTCACTACAGACAATTCGCGACCCAAAATCCTTCCTCTGCACTATCGCCAAAAGGGTGATGATCGATCTGTTTCGCCGCAACGCACTGGAAAAGGCATATCTGGAACTGCTCGCGCAACAGCCCGAAGCACTTATGCCCTCGCCGGAAACTCGTCAGTGTCAGCTCGAGACGCTCCAGCAAATCGACCAGATGATCGATGGTCTGAGCAGCAAAACACGCCAAGCGTTTTTACTGTCTCAGCTCGAAAATCTGACCTACAGCGACATTGCTGCACGCCTCAATGTGTCCGTCAGTTCCGTGAAAAAATACATAGCCAAAGCCACTGAGCACTGTCTGCTGTTTCGCCTGGAGCATGGACTCTGATTATGAACACCACGTTGACCCATTCTCGTCGTCAGGCTTTAAAATCGGCATCACATTGGTATGCAGTACTGAGTAGTGATCAAGTAAGTCCGCTGCAAACTGAAAAATGGCAGCGTTGGTACGAACAGCATCAGGATAATCAGTGGGCATGGCAGCAAGTGGAGAACCTGCGTAACCAGATGCTAGTGGTGCCGGGCAATACGGCAAGCCACGCACTTCAAGAAACGCACCTGTCACGTCGCAAGGTGATGAAAGGCATACTGTTGCTACTAGGGGTTAGCGGTAGCTGGCAACTGTGGTGTTCGGAAGCCGGAGAGGGTCTGCGGGCCGATTACTGTACTGCTAAAGGAGATATTCAGCATCATCGACTGAGAGATGGCACACTGCTTACACTCAATACCGACAGTGCAGTAGATGTCCGTTTTGACCCTCTGCAACGTCTGGTGCATCTCTGGTATGGCGAAATTGCCATCACCACCGGGCACAATACCGAAGCAAGGCTGTTACGTGTACAAACTCGCCATGCACAACTGACCGCACTGGGTACCAAATTTACGGTTTGTCAGGAAGGCAACACCACGCTACTCAGCGTACAGCAGCATGCCGTAGAAGTGAGACTGACCGGTGCTGACCGTAAATGTATTGTGCATCAAGGTGAAAGCCTAAAATTCAGCGCCACCGATTTTGGCAAACTGACAACCACCACCACCGAAGACAACGCGTGGACGCAGGGGATGCTAAGCTTCAGCGATAAACCACTGAGTGAAGTGATAACGACCCTCGCCCGCTATCGCAATGGCGTATTACGCTGCGACCCGACTGTCGCTTCGCTACGGTTAAGCGGCACTTTCCCGATAAAAAATACCGATACAATATTAACTATCATAGAAAAGACACTTCCCGTTAAGATTCAATATATTACCCGTTATTGGGTGAATGTTCTGCCCGCCGAAAAATCGTTAACGTAAAAAATAATCATTTTCAATTGTCCCTTTTTACCTCCTCATTCGACTTAGTAAGTAGATACAGCAACAAAATGATTATGGAGACGTTATGATGCCTTTACGTGCACGGCCACTGCGCGCGCTTCACAAAGCAACACCGCTGGTAATGGCGATTCGTTTGAGCCTGTTACCGGTGGCTTGCCTAACCTCAGGGATCACGTATGCGGCAGTGGAACCCGCTAGCGCACACTATGACATTAATGCAGGAGAACTAGATAAAGTTCTCAATCAGTATTCCACCCGCGCTAGTATTACCCTTTCGGTAGATGCCAGCTTAACACGCGGCAAACAAAGCAGCGGCCTACACGGCACTTACACCATCACCGATGGGCTGAACACCTTGCTGGTTGGTACTGATTTGCAGGTGAAAACGTTGGGTGATAACACGTTCACGCTCGAACCCGCCCCTGTTGTGCAGAAAGACTTGCTAACCGTGGTAGGCGACTGGCTAGGCAGTGCGCGTGAAGCTGACGTGTTTGAACATGCCGGTGCACGTGATGTCATCCGCCGTGAAGATTTTGCTAAAACAGGCGCAACAACAATGCGTGAAGTGCTGAACCGCATTCCGGGCGTCAGCGCACCAGAAAACAACGGTACCGGCAGCCACGACCTGGCAATGAACTTCGGTATTCGTGGCCTGAACCCACGTCTTGCTAGCCGTTCTACAGTTCTGATGGATGGCGTTCCTGTACCCTTCGCGCCTTACGGCCAGCCACAGCTGTCGTTGGCGCCAGTCTCTCTCGGCAACATGGACGCCGTAGACGTGGTACGCGGTGGTGGCGCTGTGCGCTACGGGCCACAAAGCGTAGGTGGTGTGGTGAATTTCGTGACCCGCGCTATCCCGCAGGATTTTGGTATTGACGCAAGTGTGGAAGGCCAGCTTAGCCCCACATCTTCACAAAATAACCCAAAAGAAACTCATAATTTGATGATTGGCGGTACGGCAGATAACGGTTTCGGTACGGCGCTTCTCTACTCTGGCACACGCGGCAGTGATTGGCGCGAGCACAGTGCCACGCACATTGACGATGTGATGCTCAAAAGCCGCTATGCCCTTAATGAAGCGCACACCTTCAACAGCCTGCTGCAATATTACGATGGTAGTGCGGATATGCCCGGAGGACTTTCACGCGCCGATTACGATACCAATCGCTGGCAATCCACTCGCCCATATGATCGCTTCTGGGGCCGCCGTCAGCTCGCAAGCCTCAGCTATCAGTATCAGCCCGACCAGCAGCACAAATTCAATATTCAAAGCTTATATACCCATACCTTGCGCAGCGGTTATCTTGAGCAGGGCAAACGCATTACCCTTTCCCCACGCGAATACTGGGTGCGCAGCATCGAACCACGCTATAGCCAGCTCTTCAATTTAGGCCCTTCAGCCCATGAGGTTGGGATTGGCTACCGTTACGTGAATGAAGCCAGTCACGAAATGCGTTACTACACCGCCACCAGCAGCGGCGAATTACCCAGCACGTCAAGTCCTTATGATCGTAATACCCGTTCCAGCACCGAGGCACATGCCTGGTACATTGACGACCGTATTGATATCGGCAACTGGACCATTACGCCAGGGATACGATTCGAACATATCAAATCTATCCAAAACAACAACCTGAAAGGCACCCGCCAAGAAGTAAGCTACAATGCGCCGCTGCCTGCACTCAATGTTCTTTATCACGTCACTGACAGCTGGAATCTTTATGCCAATACGGAAGGCTCGTTCGGTACCGTACAGTACAGCCAAATTGGCAAGGCTGTGAAAAGCGGCAATGTAGAACCGGAAAAAGCGCGAACCTGGGAAGTCGGAACCCGCTACGACGACGGCGCTCTGACTGCGGAAATGGGGCTGTTCCTGATTAACTTCAACAATCAGTACGACTCCAACCAGACTAACGATACTGTTACGGCACGTGGAAAAACCCGACATACCGGGCTGGAAACTCAGGCACGTTACGATCTTTCCGAGCTTACGCCCAAACTGGAGAACGTTGCGGTTTACGCCAACTACACGTATGTAAACGCGCAAATTCGTGAAGAAGGCAATACCTACGGGAATCAAGTGCCGTTCTCACCGAAACATAAAGGTACATTTGGTATGGATTACAAACCTGGCAACTGGACCTTCAACCTCAACAGCGAATTCCAGTCTAGCCAGTTTGCTGATAACGCTAACACCATACAGGAAAGCGCCAATGGCAGCACCGGTCGCATTCCTGGCTTTATGTTGTGGGATGCGCGCGTGGCATATGACTTCGGCCCACAAATGGCTAACCTGACTCTGGCCTTTGGAGTGAAAAACATTTTCGACCACGAGTATTACACCCGTTCCTATGACGATAACAATAAAGGCATCTACGCCGGGCAACCGCGCACGCTCTATATGCAGGGTTCGCTGAAGTTCTGACGCTACGTTAATCCTTTTGCCGGGCCATTGCCCGGCTTTGCTATTTCTGGAGTTAAGTTATGTCTGCCCTGATTCGAGTTATGTTTATCGCTTTGCTCTTCTTCACCAACTTGACGCGCGTCTTCGCAGTTACGGTACAGGATGAGCAAGGCAGTTTTACCCTCAATACCGTTCCTCAGCGCGTGGTCGTGCTGGAACTGTCGTTTGTTGATGCGCTGGCCGCCATCAATATCAGCCCGGTGGGTATTGCCGATGACAACGATCCTCAACGCATCCTGGCAGATGTTCACCAACGTATTAAACCTTGGCAGTCAATAGGCACTCGCTCCCAGCCGAGCCTTGAAGTTATCAGCGCGCTGAAGCCCGATCTCATCATTGCAGATAGCCAACGCCACGCGGGGATTTATCAGACACTAAAGGGCATCGCCCCAGTGCTGCTGCTGAAGTCCCGCAACGAAACCTATGAAGAAAACCTGCAATCTGCCGCTATCATTGGCAAAGTGATGGGGAAAGATCGTGAGATGCAAAAACGGCTGGCAGAACATCATGAACGCATGAAAGACTATGCCAGCCAGTTGCCACAAGGTGTCAATGTGGTTTTTGGCACCTCGCGCGAACAACAATTTAACCTGCACTCCAGCGACACCTATACCGGCAGTGTCTTAACCGCATTAGGGTTGAAGGTTCCCGCGCCAGTTAACCACGCGGCAATGGTTTCTCTCAGCCTTGAACAATTATTGGCACTCAATCCTGACTGGCTGATCGTAGCCCACTATCGCCAGGAAAGCATCGTGAAACGCTGGCAGCAAGATGCGCTGTGGCAGATGATGACAGCACAGCACAAGCATCAGATAGCGGCGGTAGATAGTAACACTTGGGCACGTATGCGTGGGATATTTGCTGCTGAACGCATTGGCAGTGATGCGGTAAAAATCTTCCATCATCAGCCGGTTAACAAAACACCATGAGATGCCGCCATCATCCAGTTTGGCGCTGGGGATTACCGTTGATTGCACTGTTTAGCGCGTTCTGGTTAAGCCTGTTTTGCTATTCTGCTATTCCCATTTCCGCCATCAGCGCGCTCAAGGCGCTGGTGCCCGGTCATACACCGACGCTGCCTGAAGCACTGGTCATCAATCTGCGGCTACCACGCAGTTTGGTTGCCATTTTACTCGGCGCAGCTCTGGCGCTGGCTGGGGCACTACTCCAGACACTTACTCATAATCCTCTGGCCTCGCCTTCCTTACTAGGAATTAACAGTGGCGCAGCGCTGGCAATGGCGCTGGTCAGCGCTTTCAGCCCAGAACCACTAGCCGGATATTCCATTTCACTGGTAGCAGCCTGCGGCGGTGGGATCAGCTGGATGATGGTAATGGCCGCAAGTGGCAGTTGGCAGCAAAAACACGATCGCAACCAGCTGATTCTAGCGGGCATTGCCTTATCAGCCTTATGTATGGCACTGACACGTATTACGCTACTGCTTGCCGAAGATCATGCTTACGGCATTTTCTACTGGCTGGCGGGTGGAGTCTCCCATGTCCGTTGGCCAGAATTCTGGCAACTATTTCCTTTCGTGGTAGTCACCGCGCCCATGGTTTTGTTGTTGGCGAAATCGCTTAATCTGCTCAACGCCGGCGATATTAGTGCCCATACGCTTGGCGTGAACCTGACGCACCTGCGTATCTTCGTCAATCTGGCAGTACTGATTCTGGTAGGGGCCTGTGTCAGCGTTGCAGGCCCGATCGTATTTATTGGCCTGCTAATGCCGCATCTGGCGCGGTTCTGGGTTGGCTACGATCTGCGCCGCGCACTACCAATGTGTATGTTGCTGGGAGCGGTATTTATGCTACTTGCGGATTTACTGGCTCGTGCGCTGGCCTGGCCTGGAGAACTCCCGGCAGGTGCGGTGCTGGCTCTGCTTGGTGCCCCTTGCTTTGTCTGGCTGGCAAGGAGACGAGCATGAATCGTCAGGTTATCTCACTTTTGATGCTGCTGCTGGCAGTTACGCTGGTACTGGCGCTACGCATGGGTGCACAGCCGCTTCCCTGGGAAGCATTAATAAGCGGCTGGCAACCCAGTGACAAACACCACTTTGTGCTAACGCAGTACCGCCTACCGCGTATTTTTCTGGCCATCACTGTAGGCGCTGCATTGGCGCTGTCCGGCGTTCTGGTTCAAGGTATCGTTCGTAATCCACTGGCCTCACCCGATGTACTGGGGGTAAATCATGCAGCAAGCCTGGCATCCGTAAGCGCACTGATCCTTTTCCCTTCTCTGCCGGTGCAGTGGCTTCCGCTGCTCGCTTTTAGCGGCGGAATGGCCGCACTAATCCTGCTGCGGACAATTGCCGGACCTTCTTCGCCGCTGCGCCTTGCGTTGGTTGGGGTGGCACTTTCAGCTACCTGGACAAGCATCACCGACTACCTGATGCTCTCACGTCCACAGGATATCAACAATGCGCTTCTGTGGCTGACAGGTAGTCTATGGGGACGCGATTGGCAGTTTGTAGCTATAGCTCTACCGGTACTGATGATACTGATGCCGCTCAGCTTACGCTTTTGTCGCGATTTAGATTTACTGGCACTCGGTGATGACAGCGCCAGCACACTAGGCGTTTCGCTCCTACACGTACAATCCTGGGGACTAATGCTGGCAGTAGCACTTGCCGCAACAGGCGTCGCCGTTTGCGGGCCGATTGGCTTTATTAGCCTCGTGGTACCCCATCTCGCTCGCAGGCTTGTGGGAGGGCGGCATCGATGGCTTATACCAGCATCTATGCTTATGGGAGCACAGGTTCTGCTACTAGCCGATTTGCTGGCAAGAACCATAGATCCACCGATGGAGCTACCAGCGGGCGTACTGACCGCCATCATTGGCACCCCTTATTTTTTCTGGCTTTTAGTAAGGATGCGCTAAATGCAACTGACTACAGAAAAGTTATCCGCAGGCTACGGGGAGAAATGCATTCTGAATGACCTGTCGCTTACTCTTCCAACTGGGAGAATCACAGGGCTACTCGGCCCCAACGGTTGTGGGAAATCGACATTACTGAAATGCTTTTCGAGACTATTAACACCATTATCCGGAAAGTTAACAATAAATAGTGAACCTTTAGCTCACTTTTCCTCACGCAAGCTCGCCAGACATCTGGCACTTTTGCCGCAACACCCTCTCACACCTGAAGGGATCGCTGTTCGTGAACTGGTTGCATACGGACGCAGCCCCTGGCTTACGTTCTGGGGGCATTTAGCATCTCATGATCGTCATCTTGTACAACAAGCAATGGAAAAAACGCAGATTAGCCATCTTGCCGATAAACGCATTACTGACCTTTCTGGCGGGCAGCGCCAACGTGCTTTTCTGGCAATGGTTCTGGCCCAAGATACACCAGTGCTGCTGCTCGACGAACCTACTACGTACCTGGACATCAATCATCAGGTGGAATTGATGAAGCTGCTGCGTAAGCTAAACGACGAAGGAAAAACAGTCGTGACAGTACTGCATGACCTCAATCAGGCCAGCCGATACTGTGACCACCTGGTACTACTTTCACAAGGGCAGGTTATCGCTCAAGGCTCACCCGAGGAAGTTATGACACCAGAATTATTACAGCGGGTATTCAGCATTGAAGCGGAAATTCATCCCGAGCCAGTTTCAGGTAAACCAATGTGTGTGGTGTGCTAAGAGGGGAACTAGTGTAACTGTTGGCTCTCTTCTCCAGTACAGCTTAACTTTCACCAGTATCCAACTATAGAAGTGTGTCTACGGATGTGGGGCAATCCGGGTATAACAGAACTGTGAATACATCGTCTACGAGATGCGCAATCTGTTTTTCTGTCAGGGGTTAAAACCGCAGAAATCGAACATGTGTGATTATCGCTGATTTCACCCGCCAACTGGCGGGTAAACCAAACAAGTTTGGTAACAAAACCATTTTTACTTCCCCGACAGGGAAATAACCTAGATCTTTGTTAGTTGGTTAATTTTTAATGAACTTGATGTAACATTTGCAAAAGGAAGTACCCTTTCGAAGTAAAGAATTGTTTACAGTCTGCACTATCCTTCAATCGTCTATATCGGACCAATGACTTCTCTACTGCAAAAAATGTCAAATAAAATAACCTCATGGGATAAACAGTAACTTGCTGATATAAGATAGGATCTTTAACCAACCAAATATCAAATTATTCTTACCAATTTATTACTAAGAAGGCCCTATGTGGTTTTGCAGATTTAAACAGGCTTTTATCGCTCTTTTACTGCCCTGGCTGTTAGCTGTGGCAACACAAATGGCAGGAAGAATCTACCTTCTCTTCACTTATAGCAGTCATCAACTCTTTGCAGATTCCTTTCAGGATGTAGAAAGAATGTTTTGGATTGGCGGATTGTTTGATATCCGGATTGCCAGTCTGCTGTTCGTTCCCTGTCTGCTGATTGCCAGTTTATTGGCGATTAATAAAAGTAGCTTCAGCATATGGCAACGTTTTTGGCCATGGCTAGCAACCGTATTAAATACACTGATAGGGGCTTTGACTGTAGGTAATATTTACTACTATGCCACTTATGAACGGTCGATCGATATTTTCGTTTTCGGTTTGGTAGAAGATGACACAACAGCCGTGTTGCACACCCTGTGGAATGACTATCCCATTATCCGAGGCTTGCTTAGCTTAGCTCTGTTCGCAGCTTTCGTTTTCTGGCTTTGTCTCCGCTGGCAACGCCGCCTTTCCTCACGTACAGAGCGCAAAACCAACCTGCCAACTTCTGCTATAGCGACGCTAGCTATTCTAGCTATCTGCTTCGTTGGGATGCGCGGCTCCATAGGTACCTTCCCATTACGCCAATCCAATACACAGGTTTCAGAAGTTAAAATGCTTAACATGCTGACACCTAACGGCCCAATGGCACTAAACTGGGCCTTTAATGATCATTACAAAAACAGCTATTTCCCAGAAGCAACAGATGAACAAGGTGATAAATTATTAAGCCAGTTTCTGGATAAACCAACTCCCGCAAGTCTGTCACCGTTTATGGCTAAAACCGCCGACAACCCCACTGCTCAAAAAAATCCGCCTCACATAATATTTAACGTGATGGAGAGTATGGGTTATCACCTGCAAAGCCTCGATCGTCCAGATCTTGATGTTTTTGGTGCCCTGCGCCAACACTGGCAGAACGACTGGCGTTTTGAACGTTTCGTTTCCGAAGGAGATGGCACCATTGACAGTTTAAGCCGTTTCCTTATCCGCAGCCCGAACAGTGCAATCAGTCAGTCCACAGCCCAAAATCTCGACTTCACCAGTAATATGTTTAAGCCCTATCTGGCAAACGGTTATAAAATCATTTTCATTACATCAGGTAACGGCGCATGGCGTAATCTGAATCAATTCCTGCCAAATCTGGGTGTCAGTGAATTTATGGATCAGAATGGACTGAAAAAACGCTACCCAGAAGCCAAATTCGATACCTGGGGTGTACCTGATGAGTTTATGTTCCGTTATATTGAAGAGCGTTTAACTCAGGCAGAAAAGAACGGGGAACATGTTCTGATTATGTCACTGTCCACTACCCATCACCCGCCGTATAAATCACCAGAAGGCTATGAGAAAACAGATATTAAGCTGAATGATATAGAGAAGCAGCGCTTAAATCATCTGGCTAGTGGTGATGACTTACAAGAGGTTTTCCATACTCTGCGTTATGCCAACGATCAATTAGGTCAGTTTATCAGTTGGGTCAAATCTCAGTCACTTGCTACCCATACCATCATCGCAGCAACCGGTGACCATAATATACGAGGTATCGGCTATCCAGATGCTCATGAACTGGCAATCGGCCACGGTGTACCATTTTATCTCTACGTACCATCCGCTTATCGCCAGAATACAATTTTTGATGCGTCCAGAGTTGGCAGCCATAAAGATATCTGGCCCACTCTCTACCACTTAAGCCTGTCAGATACAGCTTATTACCGTACCGGCTGTAATTTACTGGCTGAACGTCTGGACCCTATCTGGTGCCAGGGATATAACCCGGAAGTGATTATTACCCCACAAGGCGGCTACATTATGATAGGCAAAGGCGAGTTTCGACCATGGGCAAACCAGAAAGGGTTATTGTTAGGTGAACCGCAGCCAATGACAGCGGAGCAGACCAAACAATTCCGTCGCTGGCAGGCATTTACCGATCTATTGTCATGGCAATTAAATCGCCAAGTTCACCACCAGCAATAATTGATACTTCCGTGAATCCCTTTAATCTCAATCTATTAAAGGGATTCATACGGATAAGTGTCACAATCAGCCTTTTACTCCCCCAGCGGTCAAACCACTGACCAACCAGCGCTGAGCAACCAAGAAAACAAAGGTAATCGGGAGTGCCGAGAGTACAGCGGCGGCGGCAAAATCTCCCCAAAGATAGTTCTGTGGGTTAAGGTATTGCTGCATCCCCACAGCCAAAGTGTAATTGTTCACATCTCTGAGAAGCAGCGAAGCAACAGGCACTTCCGTAATCACACCAATGAAGGAAAGAATGAACACTACGGCCAGAATCGGTACAGAAAGTGGTAGTAACACCATCCGGAAAGCTTGCCACGGCGTCGCTCCATCAAGCGCTGCGGCTTCTTCCAGAGAGCCATCAATGGTTTCAAAATAACCTTTAATTGTCCAGACATGCAACGCAATGCCACCCAAGTAAGCAAAGATCACACCACCATGGGTATTAAGGCCGATAAACGGTATATACTCCCCCAATCGGTCAAACAAGGCATATAACGCCACCAGGGAAAGTACAGCCGGGAACATCTGAAAAATTAACATGCCCTTCAGTAAAGTACTTTTACCGCGAAAACGCATACGGGCAAAGGCATAGGCACAGGTAGTCGATAATGTAACGATACCCACGGCGGTAATAAAGGCAACCTTAACAGAGTTCCAGAGCCATAGCATAACTGGGAAAGGGGGCGGTGTAACATGGCCATCCGGTGACACCACACTGTAGCCAAGTGCTAATTTCCAATGCTCCCAGGAGATGCTTTCCGGGATCAAACTACCCGTAGCAAAGTTCCCCGGTCTCAGGGAGATAGTAATAACCATCAGCAACGGGAATAAGATCATGGCAATAAAAGTTAACATCAACAAATGAGTCGCCAACAAACGCCATTTCTGCGATTTGGATTGAACCATCGCCATTGCATTCCCTCCTTAGTCAAATTTAATGCGGGTGGCTTTCAGGTTAATAATCGCCAATGCACCAACCAGCAAAAAGATAACTGTGGCAATTGCCGCAGCCAAGCCAAAGTCCTGACCACTACTACCGTCAAAAGCAATACGATAAGTGTAACTCACGAGTAAATCGGTATAACCTGCTGGTGCTGTGGTGCCAATACGATCTGGTCCGCCAAGAGTTAGCAACTGAATCAGAACAAAGTTGTTGAAGTTAAAAGCAAAACTGGCAATCATCAGCGGCGTCAACGGTTTAATCAACAACGGAAAAGTAATCTTTAAAAAGTTCTGAAATGGACTTGCTCCATCTATCGCCGATGCCTCATAGAGATCACCTGGTATTGCTTTCAATAACCCCATGCAGAGAATCATCATGTAGGGATATCCCAACCAAGTATTCACTACAATTAACATGGTTCGCGCCATCGTTGGATCGGCGAACCAAGCAGGCTTAATGCCGAATAGGCCACTAAGTAACAGATTGATCTCGCCAAAACTCTGGTTAAATAACCCCTTGAAGATCAAAATAGAAATAAATGATGGCACTGCATAAGGCAAAATCAACAATACGCGATAAATAGCACGACCTTTCAGTGTTTCCCACTGCACAACACAAGCCAGAATCATGCCAATAGCAACCGTAAGCACGACAGTGAACAGAGAAAAGACAATTGTCCAAACAAAAATGGCAAGGAACGGCTTCTGAATCCCCTCATCCTGTATCACACGCAGGAAATTTTTCCAACCGATGGAAATAGTAAATCCTGGCGTTAAAGTTTCATTCCCCCATTTTCCCTTTGCATCAACAGACTGATAGAAACCCGTATCCATGTTGGGGCGATAAAGCGTACCTGTTTGATTGTCGGTAAGGGCCTCACCATCTTCCCCAAGGGAGTATTGAGGGTGTACACCAGAGAACTGGCGTAACGAACTCATTTTCAACCGGTTACCATCCGGCAAAACAACAACTAACCGATTCAGTGCCTGTCGATTCTGGGTGATAATGCGCAATGTCGCTGCTTCACTATCCTGAATATTGTCCTGCTCATACACATGCAACGTAGTCTCTTCCGTTGCTGACAACGCAAACGGCTCAGACACCAGTTGCTTAGTCTGGTCTGGTACGCTCAGTGCCAAAACCCACAGCTCTGATTTTGGATAGAGCTTAAAAGTAAATGTTTGCCCTGACTGATACTGACGGCTCATCAGGACAGATTGCGCACGTTCAAAAGTCAGTTGATTGGTACCACTGTAGTTGGTAAAGGCGATGGCAATAGTGCAAATAAGCGGAAATAGTATAAATAATCCTATGCCTGCTATACCCGGATAGGTATAGCGCCAGGCATAAGTATTGCGGTTGGAAAAAACGTAAATACCCGTTCCTAACAATACTAGTGTCAGGATCGCGAATAGATATTCTCCCTGTGAGTACATCAATACCACCAAATAACCGGTAAAGAGTATACACAAGCTCACTGCAAACCATTTCAGAGCAGAATGCTGCCACCATGATGTTTTTTCGAGCGTCGCTGACATAATGCTCTTCCTTTTTACTACGACGTAACAACTTTGCGGATAGCTTAATCAAGCTTCCTGCAAGCAGGCATCCTTACTGGTTGCAGGAAAGAGGGTGCCTTCAAAAAAGAAAAGCGCCCACAATTTACTTAGTTATACGGGCTTCCGCATCACTTAATGCGGCATCAACAGTCTGGCGGCCAGTTAACACATTTACAACGGCATTGCGCATGGCATACCAAAAACTGCTCATTTGTGAGATGTTCGGCATGATTTCACCATTTTTAGCATTTTCCATCGTGGCAGAAATGCGTGGGTCTTTAGCCAGAATATCGTGATAAGATTTCAGTGCCACAGCCCCTAACGGTTTATCCTTATTCACCATCTCCAGACCATCGTTGGTCAGCAAATAGTTTTCCAGGAACTCCTTCGCCAGCTCTTTATTCGGGCTAGCAGCGTTGATACCTGCCGTCAATACACCGACAAATGGTTTAGATGGTTGACCGTTGAAAGTCGGCAACAACGCGACACCATAATTTATCTTGCTCTTATCGATGTTAGACCATGTCCACGGACCGTTAATGGTCATCGCCGTTTCACCTTTGTTAAACGCTGCTTCAGCAATAGAATAATCGGTATCTGCGTTCAGATACTTATTCTTCACTAAATCTAACATGAAATTCAGCCCTGCTTTGGAACCCGCATTATTAACCCCGGCGTTCTTCACATCATATGAGCCGTTTTCCATCTTGAAAGCATATCCCCCATCAGCAGCAATAAGCGGCCAAGAGAAATATGGCTCTTGCAGATTAAACATAATGGCACTTTTGCCTTTGCTCTTTAGTTCCTTATCCAGAGCTGGGATCTCTTCCCAAGTTTTTGGTGGTGTCTTCACCAAGTCTTTATTGTAGATAAGTGAGAGGGCTTCAACCGCGATAGGATAACCAACCAATTTACCGTCGTGGCTCACAGCATCCCAAGTGAACGGGAATAACTTATCTTTGAAGTTCTGATCCGGCGTGATTTCTGCCACCAAACCAGACTGTGCGTAACCACCAAAGCGATCATGAGCCCAGAAAATAATATCCGGCCCATCACCGGTTGCTGCAACCTGCGAATATTTCTCTGCAAGCTTGTCTGGATGTTCAACAGTAACATTGACACCGGTATCTTTTTCAAATTTCTCACCGACTTGTGCCAAGCCGTTATAACCTTTGTCGCCGTTGATCCAGATAACCAGCTTACCTTCCTCAATTTTTGCCAAAGCAGAGGCAGAAAGCACAAGAGTGGCTAAAACAGAAAGCGCCAGGGTACGGGCGCCCACTTTCAAGTTTCTTTTTGTCATCATTCCGTCCTTTACTTATAGTTTGAATAGGCTCAGGGTGAACTGTTTTGTTACATTAGCGGAGAGTGCGAAGCTAGTGTGCAACCGACAATAGAAATACTCATCCTCCCCCGCTCTACGCCCCAACTGAGATGGGTGTGATCTGCATTACAAAAACAGAGGAACCGTGTTGTTGACCACAAAAAGAGGCGTCTTTTTTTGTAGTAAAGATCACACTTTATCCAGTAGCTCATACCTAACCACCTCAGCAACGCTTATCTCATCCTCCTAACTCCTCCCCCATAAAAAACTTAGGTATGGAGGATTTACTCACCCGTTATCTTACACACACTCTGGTTTATTATTTTTCACCGCGGATTGCGGTGATAGCCCGGGGGAGCACATGTCGAGCGTCACACTACATAATGTATCGAAGGCTTATGGTGAAACTATTATTTCCAAGAACATCAACCTTGAGATACAGGAAGGAGAATTCGTCGTTTTTGTCGGTCCGTCAGGATGTGGAAAATCGACAATATTAAGAATGATTGCGGGTCTGGAAGATGTAACTTCCGGTGATTTGTTGTTCAATAACACACGAATGAACGATGTTCCACCCGCCAAGCGTGGCGTTGGGATGGTTTTTCAGTCTTATGCACTGTATCCCCACCTGTCTGTTGCCGACAATATGTCGTTCGGTATGAAGCTGGCTGGCGCCAAAAAAAGTGATATTCAGCAACGCGTAAAACAAATCGCGGAGATGTTGCAACTCGCTCACCTGCTTGATCGCCGTCCTAAAGCCTTATCAGGTGGGCAACGTCAACGTGTTGCTATTGGCCGTACTCTGGTTGCTGAGCCCAGTGTTTTTCTGTTGGATGAACCCCTTTCTAACTTAGATGCTGCGTTGCGCGTCCAAATGCGCATTGAAATCTCACGCCTGCACAAACGATTGCAACGTACGATGATTTATGTCACCCACGATCAGGTTGAAGCGATGACGCTGGCCGACAGAATCGTGGTACTGGATGGCGGGGATGTTGCTCAGATCGGCAAACCACTTGAGCTTTACCACTATCCCGTTAATCGTTTTGTTGCCAGCTTTATTGGTTCACCCAAAATGAATTTCCTGCCGGTTAAAGTCACCGCTACCGCTATCGATCAGGTGCAAATTACTCTGCCCAATCGCCAGCAAATCTGGCTACCCGTAGAAAGTCGGGGGGTAAAAGTAGGCAGTAATGTCTCTCTGGGAATACGTCCTGAACACCTCCTGCCAAGTGACATCGCCGACGTCACGCTGGAAGGCATAGTTCAGGTTGTTGAACAACTAGGAAATGAAACCCAGGTTCACATTGAAATCCCAGCCATTCATCAGAATCTGGTTTATCGCCAGACTGATGTTGTGCTCGTGAAAGAAGGATCGACCTTCACCATCGGATTGCCACCCCACCGCTGCCATTTATTCCGGGAAGATGGAACGGCATGTCAGCGTTTGCATAAAGAACCCGGTGTTTGAGCCTGAGCCAATTAAAAAAACGACAGGAGAATAATTGATGAAATCAATGCGTATCTTACCTATCTCACTAACAGTTATGGCTGGATTACTGTCCATTCAGGCATCAGCCGTAGAATTCCATGGCTACGCCCGTTCTGGTATTGGTTGGACCGGCAGCGGCGGAGAGCAACAGTGTTTCCAAAGCACCGGTGCACAAAGCAAATATCGTTTAGGTAATGAATGTGAAACCTATGCCGAACTTAAGCTAGGTCAAGAGCTGTGGAAAGACGGCGATAAGAGCTTTTACTTCGATACCAACGTAGCCTATTCCGTGGCGCAAAAAAATGACTGGGAATCTACCGACCCTGCCTTCCGTGAAGTCAATGTCCAGGCGAAGAACGTCATCGACTGGTTACCCGGCTCAACATTGTGGGCAGGTAAACGCTTCTACCAGCGCCATGACGTGCATATGATCGATTTCTACTACTGGGATATCTCTGGTCCGGGCGCTGGCCTGCAAGATATCGACCTCGGCTTTAGCAAGCTCTCTCTGGCTGTTACCCGCAATACCGAATCTGGTGGTTCTCATGGCTGGATTGCTGGTCAGCGTGACGAAATCCCCACATCCAATGATGTCTACGATATACGTCTATCTGGCTTGGAAGTTAACCCTGGCGGTAGTCTGGAACTTGGTTTTGACTATGGGCGCGCCAATGCACGAGACCACTACCACCTTGATCGTAATGCTTCCAAAGATGGTTTCATGTTTACCGCCGAGCATACACAGAGCATGTTAGGAGGCTTTAACAAATTTGTCGTTCAGTATGCAACCGATTCCATGACCTCCTCCAACAGTGGTCATTCTGAAGGTGCCAGCGTAAACAATGACGGTTATATGTTACGTATTCTAAATCACGGAGCCATTAATCTCGCAGAAAAATGGGATCTGATGTATGTAACGATGTATCAGGATACTGACCGTGATAACAACAATGGCAACACATGGTATACGGTCGGGGTACGTCCGATGTACAAGTGGACGCAGACGATGAGTACTCTGCTAGACATTGGCTACGATAATGTAAAATCCCAGCGTACCAATGACACCAATGATCAATACAAAATCACATTAGCCCAGCAATGGCAGGCGGGTGATAGCATCTGGTCTCGTCCAGCTATCCGCCTATTCGTTACCTATGCAAAATGGGATGAAAAATGGGGTTATGCGAGCAAAAAAGACGGTTACATTCATGGCGTTGCCTATCGTGATACAGCAATGCATAAATTCAGTCGTGGTGATGATGATGAATTTACCTTTGGTGCGCAATTCGAAGCTTGGTGGTAATGCTGTTAAAGCCCTTATATTTCAGATAATTATATTTATTTAGTCACTAATTAGCGCTTTGGACTGATACGCCTTTTGCCCATGGGTATCAGTCTCTTTTTTTCAACCGGACAAAGGTAAAAAATGAAAACCAAACTGCTCTCATTTTGTCTGAGTGCTGTACTCTGTAGCATGTTTCCTCTGACAGGATATGCAATATCCGTTACAACAACTCCGGCAACGACGACACAAGATATTGCTGCTCCTTCCCTATCAACAGCGGCATTACAAAAACTAAACTGGCAACCGATTAACACTAACGATACACAAACTATTATCCTCAATGCCAAATCGCAGCATCTTAATGAGGGAGAGATTCAGGGGCCGATAGCCGCATTCGCGTTGCCAGCAAACCGAGGCTCACTGGATATTACACTGAGCAGTTTGGTACAAGATAAACAAGTTTACGCACCAAATGTTTTAGTATTTGATCAAGGGTTACGCCCCGCTGCATTTTACCCAAATAGTTATTTCCCGTATGAACGTCCTGGTGTCATGTCCACAGATCGGCTAGAAGGCACGTTAAAATTGACGCCCGCATTAGGACAACAGCAAATTTATGTACTGGTCTATACCACGCGTACCGATTTACAGAAATCCACACAAATGATTGATCCAGCTAAAGCTTACGCTCAGGGAGTCGGTAATGCCGTTCCCGCTATTCCTGATCCCGTTGCCCGCCATACGCAAACAGGTACGTTGAAGTTGAAAGTAAAATCAGAACAAAACGCTGGCAACATTACGATTGGTCAAGTCTTCTCAGGTCCGGTACAAGAACCCGTCATTGTCGGGCCAACACAAACCACCATAACGCCGTCTACTCCGCAAAAAGTCAAACCGGTCCTGAGTGATACAGAACGTTATTTCAGTGATGCAATTAAAAAAGAAATTAATAACGGTAATATTGATAAGGCACTCAATCTACTGGATGAAGCGGAACGCCTTGGATCTGCAACTGCACGAGAAACGTTTATCAATAGTGTCAAAAACAAGGGGTAAACCATATAGTCAGTGACATTAATTTATTCAATGCAAAACAAATGCTCTCCAAAGAGGGGGGCATCAGGTTTAACTCCTTTTTACACACATCCCCCGGAAATGGGGTTTTTATGTATACAAATAATTGTTATGATGAATATCTATACACAAAACACCCTTTAAAGGGGTTTTAGAGTAGAGATAATAAAATGGATAGACTCACAGCAATTAACAAATTAGATGAGTTCAGCAAAATGGGAAGAGCCATTTTCCTTTTACAGGATTTGGAAGTCATCTTTGCTGACGAGACTTCTCGGACATTGCAAAAATCTATTGATCGCCTCATCAAAGCCGGACTGTTACTTCGCATTACCAAAGGAGTTTATGTCTATACGCGAGCCAGCATGGGAAGCTATCCCCTGGAGACTATCGCCAAAAATATCCGACGAGGCGAATATAATTACATCAGCCTAGAGTCAGCTTTATCTCAATATGGGTTCATCTCACAAATCCCAATCGACCGCCTGACAATCATGTCTACTGGCAGAGCTGGAGAGTTTAAAACACCGTGGGGAGTCATTGAAGTCACCCACACCAGCAGAGAGCCTAGCGAAATTCTGAAGGCAACGTTAGAAAGCCGTGGCCCCCTGCGTATCGCAAAAAAAGAGACTGCTCTGCGTGACCAAAAAAGAGTGGGGAGGAATATGCATTTAGTTCAACTGGAGGAGCTCAACTATGTCTAACCAAGTTAACTTTAACGCCATTGTCGATGAAGTCATTGAACAGGACAGACTGGCAAACTTAAGGCCAGTTGTAGAAAAAGAACTGTTGCATTATGACATCCTGTTTTGTCTTTCTAAGGACGGTTTACTCAAGGAGATTACCTTTCAGGGTGGTACATCGCTAAGGCTCTGCTACGGCTCTAACCGATTTAGCGAAGATCTGGATTTTGCTGGTGGCCGTGGTTTCTGTTCGGCTGATTTGAGTAGAATCAAAGAATGTATCGAGAAATACCTGGGTGTACGATATGGGCTTGAGGTCACGGTAAAGGAACCAAATGAACTACGAAACAAACCGGAGTATGCAGAAGTAAAAGTGGATAAATGGCAAATATCCGTCACTACTGCGCCTGAACGTAAAGACCTGCCAAAACAGCGCATAAAAATAGAAATCGCCAATATTCCTGCGTATACAAACACCCCCCGTTCATTGACGAGAAATTATTCGGTGTTACCCGACGGATATGCTGATGTCCTTGTGTCTGTCGAAACCCTGCCTGAAATCATGGCCGATAAGCTGATAGCATTCCCTGCTACTACATCTCAAATTCGATACCGCGATATGTGGGATTTATTATGGTTAAGTCAGCAAAATACAACACCAGACATAGAACTCATTAAAAGAAAAGTATCAGATTATCAGCTTGATAACTTTGAAGAATTGCTTCAAGCCAGAATCGACTCGATTGAAATTATTGTTGCTTCTGGTCACTTTCACAACGAGATGAGACGATTTATACCCGCACCTATATACGACAGAAGTGTAGGACAAGAGGCATTTTCCACCTATTTGACGACGAGCCTAAAAGCGTTGTTAACCACTGTGAAGAAGAGCCTGTATTCTTCAGGAAACAACACCGTTCCATTCAAGTTATAACGATTACATGTATTTTATGGCTGCTCTGGCACCCTAGATTAAAATACCGCATTGCTGCCACTGAGCCGTTTGCGATGAATGCGACTTAAGGGTTTCTTCTATTTCCTCTGTTTGTTGAATCAGTATCAGCCAGTCTTCATAGAGTTGTTTCAAAACCCTGCGTGCAATAGCAGTTAATCCATTATTTACATCCTCAAGTGCTTCAGGCAGCGGAGCGTTGCGGAAAAACGATGCCATATTCTGCTGCCAATCCTCCGATTTGACTAGAGATAGATAGCAATGCGTTTTTGAACTAATAACTGTCGTACATTAGATCTGAGCTAATACAGGTAAAGCTTTAGTGATTCTTAACAGGAAATTATCTTCGTAAAGAAAGGCAATAGAATTTTTTATTGCTTGATGATCCCTTATTTTACATTCATCAATAATGAGTTGTAATTTTTTAGATAATTCAAGAATACTACCTGATTTATAAAGTTCACCATTAAAATCATTGATAATATCACTCGGGCCACATTGACAATTTGAACTTATACAATAGATACCATAAGATATTGCTTCCGCTAATACCATACCAAAACCTTCATATTTTGATGTTAAAACAACAGCTGATACTTCTTTTATATTATCCATAACAAATTCCCACGGCTGATCTTTCCAACCATGCCAAATAATATTGTTATTTATATTAAGTTGTGAAGATAATTCTTTTAAATAATCCTCATCCTCACCAGAACCTATCATATGTAATTCCCAATGACCATGTAACTGTGAAAGAGCTAAAAATAGTTCAGTTAGATTTTTTGATTTATCGGCAAGAATTCTTCCAACATATAAGAATTTAGCTACATGTTTGGGTTGAGGAATTATAAAGGAGTTCATTTTGATCGGATTGAAAATAAGATGAAGCTTCTCTCTTTTTATCCCAAAGGATAACATTTGATCTCTTAAACCAGAACTAATTACAAGGTGCTCATCGGCACAGCATAAATCTTTAATTTTCTGCTGGGTAGGATTCCTAATGGAAGTATGCAGCCAAGAGTAAGTTCTTAGCGGGAAATTAATTTTTTCACAAGAAAGCCGAGCAATATTGCAAGATGTGGTGTCTAAACTTATTATAATTCCAGGATGAAATCTTTCTAATATCAAAGACAATTCACATATAATATCCTGACGAGATCCGTAACTTCTTGACTCTAAGGAGATATACTTAGCATTAGATAACCAAGCACGATTTTCAATTCTATTTTTCTTATTTAGGGATATTAAAATAAAATTAATTCCAATGTTAGCCCGGCCAATTAAATTCATTAAATTTGAACATACTGTTTCTACCCCACCATATCCATTCAGGAAAAGATCATGGTATATTATAAATATTTTTTTCATTGTAAATCCTCTACTAAATTAACCAAAAACGTTCTTGAATTTTGGCTTTGTTAATAGAGTGATGATATTTTTTCAATGATATTGAAAGATTTGACTTATTATAAAATAGAGGTTCTAATTGAGATTTATAAAAGAGAATGTTTTGCATTTTTTCTTTTAGATTAATATCCATCAATATGGCATACTTATCAAATTTGTTATTTCTTAATAAAGCACTTTCCAAACTATCGGGATTAATAATAGGATACTCTCCTAAAACATAGGGAAAGTCTTCATAAAGTAATATTTTGAATTTACCTGAACCTTTTATATTATATACCAGATTATTTATTATAATGTGATCTACATGTCGACCTATACCTAAAGGAGCATATATATAATCAGGTTGATAATTTAACAATGTTTTATTGATGAGATCTTGGGCCATATCAGATGCATTGTCTGATTTATGTACCTGTCCACTATAAATCATGGCAGAATCTTTATATATCAGCTCACCGCATTGATCGGTTCTATAAATACAATCCAAAATTTTACCATGTATTGGAATTGCTGATAACTTATTGCAAAAGGCGATATCCTCATTAACGCGCTTTGAATAAGATTTCATAAATGAATTCATATTATCATTACGTACATCACGTGAGTAATGATAAGTAAGATATTTGTCATATTCAGTAAAAAATGTTAAAACAACCACTTTTTTATTTTCTGAAACTAATTTATGTATTAAACCGCCAGCACTTAAAGCCACATCATCTAAATGAGGTGATAGAAATAAATGTATCATTTTAAATCTCCATACAAATGCTGTTATATTTTATTTCCATGAGTACAATATAAATAGCAGCTAAATCAATGCGTATCCCATCCCTGTTTTTTATAAAATCTGAGTTGTTAATATTTGGCTTTTCTTTGGATTGAACTCTTTCATCATCGGCATAAAATTCTTTCATTATATCAAACCAGCTAGCATGGATTCTCTTTGCTGCAATTTCTATTATGTTGTCATTGTGGCCTAATATTGTCATTAAATCAGAAAAAATAGCATCGTTTGTAGAAAGCAAGGTTTCATAATTAAAATTATCAGATACGATATTATCGTCATATAAATAAATATCTTTTATTACTCCTGATATAATACTCAAGTCACTCTTTATTAACCTTTTCTCAAACTTCTTTTCTTTTTCAGTGAATTCTTGATAAGGTTTTAAGAAATTGATTTGCAAGTTGTACTCAATTTCAAGTTTTGTTATTGAGTCTTGCATAGCCGTCTTATTATCAAACAAATATTTTGCACACCATAAGTCGTGTATACAAGAAGCAAGAATATCTAAATTACCATCCTGTTCCAGGAACGAATATATTCCATAAAACAATTTAACATGTGAACTATTTAACTGAAAATTTAAGGATCTATAATCAGGATTAAATATAAATGAGGCTTGCTTTAGTCTTCTCTGAATCTCTTTGGTTAAGTATGTTGAATTTAAATTCATTTTTCCACTCAACAGTTTTTTATTATTTTCTTTATTCATGTTCCTTCTCCTATCATTTGTTCATTAACCTTATTTCCGTTGATGATATATCTAAGCGAAATAGATTTTCTGGAATAGATTCAAATAAAAATCGGTGTTCATTTTTAATATTCACTAAATCATTAACTGTATGATATTTATTATTAAAAAAACGTCCAGCCACAAGAAATCTACAATCATTATTCTTAATTGTCATAAGAGATTTTTTTAATCCTTCTTCACCTCCATAATAAATAGGGTTATTAATTTCTTGACATAAATCAGCGCCAATGACGAAAATTGCTCCCTGATAAATATGCGATTTTTCAGTAAAAAATTTAGCATCACTTAAAATAACATCCCCTTTTTCCTTAAATTGTCTTATCCTATTGAAAACTTCATCGGTTGAAATGGTAAGTTTTACCGCATTCTTGATTGATAGTTCATAATAGGATTTTCTTTTAGTCACTGCTGTGGCGATTTCTTTTAATTGTTCGTGTCCTTTATGAAATGGATTGAAAGAACCAGATAAAATTAAAGCATTTTTCCAATCTATATTTGTATCGTTAAAGTCCCCGCTTCTATCAATATGTATATAATTCAACTTACCATCAATTAAATCGATTATGTAACTTTCATGCTTGTTCGGCATATTCATATTTATCCTCATATGCTATTGTTATTAATTAAATAGGTATTGCTTCCTTATGAACTTATATAATCTTGAATTTATGTCATTGTATTATTTACCAATAGTGATTAATGACACATTTTCATTATCTTGCGAAAAAAATACCGAATTGATTTCCCTGGAGATCACTAAATTGCCTAAGTTGCCTGAACAAATCTCATTCATTATAAGTATTTCCTGCATAACTTTCCTCAGTGATTTCAAGTAAAGCAGATTTTATTTTTAAAATATCTTCCATCGTATGAGATGTATCAAGGCTAACCCGAACCGCGCCATCAGGATAAGTTCCAAATTTTTTATGGGCTAACGGCGCGCATTGCAATCCGGGACGTGTAATAATATTATATTTGTTTTCTAGTATATAAGAGATTTCTCCGGGATGATAACCTTCTACTGTAAAAAGAATTGTTGGTACCCCAACGTTATATTTACAGATTAACTTGACCTTCTTCAATTGTGATAGCTCATCTATAAGATTTGTACGCAGAGTTTGTAATTGATTTTGAATATTTTCTATCCCGATTTTTTTTAAACGTCTTATAGACGCAAGCAATGAAAGTATGCCAATCGTGTTTTGTGTTCCTGATTCATATTTGTATGGTATTCCAACTGGTTGTGTTGTTAATCTTGATAATACACCTGTCCCACCTTGAATTAATTCACTATGAGAAAATTCATTATCAAGAATGAAATATCCCCCAATACCTGACACTCCTCCTAAACTTTTATGCCCGCTAAAAACAAGGTAATCAATATTACCTTTCAATAAATCAATTAGTTGTGAACCAAAAGATTGTGAACCATCAACTAAAACCATCGTGCCATATAAATGTGCCAGTTTTCCTACCTCATCTATATTACAAAATGTGCCAATAGTATTGGAACAACTATGAACCACTAATAGTTTAGTTCTCTTATTCTTTAATAAAAATTCCAAATGTGATATATCAATTTCACCCTCTGTCACATCGATCAATTGACTACTTACCCCAATATCTTTTAAATGGTTTATGGGTCTAAGTACGGAATTATGTTCTAAATGGGTAGTAATGACATTATCACCCGGCTTAAGAGTACCTTTTATACATTCATTGAGTGAGTACGTTGCTCCTGAGTTAAAAATGGCTGTCCCAAGACCATTTAGCCTTGTTTGTTCAATTAATTCATGCCTACACTCTTCAATAAGCTCCGTAACCTTTTTAGATTGTTGCGATAAAGATCGCCCTGGAGTTACCCCAAGAGTGTCTAAATACATATTTATTATATCTTTCACCTCTTGTGACTTTGGCCATGAGGTAGAAGCTATATCTGCATATAACATCCTTCAATCTCCATATGATTATTAATATATAATTTGAATTTTTTAGCAGTCGCATCCATTTCATTTATTCCTTCATTAACTCTCCAATCGGATCTTTCTGGCACATTCAAACTATTTGCTAATACCGTTCTTATCATTCCTCTCTCAATAAAATCTGATTCACCTATCGTAAAAATATATTTATTACCACTATCTTCAACGTAGATATAGGGGCCAGCCTCACCGAACATCTTAAGTTCATCCAATGAATCTATTGTATGCATTTTAAATTGATTTTTTAATTTATTATGAAGATCAATCTCGGTCGGGAAACAACATAAGTGCGCGTGGTAACAGTATTTTTGATTTGGGTCCATGACGATACAGCCACCAGCTCGTCCATTTTCATAACAAAGAGGATTGCTTATATTGTAATATTCGCGATAAAAATCATTTATTATATTCTTAAACTGTTCCAGTTCTTTTATTGCTTCATCATCGTATATTTCTGCAAAGCACCGGTATCCCCCTAAATCAGTATCACATTTGTTGATGGCAATTATTATATAGCCCTCAATTATCTGTCCTTTAGGTACGAACGCATAGAAATATTTTCCTTGTAAAAGTATTTTATCTTTTGCAAAGGAAGATTCTGGGTGACAAAAAATACATCCCATTTTAAACTCCTTTATCGTTTGTCGATTCTACTGATAAATATATCTTCATGACGCAAATTGAAATCTTCTTCGGTATGCCAGGCAATCATCATGCTAAACTTATTTATAATATTATGTTTTCTCAGTCCATATTGTAGTTCATAATAAATAGGATTTGGCAAGATTATTCTGCATTTTCTTCTAATAGCAAGACAAGAATCAATTATAGACATAATTGTATGAGGATCTGTGTTTGACAAACCTATCACTTCCACTGTGATATCATCAAAACCTAATATCGCTAATTCTTTTCCAAGAGTTAATAACTTAATATCGCTGTAGTAAGGACACTGTTTTGAATAAGCAATCCAATTGTTATTTACTTCTCTACCAAAAAAATTGATTCTATTAATATTATCTATTTCATGAAAATCATTCAGGTCTACATCGATTTTGGTAGATCCTTCTACTAATATTTCTGTAAAGTCAAATATGTTCACTCTATTACATATGTATTTTTCGAAAATCTTTGAATAACATTTTATTTTTCTTGCATCTGAATAACAAACTGTCGCGTCTACATCATTACGATGTGTTTGTTTGGCGCTTTCTATTATCAAAGTTCGTGATTTTACACTTTCATCTATGCCAAAATCGCTAAGTATATTAATCGATACTCGTCGGTGTTTAAGACTAAATTCACACTTTCTTGTTATAACAATTGACAAGTATATATCGTCTCTTTTAGACAAAAATGCTTTTATTTCACTAGAAAGATTATATTTCTTTTCTTTCATATTTTTCCAAATGAAATAATCTAAGCTTCCTATATAACGCTTATAAAAATTATTTATTAGAATATAGTTTTCATCCGTTATATCTTCGTAGACTAGGGTTATTCCATCTCCCATGGCTTTAAAATTTCCCATTATCTTGTCTCGTTATTTTATATTCGTTTTTATTGATTCTTATTCCCAAGTTTATATTCATTATCCGAATATATGATCATAAAATATTGTATTTTATGACATGCATCATGATTTTAAAGATCCAACCGGAGCATAAACTGCAATTCGTTATCTTGAAAAATTAAATTGAAGTCTCTCCCAGCCATGCTGGGATACGGGTGAAAATAGGTGTTTAAAAGAATAATCTTTCATAAATTCCATGTGGTAGGACTTTAAATGAAATAATCACATTGATCAGTCTCCTAAATTAAATACAATGAGCTATTTCTGTATACCAAATAATATCCCTTACACAACCAAGGTGATTTTGCCGGTACCAAATTCATAGAATACTTAATCATCAGTGTATATTCCGATGAGCATGAGCGCTGCTTGAATCACTGTACGATCAGCTATCCTGTGACTATTCCCCACCCTGCTGAATGCGAAGATTCCCACGTCATTGGCTGTCGCGCTCATTCTTGGCAAGTCTGACACAAACCTCAGTGGGCAGAAACGACGAGCTCCTCTGCTTTTACTGAGGTAACGCCGTAATATTCAAAGGTCAAATATGGACTACAATACGTTTACCATCAGGAAGTTGAACATCAAGGCTTAACTCTCCACCTAAAGCTGCAACGTAGCGTTTCAATGTTGAAAGTTTAGGGTTATTACCAGGCTGTTCTATTTTAGCAATAGTTGGTTGCTTGACCCCAAGCGCAGTTGCCAACTCAGTTTGTGAAACATCAAGAGCCTCGCGGATCTGATAAAGCCCTATCTCCCGTTTCATTTCATCAACTTTTTTAGCAATCCTACGGCGGCTTTCAGGGCTGCGTTTTTCAAGCAATTCATCAAGTGTGGCCATATTTATCTCTCCAGTTCTGCTGGATACTTCTTAAACTCAACATCAGCAAATTTGGATCATATCCTTAATATAACCGTTTTTCATTCAGCTCATTTCCATTCGGTGAACGAAACTTGATTAAAACAGAGTGCCGGATAAAAAATTAGCACCTTGTCAACAACCCGAAATGCTCACAAAAAAGCAGGCATTTTAGGACACTGGCAAACCTCGCTATTCCAAACAAGGTTTGTTTTTTCATTTAGCTGGACCTGATCATAACCAAATCAAGCTCAATATTTATACATGAGAAAGCTGACACCCTCGCGCAAGACACCAATTTTTCTTGACTATAGATTTTTACCTATATAGCATTTAACCTATATTAAGTAAGGAGTAGTTATGTGGGCTATAAAACGACGGACACCTTTGATGCATGGTTCGATGCTTTGGATGATACCGACAGGGCCAATATGTTAGCTTCAATAATAGCACTTCGGGAAAGAAGGCCCTATGTTGCCTAGGCCATACGCAGATACTGTGAACGGTTCATGCCACAGCAACATGAAAGAATTACGTGTCCAAAGCAAAGGCGACCCGCTCCGAGCATTCTTTGCGTTCGACCCCAAGCGGAGAGGAATTTTACTTTGCGCCGGTAACAAAACCGGAAACGAGAAACGGTTTTATGAAACGATGATTCCGATTGCTGACCGTGAGTTCACGGCACATCTGGAAAAGTTAAAAAAGGAGTAAATACTATGGCAAGAACGCTTGATCAAATATTAGCAAATGAAAAGCCCGAAGTTGTTGCCAATGCACAAGCTGCAGCAACAGAAATGTTGCTAAACATCCATCTGGCAGAACTTCGTGAGCGGGTACAAAAGACCCAAGGTGAAATAGCTCTGGCTCTTGGTATCAAACAACCCACGGTTTCTGACATGGAGAAGCTTGGCCGCGACTTGAAACTGTCTTCCCTCAAACGTTACGTTGAGGCAACAGGTAGCAAGCTGCGTCTCGATATCGAGTTACCCGACGGTACCCACTACGGATTTTCCGTTTAACCACAAACGCTCCGGTAACCCTCGCGGATATATTCAAGATCAATGTCCGCATCGACTTTTTTACGTGCCAGATGATTGTGAAGAACAAGGTCTTCAAGTTAACTCTTTTCGGAAAGAAAAATTTGAGGAGAGATTCTTAACGTGGAGGCAAACTCCATTTGGTGAATGGAACTCGATTAACACAAAGCACCAAGTAAAAAATTGGCACGTTATCAAAAAGTTGAAATGCCCTCCCAAAAGGAGGGCATTTGATTAGCTATTGTGTTCTACGAAATTACTTTTTATCGCCACCAAAACCAGCATTTAGCAGTTCTGCCAGGTTCGCAGTTGCTTCATCAACACTCACTTGTGGTGCTTCAGAAGCTTCGTTTAACTGACGACGACGTATACGAGCCTGATGGTAAGCATAACCCGTACCCGCAGGGATCAGACGACCGACGATGACGTTTTCTTTCAAGCCACGCAGTTCATCACGTTTACCCGCAACCGCTGCTTCAGTCAGTACGCGGGTTGTTTCCTGGAACGATGCCGCAGAGATGAAGGATTCAGTTGCCAGAGACGCTTTGGTGATACCCAACAGATCACGGCCATAAGTTGCAGGGACTTTACCATCCTGTTCCAGCTTACGGTTTGCTACTTTAACGCGGGCATATTCAACCTGTTCACCTTCCAGAAATTCGGAACTACCTGCACTTTCGATGGTTGCTTTACGCAGCATCTGACGAACGATAACCTCAATGTGTTTATCGTTAATCTTAACCCCTTGCAAGCGGTAAACTTCCTGAACTTCGTTGGTGATGTAACGGGTCACCGCATGAACACCACGCAGGCGCAGAATGTCATGTGGAGACTCTGGACCATCGGAGATCACGTCACCACGTTCAACAACCTCACCCTCAAACACGTTCAACTGACGCCATTTAGGGATCATCTCTTCGTAAGCATCACCACCATCTAATGGGGAGATGACCAAACGACGTTTGCCCTTAGTTTCTTTACCGAAGGAAACGATACCACTGACCTCAGCCAGGATGGCAGGCTCTTTCGGACGACGTGCTTCGAACAAGTCAGCAACGCGTGGCAGACCACCAGTAATATCTTTCGTACCACCGGATTCCTGAGGAATACGCGCCAACGTATCACCAGCAGAAATGCTCACGCCATCGTCCAATTGAACAATTGCTTTGCCTGGCAAGAAATATTGAGCAGGCATATCAGTACCTGGGATCAATACATCGTCACCATTGGCATCAACAATTTTCAGTGCCGGACGCAGGTCTTTACCACTACCAGTACGCTCTGCACTATCCAGAACAACCAATGAAGACAAACCGGTCAGTTCATCAGTCTGACGAGTAATAGTCTGACCATCTACCATATCAGCGAAACGGATGATACCGGATACTTCACTGACAACTGGCATGGTATGTGGGTCCCAGTTAGCAACGGTTTCGCCACCGTTAACTGCTTCTCCATCACCTTTACCCAGTACCGCACCGTAAGGGACTTTATAACTTTCTTTAGTACGGCCAAATTCGTCGATCAGACACAGTTCTGTGTTACGAGAAGTAATCACCAGTTTGCCAGCTGAGTTCGTCACGGATTTAGCGTTAAACAGCTTCAGACTACCTTTGTTACGAACCTGAATGCTGGATTCTGCTGCCGCACGAGATGCCGCACCACCGATGTGGAACGTACGCATCGTCAGCTGTGTACCCGGCTCACCGATGGACTGAGCTGCAATAACACCAACAGCTTCACCTTTATTGATGATATGTCCACGGGCAAGGTCACGACCATAACAGTTTGCACAAACACCGAAGTCAGTTTCACAGCTTACAACGGAGCGTACTTTAATGCTGTCAACAGAGCTCTCTTCTAACAGATCACACCATTTTTCGTTCAGCAATGTGTTACGTGGTACGAGAATGTCAGCAGTACCTGGTTTCAGCACATCTTCTGCCGTCACACGACCCAATACACGCTCACGCAGTGGTTCTTTAACATCACCACCTTCAATAACCGGCGTCATCAGGATACCATCGTGCGTGCCACAATCGTCTTCTGTAACAACCAGATCCTGTGCAACGTCAACCAGACGGCGAGTCAAGTAACCAGAGTTCGCCGTTTTCAGTGCGGTATCCGCAAGACCTTTACGAGCACCGTGGGTTGAGATGAAGTACTGGAGTACGTTCAAACCTTCACGGAAGTTCGCGGTAATTGGGGTTTCGATGATGGAGCCATCTGGTTTAGCCATCAAGCCACGCATACCCGCCAACTGACGGATCTGAGCAGCAGAACCACGCGCACCGGAGTCAGCCATCATAAAGATGCTGTTGAAAGAGACTTGTTGTTCTTCTTCACCGTCACGGTTAATCACTGTTTCAGTGGACAGGTTTTCCATCATTGCCTTAGCAACACGCTCGTTTGCTGCGGCCCAGATATCGATAACCTTGTTATAACGTTCACCGGCTGTTACCAGACCCGACTGGAACTGTTCCTGAATTTCAGCAACTTCAGCTTCCGCTTCTGCAATGATCCCCGCTTTTTTCTCTGGGATAACCATGTCGTCGATACCAACAGATGCCCCTGAACGTGCAGCGTAGGCAAAGCCGGTATACATGATCTGGTCAGCGAAGATAACTGTTGGTTTCAGGCCCATCACACGGTAGCAAGTGTTCAGCATTCTGGAGATAGCTTTTTTACCCAGTGGTTGGTTAACCAAAGAGTAAGGCAGACCTCTCGGTACGATCATCCACAGAATTGCTCGACCAATGGTAGTATCAACCAAACCAGTGCTGGTCGTGATGTTACCTTCACCATCTCTCACTTCTTCAGTAATACGAACTTTGACGCGGGCATGCAGAGAAGCCAGACCTGCGCGGTATACGCGTTCTGCTTCTTTAGGCCCAGTCAGCACCATGCCTTCGCCTTTAGCGTTAACACAGTCACGAGTCATGTAATACAGACCCAGAACAACGTCCTGAGATGGCACGATGATTGGCTCACCACTCGCAGGAGACAGGATGTTGTTGGTCGACATCATCAATGCACGCGCTTCCAGCTGGGCTTCCAGTGTCAGCGGTACGTGAACAGCCATCTGGTCACCGTCAAAGTCAGCGTTATATGCCGCACACACCAATGGGTGCAACTGAATCGCTTTACCTTCGATGAGAACCGGTTCGAATGCCTGAATACCCAAACGGTGAAGTGTCGGTGCACGGTTCAGCAGAACCGGGTGTTCACGAATAACTTCATCCAGGATATCCCATACCACCGCCTCTTCACGCTCAACCATCTTCTTGGCTGCTTTAATGGTGGTCGCCAAACCACGCAGTTCCAGCTTGCCGTAGATGAATGGCTTGAACAGCTCCAGTGCCATCTTTTTAGGCAGACCACACTGATGCAAACGCAGGTAAGGACCTACGGTGATTACAGAACGACCGGAATAGTCAACACGTTTACCTAACAGGTTTTGACGGAAACGGCCCTGTTTACCCTTAATCATATCTGCCAGGGATTTCAGAGGACGTTTGTTAGAACCAGTAATTGCACGACCGCGACGACCGTTATCCAGCAAAGCATCGACCGCTTCCTGCAACATACGTTTTTCGTTACGAACGATGATATCTGGTGCTGCCAGATCTAGCAGGCGTTTCAAACGGTTGTTACGGTTAATAACACGACGATACAGATCGTTCAGATCCGAAGTGGCAAAACGACCACCATCCAGTGGAACCAATGGACGTAGATCCGGTGGCAGAACTGGCAGAACCGTCAGCACCATCCATTCAGGTTTGTTACCAGACTGAATAAATGCTTCCAACAGCTTAATACGTTTGGTCAGCTTTTTACGTTTAGTTTCAGAGTTAGTTTCATTTAACTCTTCACGCAACTTTTCACACTCATTTTCCAGATCGAGATTTTTCAGCAAAGACTGGATAGCTTCTGCACCCATCTTCGCATCGAATTCATCACCAAACTCTTCCAGTGCATCCAAGTATTGCTCTTCTGTCAGGATCTGACTGCGTTCCAGACTAGTCATACCGCCTTCTACAACCACATAGGATTCGAAGTACAGTACGCGCTCAATATCACGCAGTGGCATATCCAGCAACAAACCGATGCGGGATGGCAATGATTTCAGGAACCAAATGTGTGCAGTCGGAGAAGCCAGTTCGATGTGCCCCATACGTTCACGACGAACTTTAGTCTGGGTGACTTCTACGCCACACTTCTCACAAATCACACCACGGTGTTTCAGACGCTTGTATTTACCACACAAGCACTCATAGTCTTTTACCGGTCCGAAAATACGGGCACAGAAAAGGCCGTCACGCTCAGGTTTGAACGTACGGTAGTTAATAGTTTCCGGCTTTTTCACTTCACCGAATGACCATGAACGGATCATATCTGGTGAGGCCAGAGCAATTTTGATCGCATCAAACTCTTCGGTCTTAGTTTGCGCTTTCAGAAACTTCAATAAGTCTTTCACGAAATGGCTCCTGTCGGAGTTAGACCTGTCAGGAGAGCGGCCCATGCCACTCCCCCCTATAACCAGTGCAACCACTGGCTGGTAAACTGCCCGTCATATCCATTCAGGGCAGTACCAGCGGGAATACGATTTACTCGTCTTCCAGCTCGATGTTGATACCCAGAGAGCGGATCTCTTTCAACAATACGTTAAAGGATTCCGGCATACCTGGTTCCATCTGGTGGTTACCATCCACGATGTTTTTATACATCTTGGTACGGCCGTTAACATCGTCGGACTTGACGGTGAGCATTTCCTGCAAGGTGTATGCAGCACCATATGCTTCCAATGCCCACACTTCCATCTCACCGAAGCGTTGACCACCGAACTGCGCCTTACCACCCAGCGGTTGCTGAGTAACCAGACTATACGAACCGGTTGAACGAGCATGCATTTTGTCATCCACCAAGTGGTTCAGTTTCAACATATACATGTAGCCAACTGTAACCTGGCGTTCGAATTGCTCACCGGTACGACCGTCAAACAGGGTAATCTGACCAGAAGTTGGTAAGTCACCCAATTTCAGCAGTTCTTTAATTTCTTTCTCTTTCGCACCATCAAACACTGGTGTCGCAATTGGCATACCTTTTTTCAGGTTTTCAGCCAGACGAAGAACTTCTTCATCAGAGAAAGTGTTCAGATCAACTTTCTGACGGGTTTCATCACCTAGGTCATAAGCTTTCTGGATAAATTCACGCAGTTTGGCAACTTCCTGCTGCTGTTTCAGCATCGCATTGATCTTGTCACCAATACCTTTCGCAGCCATGCCTAAGTGAGTTTCCAGGATCTGGCCAATGTTCATACGTGATGGTACGCCCAGTGGGTTCAATACGATATCTACCGGAGTACCGTTTTCATCGTAAGGCATATCCTCGATCGGGTTGATCTTGGAGATAACACCCTTGTTACCATGGCGACCTGCCATCTTATCACCAGGCTGAATCTGACGTTTAACTGCCAGGTAAACTTTAACGATTTTCAGTACGCCAGGTGCGAGATCATCGCCCTGCGTGATCTTACGGCGTTTAGCATCCAGTTTTTTCTCGAACTCAGCTTTCAGTTCGTCATACTGTTCAGCCAACTGTTCCAACTGATTCTGTTTTTCTTCATCAGCCAGACCCAATTCCAACCAACGCTCACGAGGGAGTTTGTCAAGTTTCTCAGCTTCTATACCGCCAGAAATCAGGACAGAACGGATACGCGCGAACAAACCAGCTTCAAAGATTTGCAGCTCTTCTGTCAGGTCTTTCTTAGCCTGACGCAATTGCATCTCTTCAATTTCCAGAGCGCGCTTGTCTTTTTCCACACCGTCACGGGTAAATACCTGTACATCGATAACCGTACCGGATACACCATTTGGTACGCGCAGAGAAGAGTCTTTAACATCGGACGCCTTCTCACCGAAGATAGCACGTAGTAGTTTTTCTTCTGGCGTCAGTTGGGTTTCACCTTTAGGTGTCACTTTACCAACCAGAATGTCACCGCCGGTAACTTCCGCACCGATATAAACGATACCGGATTCATCCAGTTTGGAGAGCGCAGCTTCACCCACGTTAGGGATGTCAGCAGTGATCTCTTCAGGCCCTAATTTGGTATCACGAGATACACAAGCCAATTCCTGAATATGAATGGTTGTAAAGCGATCTTCCTGAACAACACGCTCAGAAACTAAGATGGAGTCCTCGAAGTTATAACCATTCCACGGCATGAACGCTACGCGCATGTTCTGACCCAGCGCCAACTCACCCAAATCAGTGGATGGGCCGTCAGCCAGCACATCACCGCGTTCTACTGGTTCACCCAGAGAAACGCATGGCATTTGGTTAATACAAGTGTTCTGGTTAGAACGGGTGTATTTAGTCAGGTTATAGATATCAATACCTGCTTCACCCGAATACATTTCATCTTCGTTTACTTTGATAACGATACGAGACGCATCAACGTACTGAACCACACCACCGCGTTTAGCTACAGAAGTTACACCTGAGTCAACGGCTACAGCCCGTTCCATACCTGTACCTACCAACGGCTTATCAGCACGCAGAGTAGGAACAGCCTGACGTTGCATATTTGCACCCATCAATGCACGGTTTGCGTCATCGTGTTCCAAGAATGGGATCAAAGAAGCACCAACGGAAACCACCTGCTGGGTAGAAACATCCATATATTCAACCTGTTCACGGTTGAATAAGCTGGATTCGCCATAGTTACGACAGGTTATTAGATCTTCAACGAAATGGCCTTCATCATCTAATACGGTGTTTGCCTGTGCGATGACGAAGTTACCTTCTTCAATCGCAGACAGATAATGAATTTCATCAGTTACAACGCCGTCACGAACTAAACGGTATGGGGTTTCAAGGAAACCATACTCGTTAGTCTGTGCATAAACAGACAACGAGTTAATCAAACCGATGTTCGGACCTTCTGGGGTTTCAATTGGACATACACGACCGTAGTGAGTCGGATGTACGTCACGTACTTCGAAGCCTGCACGCTCACGAGTCAAACCACCTGGACCCAACGCAGAGATACGGCGTTTGTGGGTGATTTCAGAAAGCGGGTTGTTTTGGTCCATAAACTGAGACAGCTGGCTGGAACCAAAGAATTCTTTTACTGCGGCTGAAATCGGCTTAGCGTTGATCATGTCCTGAGGCATCAGAGTATCCAGATCACCCAGAGACAGACGCTCTTTAACTGCGCGTTCAACACGCACCAGACCAACACGGAACTGGTTCTCTGCCATTTCACCAACGGAGCGGATACGACGGTTACCTAAGTGGTCAATATCGTCGACTTCACCTTTACCATTACGGATATCAATAAGTTTCTTCATGACATCAATGATGTCATTTTTACTCAGAATACCGGAGCCTTCAACTTCTTCCCGACTCAGTGAACGGTTGAATTTCATACGACCAACCGCAGAAAGATCATAGCGATCTTCTGAGAAGAACAAGTTTTCAAACAGATTTTCTGCCGCTTCACGCGTTGGTGGCTCACCAGGACGCATCATGCGATAAATCTCAACCAAAGCACTCAAACGATCATTGGTTGGATCAACACGAAGTGTCTCAGAAATATATGCACCGTGATCTAAATCGTTGGTGAACAGTGTTTCGATAGATTTGTGACCAGCCTGGCTCAAACGTGCCAGCAAATCCAAAGAGAGCTCCATGTTAGCAGCACAGATAATTTCACCTGTATTGGCATCAATGTAGTCTCTTGCAACAACTTTACCCGCGATATATTCAACAGGAACCTCAATGCGGTTCACGTCGTCTTTTTCTAACTGGCGGATATGACGTGCGGTAATACGACGGCCTTTTTCAACATAAACTTTGCCGTTTGCTTCAATATCAAAAGAAGCGGTTTCACCGCGCAAACGTTCTGGTACCAGAGTCATTTGCAGTCTGTTGTCACGAATTTCGAAAATCGTTTTACTGAAGAATAGATTCAAGATCTCTTCAGTGCTGTAATTCATTGCACGCAGAATAATCGTTGCCGGCAATTTACGGCGACGGTCAATACGCACAAACAGGTTATCTTTTGGATCGAATTCGAAATCTAACCAAGAACCACGGTAAGGGATAATACGTGCGTTATACAGCACTTTACCGGATGAGTGAGTTTTACCCTTATCGCTGTCAAAGAATACACCAGGACTACGATGTAACTGGGAGACAATAACCCTCTCAGTACCATTGATAACAAAAGTACCGTTGTCAGTCATGAGCGGAATTTCACCCATGTAGACTTCTTGTTCTTTGATGTCTTTGACTGTGCCTTCCGGTGCTTCACGTTCATAGATGACCAGACGCAGTTTAACGCGCAGAGGTGCAGAATAAGTGACACCACGAATCTGGCACTCTTTAACATCAAACACTGGCTCACCAAGACGGTAGCTAACGTATTGCAGCTCCGAACTGCCACTGTAACTCTGAATTGGGAATACAGAACGGAATGCCGCTTCTAAACCATTCTGGCCTTCTGGATCTTGCTCGATAAACTTCTGGAACGAGTCAAGTTGGATAGAAAGGAGATAAGGTACATCCAACACTTGTGGACGCTTACCAAAATCCTTACGAATACGTTTTTTCTCGGTATAGGAGTAAACCATAGGGTTCCTCAGCTCGCTGATCAGTGACCCACTCTGTCCGCCCTAAAGGACAGCTCTTTACGACACTGTTTTTTCGAACAGAAAATTGAATTATTTTCCGTAATACTCATTGCTATTACTCTTAAATCATTTCATTGCGCTACTTTACTACCGAGCTACCCGAGTGGATCGTAGCTGAGAACGCAGTATATTAAGTCGTCAATAGGAAAAAGTATTTGGGGGTTAATTAGCAGCCAAACAGTGGAAATGCTACTAATGCCCTACAGCGCAAAAAGGCTGGTGATTAAAAAATCACCAGCCATCAGCCTTTAAAGTCAGGCTGCTAACTCAAAACTGAACTTACTTGATCTCAACAGAAGCACCAGCTTCTTCCAGAGATTTTTTCAGTGCTTCAGCGTCATTTTTGCTGATAGCTTCTTTCAGTGTAGCGTTTGGAGCGCTTTCAACCAGGTCTTTCGCTTCTTTCAGACCCAGGCCAGTTGCGCCACGTACTGCCTTGATAACTGCAACTTTGTTAGCGCCAATAGCAGACAGAACAACATCAAACTCAGTTTTCTCTTCAACAGCTTCAGCAGCACCAGCAACTACAGCTACAGCCGCAGCAGCAGAAACGCCGAATTTGTCTTCCATTGCAGTGATCAGTTCAACGACATCCATGACGGACATTGTTGCAACTTTGTCCAGAATTTGTTCTTTAGTGATAGACATAACAAGTGTTCCTAAAATTCAGAAATAATTTATACGTTAAAAAGCAACGAAGGAAATTGGCAATTAAACTGCTTCTCTCTGCTCGCGTAACGCAGCCAATGTACGAACCAATTTGCCTGCAACGGCTTCTTTCATGGTTGACATCAGGCGTGCGATTGCTTCTTCGTAAGTTGGGAGTGTTGCCAAACGGTCAATATTGGCCGCAGGAATAAACTCTCCTTCAAAGGCTGCTGCTTTAATCTCGAATGCTGGATTCGCTTTCGCGAACTCTTTGAACAGACGAGCAGCTGCGCCCGGATGTTCATTAGAGAAAGCAATCAAGGTTGGACCAATAAACGCTTCTTTCAGGCACTCATATTCAGTACCTTCAACAGCACGGCGGATCAGTGTGTTACGAACAACACGGATATAAACGCCAGCTTCGCGACCTGCTTTACGCAGTTCAGTCATTTTACCTACAGTAACGCCACGGGAATCCGCAACAACCGCAGACAGCGCGCCTTTGGCTACTTCGCTGACTTCAGCAACAATCGCTTGTTTGTCTTGAAGATTTAGTGCCATTAGCTTCTTGCTCCTGGATTAACCGGGAAGAACCCGGAACTCACATCACTCATAACACCAAAGGTGTCTGAGCTCTAAAACACGGCGAGCAGAATCCAGAAATGAATTTCATTTGGCTCTGTCACCGTCTACGCAGGGATATTAAGTAATTACTTACACCTGCGGTCTTGGACGGGGCTTGGATTAGGCCAAGCTCCAACCGAAAATTGTTTGTTTAGCTAATAAATAATCTATCAGCCAAACATGAGGCGCCAGATTTTAGACAAATCTAACGCCAAGGTAAAGCGATAATCACATTCAGTTTAAATTAAACTGAAGCGCTCAGACCAGATTGGTCAATCGCTACACCAGCGCCCATAGTAGTGGACAGGCTAACTTTCTTAATGAAAATACCTTTAGCAGAAGATGGTTTTGCTTTTTTCAGCGCAACCAGCAGAGCTTCCAGGTTTTCTTTCAGTTTGTCAGCGTCGAAGTCAACTTTACCGATGGTGGTGTGGATAATGCCGTTTTTATCGTTACGGTAACGAACCTGACCCGCTTTAGCGTTCTGAACAGCTTCAGCAACGTTAGGTGTTACAGTACCCACTTTAGGGTTTGGCATCAGACCACGTGGGCCTAGGATTTGACCTAATTGGCCAACAACGCGCATTGCATCTGGAGATGCAATCACAACGTCAAAATCCATTTCGCCTTTTTTGACCAGCTCAGCCAGGTCTTCCATACCTACCAGTTCAGCGCCAGCCGCTTTAGCAGCTTCAGCGTTTGCACCCTGGGTAAATACAGCTACACGAACAGAACGGCCAGTACCATGAGGCAATACAGTTGCACCACGTACGTTTTGATCAGATTTACGCGCGTCGATGCCGAGGTTAACAGCAACGTCAACGCTTTCTACGAATTTAGCGGTAGCCAATTCTTTCAGAAGAGCAACGGCTTCGTTAATGTCATATTGTTTAGTTGCATCAACTTTTTCACGGATTGTGCGCATGCGCTTGGTTAGTTTAGCCATCGATTAACCCTCCACTACCAGGCCCATGGAACGAGCAGTACCTTCGATTGAACGCATCATTGCGTCAACGCTAGCACCAGTCATATCCGCAGCTTTAGTTTCAGCAATTTCACGAATCTGAGCGCTGGTCACTTTACCAACTTTATCTTTGTTCGGTTTGCCGGAACCAGATTTAACACCCGCTGCTTTTTTCAGCAGAACAGCTGCCGGTGGGGTTTTAGTAACGAAAGTGAAAGAACGATCAGAATAAACAGTGATCACAACAGGAATTGGCAGACCTTTTTCAATGCTATCAGTTTTAGCATTGAAAGCCTTACAGAATTCCATGATGTTAACACCTTGCTGACCCAAAGCAGGACCTACTGGAGGGCTTGGGTTAGCCATACCAGCTGCAACCTGCAGCTTGACATAGGCTTGTACTTTCTTAGCCATTGATAATTTCCTCTATGTGGGTAATATCGCCTATTTAAAAGGCTCCCCTGTTATTTCAGCCCCGCCTTTTCAGGCCAAGCCACTAAAAACAAAAGGCGCGAAATTATATGTTAATTTCCCGCCTATTACAAGTCAGAGAATATACGGCTAAAAATTAAGCTTTCTCTACCTGACTGAAATCCAGCTCAACCGGTGTCGCACGACCAAAGATAGAAACCGATACCTTCAGGCGGCTTTTCTCGTAGTCGACTTCTTCCACAACACCATTGAAGTCTGCAAATGGACCATCGCTGACACGAACCATTTCGCCTGGCTCGAACAATGTTTTTGGCCGTGGTTTATCACCAACCTGTTGCAAACGATTCATAATCGCATCAACTTCTTTATCACTGATTGGTGCCGGGCGGTCAGATGTGCCACCGATAAAACCCATGACGCGTGGTACGCTGCGAACAAGATGCCATGTTGCATCGTTCATGATCATTTGTACCAGCACATACCCAGGGAAGAATTTGCGCTCACTTTTGCGACGCTGGCCGCTACGAATCTCAACAACTTCCTCTGTTGGCACCATCACTTCGCCAAAAGAATCTTCCATATCATGCAATTTGATATGTTCACGTAAAGATTGTGCAACACGACCTTCAAACCCGGAAAATGCCTGTATGACATACCAACGTTTTTTTGGGGAATCTGACATTTAGAACCTCAGGCCTGTAATAAATGAAACTAAACGCACCAGGATACCGTCAAGACCCCAGAGGATCAAAGACATCAATGCAGTGACTGCCGCAACAATCAAAGTCGTGTGCAGCGCTTCCTGGCGAGTTGGCCAAATGACTTTGCGCATTTCAATGCGGGCTTCACGAGCGAAAGCCAGCGTGGTTTTACCTTTTGCAGTCCAGAGCGCAGCCGCTCCTGCAAGAGCAACCATAACAACAACTGCTATCGCGCGCAGAGGAAGACTATACTCTCGATAAAGGTAGTTACCAACGATAGCAACCGTCAATAAAGCTGCTACTAATAGCCATTTCACTACCTCAAGACTGCGCCTGCTTCCTTGAGCATCGGTATTCGCACTCATAAACCAACCTGTAACTATGATTTAATATAGATAGCCAGCTTGCCTCGCAAGAGCAAAACAAATCAGACCGAACCAAAAAATTTGAGTGATTGTATCTGACTTGGCGCCATAATTCAGTATGGCATTACATATCTGAGAGATATATAGCCAATTCGTTGCATCAGAGCCTATCTCACCAATAATTAAAAACAACCATTGATGAGATAGGTTCTTTATAAAACAACGTGCAAAAAGGGCATCTGTTGATGCCCTTTTAGAGTAATCACATCAAAAATTATGCGATAACTTTAGCAACAACACCAGCACCTACTGTACGACCGCCTTCACGGATAGCGAAGCGCAGACCCTGGTCCATTGCGATTGGTGCAATCAGGGTAACTACCATCTGAATGTTATCAC
>NZ_PUJW01000017.1 GCF_011189575.1 Photorhabdus cinerea
GTCAAGAGCGGTTACAAACAATCGGCTATTATCCCAGATTGGAGCAATTAATTAAGAAGTTAATTTTATTAGAGATTCGTCGTGATGACATTAAATCACTGCAAGATATGAGTGATAAAATAAATCAGTTTGCAACAGAAATTTCATTGAAAATAAAATAGGGTTAATTTATTAATGCTGACAACGGAAAGCCAGTGAACGGAAATAACAAAGGGAGTTTGTTATTAATCTGGCGTCCATTTATCAAACCACGCTGTATATTCACAACAGTTGATAGAGATGAACTAATATCAATTGGCTCTAACATATTAAAGGAAATAAAATCACATGAAATTAATTAGCTTAATAAGACCAATCGAAGTTGAATACTTTGGCATTGAATTATTAGTTCCGCATTGGACTAAATTTATAGTCACAGAAAACAAGGGATTTGTATTGGCATGGAACAAAAAGCCATCTCAATTAAAAGGAGACTGGAACTCTAAATCACCACGATCTCAATATGAAATTGTAGCCATTGTTGATTTAGAAGATATGGACTGGAAAGAAACCCTCATCGAACTATGAACGAACAAGTTCTAGAAAATGGACGACGGGCAATAGCAAGGGAATGCTTAAGCGAACTGACAGCTCTTGAGAAATACGACGATAAAGCAGCAACAGCAATACTCGATAAATATACGCAGCAATTCAAATTAATTATGAATGAGCATCAGAAGAAAAAAGCCAGTCCGAAGGGGTGGCTTTCTCAGTATGTTCGGGATATAAGGAAAGAAAAATAATACGTTATTATATGGAGTTAAATTATGTCCATGTCAGGAAAATTAATGAAAGCCAGCTCATGGGGAAGCAGAGAATTTGAAAAAGGCTCTGTTCCAGACAATAGAACCATTAAACATTGGATAGAAATAGGAAGATTAAAAGGAAAAATTATTGATGGTTCAGTGTGGGTTAATTCATCAGAAAGATGGGGGGTTGAGTCTTCTATTTCTTCTTGCGTTAGTCAATTAATCAGGGATTCATAAAATGGCAAGCAGACCAAGGAAGAAGGAATTCAGGCATTTGCCTGATTACTTATATTTTGATAGAAATAAAGGTCAATATCGTTTCATTTTAACAAATGGTAAAAAGAAAAACATAGGTAGCGACAAGGCTGTTGCTATTGCCATAGCAAGAGAATATAACAATATAATGAGGCCAGAATCATCTGTATCTGTCAGTTCACTAGTTAAAGAGTCTGGTGGAAAATACGGAGAATCTCTTCCCTTTTGTCATCATGTTGATAATCTTTTTTCCCGTATTATTAAAGATGAAAATCCATCTGACAGCACTCTCGCGGACTGGCGAAATGATATAGAACGAATGAAGACGTTTTTTACTGATATACCAGCGTCAGAAATATCACTGGAACACGTTAATAATTATATCAAACAGTATCATAACGATGCGTCAGCAAACGTTCAAAATAGGAAGGTCTCTTTCTTAAAAAAAGTATTCAGTTACGCAATGGATGAATCATTAATGCTCGACAACCCAGCTGAGCGTAAGAAAATGAAACGTACTGATAAAAAGAAACGCCGCAGACTTTCATTTGATGATTTTATGCTTATACGTAATGCAGCAGAACCTTGGCTAAGAACGGCAATGGATCTGGCACTACAAACGACTCAGGCGCGGCTAGAAGTTTCCCGTATCAGATACAACATCAAATCACCAAAGGAAGGTGTCTGCGGCTGTGTATGGTATCCAGAACCAAAAAACGGCATTCATGGTATGCTTTATATTCACAGGCAAAAAGTCCAGCATAAAGAAGCATCACATATTGCTATCCCAATTGGCTCAACGATAAAAGCTATCATTGATGCTAGCCGGGATAATATCGCAAGCCCATATGTTGTTCATCGAGTGCCGGATCGCTTGCCAAATAAAATCAGCCAGGAAGTTAATCACCCCACTCAAATTGCTCCCGATTATTTAAGTAGGTCATTTTCATCTTTGAGGGATAAAGTCGGCGTAGCGTCATGTCTCCCATTTGATGAAAGACCAACATTTCACGAAATTCGGGCGTTGGCTGCTCACATATTTAAAACACAAGGAATAGATCCACAAGCCAGGATGGCACACACCGATGCTAAATCCACAAAAATTTATACTGAAAATCATGTCGATTGGGTTGAGGTTCCGCACGCAGAAATAGCTGTCTGATAAGTGGAAAAACTCAACTTAACTTATTGATGCATATAATGCAGATTTTGAAGATTCTGTACTGTTTGTATTCACAGTAAAAACCCTCAAAACCCGCATCATACAAGGCTTAGAGCTAGATAATGCTGTCGTCATGGGGTGTCGGGGGTCGGAGGTTCAAATCCTCTCATGCCGACCAAATTTCCCTAGAAAAACCAACCAATTGCGGTTGGTTTTTTTATGGGTGAAATTTGCTGAGGGAAAAATGGTAAAAACGCGTTAACTTTGGGATAGGTTTTATTGTTGGCCAGAGAGGTGTGAAGCTTCTTTTTTCTTGCTGATCTTCTCAATAATTTCTATTTGAAATCCACTAGAATAATAGATTTCTTTATCTTCATTCTCTTAATTTTCTTTCTTCTTAAATACAACCCTCACTTTACATCAACTTGAAGTAGAAAGGATTTGTTGATTCCATTAATGGGAGCGAGAGGTAGAAAGAGGCTTCATTTTGGGCGGCATACATGAGATCGAATGGTATACTTATTGTTGTAAGTTATTTTGGAAGGCGCTATATCTTACCAGGATAAGTAAAAAATTATAGAGGAATTTTTAATGAGTATGAGTAGCAAAAGTAAAATTAAAGTAGGATTGATTGTTGACGAATTCTTTGGCGCTGCGGATACTCGGTTCGGAGGATATGGTTATTTAGCACGCCATTATATTGCAAAATACTTACCAAACAAGGAGTTTGAATTCGAAGTACTATTAGGTAAGGGTAAAAGCCATTTTTTTGCAGAAAAATATACTGTAGACAATGTTCCTCTTTATCGACTACCACGTAGAAAATGGTTTGCACGCCAGTGGTTAAAAAACAAAAACTACGATATTTACTTTAGTGTTGAGCTAACCTATAGCCATGTTATAGAAAATGAACCCAATAAAGATAAAAAACTAATATTATGGATTCAAGATCCCCGTCCAATGTATGAATGGGATGAGATTTTTACTGTAAAACTCTTTCCTGAAACATCATATTATGACCAAAAGATTTATGATCTAGTTCATGATTGGTACCAGAAAGGCAGAGTGAAATTCATATCACAAGCGTATTGCCTGAATGATAAAGCCAAAGATTTATATAAATTAGATCCGAATGTTAAAATTGAGTATGTTCCAAACCCTATTGATATTGACGAAACATTCGACGTAACCACACACCAAAAAAAGGATATAATTATCTTCTTAGGACGAATTGCGTCTGTAAAACGTGGTTGGTTATTCTGTGAGATCGCAAAAAAAATGCCTGAATATGATTTTTACGTTTTAGGGAAAATATATAGGGACGACGATAAAAATCATGAAATAATAGCAGGTTATATAAACATTGAGAACTTACATTTTACTGGTCATATTGAAGGTGAGCAGAAGAATGCAATTTTAAGTGATGCAAAAATTTTAGTTAACACTTCAATTCATGAGGCTTTACCCGTTTCTTTTCTTGAAGCATTATCATTCGGCACTTTACTTGTTAGTAACCGTAATCCAGATGATTTAACATCTAAATTTGGAATTCATGTGGATAATGTTTTAGGAGATGGTTTTGATAAAGTAGATTTATTTGTGTCTGCAATTTATGAATTAATGCAAAATGACATGAAAAGAGAGAGTCTTGCCAAGCAGGCTGTTGCTTATATTAAAAGTTATCATGGTAATGATGATTTTGTTTCTAAAATTCACCAGATCATAAAAGATGAAGTAGCGAATTCAAATTCGAAGGGGAGCGCTTAATTGTATTAGTCATCATCTTTTAACTCTTTTAAGACACAAAAAGCGGTCAACAATGACCGCTTTTATTTATAGAAGATGTGATTTATTCCCAGATATCAAAATCCTCTCATACCGACCAAATTTCCCTAGAAAAACCAACCAATTATGGTTGGTTTTTTTATGGCCAGGATTTGCCTGGGGCAAAACCCAACCGCATATTTGGCATTTACCACCATTAGCAAAGTCGTCTTCTCACACAAAAACATAAAAATATATAATCAATTATAATGAAGCCGGACTAACCGGCTTCTATTTACTTACTTCGGCTGCTCCGGCCATTCGATGCTGGGAGCTTGGTTGACATCAACACGACTCAACATTACCCGATACTTCTTCCATTCAAGTAACGCTGCTTCCTCTTCATCTGTCGCCATTTCCAGGTCAACGGCATCTTGCAGTAACGAGAGTGTTTCATTCGCCTGTCGTAACAGTATTACCTGTTGCTGCTTTACTTCTTCAATCTGACTTGCCTTCAAAATGTCTTTATCAATTACCCACTCTTTACCGTCCCACTTGTCGTAATCGGTATCAGGCTTTTTGAATGTCAGAATTTCCGGTAGTTCCCCGATTTCAGTAATTTCCTGCAGCAAACGTGTCTGCTTGTTGTAAGCTGTTTTTCCACGGTAATCTGGTACAATCAGCCAACTGGTTAAATCAGGTGAACGGCAAGCAACGTATCCCTCTTTAATATCAGGTGGTGCATCTATGCAAGAATTAGCAGGAAGACCAATACCAACAGTAAGATACTCATTAGTACTGTTTAAATACTCCAACGTAATCGCATCGTAATTAAACACAATGATGCTTCCGGTACTAATAGCAATACTATTTTTATCCAATACAGCCTTATTCATCAAGCAATCCTCACAATATAATTAAATGCTACGTTTCGCGGACGTGTTTCTATTCCTGTTGAAGCAGCAACCGCATTATCCATATAACCGAAGCCACCAGATCCTATTCCGATAGCAATGCCTAATCCGCGAGAATCAATTCCGTAGTTAACTCCTTGGTAAACACTATTGAGAATACGGCTTGGTGTACCTAAACCCTCAGCTCCAGCATTTGAGTTGGACCACATCCGGACAATCCTATGACTATGTGGAGCGATATCTGCCAGTTGATTGGAAAGTAGATATCGATTAACGTCCACCCCACGCCCATCATCCCAGCCACGAATAAACTCACCCCGCAAATCGGGTAATACACCAGTTGGATATGCTACCGCTAATTTTGGATATAAAAATTTATCAAAGATCGCTCCATTACATTTCACCCACCCATTTGGTGGTATGTCAGTCGGCCAGGGAAGAGGTATTCCTACCGGAATCTCTTCAAGTAAAGATATGCTCATTATGCTGCCCTTACAATATAGTTAGATACTATGTTTCGTGGTCTTGATACCCCTATAAAATTATAATCCGCTGACCATTCTGTCCCAGTTGGATAATATACAGCTTTTACCGAAAGATAAGGCAATGACCACGAAATAGGAAAACCCACAGATATATTAATTTCTTCACGTAATGAATCTATTATTTTATGAACAAGCTCTTGTATAACCTCCAATGTTTCACTTTAGCATTATCACTAATAGATAAGGCATTAAAATCATTTTTATTACTCATATATCCCTTTTAAATTAAATAATCTTCTTATGTAATAATATATTAAATTATTGTAAAAACACTCCCTCTACAATTCACACAAATCCAAGTCTAGTTCATAAAAACAATAATGCGGCATTCCTATTTATTATAAGTTAACCGTTCTTATATAATTTTCAGTAATAAGTGGCTTAATATTTTTTAATCTAAAATATATTTCAAATTTATATTTAAAATCTGGAAACTATTTTCTCTTATTCCTTCCTTCTCTTCCTGTAACTTCTTCTGTTTTAAATTTCAGGATGGATCTTCCAGCATTTAGACACGAACATCTAAGCGATAGTATTTCACAGTCGAAACCCACGTGTAGAGAGGTTTGGACCAAATAATGCTATTGTAATGGAATGTCGGATCATGGGTTAAAACCCCATCATCCCGACAAAATTTTTCTATAAAAACCAACCTGTTAGGGTTGGTTTTTTGTGGGTGAAATTTAACTCTAGTAAAACCCCAACTTCAAATCTGGCATTTATAGCTACTGAAAAACCATTTTTTCTTACCTAAAAAATATAAAGTTATCTAATTATTACCGCCCTCACTTCGGTTGCTCCGGCTATTCAACATCAAGCGCTTATAAAATATCTACACGAATGAGTAATACCCGATATTTCTTCCATCCCAACACAGCGGTTTCATGTTCTAAAGAGTATTTCTTTCATCTATTATGCTGCCCTCACTATATAATTAAATGCGATATTTCGTGGTCTTGACACCCCTATAAAATTATAACCTGCTGACCAGTCTGTCTGAGTTCCATAATGCACGGCTTTTACCGAAATATTTTTATTTTGGGGAATATCCCACTGCAATTTTGAGAGCTCATTGCGTGAGAAGGCAATAATAAAATTATTAGCTCGATCAACATTCTGTACTAAATAAGCCCCCTCCTGCCATGACAATATTGGACGAAATGGGTCCACATTTCGACCACTGTCCCAGCCTCGAATAAATTCTCCCCTTAGATCAGGCAATTTACCGTCAGGATAGGCTTCTGCTAACTTTGGGTACTGCAATTTATTGAAAAATGCCCCGTTACAAACGAGATGATCTTTAGGCGGATAAGGCAATGGCCACGGAATAGGAGAACCGACAGGAACTTCACTGACTGTTTTAATCCGATTATCTATCTCTTCGAGAGTATATTCACGTAATGAATTTACTATTTCTTGAACAAGCTTTTGTGTCACTGCCAATGTGTCACTATTGCCAATCGCATCTGTAAGCTGGACAATACCTTTTTGTGTTAATGAAGCACTGGGAATGTCTGCTGCAATTTTTTGTTCTAACGCTTTATTTAATTGAGCTGTAATTTTGGCTATATTCCCATCATCAAGAACATCATTACCCGATCGTGTTGCGATAAAATCAGCTACAACTGACGATATTGTTGACGATTGGCGTAATACCTTATTTAATACATAAGTAGAAATATTCTCTGATGTAAATCCAGTCTGTAAACTTTGATCTTCTTCATATTCTTCTTGACTTACTATATTCGCATTATCACTAATAGCAAAAGCTTTAAAGTCATTTTGGGGATTCATATACTTTCCTTAAATTAAATAATTCCACTTCATAATAAATGTATCCGAATTATTGTAAAAATAATCCTACCTGCAACTCATGCCAATCAGAGTATAGTTCAGAAAAATAATAATGCAGTGTTCTTATTGCTTATAATGCTAACTATTTTTGTATAATTATCAGCAATAGAAAATTCAATATTTTGGAATAGAAAATATATTCATAAATACATATTTAATATCTTGAAACTATTTTCCCTTTATTCTTCCTCTCTATTTATGAGAAATTTACATATGAACCGCCAAAATTAAGAAATGAGATAAGGAAAATAAATCGGACTAACTATTCTCCTACTTTAGTTATTCATGCTTCAACGCCAACAATTCAGTTAGAAAAACCAACCGATTATGGTTGGTTTTTTATAAGCTAGTTAACCCGGTTTTTGCTTTACTTCGGGTTTAAAGAATATTTCTATTCTGTCATTATGCCGCTCTTACTATGTAATTAAATGCGATATTGCGGGGGCGATTTTCATTTGCAGTCGGCACAACGCGAGATGCATCAAACGATAATGCTGCAAGTCGATCACGTGCACCTGCTCCACTCAGTGACCGTTTAGACACTACGGCGTAATCTCCGTATTCGCCTGATGTTGAAAATGCTCCAGACAAATCACTATTACCTGAAAATATTCTCCCATTGGCGCTATCCGTGCGTCCTTGTACGAATGCCGTGATATTTCTAATGGCGTCCCCCTGCAACGATAAAATCTCACGACCATTATCCACACCACGTTCCCCACCCCAGCCACGAATAAATTCCCCACGTAGATCAGGTAATTTTCCTGTGGGATATGCTGCCGCTAATTGTGGGTAAGCAGCTTTATCAAACTCGGCTCCGTTACATTGTAACCACCCGGCTGGCGGTATAGTTGTAGGCCAAGGAATAGGAGAACCCACAGGTATATTAATTTCTTCACGCAATGAATCGACCGTTTTTTGAAAAAGTTTTTGTGTGACAGCCAATATATCACTATTACCAAGCACATCTGTTAGCTGAACAACGCCTTTTTGTGTTAATGAGGCATCTGGAACTTCTGTTATTAGTGCCCTATTTAATTGGGTGGTTAACTTAGCTATATCACCATCATCCAAAACATCATCACCAGTTTGTGTCGCGATAAAATTAGCTACCACAGACGCTATGGCTGACGATTGGCGCAACACCTTATTTAACAAATGAGTGGGAACATCATTTGGAGGGAACCCAGTCAGCAAGTCCTGACTTTCTTCATATCTATTCTGACTCACTACATTAGCATTATTACTAGTAGAAAAAGCTTTAAAATCATTCTTAATACTCATATACATTCCTTAAATTATATAATATTGACTTATAATCAACATATTAAATTATTACAACGATGATTTATTTCAATTCACTTCGAACAAAATTTTGGCTTATAAAAATAACAATTAAATATTTTTATAATTTAGAATATTAACTATTTTCATATAATCAATTGCAATAAAAAATTCAATATACAAACTCCACCATCAACAAAAGCAGTATATAAATGGCCCGTTCATTCAGGCCATTTTCATTATTTAGGCTGTCCAACATCAGAAACCCATGAAATATCAACTTTATTCAACCGCATCTTGTAATAGTGCTATCTACTGGCAATACTTTCCTTATGGCTCATTATTAATAGCATATTATTGGCAAAGACCATTCGCTCATTTCTATAATATCATCAGACAATGAATCAAAAGCAACATGATTTTATTCCCATTCTATGGGGCAGAATACATCTATTTCCACACTATGGTAATTAATATCCTATCGCAAAATATCTCACAGCACTATTTGTTAATGCGTTTGCAGAATTCCTGCACGTCACAATAAATTGACTTGCAGAAATAGGTACAGCAGCAACCCCAGATCCAAAATTATAAAAATCAGCATATGTTGCCACAATCTGGAAACAAGCATTAGGAAATGGAATTGTGAAATTTCTGTAATCATTTATATTCAGAGAGCCGTTTGCCTGCCCCCACTGAATAATTATCCCAGTATCACCACACTTCCACCAACCATTCGCAACCTTGTTAGCCGTATTTACATTAAGATTACAACACTTTGCAATTTTTTGTTCTAACACGTTTTTTAATTGTGCGGTGATTTTGGTTACATTACCATCATCCAAAACATCACTGCCCGATTCTGTCGCTATAAAATCAGCTACAGCAGATGATATGGTTGACGCTTGACGCAATGTCTTATTTAACAAATGAATATCAATAGGATTATTTGGCGCTAATCCAGTCTGCAATTCTGGACTAATTTCATATAAACTTTGACTCACAACATTAGCACCACTCTGAATAGAAAAAGCTTTAAAATCATTCTTTACACTCATATACAATCCTCAATTTAAATAATTTTACTTATTAACAAAAAGCACATTGAATTATCGTGCAAATAACCCATAATAATTCACACTGGTCATAGTCTAGTTCAGAAAAATGATAATTAAATATTTTTATAACTAAAATTTGCAACTATTTTTATATAATTATCAATAATAAAAAATCCGACATATTGTAATCGAAAAATTCAGTAATACTCTATATTTCCTCAAGGCTATTAACAGCGATTTTCCCTTATCACTTTCCATATTATTCATATATAGCCAAAATACTTATTTAAACTCTGGCTATATTCTTAGGATATTCACCGAGAGATTATTACCTGACTTAGCATCAGGCAAGCCAATAAATAGGTGCTAGCCCAATACTCTCAAAATAATAATTTATCCTTATCTTATACACCTAAATAAATTACAGGTATCATACTGACATTTAATGGGCGGTTTTCGTTTGCCGTTGGTACTACCTTTGATGCATCAAAAGTGGCATGTGAGAATATTGAATATTGATCAGGTATATTCTTATGATTAGCACTTGAATTATTACTTGCCTTAACACCATAAAATGCTCCGCTGACACGAGAAAAGAGTCCAGTCGCCCACCATCCTAGCTCACCCAAGATATTTCTAATCGCATCTCTCTGTATCACACCAGGCCGTAAACCAGCACGCATAAATACTCCTCGTCCATCAACAAATAGATTAGGGAGGTTAATTTTACTATCATGCAACTTGATTCCCCATGCTGCCTTATATGCATCGGATAAATTATTCAATGCCCGACCAACAGTTGAATCAATCGCATAAGCAGCACCATTCGCAATATATTCTCCTTTAGCTAAATCTGATGCTGGATGTGCAGATAAATAGATATCACCTGGACGTTTAGCACTAACTTGTTCTAAAGCCTTTTTTAATTGTGCAGTAAGTTTCGCTACATTACCATCATCTAAAACATCCTCACCAGATTGTTCCGCAATAAAATCAGCTAAAACCGATGTTATTGTCGACGATTGACGCAATGTCTTATTTAATAAATGAACATGAATAGTACTATTTGGTGCTAATCCAGTCTGCAATTCTGGACTACTTTCATATAAATTTTGGCTCACTACATTAGCACCACTCTGAATAGAAAAAGCTTTAAAATCATTTTTAACACTCATATGCATCTCCTTAAATTAAATAATATTATTCCATATAAAAATAACATTAGACGAATACATTAGCTATGACAATCACCATCGGACTAAAAACAAATTCAAAGGTCCGAGTTCCGTTGAGTAAAGAACTTAAACTTTAATCTAAAACCCCTAAGTTTCTGGAGTCAATTTAAAAATAAAAATCATTAACTCTTATACTGTAAAGATATATCAATATCCTATTGCAAACCAAAACGCAGAGATTTCAGTCGAGTATGCCCAATAATTAAATCCTGTTACAGACAATTTGTTCGCAACAATATTATATGATGATTTTATTTCAGATTTATGACTCAATGTTAATAAAACATTTACACAAACATTAGGAAACCGAATAGGAAAATTAACGGGTGTATCATATCCTGTCCAGTTCACAGTCCCCCACTGATAAATCACCCCTGTATCCCCACACTTCCACCAACCATTAACATCCTTACCAGCTGTATTCATATTAACTTTAACATTAACTCGGCTATCTACTTCAGCTTTTGTATACACGCCAATATCTGCGGCAGTAGGTTTATTCAGAGTATTATATTCTCTAGCCCAAGGTGTCCATGCCCCATTGGCATATTGGCTGCGTGTATATATCCGACTGCTGTTATAAACAAAATAACGTTGAATGATTCCAGCCGCTTTGAGAACAATAAGCGATCCCGCCAGCGGCTCAGGGTAATTAAGGCCATTTTCAGCATAAGCATTGTATTCTTGATAATAAATACCCGGAGTTTTGTGGCTATCCAAATTCGCCCTATCACCTAAATTAATTGCCAACCCGCCAAAGATATCTTGAGAGGTAATATCAATATCTCCAGATAATGTTTTTCCATTTACTTTCCGACTATTAGGAACTTTACTAGTGATATTTTCACGCAATGAATTTACTATTTCTTGGGCCAACTTTTGCGTAACCGCCAATGTATCACTATTACCAACCTGATTTGTTAGTTGAACAACGCCTTTTTGTGTTAACGAAGCATTGGGAATGTCTGTTTTAACTTTTTGCTCTAATGCCTTATTTAATTGTTCGGTAAGCTTAGCGATATCACCATCATCCAAAATATCATCACCAGATTGTGTCGCGATAAAATTAGCCACAACAGCTGATATGGTTGACGATTGACGCAATACCTTATTTAATAAATGAATCGGAACATCATTGGGAGGAAAACCAATTTGTAAATCCGGACTTACTTCATATCTCTCTTGACTCACTACATTTGCATTATCACCAATAGAAAAAGCTTTAAAATCATTCTTACCACTCATATACCATCCTTAAATTACATAATGTTATTTCATAAATAATATATTAAATTATTATACGAATGATTTATCCCCATTCGTGTCAATTAGACGTCTTGAACAGACGTCTAATTCAAAAAACAATAATTAAATACTCTTATGACTTAGAATATTAACCACTTTTGTATAATTGGTTACAATAGGTAATTTAATATTAGAAAGTTATTACCCCCCCTCTTTCATTTCTTACTATAATTTTTCTATTTCAGATTATAGATTGAATCTCTTTTAGTATCCTATTTTCATTATTTCGGCTGTTCCGGCCATTCAACATCAGGGGCCAATGAAACATCAACTTTGTTCAACGTCACCCTATATTGCTTCCATGCCAACAGGTCTATTCTTTCTTCTTCGGTAGCAATACCTAAATCAACAGCGTCTTGTAGTGGCCCGACAATATTATTAACTTTAGCCAGTGACTGAAATTTCTCATGTTCTGCTTGCTGTATTAATTCCTCTTTAGTCGGAACATAAGTATTATCAGATTCTACTTCCGTATCCTCACCAACAACCTTATCAGAAGGTTTATTCAACGAGTTATATTCTTTAGCCCAGGGTGTCCATGGATTGTCATGAAATTGACTACGTGTATATACCCGACTGCTGTTATAAACAAAATAACGTTGAATAACCCCAGCCGCTTTCAACACAATAAGCGAACCGGCAAGTGGTTCAGGATAATTGACGCCATTTTTGGCATGAGCATTATACTCCTGATAATAAATCCCTGGTGTTTTGCAGTAATCCAAATTTACATTATCACCTAAACCAATCGCCTGCCCACCCAAAATATCCTGAGAAGTAATTGTGACATCTGTGGATAAAGATTTTCCATTTACCTTGCGGATTCCGGCAATATATCGAGAATCAGAGTCTATTTTTGTATATGAGCCAATATCCTCTGCCGAAGGTTTATTCAGAGTGTTATATTCTCTAGTCCAAGGAGTCCATGGATTATCATGAAATTGGCTACGTGTATATACCCGACTGCTGTTATAAACAAAATAACGTTGAACGATCCCAGCCGCTTTCAACACAACAAGAGAACCCGCGAGCGGTTCAGGGTAATTAAGGCCATTTTTGGCATGAGCATCATATTCTTGGTGATAAATTCCTGGTGTTTTATAGCTACTCAAGTCCGCCTTATCACCTAAACTAATCGCCTGCCCACCCAAAATATCCTGGGAAGTAATGGTGATATCCTCAGACAGTGCTTTCCCATTAATTTTTCGAGTATTGGGTATTTTGGCATTAATATTTTCAAGCAATGAATTTACTATTTCCTGAACCAACTTTTGCGTAACAGCTAATGTACCACTATTACCTACCACATCCGTAAGCTGAACAACACCTTTTTGTGTTAATGAAGCATTGGGAACTTCTGTTGCGATTTTTTGTTTTAAAGCTTTATTTAATTGCTCGGTAATTTTCGCTATATCACCATCATCCAGAACATTATCGCCAGATTGTGTTGCGATAAAATTAGCTATTACAGATGATATTGTTGATGATTGACGTAATACTTTGTTTAACAGATTAATAGGAATATTATCTGGTGGAAACCCAGTCTGCAAGCTCTGGTCTTTCTCATATTTATCTTGACTCACTACATTAGCATCATTACTAATAGAAAAAGCCTTAAAATTATTCTTGGCACTCATACACACCCCTTAGCTTAAATAGAATGATTTACATTAAATATATTAAATCATTGTTTAAAGGCAATTCTTAATAATTTAGAACAGCCATAGTCTAATTCATAAAAATAATAATAAAACGTTCTTCTAACTTAGAAGGATAATTATTTTTGTATAATTAGCAGCAAGAAGCGACATAACAAATTTCAATCGGAAATATATCCAATCCGATTATATTCAATACTTAAATTATTTCCTTCCTTGAATTACTTACTGATAATTTTTATATTTAACATTCCAGACCGGATATTTCAGTATTTTAATTCCAGCATCAATAAAACCGCGGTATAATTGACACACCACATTAGCCCATTTCTAATAGAAAAAGCTTTAAAATTATTCTTGGAACTCACCATCCTCCTTAAATTAAATAACATCATTTTATAATTAACATATTAAATTATTGTAAGGGTGATTTATCGCAATTCACATCAATAAAAATCTAGCTCAAAAAAATAAATTTTCATTCCAACTTATAATGTCAGCTATTTTTGTATGATTAGCAGTAATAAATAACCCAACGTATAAAAAACGTATAAAAAATAATTCTTCTCCATTTTCTATTTTTCCTATGCTACTATAATTTTCATGATAATGTCCCTTGGCCCCATTAAATAATCAGGAGTCAGGGAAATATTTCTGTTGGCAATGAAATACCTACTCATTCTGACAAACCATTAAACCGTCATTTTTGTCATTAGTTAACATACAAATAAATCTGATTTTAGCTTTACATTTACCATATTAAATGGCGTCTAAAGTAAACCAACTATCACACATATCGAGCATAGCTTTTATTAATTCACCACCAATACCCTGTCCCTGATAATCAGCATGTACCGCCATACCAAAAGTCGCAACATGGCGACGCCACAGGTTTTGGTATGTTTCAATACCAACCTGACCCACAATTTTCCCATCAATACAAACAACTAAACAGAAACATCCTTAACTTCATATTGATGTTCCTTTACCTTGCTGCATGTGATTCACCGTTTTCTGCATTCCATCTCCCAAAGATACATGTTTGCTGCTACTTAAAGCGACACAAAAATATTTTAAACATTAAAATATTTTTTAAAACTGCTTGACTCTGAAGTTTTTCTGATTAAAATCGCAGCCACAATTTAGATTTTCGTGAAACAAATCACATTTTACCTATAAAGAGAGTTCATCATGAAATCTGTTACATCTTTCATATCAAGTGTTCATAGCGTTGTTATCTACCTGTCAACGCCTCGCTTTCTGTAAGTCTTCTTTTTAACCGATACGTGAAAAGCCAGTTTCTGAGCTGGCTTTTATATTGCTAAAATATCCTCTAACTCCCTTAAAAAATCATCCCATGGTAACAATGCTGAATACAATCATTGATAAATTTCTTTAAACAAAATCATCAGCAATCCTTCACTCTTAAGTCACATAGTTAAGTGCAGTATCATTAGGTTGAGAGTAAACAGGTTCGTATTCCTTTAAATAATTCATTGGGTATTTTGTCATCCCAAGTCTTTCAGGGTGACTATTTGATCGGTTTACTGGCAGTGATGAAATACTGCCACTAATCACCTCTCTTTATTTTGTATTTATATACCCGTTATCTTTCAAGTGGCCTCTTTGTTGGCTGCACTCACTCACCCCGGTCACATAGTTCTCTATGCTCCCGGGGATTCGCTCCCTTGCCGTCGCGATACATCTTGAAATCCATTGGGTATATTAGTTTAGTCGAATCCATTTGTTATTAATAATCCAATGCGTTAAGAATTCATTTCTTCAACAAAGCAACTTCATCCGCATTTTTCTGGCATAGCAGAGTAAGATTAGTAATAGAACGGGTAAGGTTATCTATAGTACTCTCCAGCGTTTTAATGTTCATTTCCAGTTGCTTATTTTTTATATCCAATGCCCTCATTCTTGTCAATTCAGCATATAATTGCTGACCATTCACCGCCTCCGTGCTGTTCCTTGAAATATCCCCGGCAGCAACATTTACAATCTTACGTTGATTACCCGGTTTTCCTACAGAAACAACGTTCGATTTGCTGGCAACAGAATTTGCACCTAATGCAATGCTCCCACTTGCTGTTACAGAGGCGTTTTGACCAATCGCAATTCCCTGAGACGCACTCACACTAACCTTTTGCCCCACGGCAATAGAAGACGAAGATGCGGATTTAGAATCTGATCCTAATATAATGCTCCTACTTCCTGTTACAGAGGAGTTTTGACCAATCACAATTCCCTGAGACGCACTCACACTAACCTTTTGCCCCACAGCAATAGAAGACGAGCCGCTGGATACAGAGCCTTCTCCTAATGCAACGCTCGCACTTCCTGTTGCTGAGGAGTTTTGACTAATCGCGATTGCCTGATTCCCCCTGGCAATCGCTTTTGCCCCCAAGGCAACAGCAGCTGAACCGCTGGATATAGAATCTGATCCCAATGCAACACTCGAATTTCCTGTGGCAGAGGCGTTTTGACTAATTGCTACTGCCTGAACCGCGCTAGCAATAACCTTTTGCCCTAGAGCGATAGAAGCTGAACCGCTGGATACAGAATCAGCACCAATCGCAATTGGCCATATGACTTTATCAACTTTATTTTCATCCTCCTTCCTACCCGCCAGTTGATTTTGCCCAATAGCAATAGCGGCCTCACTAATTGACTTAGAAACTAGTGGTGAAGCACCAATTGCTATAGCATGTATTGCTGGTGCTTCTGCATTCCCAAGGATAACTGAATCTTTACCAACTGTTTGATCAGTTATATTTATATTCTCTGTAGACATATATACCTCTCAATTCAGAAATTAATTTGCTATGACTTATTACTGGATTAATAACCCCAGCAATATAATTTAGTATTTGTCATCACCAATAACTAAATTATATATAATAATTTCCTTTCACATTTGTTATTATTAAATACTAAAAAAACTTAACGAAATTTTATAAAATCATTACACCTCCCCACTATTTACGCGAGACAAAATTAAAACCACTTATCGTTAAGATATTATACAAAAAATTCAATTTGTAAATAAATTAAAATTACGAGGTCTATTTAATGTATCACAGAGCTTCATTAAATATAATTAACTATCAACCCAGTTAATATAAACTAACCGACACCATGTTATTTTCATATATTTTCATCACTCTCAATACAATTATTTATATAATTTCACCAAGTAAATGCAGTTAGTATGAAAAACCGAGTATGACAATTATTCTGTTATTCATAGCTATATAACTCATAATTCATTGCCAAATAATAACTCTGCCACTAAATCATTTATCATATATTCTCAGCCCAATAGCCAAGAATATATGAAATAACAACTATATCCTTCATCTTTCAAGTTGCTGCTTTGTTAGCTGCTTTCACTTACCCTAGTCACATAGTTATCTATGCTCCTGGGGATGCATTCACTTGCCACCGCGCTGCAATTTGAAATCTATTGGGTATAACTGGTATTAATAATTCAATGCATCAAGAAGTCGTTTCTTCAATAATGCAACATCATCCACACTATTCTGAACCAATAGAGTAAGATTGGCTATATCATTTTCCAGAGATTCAATCTTCTCTGCCAATTCTTTATTCTTTGCATCCAATAATATATCAACTCTTGTCGATTCAGCATATAATTGCTGACCATTAACTGCCTCAGTACTGTGATTTGAAATATCCCCAGCGGCAACATGTATAATCTTACGCTCGTGGCCCGTTTTTCCTACAGAAACAACATTCGGTTTATTAGCAATAGAATCTGCACCTAAAGCGATAGAAGCCAAGCCTCTGGATACGGAATCAGCACCAATTGCAATGGGCTGATTCCGCCGACAATATTAGATATAAATGCCAACTTGTAAATAAATTAAAATTATTGGATTACATGGAATTTGATTTAATGTATTACCAAGCTTTATAGAATATATGTTCGATAAAGTTTATTACAACCAGTAAATTAATTACCTGAATATTAATTTATTTTTATATAATCAACCTAAATTAATGATAAATTTAATAATAAATTACACATAACGATAATAAAATGATTTTCATAATAGTTTAATAACCGTTATCCTTGCAACATACAACAATCCAAATCTCGTTTAAATATCCTGAGAACACTAAAACTCAATTTTCTTTTAGATAAGAAATAAAAGAGTTAATAAGAGTTGCATAATATAATAATATTTACTATAGTAAATATTATTATAAAACCCAATCAGGCTCACAGAAATGAGAATTTTTACTACCGATGATTTCGCAGCCTTCATGGACGATAATTCACTAACTAGTGCTGATCTTTGCCAATCCGCTAAAGAAGTAATAAACGGACTAGTCGATGCCAATCTTGGTGGCAATCTATTCAAAAAAAGGATCGCCCTTGCAAGGACAGGGAAAAGTGGTAGCGCACGTTCTATCGTTGCATTCAGATATAATGATAAAATAATCTTTATTGACGGCTGGCTAAAAAAAGACGTAGCAAAATCGGGAAAAGAAATTCCCGATAAACTGTTAAAAGTTTATAAGCTATTAGCCAAAGACTTTCTTAATATCAGTGATAAGAATCTTAAAGATAACTTATCGTCTGGTTTATTAATCGAGGTAACATGTAATGAATGATAACCGACTTATCAAAATGCAGAAAATGGCAGAGCGTTTTCACAAATCTGGCACAGTATCAAATATAACTATGCGAGAAATTAATGCATTGGTTAAAGAAGATAAAAACATAAACCACTCTTCATCCGATGTGATGACTGGAGAACGCATAAAAAAAATTCGCGAATGTTATAATATCAGCCAAGGAGCCTTAGCCACCGCTATTAATATGTCCGCAAATAGTGTCCAAAAATGGGAAAGAGATGAAACACATCCTACAGGTGCTGCATTGAAACTTCTGATGATTATTGAGAAAAAAGGACTTGAAATACTCATGTAAGTTACCGATTTATTTACTGAACGAGCGGATAAGACATCGGCATAATTTAGTGGCTTATCCGTTTTATAAAAGCCTGCCTGAGCTTTCTACCTCGGTGAAAACATATTTTACGGATCGCATTTCACTAACAGTATCGGCCAGTTCAATTAATGCAAGATGGCAATCTCGTCCGGTAATGATCACCGTCTGATTGATTGGCCGTTGGTTTAATGCCTTGATAACTTCATCAGGTGATAAATAACCATTACTTATCATATAAGTCAGTTCACCAAGCACCACTAATGATAACGTAGGATCATGCATCATACGCAACGCATGTTGCCAAACCCCAGTAGCAGCAATATCCTTGGTACGATTTTTCGCCTCTCCAGACAAGTCCACCGATATTAGCTGAAATTCAACTCCATACAGCTGCAACAAAGCACGCTCACCGGCTGACCATTCTCCCTCAATAAACTGGACAACCCCAGCTTTTAATCCATGACCCAACGCTCGCGTAACCGTCCCCATTGCAGCGGTTGTTCTTCCTTCGCCATTGCCGGTATAGACGATCACAATCCCTCTATTTTCCTGAGCGGCTGCAACCTGTGCCATAAATCGCTCTTTTTGCCGCTGTTTTCTCTGTTTGTACCGCTCCTCACTCATTTGTGCCTCCAGTATGTATCAGTAAAGAACAACTGTCTGTTTTGTTTGTATTGGCTGGAGATGATTCAGAGAGCAATGTTTCTACCACACGATCAACTTGTTGACGATCTTGACTGATCAACGATTGCATTAATGGTTCACTAGTAAAAAACCGCTCCCAAAAGTAACGACGGGCTGCCAAATTATCAAAATGCTGTTTTACCCGCTGACGGAGTGCCCCACCGTAAGCAGCCAAACGCCCAAGATGTATCGGTAACAGCCGTTCCAGTTTTTCACGCAATAACCTGACCAGCACCGGTGCATTACCACCGGAGGAGATAGCAATCACCAGTGGCGAGCGATCAATGACTGACGGTGTGATAAAACTGGCTTGCTGTGGTTCATCCACCACATTACAAAAGATACGGCGCTCCGTCGCACAATCACTAACATAACGATTAACGGCTGCATCATTGGTTGCGGCAATAACCAACCAGCAAAGATCAAGCCAACGAGGCTCAAACTCACCGTAAATCAGTGTTACCTGGCCAGCAGCATCCCAGATATGGAATTGTGAGGTGAATTCCCGTGCGTTAACCAGTAGATGGGCGCCAGCCTCTAATAACAGACGCGCCTTACGTTCGGCCACCTGCCCTCCCCCAACCAGCAGACAAGTTTTATCCCGGATTTGACAAAATATCGGCAAATAATCCAACATGTTCCCTCCCTCTACAGTTAACGCACACCACCCGGTATCATACTCAACAAATGCTGACGTGGATAAAAACGGGTGATGTCCCGGTGCTTTAACCACCAGCACAAGTACTCAACATCATGATGATGGCGATCACACAATAACCCGACAACACTGCCACTATGAGCAACATTCAGCCCGTAAATACCACTCAGTTCTACCAGTGCCAGCAAACTATCAAATGCCGGTTTTACCAACAGCTTTTGACTAGCTTGTGCGCTGAGTGTTGTGGCTTCCCCCAATCGCCAGCAATCACGTGTAGCAACGGCCTTACAGAATAGTTTCCAAGCATACTCTAGCACCGCGGCATTCTCCAGTAATGTTGGATGGCGATCTAAACGGTGATAATCAGCAGTGATCAACGTTTCCGGGCTTTCCAATAACAGAATATCTACAGGTGGCTGCCAGTGACATGAAATTTGAGTGGCGCCCGTTTGATGATCGAACAAAGTAAGCTGTCTGAACAGCGTACTATCGGTAGGCTCCAATTGGACACAAAAGCCAGCAAGTGTCGTTTCATCAAGGGTTTTACCCAGATAACGAGCTGTCGCCAGAGCCGTAGCGGCAATATCAGCGGTACTACTTGCTAACCCTTTTGCCACTGGAATCGTAGAAGTCAAAGAGATACGTAAACCTCGTGCCATTTCCATCGGCAAGTCAAAATACGCCAGTACAGCTTTCATCACTTGGCGCATACGAGGGCGCTCACGTTTTTCCGGTACACCATCTGTAATAGAAACCTCACTGAACCAATTCACTGGACAGGAGATCAACTTCTCACCACCAAGAATCCATCCTTGGATCAGCTCACCACACGATGCCGGACAGCGTGCTTCAGCCATAACCCAATACCTGACGTAACGCCGATACCAGACGATGGTTATCATGCTCACTCTTTATAGCGACCCGGTAATGAGCAGCACTCAAGCCCGGATAATTAGCGCAATGACGGATAAGTATTCGATGTTTCAGCAACGCTTGCTGAAGATCGATTTCCGGGTGCAGACAGCGCAGGAAAATGTAATTAGCCGCGGGAGGCCAAACGCACAATTCCGGTAACGCGGCCAGTGCTTGATAGAGCCAACGTTGCTGCTGTGCCAGCCAACAGTGTGTTGCCTGAATGTAAGCTTTATCATTGAGAATGATTTCACCGGCCAATGCCGCAAAAGCATTAATTGTCCATGGCTCCCGCCAATGCTTCATTTCTCGGATACCCCCCACATCACTACTAACCAGATAACCAAGGCGTAGCCCCGGGATGGCAAAAAACTTGGTTAATGAACGCAGAATATAGAGACGGGGAAAATCAGCTATCTGAGGAATAAATCCGGTGACATCCGGGAGAAAATCGATAAACGCCTCATCGACAATCAGCGCAATATTATGTTGACGGCAACGTTCAAATACCGCCTGCAATAACGCAGTATCTGGCATCAAACTGGTTGGATTATTGGGTGTAGCAAGAAACAGACAATCAGGGCGACAGCTCTCCAATTCCACCAGCAAACGCTTATCAGGTTGATAACCATCTGCTTCACTCATCACATAATCATTAATCTGGCAATCAACCCGCTGCAAGGCTCTCCGGTATTCAGCAAATCCCGGTATTAATAGCATGGCCCGGCGCGGCTTAAGATAATTCACCACAGCGTAAATTAATTCGGTAGCACCATTACCTGCTATCAGGTTTTCGGTAGTGCAATGATGAACCTGTGCCAACGCTGCATGTAATCGGCGATATTTTGTATCAGGATAACGCTCTGCGCGCTGCAACTGGTCGATAATGGCCGTTTTCAAGGATTCCGGCATGCCCAACGGGTTAATATTAGCGCTGAAATCCGTAATTTCTTCCGCTGTAACACCGATTTTCAGCGCCATTTCCAGCACATTACCGCCATGTTCGCTCATCGAATACCCTATCCAGAAATTAAATAGAAAATCAGAGTGCCATCAGTGATGGGACGGAAGCCAGTAACAAACGATCCCGGCTAAAAGCCAATTTTTCCCGTAGACGCACCACATCACCAATAACAATCAATGCCGGAGCAGTCAATCCTTGGGCCGCTACCTGCTGCGCCAGTGTCATTAACGTCGCGCTGGCAACCTGCTGTTGCTGATGGCTGGCATACATCACAACCGCCGCCGGGGTTGTCGGCGCTTTACCGCCTGCAATAAGTTGTTCACAAATGCTTGCCAGTTGAGTCATCCCCATCAAAATCACCAGCGTACCTTCTAGCTTTGCCAGCGTCGCCCAATCTTGCGGTTCATTTCCTTGACGCAAGTGACCAGTAATGACGTGAAAACCCGAAGCATAATCACGATGGGTAACTGGAATCCCCGCACAAGCCAGACCGCCAATTGATGAACTGATGCCCGGTACAACTTCAAAAGGGATCTTCGCCAGTGCCAGCGCTTCGGCCTCTTCACCACCACGACCAAACACATAAGGATCGCCCCCTTTCAACCGGACGACATTTAATCCTTGTTGCGCGCACTCCACCAGTATCTGGTTAATTTGCCGTTGCGGCACTGGATGATAATTCGGCGTTTTACCGACATTAATCATCTTACAACCGTCAGGTGCTTCCGATAACAGATCTGAGCTGACTAGCCGATCATACACCAGCGCATCAGCCTGACGGATACAATGCAATCCTCTGACAGTAATCAGCGCCGCATCACCCGGACCAGCACCTACCAACCAAACTTTTCCGCTATTTATCATTTTTCTTACTCCGTAACGAAAGTCTGTTGGAAGATATATTACTGATAGCCAGCGACACGATATGGTGTGAGATCAATAATTCTTCACTTTTGTTAATGACAGTATGTCCAGCACATTATGGCTTTATCTGCTTGTTTCTCCTGATAACTTGGCCCGGTAGTTTGCACCTACATCGTTTTCATTATAATGCCTAATGTTTTTGTGATTTTAGTTGTCTTTTTGACCAAATTGCTGGCATTTAATACTGATTCATAAAAAAAAATGCCAACATACGCCTTATTACAGACAGAGGGCGTAGTTATGGAAGCCAAGGAATTATTTAGTGTCGGTATTGACATCGGCACCACCACTACACAGGTGATCTTTTCGCGTCTGTCGCTGGTGAACCTTGCAACAGTATCACAAGTACCGCGCTATGAATTTGTTCGCCGCGAGATCATCTGGCAAAGCCCGGTGTTATTTACTCCCGTAGACTTTGCCGGGCAATTGCGCGAAGACGAGTTACTTGGTTTGATTCAGGAACAATATCGAGCAGCAGGGATCGATCCAGAGAATATCGATTCCGGTGCCGTGATCATTACCGGTGAAACCGCTAAAACATGCAATGCACGCCCTGCGATCATGACACTGGCACAGAAACTGGGAGATTTTGTTGTAGCAACAGCGGGGCCGCATTTGGAATCAGTGATTGCCGGTTTTGGTTCTGGTGCTCAGGCGTTGTCACAACAGAAAATGGCTAAAGTGCTCAACATTGACATTGGCGGCGGCACAGCGAACTACGCTTTATTCGATGCTGGCCGATTGGTTGCCTCTGCTTGTTTAAATGTCGGTGGCCGCTTATTAGAAACCAACCCACAAGGAAAAGTTTTACGAGCACATCCGCCCGGAACACGGATTGTTCATTCACTGTTTGGTGAAAACACAGATGTTCAACATCTGACAGCCACGCAATTGCAACAGGTTACTGAACGAATGTCACAGTTGCTGTGGGAAGTCGCCATCGGGCATCTCACACCGCTGGCAAAACAATTACTGATGACAGAACCACTACCAGACTGTGGTGAACTCTATGCTGTCACTCTCTCCGGTGGCGTAGGTGAATGTTATCGTGAAACATCAGACAATGATCCATTCCGTTTTCACGATCTGGGGCCGCTATTAGCGCATGCTATTCATCGTGACAATGATTTCGCCAAACTGCCATTGCAAGTACCAAAACAAACCGTGCGCGCCACCGTGATTGGCGCCGGCGCTCATACATTATCGCTATCCGGTAGTACCATCTGGCTCGATACACTGTCGCTACCACTGTGCAACATTCCCGTCGTCCATTTTGAAGCAGAAACCGCTGAATCACTGGTAGAAAACTGGTTACACGCGCTGGCACAAATGGATCTCAATGCCGAACAAGATCTGTATGCATTAGCTCTGCCCGATGCCCTGCCGGTAAATTATGCCGCCGTACAGACCTGTATCACGGCTTTACAGAATTTTGCCACACGCTATCCCTCTTCTCATCCGCTGCTGATCGTTGCCCGCCAGGATTTCGGCAAAGCACTGGGTATGCTGCTACATCCCTTGATAAAAGGCCGGCAACTGGCGGTTATAGACGAAGTTATCACCCGCACCGGAGATTATATCGACATTGGAACTCCCCTATTTGGTGGCACTGTCGTTCCCGTCACCATCAAATCATTAGCTTTTCCTTCCTGAGAGAGCGAAATATGAAACTAAAAACACCGCTTTTTGGTAAAACGTATCAGTTTAAAGATATTAAACAGGTGCTGGCGATGGCCAACGAACTGCGTTCAGGGGATATATTGGCCGGAGTGGCTGCCGAAAGTTCTCAGCAACGCGTAGCCGCTAAACACGTCCTCTCGGAAATGACGATAGCGGATATCCGAATGAACCCAGTTATTCCCTATGAAGAGGATTGTGTTACCCGCATTATTCAGGACGACATTAATGAAATCGCCTATGCCCGCATCAAAAACTGGCGCATTGGCGAACTGCGTGAATACATACTGAACGATGAGACCAGCGTGGATGATATTGCCTTTCTTCGCAAAGGGATAAGTTCTGAAGTCGTCGCGGCGGTGGCAAAAATCAGTTCCAATGCTGACCTGATCTATGGCGCGAAAAAAATGCCGGTGATCAAAAAAGCCAATACCACCATTGGGATGCCGGGAACATTCAGCGCTCGTCTTCAACCTAACGATACCCGCGACGATGTACAAAGTATCCGCGCTCAGATTTACGAAGGATTATCCTTCGGCGTGGGTGATGCCGTTATCGGCGTTAACCCGGTAACCGATGACGTAGAAAACCTGACTCGCGTGCTAGACACCCTCTACGAGGTAATCGACAAGTTCGCCATCCCAACGCAAGGCTGTGTCTTAGCTCATGTCACTACTCAGATAGAAGCGATTAAGCGTGGCGCTCCGGGTGGTTTAATCTTCCAAAGTATTTGTGGCAGTGAAAAAGGGCTGAAAGAATTTGGGGTCGAGCTGGAAATGTTGGATGAAGCACGTGCCATTGGCGCGGAATATTGCCGTCTTGCCGGCGATAACTGCCTGTATCTTGAAACCGGACAAGGCTCCGCCCTCTCTGCCGGCGCTCACTTTGGCGCTGATCAAGTCACAATGGAGGCACGAAACTACGGTTTGGCACGCCACTATGACCCATTTCTGGTGAATACCGTTGTCGGTTTCATCGGACCAGAATATCTCTACAATGACCGCCAGATCATCCGCGCCGGACTGGAAGATCACTTTATGGGTAAACTTAGCGGCGTTTCAATGGGATGTGATTGCTGCTATACCAATCACGCAGATTCCGATCAAAACCAGAATGAAAACCTGATGATCCTATTGGCAACCGCAGGATGTAACTTCATCATGGGAATGCCACTCGGTGATGACATCATGCTCAATTACCAAACATCTGCTTTCCACGATACCGCTACTATTCGTCATTTACTCAATCTGCGCCCATCTCCAGAATTTGAACGTTGGCTGGAGCAGATGGGATTGATGGCAAATGGCCGTTTAACATCACGTGCGGGTGATGCATCGTTCTTTTTCTGATTCTTTGCTGAGATAAATAACCATGAACCAAGAACAAATTAAAAAGAATGCAAACAATATGGTCTCTGACCAAAAACCTCATGCATCTCCTGAGATCACAGATGAATCTGAAAGCTGTACGCTAGACTTAGGCTCTTTGGAAGCTAAACAGTGGATTGGTGTCCAAAAGCCAAACCGAATGGAAGTCCTACAGGAATTACGCCGCAGCACGGTATCAAGAGTCTGTACTGGCCGCAGTGGCCCCCGGCCACGCACTCAGGCATTATTGCGTTTTCTAGCTGATCACTCCCGTTCCAAGGATACCGTGTTAAAAGAAGTCCCAGTTGAATGGATAGAAAAACACGGATTGCTGGAAGTACAATCTCAAGTTAGCGACAAAAACCTCTATTTAACTCGCCCGGACTTGGGAAGAAAACTCAGTGCTAATGCGGTAGAAACCTTGCTGACACAGTGCAAAACTAGCCCCGATGTACAGGTTGTAATCTCCGATGGCCTTTCTACTGATGCCATTACCACCAATTACGAAGATCTTGTACCACCACTGTTAAAAGGGTTGGAACAGGCAGGCATGTGTATCGGCATCCCGTTTTTTGTACGCTATGGTCGCGTCAAAATCGAAGATCAGATTGGCGAACTACTAAAAGCCAAAGTCGTTGTCTTACTGATTGGAGAACGTCCCGGATTAGGGCAATCGGAAAGCCTCTCCTGTTATGCAGTTTATAAACCGACAGTAGAGAAAACCGTTGAAGCTGATCGCACTTGTATCTCTAATATTCACCGAGGCGGAACACCGCCGATCGAAGCCGCAGCAATTATTGTCGATTTAGCGAAAAATATGCTGGAACAGCAAGCTTCCGGCATTGCTCTTAGTCGTTGATGTAATGGTAGCTATGCGGCGGCAAGGGAACGAATTCCCGGGAGCATAGCTAACTATGTGACCGGGGTAAGCGAGTGCTGCCAACAAAGAGGCAACTTGAAAGATAACAGGTATATAAACAATAATTTTATGCTTAAGGGAGAAACCCCTTTTACTTAATTAATAAAATCACCAATATAAAAATAAATAAAAACTAATTAACATATTCAAAATAAGAATTTTGGTAAAAATAACAACAAAACTCAACAATTATTGACTTCCAATTTAAAATAAAAAAATTTCAATCATCATAAAATTTATATCTGATTTCATCATACAAAATTGAACTCTACTGGGCATAACCTTATCCCCCCTTAAAATATAAGACTTTCCTTTGACAACATAAGCATAAACACTTATATTTTGAGTATCCAAAGCGGATATGCTCTTTTAAAATAGGGGAAGAAATGGTTAAAGTAATTTGGTCTAAGGCTGCAATCAAGCAGTTAACGAGGATCGATACTCGATATCAGAAGGCGATAAAACAAAAGGTGAATTCGCTAATGGATTTTCCTCTTGTTGATCTGGATATCAGGAAATTATCAGGATTCGATAACAAACACAGACTCAGAGTTGGCAATTATCGGGTTTTGTTTGAATTACTGAATGGAGAACCTAAAATCTTAGAAATTCAGGAAATTAGGCGGCGCCAGACAAAAACCTATTAACAAATAGGTGAGTTTTCCCATCTAACCATTTACCCCTAAGGGCTACGTAACTACGTAAACATACGGAGCAAAAGAATATGGCTAGTATTCAATTTATTACAGATGAACATGGCAAAAAACAAGCCGTTATTTTGCCAATGGATGAGTATGAAAGACTGTTAGCAGCCGCGGATCATGACGAAGATTATCAAATTATTCCCTATACAGCGGGACCAAATGACGATGAAACTATTCCTCATGAAGTAGTTTCTATCATGGTAGACGATGAAGTTTCATTACAAGCCGCTTGGCGGATTTATCGTGGACTATCACAAGCAGAGGTAGCGGAAAAACTGGGTATAAAACAAGCTGCTGTTTCTCAGTTTGAGAAATCAGATCGCCCACGCAAAGCAACGATTGAAAAATTAACGGCTTTATATGATTGCCGAGTAAATCAACTAGTGCTCGATTGATTAAAAATAGATAAATTATCTTCCCTTTACAACAGCAGCACAATAAAGCTCTGACCATAGCCGCCACTGGTGTAACATTCTCCATCTCTAATTCACCCACACCAAACAATTTCACGCCAGGCGCGGCTTGTTCTAACATCAACAGGGCCCTTTCCTTTATATGCTAGGCTAAAGAAATATGCGGCTGCTGTTGGCAAAAAATTACAGATACGACTGGTGTAACTTACAGAGGCATCAGATCCGATGCCTCTGAAATCTTGATTACCCTGTCTACTATATTCATCTACAACCCGCCCAACGAACTTGTGGTTGCTGAGACCCACGTCCCCAGAGTTATAATTAATATTGGTAGATTCACATAATAAGCACAAATGATTTTACCTATACTATAAAAGAACTTTCTTTATCTAAAAATTTATTCATTTTTTATTGGTGTTAGTTTATCGGCAAGATTATTAGTACGATTCAAAAGTTCACAAGCAAAACAAACCTTCGAAAAACAGATCTAAAGAAAGCATTTATTAAGCATAACAAAACAATAGTTATGTTATAATAAGTCATTATATCGGCAAAATATTATAGGTTAAATAAATGGATTTGGAAAAATTAAGAAAATTAACCCTCAGTAGCGGATTCACATTTAAAGAGCTTCTTATGATGCAAAGGACCTTTAAAAATCTTGATGATGATGAAAGAAGATATGTAATAAAGTATTATACAAAAAGCGATAATATTTACAACGTCATAATAGTGCTTGCTGAAGATGCCGGCGATCCCGTGTTATTTTTTTCTCTCATGTATGTAGGCTGCATAATAATGGAGATTTTCCTCTATGACGAGAATTCAATATCCTATTTATCATTAGTATCGATTCTTTATATCATTTCAACAATAATATGCATATGCTATAAATCTTTTTATCACCGCTATCGTTATAATTTTTTCACATGCATAAAGTTAGTCATTTTCTATCTTCGTCTAAAAATAAAAGAAAATTTAAAGCAGTTATAAAGAATTAAGTGTGTTACGGCAAGCCATTTATATAGTTATAAAAACGAGTTTAAAAAATGAATTTAACTGACTTAAGAAAATTAATATTAAATAGCGGTTTCACCTTAGAAGAATTACTTAAGATGAAGAGAAGTTTTCTTGTCCTGCATAAAGATGACCCATATATTTATGATAAATATCAAATCAAAACAGATTGTTTTTGTCATTATCTACTATTTATAGCCGAAGAAGTCGCTGCACCGTTAATATTGTTGACTTCAGTTTGTTTATTGATGATATCAAGTATGTTTTTCGATGAAAAAATACAAAACATTCTATTAATGTCATCTGTTTATTTATTTTTTCTTATTTCTTTCTTGATTTATTACAGTCTCTCTGTTAGTTGTAATCCTGTGACAGGATTAAAATTAGCAATATTCTATATTCGTTTTAAAATAAAAAGTAAATTTAAGCCTTGAGTTCATCAATAAAACATGATAAAAATAACCAATTATAAAATGAAATCGAACCTAAATAAATGAACCTAACTGACTTAAGAAAATTAATATTAAATAGTGGATTCACCTTAAAAGAATTACTTAAGATGAAGAGAAACTTTATTATGCTATATAAAGATGACCCTGATGTTTATGATAAATACCAAAGTAAAACAGATTGTTTTTGTCATTATCTATTACTTATAGCTGAAGAAGTCGCTATGCCATTATTATTTTTCACTCCGATTTTTTTATTTATAATTTCAGGTATGTTTTTCAGTGGGAAAGCATATGGAATTCCATTAATGTTTTCGATTTACTTATTTATTTTAATCTCATCTTTTATTTATTACAGCCTTTCCGTTCGCTGTAATTTAATCACAGGCTCAAAATTGTTAATTTTCTATATTCGCTTTAAAATAAAAAATAAATTTCAATCGTTATGAAGTTTATTTATGTCATCTAGCAAAAGTTTGACTTTATATCCGCTACTTGATAACTGAATGGTTAACATAGGCTTTGGTGTTAACTGCCATTTTCTGGCAAGATCCGAATTAATATATCTGAACAATTTCCCTGTCCCCGGCTTGACAGAATAGCCTCCTGATATATTATTCTTGGATTTAACCGGTTTAAGCTTGAGCATCCCATATGTTCCATATAAACTTAACGCAAAATCAACCGAACTATAAGCAACATCAGCTACATCATCACCATAACCTAAAGCATGAGAAATATATTGGTAGCCTTCCCTAACCCAGCCTATATCTTGATTCTCATAAAGAATCGGACTAATAGATTCATAGAAGTTATTAGCTCCATGCGCTGCCAAAACAACACCCATTGATCTGACAGTTTTAGATCTTACCAATTTACCTGAATTAAAAACTGCAAGACCTGCAAATGTCTGAACACCACCAGCAACAACCCCGGCACCTATTTTTGCATATTTAACCACGCCCTGATCTTCGAATATATCGGTTATAATATATTTGGTATAATCCTTACGTCTTAAAATCTGATATTCTTTTTCCGTTACTTCATATTCATCTTTTACTTCATAAACCAATCTCTTTTTTTCATTTACATCAAATGTATTTTTAAATTCACGTGTTTTTATATTAACAAAATCATCAATTTCTTTTAAATATGACATTCTTAATTGGCTATCCTCTATAAAAAAGGTAGCAGCCAAATGTGCTTTACGCTTCAACGACGAAGCGTAATTATTTAAATCATAAGAGAGATGAGATATCCCTTTCATAAAAACCTCAATAAACGTTATCTTCCCATATGCTATATGCACTTGTGCCAGACATAACATGTTCCCACGTGATTGACTGATACATTAAAGATAAACTTTCCTGAGGCTGACACTCATTATGCGTAGATGAATTTGGATAAAAACCATTCAATCCACATATATATGCGCCAGTGAGTTTTATCTTATAATAAAGTTCTAAACCACCTTTACTTGATGTTCTGTAAAAATAAAAAATACATTGTAGCGATTCTTTATTGGTTATCGCTGCGCCCAAAAGAGGAGATGATTTATCGATTGGCTTTCTTATTTCAACCGGTTGATGATTAACATTCTGACTTCTGGTTATGTTCGATGTCAATTCATAAACAAAGATATGATCTTCATGACCAATCTGACATGTGTTACCAATAGAATCAACCGTTGAACATCCTTGTGATATCAATCCTTGCTTATTACCCTTAATTTCCAAATAGATTATATTCGCCATAAAAAAACCATCAGTTAGTCAATATTCAAAAGTAGAAATATATATTACATTAATAACAAATATAATTAGATATTGATTTCATTTGCGAAAAACGTGATAAACCTCATGAGAAGGAAAATTCAGATAATCCTCTTGGGTTATAAATAGAATTTAACCCATTAAAATATTCCACTTAAATCAACATTGAGATATTTCTTAACCAAAGACAGCTACGTATAATGAAACCATTGGCAAGCAAATATTACGAGATATATTTACTTGAACTCTTAAAATTATCACCCAAGAACAATGGACTCATATAAAAATGGCTATTTAACAATAAAGTATTATTGGGATAAGTAATTATTCTTTGGTATTCAAGCTAAAGCTCGCATCACAACTCGAGTGAACAGAGTATAGGAGGTAATTGAGTATTGGAGAGTACGGATGCGAGGGTATCAAATTATCCTGACAACTAAAACGGCAACACAATATTACTTTCAGCCAGTAGTCCCATATTGTTATACATAGCACAAGCCGCATCCACCAGATGCATAGCTAATACAGAGCCGCTCCCCTCTCCCAAACGCATGTCCAAATGCAAATAAGGCTCTAGTTGCAAGTGTTGCAATGCAATGATTGATCCTTTCTCTGCCGATAAATGTGAAGGAATCAGGTAATGACGCACATCAGGAGCAATACGACAAGCGGCCAACGCCGCCGCGTAAGAAGGAAAACCATCCAGAATCACCGGCAGTCCAGCAGAGGCCGCGCCAAGCATCACGCCCGCCATACCCACCAAATCATAACCACCGACCTTTGCCAATACATCAATACTGTCGCTAGCATCAGGTCGATTGACGGCAATCGCCTGTTGCACAACCGCCACTTTGTGATGTAAGCGATCTCTGGGGAAATTAGCCCCAATGCCGACTATTTGTTGTGGATCGCTGTCGGTAAAAACACTGACCACAGCCGCCGCCGGCGTGGTATTTGCCATACCCAATTCACCCACACCAAACAGCTTCACACCAGTCGCAACCTGTTCCAGGGTCAGGCGGGCAGTTGCCAATAGCAAATCTTCGGCTTGCTGGCAGCTCATAGCCGCTCCATGAGCAATATTGCCACTGCCACGCCCCATCTTCATATTCACCAGTCCCGGAATAGGATCGCTGTCAATGCCCACATCCACAACTTTAACATCAGCGCCCACATTTGCTGCCAACACGCAAACACCCGTAATCCCTTTCATCATATTCTGCGCATGAATAGCGGTTACCGGTTTGGGAGATATCGTCACGCCTTCGTCATAAACCCCATGATCCGCAACCATTACAATAACTTGCTTACGATCAATATGGTGACCCGATAATCCTCGCATTCCAGCAAGTTGAATTGCCAAATGTTCCAAACGTCCAAAACTGCCCGTTGGTTTAACCAGCCCATCCAATCGGGCAGCAGTGCGCGCCATAGCAACATTATCCAGCGGCATAATAGCATTCAGGATCGATGAAAATGTTTGCATGGTGTTATTCCCGTATCTCAGGTTGCCAACCAGACTGGTTATTAAATGTACGTAGATTGGTAAATCCACGGTGGATTTCCACTACGCTGTATGTTCCCTGTTCAAAATGAAAGTGCCACATGGCAGACGGTGGCATAGTTAGCAAACGTGCCAATAACAGACTCAGTACTCCCTGATGGGCAACTAATAGCAGATTAGCCTGACTTTCTTGTGTCAGTAGTCGTTGCACCACATTTTCTATACGTGCGGCAAATGCCGAAAAGGTTTCACCGCCGGTAGGAGATGCCTGTTGCCAGTCTGTTAACCAGGCTGTCCAAGCTTCAGCATCCTCATGCTGCAAATCGCGGTGATGGCGCATCTCCCACGCACCAAAATCCATTTCATTAAGTTGCACATCAATGCTAGCTGATAATGAGCTACCTGCCAGAATAATCTCCGCAGTATGACGCGCCCGCCATAGCGCACTGCTTGTCGCTTGCGAAAATTTTACTGCCGATAAATAGTGAGCAACTTGCCGGGCCTGATTTATTCCCGTTTCAGTCAACACCACATCTGTCATACCACAGAAAACACCGCTCAAATTCGCTGTCGTCTGACCATGCCGAACCAAAAATAGTCGCATTATTGTTACTCAACCTGAGATATATTTAAGAACAGCTGATTCAGAGACATATATACCCTTCATCTTTCAAAATTCCCATTTATAAGTATAAGAGAATTTTGAAGTTACTATTTTTCCGTTAATTTATTTGCCATCTTTGAGGTTTCTTGCATAAAGATGGGGAATACTAAGGAGGCTTTATGGATACCAGAACAGCAGAACCTACCACTGTAAGCGAGATGTTGACTGAAGAGTTTTTAAAACCTTTGGGAATAACGCAGCAGCAATTGGCGAATGCTATGGGTGTTTCTCGTAAGGTTATCGGTCAGATCGTAAATCATTCCCGCCGCCTGTCTGTTGAAGAAGCTACACAATTGGCTGGTCTATTTGAAACGGACGAGGACTTTTGGATTAATCTTCAGGCGGCTCATGATCGCTGGGAAAGTCGTCAGATTTCCGCCCGTAAGCATTACGCGCCTATTACTGTTATTCTCTCAGCTAGCTAATGCTTGGCGCTAGAATAGGGAGTTGGGCATTTTGTCACGAAGTTACTCACAGTAGCGCCAGTAAAAACACCAACTCCCCGACTTCTACAGACGCGCCAAGGGTATCACCGGTCTGACCGCCTAAACGGCGGTGCAGATACACCGCCAGCAACCCAATAACCAACAGCGTGATTGCCAATGCCAGCACACCAGACCATTGCGTCAGTAGAGCAATCAACATTGCCCCACCTAACAACGTCAACAATGTCTGATGACCATTAATCCGACCAATATAAAGATTTCCCAATCCAGTTCCTTCACGGGCGCAACGTTGGCGATACATTAACAGTACAATTGCGCTCCTGCCTGCCACCGATGCCGCAGCCAAAGCCATCAGCATAGGCGCATCACGCAGAGTTAATTCACTCACCACCAGCACTTTCGCCAGAATCAGGAAGATCAACGCTAATCCACCATTGGTTCCCAAACGGCTGTCACGCATAATTTCTAGCATTCTTTCCCGCTTACGGGCAGAAAACACACCATCACAGGTATCTGCTAAACCATCAAGATGAAGTGCACCCGTTAATAACGCCAGCACTAATACGTAACTTAATGCCGCCAATGGCACACCACACCAAGGTGCAAGCAGGGTAAAAATAGTGGCAGCAAGCATACCGACAATCAATCCAACTAATGGGAAACTCGCTATACCACGCACGTATTGATCTATTTCTAATCCCTGTGTCCAACGCGACGGGACTGGGATACGAGTCATAAATTGCAAAGTGGCGAGAAACAGACGCAGATTCATTTAATTTTTACCTCAATCCCCGATACCATCAAAAATACCTCACTAGCCGCCACCGCCAGCCGCTGGTTAACTCTTCCGGCAATGTCGCGGAAATGACGGGCCAAACGGTTCTCCGGCACAATGCCCATGCCTAATTCGTTAGTCACCAGATATATCGGGGACGTCATGCAGGCACAAGCCGCTAATAGATCACTCATTTGCTGCTGAATTCCCATCTCCAATACCGCAAAATCCATTTGTTCCGGTGGTGTTTCGCCTGCCAGATCAAATAATAAATTGGTGATCAGCGTGGTAATACACTCAAGAATGACAGCTTCCCCCGGCTGGGTTTGCGTCATAATGACTGCGCCAAGATCGTGATAGCCTTCCCATGTGCGCCAATGGGAAGGCCGGTTTTCGCGGTGCAAACGTATTCGCTCAGCCATTTCACTGTCTGTCACCACGGAAGTCGCAATATAAAACACTTGCTTACTCGCTTGTGCCGCCAATTTCTCCGCCAGCAAACTTTTACCACTGCGAGCGCCGCCAGTAATCAGGATCACGGTGCCAAATCTTGTTGATGGATTTTCATACACTGATAAATCCGTTTTATATCCAAGTGCTCGCGCATAGCTTCCGCCAGGCGGTCAAACTGAGTTTGTTTGTAGTGAGCGTAATCCAATGTGTCACCTTGATAAGCCGCCAGCCCTTTACGTTGGCGTAAAGCATTAAGCAGAGTTCGGGTAAAACTAGCGCTATCAAACAAGCCATGAATATAACTTCCCATCACACTCCCCTCTTGATTAACCGCACCATCAAACCAATTACCAGAATGGCCGTTACGCTCAGTAATACAGGCAAACGGTGTCGCATCTGCCCCCAGTGACGAGCTGCCCATATGAATTTCATAACCCCGGATAGGCTGCTCAATGCAGTCTGACAACAAACCCGGCAATCCAGACAAACAACGACCGTTTACTCTGGTTGTCACTTTTTCATGGGTAAATCGGGTTTCCATATCCAGCAATCCAAGACCATCCAGCTGTTCAATACCCGATTCCACTCCATCTATGATCCGCTGCCCCAACATTTGATAACCACCGCAGATACCGATAACCGGAACACCTGCCTGATGTGCCGTCAACAAGGCATCTGCTAACCCGTTCTGCCGCAACCATTGCAAATCTCCCAATGTGTTTTTGCTACCGGGCAAGATAATCAGATCCGATGGCTGCAACGCCGATGGCTGAGTCACATAACGCAAGCGAACATCCGGTTGCACCGCCAGTGCGTTAAAATCAGTAAAATTGGCAATATGAGGCAAACGAATTACCGCAATATCCAGCGCTTTTTCTGCTGCACCATCATATTTACCGGTTTGCAACGCTACACCGTCTTCATCTTCCAGATCAATATCCAGCCAAGGCATCACTCCCAGAACTGGCACTCCAGTTAAGGCTTCAATCTGTTCAATACCCGGCTGGAGCAAGCTAATATCACCCCGGAATTTGTTGATAATTACCCCTTTTACCCGCGCTTTTTCTTCCGGGCGCAACAACGCCAGCGTACCGTAGATGGCAGCGAATACCCCTCCTCGATCAATATCCGCAACCAACAGCACCGGCGCATCCACCATTTCCGCCATTCCCATGTTGACAATGTCTCGATCACGCAAATTGATCTCCGCCGGACTGCCAGCTCCTTCCAGCACAATCACGTCATATTCACCGGCCAGACTATGAAAAACGTCACTGATTTGCTGCTGCAAACGAGGCTTGTACTGGTGATATTCCACCGCATTCATGCTACAAGCGACTTTTCCCATTAGCACAACCTGAGCCTTGCGGTCGCTGGTGGGTTTAAGCAGTACCGGGTTCATCCGTACATCAGGCTCGATACCCGCCGCCTCTGCCTGAAAAATCTGCGCCCTTCCCATCTCTTCACCGTTTATAGTGATACCAGAATTTAGCGCCATATTCTGTGATTTAAACGGTGCGCAGCGATAACCATCCTGAACAAAGATACGGCACAGTCCCGCAACTAATACACTTTTCCCTACATCGGATGCCGTACCCTGCAACATTAAAGATAAACCCATAACGCCACCTCTTATATTTACTCCCCAGTACGCCACTGTTTATTCACTAAAATGGTGGAGAAATAAGGTAATTTCTGATCGGTATCCACCTGATCCAAACGGCGCCAGCATTGTTCACTTGGCAATGTAGCATCCGCCATCAACAGGGCATGTTCAAATAAATTCAGGCGTGCCAACAACGAACTCACGGCGGTAAAACGGCCATAAACTTTCATCAGCACCACACAATCATGGTTTTGCAGTGCCTGTTCCAACTCGGCTTCCGGCGCAGTACAGGACATTACCGCCATTGATTGCTGTTCCATTGCCAGCGGTAATACAGTACGCGCTGCAATCGCAGCAAAAGAGGTGATACCTGGGATAATTTCCAACCACTCTTGCCGACCAATACGCGCCAATAAAAAGACCCAGGTACTGAACAGCATGGCATCACCAAGCGTGATAAATCCCACCTGCCGCCCTTCCATCACTTCATCTTTCAGTTGTTGCGCCACTTCATCCCATACAGCTTGTTTTTCTTCGTCGTTACTGCTCATCGGGAAGTGACAAGTACGAATTTCAGTGTGTGGTGATAGGTATTCGCGCACAATGGAAAGTGCCAGACTGTCACCCCTTTTACGCCCGGCAGGTGCATAAAGCACATCAAGGCGGGAAAGTATCCGGGCAGCCCGAACAGTAATCAAATCACTGGCGCCAGGGCCAACCCCCATAGCATAAAGTCTTCCATCCATCACACCACCTCCTGTTGATCTGCCTGTAACGCATCCGCCAAGTGTTGAACGAACATCTGGCGAATCAACGGATTTTCACCTAACCCCTGTAACCAGGATTGGGTTTTGATCCCAACCGCTTCCAATTGAGAACGCCACGAATCCGGCTCATCCGATGCCATATCGTTAATCGCATGATCACCGGCCACCAGCATTAATGGCATCAAATGTACCTTACGCACGGCCTGCCGCCGCAAACGGATGATGATATTATCGATTTCCGGGTAGCTTTCCACCGCACCAACTAATGCCGGGAAATTATGTGAACTCATCAGGTGATCAAGACATGCATAGGCAGAAAAAGCATGATGGGTTGCACCATGCCCCATAAACACTACACGCTCATCCGCCGCCAACGGGGGCATCTGACTTTTCAGGGCAACAAGCAGTTGTTGATAATCAGCAAAGCTGTTAAGTAACGGCGTACCAACAACTAAACGTTGAACATATTCACTAAAGGTACGTACTTCACTGACGATTTTTTCATATTCGTCGCCGTTGATAACATGAAGGGACTGAATAGCGACATCCTGATAACCTTCATTGACTAAACGCGCCAGCGCCTGACGTGGGTTATCTACCTGTAAACCATCACGCTTTTGCAATTTACGAATGATCATTTCAGAGGTGAATGCACGATACAGATCACGATCACGGTAAGCCGCTGCCAGTTGTTGTTCACAAGCCTCAATATTCTTCTGCCGGGTTTGCTGATAGCTAGTTCCAAAACTGATAATTAATAGTGCTTTTTTCATTTTATTGCCCTCATTATTCCTGCCAATTGGTCAGGTGTTGGACAAACTCATCCAATGAGCTAACCCGCTCTCCTTCATCGTAAGATAAAGACGAAGCAGGACGGCATACCACAATGCAGGGGATATTAAGTGCCAGGCAAGGCGCTACTTTCTGCTGATATCCCCCTTCTGCACCGGATTCTTTGGTGATTACCACATCAGGATGGCAAAGTTCATACAATGCATGATTAAATTCAGCCGTGAATGGCCCACGCAACGCGATAATGTGATCGACCCCCAATCCTAACATTTCACACTGAATTAACACCTCGGCGGTCGGTAGTACCCGTACTAACAAGGTTTTTCCCGGTAGTAAGCGCTGATATAGCGCCAGTTGCTTGCTGCCGGTGGTTAGCAAGATTCGTTGCCCTAATGTCTGTGTAACGTCGCAAGCCGCCTCCACACTATCGACTTTGTGCAACAACGGGTGATGCAGTAAATCAATCTCACTGGGGCGCTGATAACGGGTGAGCCGCAATGATAAACAGCGACAGGCGGTAATCACGTTTTGACTCAGCGCATCCGCATAAGGATGAGAGGCATCAATCACCCAGCGCACTTTGTGCTGGTCAAAGTAATGTACCATTGCCTCAATATCCATTCGCCCCACCACCACCTCGCCACGAATATCTCCCGCGAGTTGTCTGCCAGCATCAGTAGCAACAGAAAGACGGTAACGCACGCCTGCCGAGTCTAATGCCCGACAGAGTAGTCGGGCGTCACTGGTACCACCAAAAACATGGACTGCCGGAGGATTCATAATTCATACCCTCGTGGTGTGATCATCAGTCCATCACGGCAATAAGTCGTTTGATTGCCAACGATGACCAGACTGGTCATATCTACTGGCGAAAAATCCATCTCGCCAAATGTGGTGATCCATTTATCCTGTTTTTTACGTGCGGCAGCCTTCACCACCCCCACTGGCGTCTGTGCCGCTTTCCACGGACGCATAAGTTCAAATGCTTTGGCAAGATGCCCTTCACGGCCACGGCTGCGTGGGTTATAGAAACAAATAACAAAATCGGCTTGCGCGGCAGCAATAATCCGTTTCTCAATCATCGGCCACGGCGTAAGCAGATCACTTAAACTGATATGACAAAAATCATGCATCAACGGTGCACCTAACAACGATGCCGCGGCAATACTGGCGGTAATCCCTGCTACTAACTTAATTTCAAGATCGTATTGTTGCTGGCAAACCAACTCCAGCACTAAGCCAGCCATACCATAGATCCCCGCATCCCCACTGCTGATCAAAGCCACCTTGCGACCGGATAAAGCCAGATCAATCGCGGTCTGGCAGCGTTCAATCTCCTTACACATACCGGTCTTAATCACTTCTTTATCCATAGTCAGATGTTTGACCAAATGGGTGTAGGTTTTATAGCCGACAATAATTTCAGCTTCACGGATCGCTGCAATGGCTTCCTGTGTCATCATGGATTCATTGCCTGGTCCAATACCGATTACGGTTAACATGATTGTGATACCCCTAAAGTGATAGTGACGCCCTGCTCACGCAGGGTCCGACCAACCAGTTTTCCTTCACTCATCAACCAAGCGACAGGTTGTGAAACACTGCCAACTCCCACCGTCTGGCGTACAAAATCGGAAGCGGGAAAACGCTGTTCATGGCGACTTAGCTCATTAACACTGAACAACTCAAACGGTACACGCCAACGCTGTGCAAGCTGATTCAGCGCCGGTTCATCTTTTTTAATGACAACACTACCGATGGCGCGAAGGGCCATCAGGTCAAAATGATTTTCTGCCATCTGCTTCCGCAATAGCTCAACCAGTGTTTGCAATGGTGTATCCCGGCGACAACCGATCCCAGCCACAACACGTTTCGGCACCAGTTTATAAACTGGCAGAAACAGCCCCGGCAGTGAATCTCGCAATGTGATACACACCAATGCATCCAATTCCGGCAACATATCCAAACAAGCTACCGGGACAAAACCACGGGTATCACAGTGTTCACGTTCGCTAAGTAGTGGCTCATCCCACCACAACCCCACTTTCTGACCACTGACCAGCATTTGGTTTATCACCTTCACCACGTGGCGAAAATCCTGCATATCGGCATCTAACTGAGTAGCAAGGGTATCCAGCGCCGCCATCCCGTTAACATCAGTGGCAGTTGTAATCACCGGATCGGCCCCAAGCAGTTCTGCCAGAGAGTAAGTCAATGCATTTGCTCCACCCACATGACCGGATAGCAGGCTAATGACATGCTGACCTCGTTCATCAATCACCACCACGGCGGGATCATGCATTTTGTCGTTTATCAGCGGCGCAATCATACGTACCGTGATCCCAAGAGCCGCAACGACCACCAGCGCCGAATAGCTTTTAAATGCCTCGCGTAAGGTATCTCCAAAACTGCCATTGAAAGGAGTAAACCCCGGTTCCAGCAGCTTTTCACTGGTAAAACAGGTCAGAGGAAGATGCGTTTTCAACCGACGTACCAGTCTGACCCCGCCCGGTGTCAAACAGAACACCGCAATCGACTCATGCCCGGCGATATTCATGGCTAAACCCCGCATCGTAGAGTCTGGAATTGTGATATTCCTCTCCCAGGAAAGCCCCGACCAGAATCAAAGCCGTTTTACGGATACCCGCTTCGCGTACTTTTTCGGCGATATCTGCTAATGTGCCGCGCACAGTACGGCTTTCAGCCCAAGTCGCTTTGTATATCACCGCAACTGGCGTTGTGACCGGGTAACCACCAGCCTGAAGACGCGCAACCACATGTCCCATCTTCTGTACTGAAAGATAAATCGCCATTGAAGTTTGATGGGCTGCTAAGGATTCCAACTGTTCGAGCGGTGGCACCGGTGTTCGCCCCTCAATCCGGGTAATGATCAGGCTTTGCGACACTTCCGGTACCGTGTATTCCACCCCTAACTGCGCTGCCGCACCAAGAAAAGCACTGACGCCCGGCACCGAGTCAAAACCAATACCGACATCGGTTAAAGCTTCTCCTTGCTCGCGAATGGAGCCGTACAACGAGAGATCGCCAGTTTGCAGCCGAACCACCAATTTACCCGCATGGACGCCTTCAACCATCAGTGCAACAATCTGCTCTAGTGTCAGACCGGCGCTGTCATGGCATTCAGCCTCTGGCGGACAATAATCCAGCAATTCGGTATTAATCAGCGAACCGGCATAAATCACCACCTGCGCCTGTTGCAGCAAACGGTAGCCTTTCAGGGTGATCAGTTCCTTGTCACCCGGTCCAGCCCCCACAAACCAAACTTTCCGGGGATCAAAATGCTCAGACATGGCACTCCTCCTTGTAACAGGAAATAAGATAAGTCGGATTATTCGGCTTGAAATAGTGGCCGCTGCCGAGTGATGCCAGAGTAGATGCCTGTAGCTGTATACATTCTAAATCGCTGACCTGACACATTCGCAAATGTGCCAGCGCATCATTCAGGTTATTCAGCAAAATAAAAGTCAGTACCAAACGGCCACCGGGGTACATGTGATCCAGCGCCCAGTCGATCAGTGCTGTCAATTGTCCACCACTACCACCGATAAATACCGCATCTGCCATAACATCCAATGCCAACGGCGCTTCTCCGGCAATGATTTCCACATTATGACAACCCAGCCGCTGACGATTCTCTCCAACCAAAGCCAATGCCGCCGGGTTACGCTCAATGGCAGTGACAGTCAGCGCCGGGAATCGCAACGCTGCCTCCAACGCCACACTGCCTGTACCTGCACCCACATCGATCAACTGCCTGGCATTAATTAACTCCAGCCGCTCCAGTGCTAATGCACGTACTGGCTCTTTAGTCATCGGCACTTTTTGGCCGCGTAAAAATTCATCATCTCTCATTTAGGATCACCACCACATTCATGTCATAGTCAGTTGTCACCGCTTCAGGCCGCAGGCGGTGAATACGCTCATTGGACAAAGAGAGGTTCTCACCAATAATCAATGTACGACTCAGGCCACGCTGAATAATGGCCTGCGCAATTGCCCACGGGCCTACGCGCCCATCAGTTACCATCCCTACTTTGTCGTGTTGCAGAAGCCAATCAAAATCTGGGGTACGCCCGTGACTGCTGGTCAGATAGATATCGTTCATATCCAATGCGGCTTTGGCACATAGATACTGAATTGAACTGATACCCGGAATAATGCGCAGATCATCTGCGGTAAAATATTCAGACAATAGTTTGCCGATGCCATACAACAACGGATCACCAGACGCTAATACCACAATATGACGAGTGCTGTTGTTCTGTAGCCAGACAATCAAGCTGGCAAGATCCGCATCCAATACGCGGGTTTCATGGGTTATGCCGCTAAATATCTCCAGATGTCGCCTGCCACCCACCAATACCTCCGCCTCAGTGATATAACGCTGTGCTTGCGGTACCAGATACGCAGTATCACCGGGACCAATACCGACTACGGTGATCATCTCATCTCCTCCAAAATGTCATTCAATGGACGGCTAGTACCTAATATTTGATTATCAAAGGAGAACATAATGGCATCACAACGCGGGGGATTAACGGCAAAACGCAACATCTCACTCATCCGTTCGCAAATACGTTCAGCAATGCGATCATAAACCGCTTGCAAACCCTGTTCTGCGATCAGTTCCATTGCGGCTTCTGTGGTATCGCAGCGATTAACCTCCAACAGAAGTGCCTGCGGTGCACCCATCAGTGCCAGATACGCGATCAACGTTTCTATGCGACCATCAGCAATATGACTGTGGGTATGAAAAATTCCTGCTGCCACTTTCACCAGCTTGCCGGGATGTCCCACTAACATGATATGGCGGAACCCAAGCCGCACCGCTTCCTGCAACATGTAACCAACGAAGTTACTCATGGTGACAACTAACTGACCATCAAGCCCCAGTTGTTCACGCACAAAACGCTCACCGTGATTGCCCGGAACCAGAATGACCTTCTCAGCACCCGCCGCACGTTTCATTTCCAACTCTAGTGCTAATGAACGTTTCCAACTCTCCTCCGACATGGGGGTAACGATACCAGTGGTACCAATGATGGAAATGCCACCCAGTATCCCCAATCGCCCGTTGTAAGTTTTCTTTGCCCGCTCTTCACCTTCTGGTGCGAAAATTTCTACTTCCGCACCCCGCGTAGGACCAATAGCCTCCCGAACCGCTGCCTCAATGGTTTGGCGCGGTGTACGGTTAATGGCGGCACTACCTATTGGCAGCCCAACACCTTTGCGAGTGACAGTGCCAACACCCTCTCCACCACGCAGATTGATCTCTCCATGGTCGCACAGGGTGACACGGGCAAAAATCAACATGCCGTGGGTCGCATCCACATCATCACCACCATCTTTACGAATAGCCGCGGTAGCCTGCTGACCCTCAATCAAGGGTTGTTCGACATTAAGACGCAGTGTCACACCAGAAGGCGTAACAATAGAAACATGGTCAATAATTTGCTGACGCAGCACCATCAATGCGGCCACCTTAGCGGCGGCAGTGGCACAAGAACCGGTGGTATAACCTTTACGATACTGTTTACCGTTATGCCAGATGCTATCCAATTGCATAGTGTCGCTCATTGTGCCTCCCGCAATCGATACAAAATGGCATTGATAATTGCCGCTGCGACGTTGCTACCTCCTTTACGGCCTGCCGCGGCGATACAAGGCAATTCACTTTGCATCAGCGCAGCTTTCGATTCCGCAGCACCAACAAACCCAACGGGAACCCCAATCACCGCTAAGGGTGAAGCTTGTCTTTCCAGTAAACGGAACAACGCTGTTGGCGCATTACCGAACACGAATATTTTGTCGCCTTCCTCATCTAGTGCGACATCCACCGCCGCCATCGAGCGGGTGATACCCTGCGCTTTCGCCATCGCCGCTACGCGTGGGTCACTGATATAACAACGGCTCTCACAACCCATCTGATGTAACAGTGTTTTGTTAATGCCGGACTGAGCCATCGTGGTATCGGTATACAAAATGCATCCCCGACGCAATGCTTCAGTAATGTGGGTCAGCACATCTGGCGAGAACCACAAAATATCCAGCCAATCAAAATCTGCGGTAGTGTGGATCACCCGTTTAATCACCGCTTCTTGCATCTCATCAACAAAACGATAATCAGGATGCTCACGGGCAATAATATCGCCAATGATTGCGAAGCTATTCTGTTCAATTTGCTGAGGTTTCTGGAGATAATTCATATCATTGCCCTTTTCTAAGCCATTCCGACCAACAGTAAGCGCAACAACGCAAACAACAGTAAGGCCAGTTGCGAAGCTACCATCATCAAGTGGATACTGAGCGGGATATCCGTCAGCGCGATTTTACGGCGTTCATCACCAATCCAGGGTTTATCTACCCGTTCACCAAAGTAATAATTCGGACCACCAAGACGGATACCCAACGCCCCCGCTACCGTAGCTTCAGGCCAGGCACAGTTGGGGCTAGCATGTTGATAACGATCGCGCCAACCAATACGCAGCGCCTGACGAAAATCAACCCGAATAAACCAAGCCGCTACACTCAGCAACAACCAACTCAACCGCGCCGGTAACCAGTTCGCCAGATCATCCATGCGAGCAGAAACATACCCAATGGCGCGGTATTCCGGCGTTTTGTATCCCACCATAGAATCTAGGGTATTAACCGCCTTGTAAGCCATTGCCAATGGCACACCGCCAATCATCAGGAAAAACAGTGGAGCAATAACACCGTCAACGCTGTTTTCCGCCACCGTCTCCACCGCCGCACGCGTAATTTGTGGTACATCCAATTGAGACGTATCCCGACCAACAATCCACGATAATTGTTGGCGACTTTCATCCAGTGAGCCATGTTGTAATACATCATGTACCGCCAGCGCAGCGTCACTCAGACAACGGCCCGCTAACAGGGTATAAATCATCCACACTTCAGCCAACCAGCCCACCCAAGGATGAATGTAGTTCATCAGCCACAAGCCTCCCCAACTCACCAACCCAGTCAGCCCGACAACCACTATCCACAACCCAGCGCCACCGACTTTCAGTGCACGTTCACTGTGACAACAGTGCCGGATAGCCCGTTGTACCAGTGAGATCAGTTTGCCAATCCACCGTACTGGATGAGGCCAATGCGGTGGATCACCTAACCAACTATCGAGCAGGAAAGCAGCAAACCAAGCGGCAAGTGTCATAACAGCCTCCTGGCAAGTGCCAACCAGCGATCCAGCAGACCGGGACGCTGAGCAAAATGGATATGAAGATAACTGGCCAGAGTTTGCTGTACCTGATATCCCCCAGCCCATTGCTGTATCACCATATCGTCACGCCATTTAGTACAGTCAAAAACCGAAGGTACCGAACTGATAAAATCGGAATAGTGGAATTCATGCCCTCGCAAAATCTCGCCTTTTTTGGCCAGTAAAGTGTCACAACGGGCTTGAGCCTGACAGTAACCAAAGCGCATTAGCCGTGTTCCCATCCGACTGTCTCCCGGCAGAATGCCAGTCATCTGGTGGCGTTTCCCCTCTCCGTCAGTCAATGACTCGCCAAGGTACATCAGACCACCACATTCAGCATAAAGCGGAACCTGCCGACAATGAGCATCCTGTAAAGCCTCCCGCATGGCACTATTGGCGGCCAGTTTAGCGGCATATATTTCAGGATAGCCTCCACCAAGATAAATCATCTGACAATCAGGCAAACGGCGATCATGCAGTGGACTAAAACGGTGAATCTGTACCCCCGCCTGCTCCAGCATTTCCAAATTATCTGGGTAATAAAAGTTAAAGGCTTCATCATCCGCTAATGCCAGCGTCAGACCATCAGCCAACGCGGGATCAGGCAATGGTGGGGCCTCACCTTCTGGTAAAGAGGGACAGTCACAAAGCGCTAACAGACGATCAAGGTTGATATAGGTTTCAACCTGTTGAGCCAACCGCTGCCAACGAGCATCATCGGCAACCTGCTCCTGAGCAGGAATAAGGCCAAGATGACGGGATGGCAACGATACATCCTTCATCACCGGCAAACGCCCCAGCACCGGCACACCACAATAATGTTCAATGGCATAACGGATCAGTTCGAAATGATTTTCAGAATTGACGCGATTAACAATGACTCCTGCGATCGTCAGAGAAGGATCGAAACGACAGAACCCTAAAACAGTTGCAGCTACAGAAGTGGATACGGCCTTACCATCTACCAGTAAAATCACCGGGCATCCCAACTGCTTAGCCATTGCAGCACTACTGCAATAATTGGGGTCAATACCGTAACCATCATACAGCCCCATCACACCTTCAATGACCGCCACATCAGCATGGCGCATATGCTGATTATAAAGGCCATTAAGAGTCGCTGTTGGCAGCATAAACGCATCAAGATTACGGGATGCCACACCGCATACGGTGCTGTGCCAGCCACTATCCAGATAATCTGGCCCTACTTTAAACGGCTGAACCGCCAACCCTCGCAGCATCAACGCGCGTAAAATGCCGAGGGTAACGGTAGTTTTACCACAACCACTGCCAGTACCCGCGATAACAAATGCTTTCCTGCCTGACCATTGCATAAAAAATTCCCGACATATCGATCGGAAAATGAGCGTCGATAAGACGTGCCAGCCTTGCGCACACCACTTGGATGACAACCCGCTTCCCACCGAAGGAGTTAATGTCTCATGCCTGTCAGATCGGTCTTCTGGCTTAGCGTCACCCTTCTCCGCAACCTTCCCAGTCGTTCCGACCAGTGGCATTAGCAGAGTCGTCAGCATCACAGCAGCGGGGGCTGCGGAGGATTTTCACCTCCTTCCCACACACCATTAGGTGCGATATTAACCCGACGGCGGTTTATTTATTTTTAACGTGGTCTACTCTTTAAGTTATTAAATTATTAAATTATTAAATAACTAATGATATATTCACTTTTACCATAATAACCTTATTAACCTCATTGAATTAAGATGTAAATCAAATATATATTTTTCACATCAAAAAAATGATGAATATTATTATTTTCGGCGATAAATTTATGTGTTTTATAGTAAAAATCATCACCAATCTGCTAACAAAGATAGTAACAACACAGCACCAGATTAAACGTTGATCATAATCAACTATCTATCCATATCACATAAGCTTATGGTGCTGTTTATCGTAAAATTGCTTTTTACATCACTGTATAACCAAATCACAATGAAAACTGCCGATATTATTAGATACCACGATTCTGCGTATGCTTGGTGCCTGTTTTTATTACTCCCCCAGTCAGAACAAGTCAATCTACTCATTCCTCAGAAGATCAACTCGGCCTCATGCCACTTGCTTTAGTTTATATTTTGGAACAAGAACATAAACCCGCAGCGCGTACATTACAGGAACAGCACCTGCTACTGTGGGCATACCGTTACCCGGAACTCGTTCAAACAACCAAACTAGAAAATGATTTTTATCCGATTTTAGCCACCATTGCGATTGACTATTTGAAAACTCTTCAAACTGAACTAAAACTAACCGTAGCAGAACTAGAATTATTCCACTAACACTTTTATTATTCCTCAATAAATGCTCCGGATGGAAAATTAAGTAATGACTAATAAACGCACCCCCATCCGGAGTTTAAATTCTATTTAATCAACTCATCATTTGTATCACTCATAATATCAGAAAAACCCTTATATTGATCGTTACAGCTCTATTGCAGTATATAAAACGGTTCAACTGATTTTTATGTTATTTATTATTGGCTATGGATAACAGTCATCCAATAGAATGATTTTATGCGCTAAAAAAACTGTCTATTAATTCATAAATTAGTAAACATTAAATACTCATATAGAGGATTTATTAAAGCTCTAAAATACTTAGCGATAATTTTTTCTTCATTGAATATCTGTTTCCATTATATGGAAAGATCAAAAATGTAAACAACATGAGGTAAAAATATGAGAAAAATCTTTTTAGCTACACTTATTACAGGGATTGTGTCAGCAAGTTGTTCCGCACAAGCGCTTCCCGAAAATAACAACGAGCATATTGCTGATCTGCAAGACAATACCAGCAACGAAGCTCCGCTATTAAAATCTACCGATCCGGGCGCTGAACGATTTAAGCATGTGGGTAAACTAAGCGGTCGCGGCCAGTGTACCGCAACACTTATTGCCGGTTCAGAAACCCCTGATGCCAATCAACAAGCACTTATTCTTTCCGCAGGCCATTGTTTTGATTCTTCATTAGATACTAATGAAGTAGTGATTGACCAACCTGTAGGCCCTGGTTGGACATACACACCAAATTACTTTATTGACTTAATTAATAAACACCAACCTGTTGATGTTGATAGGGTTTTATACGCAACAATGAAAGGCGGTGACCTTGCAGTTTTCAGACTTAAAGCAACTTATGGTGAGTTGGCAAATCGCGGAATACTGCCGGTGACGTTACAAAAAGATTATGAACCAGTAACAAGTCAGCCCATTGAACTTGCTCACATTCCGGTCAATGGTGTAGATGGTGATAAACGCTATCTACGCTATTCAGCTTGCGACATTACTGGAAAAGCCTCGCTTGTGTATGAAGGTATATGGGCTTGGTCTCCGGCCGTTTCTGTTAATTGCGCCGGTGTTGCGGGAGGAACTTCTGGTTCACCGGTTATATTGAAAGATCAATCTAGGATAATTGGTGTATTAAATACCACCGTCGACCGAAGTTACTCGGGTTGCGGTCTTAATCGGCCTTGTGAATTTATTATCGATCACAGTTTCTCTCGTACAGGTGCCAGTTACTATATTCCTGTTGATAAAATTGCACGTGCATTTACCCCTGATGGAAAACTGGATTTAAGTAAATTTGATGATGGAAAAGGGATCACTATTAACACTAACGGTCCGCTAATTACGAAAGGTACAGTTGACAACAAACCTGCCACCTGGAATTTACGTCTTGAGGAAAAGGGGTTTGATAAGATTCGCTATAAGGGAAGACTTGCGAGTAATGTTGATTGTTCAGATCCTAAAGGATACAGCAAACCTATTCCAGTCACTACACAACCGCTGGAAAAACTTACCGTTCCTGCCAATGAAGGGATTTATACCATGTGTGTTATTGGGCAACATTCTGCAAATAAACGCTGGCAGAGTACATCTAACGCATCAATAAAATTACGTGAAATTGACAATACTCCTCCATCAACAAAACCAGAGATAAGATTAATTTTTGAAGCAGATGACAGATGGGTTGTTAACCCTATTTTTAGTCCGTGGGAAATTGTTGATTTACGTATAAAATCAGGGCCAGTGAAATCTACAAAATGCGATGATCACACCGGTTACTCTATTTATAGAAGAATACCGATCTCTCTTATGAAGAAAGACGCCCCAGTACGTTTTTGTGTATATGGCTTAGATCAAGCGGGTAACAAAGGCCCAATATCTTTTAATGACTTTAACGACAAGAAATAAACCTTTCAAAATTGGCCAGTATTTGCTGGCCTTTTTTACATTTACTGATAAATATAAAACCAATTAAAACCTCTCAATTTTTTCAAGTTCAATATAATTAGCATCACCTCTAAAAATATTAAAACAACAAATATACACATGATACTCTTATCTAATTAATTAAATTATTTTAAAGTTAGACAAAACCTATTTGTTATTATTTACAGAACAACCAATCTGTAAAAGACACATTCATCAACATTTCATCAGGTTACATTCTGATATATATCAGAAAGTTAATTTTTCACAAAAATAACTCAACATATAGAAATATGAATTATACTTACGATATCAATAACGTTCGACAACACAATTAGCCTTAGCTGCTGAGACAAAAGAAAACGTTATCGAAAAGGAAGCAACATTAAAAATCTCAGAGGATAAAATTTCTAATCTATCAGCAACATATGCACTAGAAATTAAAAACTCGTCAGCGACAAAGAGTATTACTCTGGTTACGCAATCATCTAATTGCATGTATGATAGTGGAGACGAAAACATACGTTTAGAAGCAGGTCAAACCTATCTGGGAAATTTGCAGGATAATAATAACTTCATAGATGGATGTACAAATGAAACTAAAACTGTAGATTGGAATGTTAGTTATATTAATATTGCCAATACAGACTCAGAAAGCTGTACACTAACATTTCAGCATGGCCGTGGTCATGCAAATTCAGATGGATCTAACCCAGAATGGTATATATGTAAGCTATTTTGACTATTAACAGCGACGGGTTATTTTATGATCAATGATTGTTCAAAATTAAATCACTCACGATACTATCCCTCATAATCGTCATTTTGGTCATTTATTAATACATGGATACAACCGATTTTTACCATTTTTATTTCCATTTAATGCCCCGGCATACTGCTTCGACATAAGTTACTGCTAGTTTATGGATTCTGTAAAACCTTGGTTTAGTGGAAACGGTGGCGTTGGCTAAGAATGCGTTTCCAAAATCGGGGGGTGTTGTAAATGGGAATGTGGATGCCACGGGATATATTTCCGGTAAGGGTGTGTATGAAGCACCCGGTGTTCGGGTATATAGTTCGATAAATAAGCCATCCCCGGGAGAACTCGGCGCATATACCACAGGTGAGTGCAATGGGCGATTTCAACTCAAGGGCAGTGGTCTTTTGTCGATAGATGCAGATAATGCAAGATTCAATGGACATGTGTTAGCGTGGCTGGATGAAGTTGACAGAAATTATCAACCTCGTGGTAATTACCAGCCAGCCGGGAACTATGCTCCTATGGGTCAGTCATATACTAAACCTGAGTCTGATTCCCGATATGGCAGCAAAAATACTGCTTTAAAATCTACAAATGGTTGGTGGAAATGTGGAGATACCGGGATGATTTATCAATGGGCGAACCACCTTTGGTATGCTGGTCAATCACTGAATTTTAATTTTCCAATCTCATTTCCAAATGCTGTTTTCGGGATTGTGTTATCAGATAATATAGGATATCAACCTATGGGCACTACTAATAGAAGCAGAACAGGATTTACACTAACGGGTAATCAGAGTGTACTATCGTTTTATTATCTGGCTGTGGGGTATTGATTATGTATTATTACAGTGCAACAACTAATGCATTTTATCCGGTCGAATGGAAACAGGATTATATCAATGCCGGTTCATTTCCAAACGATGCAGTGGAAGTCGATGAAGTTATCTTCATTGAGTTTGCCGGCAGTATTCCTCCAGAAGGTAAATATCGTATAGCGGGTAAAAATGGTTTACCAGAATGGGCGGACATTCCTCCACCCACAAAAGAAGAATTGCAGCAACAGGCTAAATCTCGAAAACAACAATTAATAGCTGAAGCAACAAATCAAATTGTACCATTACAAGATGCTATTGATCTAAATATGGCAAATAATGAGGAAAAAGAGCAGTTAATAGCTTGGAAAAAATACCAAATATCACTGAGCCGTATCGATGTTACATCAGCACCAGATATTGACTGGCCTGAAAAACCACAATCTCCCACTGACAGAAGATAAATTTTACCATAGTTGGTGGAAGTTAGCTTTAATAGGTTGTATGAAAAATGCAAGCATTTATCTTTGAGTTTTAAATTGGCAGTAATATTGAATTTATATATATGTTCACTTATTTGTGAATTTCTAGACCTCAACTGACAGTTTTATGTATATTTAACAGATGTTAGTTGAGGTCAAGATGAACAAGAAAGAAGAACAGGAAGTTAGACGAAAGCTTAAAATATTGGCTCATGCTGAAGAAGGTAATAACGTCAGTAGAACTTACCGTTATTGGGGAAATCCCTGGATACTTTTTACCGTGGGTTTAGCGGAAACGGTGGCATTGGCGAAAAGTGCCGTGCCGAGTAGTCGGAAAATTAATGGCAAGACGTTGAGTGGGGATGTTAGTTTAAGTGCCGAGAATGTAGGGGTGTATCCAAAATCAGGTGGTGTTGTAAACGGGAATGTGGATGCCACTGGATATATTTCCGGTAAGGGAGTGTATGAAGCATCCAGTATTCGGGTATATAGTTCGATAAATAAGCCGCCAACGGGAGAACTTGGCGCATATTAAGCAGCGCCTCGTTGACTGGATAATGTATGCTTATTAAGTTGAATCAGTAGACATATCAACTGCTCCTGATATTGAGTGGCTAGAGCGACCAATAAATCAAATTTGTGGCTGTTCTAGATGAACTTAGTTATCTAGGATAAGCCCCGAGTCTGTACATTATTCTGTGTAATTGCCACCTGATTATAAGTGACCGTCCAGACTCACCGAACTAGTGAGAATACGGGAAAACTGATTAAGATCGGCTTCAGTTTTGAGGTCCTTAGCCAATTCGGCTGCGAGTGCCTTAATTTTCTTTTCGTCCATAATTCGCCTGTCTCCGTTGTCCGAAGAAATATATCAAAGACAGGCAATTACACAATTTAAATTACAGGTTCATAGCTCATTAATCCTTATTAAAGGGGAGTTTTCTTTCTATTCGTTTATTAAAAATAAAGTCAATAATCTGATTTTTAACTCGATGTATTTCACGTAACACTTTATTGTTATAATTTTCTTTAGGCGTGATAACTCTATGGACTCTTTCATTTTCTAAAGAACTTGGGAAATTATTATGACTCTTATTTAAAGTAAAATCCTGCATACATAGTGCTGGTATTAACTGACAGACAATGTAATTTTTGTCTAAAATAAAATTATCAAATATTTCACAATCAACTGGTTCTCTTAATGGAGTGTTAGCTATTTTATTAAATAGAAAATTAGCTCCTTTATTTGTAATAATGTACCCACCAGCACCTAAATGTTCGTTCTTTAATCTAAAAATATTCTCATTTTTTTTAAGTTTTTTCACTGGAAAAACAGAGGTTTTTACTTTCTCATCTGCTCGTTCAATTTTTATAATATCAATGTTGTTATCTACCCAACTATAATCAGTTAGATATAATTCTGACTCCTTGGATAGATATATATCATCCTCAAAAATACCGGCTACAGGAATGTTCTCGTCAATAATTTTCTTCCACAAGGTAATATGACTTAAAAAACATCCTTTTTCTCCCATTGATAAATTTGGGTTGTCAAAAGTTATGCCTAATTCATTTGCAATATTGATTCTGCTCTTATCAATAGCATCAAAAAATTCAAATTCTATATTATTCCTTTCGAACTGTTCAGTTATATGTTCTCTTCTTTTTTCATTATTATTCAGTAAGCTAATTATAAAGTTTTTCATAGTGTCTTCCAGTGTTTTATAGCGAACATTAAGAGGATAATTATGGCTATTAATCCAACAATTACAACCCATTCTCCACACTTACGCTTTTAGTTTAGGTGGGGGAGGTAGACAACCGGATGGGATATTGCTTGCAATATTCCTGCTGGCTCCCTTGTCAACTCCGCCATATTTAACTATATTCATTACATATGTGGTATGACCATCTCCATTCCCTGTATGGAAATTTTTTATCATAATATTCATTGCCGATCTACCCTTATCTTTGTTATACATTAATTATCCAGCAACTAAAGTCAATACAGACCATTTGTATTTTTCGTAGTATAAAGTTCATTTGGGAATTTTATCTTCCGGTAATGAGCTATATTTCATGGTCTTATTACTAAAGTTCAGAACATCATCTTGATTTTCACATATTTCATTAGACAGCATTTTACAATTTCTAGATATTGTAGGCTCCTCAATTCCTGTCCATTCAGAAAATAGAGTTAAGAAGCTCATTGAATTTCGTTGAGTGTTAATAATTTGCCGTGATGTATCATCGTAAGATGTAATGAACATTGGAACCTGATAATTTTGCTTATATTTATCATTATGAGCAAGCTTCATCTTCTTAGTATCTTTTTCAAAGAAAGAAACTCCATGATCAGCAAAATACATCAAGGACCAATTCTTCTCATTTTTCTGTACTTCATCAGTAATTATTGACAACAAGTCATCAGTGTTTTTAATACTCTGTATATAACAAGAAACCTGCTCCGATTTGAAAAATACTTTGTATTCATAATTTGTTCTGATACAAGCTGGGGAATGTGATCCCATCAAATGGATAACAATTAGCTTTTTCTCTTTCTTATCTTCTAAGGCTTTTTTCACAATTGGTATTATATTTGTATCAGGAATATTTCTATTGAGACCAGAACTGGATTCACCTTTTTTAATAAATAATGGAGAATCAGCCCTCGCTCCCATACTGGCAACCGGGGTATCAAATAACCCTATAGAACCTTGATTTGATATCCAGTAGGTATAAAAACCAGCTTTTTTTGCTAATGTAACAATATTATTGCTTAAAATATCTTTGCCATTTTTAACCATTGCTAGAGAGTTTGCCAATGATATCTGGGTTGATGGACCTGCTGAGATATAATTTGTAAAAAGTATCCCATTGGCAATGCTCATAAAAGGTGTATTGTGTATTGGGAACCCATATGCATTCATAAAGTCTCTACGTACACTTTCCCCAATAACAACAATGTAAGTACTATATTTTGGCTTTGCTGATACTGTTCCCCATGTATCCTGTTCACTTAATATTTCCTGCATTTTTCTATGTTCCCTTTTTACCCTTATAAAGTTGGTAGTAACATCTTTAACTACTCTAATTTCAGGAAGTCCAGAATCGAGGATAGTAAATTCTTTGCCTTGTATAAAGGTTTTTAAAGGGTGGTGTATTGTCGTGATTAATGCAAAGGAAAACAGAAAGATATTGATTTTTTTATATAAATTAATTCTCACTTTCAGAGATAACAAACAAAATATTAGAATAAGAGTGCTAAAAAGATAATGTTCAACTGGAATAGAAGAGATAAATTCACTGGCTTCTTGCTCGTTTGTATAGAATAACGAAAGAATTGAATTGAAGCTTGGTGATCCATATGTAAGCCCAATAGGGGCATAAATGAGAGTTACTATACCAAGAACGATAAGAAGAGCTCTATAAAATATAGTGACCTTGTTTAGCAATAGAAAAATGAAGAATATAGCAAGTACATACCCTATTTTTAAACGATAACCCAAAGCTATATGAGCTAAAAGGCAAAAGATAAAGAGTGCTGTAACTGGTAACTGCTTGATTAGATGGTTTTTCGTAATTTTCATATTTATATATCAACAAGATATCATGTAGTAGTGGAAAGTAGTTTAACTTTCAAAAAACAAGAAAAACTGAGATTCCATTTCTTCATTCAGCTAAATTTTTACCAATACTATACTTCTTATTTTTCGTCATGTGAATAAGAATAATCTGGTATCTTTTTAAACCTGAATACTTCTAATAATATAAAAGAGCTTCAATACACTGTTCTATTAACTGCTGAAAAGAAAATTAGGAGAGGATGAATTAATAAACGTTTTGTTTACTATACCATGTACTTTTATCATGTTTTTTCGTAACTAATACTTAATTACTAAGGGACATTTAAAACTTTCCTGTTTACATTACATTACCTTACTGAGATATTAGACTGTTCTAAATGTTGTAACAAAAGGATACACCATATAGTACTAGTACTAAAAAGGAACTTGACCAGCTCTTAAATTTTTGTTTTTATAAAATCAAAATAATTTCTACTACTGTACGACTTCCTATTGATAATAATATATGAAAAAAATCCATATAATCAGTGCATTACTGCCAATTTCATTCTGTGTATTTTGCTTCTTAACTTATATAACTTTAGATTGTCATCATGTAGAAATAACTTATGCACTTACCACGTTCCCCGCCTTTTTATTGAGTTCTTATTTTATTTCTCCTATGGGGCTGATGTATTTCTCTCTGAGCTTTAATTCTATCTTAATATCCTTCATATCGGGAATTATTCCGACATAAATCAACGTTAGGTGTAATCTAATGAAAAATATTTCACGCTCTACTTTAAACGATATCATTGAATGGGATATTAGCAGTTGGTCTAAATGCTTGTGCTTTTGGCTTTCAAAAGGAAAAATTGACTTAGAAAATTCTAAGGTTTTAGAAATTGGCAGCCGAAATGGTGGATTATCATTATGGGCCGCACTCAATGGAGCGAAAGTAATTTGCTCAGATCTTGGCGGCCCAAATAAAAAAGCCTACCAAAAACACAAAAACCACAATCTTAGTGATTCCATTACATATAAAGATATCAATGCGCTAGACATACCATATGAAAATGAATTAGATATTGTGCTTTCTAAATCAGTTATCGGAGGTATAGGACGTAATAATAATATTGAAAATCAGAAAATTGCCATATCAGAAGTATACAAATCCTTAAGAAAAGGAGGAGAATATTGGTTTACTGAAAATCTCTTGGCATCTCCTGCACATAAGATATTAAGATCTAAGTTCATCCAATGGGGAGATGAATGGAGGTATGTAACAATAGACGATATGAATGAATTTTTACATCAATTCTCAAGTGTTGAATATATCACTACAGGATTTATTTCCTGTTTTGGAAGAACAGAAAAACAAAGAAAAATATTAAATTTTTTTGACCGATCTCTATTTTTAAAAATAGTTCCTAAAAAATGGAATTACATTATAATTGGCGTGGCCAAAAAATAGAATTCTTTACATATAAGCTCATAATCTGGAATGAGGGGAAATATCCCCTCATTTATTAGCATCTGGCACATGCTGTATAGTTTATGGTGAAAAAGGGAGATTACTACTGTATTATTGTAAATGATAATATTTGTTTACAGTTTAGTACTAATATCATCCCCTGTAAAGGCAAGAATAAAGTTCTCCACTCTTGAACATTCTATTTACTCTGTGAATTCATCATTGTAATTTTGTCATAAGAACTGCACCTTTATCAGTTGGATATTCCGCTTTCGGGGTGCAGTTCATATATGGCCCTGTTCTTATTTCGGCTGCTCCGGCCATTCAATATTGGGAGCTTGTGAAATGTCAACCCGGCTCAACATCACTCTGTATTTCTTCCATTCCAGCAGAGTGGCTTTTTCAGCTTCGGTGGCAATGTCTAAGTCAACGGTGTCTTGCAGTAATGCAACCGTTTCATTCGCATTCTGACTCAACGCGGTACGTTGTTGTTCTGCCTGTTCCATTTGACTGGCTTTTTGGGTTTTAATATCAGTTACCCATTTTTCACCATCCCATATATCAAAATCAGTGGCTGGTCGCTTGAAAGTCAATGTTTCTGGCAATTCACCCAGTTCAGTGATTTCACATTTTTGACGGGTTTGCGTGTCATAAGCCATTTTTCCACGGTAGTCAGGCACAATTTCCCAACAGCGTTTATCTTCACTGCGGCGAACGGCTACACCATGGGATTTCGGGAGTTCTGGCGCCTCTGGATAGGCCCCGGCTGACACACTGACACCCAGCATGAGATATTCAACATCAGCGTTGGTAAATTCTCTTGTCATTTGATTAGTGTGATAAACCTTTATCCAGCCTGCTTGAGTGGCTAATCCATCTTTACCTAATATGGCTGTTTCCGGTTCTAAAGAATATTTTTGTTCTGTCATTATGCTGCTCTCACTATGTAATTAAATGCGACATTGCGGGGTCTATTTTCGTTAGCTGTTGGGACGACACGTGATGCGTCAAATGTAAACGATACAGAGCCGCCCCCAGCGCCCTGCGCACGCCCACCCGGTCGATATGTGTAACTGAATACACCAGATGCACCGCCACCGCTTTCTGTTGTTGGATTACCAAAATCGCCGGTAATATTACGAATTGCGTCCCCCTGCCATGACCCGCATACACGCCCTGAATCAACACCGCGCCCATCGTCCCAACCACGGATAAATTCACCGCGTAAATCAGGTACTCTACCGGCAGGATAAGCTTCTGCTAACTTTGGGTATAAAGATTTATTAAACGTTTGACCATTGCACGTAAGGTAACCAGATGGGGAAGTGAGTTGCGGCCATGGAATGGGGGAGCCCACAGGGAAAGTATTAACAATACCGCCGCTTACATTCCCGTTGCTATTTAAAAAATATGAGAATAGATCTCCAGTCGGAGTAATGTATATTTGTCCGACATCACTACCCGCAATGCCGATATTGACTCCTTTAGCCCAACCCCCTTCATCTCTACAGCCAAATGGCCCCACATATGATCCGGTAGGAATAGTTGTAATTTTAGCAACAGAAGGAAATGCCCCCACATCCCCCGCATTCAAACTGACATCTTTACTCAACGCCTTGCCATTAATCTTCCGACTACTCGGCACCGAATTATTAGCCTTTTGAACAACAATATCGCTCGTATAAACACATTCTCCCCCCAGTCTATCTCCATTATTATTTGAAAATTGTGCAAATAGTCGCCCACTAGAGTCAACCCAGATCTGTCCGTAGTCGCTATCACCAACGCTAACTCCTTTTGCATAATTGACAGATGCTCCACCACGGAACGGGCCGTTATATCCCAGCGTTGGTATTTCATCAATTGATCTCAGCCTGGGATATGCCCCCACATCCCCCGCACTTAAACTGATATCCCCACTCAACGCCTTACCGTTCACTTTCCGGCTGCTCGGCACCGCACCATCCGCCTTATTCACCGTTTCCACTAAACCAATGTTTCTTGTAATCCATTAATTCAACACCATTCTTGCCAAGGCAGCTTTTTAAAGCATTAAACGAAGCTAGATATGGTAAAAATCGAGTAGATTTACATGTCAACAAATAACCAAAATGAAGATTTAGCAAAAAATGCATTAACCATGAATAAATTACGAACAAGTTTTGGCTAATAAATTAGCGGGTTTGCATGGCTCATTTGCTCAAATCTTCAAGATCTAAATCGAGTTGGTAAGTATGATATAGAACTATTGTCTTTTTCCTAATTCGCTAAATTCCCCCCATGGGTTTTCACTTCACAGGATTAATGCTATTGAGACAAATGTTTTCTATAGCAATTGACCGCCTTTTTGAAAAAATGCACTTATTAGCCGAATCCGCCTGCTTGAATTCTACTTTTAACCTCCATAAAAAATGGGAGAATGACTATTCCAAGTAATACAATTTCCCTCTGGGGATTTTGCCCCCCAGAATTCCAAGCGTAAATCTGCTGTAATGCCATATTTTACAACATCACGCATTAGCAAATTCTCTTAGCCATTTTTTCGACATCGTTTACTTGAGATAAATAAATTTACTTTGTGTGTATGTGTGTGTATTGTGATATCGGGTTGGGAGGATATATGAAATCAACTGACCTGATAAAAGAGCTGACTGCTGCTGGGTGTGAACTTAGAAGGCATAACGGAGGTAGTCACCAAATTTGGTGGTCACCTATAACCGGAAAGACGTTCCCGGTCCCGCATCCCAAAAAAGATCTGCCTATTGGCACAGTCAAATCTATAAAGAAAATGGCGGGGATTTAATCCCCGCCGACTTTGGAGGTCATCATGTTTTTCTCAGTAGGTGTTGAGTTTCCGAAAGATGAAAACACCGCGTATGGCTTGGTTATTCCTGCGTTGTGTACCGAAGATTACGGTTGTTTCTCTGCTGCTGATAATAAAGAAGGCATTGCGCCAATGGCGCGTGAAGCTATCTTGTTAACAGTTGAATATATGGTCGCAAACAGTAGTGGTATTGAACAAATTCAGGACCCTGGCTATCTGGTCTATACAAAAAACACAGAATATCAATATATTGACAGTTGGTTTGTTATTGATGTTGATTTATCTGAATTTTCTGGAAAGCAACAGCGTATTAATATCTCATTACCCGATACGCTCATTCAGCGTATTGATAATCGAGTCAAAGAAAGCCCAACACAATATCGAGATAGAAGCCACTTTTTAGCTGAAGCAGCAAGACATGAACTTAGATAACACTATGGTGCATGGATGCACCATAGCGCTAAAAAGCATTCAATTGATGCCGTATGGATGCAAAGTCCGAGTTATAAGCGCACTTTTTTATTAAGAAAACTCAAAAGACACCAACTGTTTCTCACATGGAAAGTAATTTAAACGTTTTCTACGGAAATTTATCGACATCTTGTGTTCTTATAACTTTTCTAGTTGTCAGATGATATTTTTAGAGTACTCTTGGCCTAGCCAATTTTTGTCGTAAATCGTCTGTTACGAAATTTTCGAGAAGTCCATCAAAGTACCAAAAATATCCTAACATTTTTATTTTATTAACATTAAGTACAGGGTTTTAATCCAGATTGAGTTTAATAAGATATAAAGATACCGCCATTTTTTCAGCATTTTTGTTTTACTCTATTACGTAGCCAGAATCTACTACTGGTGACCTATTTGTTCGGTAGATCACAGTCAAACCTTTCCAAGATTTCACTCTTGGACTAAAATCATCATGATGTATTAAATGCTCCACATGGAGAGCTAACGCTACACCTTAAAGTAATAATTTAATGTCATCAGGGTTTGAAATATCCAACTGATTCTTCCTTTTTAGTAAAGACTTTCAGGAATATTATCAGGCTCTTACGTAATTGATAGTGAAGTAGCTAATCGCTGGGTTACTAAAGAGTATTAAAGGTTTATCTATTTATAATATTCTGATTTACTGAGATATTAGATTACCCTAAATTTTGTAATAGAAGAATATACAACATAGTACTAATGGAGAAGTTGACCAGATAAAAAATAAATTTCAGTTTATTTTAGATAATCAAACTAATTTCTACGATTGCATGATACCTTATTGATAATAAATATGAAAAAAAACCATATAATCAATATATTACTGGCTATTACACTCTGTATCTTTTGCCTTTTAATTCATATGATTTTGGGTTGTAGCTTAAAAATAGCAGCGTATGTGCTATTATCCACTTTCTTATTACTAAACGAGATTATAATGGAGATTCGTAAAGTTCTTATTTTATTTCTTGGTATCGTCACTCTCATTTACGCCCCTATAGGTCTGATGTATGGCTTTCAGGGATTTAGTTCTACCTATCCTCATATCGGGAATTGGCCCGAAATAAATCAACGTTAGGTGTAATATAATGAAAAATATTTCACGCTCTACCTTACACGATATCATTGAATGGGATATTAATAGTTGGTCTAAATGTTTATGTTTTTGGCTTTCGAAAGGAAAAATAAGTTTAGAGGATGCTAAAGTTTTGGAAATTGGTAGTCATAATGGTGGTTTATCATTATGGGCCGCACTCAATGGCGCTAAAGTAATTTGCTCAGATCTCGGTGGTCCAAATAAAAAAGCCTACCAAAAACATAAAGACTACAATCTTAGTGATTTTATTGTATATAAAAATATCAATGCGCTAGATATACCATATGAAAATGAATTAGATATTGTGCTTTCTAAATCAGTTATCGGAGGTATAGGGCGTAATAATAATGCTGGAAATCAAAAAATTGCCATATCAGAAATATATAAATCTTTAAAAAAAGGAGGAGAATATTGGTTCGCTGAAAATCTATCAGCATCTCCTGCACATAAGATATTAAGATCTAAGTTTATCCAATGGGGCGATGAATGGAGATATATAACAATAGACGATATGAATGAATTTTTACACCAATTTTCAAGTGTTGAATATATCACTACAGGATTTATTTCCTGTTTTGGAAGAACAGAAAAACAAAGAAAAATATTAAATTTTTTTGACCGATTTATATTTTCAAAAATAGTTCCTAAAAAATGGAACTATATTATAATTGGCGTAGCCAAAAAATAGAATTATTTATATTCAATCTCATAGTATGGAATGAGGGGAAATATCCCCTCATTTATTAGCATTTGGCACACGCTGTATATTTTATAGTGAAAAAATGAGATTACTACTGTACTATTGCAAATGATAATATTTATTTACAGTTGTAGTATTAATGTCTCCCCTTGAGAGGGAAAGAAAAAAGTTTTTCACACTTTGAAATTCTATTTATTCCTTAAATTCATCATTGTAATTTGGTCATAATAACCTCACCTTTATCAGCTGGATATTCAGCTTTTGGGGTGCAGTGAACGTATGATCCTGTTCTTATTTCGGTTGTTCCGGCCATTCAATATTGGGAGCTTGTGAAATATCAACCCGGCTCAACATCACTCTATATTTCTTCCATTCCTATACAAAATCATACGCTTATAAAGCATCTACACGAGTGAGTAACACACGATATTTTTTCCACTCAAGTAGAGCGGTTTTCTCTGCATCGGTAGCGACCTCCAAATCAACAGAGTCCTGTAACAATTGAAAGTGTTTCATTTGCTTGTTGTAGCAGTTCTGCTTTCTGTTGTTTTGCTTCATTGCTCTGATGAGATGTAGGAAGAGATGGGAATATATCATTGTATCAAAGAAGAAAATTGGGCATAATACGATCAATAAATTATAGCATTAAGTGAGTATGTTAGATGAAGAAGTACTTGAAATATAAAGCTGTTGATTTATTTTTACGAGTTTATACCAAAAGCGAAAATTTTGAAAAATCCAGGGATAACTTTAATGAGTTAGAGGAAAAAAATTTTTCATATATAATAATTTATTCTACTACAGCGCTGGGTGATTTCTTAATGAATACCCCTGCAATACATGCCATAAGGAATAGATTTAAGAATGCATTCATTACATTAATTTGCCATCCAGAACTAGAGTCATTTTTAAAGAGTGGAAATGATTGGGATAAGGTTATTTCATGGAGCAATAGAATAAATCATGTCCCAGCACTTTTAAAAAAGATAAGAGAATCAGGCAAACCTGACTTGGCAATTATACTTCACTCTCATGCTCCATATGACTATTTAAGTGCCATAATGTCTGGTGCCAAGTTTATTTTTAGAGATAATTATTTTGAAAATAAATTAATTGAAAAATGGCTAACCAATTACGTTGAATCATTTAGAGGTCATCTCATTCAGAGAAAATTAGAATTAGTCAAAATATTAGGTTGTGAAGTAGCATCTAAATCCAGTATTGAAATGCGTGTTCCATGTCATATTAATTCTATTAAAAAAGATCATCTATCTATTGGTTTTCAAATGGGGGCATCGTCATCTGAACGTTGTTGGCCTGTAAGAAATTTTTTTCAGGTTGCATCTCATATTTTAAACAATGATCGTACTACACAAATAGTGTTGGTGGGATCACCTAATGACGTATATTTACAACAAGAATTTATTAAATTATTGCCAAGTGAGTTTCATTGTAGAATTAGTCAATTAATAGGAAAAACAACATTAGTAGAATTAACGCAAACAATAAACGAACTCGACTTGCTTGTTACTGGTGATACAGGTCCTATGCATATAGCTATTGCACTAAAAGTACCCACGATTAGTTTATTTGTTACTGCAAATCCATTCTCCACAGGACCACATCAAGATCCTGAGATTCATAGAATAATAATAGGCTCCTCATTAGCTATAAATTATAAAAAACATACTCATATAATGGATGTTATATCTCCCGACATAGTGATATCTGAAGTTAATAATATATTACTCAATAGAAGACATATTAATTGTCAGATCTCTGACTTCGACTAACATGTGAATTTTTAGACCTCGGCTGATGGTTTTATGTATATTTAACAGGTATTAGTTGAGGTTAATATGAGCAAGAAATAAGAACAGGAAGTTAGAAGAAAGCTCAAAATGTTGGCTCATGCTGAAGAGAGTAATAAAGTCAGTAAAACTTGCCGTTATTGGGGAAATCCCAGGATACCGGGTATATAGTTCGATAAATAAGCCGCCAACGGGAGAACTTGGTATATATATCGCAGGTGAATACGATAGACGATTTCAACCAAAAGGCAGTGGTCTTTTATTGATAGACTCAGATAATGCAAGATTCAATGGACACGTGTCGGCGTGGTTGGATGAAGTTGACAGAAATTATCAACCTCGCGGTAATTACCAGCCAGCCAGGTACTATGCTCCTACGGGTCTGTCATATACTAAATCTGAGTCTGACTCCCTATATGGCAGCAAAAATACCGTTTTAAAATCTAAAATGGTTGGTAGAGATGTGGAGGTCAGTTGCTATAGAAAACATTATTCAATATTGATGACAATCAAGTAAATCTTTTCACGTTTCGTCCGGTATCTTAATCAAATTATATGATAAAGATACCGGGTAGATCGGACGAAAGTTAAAGCGTTATCTTGGGTTTTTCGATACCACAAGCGCGGGCATAACGCGCAAGAGTATCTATGCTGGCTTTGTTAATATTGCTTTCCATGCGAGAAACTGTCGGTGGCTTAACTCCCATACGTTCTGCCACTTGAGCGCGTGTAATACCTGCATTATTACGCCATTCAGCTAGCAACGCTTGTAATTTTTCTTTTCGTTCTTCTGCTTCGTATGCAGCCCGGTATTCCGGATCTTTCATCCATTCAGCATGTAATTCGTCATGAGTTTTTAATTTCATGTTTGATTTCCTCCAGTCTGCGCTTAGCTAGCTCGATTTCGCTTTTTGGCGTCTTTTGGGTTTTCTTAATGAAAATGCGAAGCATATAGATCTTGCTACCAACTTCATAAACCCAAATGCCGCGAGCTATGTCACCGCTCATTGTGCGGATCTCGTAAAGCCCATCACCAAGCGGCTTTGTGTTCGGTTCCCGCAGGAGCCGCGGGTTTTCCTCTAATTTTTTAACTAGCCGATCATACTTCACTTTTATAAGTTTCGGTAAGTTATCGGCTTCCTTAACTGCCTCATCATGATAGATAACTCTAAACACTCTTTCATCCCCCTGAAATTAATATTAGCATTTAAGCTAAATTTCCTCAAAGGCTAATTTTGTGAAAAAATGTACAGAAACCATTATGAGATGACCAGCAACAAAAACAGAAACCGATACCTATTGTCTCAATAGCGTTAATCCTGTGAAGTGAAAACCCATGGGGGGAATTTAGCGAATTAGGAAAAAGACAATAGTTCTACATCGTACTTACCAACTCGATTTAGATCTTGAAGATTTGAGCAAATGAGCCATGCAAACCCGCTAATTTATTAGCCAAAACTTGTTCGTAATTTATTCATGGTTAATGCATTTTTTGCTAAATCTTCATTTTGGTTATTTGTTGACATGTAAATCTACTCGATTTTTACCATATCTAGCTTCGTTTAATGCTTTAAAAAGCTGCCTTGGCAAGAATGGTGTTGAATTAATGGATTACAAGAAACATTGGTTTAGTGGAAACGGTGGCGTTGGCTAAGAATGCGTTTCCAAAATCGGGGGGTGTTGTAAATGGGAATGTGGATGCCACGGGATATGTGAAATCTGGAGACGGTGCGGATGTTGTATCTAGCCAAGATATATGGGCGAAAAGATACATTTATGAGTCTGGCTTACGTGTTTATAGTCCGAATAATAAACCCACAGCAGGAGATGTGGGGGCATATACAAAAGGGGAATCGGATGGACGATATCAACCGCATGGCAACTACCAATCTGCCGGGAACTATCAGCCTACGGGGAACTATGCAGTTAGGGGGGAGTGTTATACCAGAGGGGAGTCTGATGGTAGGTATCTACAAAAAGATGCTGGCACTCGCAGAACTCAGGAAATAGTCGTTTGGAATGGCAGAGTACAAGACCAAGGAGATATGGTATGCACAGAAAGTATAGCGGGTTGTTTAGTCTATATCAGAACTACTTCTGGTCAATGGTTGCCATTGGAAGTACCTGTTAATCAAAGAGTATTTTCCACTCAATGGCCTGGGAATTGGTGGGGTAGAATTGAATTTATACCACCTTCGACATTGAGATGGCAGAATGGGGCACAAATAATGAACCAAGTGATATTGTCAAAATAGGAAATAAAAAATAAAATATAACTTACGACCACACTAAATAAGTGGTCGTAATCTTATATCTTATCTCATTCTATCTGTGAAAACGGTAAAATAGATTCATCTGCTGTTAACACCCTGTCATTGTTTCTTTCCTTATTAAGGATTGATGGTTCAATATCGTAGCCTATGAGTTCTGATAATATATACTTATTCATTAACCCACTTAAATAGCCATCTTTATTTTTGAATGACTCTATAAATTGACAATTATATCGGTTGTTATTTGATTTGTACATGAAAGGCACGAGATATTGCTCTCTGCCTTTTTGATAACCATGTCCTTTATTGATTATTTCTCCATGATCGGAAGTATATATCAGTGAGTAATTGATGTTTTTTTTGTTAATGACATCATATATATTCTTTATGACTCTATCTGTATAGTGGATAGTTAAGTCATACTTATCAGAATTAGGTAGTGCTAACTTATCATCGTTATCGTAATTCTTATAAGGCATATGGCTACCATGTAAATGAATTACGATGAATCTTTTTTCTTCGTTATCTGAAAGAACGTTATGTAATAGAGCGCTTAGATTGTCATCTTTATAGTTTGTGAGTTTTATTATATCGGATTTTTTTGCGATAAATCCGTATTTGGATGAGTGAAGCCCATCCAGCTCTTGCGACCCCAACCAATAGGTCTTATAGCCGTTTGATTTAGCCATTTCTATTATTGATTTGTTTTTAAATAAGTTTTCTTCACTTTCAGGTGTATGAAATGCAAGAGACATAGAAATAGAGTTTCTTGTTATTGGCGCGCTAGAATGTGCGTTATTAATTATACATCCTCCATTAGAAGAAAATATATTATTCATGTTTGGTGTCGTATTTAACTTATATCCATATGCACTATAATGAGTTGATAATGATGATTCACCCATTATAAAAATAATAGTGTCAATATCATTATTTTCTTGCCTATTATTGAATCGTTGAATTTATTTATTTCACTTATATCTGCATACTTATCATTTGAATTTCTGGAAATATACAAATAAGCAAGATCCCCAATGACAGCGGGATATCTGTCTCTTATAAATCGCCCAACTGTTTTATCATCCTCTCTAATGTCTGATAATAATTGCTTATCTATAGCAGAAGCACTAAGATAAAATGTAGTAAAAAAAACAAATACAGGTAATGCTTTAAATGATACGTGATAATGAATATTTCTTGTCTTCTTAATTATTAAGTAAAATAAAGCTATTGTTACCATTATTGTTGGCAATAACATTATGAAAAATAAATGACTGACCATAGATAATGATTCTTTTTTATTCGTCTCAACAAATGAATCAAGAACTGATACTGATATTCTTTCGCCAAAAATAAGAGAATAATTTATTTGGATGAGAAGAAAGAAAAGGAGTATACCTCCAATACTGTTTAGGATCTTGTTTTTTTCCTTAATTAAAAGGAAAATCGATAATAACAATGAAAAAGTTGATAAGTGAGGTATGCTGGAATCTTTTTGAAAGATGAAAGGGTTTAGTAGATAAGTTAAACCTAATCCAATAACTATAGCTAAAATATATTTATAATATCTACGATCAATTAATTTCATGTTATCTCATTTTATAAAAAATAAATTATGCATTATTATACCTTCTTTTGCTCACTATCTCCACAATATGGCCAGATCTCATATTTTTAATGTGGTTATTATGGGTGAAAACAACTCTTTGAATGCTCAATAAAAATACAAAAGAGATATCAAAACCTATGTAGCGCGCTACACCCGCAACATCGCATTTAACTACATAGTGAGAGCAGCATAATGACAGAACAGAAATACTCTTTAGAACATGAAACAGCCGTATTAGGTAAAGATGGATTAGCCACTCAAGCAGGCTGGATAAAGGTTTATCACACTAATCAGATGACAAGAGAATTTACCAACGCTGATATTGAATATCTCATGCTGGGTGTCAGTATTTCAGCCGGTGCTTATCCCGATGCGCCAGAACTCCCTAAATCCCATGGTGTGGCCGTTCGCCGCAGTGAAGATAAACGCTGTTGGGAAATTGTGCCTGACTATCCGTGGAAAAATAGCTTATGACACACAAAACCGCCAAAAATGTGAAATCACTGAGCTGGGTAAATTGCCAGAAACATTAACATTCAAGCAACCGGCCACTGATTTTGATACCTGGGATGGTGAAAAATGGGTAACTGATACTAAAGCCCAAAAAGTCAGTCAAATTGAACAGGCAGAACAGCAACGTGCAGCATTGAGTCAGAATGCGAATGAAACGGTTGCATTGCTGCAAGATACCGTTGACTTAGACATGGCCACCGAAGCTGAAAAAGCAGCTCTACTGAAATGGAAGAAATACAGAGTGATGTTGAGCCGGGTTGATATTTCACAAGCTCCTAATATTGAATGGCCGGAGCAGCCGGAATAAGAATAGGGCCATACGAGTTCTTATGACCAAATTACAATGATGAATTTAAAGAATAAATATTATCATTTGCAATAGTACAGTAGTAATCTCCTTTTTTCACCATATACTATACAATGTATGCCAGATGATAATACAAATAAATGAGGGGGTATTTCCCCTCATTTCATACTGTGAGCTTACATGTAAAGAGCCCTATTTTAGGAGGATTACCTGGCTATTAGCACCCTGCTACAACTCATGTTTTTTGAACAGCCAAGAAAATCATAGATTGTTTATGAAAACAGGCATTCCCCAATGTTAAAGTAGTTTTACACCTTGATTTTTAGTCTTAAGAGCTATCTTACTTTCTCTCGTTACTGTTATATCTTAGTGATACTTCTATATTCTATTTGTTCTTCTAAATTATAAGTATTCTGGTTTACAAAAACACCAGAAAATTCTGATTCACATGATGAGAAATATATTGTATGGTATCCATAGAAAGTTTAAATAGATGTAGAGATTGAATCTCAGCATCTCTTGTTTTTTGAGGTTAAACTATCTTTACTATTGTTATATTTACTATTGATATTTAGATATGAAACTCATAAAAAACCATCTAATCAGACTACTACCAGTTGTTGCTCTCTTTAATTTTTTGCTTTTTCACTCACATAGCTTCAAGTTCTTGTTTAAAAATAAGAGAAGTATTCACTGTGCTTTTCACTTCCCTATTGCTAAACGAGTCTGCTATTTTTTATAGATCTATCCTTTATGGAGGTAAAATCATGATGAAAAAAATAATTATTGTGGGCTATGAACTTGGTGGTTTTGGTGGCACAGAGACTGTTTGTAAGAAGTGCGTTTCTTTACTCTCTAAAGATAATGTAGATATTAGTTTTATCTTTTTCAAAGAAAATAAGAATGCTTCTAATGACACCTGGCTAAAAGGAATAAAGTTTAAACGTATCTTTTCGGAAATCAGGAATCCGACACTTCGCCGAATTCATTTTGCGTTTCAATTCTCAAGGTACATCAAGCAAGAGAGTCCTGATTTGATTATTGCCATTTCTACACGGGGTTGTTACATATCCAACTTGGCTAGGAAAATTTCATTCACAAAAATACCTATATTCTCTTGGGTTCACCTTTCCCTATATTCCGCGTATAAAGCAATATTTACACTCAAAGCAGATTACCACTTGTCCATTAGTACTGGTAATACCAATTATCTGATTAATATGGGAGTTCCTGATAATAAAATACATACAATTTTTAACCCAATATCAAGAACACCAATAACTATTACTCGTCCTCAAAATATATCGAGATTTATCTATGCAGGAAGAATCGTTGCAAACAAGGGGAAAAATTTGCAAAGTATGTTCCATGCTCTTTCACAAATTAAAGGAAACTGGGAATTACATATCTTGGGATCAGGAGGTGATATAAGCATTCTACAATCATTAGCAGTTAATTTAAATATAGAGCAAAAAATTTTATGGCATGGCTGGCAAGAGAATCCCTGGGACTACATTGTCAATAATATAAAAGAAGTAACCGCGCTATTACTCACATCAACACATGAAGGCTTACCAATGGTACTTGGTGAAGCTAATTCCTATGGTATTTATTGTGTCAGTTCTGACTGCAAAACAGGTCCATCAGATATTATTCAAAACTCTATGAATGGAACTCTATATCCTGTTGATAGACCTGATGTATTGGTAAATCTATTACAAGATATTGTTAATGGAAAACCACTACCTAACAGTATTGATATAAAAAATGCGATAGAAAAATTCTATGATGATAATTATTTGAGCAGAATTGAATCTGCACTGAATATTTCTTAAATACTAGAGCTTAACTAACACTTTTTCAGTTCCCTATGTTTAAAACTTTTTTATCAGAAAACAATGAAAAATCAAGATGATTCCGGAGTAATACTAAACTGTCTTATTATTGTCATCGGGCTGCATAAGCAGCCCTTATTGTTATCATTCTGGTATTTCAGGCCATTTAATATTAGGGGCTAATGAAACATCAATCCGGCTCAGTAAGACCACATACTTTTTCCATTCAGGCAACAGTGCCTGTTCTTCTTCCGATGCCAATTCAGCATCAACAGCATATTGGAGCAACGTGATGGTTTCATTAGCTTGTTTGCTCAGTGTGTCTCGCAATTGTTCTGCCTGCTCAATCTCACTATCTTTTATTGCTGCTTCGTCAGTCACCCATTTCGAGCCATCCCATCGATATTCCCGTTTACAACACTGCCCGATTTTGGATACGCACTATTCACCAACTCCACCGTTTCCGACAAACCAGAGTTTTACCAATTACTGAACTATATTAGAAGCTAAATTGGTTGATATGGGAGGTATTTTACAACTATCACAGACACACGGTGGTTTGAAAGGTAAAACGCTTTATGAGACTCTTGTTGAGAAAATGAGAGCTTAAAAATGAACTGTCAGTTGAAGTCAGAGAGCTCACAGGTAACACCTCTCCCCTAATTCTGTTGATGGGAACTAGGGGAAACATCTAAAGGGTGATAACTCTGTATAATTTTTCTCTTTTACACCAACGCTCTTTGTAGTCAAATGTAGGACGCCCAAAGCTAAACCTCATCTCAACCCCTTTCTCCTCTGAAAGAGCTATAGCATCTTTAACATTAACCCACATTGCAATTGTTCCAATTGAGTCATCTTTAAAGCTCATATCCCTACCAGTATTAATAAAATCAAAGTTAATCCAATTGACGCACTGTTTTTTTATAACGAACTGGACTGCAACTGGGCTATTATTCCAAAAAAGGATGCTTCCAAATTTCAACGATGGAATTTCATCCAGCAACTCTTTTATAGCTACTTTATCAATATGACTCTTTCGTCTCATAAAAAACAATTCATCGTAAATATCAACAAACTCATCTGTCGTTATGTCACGAATATTAATAAAACTCCCACCATTTTTCAAAAAACGATTTAGCTCTCTATTACGTGTGTTTCTTGTTTTACCTGACATATTCTTCACAAAACATATTTCACGACTGGCATTCAATGTATGAGAACTATTAAAAACATTTCTGGAATTCTTATGCGATAAAAATTTTGATTTAAATGGTAATATATATCTATAATCTGATTTGCTTGGAACTATAATTTCATATGAACAAACAGGATAAGGATTAGATATCTTTTGGCATATATTGGGATCACCGGCTAAGTAATTAGAATCCCAAACACATATTGACGCTAGTATGTTGCCATTATTATCTGTTTTAACGAAATACTTTTCGTTCAAGTTAAATCTACAATGTAAAAATTGAAGCACTTCAGGGGAGGTAGAAATCCCCCCCCATACAGTTCGTAAGCGTCCCTATAATTATCGAAATTAGCGCTCTTCCAACCAAACATTATATAACCCTAATTAGTAATAAATTAGATTTATCATAGGTCACTACATGCTATCTAGCAACATAAACTTGCCTTATACTTGTGTTGCCCTTTCCGGCAGCTCTATGTATCCTTTTTCCGTTATTAGATGTTTTAATAGCACACCAGTTATTATCTGAATGACCGCACCACATTGGCATATCATCTACTGGCGGCATACAAAACGAGTTCCATTGATCATTAGCTTGAACCCATATAATTTTTCCTCTGATATCTTCATCGATATTAACTCCATCCCAAGGTAAGTCGCCTCCATTATACAAAGGCTTCCAATTAGTAACTTTTGTTTGTAAGTATCTATTATCACTCTCCCCTCTGGTATAGCATTCCCCCCTAACCGCATAGTTCCCGGCAGATTGGTAGTTGCCATGCGGTTGATATCGTCCATCCGATTCCCCTTTTGTATATGCCCCCACATCTCCTGCTGTGGGTTTATTATTCGGACTATAAACACGTAAGCCAGACTCATAAATGTATCTTTTCGCCCATATATCTTGGCTAGATACAACATCCGCACCGTCTCCAGATTTCACATATCCCGTGGCATCCACATTCCCATTTACAACACCCCCCGATTTTGGAAACGCATTCTTAGCCAACGCCACCGTTTCCGCTAAACCAAGGTTTTTTATAAACTCACTTTTATTGGGGATATCTGCTCCATTTTGGTTTTTTGCCAGTCTATTGTTGGCATTATTATTTGCACTTGTTGCATTGTTGTTTGCATTTGTCGCGTTAGTGTTAGCTCCATCGATTGATTTATTTAATTCATTCCATACGGCATGCATTAATGATGAGGTCGGTACCGTGTTCCCTGCATCAGCAACTTGATTACTTAGTTGCACTATCCCTTTTTGAGTCAACGATGCATCAGGAACGCCACTTAATTTTCCCTCTGCGATTTTTCTAACGTCATGCACAGCTTTAGGTGTTGCCGCCTGATCTTCTCTGTCAGAATTTGTCGCGCTGTTGAGTTGCGATATGCCTTTCTGCGTAAGCGAAGCAGCCGGGATTTCCGTGGTAATTTTTTGTTTTAATGCCAAATCTAACTGTTGGGTGAGTTTTTCTAAATCACCATCATCAATAACATCCTCGCCCGTTTTCTCTGCAATATATTTCCCAATTACAGCTGCAATGATTGAAGATTGTCGCCAAACTTTATTTAATCGCTCACTCCTGGCAATTCCCGATTTAAATCCCTCTTCAATAAAATCAGCATTCTCGTATTCTTCTTGCGATAAGGTATTCGCGTTTTCACCCGTCGCAAATGCCTTAAAATCATTTTTCGCCATTTCTAACCCTCCACAATATGGTAATTAACCGTTATCCCCATAGGTTTAATCGAGAGATAACCTTGATGGATGATTTCCTTAGTGATGCTACTAATTACTTTACCTCTCACCGTCACGGTAAATGACATATCCAGGTTATCTTCAAAAGATATGGATATGTTGTTATTTGAATGAATAAAACTCAGGATGTTATTAAGTGATTCAGCCGTTCCATCCCAGTTGTTTGCGCCTATTTTAGCTTTGATCACTATCCGATAATTATCATCATCCAACTTGACGTAACTTTTATCACTATCAAACCGCCCTTTCCACTTGCCACTGTCAAATCCCAATTCAGGAATATCAAAGGAGAAGTAATAGTATTCAATGGGAGTTTGAATCATTCGATTTCTTCCTACCCATTCTCCAATGATATCAAGCTGTTTTCCCTCCGCTTTATCAAGATCAAAACTGCTAATCAGTAAATTAGTTGTAGACGCATTCCCGTTGAATATGTCAGTAACAGCTTCAAGCATTCTGACGTATTTTTTACCTTCCATGTGGTAAGCCGGAATCAGCTTCATATATTTATTCATTCGAGCACCGTCACTATTTTAATATTTTCAGGTGAACAGGTCGGTGCTTCATTAAAGGCAATATTGATGTTCGCCGCTCCTGTTGTTGATGCTGATTTACCTGCCACCACAGACAACACTTCATATGTCTGGCTGCCGTTTTTATTACATAAGTTTGCCGGTACAAATAAACGAGTAACATATATCCCATCACCAATATAAAGTGAGTTGATATAGTTAGATACTTCTGTCCGAATATTATTTCCAATGTCCGAGGTGTATCCAATAAAAGGTTTAATCTGAACTTCAATATAAATTGGTACCAGCGTTGGACGATAGAAGTTAATCGTTTTTTTATTGCCAGTGTTATCCGTGACAATTTCAGAGGTGGTGCCAAATGTCGGTATGCCCGGCGTTTTCTTTATCAAAATAGTTTGAGCAATTTCTTTCGAGTCTCCTCCATCAATGACAATCGCAATACTGTGCGCCGGTATGCCGTTTTTATCGGTTTCATCCGTGTCGTTGTCATATCCCTGATAGCGTGAAACACCATGCAGATTGGCAATAGCTCCAATAAGTCCATCCATAATAGCTCTCGAAGGTAGAGCAACTGAAACCGCTTGTCGTATTCTCAGTTCTGCATCGGTTTCAACACCCCGACCCAGTGTAGCAGCAACAGGGTTTGTTACTGTTTGCCAACCCAATGTTGGCGTAGCAATCTGATTAATCGTGTGAGGTAGTGCGCCAATAGCGCCCGTTTTTTGACATACAGCCGTTACAGTAGCCTGTCCATGCATGTCCATAGTGACTTCATCCGGTAGTGACCAGATATTTCCTATATCATCCCGCACAGAGGCATTGCGGATAATGGTACCCGCTCGACCCGTTATTAAAACATCTACCGTCGAATTACTGGGGCTTTTTCTGGTAATGCCGTTGATTTTGACATTACGAGAAAGCCCTTCACCTACCGCTGTTGCCGGGCTGAATGAGTTATAAGAGGCAATGAATGCGTTGTTACAACCGTGAACCACATAAGCAATCAACGATAAAAAAACACCGTCTTTGCTGTCAGATTCAATGTAAATATCTTCTCCGTAGATATCCCTGAATATCGTCTTCCAACCATTTAAAATAGTTTGATAATCAGGGGCGTTGATCCCGTTTTTATTAATGGCAGGTAACATTGTGTTGATAATATTTTCATACATCAGCAGTTACTCCTGTCTGTCCATAAATCGTGTCAATCGTGGCTGTAATGGTGATTTTTCTTGTGTTGGGGTTTCTTTCACTGCGATAGTGGATAATGTTTGATACACCTTGCGTTTGCAGGATTCGCTGTCTGATGACCAAGTCATAAAAACCCGATGTGCCTTTACCTAGCACTTGGTCGTAATCGGTTCCCTCTTGATTATCAAGAAACCATTCGCCACTGCGCAGCATCAGACGTGTTTTCACTGCCTGTGCAACCGCTTCCGGTGAATTAATCAGAAAACTCGCTTCACCACGACCAAATACATAGTCGTTATCAATTTCTTTTCTGTATCTCATTGGGGTTTCCCCGTGTTGCTTCCACCCAATTGCACACCACTATGGACATGGTTTTTAAGGCTAATTCCTGCTGCGGTCACATCGTTGTTCACAGTAACAGGGCCTTGCAGGGTTGCAGTACCACCACCAGCCCCCATTCCCTGCGATAAGTTGCCGTTAATAGTGACGTTGCCGTTCAGGATGATTTCAGGTGATGTAATTTCGGTACCACCATTTGCGGTGGCAGTAAGTTTTGCCGGTGTGATAACGGTGACGTTATGGCTATCAGGATCAAGTTCGATATAAGCCACACCATCATCGCTCCTCAGCTGTGCGGTATTTGTGCTAATACCAGCTATTTTCTGTTGCTGTGATTGCGGACCAATAAGCGCAAATCCATCGGATAGGTTGTGCTGTCGGGGATCTACCGGTTCTTGTACGCCTCCCGATTGCCACCAGTAATCAATGCAACGATCAGCAAACACGACCAGACATTCATCACCGGCTTTTACCGGGAATGTTAGTGTCACGCCACCGCCCCTTGGGAATATAACGGGGACATCCACTAACAGCGGTAAGGAGACTGATTCCAGTTCTCCGTCCTTTTTCCTGATTTTCCATCTGATAGCCGGTTGTGCTGTAACTGTTACCGCATTAGCATCAAATGATTGAATAATGCAGGGCAGAGAGACATACAATCCGGCGCTAATCGCTTCTTGCATAGAAAAAAAGACCGCTTCGGGTCTATTTAGTCGTTCGTCAGTATTTATCATCAGTTGTCTGCCTTACCGTTGTTGCCAGTTGATTGATTCAGCAGTGTGTGATCGCTTTTAGCGATACACATCATTTTCATGTACCACTCAGTTTCGCGGGTGTCGCCGATATAATTTACATTGAAGACAATGTAATCACCGTCAGCATCCAACGTTGCTGGCTTCTCATGATCCCCAGGTTCAGACGTTTCACCAGTAGAGAGATTAGCAGGCTGGATTGAGCGGTTATCCAGCCGGATTAATGTGCCAGGGCGAATATTCGGATTAATTAAACATGTGACGTTAATACCTGATCCGATAGTCTGTTCAGGCATACCAATCAGACCCGTTTTTAATGTGAGTACAACCGCTTCAGTTAAGTACTTATTTTTGGGCACAATATGTAACTGGTTATCTTCATAGCGCCAGTTAGCGTCACATTGTTTTGCCAGGTCAGAAACTGCATTGCGGTGCATACCAAAAAGCACTTTTCCTCTGGGTGATGCTGATTTTCTGAATTCAGCACGCAGGCCAGCGGTAATGCCATATTTGGCAATATCACGCATCAGTAAGTGATCTAAATCTGCTTGCGAATATCCAGCCGCAATGGTGGTATTCACTGTCGCGTAATTGTGTGGTTCATCTCCGTCTGCCGCCTGAATAACAACGCAAGTATCCGTTGGGCTATCTCTCTTTATATGAGTGTACTGGATTTGACCTGAAAATATTTGTCCTGAGTTCCCTTTGTATCCTGCCACAAATTTAATCGCTTTAAACTCATTTTTGCGTAATTTATTACTGGTTGCGTCATTAAGGTTATATATTGTAAAAATACCTGTAGCAGGATAGGAAGATTCCGCTATTTTAATATCAAATATGATTTTCAGGTTTGATAAGTCTACTTTTTCGCCCTTTTCGTCGACAACGATAAGGTGACATTCTCTTATCCATTGTTTTGTCATAATTCACCTAATTAGCAGAAACAAAAGAACCGCAATTAAGCGGCATGCGTAATAAATTATTATTAAATAAGTACATTATCCTTATTTTCATCAAGTTAATTTATTACAAAATATAATTTATCCTCTTTACCAAGATTATTCCTGAAAGGTTTTTCCTGATTTATATCACCATAAAAAATTAATGAACCGTTAAAGCCAAGATGACGATATTGTTCAAGCAAGTTGATCCCAAATACTAGCGGCAAACCAGTGACTATTGGCTCACTGTCCGGTGTCATAATATCCAGAATCCAACCTGCCATATCACGCCAAATTAAGCTCATTTTATAGTTAACACCATCCAATTGAACATCGAATTGCTGGTTTATCGGTGATAAAGGAATTTCTACAATCCCAGCCATTTTTTACCCCGCTCTATAATATAATCAAGAATAACTCGTGGTAATGACGGCTTCACCGTGACTTTGGTTCCCACATTAATCACAGGTGCCGTATCTTCAGGATGTTCCATATTTTCAGCAGGCGCTGCTTGCTCCGTTGATGTTTCAACAATAATAATTTCACGCAGGTTTAAAATCACTGATAGGACATTTTCACTGGTTTTATCCGTTGTGACAGTTATATCCCTAATCAACATATTTTTATATAGGCGTTTCCCTGTTGCGACATCAAAAGGTTTATGTGATGCCCTAAGATCAAGTAATTGTTGATACACCGCGCGCGGGCTGTCTCCAAGGCTTAACCCGCTAGAAATATCAAATACCTTTGTGGTATCAATAGCATCAAGCAGCGAACCACCACCCGCAAAACCTAACTCCATTCTCACTTCTGATGGGCTGTCATAAGCATGATCACTAATTGTCGCCCCCTGTTGGACCGGATGATCCGTTATATTGGATGTATCCGTATGTGTTTCTGAAATAATGACACTCGGTACAATGGCACCTATTTTTCTCGTTTGTTGAGAAAACATAACCGATAATATATCCATTGTTATCTCACCTGTGTTTGCATATTTCGCAGTAACATACTGTGAGTACGTTCTACCGTTTCTCCAGTAAGTCTTGCCGCTTCTCTAGGGGATTCAACGCCATTAATCTCAATATGATAATTTACTTCCCCTATCCCCTGCATATTATTATTGCCGGCAGGAATCGGCGAACGAAGCAGGAAATTGTGAGTCACTCCCTGATGATTGATCATACTGTTGATATTCGTCATGGCACCGCTAATCATATGAGGATCAATGGAAATATTTTTCCAATAATTAGCTACATTATTTAGATGTCTGGTTAAGCCAAAAGGTTTATTCTCTGGCGGTGGCAATCCGAGAATCGCCGCCCTAATAAATTCTGGTGAATAGGGATTACCGCCAATCTCCACAACCATCATGCTATCAATCAACCTTTGCATCACGTCAGGATCGGTTAAATCAAGGAATGCATCCTTAGAAACGTTCATCATTTTAGACACGCTGGCAATGTATGCTTTAGTCTTATTACCATCTTTTGATGGCGCCCATGTCGGGATAATACTGGCAATGGTTTGTAGTTTTTTTCCTGTAGTCTTGCCACTAAAATAACGCCTCAACTGATGAGCGGTGGCCTTTAATCCACTATATGCATCCGGAAACTTAGCAAATCTGTGTCCAGGGCTGTCCTCACGGACTGCCCCTCTCTGACGCGCAAAGTTCATATTTAACGGGTTGTTATTCCTAGCCCCTCTGGAAGACATTAGTTTCTTTAGTCTTGTTTCTGTAAGCTCACTGTTCAAAATATCCATCGACTGATTAACTGCATGTAAACTGTGATGAGCATCAGGCTGCTTAGCAATACCCGCTTTAAGATGGTCTTTATTAAGTGGCTTATTCTTGCGTTTCTTTTTCGCTTTACTTGATTGGCCTGATACTTTTCTGGGAATATCGGCAACTTTCTGGCGGTGATCTTTATCAATTACAGGCTTACCGCCATCAAGCTGTTTTTGATATTTGGGAATATCAGCAACTTTCTGACTGTGACCTTTATCAATGATAGGCTTACTACCATCAAGTTGTTTCTGGTATTTTTCATAATTATCTTTGCTAAAAAACGGTGTCAAGTCAGAAGCCATATAAAGCCCATGAGTTGACATCCAACTATTAAGTTGATCAAACGTTAACAGTGGTTTCTTATTTGCTTCACGTTCTTTTTGCCGCCGCTGTATGGTTTCACCCACAGTTTCGTGATTTTTCCTTGCTTCTTCTTGTAATGCATTTAATCGATTATTAAGGTCGAATAATATTCCCAGCGTAATTTTTCTTCCTGTGAATTTCCATAATTCATTCAGTGTTTTCAATAAGCCGTTCGCTGAAGCTTCCCCTTTGTTTAACCATTTAACTAATTCCTCAATCGCATTAAATATGTCATCACTATCAAGTGTGTTGGTGTTTTGATTGGCACATCCCATCGTGGCTTTTAATAGCGGCTCACTCATTGATGTTATCAAAGAAGCAGTATTAACATGGCCGCCATTGGCATGGGACAAAACATCAATCTTCGGTAGAAATCTTTCTACACTTCCACTTCCTGCCGCCTGACTAACTCCCTCATCAATAGGTTTAATTTTTTCAATCGTTGGACCTGTTTTCTGTAACTGTCCGTAGAGTTTGTCCAGCCCGTTAGCTATTTGAGCGATAAAATTAGCTACTGCTGATGTTGCATCTTCAATTTCCGCCCTCATTTTGAGAACATTGACTGTTACTTCGGTGATAACAGTCATAAATTTACGCTGTCCCACCTCGTCAACATCAAACTTAAGTGATACCAGGAAATCTCTCATTGTTTCAGCGTCATTACTCATTTCGCCACCTCTCTATCATGGCCTCATTTTCCGATTTAACATCAAGGGCATCATTCATCAATGCAATATCAGCCAGGTCAAGAACGCCATCTTTTAATGATTCATAACGGCACATGCCCGCAATGACCGGGCGTAACAGATAATCACGCCCTTTCGGGAGAGTTTCAAAATTTAAACTAGGTTGTCCTGGGATTACACTTCGCTCTCTGATAGGGCGTGAAAAAAATTTCCCAATGAATCTCGGATAATAAAACCTACAATTTTAAGCAGTTCCAAACCATTGATGTCATCGAACATCAATACCTGACCATCAGGTTCATAAATCTTGCTCCATATGCCACTCTGTTCACGGGAAACTATTGATAAGCAAATATCATTAATTTCATGTCGGTTAGATTTGCCCAGTGCATTAATGGATTCAATCAAATAGGGAATCAGTCCTTCAAAGCTGGTCGCGCTATCATCATTTCTGTCTGCGACGATCTTTTTCATCAGTGGTCCAAGTGCAGGAATAGCTGGAGACAAGGCCACTGCCAGATCCTGTTGCTGAAAAGCGTTCAGTTTGCCACTGCGATATTTTTTACCGTCAATTTCAAATTCCATAAGCACCCCTTAAAACTTAGCCCAAAACCGCCCAAGCTACCGAAGCATAAGCCTGATTATGAACATGCAAACAAATGCTCCGGCTAGTTTCAGCGTTTATAAAGTAAACTTGTTAGAATGTGCCTAACATGATGTCTATTTTTCCACAATCAAACACCCAGGCAACCGTACTACCTGCTTTCGCATTCTGTAAGTCCGGCTGTTTCTGAAAAGCAACAGAACGTGCAACCGCAATGTCATTACTCTGTTTGTTCCGAATAACAATCACGTTATTACCCCACGCTGCCGATGAAAGCGATTGTGCACTAAGCATAGCGTTCAGTTTTGCATTTACCGGGCTGGTCTTAAGCAAGTTAACCGTAATGGTTCCAGATTTGGTGGCGTGCAATGAATGCATAACTTCACCATCTGCACCTGTGGTCATGGTGTTTTTGCTTTCTGACATCGTCACTACGATGCCCTCATCAGAGAGAGCCGCGCCGTTACCAAGATCAAAAGAACCCCCTACCCCTGTAATAGAAGCAGAGACATCAAGAAAAGAATACGTAGCCATTTTTAATCCTTATCTGTTTACATTAATAATGACATCAGCGTAATGAACAGCTCCCGCTAATTTGATAGCGCACTGAATAACCGGTGCTTTTCTGGCTTCCCTGTCAGCCTGTGCCTGTGTCGCAATTGGTGGAGCGTAGACGTAATAACCTTTTGTCAATGTTGCTCCGGTGTTCAGCGCACCAATCGGATCACCGCCCCATACTCCATGAGCGATCAATCCATTCGTCACCGCTTGGGCAAGTGACTGTTCAACATTGGTAATTAGGCGTGTGACACCTTCATCAGTTTGGGGAATTTTGCTGGTACTGGTGTAAAGCAAGTTATAAAGATTGTTCTGAACATAGTTCTGCAACCAGTCCAGACCGTGACGTTCATCAATGAAATCACCGTTTGCCATAACGCCTTCCTGAATAATGGCGGTATCATTGTTGTATTTAACGAAAACGTTGCCGTTTTTCTTTTTCAAAACATTGGCTTGGGTTGCAGTGAGACTTTCCGCGGTAACCGCAGGTTCCTGTTTAAATTTCAGGGTAATGGTGGTGTTGTTACCGTTGAAATTGACAGTAAACATACGCCCCATCAGAGAAGCCACAATATAAGGTTTACCCGTTGAATATTGCCAGAACGCGCGCTGATAATTTCCCTCTTTCAGTTTTGATCCGATATCAGTATCAACATCAGCATCCAATACCGCTGTTTTTTGCACGGTATGCCCATAGATTCGAGAAACAGATGCCGATTCAATGTAGTCAGCAACAGACAGAATATCTTCGTCTGTCAGCGTGTCGTCAGCGATAACCAGCCCATACCAGCCACTAGACGCAACCCCCAATGTTGCCACTGCCTCAGCAATCGTTTCTGCTTTGGTTGGTTCGATAACCGTAGCGCCAGATTCTCCATCTAGTTTTAGTAAATCACCAATGTACGTTCCACTAGCCTGTGAAACATAACCAATAGCGCCCGCAGAATTTGGTGCCACGGTGAAACGTGCAGATGAACTATCATATGTCACTGAACAATCTTTCAGCTTTTCCGCTACCCGTTGGGCAACACCATTAAGATTTGTCTCTTTACTAAAATCGATGTCACTGCATATCACCTCTTTACCGTTAAGCGTTAACTTAAAAGAACCATTTGTGACGGCAGTAAATTTACTCAGTATTTGCTGTTGCTTGGTTAATACCGCCCCCTGCAAAGAGGATACGACATTGCCTTTAGCCCAGCGGCCAATATATAAATCGACAGGACGTGGTGACTGGGAGTAATAAAGCGCTGCGGCCTGGTACTCTGGCGTATCCATACCGAAGTCTGCCCCTACGCCATCGATATCAGAATACCGGCGTAAACGCTCATGAGTGTTGATCACGTTGCTTACACCGACGATCAGTAACGCACCAAAGTTCCGAGCCTGAGCCGCATGAGGAGCCATATTCAACGTGACATTGATAATGTTTGAAACAGGTAAACCCTGCATAATTTAATCTCCAAAGAATTTGACAGGCGCTTCCACCAGTGATTTAACACCGTATTCACGCACCACTTTTCGCCGCAAGGTGATCGTCATATCATAACGACGCACCCACTGATTATTGATAAGCTCAGGTAAAAAAGTTAGCCGGGTATATTTGCCCACTGAAAGACCGAAACGCCCTAATTCGTCATTGTTCTGACTGACCGCCAGTCCATCACGAAAACAAGCACCGTACCGTTGGCAGTTCGGGCCATAAAACGAAATCAAACACTCGATTTCTTCATAACGCCATAATTCAGTACTTTCGTCGGTTTGGTTCTCAAAAACCGGAGACACGTCTGAAATAAAACCCGTAATGCCAAAATCACATCCATCATCTTCCGATAACGGTGGTGATGGTGATGGTGATGATGTCCATCGGGAACGCACTTTATCGTCAGGCAAACCAGAAACACCACACACCCAATGGTGCAGTGTGTGTTCCAGCTCATCATCGTACTCAGGCCCAGGAGTGACAGGCGTTAACCAACCAGCTTTATCACTACCGTTGCTCATCAAAAATACCTCCATCAAACAGCAATAACTCGCAATGTAGCTGAATAAACCAAGCCCTCTATGAAGGCTTAGTTTCCAACACCAGGTTATGATTGATTTAACAAGGATACCGACCGCAAAGAAGGTAAAAAAATATGCGTAAGTGATTCGCGGCGGCAAATACGAAAAAGGCCGCAACAAAGTGCAGCCTTTACAATGATTATTTAAATTTTCACTTATCTATCAGTGTGTAACAACCGATACTTTAAGACATTTATCCATATCACATCGTCTCTTGAATAACTTTAATTTTTTCAATTGAACTTGATGAATTAAGCGTTATTTTCCCGATTTTCTACATGAAAAAAGCCCCGATAAAAATACCGAGGCTTATTAGTTTCTGCGCTTATTCGCAATTTTAACTGGTTAATACACTACCATAGCTTTTTGCGTACGCGCAAGCTTTTTGCACTCTTGTATTTCATTATCCATTTCTAACGTGATATCAAGCATAGCTAAACATCCCTGTACAAAGCTTTCGCCCTTCTGCAACCGGGAACGTACTTCAATATCTGATACTTCAATTAAACGAGCTATCGATCGTTTGGAAAGACCCAAAGCATAGTACATAAATAAAACTTCAATCTCTTCAGACTTATCTACCGTCTGAAGCCTTGCTATACAGGCATCAATGATCAAACCATCATTATCGCAGCAGGAAGGTCGCGATGGACGAGTTGACGTAATCAACCCCTTAAACCCAGCAGCGATCGGCGGCCAATTAACACCAGTGGCATCATCAGCCCAACCGCCCCAACGCTCTAGAACTTGTTGAATATTGCGCATACGTTTTTACCTTAATTTTTAGTAACGAATAGTAGTAAAAATTATTTTCGTAATGGTCTCATGCATCCATGCATTCGGCGTTATAACAAATTTCCCATGCTCTATTTCTTGCGTTTCTTTGTTGCTTAACTATATCGTCTAAATACATCTTCTTACTTGATCTATTAAATATAAATCTTACCTAACTTCTATTCCTTCCAAGCTTAATCTCAGAGGAAAATATAATATCTTGGTTAATACAACTAGTTATAAAGCACTTATCATCCTCATCTAAGTATTTCTCATATAAATTTTACCTGATCCTGTAATGCACCTCACCTTAAAAGGTTCAGCACTTAAAACGGCTAAAGCAAAGCTAATGGATTTTATTATTTTACAAGAATTTTCAGACAACATAACAACCCCTTTTTATTATCAGATAAAAAATACATTAAATAAAAAGTAGCACAAAATTTTTATCTCATGGATATTAAAGTGTAAAAAATACTTTGGATCAACTCTGAAATCTATAGAAAAATGACGATTAAAAATGTCCTCTACACCTATAACAAAGGTACAGAGATCATACTGTTTACATAACGATAAGCGACAAATCGGCGCAAATGTAGGATTTGACTAACAGTGTTCGAAATATCTCAACCAGATTTGAAAAAATTTTTAAGACAGAAATAGGATTAATGTTGCTAACAGTAAATTACCGATTATCAGGTAAATATCTATGCAGAAAGTTTTAACATTGTCAGAAATAACCCCTTTTTAACCAACGAGTTTTTTAAACTCATGCGATTTAACCGGCAGTTCGGAAAAAGTATTTTACTGGTATGAAACTATTTTTGCCTAACACGATCTTACAACGTCAATACCTGCTGCTATCTTTTACCCTGTCTGATCTCTATTTCCTGACTCTCTACAGACGATATAGATGGATACACATCGATAGTAAGCATGTCTTCATGCTAAAAAAATGACACCACGAGCATCAATATTTTTCCGTCAGTTTCTACAAACAGGGATAAATCTACAATAACTAAAAATCCGCATTTCTTCATTTCCGATCCAACTATTTCATTTTTACCTGCCTGACAATGAGTTTCGCACTGATATCCATTCTGATAAAAAGATCGCCATGGAAAGTGATAAAATTAGCTGTATATAAAAACAGTTATTTTGTGAGATAAACATGAAAAAAGCCGTTATCTTCTGAAAAGATAACGGCTTCTTATGTGATTTGGTGCCGGCTACCGGAGTCGAACTGGTGACCTACTGATTACAAGTCAGTTGCTCTACCAACTGAGCTAAGCCGGCGTACTCCAGGGTAGCCCCCGAAAGCGAGCAAAGTGTATTACAACCTGATGCAAACAATCAAGCATAAATAATAGATTTTTTTAGACATATTCAAAACACCATAAACCCTGACATCAAAATCTGATCATTGATGACATATCGCTATCCCAAACAACACCCTGACACAGAGACAACCACTATAAGATTGTGCAAAAACTGAAGGTACTACCCAGACAACTACCTTTTCACTTCTCTTCAATTTATTACCACCCAGAAATAGTTGACTGCTATAAATGCAATGTGCTATTTAGATCAAAAAATAAAGTTCTTCGATGCTCTAAGGTTGGGTTTAATTCATATTATTTCTATAAGTCATTATAGATTGAAATATTAACTATGAGGTGAATCATGCCGGAAAAGAACTATTTAATTGCACATCAAGTTTTTTTTACCTTCAAAGACGGAATAAACTGGGATAGCGAAAAAGCCATATTAGCAGAGAGAGTAACTTTAAATCATATAAATGAGATAAGTGAAATAAAAGGTTGGTTTTGTGGTCGTAATATTTGTGATCGTAGTATTCGTGATCATAGTATTGCAGATAGAAAAAAATCCGTTGATTTTAGTTTAATTGGTTACTTTAAAAGTTATCAAGATTTAGATACATATATACATCATCCCGACCATGTAAAAGGTGTGGTACTCTGGAAAGAAATAAGCACATGGACGGTTTCAGATATTATTATAGATATAAATAAGTTAATTAATTTAACCCAATTAATAGGAAAGTTATATGGAGTTTAACCAAAGCCTACATAAAAGCATGGTGGTTAGTACATAAGGAGTCATTCGCTTTGCTCCCCCTTAGAGCCTCACTAAAAAGCATACTTTATAAATTAGGATTCAGTAATTAACAGCCTATGTGAAAAATAGAACGCTACTCTATAAGGATTGTTTAAAGGCAATAAAGTCAAATTATGAATGGCTATTTACTATCATTAAAATGGATTAATCACCGTTTGATATCATCTAGTTACAAACTACGCTTTAAAAGCAAACAAAGAGGCAACTTGAAAGATAACGGGTATAGATGGGTTTATAATCTGGTGGTTTTTCATAGGAACTGAGCGAGAGCTAAGTGATCTTAGTGCATTCAGAACGATACTCTGGAACGAAAAAACCTTATGCATAAAAACATGCATAAGGTTAGTATTTGGCGGAAGGATAGAGATTCGAACTCTAGGATGGTTTCCCATCGGCGGTTTTCAAGACCGCTGCCTTCGACCGCTCGGCCATCCTTCCATGGCGCGAGATTATGCTCTATAGTAGGATCATATGTCTAGTCTTTATCGCAAAAAATCTGTGATTTTTTTACTATTCGCTCAATCCTCAATCTACAATACCATTCCAAGCTCTTATCCTGTTAAAATTAACCTTCTCGCTAAATCATAGCCAAACAATGACTAAGGTTTTTACCTAACGCATGTATAACAGACAATCTTCAATCAATTCATCAACCATAAACCGTTACTATGGCTTGTTCATTGCCCTGCTTTTTGTTTCCCTATTTTTATATAGCTATAACTACTTCAACGCCTGGCTGATGGGAAAAAAGTACGCGCTAAATAGTGTTGCAACCAAAATGGTATTGCAGATAGAAGATTATCGTTACCATGCTAATTCTATCTTTGAACAAGCTAATATCTCACCTTTTAAACTACAGGGGCCTGTTTCACCGATGAAGCTACGACCTGATGTTTATTGGCTTGAAAGTCGTTATCAGGCTATCGACGCTATTATTTTTGGTCACCATAACACTACAAGTGCAGCGTTGGCACAACGTCTTTCCAATTATATAGAGATTTTGTGGGGCGCCCGCAATGAATACAACTCTATGTACTATCTGAACGGTAAAGATAACAATCTGTTTTTAATAACAACTCACTCTATTCTTAAACCAGAATTAAGATTTAAAGAAAGTTATCTGACACTTACAGCAGAATCGAAACGTTCAGAGATGCTGATGCAGTCTACCGCTTTAGATGAACGGGAAAATATTTCATCAATCCGTAAGCTAAGTGGCGAGAATCTCTATTTCTACACTTACAGGGCAACATTCAACTCACCAGGTCAATTGGCGACCGTTATCGCTTTTGATTTACCTATTAGCCATCTCCTTCCTATCGATATGGGAGCAGCAAACTTCAGCTTACTATCTAACGACGAACAAAACCCCGATGAAACTAATAAAGCGAATATCTCACAAAATGGTTTCTGGCTCGAATTCTCTCAACCACTCAGTGGCACGAAATACAAATTACTGTATCGGGTATCGCTCAAAGATTTGCTGATCGATTTGTTGTACAAAAACATCTGGCTACTGCTGGCAGATTCAATATTTATTATTCTGTCTCTGGGTGGGCTTATTTACATTCGTAAAAAATATATTACCCCAAATGCTCTTATGAACCACGAGCTACAAGTCAAGGATGCGTTAAGTAACGATATTATCTCCAATATCCCAATTGGTTTACTGATTTATGATTTCTCGACAAATCAGATAATCATGAGTAATAAAATTGCTGATCATCTATTGCCTGATATCGACTTAAACAAAATTAAGATGATGGCAAAGCAACATCATGGTGTCATCCAAACATCAATTGACGATTCAGTCTATGAAATTAAAGTGCACAACATCCACCTGTTGCCAGAAACTTATCTATTTTTATTGCAAGATAAAGACCAGGAAGCATTGATTAACAAGCGTTTACAACTTGCACATCTCGAACATGATAAGAGCGTACAAGCCCGACGTTTTATGCTAACAAACATTAGCTCAGAGCTGAAACAGCCAATAAAGGAATTAAATAATATTGCTTACCAACTAAAACAAATCCCTATAGAGGAAAATAGTGATCATATCGTCAATAATTTATTAACTAAATCCGAATATATATCCGGCTGGGTCGAGAATATCTCATTTCTGAATGAATTGGAATTAGGTGACTGGCAAGCAAAAAGTGAGTCATTTTCATTATCACACATGTTAGACGATATTTTTAAAAAAGTGTTATCAAAAATAAATAACAAGGGATTAAATTATTATTATCACTGTAATATTAACCCTGAATCCATATTTATTGGCGATGGCTCTGTTATCAGTAAAATTATCCTGATGTTAGTTAACTATGCAATCACGATTACATCTTATGGGAAAATATCACTCATAGTTAATTATTCTCAGAAATACAAAGATCAAATTCAGATCGAAGTTATAGATACCGGAGCCGGGCTGAATTCAAACGATTTGGCAAATTTGAATTATCCATTTCTAAACAAAGCGGTTGGAGATAAATATCAGTCCAATTCAGGGCTGACCTTCTATCTCTGTGACCAATTATGTCGAAAACTCAGTGGTCATTTTACTATAAACAGCAAACCTAACCTTGGTACACATTACACCATCAGTTTGCCACTGATAATCGATCAAGACCAATGCCCACCGCTACTGGAAGATATTACCGCTTTACTGGATATTAGCAATACAGAAATCCGTAAGATCATACAAAATTACCTAAGACATTATGGTGCTGCTTACTTTGATAAAAAGAAAGAAAATATCAGTAGAGATTACGATATCATATTGACAGATAAGCCGTATGATTCCGCCAGATCTACTATATTGTTGGTTGGTGATCTTGCTGGCTTTGAGCAGATGACACCTGACTATATTAGATGTAACTACAATCTGAGCGAAGCGGTTATCAATGCCATTTCGTTATTAATTGAGAGAAACTTCAGTTTTAACGAATTTAATGAAAATTCAGAAATGTCACCATTTAACAATGAAGACACTGATTACGATACTGAAAATGTTATAAGCAGTTACCGAAAACAGCTGGCAGATAGCGATTATCAGCAATTATTTATCGAGACAGTACCGATAGATATTAATAAACTGTATACTGATATCGAGCAACATGATTTGATATCACTTTCGCAAACAGCCCATCGCCTAAAAGGTGTCTTTGCTATGTTAGACTTAGAATTCCTCAAATCTTCTTGCGAAACACTGGAACAACACATAACAAGCAGTAGCGAAATAGAGATTAAAAATAGCATTAGCCACATTGATTTTTTCATCACAAGGCTATTGCAGCAAGGTAACTAATAAGATGAATAACCTTAACATCATTATTGCTGATGACCATCCAATTGTTCTGTTTGGCATCCGTAAATCACTTGAACGACTCGAATGGATCAACGTCGTCGCTGAGTCTGAAGACTCTACTACATTGATCAACAATCTGTCTTGTATTAAAGCAAATGTACTGATCACTGATTTGTCCATGCCTGGAGACATATATGGTGATGGAATCAATTTGATTAAATACATCAAACGCCATTACCCCAGGCTATCAATCATTGTTCTAACCATGAACAATAACCCAGCCATTTTAAGTGCTGTACTCGAACTTGATATCGAAGGAGTCGTCTTAAAACAAGGAGCACCAACAGATTTATCTGACGTATTGACTGCCCTGAAACAAGGGGAAAGATTTATGCCGGAGAGCGTTTCTGAGCTGTTGAAAAAAGTAACGAAAACCCGCTACGGTGACAAACCATTATCACAGAAAGAAAGTGAAGTGCTACGCCTGTTTGCCCAAGGTTTTCTGGTAACGGACATTGCGAAAAAGCTAAATCGTAGTGTCAAAACTATCAGCAGTCAGAAAAAATCGGCAATGGTAAAACTCGGTGTGAATAACGATATTGCACTACTTAATTATCTTGCTTCTGTAGCTATCAATGCCAATGATAATGTTCATTAAATGCGGTCCGTTATTTTAATATGAAACGAGTTCTGATGCCTGGGACTATTATGGTACCAGGCATTATTTTAAGCGCTAATACTCCTGACCTCTGTTAGTGCCTGTTTAAGAGTAGCAAGGGAAACAGGCTTAGATAAACAATCATTCATCCCAGCATCAATGCAGCGCTGCTTTTCTTCTGCCAGAGCATTTGCTGTAATACCAATAATCGGCAACTCACACCCTTTATTCCGTAAATGCGTTGTCAGCGCATAACCATCCATGTTAGGCATATTGACATCTGTCAGAATGATATCAACGTATCCTTTCTTCAAATATTCCAATGCATCCAATCCGTCATTCGCCATCGCCGTCTGAAAACCAATAGATTTCAACTGATCAGTCAATAAATAACGATTGATAGGATGATCGTCTACTACCAAAACCATCATAGTATTAAGCTCAGTACTTGCCTGCAAGACAGGCAGTGCTGTATTCAATACTTCATTATTACCCGGTGAAATTAGCCTATCAATAAGTGTAGTTAAATCATGCAAATAGTAAGTATTATGTAACCAATAGTTTTCTCTGATTTGTTCTGGTGAGCCAATATAGGCCGTCGATAATTCAATATAAGCATATATAGGTGTAATAACAGCATCAGAGAAGTCACTGATAATAATTTCACTGCTATCTGTATTTTGCCCATGATATAAAACAATTTGTAAACCATGATAAATCAGAAAACGCTGTAAAAAATCTTCCAGATAAAGATTACGTATAGCCAGTATAACTTTTTGCTGATACTCATTAATTAGCTGGATTTTTGGTATATATTTCGCACCGTATAAAGGTAAACGGATAGAAAACATACTGCCTATCTGTGGCTGTGAAATGACTTCAATATCACCATCCATCAAGTTGATAAGTTTTTCACAAATCGCTAAACCAAGGCCCGTTCCTTGAGATGAACTTTCAGTATTTGGCATTATCTGGAAAAACGGATCAAATAACTGAATAAGCTCCTTATCAGAAATTCCTACGCCTGTATCCTTTACTCTGACATACAAGTAATCCCTATCAACTACCACATGTATAGCCACACATCCAGTATCAGTGAATTTAATCGCATTATTCAACAGATTAGATATAACCTGTTGTAATCGAACGGGATCATTGCGGATATAATCCGGTACATCCGGTTCGACATAGCAATATAAGCTCAACGACTTTTTCGTAACTAATGGCAGATAGTTGGAAATAACGTGAGAGATAACTTCCTGACAAGAAAATTCTTTAGGTTCAATTTTAAGCTGTTTAGATTCAATCTTTGAGAAATCTAGGATGTCGCTGATAATTTTCAGTAACAAAGCTGAAGAGTTATCCATCGTTGATAATAAACGGACTGATTCAGCTGGTAATGAATGGGATTGTAATAACTCCAGGTTGCCAATAATTCCGTAAAGAGGTGTTCTCAATTCGTGGCTAACAGTCGCCAAAAACATCGACTTAGAATAGCTAGCCTGCTCTGATGCCAATGCCATTTCCTGTAATGATTTTTCCATCCGTACACGAACACTGATGTCAACCAATACACAAATTGCCACTTCTTCATTCCTGTAACGGGAATGAACAAAGCTGATTTGCAGATGATTGTTATTACTGGTTACTACGTCAACATAGCTGCTGGTTCTATCACAAATAATATGAATAATACGTTCCCGATCTTCATGGGTCAGCATTTTCAAATAATTATGAGCCAATTCATTACTCAAAATATTACTGCCATCGCTTACCCGCAATATACTGATCCCAACAGGAGCTGAAGCGACAATTTTATGATTAAACTGCTCGTGTTCCTCCAAACGAATCGCATTTTCTTCCGCCGGAACAAACATTTTCCGCTCAAACAGATATACCAAGATAATGATGACAAAAGCAGATAGCACATTAAGCACAATGCTGCTAATAATCTGTATCTTAAAACCTTCAAAAATATTTTTCAGTGGAAGCGCGTAAATTATACTGAATGAAGATGGAATTAACCGGCGTTTTAACAATAAATCAGTGAAGTTATCATCATAGCCAAAATAAGGCGCTGCCAACTGATAATCATCATAATCAAGTTTGTAGTCATCATTTGCCGGATAGTGCAACACGGGTTGATTACTACGATTTAACAATGTTATTGAAATCGGACGATCTTGCCTTTGAATAAAAGTATCTAATCTGATGAACTGTTCAATTCCTATCATGGCAACCATCTGACCGTTTACATATACCGGTGCCAACACATAGAGATGGCCGCTATCCGATCTTGCACCAGGCATAACCCAATAAACATTTCGTTCTTTACCTTGCTCTTTCAGACTAATAAGTCTACGTGAGTTTTCATAGACTATTTTTTTCAGCGTATCAAGCTCAGTCGTAGTATTACGAATAGAAAAATTCACCATACACATGCTTTGCGTACCCACCAGAAAAACCTGGTTCAAACCCTGAGGAGCCGCAAGATTATCTTTCCAATAAAAGATAAGATTATTCAATGAATTTAAGTAACTATGGGTGTTTTTACGAAAGGTATGGCAGTCAGCGCTTTGGTTTAAAGGATAATAAGAAAAAGCTGGGTTATTATGTGGAAAATCAAAAACTGCACTCTTTTTTTCATTGGAATTCAGTAAATGCTTCTCTGTCATATATTGGATATCGCGCAGAATACTGGCTGTATGACGCACATAAGAGAGGGTAGAATCATAATTAGCATTATATTCTTGCCGGATGTCAGATTTTACTTCATTAAAAATATTAACCAGGTAAAAAGCCGTTAACAAAGCTCCTAATGCCCACAACATCAAACCAATTACCCGGAAAAGATAACGGGATATTTTCAGCGTTGTACGAAAAGAAGAAAGATATCTCAAAAGGCTACCTGATAAAAACAAACATCATTCAACGTAATGAATTACAGGATATACCAGAGCTTAAGAATTACAAAGAATCATCTGTTATAATTCTAATTTAATAAAAATCGCCTGAAGGAACAGGTACCGAAGTACCTGTTCCTTAATTGAGTGAAAAAATATTTTCACTTAAACCAGATCAGCCGATTCTCTGCCACTATCAGCATCAGGTGAATTGGTATTGTCGCTTTCCAATCCTTCCCCTTCTTCTACCAACTCATCTTCATCATCTTCAGGTTCTGCAACCCGCTGTAAGCCAACAACTTTCTCATCTTGAGCAGTACGGATCAGTGTTACACCCTGAGTATTCCGGCCAACAACACTGACTTCAGACACCCTTGTACGTACCAATGTACCGGCATCGGTAATCATCATAATCTGATCAGTTGGCTCAACTTGAATTGCGCCGACCACATTACCATTACGCTCGCTGACCTTAATTGAGATAACCCCCTGAGTTGCTCGGGATTTAATTGGATACTCATTTTCAGCCGTACGTTTACCGTAACCGTTTTCAGTCACTGTCAGGATCTCTCCTTCTCCACGCGGGATAATCAGAGAAACAACTTTGTCTTTACCATTGAGCTTAATACCGCGTACTCCGGTGGCTGTACGTCCCATTGCACGAACAGCGCCCTCTTCAAAGCGAACAACTTTCCCTTCAGCAGAAAACAGCATGACTTCATTACTGCCATCAGTCAGGTCAACGCCTATCAGTTCATCACCTTCGTTGAGGTTAACCGCAAGAATACCAGCACTACGTGGACGGCTAAAATCCTGTAACGCGGTTTTCTTCACTGTCCCGCTGGCAGTAGCCATAAAGACATACAGCCCATCTTCATATTCACGCACCGGCAGAATCGCCGTAATTCTCTCATTTTGCTCTAACGGCAACAGGTTAACAATCGGACGACCACGCGCACCACGGCTAGCCTCCGGTAATTGATAAACCTTCATCCAGTACAGGCGGCCACGGCTGGAGAAGCAGAGGATCGTATCGTGAGTATTGGCAACCAACAACTTGTCAATAAAATCTTCTTCTTTAATACGCGCTGCGGATTTACCTTTACCACCACGGCGCTGCGCTTCATAGTCAGATAACGGCTGATATTTGACATACCCTTGATGTGACAGCGTGACAACAACATCTTCCTGATTAATCAGATCTTCAATATTGATGTCAGCGGTATTTTCAGTGATCTCAGTGCGGCGGGCATCATTATATTGCGCTTTGACTGCCAACAACTCTTCACGGATCACTTCCATCAAACGATATGGGTTCTCCAGAATAAACAGCAACTCACCGATTAACGTCAGCAATTCACGATATTCATCCAACAGTTTTTCATGCTCCAAGCCGGTCAGTTTCTGCAAACGCAGATCCAGAATGGCTTGAGCCTGTTGTTCGGTCAGATAATATTTACCGTCATGCACGCCATATTGTGATTCCAGCCATTCAGGGCGAGCGGCATCATCACCAGCACGTTCCAGCATGGAAGCAACATTGCCTAATATCCATGGCTGAGCAACTAACGCCGCTTTTGCCTCGGCTGGCGTCGGTGCACGACGAATCAGTCCGATAATAGGATCGATATTCGCCAGCGCCACAGCCAATGCCTCAAGAATATGGGCACGTTCACGAGCTTTACGTAATTCAAAGATTGTACGACGAGTGACTACTTCGCGGCGGTGGCATATAAATGCAGAAATAATGTCTTTCAGATTCAGCAGTTTTGGCTGTCCCTGATGCAGCGCCACCATGTTGATACCGAAAGAAACCTGAAGCTGAGTCAGGGAATAAAGGTTATTCAAAACCACTTCACCCACAGCATCGCGTTTCACTTCGATAACAATACGCATGCCGTCCTTATCAGATTCGTCACGAAGAGCACTAATCCCTTCAATGCGCTTTTCCTTCACCAGTTCGGCAATTTTTTCAATCAGGCGAGCTTTGTTAACTTGATAAGGGATCTCGTGTACCAGAATAGTTTCACGGCCATTTTTCTCGTTAACTTCAATTTCAGCACGGGCACGGATATAAATTTTGCCGCGACCAGTCCGATAAGCCTCCTGAATACCCCGACGACCATTAATGATCGCAGCAGTCGGGAAATCCGGGCCAGGAATATACTGCATCAGCCCTTCAATGCTGATGTTTTCATCATCAATATAAGCCAGACAGCCATCAATAACTTCGGATAAGTTATGAGGAGGAATGTTCGTTGCCATACCCACTGCGATACCGGAAGAACCGTTGATCAGCAGATTGGGTACTTTAGCTGGCATGACTTCCGGGATCTGCTCGGTACCATCATAGTTCGGCACAAAATCGACGGTTTCTTTTTCCAGATCCGCCAGCAGCTCATGGGCAATTTTCGCCATACGCACTTCGGTGTAACGCATAGCTGCGGCTGAGTCACCATCGACTGACCCAAAGTTACCCTGACCATCAACCAACATATAGCGCAGGGAAAACGGCTGAGCCATACGAACAATCGTATCGTAGACTGCGCCATCCCCATGTGGGTGGTATTTACCGATAACGTCTCCGACAACACGGGCAGACTTCTTATAGGGTTTATTCCAATCATTTCCCAGCACACTCATTGCGAAAAGTACGCGACGATGTACTGGCTTCAGTCCGTCTCGAACATCTGGTAGTGCACGCCCGACAATAACAGACATTGCATAATCCAAATACGAGCTTTTCAGCTCTTCTTCGATATTGACCGGCGTGATTTCTCTGGCAATGTCGCTCATGGAGCCCACTATCCCTCATAATTCCGGATTCAAAGGTTTAGAACTATACCACAAATCAACAGTTTTATAAAAATCAGATACGGGTATTTAAAAATTAAGCCGTGTATACTGTTACCAGCCATCTGTAAAGAAAGTTTAAGGAGCAACAACCGTCGATGAACACCAAAACCCCCTCCACGACAAACAATGTTGATCAACAAGAAATAAAAAAATTTGAAGCAGTTGCTTCCCGCTGGTGGGATCTGGAAGGTGAATTTCAGCCACTACACCGTATTAATCCACTACGCCTGAATTATATTTTGCAACGTTCCGAGGGTATCTTCGGTAAAAAAGTCTTAGATGTGGGCTGTGGTGGTGGCATCTTGTCAGAAAGTATGGCCCGTGAAGGTGCCGAAGTGACCGGGCTTGATATGGGAACAGAGCCGCTTCAAGTTGCCCGGCTGCACGCCCTTGAATCAGGTATCCCAGTTACTTATGTACAGGAAACGGTAGAAAGTCACGCAGAAAAATATCCACAGGCTTATGATATCGTCACCTGTATGGAAATGCTGGAACATGTACCAGACCCTCAATCGGTTGTTCGAGCCTGTGCTCAGTTAGTAAAACCAGGTGGACATGTCTTTTTCTCTACCATTAACCGCAACAAGAAAGCCTGGCTCATGGCGGTGATTGGCGCAGAATATATTCTGAAAATGGTGCCGAAAGGAACCCATGATGCGAAGAAATTTATCCGTCCATCAGAGTTGATAGGCTGGATTGACAGAACTCCCCTGAAAGAACGGCATATCATTGGTCTGCATTATAATCCGCTGACGGATAAATTTAGCCTTGGTCACAATGTAGACATTAATTATATGCTGCATACTCAATATGTCTGACATATTCATTGACAGATTAATAAATCGACAAATGAATCATATTTTCAAGAATTTTTTTACTTAGGTTTACTCGTATTTCTGTCAGGTCAACTGCTAGTAATGATGCAGGCTTCCGGCTTTTTGATAAATTTAGTCCTCAAGTTATCCACAAAAATCCGTGTTTTTGTACACTTGATAAAAGCTGGTTTTAACATTATCTTGTTGTCATTATTTAGTGCACCCCCTACATATTGTGTTCCTTAACATTCCATTACCACTACTCTCTCGTTGGTTTCTTCACCATTGAGGGAGTTACGTTTTGGTCTGACTGAAGACACAAAGCAGGTGGGAGTGAGTCTGAAAGTAAATGTAAGGTATGCCTGTCCATGAACCATAGTCTGCTAGTAACAAAGCGTGATGGCCACAAAGAACGAATTGACCTTGATAAAATCCACCGGGTTGTTGCCTGGGCAGCCGATGGCCTGAAAAATGTCTCGGTATCACAAGTAGAACTGCGTTCCCAGATCCAATTTTACGATAGTATCAAAACCTCAGATATTCATGAGACGATGATTAAAGCTGCCGCTGACCTTATTTCTGGTGATGCACCTGACTATCAGTATCTGGCAGCCCGCCTGGCAATTTTCAATTTGCGTAAAAAAGCCTATGGTCAATTTGAGCCACCTGCACTGTACGATCATGTATCCCGTATGGTGGAAATGGGCAAATATGACAAACACTTGCTTGCAGACTACTCGAAAGAAGAATTCGAGCAAATGGACGAGTTTATTGATCACTGGCGCGATATGAACTTTTCTTACGCCGCGGTCAAACAGCTTGAAGGTAAATACCTAGTTCAGAATCGCGTTACTGGTGAAATTTATGAAAGCGCCCAGTTTCTTTATATTTTGGTCGCAGCATGCCTGTTCTCCAGTTATCCGAAAGAAACACGTTTGGGCTATATCCGCCGCTTTTACGACGCGGTTTCCACTTTTAAAATTTCGCTGCCTACCCCTATTATGGCCGGTGTTCGTACCCCTACCCGTCAATTCAGTTCTTGCGTGCTGATTGAATGTGGTGACAGTCTGGATTCCATTAATGCGACTTCCAGCGCCATTGTGAAATATGTTTCCCAACGTGCAGGTATTGGCATCAACGCTGGTCGTATTCGTGCACTAGGCAGCCCGATCCGTAATGGTGAAGCATTCCATACAGGTTGTATTCCGTTCTATAAGCATTTCCAGACAGCGGTAAAATCCTGTTCTCAGGGTGGCGTTCGTGGCGGCGCAGCTACACTGTTCTATCCGCTGTGGCATCTGGAAGTTGAAAGTCTGCTGGTACTGAAAAACAACCGTGGTGTTGAAGGAAACCGTGTCCGTCATATGGACTATGGCGTACAGCTTAACAAATTGATGTATGAACGCCTGATCAAAGGTGAAGATATTACACTATTTAGCCCGTCCGACGTCCCAGGGTTATATGATGCATTCTTTACTGATCAAGATGAATTTGAGCGTCTGTACACCAAGTATGAGCAAGACAGTAATATCCGTCAGCAACGTCTGAAAGCCGTTGATCTATTCTCCCTGATGATGCAGGAACGTGCTTCTACTGGCCGTATCTATATTCAAAACGTAGATCATTGCAACACTCACAGCCCATTTGATCCATCGGTTGCACCTGTGCGCCAGTCAAATCTGTGTTTGGAAATTGCACTGCCAACTAAGCCATTAAATGATATCAATGATAAAAATGGTGAAATTGCGTTGTGTACACTGTCTGCATTCAACCTGGGTGCAATTGAAAATCTTGATGAGCTGGAAGAATTGGCCGCTCTGGCTGTTCGCGCGCTTGATGCTCTGCTCGATTATCAAGATTATCCAATCCTTGCAGCAAAACAAGGGGCTATGGGTCGCCGTACTTTAGGTATTGGTGTTATCAACTATGCTTACTATCTGGCAAAACACGGTGTCCGTTATTCAGATGGCAGCGCTAATAACCTGACTCACAAAACATTTGAAGCTATCCAATATTACCTATTGAAAGCCTCTAATGAATTGGCGAAAGAGCAAGGCGCTTGCCCATGGTTTAAAGAAACAACCTATTCTCAAGGTATCCTGCCTATCGATACCTATAAAAAAGCGCTGGATACACTGACCAATGAACCGCTTCACTATGACTGGGAAACATTGCGTAGCGATATCAAACAATATGGTCTGCGTAACTCAACGTTATCCTCTTTGATGCCATCAGAGACCTCTTCGCAGATTTCTAACGCCACCAATGGTATTGAACCACCTCGTGGTTATATCAGTATCAAAGCATCGAAAGACGGGATTTTGCGTCAGGTTGTTCCAGAATATGAGTACCTAAAAGGGGCTTATGAATTACTGTGGCAAATGCCTGGCAATGACGGCTACTTGCAGTTGGTTGGTATCATGCAAAAATTTATCGACCAGTCGATTTCTGCCAATACCAACTATGATCCAACACGTTTCCCTAGCGGAAAAGTGCCAATGAATCAGTTGCTGAAAGATTTGTTGCTCGCTTACAAATATGGTGTGAAGACGCTGTATTACCACAATACACGTGATGGTGCGGAAGACGTTCAGGATGACCTGGAAGAAGTCGTGGAATCTGCTGATTCCGATTGTGAAAGCGGCGCATGTAAGATTTAATTTGAGGAAGTTATGGCCTATACCACCTTTTCACAAGTAAAAAACGACCAGTTAAAAGAACCGATGTTTTTTGGTCAGCCGGTAAACGTAGCCCGTTTTGACCAGCAAAAATATCCAATTTTCGAGAAATTGATCGAAAAACAGCTCTCTTTCTTCTGGCGTCCAGAAGAAGTTGACGTGTCCCGTGACCGCATTGACTACAATGCGCTACCGGACCATGAAAAGCATATTTTTATCAGTAACCTGAAATACCAAACGCTGCTGGACTCTATTCAGGGCCGCAGCCCGAACGTGGCGTTTTTACCGTTGATCTCCATCCCTGAGCTGGAGACATGGGTTGAAACCTGGTCTTTCTCTGAGACTATTCACTCACGTTCTTATACTCACATCATCCGTAATATCGTTAACGATCCGGCTGTCGTGTTTGATGATATTGTCACCAACGAAGAGATTCTCAAGCGCGCAAAAGATATTTCCGCTTATTACGATGATCTGATTGAGATGACCAATAATTATCAGTTATTTGGTGAAGGGACACATCAAATTGCAGGTAAAACCATCACTGTCAGCCTGCGTGAACTGAAAAAGCAGTTATATCTGTGCCTGATGAGCGTTAACGCGCTGGAAGCAATCCGCTTCTACGTTAGCTTTGCTTGTTCATTTGCTTTTGCAGAACGTGAGCTCATGGAAGGTAACGCGAAAATCATCAAACTGATCGCCCGCGACGAAGCACTACATCTGACAGGTACTCAGCATATGCTGAACCTGTTGCGCTCTGGTCAGGATGACCCGGAGATGGCAGAAATTGCTAATGAATGTGAACAACAGTGTTATGACCTGTTTGTTCAAGCTGCGGAGCAAGAAAAAGAGTGGGCAGATTATCTGTTTAGCGAAGGTTCGATGATTGGTTTGAACAGAGATATTTTGTGTCAATACGTTGAGTACATCACCAATATTCGTATGCAGGCTGTCGGGCTAAAACTGCCATTTGAAACGCGTTCTAACCCGATTCCGTGGATCAATTCCTGGCTGGTATCCGATAACGTTCAAGTAGCACCACAAGAAGTTGAAGTCAGTTCCTATCTGGTTGGTCAGATTGATGCTGAAGTTAACCCTGACGACCTGAGTGATTTTGAACTCTGATGACAAGCTATAAAGTAACCCTGCATGGTATGCAGGGTTATCATATTCACAGCTCTCCTGAGCTGCATAACAGTCTGCTGGAAGCGCTTGAACAAGGCAAAGTACAGGCTGAATACCAGTGCCGTGAAGGTTATTGCGGCTCCTGCCGTGTCAGATTGGTAAAAGGTAAAGTCGGCTATCCGCGTAAGCCACTGGCTTTTGTCAATGAAGGTGAAATTCTGCCCTGCTGCTGTCATCCACTCAGTGATATTGAGATTGAGCTTTAATATTCAAGTAGAATGGAACTCCTCAGCCCTACGCTCAAGCTCTGCAAGAAATGATGTCTTTGCGCTTCACTAGTCCTTCGCCACCATCAGGCTGGACAGGGAACTTTCGCCCCCGAGCTGCTGAACATGCCCAGCACACTAAACAAAAACCCGCTGAAAATACGGGTTTTTTAGTTTCAACAATATTTCAGGTGTTTTGAAAATTTTCGGCGCGGCCAACCAACACAACGAGAAACGATGTCCGAGCCAGCTCATGGGCATTAGGACTCATGATACTAATGATTTGATATTTTGACTGGTCACACCAGTGCCGCGTATAAACTAAATAACTGTTAGATTTTCGTGCAGCGGGCGGTAAATGACCAGGCCAAGGCGTTTCACCAGGCAGTTTGATGTGGATTTTAAAAACATAAGATTGACATAAAGATGCATGGTCTTCCCAGCGCCCTTCATCACCAAAAATAGCCGGAAGAGATCCGCCATTTTTCCAATCCTGCAAAATTTTCGCATATTGCCGGGCTACCGTGGGGATTTCGATATCTTTGTGAATAGAAACGTGGATCACCGCATCCCCTTTAGTAGAAAGCTGGGACTTCCAAACCTAAAGCGGTATGCTCGGCACGAATAAGCTCATGAACGGCATTTTTATCCATGTCATACCCTACACTTGATACTTTATTAGGAACATGAGTACTCTTAACGAAAGCAATAATTTCTTCTAATGTATAACGCAGGTCAGCAGAGGCCCGGCCAAAACGCGTAATCATGCTGCGTAGCTCAGTGCTGGTTTCAGGAACGGATGTTAACGCGACTTTTGCAGCTTTAATAAAATTAGCGCAGATAATAATGTTTTTAGTTAAGTAATGAAGGTTGTCCTTCGCAAAACTTGACATACTTTTATCGTCAATAGGTATACGCTTTGATTCCCACTCGGATCGCAGGTTTTTCAAATTGAATCGCATCCGATTAGCCATACTCGCGACAAAAGCGGTTGCTTCTTCGATAGGAAGAAAAACAATGGAATCATTAACCTGTTGTAATATAAATGTGTTTTTAGCGCTAGTGATAGCATCATGATACCCTATGCTATCCGCAGGTACAGGGGCCATAGCGATAGCCATTGCTGCTGCCATAGATGTGATTTTATTACTCATACATACCCCCTCTCAATGACAGTAATATCGAATATCTGCTCTATTGAATCATGTGTTCATCATTTTGTCGATATTCTGGTTTTTTCCTGTCGCAATACTCAATGATCTGTTTGAAAAATTCATCCATCCAATATTTACCATAAAAATTGCCTATTTATCAGTGAAATAAACCAAAGTGGCAAATATAAACTTATGTAAAATGAAAAATATGACCACCTCATTTTCAAGGTAAAAAATGATCCGCTATGAACGGGCTTATGTTAATCAAGGTCATCCCGGTATACCAATTATAAATGCTGTAAATCCGGCGATCAATTCACCAAATTTCTGGTGACAAAAAAATACTCTGGTCGAAAAGCTCACTAAATCACATTCCATCAGGCTGGTATTGACTATATCAATCAAAGACGATGACTGATTAGCGCAAAACAACTACCGTAAAAAATAGCCCCATTGAAATCGTCTGAATTAATATTGGGTAAAAATCATATCAACTTACTTGCTTCAAAAATAGAAAGCATGTTATATACATGAACATTCGAGATAAAAAATATGATAAACCAGATTTAAACTATAATCTTCATCAATATTTTATTAATAAACAATTCAATACAAATATATTAGGAAAATAAAAATGAAAAAAACAATAAAATGGGGAATTATTGGTTGTGGTGATGTTACTGAAGTAAAAAGCGGCCCTGCTTTTTATAAATTAGATAATTCTGAATTAGTTGCAGTAATGAGGCGTAACGCTAATTTAGCAGAAGATTTTGCTAAAAGACATCATGTACCTAAATGGTATTCTGATGCGAACTCACTGATTAATGATAAAGACATTGATGCCGTATATATTGCAACACCACCCTCTACTCATAAAGAATATACTATTTTAGCAGCTAAAGCGGGTAAAGCGATATATGTAGAAAAACCTATGGCATTAACATTCGAAGAATGTAATGAAATGATAGCGACTTGTAAATCTCAAAATGTCCCATTATTTGTTGCTTATTACAGGAGAGCATTACCGAGATTTTTAAAAATCAAAGAATTAATTGAATCAGGCGCGATAGGAACACCAAGAATAGTAAATTGCATACTTTATAGAGAGATAGAACCCTGCTATCAGGACCCTCATCATTTACCTTGGGTTGTTAAACCAGAAATTTCCGGTGGTGGGTTATTTGTGGATTTAGCATGCCATACTCTGGATATATTAGACTTTCTTTTAGGAAGAATTATTTCCGTTAAAGGGCATGCAAACTCGCAAGGAAATATTTATTCTGCGGAAGATTGCGTATCAATGTCATTTATGTTTGAAAATAATATTCAAGGTGTGGGTATATGGAATTTTGCATCGAATTCCAGACATGATAATGTTGAAATAATTGGCGACAAAGGAAAAATATCTTTTTCCACCTTTGGAAATTCAGCCATTTCATATTATGACCAGAATAATAAATTACACCAATTTAATATTGATAATCCGGTAAATATAGAAATGCCATTAATTAATACGATAATTAATGAATTACAAGAAAAAGGATTTTGCCCATCAACGGGAGAATCAGGTTCACGAACCAGTTGGGTAATAGACCAGGTATTAAAAGATTATAGAATGAAGAATTAAAAATGAATAAATCAGCTCTTAGGAGAAAATAAAAATCAAATATATATGAATTCATTAAAAATATCGGAAGTTAATAAATGATCTTAAATCCTTTATTAACTTCTTTTTAATTAATTTGAAGATATTCCATTTAGCTATAATTTCGTCTTCGATATTATCGGCAAGCTGTAGTTATCCTTAGGGCTCCCCAACTTGTGCAAGGTATTCCGTTGGTAAGCCTCTATACCACATGTAAGTAAACAGTTACCTAGTAATTATTACCTAACTCTCTATCAAGCAGATACCTGATAAATAGAGTTGCTATATTTATTGAACTGATCTAGATTAACATTTCCTAAGAAATTAATTAAAGTCAAGTGTTTAATTATAGGAGGCTATATGAGCGCTATGACAAGAATCAATATTACAGATCTTCCCGAAAGTCTGAGAACAGCGGTCAGAGAAGGCCAAACTGTTGTTATTAAAAAAAGTGGTAAAAAAATCGGGAGTGACATGGCTCAGGTAAGAACAGTGTCTAAACATCCTAAAATTCCTGGGAAAAGACCAATCGGCGTTCTCGGCAAATCCTCAAAGAAACTCAGACCAATTGGTGTATTGGTAGGAAAAATGTCAGTACCGACAGAAGAAGATTTTTCCAAATATGACCTCGAAATTCAGACTATGTTTGGAGAAGAGGACAAGTAAATGAGCTTTCTCTTAGATACACATATTCTTCTTTGGTATTTGATTGAACCTAAAAAATTATCAGACGAAGTACTTGATATTTTGAGAGATCCTGACAATGAGATTTATTTTAGTGCAGCGACTATTCAAGAAATAGCGATAAAAAAAAGACTTGGAAAAAATGACTTTGATTACGAGCCAAAAATAGTAGCAGACGCAGCAAAAAATACAGTTGGTTTTATTCCATTGAATGTGACAGTTGAGCATTCAATCAGCTATTACTATCTGCCATTAGTCGAGCACAAAGACCCTTTTGATTTAATGTTGGTTGCCCAAACCAAATATGAGGGAATGACCCTAATTACGAATGATGACAAGATATTGACACAATTCAACGACTCCTCAATTAAGCTTTTGAGCAACAAATAGCAGAATTCCCCAATTTAGGGGAATTTTATTTGTGAGATCTCTGGTGTCACTTCATACAAAAGTGAAAGTAACTCAAAATTATCACCAGAAAACAATAATTTTCTTGATTGAAGCAACTGTTGACGATACTTTTTCTATTAACAAATCTATCAATTTTATTTTATTCTTCCTAGAGCTGTTGTAATTAGGTTACCATGTTTGTCAACTAAAACAATTTTACTATTCATAAGGTTTATGCTTAACAAAACAATACCATATATTCTGTTTACCAATTATTTTATATAATAAATATCGCTATGATCAGTTACGAAATAAAACCTAGGATCTTTAATCAAACATAACTTCTACAACGTGAAAAAGCCAATCGTAATGCCGCACCCACTTCCTCAGGAGAACTATCTGCCGGAATGATGACATAATCAGATTCGACAATGCCTTTTCCTGTCCAAAGCTCAAGTTTCTCATGACCTGTAGGACGGATTGTGATATTTCCATCCAGCAATTGTATTCCACAGTTATGCATTTTTTTAAAAAGCTGGCGTCTTGAACGATATCGATGAAATCCCATAATCTCTATAACCCACTGATCATATCGTTCCTTTCTCTTTTCATTATCTAAAAAATCACCAAGACTCTCATAGGGAATAAATCGACTTTTAGAAAGAGCATTAAAGACCACAGCACCTAATTCTTCATCAGAAGTATCGGGAGGCAACATATGGTTACCTCCTAAAGGATCTAAATTAAGCGAACGATAACCGGAATAAGTTGTTACTGAGTAAAAATCACCATTAAATACGCATCTGGCATTTTTCCATCATTCAAAAATTTCACTCATTATTTCACCACTGTAGTTTTAGCGGTAAGGTTCATTTAATAACTATTTAAATCTTCTTGAGATAATCAGTGGACACATAATAGTGATTACGTGTCCACCTTAATTAACTCTATGAATCAAAGATCATGAATAATCAATGCAAAAATAAACTGTTACCTTATCGTCAAACATAACTTCTACAACGTGAAAAAGCCAGTCGTAATGCTGCACCCACTTCCTCAGGAGAACTATCCGCCGGGATTACGACATAATCAGATTCAGAAATACCATCTTCAGACCAGCCTTCCAATTTTTCATGGCGGGATGGCCGGATCGTTATTTGACCATCAAGCATACAGATACCACAGCTTAACATTTTCTTAAATAACTGCCGTTTTGAACGGTAATCATAAGATCCCATCATTTCGGTGATCCAATTATTATACTGTTCAGCATTTGCATCATGATCAAAATAATCCCCATACTTATCCAATGGGATTAGTCTGCTTTTTGATAAAGCATCAAGCACAGCCTTTCCCAACTCTTGATCAGATACAATTGGCTGTAATAAATAGTTACTTCCTGAGGGATCTGCTCCCAATAATCCATTGCCTGAATAGGTTTGTATTGAATAGAAATCACCATTAAATTTAACTCTTGCATTTAACCCTTGCTTGAAATTTTCGCTCATTATTTCACCGCCGTAATTTTGACATTAATACTTTTTTCTGCACCATAGACTATTGCCCGGTTAATCTGCTCCCACTGCTCTACTGTTGTTGTCTTCGGTACAGCAATACGAATTTCTCGTTGTGAAATTATCGAAGATGTTACCTCTTTACCATCTTTAATGTACCCTTGGAAATCTGCCGCTGAATCAATATTCCCTTTCATTGACGTATATATCTGCTTGGGATCTTTTATCCTTGCTGGTGTACGTGTATCTACAGTTTTAACACTAATAGCTGTACGTGTAGCAGGATCATAAAAATCAAAAGTTTTGAAATTCTCTGGCAACCGAGTACCTTTTGGCATCTGCGTAGCAACAAAATCCTCAAAAGGATACCCCTGCTTATAGTTACCTTCTCCCCATGCCATTTGAGTTTTACTACCATCTTTTTCTACCCGATACACATGACGGATGTCTACTGTTGGGT
>NZ_PUJW01000018.1 GCF_011189575.1 Photorhabdus cinerea
GATAGAAACGCTTAAAGCGTACGTTGCCAGTCAAAATACGCCGGAGTGACGTGTTTTAAAGCCCTGCGGGCTTTTCGCCTTATATCCCCGCCCGCACTGGGCTAGGGTTTACGGCGGATTTTGCTAAGTTTAGGATCGTTTACTTCGATACAAGCGAGCAGTTATCTATTAAAAGAAATGCTTTGATGACATTAATGAAAACAACTCTTTTTGGTATCACATTTGAAAACGTACAAACCTGCATTATTAAAGTGAAGTTTTAGTATTTGAATAGTGTGTGATTTAACCCACTATTCGTAGTGTGCTGCTAATAACAATTGTAGTCAATACTATTTATGTCTGCCACCATGCAGAAGGATGAGCGTGATTATAATTTGGTGAGAGTTTGTATGAGTTGTTTTTTATTTAATAGTTAAGCAAGAAACGATTAAAAGCGGTGAAGGGTATCTTTGCTTGAAGACTCTCCAATTTAACCATTATTGGTAGGTTTACTTTTAAATGGTTTAGTCTATCTAATTTTCTACAATGCACGCCTCCACACGATTAAGAAGCTATATTTAAATAATAGAAAACCTGATGTTCTGATTGATGTTGGGATGCTCTTTCAGATAAGAAGTCATCGGTTGGATATTCATTACTTATAAAGAAGTTATCCCAGACATTTTCTATGGGGAAAATTATGTTTTTATCTTATAAAAGAAATCGGGAATTAAAAACCCCTCAACTGCTTATCGTGAGGGGCTATATTTAACTATCTTTTTTAGTTTTTACTCATTAAATGCTTCGGTTTCTATATTGTTAGAAACTGATTTAGAGCGGACTTTCGCAAAGAAAACAATAGTGATAACCGCCGTTGCTACCAGACCGATAATGACGGAAGTATTCCAGTTCAAAGCAAAACCTTCTGGAGCAAATGCCAGATAAGTGAAGCATACCGCTGTCATAAACATGGCTGGCAGGGTAGTGATCCAGTGGAATTTATCACGGCGTAGTAGCCATGCTGAGGCAGCCCATAACATGACCATTGCTGTGGTTTGGTTTGCCCAGCCGAAGTAACGCCAGATGATATTGAAATCAGTTTTGGTAATCAGATAACCGACAATAAACATTGGCACACTTAATAACAGGCGTTTAATCATTTTTTGCTGAGGAATATCCAGGAATTCAGCAATAATAAGGCGTGCAGAACGGAATGCTGTATCGCCGGACGTGATTGGCAGAATCACCACGCCGAGGATTGCCAGAATGCCGCCGACAGTGCCCAGCAGAGAAGTAGAAACTTCGTGAACGACCAAGGATGCCGTACCTTTATCGATCACTGCCTGTAGTGCGTTAGTATCTTCATAGAAGCTCAGACCCAGCGTACACCAGATCAGCGCGATAATACCTTCACCAATCATTGCACCGTAGAAAACAAAGCGGCCATTCTTCTCATTCTGCATGCAACGCGCCATTAGCGGCGATTGGGTGGCGTGGAAACCAGAAATTGCGCCACAGGCAATAGTGACAAACAGTAACGGCCAAATAGGTAGATCTTTCGGATTAAAGTTAGTGGCGAAATCCAGCCCTTGTGAATAGAAAGGCTTATCACTCATAACTAAACCGGCCATCAGCGCGACAGACATAAATAGCAGCAATGCACCGAATAGCGGGTAGAGACGGCCAATGATTTTATCGATAGGAACCAGGGTTGCGAGAATATAGTAAGCAAAGATAACGCCAACCCAGATGGCAATGTTATCCCACCCCATTGCATCTTTCAGCAAGTTGTTCAGTAGACCTGCTGGACTCAGAACAAAGACTACACCCACCAACATCAGTAAAATGACAGCAAAGATATTCATGAAATGCTTCATGGTTTTGCCCAGCTCGTTACCGACGATAACGGGTACTGATGCTCCGCGAGCACGAACACTGAGCATACCGGAGAAGTAATCATGTACTGCACCGGCAAAGACACAGCCAAATACAATCCACAGCATAGCAAGCGGACCGTAGAGAGCACCAAGAATCGGGCCGAAAATAGGGCCAACGCCAGCAATATTCAGTAACTGAATTAACCAAACTTTTGGGGTGGACATGGCGACATAATCGACACCGTCAGCCATAGAAATAGCAGGAGTTTTTCTTTCTGGCCGAATGGTGAATATTTTCTCGACAACTTTGCCGTATATGAAATATCCAGCCAGAAGAAGCCCGATACAGAACAGGAACCACAACATAAAATAATACCTTACTCTACTTTTTTGATCTGGATGCTACTTTATCGTTTCATAAGAAAAATACCGTGAAGTAATTCGCTTTTTACTTTTCCGCTCTGTTTTCTAATTAGAAATACGATTAAAGTAAAAAGTCATTAATTAGCCAGGAGGTGGTTATGCTATATATCTTCGATATGGGTAATGTGATTATTGATATTGATTTTAAACGAGTTTTAGCTGTATGGAGTAATTTGAGCGGTACACCTCTTGCGACGTTGACTAAAAGTTTCTCTATGGGCGAAATGTTTGAAAAACATGAGCGTGGTCAAATTACTGATCTGGAATTCGCGGATACTTTATGCCAGGAAATGAGTATTTCACTCAGTTTTGAGCAATTTGTTGCTGGATGGCATGCTATTTTTATTGATATTCGACCTGAAATCATTCAGATAATGAAGAAATTACGTGAAGCAGGGCATCGGGTTGTGGTGTTATCCAACACAAACCGTTTACATCTGGATTACTGGCCACATAATTACCCTGAAATTGCAGTATCGGCGGATTACCTTTATCTGTCCCAGGATTTGGCAATGCGTAAACCAGAACCTGATATTTTCAAGTATGTTCTTGATAAAGAAGGTTTTTATTCGGATCAAGCCGTATTTTTCGACGATATGCTGGAAAATGTGGAAGCGGCCAGTGCTCTGGGGATCAAGGGTGTTCATGTTGTTGATAGGCAGACAGTGCCAGATTATTTTAAAGCAATCGGTTTTTCTGAATAAAATGAGGGATTGTGCGGATAATATATACCCAATAGATTTCAAATTGCAGCGCGGCGGCAAGGGAGCGAATCCCCAGGAGCATAGATAACGATGTGACTGGGGTAAGTGAAAGCAGCCAACAAAGCAGCAACTTGAAAGATGAAGGATATAGGACAATATATTGATGCTAATCTCTGAACAAGGAAAAATATGATTGCGTTAATCCAGCGAGTCACACAGGCAAATGTTGTTGTTGAGAACGAAATTGTTGGGGAGATTGGTCACGGCTTGCTGGTATTGCTGGGTGTTGAAAAAGAGGATGATCAACAGAAGGCAAAACGGTTATGTGAGAAGGTGATAGGGTATCGGATATTTAGTGATGAGCAGGACAAAATGAACTTGAATGTCCAACAGGTCGGAGGCAGTTTGCTGGTTGTCTCCCAGTTTACACTGGCTGCCGATACTCAAAAGGGCATGCGACCAAGTTTTTCTGGCGGAGCAAGCCCGGATAAGGCTGATGAATTATATCGCTATTTTGTTGAACGATGTTGCCAAAGTGGTGTAAAAACAGAAACCGGGCGGTTTGCTGCCGATATGAAAGTCAGCCTGACAAACAATGGGCCAGTCACTTTCTGGTTGCAGGTCTAGAACGAAAAACAGCCAGTAAAGCGCAACCATCCCCGATGACACATCATGATCAAGAGAAAAGGGCCGTTTCTATGTATTATCTGCGAGTACCTGAAACAGAACAAGAATTGGAAGCATATTACCAATTTCGTTGGGAAATGTTGCGTAAGCCGCTGAATCAGCCTGTAGGCTCTGAGAAAGATGGTTATGACACTATGGCTCATCATCAGATGGTTGTGGATGAGAAAGGTAGCCCAGTGGCGGTAGGGCGTTTATACATCAATGCGGATAGTGAAGGCGCAATCCGCTTTCTGGCAGTACATCCCCATGTGCAAGGTAGAGGGTTAGGAAAATTAATCGCAATGGCCCTGGAATCCGTTGCCCGTCAGGAAGGTGTTAAACGGGTAGTATGCAGTGCTCGTGAATATGCGGTGGAGTTTTTCAGTAAATTAGGGTTTGAAAACCGCGGGCCAATTACTAGCCCGCAAACGACACCAGTTCGCCATTTTCTGATGATAAAACCGGTGGCAACACTTGATGATATTCTTCACCGGCCAGATTGGTGCAACGAACTGCAAAAAGCTTGGTACAAACATATTCCCCTCAGTGAGAAAATGGGTGTGCGGATTTCTCAATATACCGGCCAAAGTTTTATTACCACGATGCCGGAAGCAGGGAATCAAAATCCTCACCAAACTCTCTTTGCAGGTAGTCTGTTCTCATTGGCAACGCTAACCGGTTGGGGGTTGATCTGGCTGTTGTTACAGGAACGCCAACTGGGGGGAGATATTATTCTGGCTGATGCCGATATCCGTTACAAAAAGCCTGTTATTGGCAGGCCAAAATCTGTTGCGGATCTTAAAAATATGAGTGGCGATTTGGCTCGTCTGGCACAGGGCAGTAAAGCGAGAGTGAAGCTGGAAGTGACGGTTAGCGGTGATCATGGGCTAGGTGCCGTGTTTACTGGTACCTACATGGTATTGCCAAATGCTTATACGGCTATCGCTTAGATTGACAGTGGCATTAAATATGCCACTGGTAATATTTCTATAAAATTAAGCTTCGTTGAGCACACGCAGCATAAAGTCATCAAGTTTAGTGCGGAAATTGGCTATATTGCTTCATGTATATTTTATATGTTCAGCAGCTTTGCGTACAACATCGTAGTAACTGGCTGGCAATATACCCATCCGAGGCGAAACAGGGGCAGGGAATGAGCGGCGGGGTGGTGCGACATTGAACCACTCGGATGTGTAATAGAGTTTTAATCGATGATTAAGATTAAACTTCGTATCATACGCGAGGCCCGTAAGGTCAAAGTCAGGATCAGTTGTCGGTATGATAAATTCACCAAGATAGATCTTGTCAGTTTTCTGGGAAGTGCCATATGCCACAACTAATGCGTGCTCCGTGGGTGATGCGGCCAACACAAGGGCTGGCCTTGGTTTTGGTCCTGGGACACCGATATGCTGTGGAAATCGGCACCAGAGAATACTTCCGATCGTAGCAAGTGGGGTGAAGCGAGTAATTCTCTCTTTTGTTGCCATTTGTCACTTCCGTCAAATCAAACTTTGAGTAAAGACATCATCTGACAGGGCGTTTGCTTCGCTTGCGTTACGGATAGTGGAGAGCTGTTCGTTCGTCAGCGGGCCATCATCACGTTCATAATGAGGTAGGTACTGGTCGGCCAGATTGCGTAAAGCAAGGTGGGTGAGTTCTGTTTTGCTCATTCCAGTAACGTTTACCAGAGCCTCAAGTGTTTCAGCGCTGATACCGGTAGGTGTATCCTGATTGCGCAGACGCAAAAGGAAACTTGCTACTGGTTTTTCATGATTCCGTTGCATAAGTGTGCCTCGTATGAATGTATCTGTTTAGACATGATTGATAGCATATTTATATCAGATATAAATATGCTATCAATCTTTATCTGATATGTAGTAATCACGAATAAATAAAGCGCGAAATATCAAAGCTATCAGGCATGTTTCTGTGAAGTGGGCATGTTCTCCTTTCGGAAGCACAAACATACGGCATCTTACTTCCTATGGGACAACATGCCCAGATGGCTATAACTTAACAACCGGACAGGTTTCACAGTTTGGTGTGGATATTTGTCCCTTATCGATGATTTGAGTTTCCTGGCCTGATTGTTTGTCTGTGGCAATAAATGTGCCATTGATAGTGTTTTTAATGTCATTAGCAGATAGATCTCCCTGTATTAACAGCGTGAAATTACCTTTGCCCTGTAATTTCAACGGAATCCAGCCCCATTGAGGCAAAATTGCTAAATCTGCATCTATTCCCCGGAAATCTAAAGTGAATGGCTTCTGTACTTGTTGATCCACTGTGCCTTTAATTTTCAGTAACCCATCATCAATAGAGGCATCTAATTGGTCGAGGATCAGTTTATTGCCCTCCGTATGTAATTTAAGGTAAGGACGATGTAATTCAACTTTGTTGAATGTTGCGCTGGTGGCGCTCAGGTTTGAAGAGCCGTTCCAGATCCCCCATTTCCCTTCTTTTAATAATTCCATGTTATCTATGTGACCATTGAGAGCAGTAAGCTGGAATGGAAAATCGGGATTAATATCAATCAACAAGCTGTTATTAATCGTCAGTTGGTTAATAGAAAATTCGGATATCCATTTAGGAAGGGATTCTTTTAATGATTGGTGCCAATTTTCTGGCAAGGTATAAGTTAAACCAGCAACCGTTGCATTTGTGATGTTGAGTTGCTTTGTTTGGTGATCCCATTGAGCTTTGACGTGGAATAATCCCTTTTCCCAACGGGTAGTGAGATTGGAAATACGGAGTTCATTGCCTGCAAGACGCAGGTGACCAATAGCGTCAGTGAAATGAAGATCATTCAGCGTAGTGTCCATGACGTTGAAATCAATGATGCCTTCTTTTGTTTGCCAACTCCCATTAGTCAAACCAATATTTTTTACTGAGGCATCCAAATAGTTAGCAGACCAGTTTTTACCTTCCAGTTTAGCATTAGTCAGGCTTAGATCTTTGATGCTGATTGCGGGTAATTTACTCACTTTTAGCCATAACTCTTTAAGAGTCATTGGCGTTTGCCAACGGACATTGCTGATAAGTAAACTATCCCACTGCCAGCTACCATCGGGCAGACGTTGCCCATTACCCGATATCGAACCCTGTGCCAATGTTGCACCAAGTGAATGGATAATAAGGGCATTCTGCTGGCTATCTCCTTGCATAATGACTTTTTCAAGAGGAATACCATTCAGCTTCAGCTTCTCGGCACTAAACTGAAATTTGCCACTTCCTGACAACTCATTTGGTTGCGGGTTCCATGGGGTTATGCCGCCGGTAATGTTTTGTCCCTGAATTTGCCAGTCTGCATTTTCTGACTGAATAGCCATCTGATTAAGTTGCAGGATATTGGCGCTAAAAGGCAGGGATTGTCGTTGGTCTTTTATGGTTAATTGGCCCTGTTGCAATAACAGACGATGAAAATGACGTGGGGCAGTGAGTTGTTGCCAGTTGAAATCGAATGATGCAACTTGAGCGGCTAAAGTGAAAGTGTGTTGCTTATTGCTAATGACGATATCGGAGAATGCCAGGGTTTTAGGTTGTGACCAGCTATGTTTAATATTGTTAATTTGAACCTGATAACGACTATTATTACTAAGCCATTGACTAAGCTGATGTGCTCCCCAGTTTGTTTGCATCACAACATAAATAGTGATCATTGCCAGTATTAGCAGTAATAACAGAGTAACCAGCGATTTTCCTAACCATCTCATCATTAGACTCCAGCCTAATCGGTTTAACCAATGCCCTTTTATGCCGTAATTTTCTTGTTCACTCAAGAGATAGAGTGTAAAAGTTATGAACAGGAATGATTATTTATAACATTTATATAATTGGATAATAAAAACAGAGATACCAATCAATAACCCTGTTAATTGCCAGCTTTAATGATTATCAGATAGCGAAATAAATTGAAAATAATTCATTATTATTAGTGAGTTTATTTCAACAAAAACAAGCTGTAAGTATTTATTTTTATTTGACTGTGTTTTTATTTCCTATACAAAGCTGAATTTTTTGTTAAAATTTTAGAGCATGTTTTTAGTCATATAAATAGTTATATTGTGTAACTAATGTCACTATTAAAGTTATCAAGAGTGGCGTAGTGATATCGCAAAGCTTTTCCCAAAAAATTAATGTATTACGAGGTGATCATAAATAATGTAATAATTTTATTTGCATAATTAAACCTATTTTTATCCTGGTTTAATTGATGTTTGGAATAAAACGTCGCGATTGATTTTACTTATTTACCAGTGAATAAATAATGTCAGGAATATACTATGTCAGATGAAATGAAACAAAAATCGCCGGATGAAAATAATGCCCGTATCACCCGCCCACTAAATGGCAAGGAATATCTGGAAGGGTTAAATGATGGTCGGGAAATTTGGGCTTATGGTGAGCGTATTCACGATATTACCAGCCATCCTGCTTTTCAAAATCCAGCCCGCGCTGTTGCGAAACTCTATGACGCCTTGCACGATCCTGCTTATCGTGACGTACTGACTACAGCGACTGATACGGGTAGTTGCGGTGTGACACATCCCTTTTTTCGTATCCCGCGCTCACAGCAAGATTTAATTGCTGATCGTGATGCTATCGCCGCGTGGGCGCGCATAAGTTATGGTTGGTTAGGGCGAAGCCCTGATTATAAGGCTTCGTTTCTTACCACACTGGGCGCAAATCCGGAGTTCTATGGTGATTTTGCTGATAATGCGAAAACCTGGTACACCCGTTCACAGGAAAAAGTGCTTTACTGGAATCACGCAATTGTTAACCCGCCAATAGATCGTCATTTACCTGCTGATGAAATTGGTGATGTTTGTATTCATGTGGAAAAAGAGTGCGATGATGGATTAATCGTTAGCGGTGCTAAAGTCGTTGCCACGGGATCAGCAATCACCCACTACAACTTTATCGGCCATTATGGTTTACCGATCAAAAAACGGGAATTTGCATTGGTCTTTACCTTGCCGATGAATTCACCGGGGTTGAAATTAATCTGTCGCCCCTCTTATGCATTGGCGGCGGATAAAATGGGAAGTCCTTTTGATTACCCACTCTCTTCCCGCTTTGATGAGAACGATACCATTATTGTTTTGGATAAAGTGAAGGTCCCATGGGAAAACATATTTATCTATGGTGATATCGAGAAAACATCGTCGTTCTTTTCTGAAGCTGGCTTTTTTCATCGGGCATTGTTACATGGCGTCACCCGGTTGGCCGTTAAACTTGATTTTCTTTGTGGGTTAATTATTAAAGGCGTTGAAGCGACGGGTACGCAAGATTTTCGTGGTGTGCAAACACGTATTGGTGAAGTATTAGCATGGCGTAATATGTTTTGGGCGATTAGTGATGCAATGGTTAAATCACCTCAACCTTGGCATGGGGATGCTTTATTGCCGCGATCTGAGTATGGAATGGCTTATCGCTGGTTTATGACGTTAGGCTACCCGCGGATAAAAGAAATTATTGAGCAGGATTTAGGGAGTGCGCTGATTTATGTTAACTCTCATGCCAGTGATTTTACTAATCCGGAACTTGCTCCCTATCTTAATAAATATGTGCGTGGCTCAAACGGTTATAGCGCTGTTGAGCGCGTAAAACTGATGAAACTGATTTGGGATTCTATCGGCACAGAATTTGCCGGCAGACACGAATTATATGAGCGCAATTATTCCGGCAACCATGAAAATATAAGAATTGAACTGCTATTAACTGCCCAAGCGTCAGGATTAGTGGATCAATTTAAGGGATTTGCTGAGCAGTGTATGAGTGAATACGATCTTAATGGTTGGATTGGTGACGATTTTATTTGGCCTTCCAGTCGCTAGGCTAAACCATAATCACGCACAACTATGATTTTATGTGCGTGATTATCTGCAACCTGATATTGGACTTTTCGGCGGATATTATTTTTCCTGAGGAAATACCAAATTAAGAATAATAGCGGTCATACCACCAGCGGCAATACCAGAAGAGAGTAGCGTTTTCAGCCAGTCAGGCGCGAACTGTAAAATCAGTGGTTGTTGAGCAACGCCCATTCCAACCGCTAAAGATAGTGCGATAATCATAATTGCCCGGCGGTTAAGTGCCTCTCTGGAAACGATACGGATACCAGACGCGGCAATTGTACCGAACATCACGATAGTAGCCCCTCCTAATATCGGTTCAGGGATCTGTTGTACAAATCCTGCCACCGCAGGAAACAGACCTAACAGAATCAGCATCAACGCCACGGCATAACCCACATGACGGCTGGCAACGCCGGTTAACTGGATAACCCCATTATTCTGCCCAAAGCAGGAGTTCGGGAAAGTATTGAATACGGCAGAAAGCATAGAATTTAGGCCATTAGCTAAAACACCGCCTTTAATACGCTTCATATATAGAGGACCGCTGACCGGTTGTTCAGAAACATCTGACGTCGCGGTAATATCCCCGATGGTTTCCAGTGAAGTGACCATAAAAATCAGCATTAATGGGATCAGCAGATTCCAGTCAAAGGAAAGACCATAATAGAGTGGCGTAGGAATCGTTATCAATGAACCGTTCTCCTGCACCGTTGCTTGCGGCAGCATACCCATTAGCCAGGCGACAACATAACCGACTGCCATTGCAATCACCAGAGAAGCGACACGTAGATAAGGATTACGCTGGCGATTCAACAAAACAATCACCGCTAACACAACACCTGCCAGAAACAGATTATCCGGAGAACCAAAAGTATGATTTTCGATAGCAGAGAATCCGCCACCGATAGAGGTCAACCCAACCTGAATAAGAGACAAACCGATAATCATTACAACAACACCGGAAACCAGCGGGGTGATAATTCTCCGAGCCAGATGTAATACGCGGGATAACAGAATTTCAGTAACGGATGCCAACATCAGGGTACCGAATAGTGCTGCCATCATGGTCGGGATGTCTGCCCCACCGTTTTTGAGTGCCAAACCGCCCATGATCAGTGGGGAAACAAAGTTAAAACTGGTTCCTTGAATGGAAAGTAAACCAGAACCAACTGGCCCCCAGGTTCGGATCTGGATTAATGAAGCTAACCCTGAAGCAAACAGAGACATACTGATGATCCGCTGTGTATCGTGAGCGGGTAGCCCCAGCGCCTGACAGATTAAAATTGCTGGCGTGATAACAGCGACAAACATTGCCAGTAAATGCTGGCAGGCAGCAAACAACGTTTGTAGCAGCGGTGGCCGATCTTCTAAGCCATAAATTAATTCACTGTCTGATTTTTTCGGGGGTATTGTTGCAGTTTGTTCAGGGGATGAAGTGAACATGGTGTGAAATTCCGGACCGACAAAAAACGCATTTTAATCATCTACTGCGCAAAAGCAATCGTTTGCGTAAAAATTCTGTTATTTGTCATGATTCACGCTGGTCACATTTTTATATGTTTTAACTTGTGTTTGTTGCAGATTTTTTTTCTAATCCAGCGTTGCCTGCTTTTGGCGTTTTCTAAAGGATGAGTATAACGTCGTAATAACTTACATAATTTTAACAATATAGCTGGGGTACATAGATGTATCATCTTGATGTTTATGGCACGCTTGTTGCGTCCGCATTAGTACTATTACTTGGGCGTAAACTTGTACAATCAGTTCCATTTCTTGAAAAATACACCATTCCGGAACCTGTCGCGGGTGGCCTGTTAGTTGCTTTGATGCTTTTAGTCGTTAAGCAAATGACTGGCTGGGAAATCAGCTTTGATTTGTCTCTTAAAGACCCTTTGATGTTAACTTTCTTTGCCACGATCGGCCTGAATGCGAATCTTTCCAGTTTGCGAGCGGGTGGTAAGGTACTTTTCACTTTTGTCTTCGTTGTTGTTGGCTTGTTGTTGGTGCAGAACACAGTGGGTATCGCGCTGGCTGAATTGCTGGGCCTGGACCCACTAATGGGCTTACTGGCGGGATCTGTTACCTTATCTGGTGGTCATGGTACGGGAGCCGCTTGGGGTAAACTGTTTAGTGAGCGTTATGGTTTTGAAAATGCGACAGAAGTGGCAATGGCCTGTGCGACTTTCGGTTTAGTACTGGGTGGTTTGATTGGTGGCCCGGTTGCCCGTTTTTTGGTGAAAAATACAAAAACCCCAGGGTTGAAGGCAGATGATACCGAAGTGCCAACGGCGTTTGAAAAACCTTATACCGGCCGGATGATTACACCGCTGGTCATGTTGGAAACTATCGCATTGATCGCTATCTGTCTGATGGCAGGTAATTTTATTTCTGAGCTTATGCAAGGTACATGGTTTGAATTACCGACATTCGTCTGTGTGTTGTTTATTGGGGTTATCCTCAGTAACAGCTTGTCGGCGTTAGGTTTCTACCGGGTATTTGATCGGGCGGTTTCTGTCTTGGGTAACGTGAGTCTTTCGTTGTTTCTGGCAATGGCGTTGATGAGCCTGAAATTGTGGCAGATGGCATCTCTGGCATTGCCAATGCTGACAATTCTTGCGATACAGGCAGTCGTCATGGCGTTGTATGCAATTTTTGTCACCTATCGTGTGATGGGTAAAAACTATGATGCTGCGGTTTTGGCTGCGGGTCATTGTGGTTTTGGTTTGGGGGCGACACCGACGGCTATTGCGAACATGCAGGCGATTACCGACCGTTTCGGTCCATCTCATGTGGCGTTTCTGGTGGTGCCGATGGTAGGCGCGTTCTTTATCGATATCGTTAACGCGATTGTGATTAAACTCTATCTGCTGTTGCCGGTATTCCCGGCGGTGTAGGGGCAAATTAGAGAGATACTGCGCCAGCGATTGAGTTGGTGCAGTATTGTGATTGTGTTTCAGCCTTTCTTTTGAAATATGAGGATTATCACTAATGGAAATGTTCAATCCTCCTCATCCAGGCGAAATTATTGCTGATTCTTTGGAAGAGCTAGGCTTGGGAATTCGTGATCTTGCGCGGGCATTAAATGTTGCTCCGTCTACGGTTCAACGTTTAGTTTCGTGTAAAGCGGCAGTCACGCCAGAAATGGCGGTAAAGTTATCTAAAGTACTTGGTAGCTCTCCACGGTTGTGGTTGAAACTGCAAGAATCTTATCAGACCGCTGACAAACCTTGTTAAAAATAACGGTGTCCGCGTACTGCTTCGCATCTGCAAAACTGCGCTCTATCGTCTCCTTTCGTCGTTTGTAAATCTTTTCCCCCATGAGGTTAATCGGTTTTCTCTGGCTTGCTCTTTACTGGCCTCCCAGACATGGCAGGTTATCATTAAGCGAGAGCGTTTCTGGCGGGAAAGTCTGGGAAGGTGGTCTTTTACTGTGTTTTACTTATAATTTAGCGCATTCGAAATAGTAAAAAGGATGAGCAACAATGAAGCTTTTCAACGCTCTGGGGTTTCGTTGGGACCGGTCTGCTGTTCCTCTTTTTGTCCCGATTTACTCCATTGAACGGGTATGTTTCCGTTTTCACCGAATGTTGCCAGAATTTGTTTGGGATGCCAGCGTGCTTGAAGGTAATCCTTTTACTTTCCCAGAAGTGAAGACATTATTAGACGGTGTAACCGTCGGTGGTAGGCAAGTTTCTGATCAGGAGCAAGTACTGAATCTCGCAGAAAGTTCCAGGCGACTGTTATTTATGGTAAGAAAAGGTCAATTTGAGTTGACCAAAGCTACATTTACTGAACTTCACAGCATAGTTGCCCGCAACGAAGCCTTGGAATGGGGACGGTTCCGTGGAGAAGGGCAAGAGGAGAATTACACTCCAGATGTCAGTTTGGGCGAGTATGGTCGGCATACTCCGTTACCTACTGTACCCGGCGCGCCAGAATTGAACCGCATTTTTCAAGCCGGTATGGCTGCATTGGATGAGTGTCAGCCTTTCGAAAAGGGGGCCGCATTCTTCCTTTTCGGCGCGCTACAGCAATTCTTCTTTGACGGTAATAAACGTACTTCGCGTTTCATGATGAACGGTATTTTGATGTCAAATGGCATAGATGCTATCAGCGTGCCTGCGGCGAAAATACATGAGTTCAACGAAAAGATGGTGCGCTTCTACTTGAGCAAAGATGCTTCTGAGATGATGGCGTTCCTTGTGGATTGTCACCCGGAAGCAGAGCAAATTCGTGCGCTGAATACACGAAATTAGCGATCACTGCGCCTAACCTGTTGGATTCGTCCCTATATGTTTTCAATCATGCATTGCCATAATGTGTATTCGGTAACTAGCGTTCAATTCATGTTCTTTCCCCAAGCTTGACGATAAAAAAGTTATTTTGTTTTTATCGTCAACGCTTAGTTTTTTGATCTAAAAAAGGTCTCTGATATGAGCCCATGGCGGGATTCCACTTTGTTTACCCTGCCATGTGGTAATTCATTTACCAGCGATTCTATACTCCACTTATAGCAAAAATTTTTATTGCATTACAAATGTCATTACAGGAGATAACGTTATGAGTACTATTCAGGTCAGAGTTGATGAAGAACTTAAAAAAAGTGCCCCACGTTTTATGCTCTTCATTATAGATGGTTATGTGGATCTTGCGTCTGATGCAACACCGCCAACACTTCAATACCCGTCGGAACTTCCCGGTAGTAAATCATGTGGCTCTCTACGGGGAAACTCAGCACACCAAAATAAAGATCCTCACTGCGATCACGACCGGGGGATGGGTGACGATCAAGAATTTTCGTCATAGTCACACGTAACGAAGTTGAATAAGCTTCCGCAACATTCGCCCCCCATCGGCGCATAGAATAGAGTTTGATTGCACGAATATGCTCTCTGGCTTTCTTAGTAAACCGGACACCCATCCTTAAGCCTTACCCTCAAGTTCATCAACCGTCAACGGCGCAAATACATCATCAATACTATGTAATTCGCCACGATCAGCTTGTGCAATAGATTCAGCCAGAACGGCTTTTAAATTCTGTAACTTGAGCTGTGCGAACTGATCATACTCTTCAGGAGAGATAACCACGGCCACACGCTTACCATGCTTACTAATTTCCACAGGTTCACGCTGAACTTTCATAAGCAGATCACCAAACTGGTTCTTAGCTAGTTGTGCGGGAATAATTTCCATACATCACCTACCGTCTAAAATGGCTCGAATAGCTATTATAGCTAAAAATGCATGGAGCTACCAGTAATCAAAATAGCCAACCGCCAACCAAGATGACTTTTGGGTGTCGCTCGTCAAGTGAAAGAGTTTCTGGCGGGAAAGTCTGGGGAGGTGGTGTTCTTAAGCTCAGTTTGGTGAGCGGAGCTTAATTAACCTGAACTTCGCTTAAGAAGGAAATTAAAGTACCTGAGATACGATCAACGTTTTTGTCAAAGAAAATTCAAGACATCTCAGTCCGCTTGGTTTCTTGCTTAATATTCCTTCAATATAAAAGAAAGTATGCTACCATTCACCAATGAAGAGAAAAAATACACCAACGCCCCATGACTCTGTTTTTAAGCAGTTTTTAAGTCATATTGATACTGCCAGAGACTTTTTGGAGATACATTTGCCGGCGAGATTACGGGCAGTTTGTGATCTGGATACACTGCGGTTGGAATCAGGGTCATTTATTGAAGACAATCTGCGGGCGCATTATTCCGACATTTTGTATTCATTGAAAACGGCGCAGGGTGACGGTTATGTGTATTGCGTCATCGAACATCAGAGCTCTCCAGACAAAATGATGGCGTTCCGATTAATGCGCTACGGTATTTCAGCCATGCAACGGCATCTGGAGCAGGGACATGAAAAATTGCCGCTGGTCATTCCGGTATTGTTCTATCACGGTAAAATACAGCCGTATCCTTGGAGTACCAATTGGCTCGACTGTTTCGATGATCCGGCCCTGGCGGAGGAAATCTATTCCAATAAATTCCCGCTGGTCGATGTGACGGTAATCCCGGATGATGAAATCTTGACGCACAAACGGGTCGCGCTACTGGAAATGGTGCAAAAGCATATCCGCCAGCGAGATATGGCAGAACTGCTGCAAGAGTTGGTTATACTGCTGACGTATGATTACTATACGGATGAGCAGCTAAGAAGCATGCTAAACTACTTATTACAGGTGGGAGATACCGCCGATCCAGAGGGTTTTATTCGGCGACTGGCAGAACAGTCCCCGAAGTATGAGGAGGTACTGATGACAATAGCACAAAGATTGGAACATAAAGCACGTCAAGAAGGACGTCAGGAAGGGCGTCAAGAAGGACGTCAAGAAGGACGTCAAGAAGGACGTCAAGAAGGATGTCAGGAAGCAACGTTAAAAATTGCTCATGCATTGCTGAACAGCGGAATCGACCGTGAAACGGTGATGAAAACCACCGGTCTGAGCCAGAACGAACTGGAGCAAATACGCCACTAACTCGTATTGAGAGTCCTCAATCAGCATTCAACGATCCGTGTTAGAAGAGGATCTTACTGCGACTGGCAGAACAGTCCCCGAGGTATGAGGAGGTACTGATGACAATAGCACAAAGATTGGAACATAAAGCACGTCAAGAAGGACGTCAGGAAGCAACGTTAAAAATTGCTCATGCATTGCTGAACAGCGGAATCGATCGTGAAACGGTGATGAAAATCACCGGACTGAACCAGAGTGAGCTTGAATAAATGTCCGACAAAATTACTGTTGATACATTATCGGCATAAAAATGCTTGAGTTAATGTATGAAACGCATAGAAGTGGCACACTTGCATTCCAAGCGATAAGACCGAGTCTGAATCTACGTGTTTCTGAAATCTCTGTTCTTAAGCAGAACTGAGGTTAATTAAAACAAAGTGCTGAATAAAAAAACCAGCACTTTGTCAATAATCTGAAATTAATACAACAAAATTTTGGATGATCCAGGTTTACAACCCCTATACTGAAACCTTATTTTGAAATTGATCTAAAGTTTAAATCAACCAATTAAATCCCTGAAACGATAGTATCTAAAGCTGCCATGATATCGGAGTGAATACCCGGCATAACACAGACGATATCCGCAGCTTTTAACTTGCTCTTTGCTACCGTTGTCACTGACTTTGTAATATTGTCCGTGAATTATAATCGTCTAATAGGTCATTCTGAATGTCGATAATCAAAGGGTATTGCGCCCTCGATTTAGGGGATTTGTTGCGGTAAACGGCGTACTGAGCTATCAAATAACCCCGTATTCATCATCATCGGTAAATAGCCCTGCACTACGCTCAAATTCATTGAAAGCGTGGATACCGGCTTTGTTTTCAGCTTTCCATTGCTCTCTTCTTTTCTCACGAACAACCTCGGACAACATTTTATCTAGTGTTGCTGATAAGTTGATCCCTAAATCACGGGCTTCATCTACCACCTCAGCGGTCAAATACACATTTGTACTACATTTACCGGATTGTTTTCGTTCTACGGTTGAGACGCATTTTATTTTCATCAGACACCTCATTTATGCGCATAAATTTATAGCAGATAGTGAGCATCTTCAAGGGGTTCTAAGCTGAAACCGCCGGAATTTATGACACCTTACGCGCATAGTGAATATGATTAGCTAATCTATTAAGTATTATTTTGTTATTGCCGACCATTAACCAATATCTGAGAAAAATATAATAATTCAACCTATAAAAAGTCAAAGCAACTCACTTCTTTATAAATAGAAAATATATTGCGATCCTATTGGTGGTTTTTATTCTTTTCCTTACAGATAATACTTAGTAGATTAAGTTACATGTTTGCGTATTAATAAGAGTAGCCATAAAGGTGTATATCCCCGCTAAATTCTGTCGCTCAAGCCTCATAGTTTTAATTTTTACTCTTTATCGATAAAAATAATCTGAAACCAACTACCAAAAAATCAATTTGGTATTAACCTAAAGTTATCAGGAAATAACTTGTTTCTATTATCTTATTTATAAAAGAACGGCTAGTATTAAATTGCAGTAGAAATTCAGCTTAACCCACAAGGGATAGATTTTATGGCATTAGACTCCCGTGTGGGTAAAAGGTAAATCCGATATAACCATCATTAGGAGAATAATATGAATCAAAATAACGATTCCTCACCAAACATGGATACCGAAGGTAATCCTATCAAGCAATATTGGCAACCGGACAGGAATAGTCTCGCTGATAATAGTACTTCTATCGTATCTAATAACGAGTCAACCGCCATGTTATTGCCAAATGGCAGAGTGATCGCTTGGGGAAATGATTTTAGTAGCCAAATACCACCTGACATTGCCCAATTGCAGGATATCGTCAGTATCAGTGCAACAAGTGAAGCTTTTGCGGCTCTGCGGAAAAACCGTAGCGTGGTCACTTGGGGGAACGAGGATAAAGGTGGTCAGGTCCCCCCAGAAATTGCTCAGTTGCAGGATATTGTCAGCTTGAAGGCAACAGATTCTGCTTTTGTGGCCTTACGGGTAAACGGTGGCGTAGTTGCCTGGGGAGATGAGAATTTCGGCGGCCAGGTTCCACCAGAAATTGCCAAATTGCAGGATATTGTTAGCCTAAGTACAACAGGTTCTGCTTTCGCGGCCCTACGGGCGAACAGCAGCGTAGTGGCTTGGGGAGATGAATATTCTGGCGGTCGGATACCGCCTGAAATTGCAGAGCGGCAAGATATTGTCAGCTTGAGTTCAACAATAAACGCATTTGCCGCCCTGCGGGCAAATCGGAGCGTGGTCGCTTGGGGACTTGAGAACTGGGGCGGGCAAGTTTCGCCAGAAATTGCCCAATTGCAGGATGTTGTTAGCCTGAGTGCAACAGATGCCGCTTTCGCAGCCTTACGGTCGAACCGCAGTGTAGTCGCCTGGGGCTTCAAAAATTCGGGCGACCAAGTTCCGCCTGAAATTGCTGACTTACAGGATATTGTCAGTATCAGTGTAACAGGAACTGCATTTGCCGCCCTACGGGAAAATCACAGTGTCGTCGCTTGGGGAAGCAAATATTCGGGTGGCAGTATTCCGCCAGAAATTGCCCAACTACAGGATGTCGTCAGTCTGAGTACAACATATGGTGCTTTCGCGGCCTTACGGGCAAACCGTAGTGTAGTTGTCTGGGGAGGCAATGGTATTTCAGCTCCGCCCGAAATTGCCGCATTGCAGGATATTGTCAGTATCAGTGCAACAGAAACTTCGTTTGCCGCCCTACGAGCGAACGGTAGCGTCGTTGCCTGGGGATATGGCAGTTACCAAGGCAACCAAATTCCATCCGGGATAGCCCGATTACAAGATGTCGTCAGCCTGAGTGCATCAAGGAACTCATTCGCTGTATTGCGGGCTAATGGTCGGAAGGTGGCCTGGGGCTCTGCTTACGATAATAACTTGCATCATGAATATGAAAATTAATTAACCCATTGGGCAAAGGTCTTACGGTACAAACCTCTTGTGGGTAAGGTAAATCCAATATGACCTTATTAGGAAAATAATATGAACCAAAATAACGAGTTCTCACTAAACGGGGATACCCGCAGTAATTCTATAAATCAATACCGGCAATCCGGCATAAATATTAACTCTGATGACAGTATCTTCAGCGTTTCTAACGGGGCCAGCGCCATGTTATTGCCAAATGGCAGAGTGATCGCCTGGGGAGATGAACGTTATGGCGGCCAAATTCCGCCAGAAATTGCCCAATTGCAGGATATAGTCAGTCTAAGTACAACAGGCTATGCTTTCGCGGCTTTGCGGGCAAATCGTAGCGTAGTCGCCTGGGGACTTAAAGATTGGGGCGGCGAGCTCCCGTCAGAAGTTGCTGAATTACAGGATATTGTCAGCTTGAAAGCATCGGTTTGTGCTTTCACAGCCCTGAGGGCAAACCGCAGTGTAGTCGCTTGGGGGGCTTCGGACTATGGCGGGCAAATCCCGCCAGAAGTTGCTGAATTACAGGATATTGTCAGTCTAAGTACAACAGGCTCTGCTTTTGCGGCTTTGCGGGCAAATCGTAGTGTAGTAGTCTGGGGGGACAACTCTTTTGGAGGTGAAATCCCTCCCGAAATTGCCAAATTACGGGATATTGTCTGCCTGGAAGCAACGGGAGCTTCATTTGCAGCCCTGCGGACAAACCGTAGCGTGGTCGGCTGGGGACTTGTAAGCTCGGGTGGTCAAGTTCCGCCAGAAATTGCCAGACTACAAGATATTGTTAGCCTGAGCTCAACAAATGCTGCTTTCACAGCTCTGCGGGCCAACGGTAGTATAGTTAGCTGGGGGAGCAGTTTTTTTGGAGGTGTAATCCCATCCGAAATTGCTGCATTAAAGGATATCGTCAGTCTGAAAGCAGCAATTTATACCTTTGCTGCCCTGAGAGCAGATCGCAGCGTGGTCTCCTGGGGGGAGAGTGCCAGAGTCCCACCCGAAATTGCTGCATTAAAGGATATCGTCAGTCTGAAAGCAGCAAATTATACCTTTGCTGCCCTGAGAGCAGATCGCAGCGTGGTCTCCTGGGGGGCGAGTACCAGAGTCCCACCCGAAATCGCCAAATTGAAGGATATTGTCAGCCTGAGAGCAGGTGCTAATGCTTTCGCGGTCCTTCGGGCCAACGGTAGCGTGGTCGCTTGGGGGCCCCTAAGCTTGAATGTCCAGGTCCCCCCCGGAATAGCCCGACTACGGGATATCGTTAGCCTAAGTTCATCTGGACGTTCATTCTCAGTCCTGCGGGCGAATGGAGAAAGATTAGCTTGGGATGTTGGTAACGATAATACAGTACACAGTGAATATGATGATTAATCCATTGTTATTATAAATCACTAAAAAACCCTAAAACCAAGGCTGAGCTATAATACTTGGGTTCAGCCTATCGTTTATTCCATTTGGAATATTATCTCTCCCGCTCTTGTTATTACCAAAACCACTTTTCAAATAAAAATTAAAAGACAATAACTTTATGAAATAATTTGGAATGTAAATCCTAAAGAAACCAAAATAACCCACTTTTTTATAAAAAGAAAAAATATTAATCCACCCCTGGTGATTTTTATTCTTTGCTTTACAGCTAATCATTACAAGATTATGTTATATATTTAAGTTACATATTTGCGTATTAATAAGGATAGCCATAAAGATATATATTCCCGCTAAATTCTGTCGCTTAAGCCTCATAATTTTTACTCTTTATCGATAAAAATAATCTGAGAATAACTACCGAAAAATCAATTTAGCATTAACCTATAGTTATCAGCCAATAAAATTTTTCTATTATATTATTAATCAAATGTTGGGACTAAACACCTAGTCTGGAAATATCTTTATCAGTCAAGCAGAAAAACAAGCATTAGGGGAAAAAGTAAATAGCTCAGGAATGGAGATTCCATTCCTGATTATGGTGATTTAATTGGGTCTAACTCTCATTTATCTTGATGAGATATATTAGTGCCGCTATCTTGTACATAATCATCAAAAACAATAATAAAACTGTTATGCGAAGCAGAATATGATTTTTCAATACCTTTCTGTATTACTGACAATGTAAAACCATGCGTATCGGATAGATCCCACACCTTTACATCTTCACAATCAATATCTAAATATTCCTCTCTACCCTCATTTCCATATTTATTAACCGAAACTTTAATCGGTTTAGTTGAGAGGTTTTTAACATAAATCATAAATCCTCCACTATATCAATAATGCAGATTTTAATTTAATTCAACAGCATACGAACATAAATTAAGAAAACCAGTGAAATAATAAAAATTTTTTAGACAGATTGTGCCGAATATAAATAATTTATCTGTTCGCCATTATTCTCAACCTTGTCATTATAAATAATTATGTAGCCATCTGATCTAATTGAATACAACCATGTAACATTATCCTTGAATACTACTGACATTAAAAAAACCGCGCTCATCTGATCTACCCCATTGAGCCACCTCTCCTGGATTAATTTCAATATATTCGTCATTACCTTCGTCACTACTCCATTTGCTAATTGCAACTTTAACCACATAATCTGAAATATTTTTGGCATAAATCATATTAAGCTCTCTATGATATCAACGTAGATTTATTTAGACCTAATTTAAAAACACCCTAATATGTACCATAATGAAATATAAGTATAGATGAAAAAAAACCAACAAAACTACTATTTGCGTGACTTCCATCAAAGTTTTATACTTCGAAAAGAAAATATTTAAAATTACATTCATTGGGTTAATAGAAACATTTACTATATAAACTTAGTAACTCAATATTACATTGATGAAAAATAGCGAAACAGCCTGTCACCCCAATTAGCTGGTAAAAGACTTCGGATAGTGACATGTCGTATCAATTAATTAGAGGTATTATATTCGATTTTTTAAGAAAATAATAAAAACCATTTATATTTTTTGGGGATATATTTTAACGCTGTTATTAATTTAGGAATAATTCGTAGTTGTATTTTTCATTCCTTTAGCAATAATACATTATCAATTTAATAGAATAATTAAAAGAAAGCTCTATAGCAGAGCATCTTAATTATTGAATAAAGCCAGATATCCGTATTTTTGGCAGCGGTGAGAAACGAAAAGCCCGCTCCGATATATTATCAATTACGCATTACTATAATGTGCCCGTTCCGGTAACCAGCGTTCAATTAAGGCGCGAGCATGTTCAGGATAGTGCTGGTGGATATGACGAGCAATACGCTGAACTTCCGGCAACATTCCTTGATCTCTCAGCAAATCAGCCACCTTAAATTCGGCATTCCCTGTCTGACGCGTCCCCAGCAGTTCACCGGGACCGCGAATTTCCAGATCTTTCTGTGCGATAACAAACCCATCATTACTGTCCCGGAGCACTTGCAGGCGTATTCTGGCGGTACTGCTCAACGGCGTTTTGTAAAGCAACACGCAATGAGAGGCGATAGCACCACGGCCAACTCGTCCGCGTAATTGATGAAGTTGCGCCAAGCCAAGCCGTTCCGGGTTATCAATGATCATCAAACTGGCATTCGGCACATCCACACCGACTTCGATAACCGTTGTTGCAACCAGAAGTTGTAGCTCTCCACGCTTAAAAGCCTCCATCACTTCCAGCTTTTCGGCGGCTTTCATTCGGCCATGCACCAACCCGACTTTCAGTTCCGGCAAGGCGAGAGTCAATTCTTCACTGGTAACTTGTGCCGCTTGAGCTTCCAGCACATCAGAATCTTCAATCAGCGTACAGACCCAATAGGCTTGTCTGTTTTCATCAAGGCAGGCATTTTTGATCCGTTGGATAATCTCTTCACGACGTGTATCCGGGATCGCAACGGTCGTGACCGGTGTTCTCCCCGGCGGCAGTTCATCAATAATAGAAGTATCAAGATCGGCATAAGCAGTCATTGCTAAAGTTCGGGGGATAGGGGTTGCCGTCATTATCAATTGGTGAGGATGAAAACCCTGTTCGCGCCCCTTTTCCCACAAAGCCAGACGTTGATGCACGCCAAACCGATGTTGCTCATCAATAATCACCAACGCCAGACCGGAAAATTTAACCTGTTCCTGAAACATGGCATGTGTGCCAACAATCATAGCGACCTGCCCGCTGGCAATGGCTTCCTGTTGTTTCTGACGTGCTTTCCCTTTTTGTTTACCCGCCAGCCAGCCGATCTGAATCCCCAAAGGCTCCAGCCATTGTCGGAAGGTATTAGCGTGCTGCTCTGCCAGTAGTTCAGTCGGCGCCATCAGGGCAACTTGTTTACCATGCGTAATAACCCGCAACGCAGCCAATGCGGCAACCAGCGTTTTTCCTGAACCAACATCGCCCTGAATCAGTCGCATCATCGGAACATCTTTTGCCAGATCTTGCTCAATTTCCGCTACAACCCGTTGTTGCGCGTTAGTTGGAGAAAATGGCAGACGGTTGAGGAACTGCTGTTTTAACTTATTTTCAGTCGGCAGCGACTGAGCATGATGGCGTTGTGCGCCCGCTCTAGCTTCTAACATACTTAAATGATGAGCCAGAAGTTCTTCCAGGATCAGGCGGCGGTGAGCCGGGTGTTTGCCGGTTTCCAGATCAGCCAGAACAATATCTGGCGTGGGGCGGTGCAGGGTATGTAATGCTTGTGGCAGGCTGATCATAGAACGGCTTAACTCTTCCGGCAGGAGTTCGTTGATCGCACAGGTATCAAGCAATTGCAGGGTCTGCTCAATCAGCTTACGGAGAGCCGCCTGGCGAACACCTTCCGTCGTCGGATAAATAGGCGTTAATGTTTCTTGAAGACGTACATTTCCAGCATAATTTTGAATCTTATACTCAGGATGGATAATCTCCGCTCCCTGACTACCTCTTTTGATTTCACCGTAAGCAACAACCTGCTTCCCTTTTGCCAGATTGTTTTTCATTGCCGCAGAGAAATTAAAAAAACGCAGTGTAAGTACACCAGTGCCATCACTGATTTGGCAGATCATCATCCGGCGGCGGCCAAAAATAACATTGGTATGGAGGATTTCTCCGGTGACTGTGGCATGGATACCCGGTAAAAGATTATTAATCGTATAAAGGCGGGTCTGGTCTTCATAACGAAGCGGGAAGTGCAATAGCAGATCCTGCAAGTTGATCAGGCCCATTTTTGCCAGTTTAGCTGCCTGACTTGCCCCGACGCCATGCAGGGAAGTTAAAGGGATGGCATCAAGCAGTTGGCCTTTCATGCGATTTCTTCTCTCCATTGCTTGCTTGACAGTTCGTCATGTTTCATTGGTTGCGAACCAGTCTTGCTTATTTTCCATAATAATACAGACCAGGTTAATGTAATCAACGTAATATTTTCCTAATAATTGGTTGAAAATCATGTCAATACACTGCGGGTAAACACCTGTAATCATCAAGGTTATCAACCAAATTTAACAGCATGCTCCTGTAATGATGAAAAAATAATCAAAAAAAGGTGTTTAAATCCTACCTCTCATCTGTATAACCCTCTGTGACCCCGGTGAACAACATACCATTTGGGCAAATTGATGGTGTGTATTTTATTCCCAGGTTCTGTCGGTTGCTGGCTTATGTCTCGAAGTTGGGAACGATTCTGTCAGGGGGAATAATAGCCGGGTTATGCTATCAATATGTTTGGAGAAATAGTCATGGGCCAAAGAAAATATCTGACTCAGTCAGAAATAGAAAGTATGCTGGAAATGGCGAAAGTCGGTGCTAATCCAGAGCGGAACTATTGTCTGGTGTACATGAGTTTTATCCATGGTTTTCGTGTCAGCGAAGCCAGACATTTACGGTTATCTGATATGGAATTGAAAGAGCGATGCCTGTATATCCGGCGGTTAAAAGGAGGATTTTGTACTAACCATCCTCTGTTGCTCCGTGAGGTTCGGGCGATTAAGGCATGGCTTAAAGTGCGCAAAACTTTCTTGGGGGCAGATAGTGATTGGTTGTTCTTGTCACGCTCTGGGAAGCCACTTACACGTCAGCGGATTTACCAGATTATTAGTCGATTAGGGCAATTGGCGAATATTGCTGTCGTTCCGCATCCGCATATGTTGCGTCATGCCTGTGGTTTTGCCCTTGCAGACCGGGGAGTGGATACCCGACTGATACAAGATTATCTTGGACATAAAAACATTCGTCACACTGTGCGTTATACAGCGAGTAATGCTGAACGTTTTCAAGGAGTTTGGGGCGTGAAAGGCAAACGTTAATCACTACAATTAGGACCATTTTGACAATCAAGATACACCCACCGCGAAACTATACTGAAGATTTTCTAATAAAGAAAGATACAGAATTGTATATCTTTGTAAAGCATTATGTATTCTAACACAGCTATATCAAAATAACCTAATTTTTCCCTGAATCCCCCCAAAATACCTCATTTCCCAGGCTCCTTTCTTGAAATTGTTGATTTCACTTTTCAGATTCAACAATAAAATATTCTTAAATTTTGCAAGTAGTCATTGGATTGTTTTGTTTGTGGCGAATTTTTGAACATAAGTTTCAGGGTGTATCTTGATTGTCAAAATGGTCCTAATTGACAATTTTATGTACAGCTAAGTGTTACTGATAATCAGCAAATGGTATGTAAAGTTAAGTCTGATTTTTGTTCTATAGTTAAGCGAGATTAATGAAATGAAAAAGATATTAAAGATAAGCGTCGTGGCGGCGTTGGTTTTGGGGGTAGTTTCGGCTGCCAATGCGGCGGATAACGCAGTTGTTACAGTTACTGGCATGATTTTGGCTGCAACATGTGATGTTACTAACCCTGGTTCAAATGGGTCGGTGGATACGGGAAACCATAGAATAGACGAGTTTGCAAAGCCGGGTGATGATAAATTTCCAAGCATAGCAATTGCGAAATATATACCAAAAAGTGAAAGGCATTTCACTATCCGTCTTGCTAACTGTGATGCAAATAATACAGATGCAAGTAAAGTTAAGTTGTATGTGACGGGTAATACGTTGGAAAAAGCAGATTATCTCTTTAATGCAGTTAAAGAGAAAAAGTCAGGTATAGCATTAAGTTATCTACAAGATAATAAATCAGAGTTTGTTAAAAATGGCACCCTAATTCCTATGAATGTTTCTACTGATAAATCTAATGTAGCTGATATCAAGAATAGCTATAAGGATTTTACTGTATATATAGCATCATATGACGATTCCCCTGAAAACCAGAGTATTAACGCTCCTATCACCTTCTCCTATGCGTATAACTAATGCTTATGTTGTTTCAGCCTGAGGGATGCTTCCTCAGGCTCCTTCGATGAAGAATCTTAGATGATTGATGGTGCCTTTTATTAGGCAACTACTGGTTGGTTGAGCCAAGATATGAGAAACAAAAGATGATCAGTAAACACCGACTTCCTAACATCATAGTAAAAAGTCTTGTATTTGCCGCGTTTTTGTTCGCGTCACAGAGTCAGGCTGAAGGCGGATTTGGCATCAATGCTACACGTATTATTTTTCCACAGGATAAAGCTGGAGCAACGGTATCGGTGCGCAATACAACAACCAATATCCCTTATCTGGTGACAACTAAAATCACTCGCACTGTTGATGGCAAGGGTAAAACACCGTTTTTCGTCTCACCGCCTTTATTTCGTCTCGATCCTAAAGGGACTAATGCCCTGCGCATCTTAGGTGATACCAGCAAATTGCCAACCGACCGGGAGAGTGTCTTTTATTTTAATGCTTCCGCTATTCCCAGTAGTAATCCTCTGGGCCAGCGCTCTGAAAGCGCTAAGATTTCGGGTGGGCTGGTCTATGCCATCGGCAATACCATCAAACTATTTTATCGGCCAACGGGGTTAGTGGGTACGCCAGAGCAGGCATACAAAGCGCTGCGCTTTACCCATGCTGCCGGGGGCATTCAAGTCAGTAATAATTCGCCTTATCACATCAGCTTTACGCAGATCAAAGTTGATGGGGTGCCAGTGAAGTTTTCTGATAGTCATCCGCAAATGCTGGCGCCTTTCAGTACCCATGTTTATCCCGCTCAGAATAATCAGAATAAAAAGAAAGTGGAATGGGCGGTGATCGACGATCTCGGTGGAGGAGATAACTTCGATGGCACAATCCAATAAAACCGGTATCTCAATGGTTCTGTATGTACGCAGGTACCTGAGTTACATCGGCATGGCGGGGGTTTTGTGGCTTTTTTCTGCTCCTTTGTGGGCGGAGAATTCTGTCAGTGCCAAGTTTAAGGCCACAATTACCCAAGGGACCTGTGATATCTCTGTGAGCGACAGCAATATCGAACTCGGTACTGTGCAATTTAAAGACGTAGTATCAGGCAAAATCAACAAGGAAGCCTATCTGACGCTGAAAAATTGCACTGCTGTGGTCAATAAAGACAGTATTACTCCCACAATCACCGTTACCGGCGATCACGTTGATACGGATGAAACGCTGTTTCGTAATCGTGATAAACAAAGCCCGGCAATGGGCGTTACTGTGCAATTGAAGACACTCAATGGCGGGGAGTGGTCCTCGGATTTGAAGAACGGAGTCCCATTTCACTTGGCTAATAAAGGCACAATCATAAATGACCACGCCCCTTCTGTTTCTGTGCCGGTCAAGTTTTCACTGATGTGTGCTCCAGTCGTCGGTGAATCGGCAGCTGATTGCAAAAAGACAGGCAAAATCAGCGCAACGATGACATTCACGTTTGATTATCGCTGATGTTATCGGCATTGCAGTGCGATATCCGTTAACAGAAGAGTCATAGAATTAATTTGAGGCAAGTACGATGTTTGGGACAGTGACAGGACAAGAAAAAAATAGGCTGAATGACCCGTTGGCCTGTCTGACCAAGGGCAGATATGCGGTAATGCGCTGCTTTTGCTGTTCTATATTGGTTCTATTGTTTCTGGCGGGCAGTGGGGCGGCTGAGGGGCATTACCCCAGAAGCACGAGTGGAGTGGATGTGGAGTTTTATGCTGGGATTATTCCAGAACCTTGTGATATGGAGATAAGCAGCGGAGGTACGCTGGATTTCGGTTCGTTGTCGGCAGCGAGCTTTGCAAAGCCAGGGGATATATTAAGCCCTCATAAGCTTCAATTGAAGTTGACTAATTGTGGCTATCCGAATGCCAATACTCTCAGTAGTCCCGAGATATCTGTGGAAGGTACTACTATCAACAACGGACGCATCATGTTCCGTGATTCTGATGGCCCTGATAGTTCTGAGGGATTTGGATTTGTTCTCATGTATTCAGTGTCGGATGATGGAGGCGACGAGATTGATTGGGGTGACTTAATATCCACTGGAAGGGGTACATCGCTAGACGATCTTGGTATTGAAATTGAAGACCAGCAGGCGGAAGTTCCTATAGTGGTAGCGATCGCTAGGGAGCGGCAGGGTGATGGTGTTATTCGACCTGGTCAATTACATGCGAGTGTCACTTTTACATTTACCTATCGGTGAGGGCGGTTTATCACGGAGGATACAAAGTGGGAAACGAGTGATAAGGGGAGTTGGATGAAAATGAATAATAAAAAACTTATGAACAGTTGTTTAATAGGCTATCGCAATCGGACAAAGTATTTGTTACTCGTCATGATAATGGTCGGGTTGAGTGTCAATCTGGTTTTGCCGGTGCAAGCTCAAACTCAACCTCACGACACAACTGCTCATTTTTCATTGGACGGTTTTCTGTTGCCCCCGACTTGTGTGCTGTCAGTGAATGGCATGTCCGGTGGCAAATATTCTATAAACTACGAAAAACCTTACAGGGCCAGTCAGTTCAAGGATGGTGTATCTCTGGAAGAAACGAGAAAAACGTTAAAATTCACTCTGTCGGGTTGTAATCAGGCACCTCTCAAAGGGGACGGCACTCAAATTAGAAAGCAACCGACTCTGTTCGTATGGGGTAATAAGGACACTGATAGTAACAATCTTTACCTTTTCTGGATGCCAGGTTCTACCGCTAAGTGGGTGGGAATTTTGCTGAGCAAAGAGGGGGGAGTTAACCAGGGACCAGTCAAGGTGAAGTCTGTCGAGGACCCGGTACGCTTCGATTTTGAACCTAACCTTGATAAGGACGATGGTCAATCCATGACATTTTCGGTGGTTATGGCCGGTGATAAAGAACATAGAGTGATCGGAGGAGAACTCCTTGTCTCTATACATTTTGAGTTTGAGTATTCGTGATAACTAAGTTCAGGTACGCCTGATAAATGTTGCCAGAAGTGAAGTGGAAGGTATGAATATAAAAACGGTGAATATAAAAGCGTGGATAATGGGATTATTGGGGCTATGGGCAATGATGGCGTTACCGGCTCATGCCGGTCTGATGCTAGGACAGACACGGCTGGTTTATCATCAAAGTGACAAAGTACAAAGTATCTCGTTGCAGAATTCGGGTGATGGCGCGTATCTGATACAAGCGGCAGTGACCTCATGGGATGATACCAAGACTCGGTCATCGGCGTTTACTGTGCTGCCCCCCTTATTTCGTATAGAAGGTAACAGTGCGAATGTGATGCGCGTTATCCGTACCGGTGGTGATTTCCCGGCTGATCGTGAGTCACTGTTTCGTCTTCGCATCAATGCGATTCCTGCGGGGGTAGTTCCCCGTGAGTCTGATGGGCAACAGGATAAGGTTGATGCATCCTTGTCTATCTCGCTAGGTATGAACATTAAATTTATTTACCGGCCAGATAATCTACCGATGACACCGAAACAGGCGTATTCCCGGCTGACGTTTACGCGAACCAGCAATGCCGTCGTGGTGGTTAATCCGACGCCGTATTACCAAACGTTTTCTTGGCTGAACTTGGCTGGTGAAAGCATAAACCTGAATAAAGCGCCATCCATGTTAGCGCCTTTTGGTCAGGTGACTTATTCCCTGACCGGCTTGGCAGGTAAAGCGGCTGATAAGGTGACGTGGGCGATGATGACCGATTTCGGGGGAGAAAGTAAGCCGCAGAACGGTGTATTGCAGAGCCACTAAGCAATGTTTTGGACTGAGTAATATTTTTGGGATGAAGAAATACTGCATGGCATTAATGGGATACTTCAATGAAACAGATATATACAGCTGTGTTGTGTACTTTGTTAATGATCTTGCCTGTATCGCGACTGAAAGCAGAGCCGCAGGGGATGTTTATCGATGAGCCGCGTGTGATCTACCTTGGGTCATCCAGCAACGGTGCTATGTCGACTTTCAGTAATAACAGTGACGACAACTACCTTATTCAGTCAATGGTACGGGAAATGGACCCAAAGAGCGGTTTACCGACAGCGGTTAATGCGCCGTTTATCGTGATTCCTCCTCTGGGCAAGGTGAATGCGCACAGTAGTCAAGTACTGAAAATCCTTCGCACTGGTGGGGACTTTCCAAAAGATCGTGAGTCGGTGTTCTTTCTAAATGTGCGCCTGTTGCCTTCCGAGAAGGAAAATTCTGTGCCAAATAACCTTGTCCAGATGAAAGTGGTCATGACTCTGGCAGTGAAGTTGTTCTATCGCCCGAAAGGATTACCAAAAGAGGGGGTTGCTGGAGCAGTGAAGCAGTTACAGGTATCGGTCAAGGAAGATACTGTGACTCTAACGAATCCGTCGCCGTTCTGGGTAACGTTGCAGACTTTGAAGGTGAATTCGTTTGCTGTGCCTGTTGGGAGTTTGTTCAGTATGGTGCCGCCATTGAGTCAGCAGAGCTGGTCACTGCCATCGGGTAAAACACTACCGGGCAGTCATGTCACAGTATTGTGGCGAGCTATCGATGAATTTGGTTTAAATACCGATGAAGAGAGCCGGTCCGTTGTTGTCTCTGGCAGCCACTAGCTAATAGTGAGTGGCGTTGCAGATATCAACAGAAGATATGTGAGCAATGGACCTATCATTAAATAATAGAGATGGCAATTAAGAATGAAAGTATTAATTCCGGCAATAAGCTGTCGTTCAGAACGTCCGTCTATTTGTCGTATAAATCCGGGCATTTCCACCGCTATATCCTTGTCAAAATGCGGAATAGGATTGTGCCTTTCTCCGGTTTTTTGCCGGATGATGCTGGTATTACTGGCGGGTTGGCATACTCAGGTAACAGCGCGTGACTATTTTGATCCTTCTTTATTGGAGTTTGGCCAAAGTTCAGGGCAAACGGTGGATTTATCACAGTTTGAAACTGCTGGTGGTCAGGCACCGGGAACTTACCGAGTTGACATCTACATTAATGGTACTTTCTTTGATTCACGTGATGTTACGTTCCAGCATAATGGTGCTGGTAGTAACGAGCTGGTTCCCGTACTTACCCCAGATTTATTGGAGGCTGCGGGTGTCAATGTGAGTAGTATACCGGCATTAAAAGCATTACCGGCGGATAAGCCAATGGGTAGTCCATTAAGCAAATTCATTCCTCAGGCCACGGCTCATCTGGATTTTTCTCAGATGAAGTTGGGCTTGAGTGTTCCCCAGATAGCGATGAAACCTTTGGAGAATGGTCTGGTTGATCCAAAGTTGTGGCAAGAGGGGATTCCGGCTTTTTTATTGAATTACAATATTAATGGCAATCGGAACCGACGCTCACAATCTGGCAATAAACAGACGAGTCAGAGTCTGTTCGGTAGCTTTAATTCTGGGTTGAATTTGGGGGCCTGGCGTCTTCGTAATACTGCCACCTATTCTTATAGTGCTCAGACTTATAATTGGTATGACTCATTTAATGGTCCAGTGAAGAAAACGACTCAATCCCAGCAAAGTTGGAATTTCTTACAAACCTATTTGCAGCGTGATGTAGTGATGTTACGCAGTGATCTGACGATAGGGGATACCTCGACTGGCAACGTGGCGGGTCAGGTATTTGATGGTTTTCCTTATCGGGGTATTGGGCTTGCTACCAGTGACTCAATGATGCCTGGCAGGCAGAGTGGTTTTGCACCGATTATCAGCGGGATAGCTAAATCCAATGCGCAGATTACGGTGACGCAGAATGGAAGCGTGATTTACCAAACCAACGTCGCGCCAGGCCCATTTCGTATCACAGATCTGGTCAGTAGCAGTACTGCGGGCGACTTACAGGTAACGATAACCGAGGCGGATGGTACCCACCATGGGTTCAGTCAAGCCTATTCTAGTTTGCCCATGATGCTGCGGCAGGGGCAATTTAAGTACGAAGTGGCAGCCGGACGCTATCGTGCGGGGGGATACAACAATCGTAAGCCGGTGTTTGGCATGGCCTCGATGATTTACGGTTTGCCTGGCAACGTCACATTATACGGTGGGGGTTTGGTGGCGCAATCGTACCAGTCTGCGGCGCTGGGGGCTGGGTTTTCCCTTGGTATGATGGGGGCGTTATCTGCGGATGTCACGACGGCTCGAACTCGGTTGCAAAATGCGACTAACTTCCTGCGCGGGGAGTCTTACCGTGCTAAATATTCGAAAAGTATGCTGACCACTGGCACGACAGTGGATTTAACCGCGTACCGCTATTCCACCCGTAATTATCTGAGTTTCTCGGATGCGAATATCCAAGGCTACAGTGTTTGGGGAGAACTTCCCTATTGGATGTCTGAACGGCGGCGTAGTAGTTGGCAAACGAGACTAAGCCAGTCATTGCCCGGTAATTATTCCTTGTGGCTCAGTGGTCGGCGGGATAACTACTGGGGCAGCTCTAAAACCAATACCACTCTGTCGATGGGGTTGAATGGTTCTTTCTACCGTGTGGGTTGGGGGCTTAATTACAGCATTGATCGCATGCGAGGTAATGGTGATTGGCCTGAGAACCGGCAAATTTCGTTGAACGTGAATGTTCCTCTGAGCTTATTTGGCTCCTATGCGGCCCTGAATAATGCGTATGCTAATTATAATTTTTTCCGTGATAGTTCCGGGCGTAGCAATAGCCAGCTAGGGTTAGGTGGCTCCGTATTGGATGACAATAGTCTGTCCTGGAGCGTATCACAAAGCCAAGCTAATCAAGGGCAAGGAAACAGTGGTTCCGTGTCGATGGGATACAATGGCGCTTTCGGGCAGGCGAACTTGGGATACAACTACGATTCACAGGGGGGGCGTAGTGTGAACTATGGGTTTAACGGAGGATTGATTGCTCATCAGCATGGTGTCACCTTGGCATCGCGTATTGGCGATGCTGCTGTGTTAGTGCGAACAGCGGGGGTTGAAGGTGTGCGTGTGATGAACTCCAGCTCGGTTACTACTGATCGCTGGGGGTATGCGGTTATGCCATATGCTAGGACGTACAGCCGTAACAGTATCAGCTTAGACCCGTCATCGCTGCCTGAAGGGGCGAATATGGAGCAAGGCAGCAAGAACGTATTCCCGACGAAAGGGGCTGTTGTGATAGTGGATTACCCCGTACGTATTGGGCAGCAATTGCTGATGAATCTCACCTATCACGGTAAACCTGTACCGTTTGGGGCAATGGCGGGGCTGAAAGGGGAGGCAGATACAAATCTGGCGGCGATAGTGGGAGATGGTGGGCAAGTGTACCTGAGTGGTATGCCGTCTAAGGGGGTACTGAAAGTGAAGTGGAGTAATACACCGGATAGCCAGTGCGAGGTGGCATTTGACCTGGGAGCACCTCCGGTAAAGAAGAAAGGCGATAAGAGTTGGAGTCCAATGAGGCAACTGAACGAAACCTGCCGTTAAAAAGGGATGCTGTATGGTGACAATCTGCACGGGCAATCCAATGCAGAAAACCAAAAGAAGAGGAATCCCTGAGAGGTGGATGTATTTCGGCTGAGACGGGGTGATGGCAACGAATGAGAAGTTCTAACAGGACAATTGGGGAGTAATCCTTGGTTGGGTATCGCATGAATATGAATAAAATGTTTATTAACAGGATAATGCAGGCTGTTGGTCGGATGGTAGCTTATCGTTGCCAGTGGCAGTGGCCGACATGGGCAGGCGTGATATGCCTATCTGTGGGTATCTTTTCTTCCTCCTCGGTACTTGCTACACAAGTAGAATACTGGAATGCGGCGGCAGTCAGTGATGCGCTTGGGCCTAGGCAAGCAGTGCCGTGGAATCGCTCTGTCATCACCTATCCAGCATCGGGGAAAGCAAACTTAGGCGCAAATATTGTGTTTCCCAATGTGTCATCAATGTTGTGGCAAGGAGATGACCCCAAAATAACGATGGAGAACGCTAAGTTTCGGCTCGTATCTAAGGGGAAAATCTTTGACGCTTTGCAAGTTAGCTCGGGTACATACAACTGTAAAATTAAAGCTAGCTTTAAGGATAATCGTCCGGGAACAGCGGAAAAGCGTTTTTCGCTGGATATGATGAATAATTCAGGTCTTAATCAAACTGAATACGAATCTCTTGAAGTAAACAATGGCGATACCAAGGTTGATGAAGATGTAAAAAATGCGGCATTGCAAGATTTCAAATTCGATGTTTCTTGTAGTGGGGACAACTTTTCATGGCAGCGACATCCCGATCAGAAGATCAAATTCGACACGAGTCCTAATGGTGATCTTGTAGGATTTCAGGTTAAGACCTCAAGTGAGAACGATTTTGTGGTTTGGCAACGACCACTAGGTAGTCTCCCTGAGATCAAAGACCCTACAGTAATATTGCAGCCCCCAGAGTGTTTTATTCCGGTTTTTACTGGCAGGAGATTTAGCTTTGGTGAGGTTCAGCCAATAGACGAACCCCCGGGAAGCGGTCAGTTCAACCCCGTCAAACTCAAGGACATGAACTTTATTATGCGAGTTTCCTGCATTGTCACCGAAGGAGAAAATACAGGTGGCACTGTAATTGTGGTGGCATCTTCTAATCATATAATGCCAGGTACTCAGAATCAAATGTTGCGGGTGATGCATAATGCAGAGGCTGATAGTAAAGAGATTGATAATGAAGCGTTGGGGGTAAAGCTTGAGCTGTCTAGCGTAGAAGTCCAAGGACCTTCTAAGAGTGGTCCGGTTAGTTTCAGTGCTGATCCTGATCCTAAATTTAGTTGTATGGGGAATGTTGTTGTGGGTAAAGGTAATACAACTCAGTCAATGAATAAGCAAATAACATTTGCCGACGGTAGTAATAGTACAGATGCAGGAACTGGTGGTTTTGTGTGCCTTCAAGTAGAGAGCCCTACACCATCTACACCACCTACACAACAGACTACGAAGTTTAACTTCAATGTCACTGGAAGCCTCTGGCAACTCCAGAGATTGAAGCTTTCGGATTATGGTTATTTCCAGACGAATTTGGACATGACGTTGGTAAGGCCATAGCGCCTGCGGAGAGCGTTATTTTTACACAAATCATTAAATATGGTGGGCGGATTAGCCTATAGGTATTTCATTTCAGATAAATCACAGTATTTCATTTCTCATGTGGTAACAGGTAAACCAGTTAGTCACCGGGGGAGAGTAAAATGACAATCAATGTTAATGATTCAATGCTGCTTCAGATAAGCGGCAGTCAGACCGATTTGCTTGGAAGTCAGACTATTACGGGTAAACAAAGTAATCATGGGGATTTTCGTCTGCCTGCCTGCTTGTCTCATTTGAATGATACACCGTTGTACATGGCGGTCGCGTATTGGGGATTATTGAAGGGACGCGGATTTACTAAACGTGAAATCAGCCAGGTGTTCCGGGTGACAGAACGCCGGGCAACAGATGTGATGAATTATATCTACAATGAGCGACGTGATGTGATTGCCTGTGAAAAAGTCTTCTTTCGTGAGAAGCAGGGAAGTCGTCGGCTGATGCTGATTGTTACGGCAGTCGTTGAACCAATGCCCCAGAAGGGCCAGGCGCCGGTAACGAAAACGGTGAAGTCGACGCGCTCCCGGACGTCACTACAAGCTAATCACATGCGCACTTGGTTTTTACAACGCGCTTGCGGTCCGTTTATCTCCTGAGTCGTATCACACATGTGGCTATCTGGCGGGACATGATGGAAGGCGAGTTTTTATCGATTGTGTGTGTGATGCCTTATGGGATGCTGATAAGCCGGGTGGTACTGGTTATCGGTATCGTATTGCTGGCTGGCTGTGGGTTTTTGTTAGGCAACACAATTCGCCATTCGCGGTATCCCCGTATGCTGTTAGCGTATTGGTGCCGAACATGGATCTTGCCACTGTTGTTTATCACTATCGGGCTGGTATTGATGTTTGGTGTGGGTGGGGAGGGTTGGTTAGACCGCATACTGGATGAAGTTGATTCAGTATTGATTGGTCTGTCCTTTGATAACCGGGATGACGTGCGGCTGGTGCCGTCATTGCCGGGTCGGCTGTGGATAGCGCTGTTGGCTGTTCACCTGCTGATTTGCACGGGCTATCCGGTTTAGTTTCTGTTACGGCTGACTCGCATCACATCCGGCATAATTCGGATTTTGCGCATAATATTCGCTAACTGAATACGGTCTTTGGTGGTCAGCCGGATAAAAGCGCAGTAAACACGACCATCTTTCTCTTCTGTATTCATACCTTGAATACTGGAATTGGCTGCGTTAATGGCGGCAGTCAAATTTGCCAGCGCCCCTTGGTGGTTAAACATATCCACTTTTATTTCGGCAGTGAAATCGTTATTGATCTCTTTATCCCATTCAACCGCCATAAATTTTTCGGGTTCTTTCTGATAACCACGAATATTACGGCAGGATTCATGGTGGATAACCAACCCTTTTCCGGGGCTGATATGGGCGATAATCGGGTCTCCGGGGATGGGGCGGCAGCATTTGGCAAAAGTAATCAGCACACCGTCAGCGCCTTTGATGGGCAATTTACGTGCTCTGTTGTTATGGCTACCGGTGCTTGTGGTATTTTCCTGTGCGCCTAACAGGTTGCGGGCGACGACGATACTCATGGTATTGCCAAGCCCGATTTCAGCCAGTAGATCATCTATGGTCGCGAGTTTCATTCTCTTCAACTCTTTACTGATATTTTCCTGCGGAATATCAACCAGCTTTTTCCCGTTACCCAACGCGTGATTCAACAGGCGGCGACCTAGCCCAATGGAGTCTTCCCGTTTAAGGTTTTTTAGCAATTGACGGATCTTAGCGCGTGCTTTTGAACTGACGACAAAGTTCAGCCAGGCGGCATTTGGGCGAGCGCCCGGTGCGGTTATAATCTCAACGGTTTGACCACTGGTAAGCGATTGAGATAATGGGTATGGCTGGCGATCAACTCGTGAACCAACACAGGCGTGACCAATATCGGTGTGTACGGCATAGGCAAAATCAACTGGGGTGGCACCTGCGGGTAATTCCACAATACGTCCCTTCGGGGTAAAAACGTAAATCTCATCAGGAAACAGATCAGATTTAACGCTTTCGATAAATTCAAAAGAGCTGCCGGCACTTTGTTGTAGTTCCAGCAAACTTTGCATCCAGCGTTGAGCACGAACTTGCGCGGCTGTACCGGATTCACCTTGTGCTTTGTAAGCCCAATGTGCAGCAACGCCCATTTCAGCCATTTGATCCATATCTTCGGTGCGAATTTGAACTTCAACGGGCACGCCATGAGGGCCAATCAGGGAGGTGTGCAGGGATTGATAGCCGTTAGCCTTAGGGATGGCAATGTAATCTTTGACTCTGCCCGGGCGGGGTTTATACAGGCTATGCATCTGCCCCAAAACCCGATAGCAGATATCAACATTATTAACAATGACCCGAAACGCATAGATATCCATAATAGAATGGAAACGTTGTTCTTTGAGGTGCATTTTCCGGTAGATAGAATAGAGATGTTTTTCCCTGCCGCTGACTTTGCATTCAATACTGGCTTCGGCCAGCCTGCCTGCAATTTCAGACAGAATTTTCTGGATCATCTCTTTACGGTTACCACGGGCAGCTTTTACCACCTCTTTGATAACCCGGTAGCGGTTGGGGTGGAGGGCTTCAAACCCGAGTTCCTCTAACTCCGTTTTCAGATGATGAATACCCAAACGATGAGCTAAAGGGCTGTAGATCTCTAACGTTTCCCGGGCGATACGACGGCGTTTATCTGGACGTAACGCCCCGAGAGTACGCATATTATGGGTACGGTCTGCCAGTTTGATCAAAATGACGCGGATATCTTGCACCATCGCCATGATCATTTTGCGGAAGTTTTCTGCTTGTGCCTCTTTTTTATCGCGGAAATTCAGCTTATCAAGCTTGGAAACCCCCTCAACTAACCCAGCGACCACAGGGCCAAAAGGTTGTGCGATATCCTGAAAGGTGGCGGGTGTGTCTTCAATAACATCATGCAACAAAGCGGCCATCAGTGTCTCATGGTCGAGACGCATCTCGGCCAGAATACAGGCAACCGCGACAGGATGCGTAATGTAGGGTTCACCACTGGTACGGGTTTGCCCTTCATGGGCATCCCGTGCAACAGAATAAGCCTGCTTGAGGAGTTCAATTTGACTCCCAGGCAGGTATTTTTGGATAAGCTGATTCAGGCTTTCAAACAGATACAAGGCAGACCTACCGTAGATTAACGACGACTTTCCGCGATAGCGGAAACCGCTTGCATTTCTGCTGCTTCCTGCTCTTGTTGTTCCTGGCGTTCACGGACATCCAGGATTTTACCGTTAATCAGACCCTCTTCCACTTCACGCAGAGCGATAACGGTCACTTTATCGTTCTCTTCAGCAACCAGCGGGTCTTTACCGCCTGTTTGCAGTTGACGTGCTCGACGAGCAGCGACCAACACCAGGTCAAAACGGTTACCAATTTTTTCTACAGCGTCTTGAACAGTTACGCGTGCCATATGTGTGCGACTCCACAGGTAAAGAAATGACTGGGCATAATACTGAAATTGGGTTCAGTCTGCCAATAATTTGCTGATTAAAGCATCATGCCGTTGTGCCTGGCGCTCCCGATGCAGGCGTTCTGAACGGATAATGGTGTGCAGATCGGCCAATGCAGTATTGAAATCGTCATTAACGATTAAATAATCATACTCGTTATAGTGAACCATTTCTGCAACAGCCTGCTCCATGCGTTTTTCAATAATGTCTTCACTGTCCTGACCCCGACCGCGCAGACGGCGGCAAAGCTCTTCTTTTGATGGTGGCAGGATAAAAATACTGCGGGCAGAGGGCATTTGTTTGCGGATCTGCTGCGCGCCTTGCCAATCGATATCAAGAAAGACATCAACGCCACTGGTAAGGGTTTCTTCAATCACTTTCTGGGATGTACCGTAATAATTACCGAAAACACGGGCGTGTTCCAGAAATTCATGATTATCGATCATTTGGCAAAAGGCTTCTTCAGTGATAAAGAAATAGTGTTCACCATGATTTTCACCGGGACGCATTGCGCGCGTGGTATGGGAAACAGAAACCTGAGTATCGTACAAAGGTTGTGTTTTTAATAAAGCCTGAATTAGACTTGATTTACCCGCCCCGCTTGGCGCAGAGACAATATATAATGTGCCTTGGATCATGATGATATCTTGGTTGATTGGATAACAATGTATACCCTTTATCTTTCAGGTTGCTGCTTTCACTTACTGCTGCGTTGCAACTTGAAATCTATTGGGTATAAATAAAAGCAGAATAAAATTCTTGTAACAGTATACACGTACCTGCTCATACGTGTCGCGTTACCGATGCATTTCCACAGAAATTTTCTTGGGGAAAGATGGCTAGTGGATATTTTGTATCGCCGCTTGTTTGGTTTTACCCGTCGGAATTTATAGGCTGAATGTCTAACTCGCCCTATTCAACCGGGGATTGTTCCCCGGCTGCCTTGTTAAAGATGACCATTTGTTGCCATCACCCCCTCCCGGGTAAATTACCTTTACTCTTAGGGGGTCACTTTCTGCTGGTTATCATTGTTTTCTGCGTGAGGTTGTACTATGGCTGGATCTTTAAAATTGGGATTTAAACCACCTGGTGGACTCCAGAAAGCAACGTTATAGATATAATAGTTGGGATCTTTGCTGTCTTGCATTTCAATTGATGGCACCCCATTCTTCCAGTCACTTTCGAATTTGACTTTCTCTTCAGGTTTCCGCTGCCATGAAAAACCCGTTCCCTTACAGGATACAGTGTAATTCAGATCTACTAGTTTGGACTCCATCACGTTACTATCCCCTTTAAACCAGTGGATATCCTTATTTACAACGACTGCATCTGTAAAAAGTGTTGACTTGGCCTTTCCTGCTGCCTTGTCTTTGCGGTAGGCCGTCATCTCACAGGTGTACTTTCCTGTAACGACGTGTGGAACAACGAAGAGACGGTTTTGCGCTCTAACCCAAAGCATGAGATCTTTTAACACGGTGGGATACTCTGTTTCTGGAAACTCAACATTGAACCTTGATGGAAAAACACCTATTAAGTTTTTTGTCCCTTTTGGCGGATAACGAACTGGCTTACCGTTATTGTTTTCCCCATCCAATACCGGCTGCCCGAGGGCAACAATGGCTAGCTGGGGAACCCAGTCTATGATTTCAGCTTTATATGCAAGAACCGGGGTAGAGAAAAGCGCACTTACAGATAAGCTCACTCCCACCACCCATATCGGCCACCGGCGACAATGCGCCGTTATCCGGCCAATATCCTGTTTCACTCCGCTGATGGATGTGTTGCCAGCATTCATTAAATATTCAGATGGGGATGATTCCCCGATTGTTAGGTTAAAAATTTTCATTCTCTGTGATAACCCTGTCCCGGCCAGATTGTATTGGCCTTTTAAGGGTTCTCCTTTTTCAGATGATTATTTTCTGCATCGGATCACCCGTGCAGGCCGTTATTACACTTACCTGCCTTAACGGCAGGTTTCGTTCAATTGCCTCACATCACTTTCAAGATCCAGGATGATGGCATATTGCTTAAGGTATATTTGCCTGCCATCTTCCGTTATTGCTGCCAGATTTATCAGCAATTTTTTCTGCATCGGATCACCCGTGCAGGCCGTTATTACACTTACCTGCCTTAACGGCAGGTTTCGTTCAATTGCCTCACATCACTTTCAAGATCCAGGATGATGGCATATTGCTTAAGGTATATTTGCCTGCCATCTTCCGTTATTGCTGCCAGATTTATCAGCAATTTTTTCTGCATCGGATCACCCGTGCAGGCCGTTATTACACTTACCTGCCTTAACGGCAGGTTTCGTTCAATTGCCTCACATCACTTTCAAGATCCAGGATGATGGCATATTGCTTAAGGTATATTTGCCTGCCATCTTCCGTTATTGCTGCCAGATTTATCAGCAATTACTGGCCGTACACATGGATAATCCAACATGACTATTGCCCATTGCGTTTGAGGCCGGAGGGAAGACTATCCCGGATAATTAGTCTTATCCCAAAAACTTAGGGGGTTGCGTATAGAATACGGGTATTGCTACGAGAGCCATTACCTTTTCCAGAATAGGATCTCGGTATTGCCTTTATAAGGTTATCGCTAATATCCATGCCAAGGGAGAAAATGTCATTTTGATTCATATTACTCGCCTAAATTAAGGTTATATCGGATTTACCTTTTACCTACAGGGGAGCCTATACCATAAAAATTATCTCTTGCGAGTTAAGCTGTTTTTTTACTGAGACTAATAAGACATAGATAATATTAGCAGCTCTTTTTAAAAAAGGGTAATAGAAAATAGTTATCAGCCGATAACTTTAGGTTAACACTAAATCTGCTTGTTGGTCGTGGTTTTAAGGTTATTTTCTACAGATAGATTAAAAGCGTGAGCGTAATGAGGTTTAGGCAGAAGAATTTAGAAGAGATATACATCTTTATGACTATTATTACGTGAATGAGTAACTTAATTTACTAATAATTAATTGCAAAGTAGGAAATAAGGTGTTGTTAGGGTTTTGTCGTAATTCTTGTGCTGTGTGGTTTATAAAAAGTCAGTTATTTTGAGGATTTTAATATTTATTTTCCAAACTGTTTCGTGGAGTTATTGCCTTTTCATCTTTATTTGGAGGGTTATTTTAGTAATAACAGCGGGAGGGGGAGCCGATATTTCAAATGGAATAAACGACAGGCTAAGCCGGGGAGGATGATGCCGGAAATCTGTGAGGATCTCCGGCTGTTCTATTAACGATGTTTATTTATTGTATCCGTCCTTCTTAATTATCCTGGATAGATTACCTGGTTTCATCACTGGGACCCGATTGCTCCGGGTTAGCACTCTCCGTACCCGGCTTCATGATGGCTGGGTCTTTAAACGTATCATTCGGGTTGTCGTCGTATGGTGGTACCCAGAACACAACATCATGAATCCAATTGCAAGTGTCTTGCATTTTAATTGACGGCACCCCGTTTTCCCACTTGCTTTCCAATTCAAATTTTTCTTCGGGTTTACGTTCCCATGAAAATCCGGTTCCCTGGCAGATTACTGTGAACATCAGGTCGTTCACGTTAGATTCCATAACGTTTTTGTCCCCCTTGAACCAGTAGATGGTATGATTCTCAACGACAGCATCTGTATAAAGGGTTGCTATGGCTTGCCCTGGCGTTCCATCTTGACGTTTGGCAATCATCCTACAGGTATATTTACCTGTGACCACATGTGGAACCTTGAAGATTCGGTTTTGTGCTCTGACCCAGAACTTGCCCTCTTTTAGCATCATCTTTTTTCCTACCGGTATCGGAAAACTATGGTCTATGACTGCCGGAAAGACTCTCACTAAGTTACGGGTACCCACTGGCGGGTAACGAATGGGTTTACGCCGTTGTCTTTCCTATCTATCATCGGACGCCCGAGAGCTTTAACGGCGTACTCTGGGTTCCAGGGGGGCAGCCGGGATCGATGGGTCTTGCATTGTAATCGAGGCAACATCCTGATTCGCTCTGCTGCTGAACTTTTTTTCAGTATTCATCGGAGACTCTGAGGGGAGTGTTCCCCGGTTGTTATGTTAAAAGTTTTCATTCTCTGTGATAACCCTGTCCCGGCCAGATTGCATTGGCCTTTTAAGGGTCCTCCTTTTTCAGATGATTATTTTCTGCATCGGATCACCCGTGCAGGCCGTCATTACACTTACCTGCCTTAACGGCAGGTTTCGTTCAATTGCCTCACGTCACTTGCAAGCTCCAGGATGATGGCATATTGCTTAAGGTATATTTGCCTGCTATCTTCCGTTATCTACGGTTATGTCAGTCTTTCAGTCTATTTTTAAGGGTTCATACGAAGAAATACGTAATAGACCAATGAATCGTAGCCAGGGGTAAAACCGTCGTTTTGATTCATATTACTCTCCTAATGAAGGGTGTATCGAATTTACCTTTTACCCACAGGTAGTCTATGTCATAAAACCTATCCCTTGCGGGTTAAGATGAATTTCTACTGATGTGAAGAATATTGTCTATTCTTTAAATATAATAGGAAAAATAATTAAGACTAATTATAAGTCTATTCTTTTAATCCGTTTTCAATTGCTTTTCTAGCAATAAGTGATAGAAATTACAATTTTGAAGTTTGATAAGAAAAATTTAAAGGAAATATATATCATTATGGTTGTTAATAATATATGAATGCATAAATTAATTTACTAATAATTAATCGAAAAACAGAAAGCGAAGAATTATTAATGTTTTTGTTGTAATATCTATTCTATATAATTTATAAAAAGCCTGTTATTTTCGGGGTAATGTTTGTTTTTAAAACTATTTCGTAAAGTTATTTCCTTTTGATATTTATTTTAAAGTTGATATTGATAATAATAACAGAGAGAGGAGGCTGATATTCCTAATTAATGCGTAATAGGCAGAGTTATTATATTTATCTCTACCTTGGACGGAATCTGCCGTTATGTATGGATAGCCAGAGAGTAATGGATACTTAATTTATTGATATTGGTTCTGTTCATTGTTTTCAGTACATCGATAGTTGCGGCTGAGACATTGAATACAGAGAAAAATTGCCCTGATTGATATGGTATTTTTTACATGATGACATATTCAGGCGCTATTATCGAGCGCCGGCTTGTAGCGAGATGAATGTGTTAGAAACAATGCAAGAAAAATAAAGTAATGAACAAAAAAGAGGTTGTCCGGGGTAAGAATGGAATTTACACTGCATTCTATGGTGTATAATTTATCAACAGTTATTGCCTTAATATCATTAAGTTAATTTTATTCTGTCATAAGTTTGTGGTGCAAATTATAGGGGTTACAGTGATGAGGCTTGAACTGCAAAATTTAGATGAAATGTCACCGGCGCAAGAGCACACTTTTATGACTATCTTTGATGCTCAATTGGCAAATGACGATGGCTCGGAGGCGCGTGCTCACCTCAATGCTGGTGAACCAATTTATTATGCGGAGTTTGATACTCCAGCAGGGATGGTTATCAAGGAATACCCTGGTGGCCGTAGAGAGTTGGTTAGTTTTATGAGTGGTACAGAGTAAATGGTTGAGGTTTTGGAAGCATGACTCATCGGCCTCAGCTATGGGTTATTGCGGGACCTAATGGAGCTGGAAAATCGATGTTGGTTTGATGTCACCTAACGGAAAAAGTTTCTGTAGTTAATCCCGATAATATAGCAGGAGAACTCACTCTGCATAATCTATCACTGAAAAATACGGATGTATTTGGTTGTTACAAAAGAAAATAAATATGAAAAACACCCGAAGATGCTTTTCTATATCGCTTGGATTAAATTGTTTTGAAGCCAAAATGTAGTTCACAATTGCAAGCTCTGGCGTAGTTCAATAGTGTTTTAAGTGTTGGGTTTCCATTTCCTTTTTCAAGCCTGGAAATATTCGCTTCTTTTGTTCCCATACGTTGCGCAACTTGATTTTGAGTTAAACCAGCAGCACGCCGCATGTGTAATAGAGTATTAATTAGCTCGAATTCTGGTTCTAGCGCATCATATTCAGCTTTTACATCTGGGTTAGCTAATGCTTTGGATTTTAGAGACTTTAAACTACTCATTTTGTAACCTCTTTCATTCGTTCATAAGCGAGATCAAGATCCTTTTTAGATATCTTCTGGTTTTTCTTAATAAACGCATGAAGGACAATGATATTTGAACCTTGTAGATAGCAAAACAATCCGCGTCCTAGACCTTCTTGCGCTTTGGCGCGAATCTCGAATAGACCTTTTCCCATTGACTTAGTGTGTGGTTCTCCAAGATTAGCGCCATGTTCTTCAATAAGCTCAAGCAGTTTTAGCATGCGAGCCTGAATTCTGGGTGGCATATTGAGGATCGCATCCTCGACACCATCATAGAGTTCAATGTTCCAGTTCATATTCAATATTGCCCTTAATCTTATCTTATGTGATAAGTTTGTAAGTTGTCAAGACTCTGTTTTCGATGAAAACCACTGGTGGCGGAGATTGTTGATAGCAGCCCTGAACCAAGTATTAAATACATCAGGTTTTCACCATGATATCCGCTCTATGCAGTATATGAAAAAGCTCGTTATCTTGGGATTTCAGGAAGTTATTCCTTCGAACCGCTTCGCAAAGTTATTATCTCAGCCTTGGACAGCCTCTCTTTATCCTCTATTTTGCCGTTATGCATGGATAGCCAGAGAGCAACGGATGCTTAATTTATTGATATTAATTCTTTTCATTATTTTCAGTACATTGATAGTTGCGTCTGAGACATTGAATACAGAGAAAAATTGCCCTGATTGATCTGGTATTTTTTACATGATGATATATTCAGGCGTTATAATCATTCAATCACCAACTCGTAGCTAGATAAATGAGTTAGAAACAATGTAAGAAAAATTTTATCGCTGTGAATAACTAGGGCCATTGCCGGGCGGTATGTAACACTCTGAGTATCTGTAAAAGGTTTCTCCGAACCCGGTAGATCATTACGTAATGGGGATGAACGACAGCCTCCCGCGTCCCTTTCACCCTACCAGGTTTATACATCTTGGGATGTTGGCAGGCAGTTTCTGCCGTCAATTCAAATTCATTATCCAGTTCAATTGCAGCTAGCGGATTATCCAGCGCGATATATTCCATAATAGCCTCACGATCAGCCAAAGCCATTGGCTTCCATTCCAACTCCATTATATCTCCTTACGTAGGGCCGCTTTTTTGGCTGCAAACCGTGCTTTAACTTCCTCATGAGGAACGCTGGGGTGGCGATCATCGATAGCTGCCTGAACTTGCTGACGGAACCATGCATCATAGGCAGCAGCCTTATGTGCCCGTTTCAGGGCTTCTGCACGGTCTGGACGGGCCGTTTTCGTTGGGGTATCCAGATTATAATTGGCTGCATCTACATTGAACTGTGCAATGCCTATGTCTTTAAGATAAGTGACAAGGGTTTCCAGCCGTTTAAACAGGCGTACTTGACGGCTGCGCTGGGCAATCAGAGGACGCTCCACTGCGCCATATTTCACCATCAGAGTCCACCCATCGTTATGACCTACCACATGTACCGAGTTAACAGCACCGGCTTCAATCAGGCGATTTAGTGTGGAATGATCGATTGTTTCTGTGACCATAAACGTTCTCCTGAGTTATTTATATGCAAGTATACCCGTTATCTTTCAAGTTGCCTCTTTGTTGGCTGAACTCGCTCACCCCGGTCACATAGTTCGCTATGCTCCCGGGGATTCACTCCCGTGCCGTCGCGATGCATCTTGAAATCCATAGGGTATATTTAGAGTAGCATATGCATTTAATTATTAATTGCAATGCAATAAATAGTTAAATGAATCAGGTTTTCACCATGATATCCGCTCTATGCAGTATATAAAAAAGCTCGTTACCTTGGGATTTCAGGAAGTTATTCCTTCGAACAGCTTCGCAAAGTTATTATATCATCCTTGGACAGCCTCTCTTTACCCTCTATTTTGCTGTTAGTCATGAATAGCCAGAGATCAACGGATGCTTAATTTATTGATATTAATGCTGTTCATTGTTTTCAGTACACCGACAGTTGCCGCTGAGACATTGAATACAGAGAAAAATTGCCCGGATTGAGCAGGTATTTTTTACATTCTCCGCACGAAGGGGTCTGACGGTTCTAGTTATCTTTCTTCTCTTTGCGGGTTCAGGTGTTCATTATGATGGCATCGAGGGCTGAGATAATTTCATTTCTGGATGAGGCTACGTTGCATATAAAATCTGATTTGTTGATTTTTTTTGCATCCAGAAACGTTATTGCCGGTGTAAATATATAATAAATGTTATTATTAATAACCACCTGAGGGGTGATTCTTTTCTGGTTGAGGCTAATGTCATTTTTAGATACCAGAGGAACAATAATCCTTGTTGTTAAATCATCAAAATAATCATTCTGGATAATAAGGTAAAACGGCCAAAGCCTGTTTGTTTTGGCCGATGGATTACGATACACATCAAATTGCTGCGGCATTACAGGCTCCCGAAAAATTCATCGTCCGTAAGCATTCCAGCTTTCGCCATGAATATGTTCATAGCCTGCATATCTTCTTTTTCTTTCTCTCTCTCATCCTTTTTAGCTTCTATAGCCTGCGCCAGAAGGATATCTAGCGTTGCTGAGAGATTCATGTCCATACTACGGGCTTTATCGACCAGTGAGGCCGTCAGGTACACGTTGGTGCTTCTTTTGGTGCTGTTACGGGGAGAGGTAACGGTATTCATGGTGTTTACTCCTATGCGCAAAGGTATGCGCACAAGTATGATGGGTAACGGAAAAACAATCAAGTATCCTGCTTCTTGAAAGACTTAGAGTAGCATATGCATTTAATTATTAATTGCAATGCAATAAATAGTTAAATAAGTCAGGTTCTCACCATAATTATCTGTTTTGTGCAGTATATGAAAAAGTTCGTTATCTTGGGATTTCAGGAAGTTATTCTTTCGAACCGCTTCGCAAAGTTATTATCTCTGCCTTGGAGAGCTTCTCTTTATCCTCTATTTTGCTGTTATGCATGGATAGCCAGGGAGCAACGGATGCTTAATTTATTGATATTAATTCTGTTCATTATTTTCAGTACACCGATATTTGCGGCTGAGACATTGGATACAGAGAAAGATTGCCCTGCATGGTCGCAAGACAAATTACAACGTGAAACAAAAAGTCTGATGCAACAGATGGTTCTATGGGATCAACTCTATCGTCAGAAAGGGATCAGCGAGATCGATGATGAAGTTTATGATCAATTAATGGCGGAGCTAATTCATTGGCAACTCTGTTTGAAACAAGCGCCTCATTCGGATTTTCCTGTGGCAGTTATTACAGATAATAAGCTTGTTCATCCGGTTGCTCATACCGGATTAAGTAAACTAAAAGACGAACGGGAAATTAACCGATGGTTGCATGGCAGATTACCTGTCTGGTTACAGCCAAAGATTGATGGCGTGGCGGTAACATTGATTTACCAGAAAGGAAAATTAGTTTCATTAATCAGCCGGGGTAATGGCTCTGAAGGCATAGATTGGACAGCGAAAAGCCAATATATCTCTGAGATTCCTCAAGAGATAGAAAATGTACCGCCTTATATGGTACTGCAAGGGGAGCTTTTTCTGCATAAGGATGGGCATATACAGCAATCTTCTGGTAGTGATGGCGCTCGTAATCGTGTTGCGGGTTTGATGATGCGCAAGGAGCATTCGCCAGAATTAAAGCAAGTCGGTTTGTTTATCTGGAGCTGGCCGGATGGCCCTGCCGAGATGGAAAATAAATTGCGAAAACTAGCGGATATGGGTTTTCCATTAGCGCTTCGCTACAGTCATAAAATAGAGAAGCCAGAACAGGTACAGAAACTGCGGATGCACTATTTTGAACAACCTATGCCTTTTGCCACAGACGGTATCGTGCTGAAACAGGAAATTGAACCTAAAGGAAGTCAGTGGCGGTCTGGATCTAACAGTTGGGCTGTGGCATGGAAACACCCTTTGCGCCATCAAGTCACATACGTCAGGGAAGTGAGTTTTACTATTGGCAGAACGGGCAAAATCTCAGTTGTGCTTGGGCTGGATAAGGTAAAACTGGATGACCGACAAATCAGTCGAGTCAATATTGGTTCAGTCCGTCGTTGGCAGCAGTTGGATGTGTTACCGGGGGATCGGGTGACTCTCACGCTGGCAGGTCATGGTATCCCGAAATTAGATCAAGTGGTGTGGCGGATTAAAGAGCGTCAGGATATTCAGCCACCCGATAAGCAGCGTTATCATGCGCTGAGTTGCCTGACGTTAACGGTGGGCTGTGAACAGCAATTTAATGCACGACTGAAATGGCTTGGTGAAAAGCTGCACATGACAGGTGTCAGTAGCGGTAGTTGGGCAATGTTGACTGAACGGAAATTAGTCACTGATTTAACCGGTTGGTTGTCACTTTCGGTTCAAGACATTGAGGCTTTACCGGGAATCGGAGATAAACGAGCACAGGCTATTTATTCACAATTCAGGAAGGCAAAAAATCAGCCTTTTTCTTATTGGATGAAAGGCATTGGGGTGCCTTATATGGATAAGTTGTCTGACGATGTTGATCACTGGCAGCAACTGGAGCAGAAATTAGCCGGAGCACAGTTAAAACAACAGCTCACTGCCGGGCAATTGAAAAAGTTGTCTGATTTTGTCAATGACACGCAGATTAAAATAATTGCAGAAAAACTGTCAGTAGCAGGGATAACGGGTTTTGACCGGGAAAACGGGGTCGTGGTTAACCCCGTTGGTATAGTTCAGTGATCGGAGTGCTCATAACTAAAGACAGGTAATCCAAGGCGGTAGCGAATAGCAACCAGTCTTGCTGTCAAACCTGCGATCAGGGTAATTAGAACAATGCCGTTTGGCGGTAACAGCGTGTGTTGTAAGCCAATATATAACCAGGCAGCGGCAAAAGAGACACCAGCATAAATCTCTTTTTGGAAAACCAGAGGTATGGTGTTACACAACATATCGCGTAACACACCACCGAAAACACCAGTGATAACCGCAGCAATGGCGGCAATGATTGGGCCATAGTTCATATCCAGTGCAATCTGGGCACCGATAATGGAGAAAACAATCAAACCAATGGCATCAAGGATCAGGAACAGACGGCGTAAATGCTTCATCATGGGGGCGACCCAAGTGGTTATCACGGCGGCGCAGGCGACGGTGACAATATATTCAGGGTGTTTAACCCAGCCAAGAGGATAATGCCCTAGTAGTATGTCCCGAACGGAGCCACCGCCAATGGCGGTTACTGAAGCAATAATAATCACGCCGAACATATCCATCTTACGGCGGCCAGCGGCTAAAGCACCCGTCATCGCTTCAGCAGTAATACTAATGATATAAAGAACACTCAGTAACATAGATTATTCGATGTGCACAGCGTAAAAAGGTAAGGGTAATGTCGAAATGGTAAAGTCTCGACTGAAATTTTTTAGTTCCATCTGTTTCGGATTAATATTATTTATCCGAAAAACCCTGATATAAGGATAATGCAATGGCCTTTCAGGAACGGCAAATCACGTTTGACAATCGCAGCCATCAGCTTACTAATATTAATGTCTGGACACCAGACAGCCAGTGGTTAGCTTATGATGTTCGTCCCCATGGTGCTTCTTTTACCGGTTTAACAATAGAAAAAATTCATGTACACGGTGGCAAAACAGAAATTATCTATCAGGCCAAAGATGGCGCTCATGTTGGCGTGGTGACGGTCAGCCCAACAGAACCCGTCCGGTATGCGTTTATTCATGGGCCTGAATTCCCTGATGAGCAATGGCATTATGATTTCCATCACCGGCGGGGGGGGATTGTCAGTGAGGATTTACCCAGAAAAGCGGTTACATTGGATGCCATGGATATTACTGCCCCTTATACACCGGGAGCGCTGCGCGGAGGCAGCCATGTTCATGTATTCAGCCCGGATGGTAGTCGTCTGAGTTTTACTTATAACGACCATGTTATGCATGAGCTTGATCTAGCGCTGGATTTACGCAATATCGCCGTGGCTGTGCCTCTCAAGTCGGTTGAATCACCTAAACACCATCCTCGTGAATATGATGGTAGCTATTTCTCCGTTGTAGTCAGTAGTACAACACCTCAGCCAGAGCTGGGTAGTGATGAGATTAACCGTGCCTATGAAGAGTGTTGGGTCGGTCAAGCTGGATATTGTAAAGCGGATGGCAGTTGGCAGCGTTGGGCGTTGGCATTTATTGGCGATACTATTTCTGCAACAGGGGAAAAAGTACCAGAAGTTTATATTGTTGATTTACCCGAACAGGATGCTGATTATGCGATAGCAGGGGAAAAACCACTGGAAGGTACGGAAACAACATTACCTGCACCGCCGGCTAATGTCATGCAACGTCGTTTGACATTTACCAATCATGAACGTTGGCCGGGGGTGGTGATTAATCCGCGTCATTGGTTGCGGGTTTCACCTGATGGTGAACAGATTGGTTTTCTGATGAAAGATGACAATGGCATTGTACAACTGTGGACAATATCGCCAAATGGCGGAGAACCGTGTCAGATAACTAAAAGTAATTATGGTATTCAATCTGCTTTCAGTTGGGAGCGGAGCGGTCAGTATGTTGTTTTTATTTGTGATAACAGTGTGATGCTGTGTGATGTGCAAAATAGTCAAATACAGCGTTTGACGAAGCGTACCGAGAAAGCACCTGCTGCGGATGCCGTTGTGATTTCACCTGATAGCTGTCATGTTGCCTTTATGCGTGAAGTTAATGGCTATATGCAAATCTTCTTGGTGGAAACCGAGCTAAAATAAATACATTTGCTACCAGTTGGTTACCCACTGGTGGCAATCAATAAACCAGAACGAATGATTAATTTGTTTTAGGCTGATTTTGTGCTTTTTCTATTTTTTCAATTCGTTTTTTTGGTGAATTTGCAGACTGATCCTCATCAGATTTTATATAGTCATAAGGTAATAAAAGGGTATCTAACAGCGCAGAAAAAGGGAGATCAATCGCTAGTAATGGCTTCATCACCCAGCCAGTATCATTATCTGTCAGCATTTCGATATTTGCCTTAGTACCGGGATAATAACCGAGGCTAGGCCCTGCATGTGTCATGATGCTGGTACATCCGCTGGTTAACAGCCAGCCTAATGTGACGCAAAATAGAATTAATTTATTGCTCTTCATCGGTTTTACTGATCTCGTATGGTCAAACAGCCAGAACATTCCGCTTTAATTAAGTTACTCTGTTACCTGTCGGGTGACTAATATTTACCAGGAGAACTTAGCTAAGGGCTTCTATCTATATCAGTCACTATAATCACACTATGCAACATTGAACATAGGACGAATACCTGAGAATAGTGAATTTTTTGTGTCATACGATTTTTTTCTATATCTTTTTGATGAATAAAAAGCAATTCAAGCCATATAATGAGTTGTGGAGCCTATTAATTTAAACCATCTTTAAGGGTAAAGTGATTTGGTCTGAGCTAATACACTTAATTGTTTCCATTTTTTACCCGATTGACTGGTTGTATGTGAAATTTGTTGGAACACATCGGCAATATGATGCGATAGACGCCAACACAATTGAGCCGGAGTAAGCTATGAATATTAAACCAATCAGAACAGAGCAGGATTATAAGGCAGCTTTAAAAGCCATCTCACCATTGTTTGATAATCAGTCTGAAATTGGATCTCCCGAATTTGATTATCCAATGCGCCGTAAAACCCCGTCCTTCATGGCATAGGTATCTACACATCTTCGAACTGACCCAATGCTCTTGCCGCTAAACGGGTCAGTTCTTCAAGGGGATACTCCGATAGCAATGTCAGCGTGTTCAGGAGTACCGATAATCCAGCAAGGAGAGCAGGTGCACTCTCTAACGGCGATGCGGTCGTTATTGAGAAAACGCCAGACAGCTTGGGTCGTCGCGAATGTGGTTTTCTGGGCACTGGCGACATCTTTAATTGCGCAGGCGAGCGGGTCTGAAGGAGTCATATGTTGTTTAACCCGCATCTGGTATCGGCGGTTAAGCCGGGCATCAAGCCCGGCGATAGAGAAATTGAATGCATACTGAAGAGTAATATCATTAATTTCAATAAATGTGTAGATACCTATGCCGCACTGGGCAAGGGTTTACGGCAGTTTTTGCTAACACTACCAATGATTCGGAAACTTAATAAGCCGTTTGGCATATCGGCTGAAAGTCTCATTAATGCATAATGCACTAGCTCTCAGTAAACGCACAAAAACCGGCCTATTCAAGCCATTGAATTGATGATTTTCTGATTAAATAGTACTGCTTAAGGAGAGCGGTTAGACAGGGAATGTTTCTTTCTCTTCTTATGTACAAAATCTTCTGAAAATAATCATATGAAAGTCCTCGTTGTCATTTAGCTCCTGCATTTCCCAGCAGGAGCTTTTTATTGTTAATTTCAGGCGGCTTGCTGATGTGCCAGTTCAATTTCTTCCGCCAGAATTGCAATGCCTTTTTCGATACTTGTTGGGTCAGGAACGTAGTTCATGCGCATACATTCGTGAGCATGTGGCCAGTTTTGTTCCAGTCCGGGGAAGAAATAGTGACCTGGAACCATTAGCACGCCGCGTTTTTTCAGTCTTTGGTAAAGCGTTTCTGTTGTTATCGGCAGGTTTTTAAACCATAACCACAGAAAAATGGCACCTTCTGGTTTATGGATAAGGCAAAGTTCTGTTGGCAGATAGCGACGGATAATCTGAATCACGTCCTGAACGCGTTGTTGATAGAACGGGCGGATAACTTCCTGTGACAAGCGAAGCAGGTCATTGCGACGGATCATCTCTAATGCTATTGCTGGACCAACACCACCTGGTGCAAGGCTGATGATGCCGTTCATGTTACTAACAGCATTGATGATTTTATCGTTAGCAATAATGATTCCGCAGCGTGAACCCGGTAGACCTAATTTGGATAAGCTCATGCACAGAATAATATTGGGATTCCACAATGGCGTGGCTTCGCTGAAAATAATACCAGGGAAGGGGACGCCATAAGCATTATCAATCAATAGTGGGATTTGATGTTGTTGGGCCAAACGATCTAACCGTTGTAACTCTTCATCAGTGATAACGTTACCGGTTGGGTTGGTTGGACGAGAAACACAAATCAAGCCAATATCTTTGGTAATTTTCAGATGGTCGAAATCAACGTGATATTTGAATTGACCTTCTGGTAATAATTCAATATTGGGTTTATTGGCAACAAATAAGCCGTCATCTAGCCCTGAGTCAGAATAACCAATATATTCCGGTGCCAGTGGGAACAGCACTTTACGAATAGAGCCATCTTCACTGCGCCCAGCAAGCAGGTTAAACAGATAGAAAAATGCACTTTGGCTGCCATTGGTCAGGGCAATATTTTGTGTGCCAATTTCCCAACCAAGCTTTTCGTGCAACATGTCTGCCAGCGCCTGAATTAGCGTATCTTTACCTTGAGGACCATCATAGTTACATAGCGTGTCAGCCAGTTGACCGTTTGCGGCCATTTCGGTGAGTAATTGTTGAAAATAGTCATCCATTTCCGGGATATGTGCCGGATTGCCACCGCCTAGCATAATTGCACCGGGAGTCCTCAACCCTTGATTAAGATCATTCATCAGGCGGGTTATGCCTGCATCTTGTGTGAATTTGTTGCCGAATTGAGAAAAAATCATAGCCGTGTTCGTTATCGGTGTGTTGTTTGAATTAGGAGATATAACACCATACCCTTCGCATTATCGGGGTGCAATCTGGAAAATTATGACTATTAATTATTTAATATGGCATTTAATTCAGCATTTAAAATAAAGAGCTAAATGTTTGGTTAATATCCAGTTTTATTCTTGGTGTGAATCTTGGGGCTATTGTAATTCCCTGAATTTATTTTCTACATAAACAGTCAGTTATATGGTCATTGACCAAGCCTGTCGCCTGCATAAATGCATAGCAAGTGGTACTGCCGATAAATTTGAACCCTCTTTCTTTCAATGCTTGTGATAACTCATCTGAGAGATCTGTTTTTACCGGCACCTCTGTGGTGGTTTTCCACTGATTAATAATCGGTTTGTTATCAACAAAACGCCAGATAAAGGCGCTGAATTCCTCACCCTGTTGTTGCATTTTAAGATATGCCCGCGCATTGTTGATAATGGCGTTAATTTTGGCACGATTACGGACAATGGTGCGATCCTGCATTAACCGTTCTACATCATTTTCATTCATGACCGCGATTTTTTCTGGGTCAAATTGGTGAAAACATTGGCGATAGCCTTCACGTTTTTTCAAAATAGTCAGCCATGATAATCCAGATTGCTGCCCTTCCAGGCAGATCATTTCAAACAATTTCTGACTGTCTTTTTGTAGTTTTCCCCACTCATGGTCATGATAAGCCAGATACTCAGGATCAGACGTAACCCAATGACAGCGTGTTAATTCCATAGTTGTGATTTCCTGTGCTGTTGGTTGAGAATTGATCATACTTCAACTGTATATATATACAAGTAAAATAGCCAGATGGGGATTTTTTTATTTCAGGGTCGAATTGAACATTAATTCAGGGCTGTATATCTTAAGGTCAAAGGGTATACTGGCCTACTTCCTTTCAAATTCATATATATCGCGTGCGAATCCAACATGCAAAAATTTGATACCAAAACCTTTCAGGGGCTGATCCTGACATTACAGGATTATTGGGCGCGCCAGGGCTGCACCATTGTCCAATCATTGGACATGGAAGTCGGCGCTGGTACTTCTCATCCAATAACTTGCCTGCGTGCACTTGGCCCGGAGCCAATTGCTGCGGCTTATGTGCAACCTTCCCGCCGTCCGACGGATGGCCGTTACGGTGAAAACCCTAACCGCTTACAACATTACTATCAGTTTCAGGTCATTATTAAGCCCTCACCAGACAATATTCAGGAATTATATCTGGGTTCTCTGAAGGCGCTGGGGTTGGACCCAACGGTTCATGATATCCGTTTTGTTGAAGATAACTGGGAAAACCCAACGTTGGGGGCCTGGGGATTGGGTTGGGAAGTGTGGCTTAACGGGATGGAAGTCACTCAGTTTACTTACTTCCAGCAGGTAGGTGGCCTTGAGTGTAAACCTGTCACTGGTGAGATCACTTACGGTCTTGAGCGTCTGGCAATGTATATCCAGGGCGTAGATAGTGTTTATGATCTGGTTTGGAGCGATGGTCCGCTGGGTAAAACCACTTATGGTGACATTTATCATCAAAATGAAGTGGAACAGTCCACTTATAACTTTGAATATGCGGATGTCGATTTCCTGTTTACCTGTTTCGAACAATATGAAAAAGAAGCTCAGGATTTATTGGCGCTGGAAACACCGCTACCTCTGCCAGCTTATGAACGCATTCTCAAAGCGGGTCATACATTCAACTTACTGGATGCCCGTAAAGCCATCTCGGTGACTGAACGTCAGCGTTATATTCTGCGTATCCGCGCCCTGACCAAAGCTGTTGCAGAAGCGTATTATGCCTCCCGTGAGGCATTGGGCTTCCCTATGTGTAAAAAGAATCAGAACTAAGAGGCTGTCATGACTCAACAGACTTTCCTGGTGGAAATCGGCACAGAAGAGTTGCCGCCGAAGGCTCTTCGTTCACTGGCTGAAGCATTTGCGGCTAATTTTGCGGCAGAACTGGATAACGCTAATTTGGCTCATGGTGAAGTGAGCTGGTTTGCCTCTCCGCGCCGTCTGGCGCTGAAAGTAGCCAATCTGGATGAAGCGCAGGCTGATCGTGAAGTGGAAAAACGTGGCCCGGCGATTGCTCAGGCATTTGATGCGGAAGGTAAACCGACAAAAGCGGCTGAAGGTTGGGCTCGCGGCTGTGGTATTACGGCTTCTCAGGCTGAACGGTTGGTGACAGATAAAGGCGAATGGTTACTGTATCGCGCGCTGGTTAAGGGCCTCAATGCAAAAGAGCTATTGGCGGGTATGGTCAACAATGCACTGAGTAAGTTGCCAATTCCTAAACTGATGCGTTGGAGCGATAAAGAGACTCAGTTTGTTCGCCCGGTTCATACCGTCACCATGTTGTTTGGTAATGAATTGATTGAGGGAGAAATTCTGGGAATTAAATCCGCTCGTGTCATTCGTGGTCACCGTTTTATGGGTGAATCTGAGTTTACGATTGAGAACGCGGAACAGTATCCTGCGATTTTGCAGCAACGCGGTAAAGTGATCGCAGATTATGAAACCCGTAAGGCGCTCATCAAACAGGATGTGGAACAAGCAGCTGTTCAACTGGGCGGCATTGCGGATATTAGTGACAGCCTGCTAGAAGAAGTGACTTCGTTGGTTGAATGGCCGGTTGTGCTGACGGCGAAATTTGAAGAGAAATTCCTTGCCATGCCGGCAGAAGCACTGGTTTATACCATGAAAGGGGACCAGAAATACTTCCCGGTTTACGACAATGCTGGTAAGTTGATGGCGAACTTTATTTTTGTCACCAACATTGAATCTTCTGATCCACAGCAAATTATTTCTGGTAACGAAAAGGTGGTTCGTCCACGTTTGGCTGACGCAGAATTTTTCTTTAAGACGGATCGTAAACAGCGTCTGGAAGATAATCTACCTCGGTTAGAAACGGTTCTATTCCAGAAACAGCTTGGTACTTTGCGTGATAAAACGGATCGTATTCAGGCGCTGGCTGGCTGGATTGCAGAGAAGATCGGCGCTAATGTTGATCACGCTACCCGTGCGGGCCTGTTGTCTAAATGTGACCTGATGACCAACATGGTATTTGAGTTCACCGATACGCAGGGTGTGATGGGGATGCATTACGCCCGCCATGACGGTGAAGCGGAAGAGGTTGCTCTGGCACTGAATGAGCAGTATCAACCGCGTTTTGCCGGTGATGAATTGCCTTCTTCCGGCGTTTCTTGTGCGTTAGCCATTGCGGACAAAATGGATACTTTGGCGGGTATTTTTGGCATTGGTCAGCATCCAAAAGGCGATAAAGACCCGTTTGCGCTGCGTCGTGCTGCGCTGGGTGCTTTGCGTATTATCGTTGAGAAAAAACTGCCGCTGGATTTGCAGGCACTGACAGAAGAAGCGGTTCGTTTGTATGGTGACAAGCTGACGAATACCAAAGTCATTGATGACGTGGTGGAGTTTATGCTTGGCCGTTTCCGTGCCTGGTATCAGGAGCAAGGTTACAGCATTGATACCATTCAGGCTGTGTTGGCTCGTCGTCCAACCCAACCCGCTGATTTCGATGCCCGCGTTAAGGCGGTGACTCACTTCCGTACCTTGGATGAAGCCGCAGCATTGGCAGCCGCGAATAAGCGCGTTTCTAACATTCTGGCGAAGTCTGAAGAGACACTGAATGAGAAAGTCAGTGCTTCTGTGCTGAAAGCACCTGAAGAGGTGAAACTGGCAACGCATCTGGTGGTTTTACAAGATAAGTTGACGCCTTTGTTTGCTGAAGGGTGCTATCAGGAAGCATTGGTTGAGTTGGCCTCCCTGCGTGAAGTTGTCGATGCTTTCTTTGACAACGTGATGGTGATGGATGAAGACCAGCAGGTGCGAGTGAATCGCTTAACTTTGTTAAGTGAATTGCGTGAGTTATTCCTGAAAGTGGCGGATATTTCGTTACTGCAATAATAAGCTGAAATAGCTAATTCCGGCTGTTGTGAGATGCAATGGCTGGAATTTAATACCTCTAACCTTGATTTTGTAGCTCATTCGAGCTACGTTTTATTTATAAATTAAAAGGGGGATTTATGGCTGCAAATGCGTTTGTTCGGGCAAGAATCGATGAGACATTAAAAGCAGAAGCTACCGAGGTTTTGGCTGGTATGGGGTTAACCATATCTGATCTAGTGCGTATCACCTTGACTAAAGTTGCGAAGGAAAAAGCATTACCGTTTGAAATGCGAGTACCTAATAAATTGACTGCCGAAACTTTGGCTAAGAGTGATCGTGGTGAAGACATTCATCAAGCAAAGGATGCTGACGATTTATTTGATCAGCTTGGTATCTGATGCGCCAACCAAGATATTCAAGTCAATTTAAGCGTGATGTGAAATCTGCACAAAAACGTGGCAAAGATATGAACAAACTTAAGGTCCTAATGAGTTTGTTGATTGATAATAGACCATTGCCTGCTAACTATCAGGATCATCCTCTCCGTGGTGAATGGAAGGAGTTTCGTGATGCTCACATTGAGCCTGATTGGTTATTGATTTACAAAGTAGTTGGTGATGTCGTTAGGTTTGAACGAACAGGAAGACATTCTGACCTATTTGATGAATAAACCTTTCTGGGGGTACTGGGTAGCAGGTTAAATTAACTTAGTTAGGAAAAAGAAAGTCCAGATTTAGCTACAACATTATTTTTTACCTAATTGACGTATTTCTGTGAAATCCGTGAGAAAGTGCGACGTTCATGCTGTTTTTATCAGCAACTAATCCCTGATTATCAAAAAGGTATTGACGGCCTGTAGCGAGCGCAGTAAGATTCGCCTCGTTTTCGGCGAGTAGCGCAGCTTGGTAGCGCAACTGGTTTGGGACCAGTGGGTCGGAGGTTCGAATCCTCTCTCGCCGACCAGTTAATAGTTTGGGGATGTTGAATAAGTCCGCAGACTTAAAAGAAAGTAGAAAAGCCTTGCAGTGATTGCTGTAAGGCTTTTTGTCATCTGCTGCTTACTCTAACAGCCACAGTCGCCTGGTGCATAAGTTTGCATGACTTTGATATCAGCATCAAAATTCTTTGGCCTTCCACTTTTGAAAAGACCGTAGTGTTTCTTTCCATCACCCATTAAATCAAAAAGTGTATGATAACGACTTTTGGTGATCATATCGGCGGTATTGCGGCATATGGGAACAGCTCTACCTGTCTCAAAAATATGTTCTTGATCAAGAACAAACTGATCCGGTGCATCCGGTAAATTGCCTTTGTAAATGGCAACTTGACCATAATCTTCACAACGGTCTTCCAAATCTAATTTGAATAGCCTCAGCGTCATTGAATACAGTTTTGCGCCGCCTAGTTTTGCTTTGATCTCCTTATTATTTATGGATTTCAAGCTGCTATTAATGATACGAACATCATTGAAACCGGCTGTTTTTGCCAGCCGTATGAAATCTTCAAAATACAGAGCGTCACCAATACACTCACAAACCATCTGCTGATCATTTTTCAGTGATTGATCCAACCTTCTATCTAAAAAAATATCAGAAAAATAGATTTCACCACCCGATTTGAGTAAACGAGCCATACCTGCCAACACGCTCGCTTTAGATACCGATAGATTGATGACACAGTTTGAGACGATAACGTCCATACTTTCAGGCGGTAAATTAAGTTGTTTTAGTGACTCGATATATCCTTGCTGAAAATGCACATTGGTGGATGGGTAGTTAAAGGTCTGACGATGATAATCCACAAAACGCTGGGCAAACTCGATTTGTTCTGCTGTTGCGTCAATACCAATAACTTTACCCTCAGTACCGACGAGGTGGGACAGGATAAAACAATCACGTCCACTCCCACATCCTAAGTCTAATACTGTCGTTCCTTCTAGCAAGGGAGGAAAAGGCGTACCACAACCGTAAAAACGGCTCTGTACATCAGGATGGATAAGCTTAAGAACTTCTTTGATTTTGTCTGAAGTAGAGTTGTCTACAGTGCATACATTTATAGCAAGATCCTCTCTATTAGACAGGGTTTTGCCATAATAGTGTTGTATGTCTTCGATCCGCTGTTTAAGCGATTGTTCGTTCATATTTATTTCCTTCAAATTAAATCATTTAATAGGCCGATATTACGTTTCGGTAATTTGGCGCCAGATTTACAATAGATCCCTCATATTCCTGATCAATGCATAGATGATCAATGTATATAGTCAAAAAAAACCGTCATTGCTGACGATTGATATGTGTAGCGACTTCCATCCAGGCTTCCACAGCGACAGCAAAGGCTTCGCGCCCTTTGTCTGTTAATGTGTATACTTTGCGTCCACGGCCTGCAACAGTTTCGTTGTGTACCGTTACATACCCACCCTGTTCAAATTCACGCAGCACCGGATAAATTGTACCTTCAGTTGGTGAGCAACATCCTTGGGTGGAGCACTCAACCTCTCTGGCAATTTCATAACCGTGCATAGGCCGTTGTTGCAGGGCACTGAGAATAAAAAACTTGGATAGGCTCATCTTAATGATGCCGTTCCAATACATTCTGTCCGTGTAGTCCACTGTTGTTCGTTTAACAGTACTGTGTGTGTTTTTAGATTTGTTCATAACGGCATCATATGCATTGAACATCAAGGTGTCAATGTATAAGATAGTCCGTTTAATTTACTTTATTATTGACTTCATTCATCATTATGAGTCACCTATTTATAGAGATAAAGTCCATACTGGAATTATGCCGATTACGCCGTTTCTGCTCCACGATAGGATTGAGTAAATGAATAAATTTCTGACTACATTCAATGCTATACTTTTTTTCATCAACCCATGACTATTTTGATACTGGCCCCACATGCCGCAGCGTACCGTTCAAGTGTTGAAATACTGGCTTTGCTGGCGTTTTTTTCTAATTTGCTTACGGCTGGCTGAGTGATACCCATACGTTCAGCAACTTGAGTACTGTTTATGCCAGCTCGGCGGCGCATATCAGCCAAAAGTTCCTGTAGTTCTTCCTCTTTCTTCTCTGCGAGATAAGCGGCCATCACATCTGGATTTTGTAAAGCCTTTGCCTTTACTTCAGAATAAGGAATACCTTTAACTTTCATATGTCAGTTCCTCTAGTCTCTTCAATGCTAATTGGATCTCTGCCGAGGGCGTCTTTGCCGTCTTTTTAACGAACGTGTGCAAGATATATATTTTTTTACCTTTAGCAAAAGCAAAAAAGGTACGTGTAATATTCTTTTTGCCAGTTCTTAACTCGAAAAGGCCATCCTGAATAATATCAGTGTGTGGATAATGCAACTGATTACCTTGTGACTCAAGCTTATCCAGTGCAGCGAACGCCTTAGTCATTAACAATATCTATATTTCCTTTTTCCATATAAGGTTGTAAGAGATCTTCAATAATCTCTCGAATCATGGGTTTATAGTAGCGATTAAAATAATCTCTTGAAAGTCTTTGCATGGAAGTTATTACAGTTTTTTTATTCAATCATGATAGGTGAAATTATGGAAGATAAAAGTATGAGTTTCTCTGTAAACAGGGAGCTGGATGTTCATTCAAAAAGTTTTGATGCCTTCATATCATACTATGGAAAACAGCAACGATCTTTGGGTTATAAAAGACAAAGAATCTCGATTCGTCTATGCTAATGGTGCTACGCTTTATTACAGTGGCTTTCCTAAGGGTTTTAACATAGAAGGTAAGCTTGATAGTGAATGTCCGGCACCGTCGGCTGAGTTTGCAGATATTATACAAGCTAATGATAAAAACGTAATGACCATTGAAAAAACCATTCCGGTACTAAACACCTTCATTTATGGCGGGAGAAAAAAAATGATCCAACCGTTTCTAGCTCATATTACACCGCTAATGAAGGATGGAAAGTGTATTGGGGTTGTTGGACACGGTAGAAAACTTGAAATTTATTCCATGTATCATTTTGAAAACAACAGGCATCCTGGCTCATTAACTTTTGGCACACCAGCTGATTTATTTACTGATAGAGAGTTCGATATCGTATTTTTTGCTTTGCAATCACTAAGTGCCAAAGATATAGCTAAAAAATTAGGTATTTCATATAGAACGGTACAAAGTAGGCTACAATTAATTTATCAAAAAATGGGGATAAATTCATTAAGCCAGTTAAAAGAATATTGCAGGGGTAAAGGATATGATAACTATGCTCCTACTAGATTTATTAATCCTAATCCCTATATACCTCTAGTGTAACAATGAGCCACCTCCTAAGGAGGTGGTCTTTTACTGTTATTATCTTTTACATGGTTTTTTTATCTCGTTGCGACCATATTGAAAATGTTATCAATAATGGGATAACAAAGATTGATTTTCTTATAGGAAATTTCTGTTCGGAGAATAACCGATAATTATCTAATTCATAATTATCGATTGGATAATTATCGAGATAAAATAACTTTATCTTTGGCCGAGTAATTATTCTTGTATTTCGGCTGGCTCAGGAAAATATCCACCATTATCCAGTGTTGACTGAATCATATTCTTTATTTCATCCTCTCCTAATTTTTCTCCTTCTTCATCTTCATAGCCTAATGTTAAAACAGCATTAACAAAGGGATCGATATTAGCTTCTGATAAGTTTGCATTCCAGTTTAATGTGTTGGATGGGCCGCCAGGTTCTTTGTTGATAAGTGTGACAATTTTACCATAGAGATCTTGTGTAATGGTCCAGCGCATATCTGTACTGCTCCAGTACCATCTTCCCAGTAAAAAATGATGCCAGAACTCTTCCCAGCTCTTATATTCTCTCTGAATGGTATGGGTGATAATCTGTACAAAATTGTCTGCTTCTTCTCGACTCAGATATTCTGTACTGATACCATTGCAAATTAACTTGATATAACGGACGTAATCCCAGGCAAGAAAATTTACTGTTTGAATATTATTTAAATTTTTACGAACAACTTCGGCCCGCCAGAGAAGTTCTTTAGCTTCTCCATCTTCATCATCTTCTTTTTGAATGTCTTTCTTTATTTGCTCATAGTCTGATCCGGATACACCAGAGAAGAAATAGACTTCTTGGCGGAATTTATGCCGATGACCATTAGTTAATAAATGAAATAATTGAGCAATCAGGCTTTCTCTGTCATTAATACCCCAGGCAGTCTGAAGTGAGCCAGCATCTTTGCTGCCGGGAACAATAATCGGATCATTACAGGGATATTCTTCAACAGCAGCATAGGGAGTTCCCAATATATAAGCCCAGTCTTTGGATTCAAATTTTGGTAATTTACCCGATGCTCGACTTTGGTATTCATTTCTCAAATTATTAAGGATTTTTTTCTCAACAATTGATTTCATAATGATGACAGCGAAGATAATAAAGAGAATAATAGAAACAATGGTAACTAAAGTATAGTGATACCATCTCCAATCTGAGAATAAATCTGAAAACATGATTATTGCTATTCCTTATTTAGTATAAAAAATGGGTTATTTCTATGAGTTAGTTAAATTGGTAACTTGTATTAGTTACTATATAATCTAATGCAATATCTTTAAGATATAAGATACCAGTTTCGATATGGGTATTTAAACAAAATGAGAAGGTAACTCATGTTTTCCATACTAACAAAATTATTATTAAATATAAAGCTGAATTGTTAATTTTATCTTAAGTAGTTAATCGTGTTTCTGGAATATCTGTAGGAATGTAGGTGTTTCACTTAATATATTTTGCCGTTACATTTCTTTGGTACGTAAAAAAGATTTGGATGATTGAGTGAATGTTTAAGGTATGCCATGGCCGTTGACCGGAAAAGAGATATATTTTTCGGTGAAATTTTGTCATGGGCTACTTTGGATTAGGTCGTTGGGGCTGGCAGTTTGGTAATTACCTGTTTACTGGTACACCATTAATAGAATCAAAGAGATTAAAGGTTATAAAAGTAGATAGACTACTAACAGGTTTTTATATTGATTTACATGATTAGTATTACACTTATTTGATTCACTTTTAGGTGCCAATTTTATTCGGCATACAATATTTTGTGCCAGTTTTTACCTTTCCTACTGAAACAATAGTTTACTATTTAAGCATTTAACCGCAAATTTTGCGTATGGGTTAATAGTTACTCATGCTATAACCATCACCTTATTATGGTCTTTTTGGCTGCAAAATGTGCATTGTGTCATGTTTTTGTGCTAATTATGTTAATAATAGGTTTCCTTTGTGTTTTCCTGTTGCTTATGACATCTGTTGAGATCTTATTGACGCAAGAGACAACAGTTGTTTAATTGATAAGCTGAAAATAATAAAAAACCCCAAACAGCACAGTTCCTGAAACAAAATTCAGGTTCTCGCTGTACACAACAACATCACAAATGGAGTGCAAGAGAATGACAACTTCCTCTAAAAAGACAGGGTTATTGAAGCTAGGGATCAGCTTAATTGCATTGGCCGTCACTGCCAGCATTCAGGCAAAAACATTGGTTTACTGCTCTGAAGGCTCACCAGAAGGATTTAACCCACAACTGTTCACGGCGGGTACAACTTATGATGCCAGCTCCAGACCACTGTATAACCGTTTGGTTGATTTCAAAACAGGTAAAACTGAAATTATCCCGAGTCTGGCTGAAAAATGGGATGTTAGTGATGACGGTAAAGTTTACACTTTTCATCTGCGCAAAGGCGTTAAGTGGCACGATAACAAAGAGTTCAAACCAAGCCGAGAATTCAATGCTGATGATGTGATCTACACTTTCATGCGGCAAAAAGATACCAACCACCCATACCACAAGGTGTCAGGCGGCAGCTATGAGTATTTTATTGGTATGGGTATGAGTGAGATGATCAATAAAGTTGAAAAAGTAGACGATTATACGGTCCGGATTGAACTGAGCCGCCCAGAAGCACCATTCTTGGCTGACTTAGGAATGGATTTTGCCTCTATTCTGTCAGCCGAATATGCGGATAAGATGATGAAAGCCGGTACGCCGGAGAAAGTCGACCTGAATCCAATTGGTACAGGCCCGTTCCAGTTGCTGCAATATCAGAAAGATTCTCGCATTCTGTATAAAGCTTTCAAAGAGTACTGGGGAGATAAAGCCAAAGTTGACCGGCTAGTTTTCTCTATTACTCCTGATGCATCCGTTCGTTATGCAAAATTACAGAAAAATGAATGTCAGATCATGCCATATCCAAATCCAGCGGATATTGCCCGCATGAAGAAGGATAAAGATATCGTCTTGATGGAACAGCCTGGTCTGAATGTCGGTTATGTTTCTTTCAACGTCACCAAAAAGCCATTGGATAACGTCAAAGTTCGCCAGGCGCTGGCAATGGCTGTCAATAAAGACGCTATTATTGATGCGGTTTATCAAGGCGCTGGTCAGAAAGCCAAAAACCTGATCCCACCAACCATGTGGAGTTACGACAATGATCTTAAAGATTACTCGTACTCTCCGGAAAAAGCGAAGCAGTTACTGAAGGAAGCGGGGATGAGTGATGGTTTTGCTATCGATTTGTGGGCAATGCCAGTACAACGACCGTATAACCCGAATGCTCGCCGTATGGCTGAAATGGTTCAAGCTGACTGGGCGAAAATTGGTGTTAAAGCCAAAATTGTCAGCTATGAATGGGGGGAATACCTAAAGCGGGCTAAAGATGGTGAGCATCAGATTGTGATGATGGGTTGGACGGGGGACAATGGGGACCCAGATAACTTCTTCGCAACTTTGTTTAGCTGTGCAGCCAAACAGCGAGGTTCCAACTACTCTAAATGGTGTTACAAGCCGTTTGAAGATGTCATTCAGCCAGCACGAATCGCTTCTGAGCATGCTAAACGCGTTGAGCTTTATAAACAGGCTCAGGCTGTGATGCACGAACAGGTTCCGGCGCTGATTATCGCTCATTCCACGGTTTATGAACCGGTACGTAAAGAGGTGAAAGGTTATGTCGTTGATCCTCTGGGCAGACATATTTTCAGCAACGTATCTCTTGAATAATCTTGTTTTTACTCGGTTGTGATAGGCCATCTTCCTGATTTTTTAATGGAGGTGGCGACTTTTCCCCGGCTATCAGTTATCGCCGGGGAAAGGCTGACAAACAAGTAGAGGCAGGAAGTTCATTGAGTTGTGAGCGAAAAGGGGGAAAGTCCTCCCCCTTATCAAGCCAAGCGGCCTGAGAGCTGTAACCGGCATTTAAAAAAAGAGAGTTTGGGATATGTTGCAGTTCATACTCCGACGTCTGGGGTTAGTGATCCCAACGTTTATCGGCATTACTTTGCTGACTTTTGCTTTTGTCCATATGATCCCCGGAGACCCGGTGACTATTATGGCTGGGGAACGTGGAATATCTGCTGAGCGCCATGCTCAACTAATGGCTGAAATGGGGTTGGATAAGCCACTCTGGCAGCAATACTTTCATTATGTAAATGGTGTATTACACGGGGATCTTGGTATCTCCCTGAAAAGTCGCATCTCTGTGTGGGAAGAATTTGTTCCCCGTTTCAAAGCAACCCTCGAACTAGGGGTATGCGCCATGCTGTTCGCTATTGCTGTGGGTATTCCGGTTGGAGTACTGGCCGCAGTAAAACGTGGATCGGTTTTTGATCATACTGCGATAGGGCTTTCCCTAACCGGATATTCCATGCCGATCTTCTGGTGGGGGATCATGTTGATTATGTTGGTCTCTGTCCAATTGGATCTGACTCCGGTATCCGGCAGGATAAGCGACAGCGTTTTCCTGGATGACAGTTATCCACTGACGGGCTTCATGCTGATGGATACCCTTATCTGGGGAGAAGAAGGCGATTTTAAAGATGCCATGATGCATATGATCTTGCCTGCTATTGTCTTGGGGACGATTCCACTGGCGGTCATTGTCCGTATGACCCGCTCTTCTATGTTGGAAGTGCTGGGTGAGGATTATATCCGTACTGCTCGCGCAAAAGGTTTGAGCCGCATCCGGGTGATTGTAGTGCATGCACTGCGCAATGCATTGCTGCCAGTTGTGACCGTCATAGGCTTGCAGGTGGGTATTATGCTGGCGGGGGCAATCCTGACTGAAACTATCTTCTCTTGGCCGGGGCTTGGGCGCTGGTTGATCGATGCCCTTCAACGCCGTGATTATCCGGTGGTGCAGGGAGGCGTATTGCTGGTAGCGATCATGATCATTTTGGTGAATCTGGTGGTTGACGTGCTGTATGGCATTGTTAACCCGCGTATCCGTCATAAGAAATAGGGGGGCACATTATGTCTCAAGTGACTGAGCCTGTAGCAAACAGTGCGCCTAAGATTATGACGCCGATACAGGAGTTCTGGTATTACTTCAAGCGCAATAAAGGGGCGGTTGTTGGTCTGGTTTATATTGTACTGATGTTACTCATTGCGCTGTTGGCGGGGGTACTTGCTCCGCATGGTGCGGCTGAGCAGTTCCGTGATTCCTTGCTGACGCCACCGGTGTGGCAAGAAGGAGGAAGCTGGCAATTTATTCTGGGTACCGATGATGTAGGGCGTGATTTGCTTTCACGTCTGATGTATGGCGCCCGGCTTTCATTGCTGGTGGGATGTCTGGTTGTGGTGTTATCCCTGTTGATGGGGGTTATGCTGGGCGTACTGGCGGGTTACTTCGGTGGTGTGGTGGATATTATCATCATGCGTATCGTTGATATTATGCTGGCACTGCCAAGCTTGCTGTTGGCTCTGGTGTTGGTAGCAATATTTGGCCCATCAATTGTCAATGCTTCGCTGGCGCTGACTTTTGTCGCTCTGCCACATTACATTCGTTTAACCCGCGCTGCGGTGCTGGTGGAAGTTAACCGCGATTATGTTACGGCTTCACAAGTGGTGGGTGCCGGTTCCATGCGTCAGATGTTTGTCAATATCTTGCCTAACTGTCTGGCACCGTTGATTGTGCAGGCTTCTTTGGGTTTTTCTAATGCCATTCTTGATATGGCTGCTTTAGGTTTTCTGGGGATGGGGGCGCAGCCACCTACACCGGAATGGGGAACGATGCTGTCTGATGTATTGCAGTTTGCACAAAGTGCCTGGTGGGTGGTGACATTCCCAGGATTGGCAATTCTGCTGACAGTGTTGGCATTTAACCTGATGGGTGACGGTTTGCGTGATGCACTTGATCCTAAACTCAAGCAGTAGCGAGGTAGAGAAATGGAACTGTTAAATGTAGAAAAATTATCGGTCCACTTCGGTGACGAAGAAGCACCATTCCGCGCCGTTGACCGCATCAGCTACCGTGTTGAACAGGGGCAGGTTGTCGGGATTGTTGGAGAATCCGGTTCCGGTAAATCAGTCAGTTCATTGGCCGTGATGGGATTGATTGATTATCCCGGCAGGGTGATGGCGGACAAACTGGAATTTAATCAGCGTGATTTGACCAAAATCTCCGAGAAAGAGCGCCGCCAATTGGTCGGGGCGGAAGTGGCCATGATATTCCAGGACCCAATGACCAGTCTGAATCCCTGTTATACCGTAGGGTATCAGATAATGGAGGCGCTGAAAGTACATCAGGGTGGAAATCGTCGCACCCGCCGCCAGCGGTCGATTGATTTGCTGACATTGGTTGGTATTCCCGATCCTGCATCGCGTCTGGATGTTTATCCGCATCAGTTATCTGGTGGTATGAGTCAACGGGTCATGATCGCAATGGCGATTGCTTGCCGACCAAAATTACTGATTGCTGATGAACCGACAACAGCTTTGGATGTCACCATTCAGGCGCAAGTTATTGAACTGTTGTTGGAGTTGCAACAGCGGGAAAATATGGCACTGGTATTAATCACCCATGACTTGGCATTGGTTGCGGAAGCGGCTCATCATATTATCGTGATGTATGCCGGGCAGGTTGTGGAATCCGGCAAAGCATCGGAAATCTTTCGGGCACCACGCCATCCGTATACTCAGGCGCTACTCAGGGCATTACCTGAATTCGCCATAGATAAATCTCGTCTTGCCTCTTTACCGGGCGTTGTGCCGGGGAAATATGACCGACCGGTTGGTTGCCTGCTGAATCCACGCTGCCCATATGCCAATGATCATTGTCGTCAGATGGAGCCAGAATTAAGGTGGGTAAGGGAACGTCAGGTGAAATGTCACATGCCGTTAGATGATGCGGGGAGGCCGACCATATGAGTGAACATATTTATCAGGAACAAGAAACATCGACGGCACCGTTATTAAAAGCGACAGAACTGAAAAAGTATTACCCGATCAAAGGCGGACTTTTTTCACCTATCCGTACCGTAAAAGCGCTGGATGGTGTCTCTTTCGAACTGGAGAAAGGGAAAACGTTGGCAGTTGTTGGTGAATCTGGTTGTGGTAAATCCACGCTAGGGCGGCTGCTGACGATGATTGAAAAGCCAACAGAAGGTGAACTTTATTATCAGGGACAGGATTTACTGGTGCCAAATAAAGAAGCTGAAAAGCTACGGCGCCAGAAAATACAGATTGTGTTCCAAAATCCTTATGGTTCACTCAATCCACGTAAGAAAGTTGGACAGATCCTAGAGGAACCACTGCTAATCAACACCAAACTGAGTGCACATGAGCGCAAAGAGAAGGTGTTGCAGATGATGGAGAAAGTGGGGCTGAAAACCGAACACTACAGCCGTTACCCGCACATGTTCTCTGGTGGTCAGCGTCAGCGAATTGCGATTGCCCGTGGGCTGATGTTGAACCCGGATGTGGTGATTGCAGATGAGCCGGTTTCTGCGCTGGATGTATCGGTGCGGGCACAGGTGTTAAATCTTATGATGGACTTGCAGCAAGATTTAGGACTGTCCTATGTCTTTATTTCTCATGATTTATCTGTGGTCGAGCATATCGCTGATGAAGTGATGGTGATGTACCTTGGCCGCTGTGTGGAAAAAGGCAGTAAGGAGATGATCTTCAGTAACCCACGTCACCCCTATACACAAGCGTTATTATCAGCAACGCCACGGCTGAATCCTGAATTACGCCGTGAACGGATAAAACTGACAGGTGAATTGCCAAGCCCAATGAATCCACCACCCGGTTGTGCATTTGCGGCCCGCTGTCGCCGGGCACTTAGCGTTTGTACTCAGTTGCAACCAAAACTGAATCAACATGGTGATCAACTAATTGCTTGTTTTGCGGTTGATCAAGATGAAAATGTTGCTGTGGAATAATTGTTTAGCAATTATTCAATAAAATATCTTTGGTGATAATGGGTTAACCATTATCACCATTTAAATATTTGTATGTGTTGCTAAAGGTAATTATTTCTGAAAAATAACGACTTGGATAAGTGAAACAGGGATCGTTAGCGATAAAATCAAGTATACTCCATTCCATTGATGACATGTTATAACAGCAATATCCTATAGGCATTGGTTTGAGTGAAAATGAAATTGCGCGTCAAACGTTCGTTAACCATTAAACAGATGGCCGCAGTGACCGGCGTCACGCTGGTAACCATTGCTATTTTTATTGCTATTCAGTTGTGCCATCTTATACAGCAACGTAAAGATGATTATATCAGCCAGCTTAATAATGCAGCAGTTCAGGTGCAGGCACCGTTAACGGAAGCACTGCTCAGTTCTGATCTCAGTAAGGCAAAGGAGTTGCTGATAGGGCTGCGTACAGCGGGTATTTTAGGGCGGGCAGATGTGGTGTTACCGGAAGATATCCGGGTGATACGATTGAATTTTGCCACCCATCGCCCGATTCCCGAACTGGCTAAACGTGTTTTTGGGATACCGGTCGAAGTGAGCATTCCTCTTTATGCGTATGGCTCAGTACCAGCAAATGCCAAACCGTTAGGGCATTTGATTTTGCAGGTGGATTCTAACCGGGTATATCGTTTTGCTATTAATACATTGGCACTGATGCTGACAGCTTATTTATTGCTAGCGCTTATTCTTACGATATCAATAAGCTGGTGTATCAACCGGATTATTGTGCACCCATTGCGCGACATTGCACGGGATCTTAATAACGATCAACCACCGGAGCCAATGACTTGCCCTAAACACCATCAGGATGATGAACTGGGCCTGCTGATCAGGGGATATAATCGTCAATTTGATAAGCATAAATTTCCGTCATCAAGAAACCATTCGGGGCGGTTTGAGGTCTAACCCTCAGTTATAATCCTGACAGGATCTTGCCTGCTAAAATTCAGGTTTTTGCTTTTGTTGCCGTTATTATTGGTCAAGGGGAACATATTCCGTTATCAATAGAAGGCTAAAACCAAGGATAGACATCGTATAGGGGTTCACATGCAGGGTACGAAAATTCGTTATTTTATTGGTGGGATAATGCTGGTCGTTGCAGGCCAGACGCAGGCAGAAGTCCTGCAACCTGACCCTGCCTGGAAACAGGGTAAACTGGAGAACGGTTTTAACTGGCAAATTTTACAGACTCCACAACGTCCTAACGACAGAATACAGTTGCGTCTGGTAGTGAAAACAGGCTCGCTAGCGGAGAAGACCCAACAAGCAGGTTATACCTGGTTGATTCCTAAAATAGCGTTGTTCAGCAGTAAAAGTTTATCTTCTGCGAAACTGGAACAGCTATGGAACAGTGCCATTGATCCGAAATATCCGCTGCCTCCTGCTATTGTTTCATATGATTTCACCCTCTATAGCTTGAGTTTGCCACATAACCGTCCTGAACTATTGAAAAGTGCGTTGAGTTGGTTGGCTGATGCTGCGGGTAAAACGGCGTTTACGCCAGAAACCCTGCAACATGCCATGAAAATGACCGATACATCGGTAGCAACTTATCCACCGGATATACAAGACCCGGTGTGGCGTAGACGTCTGAAAGGTTCAACCTTGTTAGGGCATGATCCGGCTCAGAGCGCAGCTCATCCTGTCGATTTGGATAAACTTAAGCAATTTTACCGGCAGTGGTATACCCCTGATATGATGACGCTGTATGTGGCGGGCCACGTGGATAGCCGTACTCTACCGGAAAATATCGGCCAGGCGTTTTCATCATTGAAAGGCAAACGTCATACTCCAGCGACTGTCGCAACATTGTCACCAATGAAACCGGAGACAATTGGGATCATTAGCGATAAAAATAAAGAAGATACCTTATCCCTGATTTGGGATCTTAACTGGCAGCCGATTAATGATTCACAAGTGCTTAGCCATTATTGGATTAGTGATATTACCCGAGAGGCACTTTATCGCTACCTGCAACTTGGGCTTGAGAAAAAAAATGATAAGGCGCTGAAATTGGGATTGGACTGCAAAGTTCAGTATCAGCGTGCGAGTTGCGCTCTGAATCTCAATACTACGGCAGGTAATCTAAAGCCAGCAATGGAATATCTGGCGGCTGAATTGGTGACATTGCGTGATAAGGGATTACCGAAAGGGCAGTTTGATGAGTTGTATGCGCAGAAACAGACACAGCTCAAGCAATTATTTGCCATGTATGGTCATACCAGCACGGATATTCTGATTAATCAGCGTCTTTTGTCCCAACAGAGCAATGTTGTGGATATTGCCCCTGAACAGTATCAGCGTTTGAGGCAAGCATTTTTGGCTTCCTTGACACCTGAAATGCTTAACCGTGAGTTAAACCAGATCCTTTCGCAAGAAGTTGCGTTTGTTCTAATTCAGCCAAAAGGGGAGACAGAGATGGATGTGAACCAGTTAAGAGATAGCTTTGATCAGATAATGTTGCCTGCATCGCATAAGGTTGATCCTCCGGCACAACCGCCGGTATCCAAACCGGAATCTTGAAAGGTATAGAAAACAGCATCCTTCGGCTGTAGATTTTCATTATCTGTCGGGCTGTATATTGTGTTGTATTTGTGAATATCAGCCATGGCATCGGGCCTGACGCTCGTCCTTGTTCTCCAGTGACGGGCGTAGGTTGCGATCCTTCAAACGGTGGTTTTTTCTGCCTTTAACTTTTGGTTGATAAAGATAAAAATGTCCCCGATGTGTGGCATTCTAGTATTTCTCCAGGATACCTTCCCTAAAACAAACTACATCGGCATTTCACAATGCGTTTCAAGCAGATCACAATATCTTGTTAGAGAAGGGCAGGGTTAATAACACCACTGACACCGCAAAGGTTATATTTTGCTTACAGAATAAATATGGTTATAGCAATAGCATGCTCTTCTTCTTAAAATAAGAAGAAGAGCGAAGAGTTACAAAAATCAAACTAGTCCAACAAATACGGATATAAATAATGGCGCTAACAACGTTAGTACAAATCCACTTGCGATTGCATATTTAATATCCTCATTAGTACAATTTTCTTTAATAAATGGTAAAGCTGAGTCTAATGCTGCCGCACCAGATATCCCTATTGCTCCTTGAGGATAACTTTTCCCAAGAAAATAAAGGAAGAATATACTAAATATTTCTCTAAATAGATCAGTCATGAAAGACAAAGATCCATAATGAGGATTTGTCATTGATGTCACCATAGGTCCAGATAATGAAAACCACCCATATCCACTAGATATTAACATAGACTCACTGATAGAATAGTCAGTCAACATAGAAAACATCAGCGCGCCAATAACAGTACCAGCGATAGTGAAAATAGGGATTTTAATATGATTAATTCTTATATCCTTAAAACTAAAATTAACCAAATCTAACCCTACAAGTAATATCAACGTGTATAACGCATAATTACTTGAGATATTGTATTCTGCCAAGGATAAATTTGTAAACTTATAAACTAAAACGCCTAAGCAGAAAAACATTATAGCTTTAAAACACCCAATAAATGGATCTAAGAATGATTGTTTCCCTTTTTTTTCAATCTGGCAAAGTTTTCTTTTAAATAATATCAAGAATGTTGATATTGATATTAAAGAAGATAACACTATGGATTCAATGATAATTGATGTTCCCAGGTTACTATTTATGAAAACTTCACCTAATTCAATTCCCATCATAAAAAGTAGAATCATAACTATCATAGTTATGCTTCCTACTAACTTTGCCTTGATATTTTCCTTGATTAATTTACCAAGAAAAAAACCTAGAGCCAGTAAAAAACAGATAATAAGAATTGAAGTGATTGACTCCTTCATTATATATCCTGTTTAGTCATTGAGAAGTCTATAAGGATCATGCTCCTTTCTGACTCGCCACCGTCTTCTTTTAACGTAATATGAGAGATATAATGGCTGACTAATTCGTCGCATACCGCGAAACTCTCTAGGAAATTTTCTAATGTAAACTGACTGATTATTTCGTCGTTACTAACCTCTTCTATTTTTTTATTCCTGGCTGAAACTTTTCCTATATAATTTATTCCGCCATCGATATTTTCACTTCTATTTATTAAATGAGCAAACGTAAAAGGCTCACCGTCTTGGTGGAAACAGTCAGGAGAACTAAATCCGGGTAGCTTATTATCCGAACACTTTACCTTAACAAAGTGTATTCCAACATATATGGGTAGATAATGGTTACTTAGTCCAAATGTATTCTTAAAATCATCAAGAATTATATTCTCCAATAGTGCATTATTTTTTACTTCATCACTTAATGCCCTAAAATATCTCATGTTTTTATGTTCTGGATTGTTACCTCCTTGATCATAACCAGATAAATTATTACCGTTATCATCCTTTACTGTTGGTAACCAATGCAACTCAGGTTCTTTTAACCATGGAATAATTATGGCATTTCCATACCGACGGAATCGGGAAACTTTGGCAGGAGCGTAAGTGTCGGGTTCCAATTTGCTGAATTCATTTAATAAGTTACTTCTATCTTTCTCTGAATACTCCAGATTTAGTTGATAATGGGAGAAGCCTACAGATTTCAAGTTATTCTTAGTCATTTTATTAAAAAAATTTATGTTTTATTGTAATGTGATGATATCAAAAATGAATATTATGTCTATAATTATTTTAACTTTGAACTAACAAATACATAACTAAAAATAAAACAAGAAACGGGGAAAAAATCGCTCAAAACTCAGCAGATCTACTAATGTTTATTTGGTATCTGTAACTCAATTAGTCACATAAAGAAAGGATTACATCACGTAGGATAAAAGTCAGTCGATTCTTTTAATCTTGTGTTTCACGCAGGCATAACCAGTAAATGTCGGCCAATACTGGAGAGAGTCGATGATGGCTTTTTGACGATAGGATATGCAGAAGAACAAGCCCATCTTGGAAAAACTTCTGACATAATAAATAAGCAGGAATAGAGCTATCTCATTGAATTATTGGAATAATCAATAAGATCAAAAAACTCTATGCCTGTCTCGTTTTACGAGGATACTTTAGCGGAAATACCGCCTTTATCATACTAAAGTCGAGCTATTTTTTAGCTGCGGCTCTAAGTTCAGTCACATTCTGGCCGCCAATACCCCAGTTATCCGTTTCGACTTCATCAATAATAACAAAGGTCGTTGCAGGATTTTTACCCAATACATCGACCAGTAACTGGGTGGCTCCTTCAATTAATTGCTTCTTTTGTTCTGCTGTAGCACCTTCACGAGTAATTCTGATATTAACAAACGGCATAAACAGCTCCTTTTCACGGGTTATTATTGGCAGATGGGATCTGCCAGGGCACATTTATTCGGTATTTTTATCCTGATTATTATCTGCTGTGGCTATCCAGGCAGCGCAGAACAGGGTTAAACGGGCAAAGAGATAGAAAAATGTCATCAGACCAATAACAGAGCCGAATGCGGCACCAGAAGGGGAACTGGCGAGGCGAGGCAGTGTCATGGTCATAATATATTTAATAACTTCAAAGCCGATAGCTGCCATCAACGTCCCTTTCAACAGCGCCTTGCGTTCTGGCTGATGGTGGGGTAATACCCAGAATAGCCACAGGAACAGCAAATAATTAGCTGCAATAGAAATTGCCAGGCCAATCAGGAACCAGGATGGCCGCAGCCACTCAATGCCGCTTAATCCTAATATTTCGACGATGATTGCCTGTGCAGAGCCTGCGATAGAGGTCAGCGACAGCGTGATAACCAGCGCTAACAGTAGCCCAATCAAAGAAATGGCATCACGAATATATTTAAAATAGATCTTCTTTTCGTCTTCCTGATTACGCAGCCAAACAGGGTGAAATTGCGCGAGAATAGCCTGGCGTAAATTACTTACCCAGTTCACACCGGAATAAAGTGCAATGGCTAAACCGGTTAATCCCACCGTAGTACGTTGTTTAATTGCGGCATCGACACTATTTTTCAGCGTATTGGCGAGCGTCGGATCACTAATACTGTTTGCGATCCCATTGATCAGTTTTGCCAGTAAATCGGGATTAGAGGCCAGAATAAAACCCGCAATAGCGAAAGAGAGCATCAAGATTGGGATAAGTGATAAGAATGAAAAATACGTTATTGCGGCACCAAACTGATTACCCATCCGATCATGAAAGCGCAGAGTTGCACGAATAAAGTGAGAGACGACAGGAATATTGCGGATATAATTTCCTATTCTGACCGTCAGAGAAATGGCTTTCTTACCGTGATGAATTCCCTTCTCCAAAGGTGTTCTGGATAACCTATCCGGCTGATGCTCTGCTATTTCCTGTCTTTCTGCTTCATTTGGCATGTATAGCCTCGATAGTGACCTTGGATAAATATGAATGATCTCATAGTGCCACTTTAAGATGATTATTAACAATTCATAAAAACGATGAAGAAGTATTATGTCAGTAAAAGAAATCGTTATTTCCTACTGTTTAAATAAAAAGATCCTCTATTAGAAGGATCTTTTATGGATACATTAACTCATAACCGATCACTGAGACTTACGATTGATTATTTCACCATCAGTTATACCATTTTCTGTTTCATTACTATAGGTTTTCACCAAAGGTATTTTGCCGGACAATACACCTTCCTGAACGGCTTTGACAATTTCGCTCACAGAATCAGGTAATACAACGTTACCTCCTTTGCCATTGTCATAACCCGTGACAGATTGTTGCTCTACATTTTGGGTATTAAGAATGACATTGCCTTTCTCGCTACCAATCTGCCCACCGATCAGATGTGTATTTCCTTTTACATCCAGATTAACTCCCTGATTACCGGAAATGGCTGATTGTTCGCTGACACTTTCCTGATCTTTGATATCGACATTGCCTTTGAATTTACCTGTAACACCATTAATACCTTTAATATTATTGATAGCGTTAAATGCAGAGGTCAGCCTTTCCTGCAATCCTTTCTGTTGTGGCTCTTCGGTTGGGTTTTTAGCTGGATCGTCTTTTGATACATCATCTTTAGACGAATCATCCTGAGGTACAGTATCTTTCGTTACCTCATCTTTAGGTACGTCGTCACTTGTTACTTTGGATTCTTTCGCATAATTAAGACCCGCATCAACACCGACATTCAATCCATGTTCAGTGTCTTTACGGCTTTCGACCCGCAAGTCACCGCCAATGTTACCTGTTACTTGATCAGCGTCTATCCGTGCTCCGCTAATTGTGGTATCACCGCCACTGTTGATGACGACATTTTCACCTTTGATATGGCTATTGTGTTGAGTTGTTGCTTGCAAGCGATCAACGCCGGCTTTTAGTTCTCCGCCAAAGTTCTGCTTTGTGGTGGTAGTTGTACTGTCATCTTCCGCTTTTTTGATGGAGCTTGAATGACCACCGTTGCCTTTCAGATTGAATTCCCAACCATCGTTGTTTACTCGATCTTGAGCAGATACCAACTCAACATTACCTTGTTTAGCATTCAGGTTGATCTGTTTACCTGTCACTGCCGAGCCTTTCAGCGTCAGGTTATTACCTGCTTCCAGTTTGACACCTTGCTGACCGCCAATTTCACTCACCTGAGCTGTACTGCTATTTTTGCTATCTGTGTTGTAACTGCCGCCGAGACCGATGTGAATATTCTTGCCTTCTGGGGAGTTTCCGCCTTTAGCAGAAGCTTCACCGTGATAGCCGGTTGTGGTTTTCATTGTGCTGTTGGTGGCATGATCAAAACGGATATTACCTCCAGCGTCTATATTGGTTTTGCCTGTGTCAGCCTTCAAAGAGGTACCTTGATATTCAGCATCCCTTGCGACACGGATATTAATGTCATTGGCTGCGGTAATCTGGCTGGTAACAGATTGGGTTGTGGAGGTGTAGCTGCTTTGGGTGCCGCCTTTACCTTTACCATTCGCGGAGATATCTTCGCCGGTTGTGGTATAAACCCGTAGGTCAGCATTGCCACTGGTTTCACTGTGACGACTTTCGTGGTGATTCCGTGCTGCTTCACTGGTGTGGTTGCCAGCTTCCAATGTAACGTTACCCTTGTCGGCATGGTATTGAGTGCCTTGATCATACAGTTCGCCATTGGTTTTAATGACGACATTGCTGGCCTGAACAGATGTCACAACGGCTTCGGACTTTTTGTTCTCTGTCTGGATACTACTGCCGTTGGCTGCCAGATCGGCTCCCAGATTGGGAGTACTTTTCTTGGTGAATGTGCCATCCAGCGCGGCTTTAGCAGGTTCTTTCACGGCTTTCTCAACTGGGCGGGTGACAGCGCTGTAATCTATATTGACGCCAATATCGGTGCCAACCTGTAACTTACTGTTGGAATGGGATTCAGTATTGGTGACGGCCAAATTGCTGACTTTGCCCGCCTCAGCAGTGTAAGTGCCACTGACTTTATGGTTCGTGCCTTCCTGAACCAATTCACCATTGGCTTTGATATTCAGATCACCTGCGATCTGAGAACCAGAAACCACGGCGGTACTATTGGTATGAGCGCTGTTATTACCTTCATAGCCACCGTGAACACCGGAACCAACTTTATCTATTCCTCCGGTGAGATAAACACCGACGTGTTTTTTACTCTGAAATGTCTCTTCAGATTTTTTATCTTCTGCCGCTAACAGATGAACATTTGCGCCGGTGATCTTCGCATCACCCTTAGTTGTCACCAGATTGGAACCGCTGAGGGTGACATCCTTATCCGTATCGATAGTGATACTTCCTCCGCTCAAGGTGGATGCTTTCTGGATTATCGTCTGATTTTTCTGGGTGTTACTGGTATGTTCAATCCCCACGCCAGCACGATACTGCTTATCCGTCTTTTGTTGGAACTGACTTTGCAGATCTAAAGAGGTGTTTTGTTTATCAACCTGTTGCTGTTCGCCATAAGAGCGTACCTTAATATTACCGGATGTCTTTAGGTCGAGAGCGCCAGCACTTTTTACCTGACTGCCAACAACATTGAAATCTTCATCACCGAGTAATTTGAGATCCGCCTCAGAAACTAACTCACTGCCATGGGATTTCTGTTGTTTGTTGTTGGTTTTTTGTGAGCCGTTGGTAATGTTGAATACCGTACCCGTTCGTTCATCAATGTTCTGATTGAGATGGCTGACCGCATTATCGATCGTTAACTCGCCACTATTGGCATGAACAAAAGCACCTTTAACCGCTTTTACTTTGCTGCCGGTGATAGATATACCCTCTTGGCCTGACAGCAATAAACTCCCATTAGCCGTCAGTTCAGAGGCATGACTGGTTTCTTTCAACTCGCTGTTGTCTTTATTACCGCCACCGCCGATACCGCCCCAATATTTCTTATCATCACGTACAGCATGGCTGTCAGCGATTTTCTGAACATTGATTTGCAGTTCTTGACCGGCACTCACGGTCATATTTTGACCTGCGTGGATTTTCGCGCCAAGAATGTTAGCTTGGGTTCCTGCTTTAATATTAAGATCAGTTACTGCTTGTAATTCACTGGCAATCAGACGCTGAGTTTGTTTACTCTCTTCCCAATGTCCTGTTTGCAATTTAGCCGTGTGATTTTTTTTATAACCTGTTTCTGTGGTTTTTTCTGTTTCAGTCAGACCGGCAATGTGGACACCTTTTTCCGCTGTAATAGTCAGTTTATCTTTAACATCTATTTTGCTGCCAAGGATCTTAATATCACCTTCCGTCGCGTTTAAAGCCACACTTTTTTTGGCCTGAATATTGTTTCTTTCCTGATGCTGTTTTTCACTCTCTTGAGTCACATCGTGTCGCCAGGAGTAACCCCGTTGGTTATTAATATTCTTAGTGGATTGCATTAATTGCTGTCCATCTAAAGTCAGATTGGCTCCACTGAGATTAACATCGTCACCCACTATATCAGTGGCTGTGATTTGGTTATTGTTATTAGCAACCAATGAGATATTTTTGCCTGCCAATTTAGTCCGGGTAAGTGATTGGCTGCTTTTACTGTCATGTGTATAACGTTCATTGAAAAGAGTTTGGTAATTATTACTACCGTCACGATGATATTTCGATTCGCTGACTTGGCCTTTTACCTGAATATTATTGCCCAAGAGATCAACATTTCCACCTTGTAGGTGTGCGGCTTCTAAATTAAGGTTGCCATGAGAATTCACAATAATCTCGTCACTGGCAGTAAGAGAACCTTGTAGATTAACCCCGCTGCCTTTTGCTGTATTGAGCAGATGAATACGTCCGGCTTGCATACTGCCGAGATAATAGCTATCCAGTACTCCAGTCAGCTCTTGTTGAGAGTTAAGCACTTCTCTTGTGGCTGAGATTTTATTCGCCCCACTGATAGCGTTAATCTCTTTTTGAGCCTTGACGGTTCCCCGGTTATCAATTTTTGGTGCAATGAGATTAAGAACCGCGTTGGCGGTTAAACCATCTGATTTAATCTTCAAGCTATTCTGATTATCAAAGGTGTTAAAACCTTGCAGATTGCCTTGTTCCACCAGTGGATTACCAACGACCAGAGAAGCTTGGTTGGTATTGATAAAACCACATCCATTACATGTAATGCCGTTCGGATTTGCCAACACATAATCTGCGGCTATGCCAAAAACTTCCTGTTGCCCTAATAACAGGGAAGGGTTCCGGCTGATAACTTCATTCAGAATCAGACTGGCGGCCTGGCCATTTAGATTGGGGTTAGCCGCGAGTTGGCCTGCTAATTGTGATTGGCCATCCTCCAAAGCGTTATTCAGAACGGCACCTGCATGGCCGACGTTATAATCCAAATATTGGTTATGTGACAGCCCGGAAGCAGAAGGGGGCACGATATTTACAACCGTTGCTTTACCTTCGATAGCTAAAATATCGGGACGATGTGCCGGATCGCCACCACCAACGATTTCATTGGCAAAGCTGGTAGAACAGGACACAAGGATGATTGCCATGGACGCGGCAAGTTTGCCAGTAGGAGATAACTTGAATTTTTTATTTTTCATACATGAGTCTCTATATATTATTTATATTTGTGTGCACAACATTGGGTACTGCTTAAGACCATCAAAAGGTGTAAGAAAAACGGGTTAAGACTTGAACGGGTTCATCAACGGCTTTGCGGTTGGAAAGCCATTTCCCGCGACTGGCTTCGATATCGAACACCATGCGTTGGTATCTCAACGTGGCTCCGGTGCTTATACCCGCACTACTTTGCCAGCCTTGAGGGCTGCGATAGCCTTGAACTTGGCCGACATCAATACCGATACGCATTGATAATGTACTGTTGGCCATTGGGAACGTGCGGGACAGCGTATTTTGCAGATACCAGCCGTTATCGCCGGATAGCGTATTTTTGCTAAATCCCCGTACCGCATTTCGATCAGAGATATTCAGCCATTCGACACCGGGCAGGCTGCGCCGGTTGTATTGCCCATAAAACAGGTTATTGAGCTGATAAGGGGAGTTGAATAACGTAAACCGCTGATACAGGTTGACCATCAACTTACCTTTGGTGAATTGTTTATCAAGATAAGTCGTGACGGTTTGTGCACCGAACCAGGGTAAACCCTGTTCAACACTCAGATTCAGAGTGATTAAACCGGTGGGGATAATTTGTAAATGATTCACACCGAGTTCAAATACACTCAGTGTCTGACTGCTGACACCAATCTTGGCGTCATCAATATAATTGTTGTAATTCTTATAAATAAGTTGCCCGCTGACAGTATTAATCTGAGATTGATTACGATAGAAGGCAAAATCAGAACGCATGCCAACTTGCTGAGTATTCCCATAGATTTTTACGGTTTTGTTTTGCAAATGGGGATGGCTGGCATATTGGGAATAACTGCCAAATCCACTGAATGTTGCTGCACCGTAGGGTACTGAATAGAGAAGGGTTGCCGCGCGACTGTAGCGATTGGATGGGCTATCCAACGTGCTGCTGACATTCAAGCTAATAAAGTCAGATAAACCAAATGGGCTATCGAAACTTGCATTTGTGCGAGCCAGCCATTTCCCGGTACTTTTCTGCCCATAATTATCGGTAATGATATTCAGCAACCAAGGTTTACTGTGCTGATTATGCAGTTTAATGACTGAACCGCCGTTCACTGTCCCCGGTAAAATATCCAGTGTGGTTTTATTGGACTGTAACCGATTAGCCTGATCTAAACCTTGATCAAGCTGCGTGATATTAAGAGGCTGTTTTTCCAGACCGGGGAACAACATACTGCTATTAACCCAACGATCACCGCCTTCGATTTTCTCAATAAACCCTTCAACAACATTTAGCCCTAACTCTCCATCTGCATCGGGAGCAATAAATTGAATACGGGCAGTGATATAGCCTTTACTGATATAGAGACGAGTAAGCTCATGGCTGAGCCGGTTAATATCATGACTACTGATACACTCTGGGGACAAAGCGCTGAGAGTATTTAAATCTCGTGCAGAGAGAAGAGAAATCCCTTTAAGGTAAACACCGGTTAATGGCAGGCACTGCCTGGATTCCGGCAATGCAGGCACAGGCGTTGATTCGGGGACGGTACTAGCCTGCTGTTTTAATTGCTGATATCGGCGTTGTTCTATTAATTGGTTAATTTCCCGAGAACTCTCTTGCAACGTTCTCCTGGCTTCTGTCATCGGCAGATTATCATTTATCTCTGCGGGTGAAGCGGTTATTTGGTAGGAAATAGAACACAATATTAAAATAGATATTCTTTTTATCATACATTCACCGATAAAGATGATATTTTATTCCATAAAACATAAATATGGGTTGGTAGCCTAATGGTAATTGCATACATATTGGCTAATTTATGATTTATTAAAGCATATTCCGGGTTATATCATGCTCTGATTAACGACTTGCGTTTCTGTTATATCTCGATTTTCTATTAGAAATTTCAATTAGTTGGTTATTCGGATAATAATGAGTTAATAAGAACACTTATTTTATTGCTTATTAATGAATTAACTTAAGTGGAATGAGTAACCGGGGGTTATTTTGATGGATAATAGAATTATTTCATTAGGAAAATCTTTAAAGAAATTGGGTTTTAAGTCAAATAAGTAATGATAAGATAAATTCATATCCGATGTTATTTAGCTTAAAAATGATAATGTCTAATGTGATAGTTTTTATGAGTGATTTTTTATAGAAATGAATAATAGAAAGGGATAGCGCTTAAATCTTAAATGGAATAATTGTCGTAATATTGTTAAATTGGTGGATGGAAATAAAATTTTCTTGTGTATTGGAAGTTTTATTTTATAAGTAAATAATATTGCTTCGTTTTATTATTATATGTGTTGGTGTTAATTATGGATATTTAGGTGAAATTGATAAAACGGAAATACTGGAAAATTATTTTAATAATTTTCCAGTAGGAAATGACAGTATACAAATGTTTAGCTATTAGTTACTTCAACATATGGATCGTATCGATAATAACCTAAGAGCTTTGTGCCGTCATAAGCGGCAAAAAACCATGTATATTGTTCTACACCGGGTTTATGCGCTGTTGCCTGGAAATAACTATCTTTAGATTCAATAAAAATTACCTTCGGTTCATCCTCATCTGCATTAACTCCTGAAGGGACCATTGGAACTTTTTTGCCCATAGGGTTCTGTGACCAGATTTGTGATGGAACAGAGATGACATCTTCCGTTGTACTAAGCTTTTTGAATTTATACAATATAATCGTATAGTCGAAATTATTAGATACAGTAGTAGCTCTCCACCTAATATTGGCATTAATAGGAACAGTTACACGGGCACCAGATGAACTCGCCACTTTCAGTCCAAGTGCTGGCGTATAATTAGCTATATATACATGCTGACGGATAATTATTGGATTTGTAGGGTCCAGAGAATTTTTGATATTATTATCGCGAAGATACTCAATGATTGAATCAACATCAATAACAAAGGTTACATCAGCTGTAACTGAGTTCCTGGCTGTAACAAAATCATCTTTACTCTGAATGACTTCACTCATCATAACACCTCTTTACATATTTAAATCATTTATTTTGAATCGCAAGGTTATTTTGATTTCTTCTTCTTATTATTATAACTTTCCTTTTATATAATTAACTATTAAAGTTGAAATAGCTACTGGTATAAATCATAGTTTATATGGGAAAATTACTCATATATTTATTAGGTGCTGCTTTATATAGTTCAATATTTTAGTTAATTAATTGTGATAAGAAATAAAACACAAAAACTTTAGGTTAATATGTTAAATAATTGCTTAAATTACCTTGAATAATAGTTTAATATGTTTCATATAACTATAATATATTTCCACGCATATATTATTTTCATGATTATTAAAATCTCAATCCTATTGATATAATTTCTATCGTTTACGAATAATACATTGTGGATTATCAGATCTTGCTTATTTATAACAGCAATAAATTATTTTCTTTATTAAGTGTAAATTTTGCTACTATAATAGATATTGGGATTCACTATCAATATTCTTAATTTTTCAGAGGACATTGAATGAATATTTATCGGCCATATACCTCACCCTATAAATTTCATGAATTGGATGTAGATGCTCATTTTGTGGCTGAAATTTGTGAAATTATTAACAAAATTTCGGGGTTTAATTTGTTCTCTCTTATATTAAAGGCACGCTTTCCTATATCTAACCGTGAAGTGTATTTATTTAATAATTATCATGAATCCTGGAGAAACCTGTATATAGAAAAAAAGTATTGGATGATTGATCCTATTCTAAATTTCCGACCTGTTCCACCTTCTTTTTCAAAAGTATGGGACTTGGATTTTTTTTCAGAATCTAATGGGCAAGAGCTTTGGTATGTGAGTCAGAATTATGGATTTCGTTCTGGGATCACATTTGGGCTTCCTGCATTTTCAGGAACTTACGGAATATTTTCTGTTGCGGGGAAAGATGGGCATATTGATAACGAGACAATGTATAAATGCAGTGGAGAAATTTTAGGCGTGTATATTAGGATAATAAGATATTTGATCTCACACACAAAGTATTTGCAATTTTTCTATGTAGATGAAACTTCATTTTCAAATAGAGAATTAGAAATATTAAGATATACTGCAGATGGAATGATATCAAGTGAGATTGCATCGATTATCTGTGTAACTAAAGGTACAGTTGATTTTCATCTAATGAATATTGTTAAGAAACTTGGTTGTAGAAACAAATTTCAGGCAATAGCTAAGGCTGCATTACTTGGCTATATATAACTAATATCAACGAAAAATTATTATATACCCGTTATCTTTCAAGTTGCCTCTTTGTTGGCTGCACTCACTCACCCCGGTCACATCGTTATCTATGCTCCCGGGGATGCGTTCACTTACCGCCGCGCTGCAATTTGAAATCTATTGGGTATAGCAGCTCTTTCTGCGACATTTCACGGTTGTGGCTGGTTCGTTTAACCAATATTGACGCTGCCCCCACCAATGACCACGCCACCACAACTGACGGCATCACCGGTTCTGGCGGCGGGTTTGCCATCAATAAAGACTGTGCTGGAACCGCCTGCAATAGTTCGTGGATGAGAAGAATGTGGCGCTAAGCTATCGCCTTGGCGGGCGAGAGGAATCCCATCGGCTTTCACACTGGTGGAACCGGAAATCACCGGTGTCGCTTCACTATCATCATGTGCGGTACCGATATCACCCATTTTTACTGCGTTTCCCATTGTGTTTTCCTTATTTAAGAGAAATTAAGTTTATTTTGAAGTATAAATTTCCAGTTGATTAAACAGGGTAAAACCCTCTTTTTATTTTATGTCCTTAGCGAGTTTTAATAAATTTCTCGTTACTAGGATAATATTGAGGATTTATTGAAAACTTTGAATGACTTTCTTTATTAACAAGTCCTCTTTGTTATTTTTGTTCTTATGTTATTATCGAGTTATAATAAATATTTTTCCATCAAAACGATATCTTGGATTTATTGAAAATCTTGAATGGTTTTCTTTATCAATAAAACTGAGTGGTGAGGGTGACATAGAGACAACTCGACCATCGAGGGATAATTCAATTTTTAATTTACTAAACTCTAAAGGTAAAAGTTGGAAATCAGTCGAGTTTAAAAATGTATCTAATCCCAATAAATAAAAATAATCATCATTATTTCCACCATTAGATTTTACTGACTCATTTAATAATTATTTATGAAGTTTTTTTAACCCTTCAGGATTTTTGTTTTTCAATAATTCCCAATATTCTTTATAGGCATTAATAAGGACTAGTTGATGTTTTTCTGATAATGAATCTATAGTTTCTTTATCATAATATGAAAGCAGTCTCATTCCATTGATAAATAATTCTATTGAGCATTTGTTGACTTCAATTTCTAATCTGTAATCAGCGGGTTCTATTTTGTTATTTATAGAGTTTTCATTTTCTTTAGATAGCCCAGTGATGGGTAATATAAATAATAATACAATTGGGAATTTTTATCATTAAACATAATGAGGTGTTATTCAAAGTCAAGAAAAAATATCGGGTTAAATAACCCGATATGGGTTAATTAAATTACCTGGACAAATCGACCGTTAATTAATGAAAAAATCGGCGCGATAGTAGCCAGATCTGTATCGCCATCTTCATCATCAACGTAATAGGATATTGGGGAATTCTTTAAGTCTGATTTATTCACCAATCTGACCATTCTGCCCTCGTTCATTATTTTAACTTTGTAGTCATTCCAGTTAATTGGTATCATTTTAAAACTTTTTTCTTTAAAATCTTGATGAAAAAATTTGCTGGTAAAGATACTCTCTACACTTTCACCGGTTGACCAAGCCCAGGCTTTAAGCGCGACTTTTTGTTGTTCCCGGATAGTATTTACGTCTTTGGCATGATATGCCTGCCAGACAGCCATATAAGCCTGTTGCAGTTGTCGGCGCTGTTCCGGTGTATCGGTATAAGGCGTTGCTTTAACCCATTCCCAGTCAGGTAACCCATTGATTTTTACCGTTCGGCTAAACCGGTATAAGGTCATATTGGGCGGGAATTTTCGAATATTGAAGAAGTTTTTATCTTTATGTCCGGCTTCTACATTATCTGCTTGTATCACATGGCGTACAACTGGTGTACTGATAGCTGCGTATTTGGTTTCATCCTTTGATTTTGTTGCCACGGGCTGACCATTTTCATCAATCCTTACTTCAATCGTTGTCAGAATCTGGTTGTTTTTACCACGCATGGCGGTCAGCTCCAGCTTGCACTTCGCTTCAGGATTGAAATGATTACGGGCTTTATCTGACAGTTTATCTTGGGAAAACCAGCTTAGCGCCCCGAACTCTAGGCTGATTTCATTTTCGCCATTGGCCATTAATAGCATAGAGCCAGTGCTTCCAGTACCAAATCCTCGGCCGGCTTGGGCCGAATTACGGTTACTGAATCCCGTTACGCCATTGGTTTTAAGATCACAAAAGACATATTGGATATCGAATACACTACGAATATAGAGTCTGGGTTCATCTGCGTTAGCACTAAACATAAAAATGGCGCTTGCTGAGAGTAATAGTGAGAAAAGAAGAGACAACTTTAATTTCATTTTTTTACCTTCAAGTTCTTTCATCTAAATTTATTATGGAATAATAACTGATCTATTATTTAAAGAGGGATAAATCCTCTTTGTCTTTCAAATTATCATCGGGTTAAAATAAATCTTACTCCATCAAAACGATATTTTTGATTTAATGGTATCTTGTTTTTATCAATAAATGCAAGCGGTGAAGGAGACATAAAAATAACCCGACCATCAAGAGAAATATCAATTTTAGATTGATTGAAATCTAAAGGTAAAATCTGAATGTCAGGTGAATTTATAATTTCATCTAATCCTATTGATGAAAAGTAATCATCATTATTACCACCATTAGCTCTGACTGATTCATCCAGGAATTCTTTATGCAGTTGCTTCAATCCTTTAAGATCTTTGCTTTTTAAGAACGCCCAATATTCTTTATAGGCAGAAATAAGCGCTGATTGATAGTTTTCTGGTAATGAATCTATAACGTTATTTTCTTTTGAAAATTGATAGGAATTTACCCAGTTCCATACAGGGTAATCACTCTTTATGTCAAATTGTTGTGAATATTCATAATAGTATTTTTCGTTGTTATGATTTATCTTGTTGCGGCCTAATAATCTCGCCAATTGTTCATTTTCCGATTTTATATCAAGAGATGAGTCAGAGATATTATGTTATATATTATCATTAGGATTGTATTTTATACTCATAACTGGTTTTAGATCAGGAGTTTCGAATCTATTTCTTGCCTCTAGTGTGAAGTTACATATTGAACCTGAATCGAAAATATCCTTTTTTTCTATTTGATGGCCAAGTATAGAATTGTATTGTATTATTTTTAGGTTTCAGATATTCACCTATGCCGATTAGTGTATTCATCGGTTCTTTATCATAATATGAAAGGATTCTCATTCCATTAATAAATAACTCAATTGAGCATTTATTTACTTCAATTTCTAATCTGTAATCAATGGGTTCTATTTTGTTATTTATAGAATTTTCACTTTCTTTAGATAGCCCCGTGATGGGTAATATAAATAATAATACAATTGGGAGTTTTTTATTATTAAACATAATGAAGTGTTATTCAAAGTCAAGAAAAAATATCGGGTTAAATAACCCGATATGGGTTAATTAAATTACCTGGACAAATCGACCGTTAATTAATGAAAAAATCGGCGCGATAGTAGCCAGATCTGTATCACCATCTTCATCATTAACATAATAGGATATTGGGGCGTTATTTAAGTCTGATTTATTTACCAGTCTAACCATTCTACCCTCATTCATTATTTTAACCCGGTAGTCATTCCAGTTAATTGGTATCATTTTAAAGCTTTTTTCTTTAAAATCTTGATGAAAGAATTTGCTGGTAAAGATACTCTCTTCACTTTCACCGGTTGACCAAGCCCAGGCTTTAAGCGCGACTTTTTGTTGTTCCCGGATGGTATTTACATCTTTGGTATTATAGTCTTGCCAGACAGCCATATAAGCCTGTTGCAGTTGTCGGCGCTGTTCTGCTGTATCAGTATAAGGCGTTGCTTTAATCCATTCCCAGTCAGGTAAGCCACTGACTTTTACCGTCCGACTAAATCGGTATAAGGTCATATTTAATGGGAATTCTTTGGCATCAAAATATTTTTTATCTATGTGTCCGGCTTCTACATTGTCTGCCTGTATTACATGGCGGACAATCGGGGTGCTGATAGCGGCGTGTTTGGGTTCATTCGTGGATACTATTGTTTCAGGTTGACCATTTTCATCAATCGCTACTTCAATTGCTGTCAGAATCTGGCTGTTTTTACCGTGCATGGCAGTCAGCTCCAGTTTGCATGTCGCTTCAGGGTTGAAGTGATTACGGGCTTTATCTGACAGTTTATCTGGGGAAAACCAGCTTAGCGCCCCGAACTCTAGGCTGATTTCATTTTCGCCATTGGCCATTAATAGCATAGAGCCCGTGCTTCCAGTACCAAATCCCCGGGCGGCTTGGGCTGAATTACGGTTACTGAACCCCGTTACGCCATTGGTTTTAATATCACAAAAGGCATATTGGATATCGAATACGCTACGAATATACAACCTGGATTCATCTGCGTTAGCACTGGACATAACAAGCACTCCTGATAATAGTAATAACGATTTTAATTTCATTTTTTATCCTTTTTTCTTTCTTATCTCATTCCTGGGAATCCCGTAGTGATAAATGGGATATTATCCAGCTTAGGTTTAGGGTTATAACCCATTTCCCACGGCGTTGTTTCAGCCCCTGGGACTGTCTCAGGCCGGGTAATAAGCCGTTCTTCCCCTAGCAGATTTATTCTTAACGGGGATTCGCTGGCCTTTAGTGGATCGGCAATGACCCACTTCTTCTTGACTTTAGCAATAGATTTTTTCTTCTTATCTGCGTTTATATCAGCCTCTATTTCAATTTCAGCTGTAATCCCATCATGGTAACCGACGAGATCGATCCCCTTATCATGTTGATCGAATTTAAAACCCGCCGCCGTTTTGACAGCGCCTTTCGCATTTAGCGCAACTTCCATTATCATAATCCTGGTCTTAAAAGCGGCATTTATTTTTCCTTCCAGGCTTAATTTCAGATCATTCTTATTACCGGCATCAAAAGTCCATTGCTTGCTTTTATAGGCAGCACCCAGCTGAAAGGACAGATTGCAGGCTAAAATAAGGCAACATTCAATCTCTAAGTAGTTTTTATCATTCGCATTCTTACGTTCTATTGCTTTCCGGAATTTGGCGGCGATTTGGTCTATCTTGCAATAAGCGGCACCCATTTGGATAAGGTCCAGTTTGGCGGTCATGCCCATAAACGGGGCGGCACTGAAACCCACAAAATGGGAACTGTCATCGACTGAGGTGAATGCGGTGTTAAGCTATCGCCTTGGCGGGCGAGAGGGATCCCATCGGCTTTCACACTGGTGGAACCGGAAATCACCGGTGTCGCTTCACAATCATCATGTGCGGTACCGATATCACCCATTTTTACTGCGTTTCCCATTGTATTTTCCTTATTTAAGAGAAATTAAGTTTATTTTGAAGAATAAATTTCCTATTCATTAAATAGGATGGAAACTTCTTTTTATTGCATGTCATTAGCGAGTTGTAATAAATCTTTCATTACCAATATAATATTGAGGGTTTATTGGAAACTTTGAATGACTCTCTTTGTTAATAAGTCTTCTTTGTTATTCGTGTTCTTATGTTATTATCGAGTTAAAATAAATTGTTTTCCATCGAACCGATATTTTTGATTTAATAGTGTCTTGTCTTTACTATTATTTTTGTTAATAAATACAAGTGGTGAGGGAGACATAAAAACAACCCGGCCATCAAGAGAAATATCAATTTTAGATTGACTAAAATCTAAAGGTAAAAGTTGAAAATCAGGTGAATTTATAATTTCATCTAATCCTATTGATGAAGAATAAATTTATAAGCCTGAATGTCATATCTCAATGAATTTCGATTTTTCTTTTGGTTATAGTTCATAATAGTCTATATTCCGATTTATTTTGCATATCGTTTAGAGAAAACATATTTCTATATAAATGATTGTTGCGGGAGATTGTTATTTTCAGCCTAAGATTGATTTCATCTTAGGCTGAATGATTATCGTGATTTTTTTACTTAACGAGCAATCATCACTTTGCCGTTAATAATCGATAAATAAGGGTTGTACTCAAAATTTTTATTCGTAGCTTTATTGTCTAATACAAGAGGTGAGCTGCCTAATGCTCCTTCTTCCAGCCGGAACAATCGTCCTTCTTTATAACTTACCAGCTTATATCGGCTCCAATCAGGTGCTCTGACAACATAATTTTTATCATCTAATATTTCTTTAAAACCGAATGAGTTAAAGAAAGTCTCTGGTCGGCTATTTTCACCTATCGCCCATTCTTCCCAGGCGAGTTGACTCATTTTCCATAATTGATTTAAATCTCGTTGATGTAAGGTATTGCTGATTTCCAGATAGAAGTTTTTTATCGCTTCTATATCATTTTTTTCTGAAACGGGCCGCGCTGTTGTCCACATCCAGTCCGGTAATCCACTGAGCGTAAAGGTTTTCTGTGCGGCAAATAGCCCTTCTTCCGCTTCTATTTTTGACATGGCTGCGTAATCAAAGCCGGCCTTACCATTTGGTAACTGGCTCTGCGATTCTCGTGTTGTGGCATTGCCTTTATCATCAACAGTCAATTTGATATGGCTGATCACTTCATCTTTATCATCATACGGAGACGCTTTAGTGAGGGTGGCTTCACACTCATTGTCTGGGGAAAAAGTATCCGAGTTTTCATCCAGAGACCCCATCAGCAATTCCATCGTATTCTGACCATTTTCGACAAAGGCCGTGACATTAAAGCCACTGGATTGTGTGCCTGTCTTTGACCCGACATTATCCAGTGCCATCACGCCATTAATTCTCGCCACACAGAGACTACGCTGGCTCTTAAACGACAACAGATATTTGTGTTCGATCATAGGTGTTTTCCCCAATGTGGAATAACTTATCATAAGGAGTAAAATTAGCGGAGTACTAACCCAGAGATACCCTGAATTTCGATTTTTCTTTTGGTTATAGTTCATAATAGTCTATATTCCGATTTATTTTGCATATCGTTTGGAAAAAACATATTGCTATATAAATGATTATTGCTGGAGACTGTTATTTTCAGCCTAAGATTGCTTTCATCTTAGGCTGAATAATTATCGTGATTTTTTTACTTAACGAGCAATCATCACTTTGCCGTTGATGATCGATAAATAAGGGTTGTACTCAAAGTATTTATCTTCCTTTTTATTATCCATTCGGATAGGTGATCCTCCCCATACACCAAATTCTAGTCGGAATAGTCGCCCTTGTTTATAACTTATTAGTCTGTATTTACTCCAATCGGGTGCTCTGACGATATAGTTTTTGTTTTCTAGTTTTTCTTTAAATCCAAATGAGTTAAAGAAAATCTCTGGTTGGCTGTTTTCAGCTCTTGCCCACTCTTCCCATGCAGGCTGACTCATCTTCCATAATTTATTTAAATCTCGCTGATGTAAGGTATTGCTGATTTCCAGATAGAAGTTTCTTATCGCCTCCATATCATTTTTTTCCGAAACTGGCCGCGCTTTTGTCCACATCCAGTCCGGTAATCCACTAAGCGTAAAGGTTTTCTGTGCGGCAAAAAGCCCTTCTTCCGCTTCTATTTTTGACATGGCTGCGTAATCAAAGCCGGCTTTACCATTTGGCAATTGGCTCTGAGATTCTCGTGTTGTGACATTGCCTTTATCATCAACAGTCAATTTGATATGGCTGATCACTTCATCTTTATCACCATACGGAGACGCTTTAGTGAGGGTCGCTTCACACTCATTGTCTGGGGAAAAAGTATCAGAATTTTCATCCAGAGACCCCATCAGCAATTCCATCGTATTCTGACCATTTTCAACGAAGGCAGTCATATTAAAACCACTCGATTGTGTTCCAGATTTCGAATCACTGTTTTCCAGTGCCATCATGTCATTAATTCTCGCCACACAGAGACTATGATGTGTATTGAGTGACAATAGATATTTATATTCAATCATATTTGTTTTTCCTGATACTGAATAACTCATCACTAGTAGTAAAGCCAGCAAAGTATTAACCCAGTTGTACTCTGAATTTTGATTTATCTTTTGGTAACGGTTCTTGAAGTATCCACTCTTTTTCAATTTCATCTTGTAAATTTTTCTTATCCGTTGATTGCTGACCTTTAATTTTTCCACTATTTTTCTCCTTTTCTTTTCCAACTCCTACCCCATAAGCTACATTGCTCTTCGCTTTAATCCCTTCATGATAAAAGACCAGATCCAGCTTATCTTTCCGGCTGTTATCCAATGCAACACACACTTCAGCCATAATTTCAGCGCTGGCCTTAAAATATCCCTCTACAGCCCAATACCGGACACCACCCCGAATATTGGTTTCTGCGCCAATAGCCAGGCTGCCTTTGACCAACGCTCCGGGCTCAAAATGCCACTCTTTCTTCTCATCCGAAGCCCAACTGAAACCCAAATCGATGCTGCCTTTCACGATTAAATCCAGTTGAACACCAAGATAGGCACCATCTTTGCCCCGTTTAACTTCTTGTTCCCGTTCTTGCCCATGTTCACGAATAGTTGCCACCAACGTATCCAGTTTATAGTAATTCGCAAACATCTGGATAACATCCAGTCGGAGGGCTATGCCGAACAGCGGGGCGGCTTTTATCCCCCCTTTACATTTAAAATAAAGCTGATTTGTAGAACTTTGACATAATGCGCCTTCGCCATGAAGATTAATGACCGGATATAAAATTTCGGCAGATAAGAGTTTGATTTCGTCTGGTTTCTTGCCATCCGATAAGACCTTGTTAATTTGTTTAACCGAGTTTCCCACCGATTCAAGCAAATTCAGCTTATGAGTGCCTTTTTTGTACTCCTGTTCTAATTCTTTGGACCATTTACGCGTTTCTTTTCCACGGGTAGAAGAGATTTTGCCGGTAATGGTCAGGGTGTTGGTGACTTCATAGGGTGTCGTGTATTTTCTTGTTAATCGTTTTTCGTATCGGGAGCCAGGTCTGGCCCGGTTAGGGTAATTTTCGCGAAAGGTTTGACGCCGTTGTTCGTCATTAAACTCTTCAATCGCCTGTTTCAGCCCAAAAAAAACATCCACCTCAAATTTCTCAAGAAGCACTAAATTGATAGCCGTGTAAAAGACCGGCTTTTTACCCACGAAAATGTTTTTTATTTCATTGTAAATATTAATTTTTTGGGGAACAAACGGCTCCCCGGCGCACTCGGTCACTCGGATAAAATAGGATGATTTTTCCAGGCCGGCGAGTCCATTATTGGGAATAACAAACTTATCAATAAAACGGAAAGGATTATTTTCCTCTAATGAGAAACCCCCGGCAGGCAATCGGTAAGCAATTTTCCCTTTATACGGTTGAGCCGGAGAAAATCGGGCAATGTGTTGAAAAACATTATCATCATAAATATCACCAATCGGACACTGAGAATTATTGGAGGCACAGCCTTTACTAATTGACTTGATCGTTAAGGGAATAGGCTGGTCATCTTCTACCACCATATAAATGGCGGGGAAAAATTTTTCCTGTATATAACTGAATTTTTTGTCACCAAGGGTAATATCAACGCGGTGTGTGCAGGTATCCGGGTTTTTGCAATCACAAATGGCGTTCCCGGCAGCTAATGACGTCATTATTATTTCCTCTGGCTAATATTAACGCGGTCGTTACCGAGGGTTACCCTGCTGCAACTGACTGCATCATCGGTTTTGGCCGCAGATTTACCCTCAATCAAAACCGTACTAAAGCTTGCTGCAATAATCCGGGGATGGCATGAAGGCGGTACTAAGACATCACCGATTTTCATGGCATTTTCCATATTCTTTCCTCATGTCTATAAGGTTAAGATAATTAATATTAAATCACAGTGGTACACTACCTAATTCCTGTAATAACAGCTTTTCTGCCCGTAAATATCCCGGTTCGCTGTCATTCTCCAGCAATGTTTTATAATGAACGGGCAGTTCTTCTATCGAACAATATTTATGTAATACAAATAACTTCATTAACCCCCGAATACTGCGGTCATCCGTAATACTGATATTTCTGAACCACGTGAATAGTGTACGGGCATAATCAATGTAATTAAGTCCTTCTATTCTTCCCCACTCATCAATGAATGAGGCCAGTTTCTGCACATAACGTTCTGTAAAAATAATCTGGATCTTTTCCAGTTGTTCTGGCGTGATCGATAACATCTTTCTTTTACTGCTAGCACCCCGAGGAAATTGTTTTCTGGCGGCGTGAAAATTATCCTGCCTGTCAATGCCCGGATAATTTGTGGCAATTTTATCTATCGGCCCGAGAAAACAGTGAATTTCCCAGTCACTCAGGATGCTGAGAAAATCCCAGATATTGCGCGGGTCATAAAACCGGAAAAACACCGGTTTAGACTGATCGGGCAATAAGACCTGAAGGTATTTACGCAGATGCTGGCGCAGTGTTCTCATGTCGGCTTGCGAGTGTAGGAAGATCCCCCAGGGTGTTCCCCATTCTGCCAGAAAAAGCCCGACTTTTTCGGTCACTTCCACCAGATACGGGGCCACTTTCAAGAGTTCAGGCTGTAAAGACTCGTCATACAGACACGTCACAGGCGGGTCAAAGTGTTCCAGGATAAAAAACAGCCGGGGTTCGGCGGCACCGTCAATGACGGCATAATATTTTTCTTCTGTCATTACTGTTTATCCTTCATCGGACAGTGCGCCACGAACAGGGAGCCGGCACTGGCGGCGGCCTGTAAAATCGCCGGATTCGCCGGTTGCAATAAGTCCCCCGGGCTGCCCCCGGAATTGAGATTAATGGCCGGGCCTTTGATATCAACGCCTCCGGCATGAATGACGATAAAGTTACCGCCGACTCGCAGGCTGATTTTGCTGCCACTTTGCACAGTGAGGTCACCGTTGGCGTCAACACTGAATACGCCCTGGATTTTTTGGGCCACATCACCTTTGACCTGCAAGGCGTTGTCACCGTCAATCTGGGCAAGATAGTTCCCGGTCGTTTTATGCTCCTGTTGCCCTTCTACGGTTA